>CAWJDX010000018.1:0-93661 GCA_963841755.1 uncultured Candidatus Rokubacteria bacterium
CGGTAGTGGCGACCATCCGGAAGCCATGACGACCACGCCGGTGCGCTATCCCGATCCCGCGTTCCAGATCCTCGACGAGAGCTTCACCAAGTACCGCATCTTCAACGCGGCGGTGGAGCGGCTCGCCACCGGGTTCCGCTGGGCCGAGGGCCCGGTGTGGTTCGGGGACGGGCGCTACGTGCTGTGGAGCGACATCCCCAACAACCGGATCATGCGGTGGGACGAGGAGACGGGAGTCGTCGGCGTCTTCCGCAAGCCGTCGAACCACTCGAACGGCAACACCCGCGACCGCCAGGGCCGGCTCGTCACCTGCGAGCACGACAGCCGGCGGGTGACCCGCACCGAGTACGACGGGACGGTCACGGTGTCTGATGGACCGCTTCGAGGGCAAGCCGCTCAACTCGCCCAACGACGTGGTGGTGAAGTCCGACGACAGCGTGTGGTTCACCGATCCGCCGTTCGGCATCCTCGGCAACTACGAGGGACACGTGGCGCCGGTCGAGCTGCCCACCAACGTCTACCGCTTCGATCCGAAGACCGGCCAGGCCACCGTGGTCGCCGGCGACATCCCGCGGCCCAACGGCCTCTGCTTCTCGCCCGACGAGAGCCGGCTCTACGTGGTGGTGTCGGGGGCGATGCCGCGCGAGATCCGCGTGTACGACGTGGTCGGCAACGGCACCGCGCTCGCCAACGGCCGCGTCTTCATCGACGCGGGGGCGGGCATCCCGGACGGCATGCGCTGCGACACCGACGGCAACCTCTGGTGCGGCTGGGGCGGGGGCGAGGGCCTCGACGGCGTCGCGGTCTACAATCCCGACGGCCGCGTCCTCGGCCGCATCCTGCTCCCCGAGCGCTGCGCCAACCTGTGCTTCGGCGGCCTGCGGCGCAACCGGCTCTTCCTGGCCGCGAGCCAGTCGCTCTACTCGATCTTCGTCAACACCCAGGGCGTGGCCGGCGGCTGAGCGGCCGCCGATGGCCCTCCCCACCGGCCTGCGGGCGTTCCGCCACGCCGATTTCCGGCGGTTCTTCGCGGCGCAGTTCGTGGCCCAGGTCGGCTCGTGGATGCAGACGGTGGCCCAGTCGTGGCTCGTGCTGCAGCTCACGTCCTCCCCGCTGAAGCTCGGCCTGATCGGCACGCTCCAGTTCGCGCCGATCCTCCTCTTCTCGATCGTGTCGGGCGCGGTCGCCGACCGGGTGCGCAAGCGGCGGCTTCTGCTCGTGACCCAGACCGTGCTGGGTGGGCAGGCCCTCTTGCTGGGCGCGCTGGTCTACGGAGGCCACGTCGAGTACTGGCACGTGGCGGTGCTCGCCACCGGGGTCGGGCTCGCCAACGTGCTCGACGGGCCGGCCCGCCAGTCCTTCGTGGCCGAGATGGTCGGGCGGGCCGACGTGGGCAGCGCGATCTCGCTCAACTCGGCGTGCTTCAACTCGGCCCGCATCGTGGGGCCGAGCATCGGAGGCCTGATCATCGGCCAGTACGGGATCGCGCCCGCCTTCGCGCTCAACGCGATCGGCTTCGCCATTTCGATCGCCATCATGCTCACCCTGCGGGCCCGCGGGCTCCCGCAGCCGCGCTCCGGCCAGGGCGTGGCCCAGGAGATCCTGATCGGGCATCCGCTACGTGAGGCGCACGCCCGAGATGCTGCTGGCGCTCGGCCTCACGTTCATGGTGAGCCTCTGCGTGTTCAACTTCACGGTCTACGTCCCCCTGGTGGTGCGTACCATGCTCGGCCTGGGCGCGGAGGGCTTCGGCTTCCTCATGGCCGCGCTCGGGGTGGGGGCGGTGAGCGGGGCGCTCACCCTGGGCACCCTCGGGACCCGGCGGCCGCCGCGCGCGCTGATGTTCGCGGCGGCCGCGCTGGCCTGCTGCGGGCTCATCGGGCTCGCGCTGGTGCGCGCGTTCTGGCCCGCGGTGGCGGTGCTCTTCATCACCGGATTCTTCGGCATCATCTCGGTCGTGTCCTGCAACACCACGATGCAGCTCTCGGCCCCGGACGCGCTGCGCGGGCGGGTGATGAGCATCTACACGCTGATCTGGGGCGGGGTGTTTCCGATCGGCGCGTTCATGGTCGGGGCGATGTCCGAGCGATGGGGCGTCCAGCGCGCGCTGATGACCAACGGGACCGATCGGGCTGGCCGGGGTCGCGGCGCTGCTCGGTTGGTGGCGACTGCGGGCGCGCTGAGCGCCGGGAGGAGAGAGATCGCGATGGCGACACGGCCGAGAGTCCGGGTGGGCATCGTGGGGGCGGGCTTCGTCGCCCACATCCACGGCCTTGCGTACCGTCACGTGCACGGGGTGGACGTCGAGCTGGCGTGCGTCACCGCCACGCGCCCCGAGCGCGCGCAGGCCTACGCGCGGCAGTTCGGGGTGGCGCGCGCGGTGGCCGACTTCCGCGCGGTGCTGGCCGATCCCGAGGTCGACGTGGTCGATCTCTGCGCGCCGTCGCACCACCACGCGGCGATGGCGATCGAGGCCGCGCGCGCGGGCAAGCACGTGATCGTGGAGAAGCCGCTCACCGGGTTCTTCGGCCCGCCGACCACGTCGCGCGACGAGATGCTGCGGAGCGCGCTGGCCACCGCCGACCAGGTGCTGGCCGCCGTCGCCGCGGCGGGGGTGCGGCTCTGCTACGCGGAGAACTGGGTGTACGCGCCGCCCATCCAGAAGGCGCGGCGGCTGCTCGCGGCCTCCGGCGGGCCGATCTTGCGCATGATCGGCGAGGAGAGCCACTCCGGCACGCACGCCCCGGTCAACAAGCGCTGGGCCACCGGCGGCGGCGGCTCGCTGATCGGCAAGGCCTGCCACCCGCTCGGCGGCGCGCTCTACCTGAAGGCCGACGAGGGCCGGCGGCTGCGGGGCGCGCCGGTGCGGCCGGTGTCGGTGATGGCCGAGGTGGCCCAGCTCACCGAGACCGCCACGTTCCGGGCCTCGACGCCGCGCTACCTCAACGTCGTCGAGGGAGCGGACGTGGAGGACTGGGGCACGATGCTGATCACCTTCGACGACGGCACGGTGGCCCAGATCTCGGCCGCCGACACCGTGCTGGGCGGCATCCGCAACTCGATGACGATCTACGGGGCCAAGGCGGTGGTGCTCTGCAACATCAACCCCAACGACGTGGTGCAGGCCTACGCGCCGGACGCCTCCGTGTTCGGCGACGAGTACATCGTGGAGAAGATCGAGACCAAGGCGGGCTGGACCGCGCCCCAGCCCGACGAGGAGTGGACCACCGGCTACCCGCAGGAGATGCAGGACTTCGTGGAGTGCGTGGCCCTCGGGCGCGAGCCCCTCTCGGGCGGCCCGCTCGCCCGCGACGTCACCGCGGTCATCTACGGCGCCTACCTCTCGGCCCACACCGGCCGCCGCATCGACCTCCGCCCGTTCCTCTGATGGGGTCAGGTCTTACATTCCGACATTTTCGTGCGTTCGGCGGACTTGGCCGCTTGCGGAAAAATGTCGGAATGTAAGACCTGACCCCGAGCTAGTCGCGCGAGGTGCGGGCGGCGAACTCGAGGGCGATGCGCTGGACGGCGCGGCCGGGGTTGCCCGTGGTGAGGCCGGCGAAGAGCAGGAAGGAGCGCGCGGTCACGTCGTAGGTCTGGCCCACGTCGAAGGCGGGCGAGTCCGAGCGCTCCGGCTGGTTGGTGTCGAGCATGCAGAGCCAGCGCGAGCCCCCCACGAGCGCGGGCAGGGTGAACTTCACCACGTCGTGGTACGCGTTCATGACCAGCAGCAGGCTCGCGTCCCCCGCCTGTCGCTTGATCCCGCTCTCCTGCCCGCGCCCGTCGAGCAGCATGCCGAAGCAGCGCATGTGCGGGTCGTCCCACTGCGGCCGGCCCATCTCGGAGCCGTCCGCGTTGATCCACGTGACGTCCTTGACCTGCAGCTCCTCGTTCCACTGGGCGGTGAGGAAGCGCCCGCGCCGCAGGATCGGGAAGGCGTGGCGCAGGAAGGTGAGCTTGCGCACGAAGGCGATGAGGGCGCGCCCCTCGTCGCCGATCTCGGGCCACTCGAGCCAGCTGATCTCGTTGTCCTGGCAGTAGGCGTTGTTGTTGCCGCGCTGGGTGTGGCCGAACTCGTCGCCGGCCAGCATCATCGGGGTGCCGCGCGACAGGATCAGGGTGGCCAGCATGTTGCGCTTCTGCCGCTCGCGCAGCGCGCGGATCGCCGGGTCGTCGGTCGGCCCCTCCGCCCCGTGGTTGAACGAGAGGTTGTTCGAGCTGCCGTCGCGGTTGTCCTCCCCGTTGGCCTCGTTGTGCTTGTCGTTGTAGGAGACGAGGTCGTTGAGGGTGAAGCCGTCGTGGGCGGTGACGAAGTTCACGCTCGCCCACGGCTTCCGCCCGCGCTCGTTGAACAGATCCGACGAGCCGGCGAGCCGCGAGGCGAGGTCGCCCACCTTGCCGTCGTCGCCCCGCCAGTAGGCGCGCACCGTGTCGCGGAAGCGGTCGTTCCACTCGGCCCAGCCGGGCGGGAACGCCCCGACCTGGTAGCCGCCCGGGCCCAGGTCCCACGGCTCCGCGATCAGCTTCACCTGGTTGAGCACCGGATCCTGCCGGCACGAGTCGAGGAAGCCCCCGCCCTGGTCGAAGCCGTAGGGCTCCCGGCCCAGGATGGTCGCGAGGTCGAAGCGGAAGCCGTCGACGTGCATCTCGGTGACCCAGTAGCGCAGGCTGTCGGTCACCATCTGGAGCACGCGCGGATGGCTCAGGTTCACGGTGTTGCCGGTGCCGGTGTCGTTGATGTAGTGGCGTGGCTCGCGTCGGGTCAGCAGGCGGTAGTACGACGCATTATCGATGCCCTTGAACGACAGCGTCGGCCCGCGCTCGTTGCCCTCCGCGGTGTGGTTGTAGACCACGTCGAGGATGATCTCGAGCCCCGCGTCGTGCAGGTGCGCCACCATCTGCTTGAACTCGGACGCGTCGCCGTTGGCGAAGTAGCGGGGCTCGGGGGCGAAGAAGCCGATGGTGTTGTAGCCCCAGTAGTTGGTGAGCTTCTTGTCGAGCAGGTAGCCGTCGTCGACGAAGGCGTGGATCGGCAGCAGCTCGATCGCGGTGACGCCCAGGTCCTTGAGGTGCTCGAGGACGTCCCACCAGGCGAGCCCCGCGTAGGTGCCGCGGAGCGCCTCCGGCACGAGCGGGTGGCGCTTGGTCAGGCCCTTGACGTGGGCCTCGTAGATGACGGTGCGCTCCCACGGCGTGCCGGGCCGCCGGTCGCGCGTCCACGTGAACGCGGGGTCGATCACCCGGCACTTCGGCACGAACGGGGCGCTGTCCCGCTCGTCGAAGGAGAGGTCCTCGTCCTGGTGGCCGATGGTGTAGCCGAAGATCTCCGGCCGCCACTCGAGCTTGCCCAGGTGGCCCTTGGCGTAGGGATCGAGGAGGAGCTTGTTCGGGTTGAAGCGGTGTCCGGCGTCCGGCTCGTACGGCCCGTGGACGCGATAGCCGTAGACCGCCCCCGCCGGGAGGTCACGCAGGTAGCCGTGCCACACCTCGTCGGTGTACTCGGGCAGCTCGATCCGCTCGATCTCCCGCCGGCCGGTGGCGTCGAAGAGGCAGAGCTCCACCTTGGTCGCGTACGCGGAGAAGAGCGCGAAGTTGACGCCGAGCCCGTCCCAGGTGGCGCCGAGCGGGTGCGGCAGGCCTTCGCGGATCCGGGTCTTCGAGTCGGCCATGCGTGTCGAGGATCGCCTCCGAGCAAGTTCCATTCCGGTCACGCCATCACGAAACTCCACGCGGATGCGTGGAGTCGCGCCCGTCCGCGCGTCGGACTTACCGGGTCGCCTCTACCGGGCCAGGAGCCCGGCCTCCACCAGGTACCGGCGGACGCCCGGGTGCAGCAGCTCCGGCCGCGCGACCGCGGCCACCGTGTTGGCCGCGGTGGTCTCGCGCGCCTGGGCCAGGCGGGCGCCGAGCGCGGCCTCGCCCCGGTGCAGCGCGCGGGCGAGGCGATACGCCACCTCGTCGGCGAGGGTCGGCCGCGCCATGATGAAGCTCCACGAGCCCACCGAGTGCAGCTCGGCGGTCTGACCCGGATAGGAGCCGGCCGGCACCAGCATCAGCTTGAGGAACGGGTGCTTGCGCTGGATCCGCTGGATGCCGTCGAGATCCGGCACCAGGAAGCGGGCGCCCGCCGGCCCCCGCGCCACCGCGGTGAAGCCCGGCCAGCCGATGCCGCCGCCCCACAGCGCGGCGGCCCGCCCGTCCATGACCATGGCGGGCCCATCGCCCGCCGCGTCGAGGAGCACGGCCTGGAAGTCGCGATCACGGTCGAGCCCGAGGCCGTCCAGCACGTAGCGCGCGAGGATGATGAGCCCCGATCCGCGCGCCCCGAACGCGACCGGGCGCCCCTTGAGATCGTCGATCGACCGGTAGGGCGCGTCGGCCCGCACCACGAACATGCCGGGGGTGGAGTACATCGCGGCGAGGACGCGCAGGTCCGCCGGCGCGCGGCCGACGCCGGTGAGCGCCTCGTGGACCACCTCGCCCTGCACCAGGGCCAGGTCGAGCGAGCCCGCCTCCAGCAGCGGCACGTTCTCGGTCGAGCCCTTGGTGTTGCGCGGGCGCACGTCGAGCGTCGCGTCCACCTCGTTGATGGTGTCGGCCACCGCCTGGCCGTAGACCGGGAAGCCGCCGCCGGGAGTGGCGGTGCCGAGCGTCACGGTGGTGCGGCCCGCGGACGGCGCGCTCTCGCTCACGCGCGTACGGTACCACACGGACGCGGCGGCGGGCGCCGCGTCGCGCCCCTGCGCGCCGACCCGTTCTGTTCTAGAATGGGCCCCCGATGGAGATCGCCGGCAAGGAAGGGTATCGGCACATTCTCGCGAGCTCGGTGGTATTCGAGTCGCTGCCGACCGCCGCGCTCGATCACATCAGCACCCGCGGGCTCCTGGTGGAGATGGAGTCCGGCGAGCCGGTGCTCGCGGAGGGCACGCGCGGGCCCGGCCTCTACGTGGTGCTCGAAGGCCTCGTCGAGATCTTCCTCCCCGACGGCGCGGGCGCGCGGATACGGCGGCCGACCGAGGTGCACCTCAACACGCTCGGCCCCGGCCGCTGCCTCGGGGAGTACTCCCTGATCGACGAGCACTCGACCTCCGCGGCGGCGCGCTCCATGACGGAGGCCAAGCTCTTCTTCCTCTCGCGCGAGGAGTTCCGCGGCATCGCGGAGGGCGACGCCCGGGTCGGCAAGGTGATCTACCTCAACCTCCTGCGCTTCCTCATCTCGCGGCTGCGGGCCAAGGACGAGGAGCTCGATCTGTTCATGATGGGGTCGCTCTGATGGCGGTGCGGGCCCTGCTGCTCATGCTCGCCCTCGCGCTGTCGGCGTGCGCGCCGATGGCCGGGCCGGACGGTATCCCGCGCCGGCTCTCCACCGTCACGGTGTCGGGGGCGGGCACCGCCGACCGCGCCGCCCGACATGGCGGAGATCACCACCGGGGTCGTCACCCGGGCCGCGACCGCGGCCCAGGCGCTGGCCCAGAACAGCCAGGCCATGGAGCGGCTGCTCCAGTCCCTGGGCGCCCTCGGCATCGCCGCGCGCGACATCCAGACCACGAACGTGAGCGTGTCGCCCCAGCGCCGGCCGGCGAGGGAGGGCCAGCCCGCCGACATCCTGGCCTACGAGGTGGTCAACCAGGTGCACGTGAAGGTGCGCGACCTCCCGAGCCTCGGCCGCGTGCTCGATCAGCAGGTCTCGCAGGGCGCCAACTCGATCTACGGCATCCGGTTCGGCCTGATCGATCCGGCCCCGCTCCTCGACGAGGCGCGCAAGCGGGCGATGGCCGACGCCCGTCGCAAGGCGGAGCTCTACGCGGCCGCGGCCGGGCTCAAGGTCGGGCGCGTGGTGTCGGTGCAGGAGGCGGGCGCCGCGTCGCCGCGTCCCGAGATGGGCGCGCGCGCGATGATGTCCGCGGTGCCGGTGGCGGCGGGTGAGCAGGAGATCCAGGCGTCGATCAGCGTGACCTACGCGCTCGAGCCCTGAGGCGGCCCCAAGACCGGAGGATCCCATGACCGATCTGCACTTCCGTAGCGCCAAGCAGCTCGCCTCCGACATCCGCCGCCGCAAGGTCGGCTGCCTCGAGGCGCTCGACGCGTTCCTCGCGCGGGTGGATCGCTTCAACCCGAAGCTCAACGCGATCGTGGTCACCGACGTGGACGGCGCGCGCCGCCGCGCGAAGCAGGCGGACGCCGCGCTGAAGAAGGGCAAGGTCTGGGGCCCGCTCCACGGCGTGCCGATGACGATCAAGGAGTCGTACGACGTCGCCGGGCTGCCGACCACGTGGGGGCTCCCCGCGCTGAAGGACAACATCGCGCCGCGGAACGCGCTCGCGGTGGACCGGCTGCTCGCGGCGGGGGTGGTGCTCTTCGGCAAGACCAACGTCCCCGCGTGGCTGGCCGACTACCAGAGCTACAACGACGTCTACGGCACCACCAACAATCCGTGGGACCTCACGCGGTCTCCGGGCGGCTCCTCGGGCGGCTCGGCCGCCGCGCTCGCCGCCGGGCTCACCGGCTTCGAGGCGGGCAGCGACATCGGCTCGTCGATCCGCAATCCCGCGCACTACTGCGGGGTGTTCGGCCACAAGCCGACCTTCGGGATCGTGCCCCCGCGCGGCCAGGCGCTGCCCGGCCGCGTCGCCCAGGGCGACATCTCGGTGATCGGCCCGATGGCGCGGAGCGCGGAGGACCTCGCGATCGGCCTCGACCGCGATGGCGGGCGCCGACGAGATCGACGGGGCGGGCTGGCGCCTCGATCTGCCCGCGCCCCGCCGGAAGACGCTGCGCGAGTTCAAGGTGGCGGTCATGCTCACCGATCCCGCCGCGGAGGTGGATCGCGAGGTGCAGGCACGCCTGCAGGCCCTCGCCGACTTCCTCGGCAAGAAGAAGGCGAAGGTGAGCCACGCGGCGCGGCCCGACATCGACACCGCGGAGGCGAACCGGGCCTACATCTTCCTGCTGCGCGCCGCCACCGCGGGCCGGCAGACGCCCGACGAGTTCCGGCGCAACGTGGAGATCGCGCGCGGGCTCGCCCCGGACGACGAGAGCTACTACGCGCGGATGATGCGGGCCAACACCGCCTCGCACCGGGACTGGCTCGCGGCCAACGAGACGCGGCACAAGATGCGCTGGCGCTGGGCCGAGTTCTTCCGCGAGTGGGACCTGCTGCTCTGCCCGGTGGCCTCCTCCGCCGCGTTCCCGCACGACCACGAGGGCGAGCGCTACGAGCGGACCATCGCGGTCAACGGCCGGCGCGTGCCCGCGGTCGACCAGCTCTTCTGGGCCGGCTACAGTGGCATGGCCTACCTGCCGTCCACGGTGGCGCCGTGCGGATTCACCCCCGCCGGGCTGCCGGTCGGCGTGCAGATCGTGGGGCCGCAGTACGGCGACCGGACGTGCATCGAGTTCGCGCGGCTGCTCGAGCGCGAGTTCCAGGCCTTCGTGCCCCCGCCGGACTATCGCTGAGACCGATCGCGACCCATGGCGGAAGGCACGTCGTCGACCTCGTGGTGGCAGCGGCTGGTCAGCGTGGCCAAGACCCTGTTCTGGCTCGTGCTGGTCGTGGTCGTGCTCCAGCAGGTCTACGGCTCCAACAAGGTGGAGAACGCGCGCGCCTCGGTGCTGGATCGCTTCCAGCAGGAGCGCAAGTCGCGCGTCATCGCGCTCATCCACCGCCAGGAGACGGTGACCCTCTTCGGGGTGCCGGTCAGCAGCTCGATCAGCATCGAGGACTCGGAGGCGGTGCTGCGGGCCATCCGGCTCACCCCGCCGGAGCAGCCCATCGACGTGATCCTGCACACCCCGGGCGGCCTGGTGCTCGCCGCCGAGCAGATCGCCAAGGCGCTGGTGCAGCGCAAGGCCAAGGTGACCGCCTTCGTGCCGCACTACGCGATGTCGGGCGGCTCGCTCATCGCGCTGGCCGCCGACGAGATCGTGATGGACCCGAACGCGGTGCTGGGCCCGGTCGATCCCCAGATCGGCGACATGCCGGCCGCGTCCATCATCAAGCTCCTCTCCCTCAAGAAGCCGGAGGACATCAGCGACGAGATGCTGATCCTGGCCGACATGTCGGCCAAGGCGCGGGTGCAGGTCGGGGTCTTCGTGATGGAGGTGCTGCTCAAGCACCTGCTCCAAGGAGAAGGCGGTGGCGCTCGCCACCACGCTCACCGAGGGGCGGTGGACCCACGACTTCCCGATCACGGTGGAGATGGCGCGCGGGCTCGGCCTGCCCATCGCCACCGAGATGCCGCGCACGGTGTACGACCTGATGGACCTCTATCCGCAGGGCGGTCGCGGCCGCCCGTCCGTGCTGTACGTTCCGCTCCGCCCCGGCATGCCGGAGCGGGGCGAGTCGACCACGCCGTCCCCCGGGCCGCCGGTCAAGGGCCGGACGTGGCGATGACCCGAGCCGAGGAGACCTGAGCCGATGGCCAAGCGACGTGTGGTGATCACCGGGGCGGCGGGGTACGTCGCCCAGCGGATGTATCCCGAGCTCGCCGAGCGGTGGGACCTGGTGCCGATCGACGTGCGGCCCACCACCCGCGCGGGCAAGGCGGTGCCGGGCCTGATCGTGAGCGACCTGACGCGCCCCGACCGCAATCTCTATCGCGAGCACTTCCGCGGGGCGGACGCGGTGATCCACTGCGGCTTCGTGAGCGCGCCGAACCTCGACGCGACCACGTGGCAGGACAACAGCGACGCGAAGTTCTGGGCCGAGCACGCCAACGTGGCGCTCGCCTACAATGTGAGCCGGGTCGCCTGGAGGAAGGGGTGCGGCGCGTGGTGGTGTGCTCCTCCAACCACGCGGCCGACTACTACGAGCGCCTGGTGTGGGACGGCCGCCTCGACATGGTGACCCCCGAGATGCCGCCGCGCTCGGACAACTGGTACGGCTGGGCCAAGGCGGCCTACGAGCTGCTGGGCTTCGTGTTCGCCACCGGCAAGGTGGACGGCCGGCGGCTCGAGGTCGTGCAGTGGCGCATCGGCGGCCCGCGCGACGACGATATCGACCAGGTGAAGCCGGGAGACGTCAAGGTCATGCACCGGTCGCTCGGGGCCTATCTCTCGCAGCGCGATCAGGTGCAGCAGGCGATCCGCATGGTCGAGACCGCGGACATCCGCGACGAGCACGGGGTGCCGTTCCTCATCGTCTACGGCATCAGCGGCAACACCCACCGCTTCTGGTCCATCGCCAACGCCCGCACCAAGATCGGCTACGAGCCGCAGGACGACAGCCAGGTGAACTTCGCCGACAAGATCGCGGCCATCGCCCGCGCCGCGCGGAAGGACAAGCCATGACCCACGAGGACGAGCTTCGATCGCTGGAGAGCACGCTGGCCGTCTACAAGGAGACGATCAAGGAGGTCAACCGGCTGGGCGGGGACGGCATGGTCAGCGTGCGCACCGAGTGGTTGCTGCGGATCACCGAGCTTGAGCTTCAACGCGAGCACCTGAGCTCCGTGGTGCGGCGGGCTCGGCGGGCGGCTCTGTAGTCGGCTCGCTCGATCCGCGGGCAGCGGGCCGGGCGCGGGGGGCGGCGGGGGCCTCCCCGGAACACGCTGAGTCGCGGCGCGTGAGCCGTCTGCGATCGGGCCACGAGATGGGATGTTGGCGGCTTCGGCGACCCGCAGAAGCCACGGCTCCGGGGAGGCCCCCCGCCGCCCCCCGCGCCCGGCCCTCCGTTCGTGGTTGGGTCGACAGCAGGGCGGTCCGTGCGGCCCGCGACTGGGCTTCTTCTATCGTCTGAAACTTCGCGGGTCATGGAGGTGTCGGTGGAGTTGAGGTTTGTGCAGGTGGATGTGTTTACGGAGACGGTGTTTGGGGGGAATCCGCTGGCGGTGGTGTTTGAGGCGGGGGGGCTGGATGAGGGGGTGATGCAGAGGATTGCGCGGGAGATGAATTGTTCGGAGACGACGTTCCTGTTGCCGCCGACGCGGGCGGATTGTGCGGCGCGGGTGAGGATTTTTACGCCGGCGCGGGAGATTCCGTTTGCGGGGCATCCGACGATCGGGACGGCGTGGGTGCTGGCGACGGAGGGACTGCTGCCGGCGGGGACCAGCGCGGTTCAATCTGGAGGAGGGGATCGGGCCGGTGGAGGTGACGCTCGAGGGGGACCCGGCCAGCCCTCGCTTTCTGTGGATGCGGCACGGGGAGGCGAGGTTCGGGCCGGAGCTGCCGGATCGGGCCGGCTTCGCGCGCGCGCTCGGGCTCGAGGCCTCCGACCTGCTCGCGGGCCAGCCGGTGCGCACCGGCTCGACCGGCAACGCCTTCCTCTATATCCCGCTGCGGGACCGGGAGGCGGTCGACCGGGCCCGGCTCGACGTGCCCGCGCTGCTCAGGGCGCAGGGCGAGGGGCCGAACCTCGGCGTCTTCGTGTTCGCGCCCGATCCGGACCCGCGCGCCGGCCGCGTCTACTCGCGCATGTTCGCGCCGCACACCTCGGGAATCCCCGAGGACCCGGCCACCGGCTCGGCGAGCGGCCCGCTCGGCGCCTACCTGGTCGAGCGCGGGCTGGTGGCGCCGGCCGACTCCGTCGCCATCGTGAGCGAGCAGGGCACGCGCATGGGCCGGCCGAGCTTCGTGCACATCCGCGTCGGCATGCGGGGCGGCCGCGTCGACGAGATCCTGGTGGGCGGCAGCGTGGTCCCGGTGATCGAAGGCCGCCTGCGCATTCCCTGATCGACGAGAGGGCCATGTACATACCCCGACACTTCGAGGTCACCGACACCGCCTGGTGTCACGCGCTGATGCGGGCGCAGAGCTTCGCGACCATGATCACCGCCGACGACGCGGGCGTGCCGTTCGCCACCCACCTGCCGATGCTGGTGGACGACACCCGCGGGCCCCTCGGCACCCTGCGCGGCCACGTGGCCCGCGCCAACCCGCACTGGCGCTACCTGGCCGCCGGCCGCCCGACGCTGGTGGTGTTCTCGGGCGCGCACGCCTACGTCTCGCCGTCGTGGTACGCGACGCACCCGGCGGTGCCCACCTGGAACTACGTCGCGGTGCACGCGACCGGGACCGGCGCGCTCGTCGAGGACGCGGAGCGGGTGCGCGCGCTGCTCGCGGACCTGGTCCACGTCTACGAGGGCGCGCGCCCGGGCGCGTGGTCCTTCGAGGCGCTGGCGGAGGACTACGTGGCCGGCATGCAGCGGGGGATCGTGGCGTTCGAGATCCCGATCGACCGGCTCGAGGGCAAGGCCAAGCTCAGCCAGAACCGCGACGCGGTGGACCAGGGCCGCACCCGCGACGCGCTCGCCGCCTCCGACGACCCGGTGGCCCGCGCGGTCGCGGGCCTGATGGCGGGCGGCCCGCCGCGCTGAGGCGCTACTCGCCCCGGAAGGCGGGCTTCCGCTTCTCGAGCATGGCGCGCCGGCCCTCCTGCGCGTCCGCGCTGGTGCGCGCGCGGTTGGCCGCCGCGTCGAGGTCGCCGTGGGCGATGCCGTCGCGGGCCGAGATCGTCCGCTGGATGCTCGCCTTGATGCCGGCCAGCGCGAGCGGCGCGTTGTCCGCGATGCGGCGCGCGAGCGCCTGCACCGCGGCGGGCAGCTCGGCCGCCGCCACCACCTGGTGGACCATGCCGATCTCGTAGGCGCGCCGCGCGTCGACGGTCTGCCCGGTGAACAGCAGATGGCGGGTGTGGGCGGGCCCGATGATCTCGACCAGCTTCTGGTTGAGCAGGAACGGGATCACGAGCCCGATGCGCGCGAGCGGCATGCCGAGGCGCACCGGCTCCGCGGCCACCCGGAGATCGCAGTGCAGGGCCAGCTCGCAGCCGCCCGCGATGGCGTCGCCGTGGAGCGCGGCGATGGTCGGGTGCCGCGAGGCCTCCACCCGGCGCAGCACCTCCACCACGTTGCCTTCCGGATCGGCCTCGCCCCCGCGCCGCTCCATCTCCTTCAGGTCCATGCCGGAGCAGAACGCGGGGCCCGCGCCCTTCACCACCACCACGCGCACGTCGCGCCGCTCGTCGAGGGAGTCGATGGCCGAGCGCAGGCCCTGCAGCAGCGCGGTGTTCATCGCGTTGCGCTGATCCGGCCGGTTCAGGGTCACGGTGGCGATGCCGGCCTCGACGGCTACCAGAACTTCGTCGGCCATGGGGGTCTCCGTGGACTCGCGTCCGCGGCTAGCCCTCGCCCGGGGCGAGGACGCGGAGCGCGTTCAGCATGAGGTCCCGCTTCTTCGTGGGATCCGTCTCGGTGGTCATGAGCGAGAGGAACGCGGTGTCGATGCCGCGGTCGAGATAGAGCTGGATGCGGGCCTTGAGGTCGGCGAGGCTCCCGCGCGGCATCAGGTCGTCCATCACCTGCTCGGGGATGGCGGCCACCGCGCCCCGGCGATCGCCCGCGCCCCACGCGCGCCACATCGGGCCGAGCGACTCGGTGCGGCCGAGCCACTCCTGGAACGCGCGGTAGACCGGCACGTTCAGGTAGCCCGCGATGTGGCGGCGCACCGCCAGGTCCGACTCGGGTCCGGGGGTGTCGAGGTTGACGAAGAGCCGCGCGGTGACCTCGATCGCGTCGGGATCGCGGCCGGCCTGCCGCGCGGCCGCGCGCACCACGCCGACCGAGCGCGGCACGTCGTCGGGAGAGAGCCAGTTCAGGATGACGCCGTCGCCGACCTGGCCCGCGACCTTCAGCATGCCCTCGCGGAGGGCCGCGACGTAGATCGGCACCGGGTGGGCGGGGACGCGGGTGAGGCGGAAGCCGTCCACCGAGAAGGTCTCGCCCTTGAAGACCACGCGCTCGCCGGCCAGCGCCTTGCGGAGGAACTGGGCGGTCTCGCGCACGCGGGTGGCGGGCCGGCTGAACTGGCCGCCGTTCCACGACTCCACGATGGGCTGCGAGCCCGCCCCGATGCCGAGCACGAAGCGCCCGGGCGCCAGGTCGGCGAGCCCGGCCGCGGTGGAGGCCAGGGTGGCCGGCCCGCGGGTGTAGACGTTGGCGATGGCGGTGCCGAGCCGCATGTTGGTGGCGAGCCCGATGACGGCCAGCGGGGTGAAGCCGTCGATGCCGTCCACCTCGAAGGACCAGGCGTCGGTGTAACCCGAGCTGCTCGGCCTCGCGGGCCACCTCGGTCAGCTCGGTCAGGGCAAAGCCGTCCATCGGCACCGACAGGGACCAGCGCTTCTGCATCGGGCGTTTCTCCTCGTTCGAAGTGGCCGCTCGGGGAGTGTACCCCGATTCATCGCTCGCGCGGCGAGGCTCACTTCGCCTTGGGTCCTCGCGGGTCCACCGTCTCGGGGAAGCATTGCCACGCGACCCCTCCGCTACTGGCGTCGCTGCCGTAGAGGAGGAGCAGGTCGGTCGAGGCGCGCCGGTCGGTCAATCCCTTGACCTTGGCCCCGCCCTCCGTGACGTAGATCGCCTTGCGACCCTCTTTCTCCCGCTGGTCGAGAGCCTTGGTACAGGCGCCCACGTTCGGAAACGCGGTCTGAAGCACCCACGCCGCCGGGCTTTGGATCGTGGACCTGAGACCATAGCACCCACGCGCAATCGGCGGCCGCCGACCCCGCCACGGCGAGGACGCCGCAAAGCGTGGCGGTCACCGTGCACCACTTGTGCCCGTACCACTTGTGATTGTTCATCGACGCTCCTCCTCGGTTGATCTCTCCTTGTAGTCTCGCGCCGCTGGCAACGCCAAAGCACGCGCGACCGTCGCGGCTCTCTGCAAATCTCTGCAGGACTCTCCGAGGGCGGCCGAAAGTTCCCGATCGGGCCGGGAAGGTCCTACCGGCATTCCCGTACCGCGCTCGCGCGCGCCGACTGTAATTCCAATGACCTGGTGGCACCGCGCGGGTGGCACGGCGGTTGCCTTCAGCAAGGCGGTTGAGACGATGACGGAATCGACTCTGTCGACTCAGTCTCCGAGACCGCGTGCCGATGCGGCGGCCCTGCTGGCTCAGCTCGGCCCGACCACGGATCTCGCCGGGCTGGTGGAGCGCGTCGTTCGCAACCGTCTCCCGTGGGTGGTCGTCCCGGCCGCGGCCCTCCGGGCCTGGGAAGAAAGGGATCCGGACGGATGGGCCAAGGTGTCGGCCTGGTTGGCCAGCAACGACGTCGTCGTCGTACGCATCTGACGCCCCGGCGGAGGTGGGTGGCGGTCCTGGTCGTCGCGGGCGTCCTCCTCCTGCCGCGCGGGCGGGTCCGTATCCGCGACGGCGGAGGGATCCGGCTCGTTGACCTCGGTGAGCCGGACGGCCGGGGAGACCAGCGACGCGCCGGGGCGCAGCCCTCAGAAAGCGGTCGCCGGCCCGCCGAAGAAGACGGTGGCACCGCCGAAGCTCGAGCGGGCGACCCCTTCCGAGCGGGATAGCCCGCTTCTGAACCTTCTCTGGCTCCTGACCGGCTCTTCGAGAAGACACTAGCCCGCGCGGCTGCCTGGAGCGTTGCCGATTGCCCCCGGTGTGCCATCGGCGCTATGCTCGCGCCTTGACAGGGCCGGCGAGCGGCCAGACAAGCCTCAGGGTTCTCGAGGAGCCACATCACCATGACGGTGTTCCCCGGCTTCACGCTCCCGGAGGAGCTGCGCCTGCTCGGCGATCAGATCCGACGGTTCGTCCAGGACGAGATCATTCCGCTCGAGCAGACCATCGATCCCGACGCGCCCGAGATCCCGCGCGAGGACTTCGTGCGCCTCTCCGCCAAGACCAAGGCGGCCGGGTTGTGGACCCTCGGCGCCCGCGAGGAGTACGGCGGCGGCGGGCTCGATACGTTCAGCATGTGCGTGGTGCTCGAGGCGATGGCGCAGCACCGCATGGGGCTCTACAACCCGGGCTGCGGCGTCTTCGGCCGCTACCCGCCGCCCGCGATCTGGGCCGGCAGCAAGGCGCAGATCGAGAAGTACGCGGTGCCCGCGCTCCGCGAGGGCTACGAGACGTTCTTCGCGATCACCGAGCCGTCGGGCGGCTCCGATCCGGCCGGCGCCATCCAGACCCGGGCCGAGCGGCGCGGCGACAAGTGGGTGCTCAACGGGCGGAAGGTCTTCATCTCGCGCGCGCACGACGCGCCGTGGGGCATCGTGTTCGCGCGGACGGACAAGGGGAAGGGCCGCGGCGGCATCTCGTGCTTCATCCTGGAGCACGGCACGCCCGGCTTTCACGCCAAGCCGATCCGGGTGATCCGCACCTCGGCGATTCCCAACGACGTGAGCTTCGAGGACTGCGAGATCCCCGCCGAGAACCTGATCGGCCAGGAGGGCCAGGGCCTCGACCTGGCCTTCGATCTGCTGGTCAAGAACCGCTTCCCGTACTCGGCCTGCAATCTCGGGGTGGCCACCGCGGCCCACCGCATGGCGGTCGCCCACGCCAAGCAGCGCTCGACCTTCGGGGCGCCGCTCAGCCAGCGCCAGGCCATCCAGTGGATGCTGGCCGACGCGGAGGTGGAATTGCGCGCGTGCCGCTGGCTCATCTGGGAGGGCGCGTGGAAGGCCGACCGCGGGGAGGACGCGCGCGTCGAGGCCTCCATCGCCAAGCTCTACTCGAGCGAGGTGCTGGGCCGCGTGGTCGACGCGGCGGTGCAGATCCACGGCGGCTACGGGGTGTCGAAGGAGTTCCCGCTGGAGCGCTGGTACCGCGAGGCCCGCGTGCGCCGCATCGGCGAGGGGCCGTCCGAGGTGCACCGGATGGTCATCGCGCGGTCACTGTTCCGGTAAATTCAGGAGCCCACCATGGCGACGTTCAACTTCGAGCTGTCGACGCTTCCCCCCGAGGCGGAGGCGCTGCGCGACGAGGTCCGCACCTTCCTCAAGCAGGAGCTGGCCCAGTTCCGGCCCGCGGACCGGGCGCGCTCCTGGGGCGGCTTCAACCGCGACTTCTCGCGCCGCATGGGCGAGCGCGGCTGGATCGGCATGACGTGGCCGAAGAAGTACGGCGGCCACGAGCGCACCGCGCTCGAGCGGTACGTGGTGCTCGAGGAGACGCTCGCGGCGGGCGCGCCGGTGAGCGCGCACTGGGTCGCCGACCGCCAGAGCGGCCCGCTGCTCCTGCGCTTCGGCACCGAGGAGCAGCGCCAGCGCTTTCTTCCGCGAATCGCTCGAGGTGAGCTGGCCTTCGCCATCGGCATGAGCGAGCCGGACTCGGGCTCGGACCTGGCCTCGATCCGCACCCGGGCCGAGAAGGTGGACGGCGGCTACCGGGTCAACGGCACCAAGATCTGGACCAGCAACGCGCACCTCTCGGACTACGCGATCGCGCTGTTCCGCACCAAGGTGGTGCCGGACAAGAAGCACGAGGGTCTCTCCCAGTTCCTGGTGGATCTCAAGTCGCCCGGCATCTCGATCCGCCCGATCATCGACCTGGCCGGCGGCCACCACTTCAACGAGGTGCACTTCCAGGACTGCCTCGTCCCCGACGACATGCTGGTCGGCAAGGACGGCGAGGGCTGGAAGCAGGTGACCACCGAGCTCGGCTTCGAGCGCAGCGGGCCCGAGCGCTATCTCTCGTCGCTCCAGCTCGTGATCGAGCTGATCCGGGAGGCGGGGAAGGAGCCGGGCGAGCGGGCGGCGGCGCTGATCGGCCACTTCACCGCGCACCTGGTGACGCTGCGCCAGATGTCGCTCTCGATCGCCACCATGCTCCAGGCCGGGCAGAACCCGAACCTGGAGGCCGCGGTGGTGAAGGACATCGGCACCACCTTCGAGCAGGAGATCCCGGAGGCGGTGCACGCGCTCACCGGCGCCGAGCCCCGCGTCGGCAGCGGGACCGAGTTCGAGAAGACGCTCGGCTACCTGGTCCAGCACGCGCCGTCGTTCTCATTGAGAGGCGGGACGCGCGAAGTCCTTCGCGGCATCATCGCCCGCGGCCTGGGTCTGCGGTGATGCTGGGCGAGGCGCAGCCGAAGGCGAGCCGAGCGAATACAAGAAATGAAGTAAGGGGGTATGCCCGTCATGAACGAGCTGCAGACGATCCTCGCCGAGACGTGCACGCGCCTCTTCACCGATCACGCCACCACCGCGGTGCTGGAAGGGGCCGAGAAGGGCCAGTGGCCCGCCGCCCTCTGGCAGGCGCTGGAGGAGAACGGCCTCACGCTGCCCCAGGTACCCGAGGCCCGCGGCGGGGCGGGCGGCTCCTGGAACGACGCCTTCGTGGTGCTGATGGCCTCCGGCCGCTTCGCGGCGCCGGTGCCGCTGGCCGAGACGATGCTGGCGGGCTCCATCCTGGCCGAGGCGGGGCTGGACGCGCCGCTCGGGCCGATGACCGTCGCGCCCGTGCATATAGATGAAGGCCTCACCCTGGCCCGGCAGGGCGGGGGCTTCACCCTGAGCGGCCGCGCGACGCGCGTGCCGTGGGGCGCGCGCGCCGAGCACGTGGTGGTGGTGGCCGACGCGGGCGGCGCGCCGATGATCGCGCTGGTGGCCGCCGGGGGCGCCAAGACCGAGGCCGACGCGAGCCTCGCGCGCGAGCCGCGCGACACCCTGACGTGGTCCGGCGCGCCGGTGGTGGCGGCGGCGCCGCTGCGCGGCCGGCTCGGCCCGCACCCGACGTGGGCGGGCGGCGCGCTGGTGCGCTCGGCCCAGATGGCGGGCGGGCTCGAGTTCCTGCTCGCCCAGTCGGTGAAGTACGTGACCGAGCGCAAGCAGTTCGGCCGGCCCCTCGCCGCGTTCCAGGCCATCCAGCAGAACCTGGCCCTCCTGGCCGGGCACACCGCGTCCGCCGCGATGGCGGCGCAGCAGGCCTTCCACGTGGTGGAGCGCACCGGCGAGGGCGGCGACGCCTCGTTCGAGATCGCGGTGGCCAAGGTGCGCACCGGCGAGGCCTCCGGCCTGGGGGCCGGCATCGCCCATCAGGCGCACGGGGCCATCGGGTTCACCTACGAGCACTCGCTGCACTTCGTCACCCGCCGGCTCTGGTCCTGGCGGGCCGAGTTCGGCGCGGAGAGCCACTGGTCGGTGGCGCTGGGCCGGGAGGTCGCCGCGCGCGGCGGCGAGGCGCTCTGGCCCCACATGACGTCACGCTAGGAGCCCGACATGCACACGCTCACGCTCGGAGACGTCTCGATCTCGCGCATCGTCGAGATCGGCCGCTCGTCGTTCCCCACCGCCCAGATGCTGCCCGAGTCCGACGCGGGGAGGATCGCGTCGCACCATCGCTGGATCAAGCCCCACTTCTTCGACGACGTGACCGGCGACCTCGGCTCGCGCATCCAGACCTGGATCGTGCGCACCCCGCAGCACACCGTCCTGGTCGACACCGGCGTCGGCAACGACAAGGACCGCGGCGACAACGCGCTCTGGAACCGGCGGAGCGGCGGCTTCCTCGACGACCTGGCCGCGGCGGGGGTCACCCCCGAGCAGGTGGACCTGGTCCTGTGCACGCACCTGCACGTCGACCACGTGGGCTGGAACACGCGGCTCGTGAACGGCCGCTGGGTGCCCACGTTCCCGCGGGCCAGGTACGTCTTCCCGGGCGAGGAGTGGGAGTTCTGGAAGTACGAGGAGCAGGCCGGGCGCGAGAAGTCGGGCTGCATCGCGGACAGCGTGGTGCCGGTGGTGGAGGCGGGGCAGGCGGTCATGGTGAGCAGCACGCACCAGATCGACCCGTGGCTCGCCTACGAGCCGTGGGTCGGCCACACCCCGGGCCACGCCGCGGTGCGCGTGCACACCAGCGCGGGCGACGCGGTGTTCTCGGGCGACCTCATGCACCGGGTGGTGCAGGTGGCGGAGCCGCAGTGGAGCAGCATCTTCTGCTACGACGGGCGCCAGGCCGCGGTGACGCGCAAGGCCTTCGTCGAGCGTCACGCCGCCTCGGGCGACCTGGTGCTCGCGGCCCACTTCCCGCATCCGGGCCGCATCGTTCGCGACGGGGCGAGCCACCGCTTCGAGCCGGTCACGCTGGACGCGATCGCGGCGGCGCGCGCGTGAGCGCGGCGCCGGTGCTGCCGCTCGAGGGCATTCGCGTCGTCGAGGTCGCCCAGAACCTCGCCGGGCCCATGGCGGCCGAGATCCTCGCCCACATGGGCGCCGACGTCATCAAGGTGGAGCGGCCCGAGGGCGACGACGCGCGCAAGTGGGGGCCGCCGTTCTGGAAGGGCGTCTCGCCGGGCTTCCTCGCGGTCAACGCGAACAAGCGAGGCATCACGCTCGACCTGAAGGATCCCGCCGCGGTCGCGTGGCTCATGGATTTCCTCGGCACGCGCCGACGTGCTGGTCCAGAACCTGCGGCCGGGCTCGCTCGAGGAGCTGGGCCTCGGGCCCGACGTGCTGCTCGCGCGGCACCCGCGGCTCGTCTACTGCTCGGTGTGGGCGTTCGGGAGCACGGGGCCGCTCAAGCTGAAGCCCGGCTTCGAGCCGATGGTGCAGGCCTTCTCGGGGCTCATGATGATGAACGGCGACGAGGGCGGGCCGCCCACGCGCATCGGCACCTCGATCCTCGACTACGGCACCGGGATGTGGACCGCGATGGGCGCGCTCGCCGGGCTGATGCAGCGGCAGCGCACCGGGCGCGGCTGCGTGGTGGACGCCTCGCTCTACGAGACCGGGCTCGCGTGGCTCAAGGGCCACTTCGCGAGCTTCCGCGCCTCCGGCGAGGTGCCGGAGCGCCACCGCACCGGGAGCCAGCGGGTGGTGCCGTTCCAGGGCTTCGAGACCAAGACCGGCACCATCATCGTGGCCGCGGGGAACGATCGCCTCTTCGCCAAGCTCGCGGCGGTGGTCGGCCACCCGGAGTGGGCGAAGGAGGAGCGCTTCGCCACCAACGCGGCGCGCGTGGCCCACAAGCCCGCGCTGCTGGCGCTCCTCGACGCCATCTTCCTCACCCGCACCAAGGGCGAGTGGATCGATCTGCTGGAAGCGGGCGGCGTGCCGTGCGGGCCGATCCACAGCCTGCCCGAGGCGGTGGCCCAGCCGCAGGCCGACGCCATCGGCATCATCCAGCGCCTCCCCGGCGACGACTACGACGTCGTCTCGCTCCCCATCTCCTTCGACGGCCACCGCCCCCCGATCCGCCGCGCCCCCCCGCGCCTCGGCGAGCACAACGCGGAGATCAAGTAGGGGTCAGGTCTTACATTCCGACATTTTCGCCGCGGCGAGCCGTAGTTTGCGGGATGCAGGAAATGTCGGAATGTAAGACCTGACCCCAAACGCGGTGTAGAGCATGGTGAGGCCGGAGAGGAGCATCAGGGCGTCCATCAGGAGGCGGAAGCGGTCGGGGTGCAGGCGCAGCACGAAGCGCTTGGCGATCCAGGCGCCCGAGCATCAGCGACGTGCCGGTGATGAGGCCCTGCACGATCACCGGGAGCGGCATGGCCCCGAAGCTGCGGAAGACCGCGGCCTTGCTCAGGTAGACCGCGAGCGAGCCGGCGGCCTCGGTGGCGATGAACGCGCCCTTCACGAGGCCGTACGAGAGGAAGATCGGCGCGGTGATCGGCCCGGTGGTCACCACGATGCCGGTGAGGAAGCCCACCACCGCCCCGATCACCAGCAGGTGCCGCGGCCGCAGCCCCAGCCCCCGCCGGGCGAGCCAGCGCCGCGCCGGGATCATGCCGAGGAAGAACACGCCGAGCGCCCCCTCGATCAGCCGCGGCGGCAGCGCCAGCAAGGTGCGCGCGCCCAGCGCGGCCGCGGGCACGCCGGTGACCGAGTAGGCCGCGACCGCGCGCCAGTCCACCTCCCGCCACCAGATGATCACCCGCGACAGGTTGGCGAGGATCGCGGCGATGGCCATGATCGGCACCGCGTGGAGCGGGCCGTACGCGACCACGAGCACCGGCATCAGCATGATCGACGAGCCGAAGCCGACGATGCCGCTGATGGTGCCGGCGGCCAGACCGACCGCCAGCACGACCAGCAGGTCCACGCGAGGCGGGCCGCGGCTAGGCGAGAGCAGGCGGACGAGCGGGTCGAGGTTGCGGGGCGCGGCGGTGAGCGTGCCCACCGGGAAGGCGTGGAAGGCGTCGACCACCGCGTCGTTGAACGGGGTCGCGATGCCGACCGCGCGCCCCTCGGCGGCCACGAACCCGTTGAGGTAGTCGATCTCGGTGCGCCGCCCCTTCATCACGTCCTGCAGCATCGACGGCCGCCCGCCGCTGCGGCTGGCCGCGTCCGCCGCGATCTCCTTGCCGAGGATCTCGATCGCGGCGGAGTCGGTGGCGTCCGCGAAGCGCTGCGCCGCGATGCCCAGGATGGGCTCGATGCGGTGGCCGAGCGCGGTCCCGACCCGCACCACCTCGGCGCCCAGATGGGCGGCCAGCCGGCGGGTGAGCGGCTCCGATCGCACCTCGGCGGTGCCGAGGCCGCTCAGCCCCGCGAGCGGGTTCAGCATGCAGTTCAGCGCGAGCTTCGACCAGCGCTCGCCCCACAGGTTGGTGGTCACCACCGCGGGCGCCACGTCGCTCATGATCGCGGCCAGCCGGCGCGCCCGCGGCGAGTCGCTGCCGTCGTGCTCGCCGATCTTGAACGCGGCGCTGCCGCGGTCGGTGCGGATGGCGTGGGCGGCCTCGTACATGCCCGCGCTGATCAGGATGACGCAGCCGAGGGTGCGCTCGCGGCCGGCCACCGCGGCCACCCGGTGGTCGTTGATGCCGTTCTGGAAATCGACGACCACGCCGTCGGGCCGCCGCAGGTAGTCCACCGCGAGCTGGGTGGCCCACTCGGTGTCGTAGGACTTCACCGCCACGAAGACCGCCTCGAACGGCTCGCGCACCGTGGCCAGCTCGTGAAGGTGGAGCGCGGTGATCGGGACCACGTGCTCGCCGCAGCTGCCGGAGAGCCGGAGGCCCGCGCTCTTGATCTGCTCGACGTGCTCGGGCCACGGGTCGACCAGCGTCACGTCGTGCCCGGCGCGCTTGAGCAGGCCGCCCACCACGCAGCCGATCGCCCCCGCTCCGATGATCCCGATCCTCGCCCGGTCCGCGCCCATGTGGGTCTCCTCGCTCTTGTGGCGATGCCGCGGCTAGGCTACCGGACCCGCGAGGCGGGGCGCAAGGGGCGCCGCCGTCAGCGCCGGCGCCGCATGATCCAGCGCTCGCGGGCGATCCAGCCCACCACCGCGAGGAGCCCGGCCACCACCGCGACGACCAGCCACACGAGATCACGCATCGTCACTCTCCGCGGGCGCGCCGGTTGACCTTACCGCGTCCAACTTACCGACTCGAGCCCGCCCGCTCGCCCGATCCTCGAGTAGTGCCCGCCAAATCGCCTCGTTTGAACCCCGCTCCCACCGGCACAGCGATTGCTCCTCTCCTGAACTTCGGGTCGACGCCCGGAGGTATGATACGGCCCACACGAGCGTGTCTGACTCCAGCTCTCTCCCGGCGAAGCGGCTGAAGCGCTACGCCGCCGCGGTCCTCGCGGTGGCGGTGGCGCTCGCCTGCACGATGCTGGCACTGCCCCTGACCGAGCGGTCGCAGCTCTTCCTGCTGCTGGCGGCGGTCGTCCTGAGCGCCTGGTACGGCGGCACCGGCCCCGGTCTCCTCGCCACCGGTCTCTCCACGCTCGGGCAGACTCGCGTTCTTCGAGCCACCCTACGGCGACGACCTGATCCGCACGCTGCTCTTCCTGGTGGTCGCGTGCGGGATCTGCGCCGCGGCCGCGGGCCGGCGGCGCGCCGAGGATCGGGTGCGCGAGCAGCACGAGGAGCTGGCGGTCACGCTCGCCAGCATCGGCGACGCGGTCGTGGTCACCGACGCGGCCGAGCGCGTCACGTTCATGAACGCGGCCGCCGAGCGTCTCACCGGCTGTCGCGCCGACGAGGCGCGGGGGCGGCGGCTGGCCGAGATCTGCTCGCTGGTCGGCGAGGAGACCCGCGCGCCGGTCGAGAGCCCGGTGGTGCGCGTGATCCGTGACGGGGGCCTGACCGGGCGGCCGGGCACCCTGCTCGTCCGGCGCGACGGGCACGAGCGGCCCATCGACGAGAGCGGCGCCCCGGTGCGCGATCCGCGCGGGCTGGTGGTCGGCGCGGTGCTGGTCCTGCGCGATCTCACCGAGCGGCGGAGCATCGAGCGCGACCAGGCCGCGGTGATCGCGCGCGAGCAGGCCGCGCGACGCGACGCGGCCGCGCTGTCCGCGGTGGGGCGCGCCCTCGTGCAGTCGCTCGACGGCGCCAGCGTGGGCCGGCACATCGCGGAAGGGATCCGGACGCTGCTGGGCGGCACCGTGTCCGTCCTGTGGGAGCTCGACCCGGTCTCGGGGCGGCTCGTGGCGGTCGCCGCCTCCGGCGCGAGCGGGGTCTTCTCGCCGGGCACCGTCATTCCGGGGGACGAGCTGGTGGCCGGGCTCGCGGTGCGCGAGGGAGCCCCGGTCTCGACGCCGGACGTCCTGGCCGATCCGCGCGTGGTGGTGAACGCGGAGACGCGGGCCATGGTCGAGCGGGCCGGACACGGCGCGGTGCTCGCGGTGCCGCTCACCATCGGCGGTCGGGTGACCGGGGTGCTCGCGGTCGGCGACGTCACCGGCCGCGCCTTCGGCCCCGAGGAGATCGGGCGGCTGCAGGACTTCGCCAACCAGGCCGCGATCGCGCTGGAGAACGCGCGGCTGTTCGCGCTCGAGACCGCCCGGCGCGCGCATCTCGAGGCCCTCGCGGCGGTGCAGCGCGACCTGAGCGCGGAGCTCGATCTCGACCGGCTGCTGAGCCTGATCATCGAGCGGGCGGGCCGGCTCTTCGAGGGCGGCTGCTTCGCCTACCTGATGGACGAGGAGGGTCACACGCTCGGCAGCCGCGCCTGGAGCCGGAGCGAGCCGGCGCAGGAGGCCCCGTTCCCGGAAGGGGGCGGGCTCGTGGCGAGCTGCGCGGCGGCCCGGCACGGCCTGCTCGCCAACGACTACCCGACGCTCGCCCTACGCGCTGCCCGCGGTGGTGCGCCTCGGGGTCCACCACGCGATGGCGGTGCCCCTCGTGAGCCGCGGCCGCCTGCTCGGCGTCCTGGTGCTCGCGCGGCGCGAGAGCGGACCTCCGTTCTCCCGGGAAGACCTCGCCGCCTTCGAGGGGCTCTCGGTCCAGGCCGCGGTGGCGGTGGACAACGCGGCGCTCTTCGTCGAGGCGGAGCGGCGCCGGCGGGAGGCGGAGGTGCTGGCGGAGCTGGCGCGGTCCATCAACGCGGCGCACGACGTGAGCACCGTCCTCCAGCGGGTGGTCGACGGGGCCAAGGAGCTCTGCGGGTGCGACCTCACCAGCGTGGCCCTGCGCGAGACCGACAGCGGCGCGGTCGTCATGCGCAACCGGGCCGGGGAGTACCGCAGCCTCCAGGATCGTCTGGTCATCGAGCCCGGCCGCGGCGCGGGCGGTCTCGTGCTGCAGTCGGGCGAGCCCTTTCGCAGCGACGACATCGGGCGGGACTCCCGGATCAGCCCGGAGCAGGACCGGCTGATCGAGATCGAGGGCCTCGTCGCCACCCTGATCGTGCCGATCATGGTGGAGGGCCGGGTGGAGGGTCTCCTCTACGTGCACCGGCGCACGCCGAGCCCCTTCACCGACCGCAGCGAGACCATCCTCCGCCTGCTCGCGGAGTACGCGAGTATCGCGATCCACAACATGCGGCTGCTCGCGCACGAGCACCAGATGCGGGCCGAGGCCGAAGGCGCGAGCCGCATGAAGGACGAGTTCCTCGCCACCATCTCCCACGAGCTGCGCAGCCCGCTGCAACCGCTGCTCAACTGGGCGTACCTCCTGCGCTCGCCCAACCTCGACCCCGCCAGCGCGGAGCGCGCGCTCGACGCGATCGAGCGGAGCACCAAGACCCTCGGGCAGCTCATCGAGGATCTCCTCGACGTCTCCCGCATCGTCACCGGCAAGCTGCGCCTCCAGGCGCGGCCGGTGCGCCTGCCCGGGGTGATCCGCTCCGCCATCGAGGCGGTGGAGGCGGCCGCGCTCGCCAAGGCGGTGGTCCTCGAGGCGCGGCTCGAGCCGGACCTCCCGGTGGTGCTCGGCGACCCGGATCGCCTCCAGCAGGTGCTGTGGAATCTCCTCTCCAACGGGATCAAGTTCACGCCCCGCGGCGGGCGCGTGATGGTGACGGTGACCGGGCGCGAGGGCGAGGTGCTGATCACGGTGGCCGACACCGGGGCCGGCATCAAGCCCGAGTTCCTCCCGCACGTGTTCGAGCGCTTCCGTCAGGCCGAGAGCAGCACGAACCGCGCGTACGGCGGGCTCGGGCTCGGGCTCGCGATCGTTCGCCACCTGGTCGAGCTGCACGGGGGGAGCGTCTCGGTGGCGAGCGAGGGCGAGGGCCGGGGGGCGACCTTCACCGTGCGGCTGCCGGTCGCGGCCGCGGTGCGGCTGCCCGCCGAGCGCCCGCCCGCCGCGGTCACCAGCGACACGCCGGCCGGGCCGAACCTCGCCGGCCTGCACATCCTCGTGGTCGACGACGAGGCCGACGCCCGCGAGGTGATGCGCTTCATGCTCGAGCGCGGCGGCGCCCGCGTCCGCATCGCCGACTCGGCCGCGGCCGCCCTCGACGCGGTCCGGGAGGAGCGGCCCGACCTGCTCATCAGCGACATCGGCATGCCGATCGAGGACGGGTACGTGATGGTGCGGCGGCTCCGGGCGATGGAGGACGGGGTACGCCGGCGGCTGCCCGCGATCGCGCTCACCGCCTACGCGAGCGACGAGGATTCGCGGCGGGCTCACGCGGCCGGCTTCGACGCCCATCTCTCGAAGCCGGTGGATCCGGCCCGGCTCATCGAGATCGCGGTCGGCCTCGCGGGCCCGCGCCGCGTGGCGGAGCGCGGGTAGGTCACCGGACGCGCTCGACGGCCCCGCGCCGGTCAGCGCGCGGGCGCGGGGCGGGGCGGCCCGGTCGGGCTCACCGTCTCGATGCGCCAGATCGGTCCGCCGGTGTAGAGCGGGCCGTCGATGGCCACGAAGGCCGGCGCTCCCGTCGTCACGACCCAGCAGTGGTAGGGGGCGGGCGTCTTGCCGAGCACGGCCGCCGCCGCTCCACGCAGCATCCCGAGCTTCGGGGTCATGACGTAGTGGGTCGCCGGGACCCGGCGCTCGCCGGCCCGCATCGTCTCCTCGCCGACCGCGACCATCTCGAGCTGCACGAGGGTGGGCTTCGGCGTGAAGGCCAGCACGTGGACGGTCTCCGCTGCGCCCTGGCCCAGGTTGCGGAGGAGCATGATCATCATGCCGTTGTACAGATCGGGCGGGAGCTCGACCTCGCCCGCCGCGGTCTCGGCCTCGCCACCGTCGCGACGTGAGCGCACCTGGTAGCGCCCACCCTTGCGGTCGAAGGAGACCTCGAGCTCCTCCGGGAAGGTGGGTCCGCGCTGGATCAGGTGGTAGCTCTGCAGGACGAAGACCTTCTGCTGGGTGAAGACCACCGTCTCGTCGTAGAGCGAGCCGTCGCGGAAGCGGAAGATCAGCCGCGAGTCCACGCCCTCCGGCCGGGCCACCTGCAGCAGATCGCCTTCCGCGAGGGTCTCGCCGCCCGGGCCGCGCAGCACCAGGAAGCCGTGGGTCACGCCCTCGAGATAGCGCACCGTCACCGGCGCCGCGAGGGCCGAGGACGCTCCCACCGTCAGCAGCGTGGCAGAGCAGGGCACACACCCCGAAGAGATCGCCGAGCAGACGAACGAGCCGTTGCCGGCGCATGCACCAAGAGAGTGCAAGCGCGCTGCCATCAACGGAGCGCGCAAGTGGCCAGGAGCACTCATGACACGCGCGTGAATCTACTCGAGGCGGGGCGGAGCGGGGCCGAACGAGGCGAAAATACCGGGTAAGAGGTTCCTCCGCGGAGAGGCCCGTCGGCCGCCGGCCGACATATCACCGCGAGAAGAGGGCGTTCCACGCGGCACGGCGGTTGCACAATCCGGTTCCCCTATGGCCCGCTCGCTCCGCGTCGCCGCCGTGGGGGATCTCCACTGCACCCGTGCGTCCGAAGGGACGCTCCAGCCGATCTTCGCCAAGGTCGCGGAGCGCGCGGACGTGCTCGTCCTCTGCGGCGATCTCACCGACTACGGGACCGCGGAGGAAGCGCGGGTGCTCGCCAAGGAGCTCTCCGCGACCAAGCTGCCGATGCTCGCCGTGCTCGGCAACCACGACTTCGAGTCGAACACGGCGGCGGAGGTCACGCAGATCCTGGCCGACGCGCGGTGTGACCATGCTCGACGGCACCGCGACCGAGGTGCTGGGTGTCGGCTTCGCGGGCGTGAAGGGGTTCGCGGGCGGCTTCGGCGAGAGCGCGCTCCAGGCCTGGGGCGAGGAGCCGATCAAGGCGTTCGTGCGGGCCGCGCTCGAGGAGGCGCTCAAGCTCGAGTCGGCGCTCGCGCGCCTGCGCACGCCCGGCCGCGTGGCCATCCTGCACTACGCGCCGATCCGAGAGACGGCGGGCGGCGAGTCGGTGGAGATCTTCCCGTTCCTCGGCTCGAGCCGGCTCGAGGAGCCGCTCAACCGCTACCGGCCGAGCGTGGTGTTTCACGGTCACGCGCACCGCGGGCAGCCCGAGGGCGCGACCTCGGCGGGGGTGCCGGTCTACAACGTGGCGCTGCCCCTCCTGCGTCGCCACTACCCGGAGCAGCCGCCGTTCCGCGTGGTCGAGGTCCCCCTGCCGGAGGATGCGCCCGCCGAGCCGCGCCCGAGCGCCACCCTCGCGCGTCCCGGAGAGCCCACCGCGCCGGCGCGCCCGGTGTCGGCATGAGCCCGGCGGCGTCCCCGGCGGCGCCGGGTCGGGCCCGGGCTCGCTCGGACGGGCCTTCCGCGGTCAACGGGCGCTTCTACCGCCGCGTCCTCGCGGAGCTGAACGCGGCCGGCGTCGAGTTCCTGGTGGGCGGGGGGCACGCGCTCGAGTGCTATCTCGGGATCGGGCGGTCGGTGAAGGATCTCGACCTGTTCATCCGCGAGCGCGACGTGGCGGGAGCCCTCCGTCTCGTCGAGGAGCGCCTGGGCTACGAGTCGGAGGTCACGTTCCCGCACTGGCTCGCCAAGATCAAGCGCTCCGAGCACGACCACATCGACGTCATCTTCAACTCGGGCAACGGGGTGTGCGCGGTGGACGACGAGTGGTTCCGTCACGCGGTGCCGTCCACCGTGATGGGCGAGCCGGTGCGGTTCTGCCCGGCCGAGGAGACGATCTGGTCGAAGGCCTTCGTCATGGAGCGCGAGCGCTACGACGGCGCCGACATCGCGCACCTGCTGCACGCCCGCGCGGAGGCCCTCGACTGGGGCCGGCTCGCGCGGCGCTTCGGGCGGCACTGGCGCGTGCTGCTGAGCCACCTCGTCCTCTTCGGCTTCATCTATCCCTCCGAGCGCACCCGCATCCCGGAGACGCTCATGCGGCGGTGTCTCCACCTGCTGGAGGAGGAGATGCGGCAGGCGCCGACGCGGCGGATCTGTCGCGGCCCGATCACCTCGCGCGCCCAGTACCTGGTGGACGTGCAGCTCTGGGGCTACGAGGACGCCCGGCTCCTGCCGCACGGCAGCATGACCGAGAGCGAGGCGTCCATCTGGACCGCCGCCATCGACGAGGCGGCGAGCCGGCCGGTGGGCGCCGATGCCCTCGGCGAGGCCGGGGCCTGAGGGCAGGGGATCCCGTGCCTGCATACCTCGCGCGGCGGCCCGCGGCGGGGCGGCGCGCCACTCCGGCGGCCCGCTCCCGCCTCTGGCCGTTCGCCGTCGCGGGGGCGGTCCTCCTCGCGATGATCGTGGTGGGCCACACCGTCGACGTGGCGCGGTATCTCGAGGCGGGGCGGAGCTGGGCCGGCTCGCTCGGCGGGCTGGCCCCGGTGGCCTTCGTCGCGGTGTACGTGGCGGCCACCTTGATCGGCGTGCCGGGCATGCCGTTCACGCTGCTGTCGCCGTTCCTCTTCGGGGCGTGGCCCGCGGTGGCGGTCATGATCGTGGCGAGCGGCCTCTCGGCGGCGGCCGCGTTCCTGATCGCGCGCTACCTGGCCCGCGACGCGTTCGTGGCGCGCCTCACCGGCACCCCGAGCTTCGCGCGCCTCTCCGCGCTGCTCGAGGCGCACGACTGGGTGGTGATCCCCCTGCTGCGGATCCTGCCGCTCGCCCCGTTCGCGGTCGTCAACTACGGCTTCGGCCTGACCGCGATCACGTTCACGCGGTACCTCACCTGGTCGCTCGTGGGCATGATCCCCATGAACGTGGTGCTCGTCCTCGGCGCCGACGTCTTCTACACCGCGGCCACCCGCGGCACCGTGCCCTGGCCGCTCGTGGCCGGCGCGACTCGCGGCCGCCCTCCTGGTCGCGGGCCTGGCCGCGGCCGGTCGGCGGGTCTTCGCGCGGTCGTGACGCCATGGAAACCGCCAGGGAATCGCCCATGGAATCCGTCGTCCTCCGGGTGCAGGCGGTGGTCGACCGGTGCAGTCGCTGGATGCGGCTCGCCCCGCCGCTCGAGGAGACGTCCCGCCGCCGCTTCCTGATCGTCCAGATCGACGGGCTCTCCCGCACCCTCCTGGACCGCGCGCTCGCGGGCGGCAGCCTGCGCGGCCTCCGCGGCCTCCTGGCCTCGGGGCGGCTCGCCCGCCGCGAGCTGTCGGTGGGGCTGCCCTCGTCGACCCCGGCGTTCCAGGCCGCCATCATGTACGGCGGGCGACCCGACATTCCCGGCTTCCACTTCTACGACAAGCGGGCCGGCCGGGAGCTGCACTTCCCGGAGCGCGGCGTCGCGGATCTCGTCGAGCGCCGGCACGCCGACGGCCGCGTCGGCATCCTCGAGGGCGGCTCCTGCTACGGCTGCGTCTTCACCGGCGGGGCGGCCGACAGCCTGTGGACCTTCGCGCGCCTCAAGCGACTGACCCGGGCCGGCCGCGGCGTCCGCCGCGACCGCGCTCTCCGCGCTGCTGCTGGCGTGGGTGGCGCTCAAGTGCGTGGGCCTCACGCTGGTCACGCTGGCCCGCTTCGCGGGCCGCGCGATCCTGGCGCTCGCGACCGGTCGGATGAAGCTGCGCTGGTCGATCGAGGCCATGCTGCTCGATGTCGGCGTCTCCATCTGGGCCCGGGAGCTCTTCACGCTGCTGGTGTCGGCGGATCTCTATCGCGGCGTCCCCGCCATCTACGTCAACTTCATCGACTACGACGTCTTCGCCCACGCCTACGGGCCGGCGGATCGGCTCGCCTTCCGGGCCCTCCGGCGCGTGGATCGCTCGATCCTGCAGCTCGCCCGCATCGTGCGCCGGCTTCCCGAGCTGGGCTACGACCTCTACGTGCTGTCCGACCACGGCCAGGTCGCGACCCGGCCCTTCGGCGCGGTCGCGGGCGGCGCCTCGCTCGAGCAGGTGGTGCGGGCGGCGCTCGACGCTCCGGCGCCGGCCCTCCGGGTCATCGCGGCCGGGCCCAACGCGTTCGTGTACTTCACCGACCGCGTGGAGCCGGTGCGCGCGGACGAGATCGAGTCGCGCTACCCGCGCGCGATGGCGCGTCTCTCGCGGCATCCGGGCGTCGGCCTGGTCCTGGCGCGCGGCGCGCATGGGCCGGAGTGCTGGTACCGCGGTCACCGGGTGCCGCTCGGCACGCGTCCCGACCCGACGGTCCGCGATCCCTTCGCCGGTCGCGCCGACCGGGAGGTGGTGGTCGCGGGCCTGCGGGACCTGATGGCGATGCCGAGCGCCGGCGACATCGTGCTGTACGGGACCGGCGCGCCCGGCGGCTCGGTGAGCTTCATCGATGAGCGCGGCGCGCACGCGGGCCCCTCCGAGGAGGAGCTGCACGCGTTCATCCTCCACCCCCCGACCGTTCGACTGCCCGAGGTCGCGCTCACTCATCCCCGGCAGCTCTACCCTCATTTCCTGGCGTATGGCGAGACGGCGACGGCGGGAGCCGAGCCGCTCGCGGCGGGGTCCCCGGCGTGCGCGGCCCGCTGAGCCGGCTCCGCTTCTCGCTGCGGGCGTACCTGGCCCTGCTGGTGACGGCCGCGGTGCTGCCGGTGGCGCTCTTCGCGGTCTGGCTGACCGTGACGGTCGCGCACGAGCAGCGCGACGCCCAGCGTGGCCGGCTCCAGGACGCCGCGCGCGCGGTCGCGGTCGCGATCGAGCGCGACCTCCGGGGCGACGTCCACACCCTGCAGGCGGTGGCCGCCTCGTCCTCGCTCGACGGCGCCGACCGCGAGACGCTGCGCGCCGAGCTGCGGCAGGTCGCGGCGGCGCAGCGCGAGTGGCTCGCCATCCGGCTCCACACCCCGGACGGGCGATGTGTCGTGGACACCCAGGACGCGGGCGTGGCCGCGCCGGCGCCCGAGCCCGAGCGCGTTCGCGCCGTTCTCGATCGGGGCGCACCGGTGGTCGCGCGGGAGGCGGGGGCGGGGCCGAGCGCCTTCGCGGTGCGGGTGCCGGTGGTGCGCGACGGTCTCCCGCGCTACGTGCTGAGCGCCAGCGTCTCCGCCGGCGTGGTGTCCGACCTCTTCGGGCGCGAGGTCCTGCCCGCGCGCTGGATGGGCTCGCTGGTCGACGGCCACGGGGAGATCTTCGCCCGGAGCCCCGCCGGGCCCCCTTCCGGGAACGCGTCCCCGCGGTTCCCGATCGCGCGCTTCGGCGCCGGAATCGGCGGGGGCTGGGGCGGGCGCGCCGAGCTGCCGGACGGGCCGGTGTACTTCGCCTACGCGCGCCCGCAGCTCACCGACTGGCACGTGGTGCTCACCGCGCCGGTGGCGGTGCTCGACCGTCCCTGGATGCGCTCGCTCGCCTCGCTCGTGGCCGGCGGGGTCGCGGTCCTGCTCGTCGCGGGGCTCCTGGCCGCCCTCGCGGTCCGGCCGATCACCGGCTCGGTGAGCGCGCTGGCGGGCGCCGCCGCCGACCTCGGGCACGGGCGCCGCCCGCCGCCGCTCGGCTCCGCGGTCGCGGACCTCGCTCCGGTCTCGCGCGACCTCGAGGCGGCGGCCCACGGCCGCGAGAGTGCGGAGCACGCGCGCCGCGAGAGCCTGGCCCAGTTCGCGGCCCTCGTGAACCAGGCCACCGCCGGAGTGGCCCAGCTCGGCCGGGACGGCCGGTTCACCCTGGTCAACCGGCGCTACGGCGAGCTGGCGGGCCGCCCGCCCGCGGACCTGATCGGGCACGGCCTCGAGGAGGTTCTCCATCCCGACGATCGGGCCCGCGACGCGGCCGCCCTGCGCGCCCTCACCCCGGACGCACCCGAGCGGACCACCGAGACCCGCTACCGCCGGCCCGACGGATCGGACCGCTGGGTGGACGCGAGCCTCTCGCTCGTCCACGGCGCCGACGCGCCGGCCTCGGGCGACGCCGACTCCGTCAGCATCGTCGCGCTCGACGCGACCGCGCGGCGCGCGGCCCTCGACGCGGCCCGGGCCGGGGACACCCGCTTCCGGACGATGGCGGACGCGGCGCCGGTGCTGGTGTGGCTGGCGGCCCCGGACGCGCGGCGCACCTGGTTCAACTCGCAGTGGCTCACCTTCGTGGGGAGCCGGCTGGACGAGGAGATCGGCGCGGGCTGGCTCGCCCACGTGCATCCGGACGACCGCGCCCGCTGCACCGAGGCCGCCACGCGGGACTACGCGGCCCGGCGCCGCTGCCGGCTCGTGTATCGGCTGCGGCGCCACGACGGGATGGATCGCTGGGTCCACGACGACGGGGTCCCGCTCCTCGCCGCCGATGGGACCTTCACCGGATACGTGGGCGCCTGCGTGGACGTGACCGGGGAGAAGCTGGCCGAGCTCGAGCGCCGCGAGCTGCTCGAGCGCGAGCGGAAGGCGAGGCGGGAGGCGGAGGCCGCGAGCCAGGCCAAGGACGAGTTCCTGGCCGCCCTCTCGCACGAGCTGCGCACGCCGCTGCACGCCCTGCGGCTCTGGGCCGGCATCCTGCGCAGCGGGCTCCCCGACCCGCAGGCCCTCGCGCACGCCGCCGACACGATCGATCGCAACGCGGTGCTGCAGGCCCGGCTGGTCGACGACCTGCTCGACGTCTCCCGCATCGTCTCGGGCCAGCTGCGGCTCACGATCGAGTCGGTGGCGCTCGGGCCGATCGTGGAGGCCGCGGTCGAGACGGTCCGACCCGCCGCGCTCAACAAGGGGGTCGCGCTGATCCTGGATCTCGGTCCCGCGGTCGGGTCGGTGCGGGGCGACGCGATACGGCTGCAGCAGGTGGCGTGGAATCTCCTGGCCAACGCGGTGCGCTTCACGCCCGCGGGCGGCCGGGTCGAGGTCCGGCTCCGGCCGGTGGACGGGGAGGCCGAGCTGTCCGTGACCGATTCGGGCCGTGGCATCGCGGCCGGCCTGCTGCCCCACGTGTTCGATCGCTTCCGCCAGGGCGAGAGCGGGACCAACCGGTCGCACGGCGGGCTCGGCCTCGGGCTCTCCCTCGCCCGCCAGCTCGTCGAGCTGCACGGGGGGACCATCGAGGCCGCGAGCCCGGGCCCGGGCCGCGGCGCCACCTTCACGGTGCGCCTGCCGGTCACGAGCGCCGCCCCGCCGCCCGCCCCGCCCGCAACCGGGTCCGGGGCCAACGGCTCCGTGCGGTCCCTCGAGCGCGTCCGCGTGCTGGTGGTGGACGACGATGCCGAGACCCGCGAGGTGATGGCGGTGGCCCTCGGCCGGGAGGGGGCGATCGTGACGACCGCTCCCTCGGTCGGAGAGGCGGTCGCGATCATCGAGCGCGGCTGGCCAGACGTGCTGCTGAGCGACCTCGCGATGCCCGGGGAAGATGGGTACGACCTGATCCGCAAGGTCCGCCACCTCGAGGCCGTCGGCGGTCGGCACCTCCTGGCGATCGCCCTGACCGGGTACGCGGCGGCCGACGACCGGCGGCGGGTGCTCGAGGCCGGCTTCGAGGCGCACGTGGCCAAGCCGGTGCCCGCCGCCACGATGGCGCCGCTCATCGCGACCCTGCTCGAGCGAAAAGGAGGACTCCGGACATGAGAAAGCGACATCGACGGGCCGGCGCCGCGGGGACCCGCGCGGTGCGGCTCGGCTACAAGCTATCGAGCGAGGAGCGCGGGCCGCGCGAGCTGGTGCGCCTGGCCCGGCAGGCCGAGGAGATCGGGTTCGGATTCGGGCTCATCTCGGATCACTTCCACCCCTGGACGGACCGGCAGGGTCAGAGCCCGTTCGTGTGGAGCGTCATCGGCGCGATCGCGCAGGTGACCCGCACCCTCGAGCTGGGCACCGCGGTGACCTGCCCCTCCGTGCGCATCCATCCCGCGCTGGTCGCCCAGGCGGCGGCCACGTGCGCCCTCCTGATGGAGGGCCGGTTCTTCCTGGGGCTGGGCACCGGGGAGAACCTCAACGAGCACATCGTGGGGCAGGGCTGGCCCGAGACCGAGGTGCGGCAGGAGCGGCTGCTCGAGGCCGTGCAGGTGATCCGGCTGCTCTGGGGCGGGGGGAACGTCAGCCATCGCGGTCGCCACTTCACGCTCGAGAACGCCCGGCTCTACTCGCGGCCCGACACGCCGCCGCCGCTCCTGCTCGCGGTGGGGGGGCCCCGCACCGCCGACCTGGCCGGGAGCCTGGCCGACGGCATGATCGGGACGGATCCGGACCCGGACCTGACCGCGCGCTTCGCCCGGGCCGGCGGGACCGGAAAGCCGCGCTACGCGGAGCTGACCGTCTGCTGGGGGTCGAGCGAGCGGGCCGCGCGCCGGCTCGCCAAGGAGGTCTGGCCCACCGCCGCGATGGAGAGCAGCCTCTCCTGGGAGCTGCCGCTGCCGGCGCACTTCGAGGCGGTGGCCGAGCTCGTCACCGAGGAGAGCGTCGCGGAATCGGTCATCTGCGGGCCGGACCCGGAGCGGCACCTGGCCGCCATCGCGAAGTACGCCGAGGCCGGCTACGACCACGTCTGCGTCCACCAGGTCGGCCCCGACCAGGCCGGGTTCATGCGCTTCTACGAGCGGGAGATCTTCCCGCGGCTCGGCACCCGGGCGAGCGCGGCGTGACGTCCCCGCTTTACCGGGTAAACCGTACCGACGGGTCGGACCTCGATCAGCGCGCTGCGCGCCAGTGCGCGATCTTTCGCGCCCCAGGCTCGGGCACAGAAGTTGCTCCTAGGCTGATGCGGAGGCAGACATGGACATGGCGAGCGGACGCGTGAAGGTCGAGGAGGTCACGATGGTGACATACGGCGACGGAGCGGCCGAGGTGAATCGACCCTGGCCGCTGTCATGGAGTGCGGTGTGGACCGGCGCCCTGTCGGCCATCGCGATGATCCTGATCTTCGGCCTCGTGGGTGTCGCGGTCGGGGCCCACCGGGTCGGCCACCCCTTCGGGACCTGGCACGACGTGAGCTTCCTGGCCCTCGCCTGGAGCGTGTTCAGCGCGTTCATCTCGTTCGCGGTCGGCGGCTGGGCGGCCGCCAAGGTCGCGGGTCTGCGGCGCTCCGAGACCGCCATGCTGCACGGCAGCATCGCGTGGCTGGTCGCGGTGCCGATCCTGCTGGCCATGGCCTCGCTCGGCGCCACCGCCTACTTCGGCACGTGGTACGGCGGACTGGCCGGGACGCCCGCGTGGGTGACCCCGGCCGCCGCGGCGGTGCAGGACCCGAATGCCGCGCTCGCGGCGCGCAACGCGGCCCTCGCCGCGGTGACCGCGCTCCTGCTCGGGCTCGTCGGTGGGGTGATCGGCGGGTGGATGGGCTCGGGGGAGCCGATGACGTTCACGCACTACCGGACGCGGCCGCTCCGCTCCGGCACGGAGGGTTGGTGACATGCCACTCATACTGCTCTGGCTACTGGGCGTTCCGCTGAGCCTGATCGTCATCCTGTTCCTGCTGGGCGTCGGGCGGTAGGCCCGGCCGCCGCGAGGGTGCCGCCATGGACGAGCTGATGGGCGAGCTCGTGAGACTGGGATTCCTCCTCACGCTGTGGGCATTCGGGATCTGGGTTGGCGGCGCCTCCGTGGCGGCCTGGGTCGCCTGGGAAAAGGGCCGCGATCCGGCGGCCTGGTTCGTGATGGGCTTCTTCCTGTCCCCGCTCGTGGCGCTGATCGCGCTGAGCGCGGTGCCGGCACGGCACCTGGCTCGGGTGCGGGCGGCGCAACGGGCACGGGGGGTCGCGCGGTCGCGGCCGGCGGAGTCGTCGCGCATGACGACTCCGGTGACCGCGGCCGCGCGGCTCGTCGGCGCGGTGCGTGAGCGCAAGGTCAACGCGTAGCGCCGCCGTGAACCCGTGGGCCGTGGTGCTCGCGGGCGGTGAGGGAACGCGTCTGCGCCCCCTGATCCGGCGCGTGCTCGGCGACGACCGGCCCAAGCAGTACGTCCCGCTGCTCGGGCCCCGCAGCCTGCTGCGCCAGACCCTCGATCGGGTGGCGCTCCGCATGCCGGTCTCCCGCACCGTGGTGGTGACGGTGCGCGCCCACACCGGGTACATCGCCCAGGAGTTCACCGGGGGCGCGGAGCCGCCGTACGTCCTGGTGCAGCCGAGCGACCGGGGCACCGCGGCCGGCATCCTCCACGCCGCGCACTGGATCCGGCGGCGCGATCCGGAGGCCACCATCGCCTTCTTTCCCTCCGACCACTTCATCCTCGGCGAGGCGACCTTCATGGCTCACGTCGCGGACGTCGTCCGGGCGGTGCAGGGGCACCCCGACCACATCGCGCTGCTCGGAGCCCAGCCGACCTCGCCCGAGACCGAGTACGGCTGGATGCAGCCGGGCGCGCCGATCGACGGGCCCGACGGGGTGCTCCGGACCGTCCGCGAGTTCTGCGAGAGGCCGTCGGAGGCGCGGGTGCAGCTCGGGCTGGCCACCGGCTGCCTCTGGAACACCGCGATCATGGTGGCCCGGGCCGAGACGGTGATCGCGCTCGGGGCGGAGGCCCTGCCCGAGATGCACGCCCGGCTCGACCGGGTCGGCGCCTTCGCGGACTCGGACGAGGAGCCGGCCGCGCTCCACCAGGCTTACGCGCTGATGACCCGGACGAGCTTCGGGCACGCGGTGCTCGAGCGGCATCCGGAGCGCCTCGCGGTCTCGGCCCTGCCGCGAGTGACCTGGTGCGACCTCGGCAGCCCGAGCCGCGTGCTCGCGGTGCTCGCGCGCATGCGGGTGCGCCCGGCGTGGGCCGAGGCCCCCGCGTGGACCCCCGCGGGGTCCGATGTCGTTGACCAGCCGGCGATCCCGGCGTAGCCTTCGCCCCGATCATGGCCTCGACCCTGTGGACCGGCAGCATCAGCTTCGGCCTCGTCACGATCCCGGTCTCGCTGGTGACCGCGGAGGTGCACGAGGAGCTGGACTTCACCCTGCTCGACCGGCGCGACGACTCGCCGATCGGCTACCAGAAGATCAACAAGCGCACCGGCAAGCCGGTGCCCGCGGATCGGATCGTGCGCGGATTCGAGTACCAGGACGGGCGCTACGTGGTGCTGAGCGACGCGGATCTGCGCCGGGCGAGCCCCGAGCGCACCCAGCGCATCGACGTCCTGTCCTTCGTCGATCGCGCCGAGATCGCCCCGGTCTACTTCGATCGGCCCTACTATCTCGAGCCGGCCCGCGGCGGCGAGCGGGGCTACGCCCTGTTCCGCGAGGCCCTGCGACGCAGCGACCGGGTGGCGGTCGCGACGGTGGTGGTGAAGACGCGCCAGCACCTCGCGGCGATCGTGGTGCAGGACGGGGTGCTGGTGCTCGACCTGCTGCGCTACGCCGCCGAGCTGCGTGACCCGTCGCGCCTGCGCGTCCCCGGGCCCGGGCTCAAGGGGGTCTCCGAGCGCGAGGTCAAGATGGCCGAGCGGCTGATCGACGAGATGACGGAGGCGTGGAAGCCCGAGCGCTACCGCGACGAGTATCACGACGAGCTGCTGGCCTTCATCAAGAAGCGCGGCCGCGCCGGGAAGCTGGCCGCGGCACCCGAGGCGGAGGAGGAGCCGGCGCGCCGGCCGCGGGCCGACGTGATCGACATCGCCGACCTCCTGCAGAAGAGCCTCGCGGGCAAGGGCGGGCGGGCCCGGAGCAAGCCGGCGGAGGAGCGGCGCCGGCCCCGTCGGCGGAAGACCGCCTGAGCGTGAGCCTCACCGTCTATCGCCGGAAGCGCGACTTCGCCCAGACGCCCGAGCCGCGCGGGCGCGCGCGGAAGTCCGCCGCGCGCCTGTCCTTCGTGATCCAGCGCCACGCGGCCACCCGCCTGCACTACGACTTCCGCCTGGAGCTCGACGGCGTCCTCAAGAGCTGGGCGGTGCCGAAGGAGCCCAAGGCGGTGGTGGGAGACAAGCGGCTCGCGGTGCACGTCGAGGACCATCCGCTCGAGTACGGGCGCTTCCACGGCGTGATCCCGGAAGGGCACTACGGCGCGGGTCGGGTCGAGATCTGGGACCGCGGCTGGTGGGAGCCGGTGGGCGACCCGCACGCGGACTACCGCAAGGGCTCGCTCAAGTTCGTCCTGCACGGCCGGCGGCTGCGCGGCGGCTGGGCGCTGGTGCGGATGCGCCCGCGCGGCGACGATCCGAGAGATCGAAACGGCAAAGAAAACTGGCTCCTCATCAAGGAGCACGACAAGCCGCGCGCCGCCCGGACGCGCGCCGCCGCCCCGGCCCGGACGCGCGCGCGATGACGCTGCCGGGCTGGGTCGCGCCCCAGCTCGCCACGCTGGTGGGGGCCGCGCCCGACGGGGACGAGTGGGTGCACGAGATCAAGCTCGACGGCTATCGCGTGCTGGCCCGGATCGAGCGCGGTCGCGTCCGGCTCCTCACCCGGAACCGCCAGGACTGGACGGAGCGCTTCCCCGCGGTGGCGGAAGCGGCCGCGACGCTGTCGGTGAAGGAGGCCCTTCTCGACGGCGAGATCGTGGCTCTCGACCGGTCCGGGGTCTCCTCCTTCCAGGCGCTCCAGCAGGGCGCCGAGGGAGCGGGCGGGTGGAGCCTCGCCTACGTGGCCTTCGACCTGCTGTTCCTCGACGGCCGGGATCTGCGGGGCCAGCCGCTGGTCGAGCGGAAGAAGGCCCTCGCGCGGCTGCTCCGCGGCCGCCGCGGGCGGGTGCGCTACTCGGAGCACTTCGACGCGCCGGGTCCGGAGGTCCACCAGCGCGCCTGCCGCATGCATCTGGAAGGCATCGTCTCCAAGCGCAAGCAGGCCCCGTACGTCGCCGGGCGCGGCCAGGCCTGGCTCAAGGTCAAGTGCGTGGCGCGACAGGAGTTCGTGATCGGCGGCTACACCGATCCGGAGGGCGCCCGGGCCGAGCTGGGCTCGCTGCTGCTCGGCGTCCACGACCGCGACGGCCGGCTCGTCTACGCCGGCCGCGTCGGCACCGGCTTCACGGACGCCACCCTCGCGGCGCTCGGCAAGCGGCTGCGGAAGCTCGGCCAGGGCGCGTCGCCCTTCTCGCCCGAGGGCCCGCGGCCGCCCGCGCGCGGCGCGCACTGGGTCAAGCCGGTGCTGGTCGGCGAGGTCGCCTTCACGGAGTGGACGCGCGACGGGCTGCTGCGACACCCGGCCTTCGAGGGCCTGCGCGAGGACAAGCCGGCGGCCCAGGTCGTGCGCGAGGCGCCCCGCGCCACGCCGGCCCGGCGCATCGCGGGCGGCAGCGACGCGGACGTGGCGGTGGCCGGCGTCCACCTGAGCCATCCGGACCGCGTGCTCTACGAGGAGCAGGCCATCACCAAGCTCGGGCTGGCGCGCTACTACGAGGCGGTGGCGGACTTCATCGTCCCCCACGTGGCCGATCGGCCACTGAGCCTCGTCCGCTGCCCGGAGGGCGCGGGCGGGCAGTGCTTCTACCAGAAGCACGCGGGCCAGGGCGTCCCGTCGGAGGTGAAGCGCGTGCGCATCCGCGAGCGGGGCGGCGCCACCGCCGCCTATCCCTACGTGGACGACCTGCCGGGCCTGGTCGCGCTCGCGCAGATCGGCGTGCTCGAGATCCATCCGTGGGGCGCGCGGGTCGGCCGGATCGATCGGCCCGATCGGCTCGTGCTCGACCTCGATCCCGCGCCGGGCGTGCCGTGGGCGCGGGTGGTGGAAGGCGCGCAGGCCATCCGCGGGCTTGCTCGGCGATCTCGACCTGGTGGGCTTCGTGAAGACCACCGGCGGCAAGGGGCTCCACGTGGTGGTGCCGCTCCGGCCCTCGGCCGACTGGGACGCGCTCCGGGCGCTCGGCGAGGGGATCGGGGCGGAGCTGGTCCGGCGCGCGCCCGATCGCTACACGATCAACCCGCTGAAGGCGGCGCGCCGCGGGCGGATCTTCGTCGACTATCTCCGCAACGTCCGGGGGGCGACCTCGGTGGCGGCCTACTCGCCGCGCGCGCGGGCGGACGCCCCGGTGTCGACGCCGCTCGGCTGGAGCGAGCTGGCGGGCGGAGCGACCCCCGGGGACTTCACGGTGAAGACGGTGCCGCGCCGGCTGGCCGCGCGCAAGGACCCGTGGGCCGACTTCTTCTCGGCGGATCAGGCGATCACGGCTCGGACGGCCAGGGCGCTGGCCCCACCGGCCGCGCCGCGACGATCTCCTCCACCGCGTGGCCGTGCACGGACCCGTCCTGCGCGCAGCTGATCACGTGGTCGGCCTGCTTGAGCACCTGCCAGTTCACGAACGCCTCGCGTAGCTCGCCCGCCCGGTAGTATTCCACGATCTCTCCCTTCTCCTCGTGCACCAGGTCCTCGGTGAAGACGAGGTGAGCGTGGCGGCCGCCCGGCCGGGTCATCGCGCAGAGCCTCGCGAACAGATCGGCGCGCTGGTCGCGGGCCACGTAGTGGAGGCTGCCGCACGAGAAGATCAGGTCGAAGGGCCCGGTCGGCAGCAGGCCGGTCGCGGGCCCGTGCACCCAGCGAACCCGGACCCCGCGCGCTCGCGCCAGGCGCCGCGCCTTGGCGAGGCCCGCTTCCGAGAGATCCACCCCGAACACCACCGCGCCCCGCTCCGCGAAGAAGACGCTGTCGCGGCCTTCCCCACAGCCGAGGTCGAGCACGTAGTCGCCCGGCCGTACGAGCCGGGCGACCTCGAGCGCGAAGTCCGATGGAGCGGTGCCGAACACGTAGCGCTCGGGAGTGCGCGCATACTCTCGCGCCCAGGGACTCCAGGTCGTCTTCGACCGTTGCGATGCGCTCGGCATCGGTAACGCCGCACGCAAGCCGGGTGCCAGCCCCGGCGCGGGCGCGGCCCGTCGCAGGGCGCGAGAAACGCGTGATTTCCGCGCCGCCGGCATGGCGGCGAGCGGGCCGCCGGCGCGACGCGGGTAAACGTTACCGGGTAGTTCGACGCCTCGCCCGATGCTAGGCTACATCGGGTCAACCCGAGGAGGACCACCGTGGCGCTCATCGACAAGCGGGAGTTCGTGGGACTGGACGGCGTGGCGCATCTCTGCACCGGCGGGGAGGCGCCCTGGCTCCGGTCGCACACCGCGGCCTGCGAGCGGTTCGGGGCGCTGAAGAGCGGCGGCATGGCCGGCCGCGAGGAGATGTTCGCGATCGGGGAGCGGGCGCGCGCCCGGGCCGCCCGGGTGCTGGGGGTCGCGCCGGCGGAGCTGGCCTTCCTGGCGCACTCCTCCGAGGGCCTGAACCAGGCGGTGCGCTCGGTGGAGTGGCGCGCCGGCGACAACGTGGTCTTCGCCGATCTCGAGTACCCGTCGTCGATCTACCCGGCCGCGATGCTGCGCGAGCGCGGGGTCGAGCCCCGCGTGCTGCGCACCCGCGCCCACTACCTCTCGCTCGACGACCTCGCGGCCCGCGTCGACCGGCGCACCCGCCTGATCCTGGTGAGCCAGGTGAGCTATCTGACCGGGCAGCGGCTCGACGTGGCGCGCTGCGCCGACATCGCCCACGCGGCCGGCGCGCGTCTCGCCGTCGACGCCACCCACGCGGCCGGGGTGGTGCCGGTGCCGGGCGAGGTGTGCGACTTCGTGGTCTCGAGCTGCTACAAGTGGCTGCTCGCCACCCACGGGGTCGGCCTCTTCGGCTACAGCGCCCGCCGGGTCGGGGAGCTGGTCCCGGCCACCGTCGGCTGGCACAGCGTCGGGCACCGCGGCGGCCTCGACGATCCGCTCGCCATGCCGTGGCGCGCCGACGCCTCGCGGCTCGAGGCGGGAAACCCGAGCCTGCTCGGCCTCGCGGTGCTGGACAGCGCGCTCGCGCGCCTGGAGCAGCTGGCCCCCGAGGCGGTGGAGCGCCACGCGGTCGGCCTGGGCGGGCGGCTGATCGAGGGGCTCCGCTCGCGCGGCTTCACGGTCCTCACGCCGGAGGCGCCCGCGGAGCGCGCGGGCAACGTCTGCTTCCTGGTCGACGACGCGGCCGGGCTCGCGGGGCGGCTCGCCGGCCTGCGCGTGCTGGTCTGGGGCGGCGAGGGCCGCATCCGCGTCTCGCCGCACGTGCACTGCGACGGCGACGACGTCGAGCGGTTCTTCGAGGCGCTCGACCGGGTCGGCGCGCGCCCCGGCCAGGCGGTGGCGGCGCACTAGCTCACCTGGCCATCCGGCCGGGTCCCGACCTGGCCATTCGGCTGATGTCCGCGGTGGCTTCCTCCGGCATGCTGAGGGCGCACCCTCACTCGTAAGGAGGACACACGAATGGAAGCCCTGCTCTCGCTCTCGAACGATCTGGCCGGCGCGGTGGAGCGCGCGGCCCCGTCCATCGTGGCCGTGCACGCGCGCCGGCGCCTGCCGTCCACCGGGATCCACTGGCGCGCCGGCATCGTGGTCACCGCCGATCACACGGTCCGGATGGAGGACGGCATCACCGTCGAGACCGCGGACGGCCGCGCGCGGCCCGCCGCCCTCGTCGGTCGCGATCCCGGCTCGGACCTCGCGGTGCTGCGCGTGGCGGATCTCGACACCGCGCCGGCCGCGCTCGGGGACGACGGCGCGCTGCGCGTCGGCCACATGGTGCTCGCGCTCGGCTACGGGCCCCGCGCGAGCTGGGGCGTGATCAGCGCGCTCGGCCCGCGCTGGCGCACCTGGCGCGGCGGCGAGATCGATCGGCTGGTGCGCCTGGACCTCGTGCTCTACCCGGGCTTCTCGGGCGGGCCGCTGGTCGACGCGGCCGGGCGCGTGATCGGCCTGAACACCTCCGGCCTCGCGCGGGAGAGCCGGCTCGCGCTGCCGGTGGCCACCGTCGCGCGGGTGACCGACGAGCTGCTCCGCAAGGGCCACGTCGCGCGCGCCTACCTGGGCATCGGCATGCAGCCGGTGCCGCTGCCGGAGCCGCTGCGCGCCGCGCTCGGCCTGCCCGGCGACGGCGGGCTCATCGTGGTGATGGTGGAGCCCGACGGCCCCGCGGCGCGCGCGGGCCTGCTGCTGGGCGACGTGCTGGTGGCGCTCGACGGCGCGCCGACCCGCGACCTGGAGGACGTCCAGGCGCAGCTCGGCGGCGAGCGCATCGGCACCACGGTCACCGCGCTGGTGGTGCGCGCGGGGGCGCGCGTGGAGGTGCGCATCACGGTGGGCGAGCGCCCGCGGCGGGGCGCATCGTGAGCGCGGTCCTGACCGCCGAGCCCACGCTCGAGCCGCTCGCCGCGGCCGCCGCCGCGATGGCCGCGGAGCTGGCCCGCGTCACGGTGGAGGTGCGCGGGCGCGGGCGCGGCGCCGGCGGGGCGGCGGTGGGCGCGGGCGTGATCTGGCACCCGGACGGCCTGATCCTCACCAACGCGCACGTGGTCCACGGGGACGTGACGGTGGTGCTGGCCGACGGCCGGGCGCGGGGCGCACGGCTGGTCGCGCGCGACCCGCGGCGCGACCTGGCCGCGCTGGTGGTGGACGCGACCGGGCTCCCGGCCGCTCCGATCGGCGACTCGGCCGCGCTGCGGGTCGGCGAGCTGGTGCTGGCGGTCGGCAACCCGCTCGGACTGGTGCGCGCGCTCTCGGCCGGCCTCGTGCACGCGGTCGGGCCGCGGGCGATCCACGCCGACCTGCGCCTGGCCCCCGGCAACTCCGGCGGGCCGCTCGCCGACGCGCGGGGCCGCGTGGTCGGGCTCAACGCGATGATCGTGGGCGGGCTCGCGGTGGCGGTGCCGAGCCGCGAGGCGCAGCGCTTCGTCCGGGAGCAGCTGCGAGGCTGAGGGCGTGACCACGGTGCTGGTGGCGGCGCGCGGGGCCGCGCGGGCCCGGCTCGAGGCGGTGGTCGGCGCCGCGCGCGCCCTGCGCCTGCTCGCGGGGCTGCCGGAGGCTCCGCTCGCGCGCCGGCTGCAGGCGCTGCGCCCGGACGTGGTGCTGCTCGATCTCGACGGCGGGCGCCTCGACGCGGTCCTGGACGAGCTGCCGGCCCCCGCGGCGGCCGCGCTCGTGGTCCTGGCGGACGCGCCGCGACGGGTGCGGGCCGATGTCGCGATGGAGCGCGGCCTCGTCCGCGCGGTGCTGCCGCGCGACGCCACCTCGGGCGAGATCCTGGCCGCCATCGACGCGGTGGTCGCGGGCCTCGTGGTGCTGCATCCGGATGCGCTGGCGGATGCGCTGGCGGCGCGGCCCGGCGCGAGGCGCGGCCCGCGCGGGTCGCCGCCGATCCGGCCCAGCCGCTCACCGCGCGCGAGATCGAGGTGCTCGGCATGCTGGCCGAGGGGCTCGGCAACAAGACCATCGCGGTGCGGCTCGGCATCTCGACGCACACCGCGAAGTTCCACGTGGCGTCGATCCTGGCCAAGCTCGGCGCGGGCAGCCGCACCGAGGCGGTGACGGTCGGGATGCGGCGCGGCCTGGTGGTGATCTGACCGGCTAGAGGTGGAGCTTCATGCCCTCGTGGGAGGCCACGAAGCCCAGGCCCTCGTAGAAGCGCCGGGCGTCCGGGCGCGTCTTGTCGGTGGTGAGCTGCACCAGGTGGCAGCCGCGCTCGCGCGCCCGCGCGATGGCCCACTCGAAAGAGCGCGCGCCCGAGGCCGTGCGAGCGCTCCCGCGCGTCGACGCGCACGCCCTCGATCTGGGCGCGCCAGCCGCCCTGGTAGGTGATCGAGGGCATGAAGGTCAGCTGGAGGACCCCGACCACCTCCGCGTCCCGGCAGGCGACCACCAGCTCGTTGTTGGGATCGCGCGTCGATGGCGGCGAAGGCCTCCAGATAGGACGGCGGCAGCGGCGTCTCGTCGCGCTCGCGGGTGCGGCCCAGCGGATCGTCGGCGAGCAGGCGGACGATCGCGGGCACGTCCTCGGCCCGCGCGCGGCGGAACCGCGGCGGGGCGTCAGGCATCCGGCACCTCGATCGCCATCTCGCGCACGACGCAGCCGGTGCCGCCGACCCGGACGTTCCACGCTCCGTCGCGCCGCTCCACCCATACCCGCACCCGCCCGTCGCGGCCGATCTCCTGGCCCTGCTCGACCAGCAGCGCCGACGGGGCGTCGGGCGCGACGTGCTCGCGGTAGTAGGCGCCGAGCACGCCGGAGGCGGTGCCGGTCACCGGGTCCTCCACGGTGCCGGAGCGCGGCGACGAGAAGTGGCGCGCGTGGAGCTGGGCGGCGGGATCGAGGGTCTCGAGACAGAACGGGTGGATCGACGCGCCGGGCATCTCCGCGAGCACCGCCGGGAACTCGGCGGTGCGCGGCTTCATGCGCGCGATCGCGTCGAGGCCGCGCACCGGCACCACCAGCGTCCAGAGGCCGGTGCTGCCGTAGACGATCGGCAGCTCGGGATGGAGGTCAGCGGGATCGATGCCGAGCACGCGCGCCAGCTCGGCGCGGCGGCCCTCCCAGGCCACGAAGCGGGCGGGGGCCTGCGCCATCACCACGATCGGCTCGCCTCCCGGGCCCACGTCCACCGTGACCGGCAGGAGGCCGGCGCCGGTCTCGAGGGTGAGGTGTCGCGGGAGCCCCGCGCCGGGCAGCCGCCCGCGCGCGTGCAGGAGCACGAACGCGCCGACGGTGGCGTGGCCGCAGAGGTCGACCTCGTGCCCCGGCGTGAAGTAGCGCAGGCGCAGGTCGGCCCGCGCGGACGGCAGCACGAAGGCGGTCTCGTTGAAGCCGACCGCGTGCGCGATCGCCTGCATCGCCGCGGGGCTGAGCCCGTCGGCGTCGAGCAGGACCCCGGCCGGGTTGCCCATCCCGGGTCGCGCCGAGAACGCGTCGACGTGGAGGACGCGCGCGCGGGTCAACCCCGGCAGCCCGCGGGCTTGTGCACCCGCGTGGCGGACGCCGGGAACTTCGCCAGCTTGTCCGCGGGCCGCCGCGGGCGCGGCACCAGCTCGCCGCCGCAGTTGGGGCAGCGGCCGTGCAGCACGGTCTCCGCGCAGGCGCGGCAGAACGTGCACTCGAACGAGCACACGCGCGCCTGGTCGGAGTCCGGCGGCAGGTCGCGGTCACAGCATTCACAGCCCGGTCGCAGCTCGAGCATGGGGCTCCCTCCTCGGTGGCCAACAGAGTATCATCTGAAACCCGAGGAGGAGACCATGGCCAAGAGCGCGGTGACCGCGGAGCGATTCGCGAAGGGCATGACGTTCGACCAGTACGTGACGTACGCGGGCAGTCCCCAGAACCTCGCGCGCGAGGCCTTCGGGAGCTACTTCCCCGACGGCGGCGCGAAGGGCATCCCGCGCAAGGACAACAGCGCGGCGCTGCGCGAGCGCTACGCGCGGACGCGCCTGGCCGACTACCAGGTCGCCGCCATCAAGTGGCTCGCGGCCCAGCCGGGCGGCCCCGCCAACATCCTGGTGATCTCGGAGGACTGGTCGTCGGACTGCCGGCGCGACGTGCCGGCGCTGGCGCGGCTCGCGGAGGCGGGCGGGCTCGCGCTGCGCATCTTCAATCGCGACGGCCAGAAGATCCTCGGCCAGCGCCGGCCGGACCCGGCCGCGTACCCGGACGGCAATCACGACCTCATGCTCGAGCTGATGAACGCCAAGGACGGCGCGGAGTGGGCCTCGGTGCCCGCGGTGGGGGTCTACACCAAGGACTTCCAGGAGCTGTGCCGCTACCTCGAGTTTCCCGCGATCTACCACAAGGACCTCGTGCGTGGCCATCAGCAGGCGGCGCGGACCGGGGAGAGCCCCGAGCAGGCGCGCGAGCGCGGCATGAAGGAGTTCGCCGCGATGCAGGCCTCGCCCTTCTTCGACCTGTGGGCGAGCGCGGGGATCGACGAGATCCTGAGCGCGATCTACGAGAAGCGGGTGCTGTCCTCATAGGAGCAGGTGTCGCCTCAGGAAGCCGACGACGTGCTCACGATAGCCCTCGGGGTCCTTCGAAAGAAAATCCTGGTGGCGTGCGCCGGCGACGACCCATAGATCCTTGGGTGGGACGGCCGCCGCATACAGGGCTTCCGACTCCGCGAGGGTGGTGCGACGGTCGAGCTGTCCCGCGACCACCAGCACCGGTGCTCCCAGGCGGGGCATGGCGGTGATCGGGCGCAGATCGTCGGGACTGACCCCCAGTCTCGGGTGGAGCTGCAGCAGCAGGAGCGGGGCAACGATCGGCGCGAGGGGCCCGAGCCGGATGCGAACGCGATTCTGCACCGCGGTGTGGACGTCCGGATAGACCGCCTCCAGCACGATCGCGTCGAAGCCACTCGGCTGAGGACCCAGCAGCACCGCGGCGCCGCCGAGCGACGTGCCGATCACGCCGATGCGGCCGCGCGGCACCCGGCTCCGTAGCCACGCGAGAGCCGAACGCGCGTTGCCGGATTCCCGCAGGCCCAGGGTAATCGTCTCCCGCGGGCTCTCACCATGCGCCTGCAGGTCCACGAGGAGGACCGAGAAGCCCTCCTGCAGGAGCAGTCGAGCGCGTGGCACCATGCTGCTCCGATCGGCCCGAATGGAGTGCAGGAGCAGCACCGCTCCGCGCTCGGGACTCGCCTGGACCCACCACGCGGCGAGGCCGGCCGTTCCGGGATCGGAGATCCTGATCGCCTCGACCGCGAGGTCGGCCGGCATCGGCACCGGCCGGTGCGCCGCCGCCGTGAGCCGGGTTCCCATCCACCACGAGCTTGCCGCGAGGGCGACAGCACCGAGCAGCACGGCCGCGCCGATCCATCGAGCCACCGCCTTCAGGAAGGCGCACCCTCGGCCCGGCGGACGATCTCGGCCACGAAGGCCTCCTTGCCGGCGGTGTACGCCTCGCGATCCGTCGGATGGCGGGCTTCGAGCTCGCGCTTCAGCCGCGCGTAGCGGGCGACCGCGTCGGGGTGATCGCGGAGGTAGTCGCGGAAGACGAGCGCCGGGTGCCCGTCCTCGGGCGTGCGGACGTGGACGTGGTGGGTGCGGCGCGTGCCGAACGGGGGCATGCCCTTCACGAAGAACATGCGGTCGCTCCGCGGGTTCTCCGCCCAGTAGACGTAGTCGAGGCTCTTGATGGGCTCGATCAGCCCCGGCCAGCGGGACCGGTCGGCCGAGACCAGCATGATGTCGATGATCGGCTTGGCGGTGATCCCGGGGATCGCGGTGCTGCCGAAGTGCTCGAGGCGGAACGAACCGAGATCGAGGCCCGCGAGGATCGCGCGGAGCCGGGCGGCCTCCGCCTCGAAGAGCGCGGGCCAGCCCGGATCGTAGTCGACCAGCTCGACCCGGTCCTCGTCCGCGTTGCTGTAGCGCCGGCCGTCGTGGGTCACCCGCGTCACGGCCGCGGCTCCATCAGCTCGAGGCGATTGCCGAACGGGTCGTTGACGAACACGCGGAGATAGCCCGCGAGCGGCTCGTCGTCGACGATCGCGAGCCCGGCCGCGCGGAGCCGCTCGATCAGCGCGTCGAGGCCGCTCACCAGCAGCCCGGGGTGCGCCTTCTGCGCGGGGCGGAAGTCGCGGTCGACGCCCAGGTGGATCTTGAGGCGCCCGCTCTCGAACCACGCGCCGCCGCGGGCGGCGAGCGCCGGGGGCTTGGCGATCTCGGGGATGCCGAGCAGCCCGCCGTAGAAGGCGCGCGCCTCGGCCTCGCGCCCGGCCGGCATCGCGAGCTGCACGTGGTCGACCCCGACGACGGGCATCAGCCGGCCCGGTCCGCGATGTGCCGGGCCGCCTCGGCCGAGGTGCGCACCGGGACGATCTCGAAGTGCGCGAGGTCGTCCCACGCCTTCATCCAGACGTCGAAGAGCGACCGGTCGTCGGTGCGCATGAGCTGGAAGCAGCGGAAGTAGTCGAGGTCGACCCAGCTGTCGACGTACTCGAGCCCGGGCGGGAGCTGCCGCCCCCGCTCCCGGGCCCGGCGATAGATGTCGGGCGCGGCGCCCGCGTTGAAGTACTCGATGACCATGTAGAGCATGGGCCGGTAGTCCTCTCGTCAGAGATCGCCGTGAGCGCTGGCCAGCACGACGACGTAGCCATCCGGATCGCGCAGCCAGATCTCGCGGTGGTGTGCGGCCGGGTTGACCTTCGGGCCCTCGAGGATCGGCGCCCCGAGCGCGCCGGCGCGCGCGACCGCCGCGTCGAAGTCGCCGACCTGGAACCAGAGCAGGACGCCGTTGCCGTGGGGCCGGACGTCGGGATTGCCCAGGTGCGGATGATCGTGCGCGTCCCAGGCGTGCAGCTGGAGGATGAGCGTCCCGGCCGGGTCCACGAGCTGCTCGTACTCGTCCCCGCCGTGGCCGCTCGCGCAGCCGAGGAGCTGCTGGTACCAGCGGCTGCTGGCCGGGACGTCGCGGACCGCGATCAGCGGCTGGGGCTGCATTCGAGACGATGGGTCCGCGGCGGACCCGCCGGCCGCGCGGCCTCGACGTCCCAGTCCACCGTGAAGATCGTCGAGTCGGGCGCGTGCAGCGCGAGCAGCCGCTCGCCGTCCTTGACCACGACGCTCTCGCCCGGGGTGAAGTCCACCACGCGGTCCCGGCCGGTCCGGTTGCAGACCAGCATCGGAAGTCCGGTGTCGCGGGTGCACTGCTCCCACTCGCCGTTCGGGCCGTGGAGACCGGGCGCCCAGGAGGCGAGGGAGACGAGCAGGCGCGCGCCCTGGGCGTGCAGGCTCTTGGCGATCCACGGGGAGTAGGCGTCCGCGCACACCAGGATCCCGACCGGCCCCACCGGCTCCACCACGATCGGCGCGACCTGCTCGCCCGGCATCGACCAGGCCTCGGAGCCCACCGGCAGCGTGTTGACCTTCCGGTGGGTGCCCACGATGCGCCCGTCCGGCGCGATGACGAGGACCGAGTTGTGGAGCGCCCCGGTCCGCGCGTCCCGCTCGGGATGAGAGAGGAAGACGGTCACCCGGAGCCGCGCGATCGTGCGGCAGAGGTCCGCCGTCCAGACGTCGGGCGCTTCGCGGATCCAGTCGGTGCCGATCGTGTCGGCGAACGTGTAGCCGGTGATGCACAGCTCGGGAGTGAACAACCACGCGGCGCCGAGCTCGGCCGCCGCGGTCACCGCGTCCTCCACCAGCCGCCGGTTGTGGGCGAGATCGCCCGCGATCGGGGCCAGGTGCAGGAAGGCGAGGCGCAGGAGCATCGGCGCTACTCTCCGAGGCCCAGGGCCCGGCGCAGCTGCTGGCGCTGCTCCTGGACCACCGACCACATGCGGCCGCCGGTGAGCCCGCCGTCGACGATGAGGGCGTGGCCGTTCACGAAGCTCGAGTCGTCGCTCGCCAGCCAGAGGGCGGCCCGCGCGATGTCCTCCGGCAGCCCCGCGCGCTGGATCGGCTGGCGGGCGACCAGCAGCGTCTTCATCATCTCCGCGATCCGGTCCGCCTCCGGGCCCGCGAGGCCCAGCGCGCCTCCGAAGATCGGCGTGGCGATGCCGCCGGGGCAGATGCAGTTCACGCGCACCCCGCTCTCGCCCAGCTCCATCGCCACCGAGCGGGTCAGGTGCACGACGGCGGCCTTGGCCGCGCTGTAGACGTGGGGCCCGAAGCCCGCCTGCAGCCCGGCCACGCTCGCGGTGCTGATGATGCTGCCGCCGCCCTGCCGCTTCATGACCGGGGCCGCGTGCTTCATGCCGAGGAAGACGCCCCGCAGGAGCACGCCCATCGTCTGATCGAAGCCCTCCGCCGGGATCTCCGCGATCGGCCCGGTCACCCCGCCGGCGCCCGCGTTGTTGAAGACGCAGTCGAGGCGCCCGAAGCGCGCGACCGCGTGCGCGATGGCGCCGCTCACGTCGGCCTCCCGGCTCACGTCCACGTGGAGGTAGCTGGCCGACTTGCCGCCCAGCTCCTCGGCCAGCGCCGCGCCCTTGTCGTCCTGGAGATCGGCGATCACCACGCGGCAGCCCTCCTCGACGAAGAGCCGGACCGCCGCGTGGCCGATGCCGCTGGCCCCGCCGGTGATGACCGCAACCTTGCCGTCGAGCTTGCCCATGGGCGGTGTCTCCCTTCAGCGCGCGCCGGCCTGCTCGAGCACGCGCGCCATCGTGTCGTGGCCACGGGCCCGCGCCAGGGCCAGCGGGGTCCGGCCGCCGCGGTCGGCGAGGTTCACGTCGGCGCCCGCGGTGACGAGCGCGGTCAGGGTGTCGGTGTGGCGGGGCCCGCCGTCGCCCAGGACGATGGACTCGATGAGCGCGGTCCACCCCAGGTTGTTGACGTGGTCGAGCGGCGCGCCCGCCCGGATCAGCGTGCGCACCACGTCGGCGTGGCCCAGGTGAGCGGCCGCGATCAGCGCGGTGCCGTCGTAGCGGCTGGTGACGCTCCGGGCGCTGGCGCCGAGGGCCAGCGCGGTCTCGAGGGTGCGCACGTCGCCGGCGACCGCCGCGATGGTCACGATGTCGTAGCGGTCACGGTCGAGGGCATTGGGATCGGCGCCCGCGGCCACCAGCGCGCGCATCGCCTCGTGATGGCCGCCGTGGGCCGCGACGTGCAGCGGCGTGCGGCCGTGACCGTCGGGCGCGTCCGGGTTGATCCCGCCGCCGGTCAGCGACCGGATGCCGGCGGTGTCGCCACGATCGGCGGCGGCCAGGAGCCCGGTGTACCGGGCGCGCTCCGCCGCCGACGGCGGCACCTGGGCACTCGCGGGTGAGGCGGCGGTGAGCGCGGCCAGGAGGCCGAGGAGCGACGTGAGCGGGCGGAGCATCGGCCGACCCGGCTGGCCGGCCGGACGTGGGAGGCGGAGTGGGAGCCGGAGACGCGCCACGATCATGGCCGGCTCAGTATACGGGCGAGGCTCGCATTCCGACAGCGCGCCCGCCTGCTACGGAGCCCAGCCCAGAGTGCCGAGGAGGACACCGTGATTCTCGCCGGGCGTGTTCAAGCGGTAGATCCGCCGCGCCGACCAGTCGAAGCGCGGTGTCAGCTCGGCGAGGGAGGCTGGCTCGACGGTCTCGTGGATCTGGACCGCGCACAGGATCCGATGGCCTCCGAAGCGGGTCGCGAGCACGTCGACGATCTCGGTGATGGGCGGCGTGGTGCGCCGCAGATCGAGCCCGGTGGTCGGGCCGAGCGCGTCGCCCCACGGCGGCGCGACGAAGACCACCACGAGGTGATCCGCCGGCACCGCCGCGTCGGCGAGGCCCGACCGGTAGTCCGCATTCGCCACGTCGATGGGCAGGCCGAGGATCGCGAGGTTCCGGCGAGTGAGGCCGAACACCGCGGCGTCGAGCTCGAACCCGAGCCCCCGCGCTCCCGGCTGGTGGCGCAGCATCCAGTAGAGCGTGTTGCCGGAGCCGGCGAACAGGTCGATCACCCGCGTCCCCTCGGAGGGCGGCGCCATGAGGGCGATGCCGGCCACGTCCCGGCCGATCGCGTCGCCCAGGTCGTCCCGCGTGCACTCGACCGCGGTGCGCCCGAGCAGGCGGATGCCCCGCGCGTACCATTCGGCCGGCGGCAGGCCGTAGATCGAGACGTAGTCGGGGTCGCGGTAGCTGTCGGCGCCGTAGCGCCGCACTTCCTCCAGGTCGAGCACCGCGTTGCGCCGGGCGCCGGCCAGCAGGAGCGCGCGATCGTAGGGCGGCCCGGTCTCCATCAGGCAGTCAGGAGAAGGCGAGCTGCCCCAGCTCGCACGCGAAGATCGCGTCGGGGCAATCGGGGTGGGTGCCCCGCGGAGTCTGGGGGGCGAGCTTCACCCAGGCGCGCGGCATCGACGTGCCCTGTTTCATGTCGGCGACGAGGCGCCGGAAGAAGTGGGCGAAGGCCTCTCCCTTGCGGTCGAGGGTCATCACCAGATTGGCCCGGGCGAGCCGCTTGTTGCGGTTCGCGGCGACGGTGTAGCTCTGGCCCGAGTTGGGCGTGGCCACGACCACCACCGGCGCGCCCGCGTCCCGGATGATCTCCCGCAGGCTCCGCGCCGAGTTGAGGATCGCCCCGTCGGCCGCGATCGTGCAGTAGACGAGCAGCAGCGTGCTGCGCGGCGGGGCGTCGGTGCTCTCGCTCACCCGCCGGAAGAGCGGGGCCAGCGCGGTCCGGTCGGCGGCCATCAGCGCGCCCGCGGTGCCGCCGGAGAGATCGAGCACGCCCAGGGTGTGGGCCTCGATCCGGGGCCCGCGGCGGAGCAGCCAGCGCAGGAAGCCCATCGTCAGGTGTCCGAGACGGCGCGCGACTCGGTGGTCATGGGTCGCCCGCGCCCAGGATAGCGCGGAGCTCGGCGTCGTCGCACCAGGAGAGCGCCCACAGCCGCTCGTGCGGATCGCCGCGCAGCCCGAGCGCCCGGGCGAAGGCGGGCTCGGTCTTCATCCCGTCTTCTCTCAGGTCGCGGACGGCGCGGCGCAGGCGAGGGCCGCCCAGGTCGAGCAGCCGCGCCTCCACGAGCAGGTGCCGGTACCCGCGCTGCAGATCCACCGGGAGCGCCTGCCCGAACACCTCGACCGGCAGCTCCCGGGAGCGAAAGCGGGCCAGGGTCGCGAGCATCGCGCCGGCCGGCTGCCGCTCGCAGGCGAAGCCGGGCCGATCCGCGAATGCCCCGCGCACCGCGCGCTCGAAGCTCGTGAGGTCGGGCGCGTGGCACAGGATGTCCAGGTCGCTGCCGGCCACCGCGAGGTCGAGGGGATACGTGCCGGCCAGCACGGGATCGAACGCGGCGAGCCGCTCGAGCACGCCGCTCTCCGCGAGGGCGCGCGCGGCCGCGCGCTGCGCCGGCGAGCCGGACGCGAGATAGGCCGGATCGCGCCAGCTCCGGTCTTGCGGCCCCACGCGCGGCTAGACGACCCGCCGCGGCTGCCAGTGGTCGCCGGACGTGGCGAGCTTGGCCGCGAGGTTGACCTGGTCCACCGGCGGACTAGCTCCGCGCGCGGTGGGAGCGGAGGAAGTCGCCCACCGCCCGGTTGTACTCCGCGGGCAGGAGATTCGGCACGAAGTGGCCGCCGGTGGGCAGCACCACCAGCTTGGCGTCGGGGATGCGCGCGGCCAGCTCCTCGGAGTAGAACGGCGGCGTGAGCGCGTCGTCCGCCGCGACCACCACCAGGGTGGGGCAGCGGATCTCGCCCAGGCGGGCGCGCCGGTCGAAGGCCACGATCGCGTCGATGCGGCTCGCCAGCACCTCCGTGGGCGGCGGGGCCGCGGTCAGCCGCTGCATCTCCTCGACGAGGGCGGCGTCGTTCTCGCTGATCCAGCGCGGCGGGCGCAGCATGACCACCGAGGCCCGCCAGTAGCTCTCGAACCCGCGGTGGAGCAGCAGCTCCTTGCGCGTCTCGAAGCAGCGGCGGAAGTAGGCGTCCGGCCCGGGCCAGGTCGCGCTCAGCACCAGGCTCAGCAGCCGGTCCGGGTGGTCCTGCGCGATGGTCTGGCCCATGGCGCCGCCGGTGGAGTGGCCGACGTAGTGCGCGCGCGCGATGCCCAGGCGATCCATGAGCGCGACGGTGTCGGCGGCCATCTGGTCGACCGAGTAGCGGATGCGCGAGTGGGTGCTGCGGCCGGCGCCGCGATGGTCGTGGACGATCACCCGGAAGTCGCGGGCGAAGTCGCGCACCTGCGGGGCCCAGAACGCGCCCTGGCCGCCGAGGCCGGGGACCAGCATCAGCGCCGGGCCCTGGCCCTGCTCCTCGTAGTAGATGTCGGCGTCGCCGATCGAGACGTGCGGCATGGACGCGCGCCGGCTACTTCGTGTCGTTCATGCCCATGCGGCGCTCGATCGCGATGACGTCCTGCGGCCGCTCGAACGGCGCGGGGGCGGGCGCGCCGGGCTGCCGCGGGCGTCCGATGCTCTCGAAGAAATCCTCGAGGCCGGGCGGGGTGATCACCCAGAGCATCACCAGGTCCTCGTCCGCGCTGTCGTTGATCAGCTCGTGCTTGACGTCGTAGCCCAGGAAGCACGAGGTGCCGGGCACGAGCGGGTGGCTGACGCCGTCGACCACCGCGCGCCCGCGGCCGCGGAAGCAGATCTGCAGCTCCACCTGGTCGCCGTGGGAGTGCTCGCGCACCCGGCTGCCCGGCGCGATGGTCTGGAAGCCCATGGAGTGGCCCGCGAAGCCGGTGCGCGCCGGGTAGAGCTTGGGGTCGGCGTGACCGTTGGCGGGGACGGGCTGCCAGTACGAGGGGCCGTCCTCCGGCTGCATCACGACGGCGCGGCCGCGCACGCGGTCGGCTTGATTGGCGGTCGGGCTGGCGGTCTGGCTCATGATCGCTCCTCCTGGCTCGGGACGATTGGCGGCCAGTGTAACCCGGCCCCGCGTTTGACCGCCCGCGCAATCTCGGCGATAGTCCCGCCATGACCACTCGACGCGCGCTCCTCATGTCGGCACTGATCCTGGCGGCCACCGTGTCCCTCGCCGGCCCGGCGATCGCCCAGGAGGCGCCCCGGTCCGGCGGCGTCCTCAAGGCGGCGATGATCGGCGAGCCGCCGACGCTCGACCTGCACTGGACCACCGCGGTCATCACGCAGGAGATCACCTTCCACATCTACGAGGGGCTCTTCACGTACGACGCGGGCTACGCGCCGATCCCGATGCTGGCCGAGTCGTACACCATGGCGCCCGACGGCCGTCGCTACACCATCACCCTGCGCAAGGGCGTGCGCTTCCACAACGGCAAGGAGCTGACCTCGGCCGACGTGGTGGCCTCGCTCAGTCGCTGGGGCAAGGTGGCCACCACCGGCAAGGCGGTGTGGCGGGCGGTCGAGGCGGTCGAGGCCAAGGATCCGTCCACGGTGGTGATCCACCTGAAGGAGCCGTCGGGCTCGCTGCTCTACGGGCTGGCGAGCCCGAACAACGGCGCCTCGATCCACCCGAAGGAGGTGATCGCGGCGGCCGGCGACGGGCAGATCAAGGAGTTCATCGGCACCGGGCCCTACCGCTTCGTGGAGCACCGGCCGGATCGCCACATCAAGGTGGCGCGCTTCAAGGAGTACGCGGCGCGGAGCGAGGCGCCCAACGGGTACGGGGGCCGGCGCACCGCCTACATGGACGAGATCCTCTTCATCCCGGTGCCGGACGTGGCGGTGCGCCTCGCGGGGGTGGAGACCGGCGAGTACCACTTCGCCAACAGCATCAACCAGGACAAGTACGACGGGATCAAGAGCCGCGGCGATATCGGGGCGTCGCCGGTGAAGCCCTACGGCTGGATCACCGCGGTGCCGAACCACAAGCAGGGCGTGATGGCCAACAAGAAGGTCCGCCAGGCGCTCCAGGCGGTGCTCGACATGGAGCCGATCATGGCGGCCGGCATCGGCAACAAGGAGTTCTACCGCCTCTCCGGCGCGCTCTTCTATCCGGAGCAGCCCGCCTTCTACTCCACCGTCGGGGTCACCGGCTACAACCTGAAGAGCAAGGATCGCGCCCGCGCGCTCCTGAAGGAGGCCGGCTACTCCGGGCAGCCGGTGCGCTGGATCACCACCAAGGAGTACGAGTGGATGTACAACACCGCGGTGGTGGCCAAGCAGCAGATGGAGGAGGTGGGCTTCGTCGTCGACCTGCAGGTGGTGGACTGGGCCACCCTGGTGCAGCGGCGCAACAAGCCCGAGCTGTTCGACATCTTCTCGACCGGCTTCACCCTGAGCCCGGATCCGGCGCTGGCCTCGTCGGTGCAGTGCAACTGGCCCGGCTGGTGGTGCCACGAGGAGAAGGACCGGCTGCTCGTCGAGATGACCCGCGAGACCGACCCCAAGAAGCGGCGCGCGCTGATCGAGCGGGTGCAGGCGATCTTCTACGAGGACGTGGGGCGCATCAAGCTCGGCGACTACTATCCGCTGCAGGCGATGCGGAAGGATCTGCGCGGGTTCAAGCCGGGGCCGTTCCTCTACTTCTGGAACGCGTGGCTGGCGAAGTAGCGCCGGAGAGACGCCGCTCCCTCCACTTCTTGATCGCCTCCGCGTGCTGTGGATAGTGCCCGTACGTGTCGAGGCGGAGGCGATGACGGAAGCGAGTATCGCCTCCGAGCTGATCCTCGGGAACGCCTTCGACGAGCTCGATGAGCCGGTGGTGAACGTCCTCCTGGCTCCGGAGCACCTCGGGCAGCGATAGCTTCTTCTTCTGCTCGGTCGTCTTGGCGTTGAAGGCGTCGATGCCGCCGTACGTCACCGAATAGCGCGGTGGCCGTTTGCCCTCGAGAACGACGGGGCAGATGCTTCAACGCCTCCTCTTCCCAGGTGGTCACGTGAGCGATGATGTCTCTCACCGACCAGGCCCCGGTGACGCCCGGATCGAGCAGGTCCGGATCCGATAGTCCGACGTAGGAGTCCTTGAATGCACGCCAGGCTTGGTCGAGTCGTTTCAGTAGTCTCTGTCGTCTGTCCATGGAGCGGCCTCGTGCCACCTTCCATCGCGCGTAGCTCTCCGGAAGACAGACCGCGCACGGTCGAAAGCCGGCGGAGACGGCGGTCTTTTCGTTCGCAAAGAACACCCGGTCCTTGACGTAGCCACCACGTGCGATGGCTCGTAGCGCCGCCGGGCAATCCAACCGGCCATACAGGCGAGAGCGTCGATGCCCTCCGAGCGCGCCGCGGGTCAGGCTCTCGTACGGTCGACGGTCGGCCCCCAGGAGGGTGTAGACCTTGGTCTTCAGCTTGGTTCAGGGGCGGAGCACGCGGCCGGGGAGGGCACCGGTGTGCTGGCCGCCGGCGATGACCACGCGGCCGTTCACCACCACGTCGCCGATGCCGGCCGCGTACTGGTGCGGATCTTCGTAAGTCGCGCGGTCGGCCACCGTCGCGGGGTCGAACACCACGAGGTCGGCCTTGGCGCCCACCGCGACGCACGCCGCGATCGGTCACGCCGAGGCGCTTGGCGGGGAGGCCGGTCATCTTCCAGACCGCGGTCTCGAGCGACAGCACGCGCTCGTCGCGCGCGTAGCGGCCGAGCACGCGCGGGAAGGTGCCGTAGCTGCGCGGGTGCGGCTTGCCCACCGCGAGCGGCCCCTCGGCGGCGAGGGACGAGCCGTCGGAGCCCACCATGACGTGCGGATGCACGAGCGCGCGGCGCAGGTCGGCCTCGTCGAGCTGGAAGAGGATCATGTAGCCCTTGCCCTGCTCGGCCACGATCAGCTCGATGGCCGCGTCCAGCGGGTCCTCTCCCCGCGCGGCCGCGATCTCGGCGATGCGGCGGCCCTGCGCGTCCGGGCGTGAGGGCGAGTAGGCCACCATGATGTCCGACCAGTCGAGGCCGCGGAGCAGCGTCTCGCCGCCGCCGGTCAGCTCCCGGCGGATGCGCTCGCGGGTTTCCGGGTCCGCGAGGCGCTTCAGCATCGCATCGATGCCGCCCTCGAGCACCCAGTCGGGGAGCAGCGTGCGCAGCGTGGTGCTGGAGGCGGTGTAGGGGTAGACGTCGCCCATCACGTCCTGTCCCTGCGCGCGGGCGGCGTCGATCAGGGCGAGGGCGTCGGCCACCTTGCCCCAGTTCGGGCGCCCCGCCGCCTTCACGTGGCTCACCTGGGCGGGCAGCCCGCCCTCGCGGCCGACGCGGATGGCCTCGGCCACCGCGTCGAGCAGCGTCGCGCCCTCGCCGCGGATGTGGCTCGCGTAGAAGCCGCGCCCGCCCGCCGCGCGGCGGGCGATACCGATGATCTCCTCGGTCGCCGCGTAGGAGCCGGGGGCGTAGATGAGGCCGGTGGCGAGGCCGTAGGCGCCGTCGGCCATCGCCTCGTCCATCATGCGCTCCATGTCCGCCTGCTCGCCCGCGGTGGGCGGCCGGCGCGCGAAGCCCATGGCGGCCAGGCGCAGGGTGCCGTGGCCGATCAGCTGCGCCACGTTGAGCGCGACGCCTTCTCCCTCGTAGCGGGCGAGGTACTCGCGGACCGACTTCCACGCGAAGTCCATCCCCGCGGGCAGGTAGAGCGCGAAGCCCTTCATCTCGGCGCGGAACTGATCCGAGACCGGCGCGGGGGAGAAGCCGCAATTGCCGACCACCTCGGTGGTCACGCCCTGGCGGATCTTCGACTCGGCGCGCCGGTTGTCCCAGAGGCGCCAGTCCGAGTGCGAGTGCATGTCGATGAAGCCGGGGGTGACGGTGCGCCCGCTCGCGTCGATGGTGCGCCCGGCCGGCTCGCGGGCAAGATCGCCGACCGCGGTGATGGCGTCGCCGGTCACCCCCACGTCGGCGCGGCGCGCGGGCGCGCCGGTGCCGTCGATGAGCTGCCCGCCCGTGATCTTGAGGTCGAGCACGGACGCGGGCCTAGTAGCGCCGGTCGTCCAGATCCAGCAGCGGGAACGCGCTGGTGACGTGCGGGACGGTGACCGGGGTGGCCGGATGCAGATACGAGGCGTCGAGCATGTCGAGGCTGTGCACCCCGAGCAGGCCCATGGCGATGCGGATCTCGTCCTCCAGCAGCTCGAGCGTCCGGACGAGGCCCGCCTCTCCGGCCGCGGCGAGGCCGAGGCAGGTCAGGCGCCCCAGGCCCACCACCTGCGCGCCGAGCGCGATGGCCTTCAGCACGTCGGTGCCGCGCATGAAGCCGCCGTCCACGATGATGGTGGAGCGCCCGGCCACCGCCTTCACCACCTCGGGCAGCACCTCGATCGAGCCGCGGCCGTGGTCGAGCTGGCGACCGCCGTGGTTGGAGACGTAGACGCCGTCCACGCCGTGGTCGCAGGCGATGGCCGCGTCCTCCCCGGTGGCGATGCCCTTCAGGATCAGGGGGAGGTCGTGACGGTCCTTGAACCGCTTCACCTGGTCCCACGAGAGCGCGGCCTGGAAGTCCTGCCCGGTGGCGCGCAGGCGCCACGGCTTGACGAAGCGGCGGGCCAGGTCCCGCTCGCGGCGGCTGTACATCGCGGTGTCCACCGTCATGCAGAAGACGGGGTAGCCGTGGTCCTTCGCGCGCTTGACGTGGTCGTCCACGAAGGCGTCGTTGCCGCGCACGTAGAGCTGGAAGATGCGGAAGTTGTCCGCGGCGGCCGCGGTGGCCTCGAGGCCGGGATTGCAGGCCGAGCTCAGCATCTGCGGCACCCCGAAGGCGGCGGAGGCCTTGGCCGCGGTGGCGCCGCCGCCCGGGGTGAAGGTCTCGATCGAGCCGACCGGGGCCATCATCACCGGGATGCGCAGGCGCTTTCCAAAGAAGGTCGCGCCGGTGTCGATGCGCGAGACGTCGCGGAGCACGCGCGGCCGGAAGGCCAGGCTGTCGATGCCGAGGCGGTTGCGTCGGAGCGTGGTCTCGGTCTCGGTGCCGCCCACCATGTAGTCCCACGGTCCGGGGGCCAGGTTCATGCGGGCGGCGCGGACGATCTCGTGCAGGGTCTGGAACTTGTCGTCGAGCTCGGAAGCCATAGTCCTCTCAGGCGTGCTGATGGGTTGGGGGCAGGCCAAATCGCTCGGCGGTCTGGCCGAGGGCGTCGAACTCGATGAGCACCGCGGGCTCGCGGCCGACGACCCACGCGTCGTGGCCGGGGTCGAGCACGACCGCGCGCGGGGCGGTCACGTCGAACTCGCAGCCGTCCGCGTAGGTGCCGCGCACGTGCCCGCGGGCGAGGAATCCCACGTGGGCGTGCATGCAGAGCGGCGTCTTCACGATCGGCTTCATGTGGGTGGACCAGCGGAAGCCGGCCGGGTAGCAGACGCGCTTCACCCGCCCGTTGGCCGCTTCCATGATGTCGATGGTGACGCCGCCGATCACCCGGTGAGAGGCGCCGGCCATGGGGGCCAGGAGCGGATCGCGCGGGCTCCGCGCGGGCGCGGGACGTCGCTTCGACGCGGGGCGCTTGGAGCGGGCCGGTTTCCGCGGGCGCTTGCTCTTCATCTGCGTATCTCCTGGGCGCGACGTGGGACGTCGAGACACTGACTCCCGGGGGCGGGGCTTGTCAAGTCCGGTAGACTAGGACGCTATGCCCGCACTGCTCGACGCACGTAGTCTGGTGAAGCACCTCGGCGGCCGCCGCGTGGTGGACGGGGTGGACCTCGCCTGCGAGACCTCGCAGATCGTGGGCCTGCTCGGGCCCAACGGGGCGGGCAAGACGACGACGCTCCGGATGCTGTACGGCTTCCTGCGCCCGGACGCGGGCCAGATCCACGTCAACGGGGTGGAGCTCGGGAGCGACCTGGTGCGGGCCAAGCGCGCGATCGGGGTGTGCACGCAGGACGATACCTTCGACGGCGACTTCACGGTGGAGCAGAACCTCTCCATCGCGGCGCGCTACTTCCGCCCGCGGCCGATCGATCTCGCCCGGCGCGTGGCCGAGCTCCTCGAGCGCTTCGATCTGGTGGGCTACGCGCGGGAGAAGCCGGAGACGCTCTCGGGCGGTTACCGGCGCCGGCTGATGATCGCCCGCGCCCTCGTGCACCGCCCGCGCCTGCTCTTCCTCGACGAGCCCACCACCGGCCTCGACCCGCAGGCGCGCATGGGGGTGTGGGATCTCGTCGACGGCCTGCGCGCCGAGGGCCTCGGCATCATCCTGACCACGCACTACATGGACGAGGCGGAGCGGCTGAGCGACGCGCTCACCGTGCTGGCCCGCGGCCGCGTGGTGGCGCGCGGCACCGCCAAGACGGTGCTGGGCGACCTGGTCGGCGAGCACGTGGTGGTGGTGGACGCGGGGCAGGGCGCGGCGGTCGCGGCCTGGCTCGCCGCGCGCGGGCGAGGAGAGCCGGCGAGCGTGCTGGGCGCCTTGCACCTGCCGCTCTCCGGCGAGGAGCTGGCCGAGTTCGCGCGCGCGTTCCCCGCGCTGCGCTACGAGGTGCGCGGGCCGACGCTCGACGACCTCTTCCTGAAGCTCTCGCTCGCGCCATGAGCTGGCTGGCCGCGGCGCTCGAGTGGCAGAGCCGCGCGGTGGTGGGGCGACACCTGCGCGTCTACATGCGCAACTGGTACACCGCGTTCCTGCCGCCCGCGGTGGAGCCGGTCACCATGCTGGTCGCGTTCGGGGTCGGGCTCGGCGGCTACGTGGCGACGCTCACCTGGCAGGGCCGCCCGATCGAGTACATGACCTACGTGGCGCCGGGCCTGCTCGCCTACGCGACCTTCATGACCGCGATCTTCCAGTCGCTCTTCGCCGCCTTCATCCGCATGCGCTACCAGCGCACGTGGGAGGGCCAGCTCACCACCCAGGTCGAGCTGACCCACGTGGTGTGGGGCGAGGTGCTGTGGGCGGGCCTGCTCGCGACCATGTACGTGGTCATCGTGTCCGCGGTGCTGGTCGTCATCCAGTGGGCGGGCTTGCTCGTGCTCGATCTGCGCTGGCTGCCGGTGCTGTGGCCGATCAGCTTCGTGGCGGGCTGCGGATTCGCGGCCCTCGGGCTCTGCTTCACCGCGATCGTGCCGACCATCGACCACATGAACCTGCCGGTGTTCCTGCTCGTGCTGCCGATGGGGATGCTCTCGTCGACCTACTTCCCGCTCGAGCACCCGGTGCTGGTCGCGCTGAACGCGGGCAACCCGCTCTATCACCTGGCCCAGGCCTTCCGCGGCATCCTGATCGGCGGGCCGGTCGCGGGACACCTGGCCGGCGTGATCGGCCTGTCCGCGCTGATGCTGGCAATCCTGGTCCCGCTCGACCTGCGCCTGCTGCGCCGGCGCGTGCTGGGCGACTAGGCTACGGGCTCTCCACCCGGTCGGGCGGCCCGGTCGGCTGCACCAGCGCGGCGCGGATGCGGTCGAAGCGCTTGACGATCTCGCCGCGCAGCTGCCGCCGCCCGATCGTGCGCTTCAGCTCGCCGCCGAGACCCGCCACCTGGTCGGTGGACACGCGGTTGCTCGAGAGGATCAGCACGCCGTCCTCGTAGGGCACCGCGGCGCAGAGGATCTGGCTCGCGTTGTACGTGTGGCCCACGTAGAACTGCCGCTCCACGTAGAGCGCGAGCGCCGGGGTCACGTCCACCAGGTGGTGGAGCAGCAGCGGGGTGGGCCGGCCCTGGACCTGACGCTTCACCCAGTACACGTGGCTGACCGCGGTCGGACTCTGGTCGGCCGGATAGCGCAGCAGGGCCTCGCCCAGGCGCGGGGCCAGCGACGAGACGATGCGCGCGTCGCCCGCCGCCGCGCGGAGCAGCGCGGCCGGATCGCTCGTGCCGCTGCGGCGCGCGTAGGGGGCGACGCCGTCGAGGCCGCGCGTCTGGAAGGCCTGCGCGCGCTCCAGCAGGAGGGTGCGCCACTGCCCGGTCGCCGCGTCCAGCACCGCGGTGCGGTCGTTGGGCCGTACCGTGCCCTTGGCCGCGCGAAAGAGGTTGATCTCGGGCAGCGTCATGTTGAACCGCGAGCCCGCCGCGGCGTCGAGCGCGTCCTGCGCCTCGCCGAACTCGCCGGAGGAGAGCTTGAACCCGTGGAGGGCGGCCACGGTGGCGCCCGCGGGGATGGGCCCCGAGGCGGTGATGCTCGGATCCTTCAGGACGACGTCGGCGCTGGTGAGGACCTCGGCCGCGCGCGAGAGCGGGACCGCCACGTACATCGCGACGCCCGCGCCCAGCTCGGTCTCGCTCGTCTCGGCCACCTGGTAGGCGATGGTGTCGCCGGCGAGGAGGCGGCGGCGCTGCTCCGGGGCGAGGCGACGGACGTCGAGGGCCTGGCCTTCCTCCGACGCCGGGGCGTCGGCGGCCCAGGCTGGGTCCGGCAGGACGAGCAGCCCCGCGAGGGCGGCCGCCCGGCCGAGTCGAGCGAGCATGAAGCTATCTTAGGCGACTTCGTCCGGAATATGGATGAGCCGGCGCACCCAGGCCCCCGGCAGCTTGGCGAGCAGGCGGCGAATCTTCAGCCGGGTGCTCTCGGCCAGCCGGCGCTCCAGGCGGTTGATCCAGCGCCGGACCCGGTCGCTCGCAAGGCCCAGGAACACGAGGCCCGCGGCGTAGAACGGGATGCCGGTAATGACCGGGATGAGCCAGCCGACCACGCCGGCCGCCAGGCACACGACCGCGGCGGCCAGGAAGATCAGCCGCAGCCAGATCGGGTGACGCGCGTCCTGTTGCCGGAGAAGATCCGGCAGTGGAGGTGAGGAGCTCATCGGGAATACAGGCAGGGTACCACGCGCCACCAGATGAACCGCTTTCGCGAGGGCCGCATCCTGTGGCAGACTCTCCGCTGGTCCAGCGGAGCAGCTGCGTATTCCCAGGAGGAGCCCGATGCCCGAGTCCGTTCCGTCCTCTCTCATCATCGACACGTTCAAGGAGATCTTCCAGGCCGAGCGTCGGGGCGCCAAGCGCCAGGACCCGCTCGGCTGGATCATCAGCGTGCCCGACACGCACCAGAAGAGCGTGCTGGCCGCCCTCGACAAGGAGCGGAGCCTGCGGGTGCTGACCTGCTCGACCGAGGACGACGCCAACGCGGTGGCGGCCGGGCTCTACATGACCGGCGAGCCGGTGATCGTGATGATCCAGCACGCCGGCCTCTACGCGAGCGTGAACACCATCCGCGGTATCTCGATGGACGGCAAGATCCCGATCTTCTACATGATCGGGCTGCTGAGCCGCGAGAAGGACAAGGACCCCAAGGACTCGCGGCACTCCATGGTGCGCTTCGCCGAGCCCCTGCTCGACGTGTTCAGCATCCCCCACGCCCGCATGGAGGGGCCGGACGACGTGAAGCTGATCCCCGAGTACTACCGGAAGAGCCGCGAGCGGAAGGGCCCCGCCGCGGTGCTCGTCGGCCTGGAGACCGCGTGATGATGAAGCCGGAGGAGATCCTGACTCTCGTCGCGGCCGCGCGCGGCACCGCGATCTGCGTGCCCACCATGACCACCTCTCCCGCGTGGCGCACGATCGCCCCCGACGACCTGTCGGTGGGCTGCGTCGGCTTCATGGGCGGCGCCTCCGCGCTGGGGCTCGGCCTCGCGCTGGGCGCGCCCGATCGCCGGGTGATCGTCTTCGACGGCGACGGCTCGCTCCTGATGCAGCTCGGCTCGCTCGCCACCATCGCGGGCGCGGCCCCGCGGAACTTCACGCACTTTCTTTTCAAGAACGGCGTGTACCACACCTCCGGCTCGCAGGAGACCCCGGGCGGGCAGGGGGTGGACTTCGCGGTGATGGCGAAGGCGGCGGGCTACCGCAGCACGTGCACGATCACGAGCCTGGACGAGTTCAAGAAGCGCCTGCCCGGGCTCCTCTCCGAGGAGGGGCCGATCATGGCGCAGCTCATCACCGGCCTCGCGGGGAGCACGCCGATGAACTCGCCGCCGGGTACGCCGTTCCACCAGCAGGTGGCCAACGTGCACGCGAAGGTGGGTGGGGGGCGGGGATAGCCCCCTCACCCTGCCCTCTCCCCGGAGGGGAGTGGGGGAGGGCTAGGCGTAGATGATGCCGAGCGTCTCGGCCACCATGGCGGGGCGCGAGTTGCCCTCCACTTCCATGGTCATCTCGCTGGTCACGCGGAAGCCGTTGTCGTCGACCGGCTCCACCTTGAGCAGCTTCTGGCGCAGCCGGACCCGGCCGCCCGCGGGCACCGGCGCGGTGAAGCGCACGCGGTTGGATCCGTAGTTCACCCCGCGGCGGCGCTTCTCGACCTTCATCAGGGTGGGCGCCAGCTGGGGCAGGAGCGACAGCGTGAGGTAGCCGTGGGCGATGGTCTTGCCGCCCGGCAGCTCCTTCTTGGCCCGCTCCACGTCCACGTGGATCCACTGGTGGTCGCCGGTGGCGTCGGCGAACTTGTCGATCATCTCCTGGGTCACCGTGAGCCACTCCGACGGGCCCAGCTCCTTGCCCACGTGCTGGAGCAAATCCTGGGGCTTCTCCACCTTGAGCATAGCGTCCCTCCCTCGCGGTATGATCTGCGGGCGCCATTATCGCCCAGTCCCGGAGGAACGCACCCGATGAGTTACGACGCGCCCTTCGCCGGCCTCAAGGTGGTGGACCTGAGCCAGGGCATCGCCGGGCCCTACTCGGCCATGCTGCTCGCCCAGTACGGCGCCGACGTGATCAAGGTGGAGCCGCCGGAGGGCGACTGGGCCCGCGCGCTCGGCAAGCGCTACGGCGACATGACCGCGTTCGCGATCGCGGCCAACCTCGGCAAGCGCTCGATCGTGCTCGACCTCAAGACGGACGACGACCGGCAGGTCCTTCGCCGCCTCGTGTCCGGCGCCGACGTGTTCCTCGAATCCTTCCGGCCGGGCGTGGCGGCCCGGCTCGGGATCGGCTATCCGGACGTCGAGGCGCTCAACCCGCGCATCATCTATCTGTCGGTCTCGGGCTTCGGCCAGACCGGCCCGGACGCGGAGCGGCCCGCGGTCGACACCGTGTTCCAGGCGTTCACCGGCCTCATGTCGGTGAACCGCGGGCTCGACGGCATCCCGCACCGGGTGCCGGTGATCGTGGTGGACATGGCGACCGCGCTAAGCAACTTCCAGGCGATGGCGGTCGCGCTCTACGCCCGCCGTGACGAGCCGCGCGGCCGCTACATCGAGTCGAGCTTGCTGCGCGGGGGCTCGACGATCCAGGCGGTGTCGATGATCCAGCACCATCTGGAGGGCGGCAAGCCGCAGCCGGGTCTCACCCCGTCGGGCACCTTCAAGGCGAGCGACGGCTGGATCAACCTGACCATCCTGCGCGACGCGGACTTCCCGGTGCTTTGCGACGCGCTCGAGATCCCCGCGGCCAAGAGCGATACGCGCTTCGCCACCAACGACTCGCGCTTCGCCAACGTGGCGGCGCTGAACGCGCTGCTCGACCCCGCGTTCGCCCGGCGCACCACCGCGGACCTCTCGGCGCGGCTGCGCACGGCGCGGCTCATGCACCAGCGGGTGAACACCTATCTCGAGTTCCTCGATGATCCGCACGTGAAGGCGATCGGCGCGGTGGGCTGGATCGAGCAGCCGGGGATCGGCCGCGTGCCGGTGCCGCAGGTGCCGGGCCTGCCGCCGCTCCGCAGCGGGACCCCGCGGGCGGTGGCGCCCTCGCTCGACCAGCATCGCAAGGAGATCCTGGCCGAGCTGGGATGAGGTTCATCGCCATCGTGGCCAGGACGGCGGGCGGCGCCGCGACGACCTTGCCGCACGTTCTCGATCGTCGATGATCTCGGCGCGAGAAGCCCTCGAACTCCTTCGAGAGGGGAACCGTCGCTTCGTCTCGGGCACTAAGATCAGCGACATACTCACGAGTCAGACGCGCCGCAGCGAGCTGGCGGCAGGCCAGGAGCCGTTCGCCATCATTCTCGGATGTTCCGACTCGCGGGTGCCGGCCGAAATCGTCTTCGACCAAGGGTTGGGCGACCTGTTTGTCATCCGGGTGGCCGGAAACATCGTCGCCGCCTCTCAGATCGGCAGCGTCGAGTTCGCCGCCGAGCGGTTCGGCACCCGGCTGGTGGTGGTTCTGGGCCATTCCCAGTGCGGGGCGGTTCGGGCAACGCTGGAGGAGCTTCAGCAGCCGACGGACAACCAGTCGCGGAATCTGCGCTCGATCGTCGACCGGGTTCGACCATCCGTGGAGGCGTTGCTGTCGACAGAGCTCCGAGACGACCCGGAAGCTCTGGTGCGGCACGCGGTTCGGGCCAACGTCCGCGTCTCGGCAAGCCATCTGCGACACGGGTCGGAAGTTCTGGAGCAATTGATCCACCGAGATGGGCTTCTCGTAGTGGGCGCCGAGTATTCCCTGGAGACCGGGGCGGTGGAGTTCTTCGACGGCGTGCCGAAGAGCGCCTGAGCCCCGCGCACCGAGACACGTCCGCCGTGCCTCGAGCTGGGATAGGATGGAGCCGACGATCGACCGGGCACCTCGCGCGAAGGAGACGACGATGAAGAAGCACCCGTGGACACGACTCGTGATGCTGGGCCTCGTACTCGCCGCGCTCGCGCCGGCCACCGGCCGGGCGCAGGCCCCGGAGCGGTTCGGGACCGTCGACTTCCCGAACTCCTGCGCGCCGGCGGTACAGGAGGCATTCCTCCGCTCGGTCGCGATGCTGCACTCCTTCAACTACGGCCCCGGCGAGCGCGCCTTCCGGGACGTGCTCGCCCAGGATCCGTCGTGCGCCATCGCCACCTGGGGCATCGCGGCCCTCCTGATGAACAACCCGCTCGCCGGCATCGGGGCGCCCAAGGAGTGGGCCGACCGGGCGCAGGCGGCCATCGACGAGGGCAGGAAGATCGGGGCCAAGACCGCGCGCGAGCGCGACTACATCGAGGCGGTCGCGGCCTACTATGAAGATTGGGCCAACCGCCCGGAGCGTACGCGCCAGCAGAACCGCGCGAAGGCCTTCGAGGCGCTCGCCGCCCGCTACCCGGCCGACGACGAGGCGCAGATCTTCTACGCGCTGTACCTGGCGTCCACCCAGTCCCTCACCGATCAGACCTTCAAGGCCTACCTGACCGCGGCGGACATCCTCGAGAAGCAGTTCGTGAAGCACCCCGACCATCCCGGGGTCGCCCACTACCTGATCCATAGCTACGACGCGCCCCCGATCGCGGCGAAGGGCGTCCCGGCCGCGCGCCGCTACGCGTCCATCGCGCCCGCGGCGCCGCACGCGCTGCACATGCCGTCGCATATCTTCACCCGCGTCGGGCTCTGGACCGAGTCGGCCGAGACCAACGCCCGCTCCGCCGCGTCGGCCCGGCGCGACGGCGACGGTGACGAGCAGGCCCACGCGATGGACTACATGGTCTACGCCTACCTGCAGCTCGCGCGTGATACGGACGCGCGGCGGGTGGTCGACGAGCGGGGCCAGGTGTCGCGGTTCGTCCGCTTCGCGGGGCCCTATGCGCTGGCCGCCATCCCGGCCCGCTACGCGGTCGAGCGGGGCGACTGGGCGGCGGCCACCAAGCTCGAGCCGACTCCCACCGCGTTCCCGTTCACGGAGGCGCTGACCCACTTCGCCCTCGGGCTCGGGGCGGCCCGCACCGGCGACGCGGCGGGCGCGGAGAAGGAAGTACAGGAGCTGGCCCGGCTGCGCGACGCGCTCCGGGCCGCCAAGAGCGAGTACTGGGCCACCGAGGTCGAGGTGAATCGCCTGGGCGTGGCCGCGTGGGCCGCGCTCGCGCGGGGCAAGTCGGACGACGCGCTCGCCCTGATGCGGAGCGCGGCGGACGCGGAGGACCGCAGCGAGAAGCACATCGTGACCCCCGGGCGCATCCTGCCCGCCCGCGAGCTGCTCGGCGACATGCTGCTCGAGCTGAAGCGGCCCGCGGAGGCCCTGAAGGAGTTCGAGGCTGCCCAGCTGCGCGAGCCCGGGCGCTTCCGGGGCTACGCGGGAGCCGCCCGCGCCGCGCTGCAGAGCGGCGACCGGACGAAGGCGCGGCACTACTACGTCAAGCTGGTCGACCTGGCGGGCGCGGGCGATGCGCGGCCCGATCTCACCCAGGCCCGCGCGTTCCTGGCCGCCAACCCCTGAGGCGCGGCGGACGTCAGGGCCGCTAGGCCTCGGGGCGGCCGCCGCGCACGAACACCGCGCTGGCGCGCACGATCCGCTCGTCGCCCACCGACAGGTAGGCGTTGGCGAAGGCGAGGCGGCCGCCCAGCTTCTGGATGTCCGTCCGCGCTTCCAGCCAGTCCCCGAGCTTCGCGCTCCCCGCGAAGTCGGCCGAGAGGTTCGCGGTGGTCAGCGCGGCGGGCGGGTCCTCCGAATAAGCCAGGCCGTAGCCGAGCGCGATATCGGCCAGGGTCATGAGCAGTCCGCCGTGCGCGGTGCCGCGGGCGTTGCAGTGCTTCTCCGCGATGCGCACGCCCAGGACCAGGGCGCGCCCGTCGCGCCGGTGATAGAAGGGCCCGAGCGCGTCGAGAAACGGGCTGGTGCGGAAGAGGGGCGCGAAGCCCTCGGGCGGGTCGGCCATGGCGTCAGCGGAAGAGGTCGATCAGCTCCTGCAGCGCGACCATCTGGTTGCCCTTGGTGGAGGAGGGCACCATGATCAGCGTCTTCACGCCCGCCGCGTACCACGCCTCGACGCCGGCGCGGACTTCCGACGCGCTGCCGTAGAGCGTGACCTGGGACAGCCAGCGCTCGGACATGAGCGACGGGATCGTGTCCTCCTGACCCGCCGCGATCGCCTTGCGGATCGCCTGCATCTCCTCCTCGAAGCCGGCCTCGATCCAGTAGTTCTGGTAGTTCGGCAGCTTCACGTAGCCGGTCAGGGTTCGACGATTCACCGCCGCGGCGGCGGCACGGTCGGCGTCGATGCAGGTCGGCACCATGTTGCCGATGAAGAAGTCGGCGCCGGTGCGCGCGGCCTCCGGCAGGGCCTTGAGCGATTCCGGCATGTGCGAGCGGGCCGCGTTGGCCCACACCGCGCCCTGCGCGATCTCGGCCGCGAGGCCGGTCATCTTTTTTCTGAGAGTCGCCAGCGTGATCGGCGGCAGCTCGCCGGCCAGCTTGGCGCCGGCCTTCCAGTCCTGCACGAAGCGGCGGATGTCCTCGAGCGGCTTGCCCGGCTTGATGCCGAGACGATCGTGGGTCGGCCCGTGACTGATACCGACCCCGAAGCGAAAGCGCCCGCCCCCGAGCTCGTGGATCAAGGCCGCGGTCTGGGCGAAGTCCAGCGCGTGCCGCGTGTAGATGTTGGAGATACTGGTGCCGAAGGGGATCGTGCGGGTCGCGAGCGCGATGGCCTCGCAGAGGCCGAGGCCGTCGCCCAGGCTCGGGCAGTAGATGCCGGTGAAGCCCTCCTCTTCGAGGCGCTTCGCCATGTCCACGGTGGCCTTGCGGCGGCCCGGGATCGCGGCGAGGCTGACCGCGGGCTTGCGCGTCACGCCCACGGCACCGCTCCCCCCCAGCGATTGAGCGAGGTGGTCTCCGTGGTCGGCTTCCGCTTGCTCGGCCCGTACTTCACCGCCGGGTAGCCGAGCGGGATGCAGAAGTGGAAGGTCATCTCCTTCGGGATATCGAACATCGCGTGGAAGCGGTCCATCACCTTGGCGTGCAGCGTGGTGGGCAGCGAGCCGATGCCGAGGGCGTGCGCGGCCAGCATCAGGTTCTGGCAGGCGGGGATCACCGAGTTGGCGCCGCCGCCCGGCGCGGTGAACGCGAAGACCACACACGGCACTTCCTTCATTTCCTCCGACAGCCCCATCGCGGAGCGGTGGTTCTTGTCGGTGAGCGGGATGTCCTCGGGCTTCGTCCACTTGTGGTCGTCCCAGCGCTTGGCCCACCACGCTTCCTTGTAGAGCGCGCCGAACTCGCGGATCTTCGCGCGGTCGTTCACGATCAGGAAGCGCCCCACCTGGTTGTTGCCCCCGTTGGGCGCCTTGACCGCGGCCTCGATCAGGAGGTGGAGGTCCTCCACTGGTATCGGATCGGGCCGGAGCTTCCGGGTGGACCGCTGGGTGAACATCGCTTCCCCGATCGGCATCTTCAGACGGTCGGTCTGCATGGGCTCACCTCCTGATGGGCGAGAGGGTCACGGGCCGAGCACCCGCCCGAGCCAGCGGGCGACGTCGGCGATCTCCTCGGGGGAGACGGAATGTGGGATGGCGTACTGGTGCCACTCGATCGGGTAGCCGAGGCCGGCGACCTGCCGGTGCCCGAGCTCGGCCATCGCCAGCGGGATCATCGGATCGTGGACGCCGTGGGCCCAGAAGATCGGCACGTCCCGATTGGCGGCCGCGGCCTCGGTGGCCAGCGCGTCGGCCAGCGGCAGGTAGCACGAGAGCGCCATGATGCCGGCGAGGCGCTCGGTGTAGCGCAGCCCGACGTGCAGCGCCATCGCGCCGCCCTGGGAGAAGCCGGCCAGCACGATCCGGCCGGGCGCGATCCCGCGCTGCCGCTCGCGCTCCACCAGCGCCTCGATCTGGCGCGCCGACTGGCGGACGCCCGCCTCGTCCTCGCGGCGCGCCCCCGCGAGCGCGCGGATGTCGTACCACGCGCGCATGACGTGGCCCTGGTTGATGGTGACCGGCCGGAGGGGGGCGTGGGGGAAGACGAACCGGACGGGCAGGCGCGCGGGCAGCCGCAGCTCGGGCACGATCGGCTCGAAGTCGTGGCCGTCGGCGCCGAGGCCGTGCATCCAGATCACCGCCGCGGTGGGACTCGGCGCGCTCTCGATCTCGACGGCGTCCAGGAGGTCGGGCATGGCGGGCGTGGTTGTGGTCGGCAGTATACGTCGGATCGGGGCGTCCGGCGCAATTGACACGCGATCGGCCCACCCCTATCGTCGCGGTCGTGAGCCGCGCGACCGAGCGACGCCCGGCGGGCCCGATCGAGGCGCGGCTCGACTGGCTCGATGGGACGAAGGGGATCGCGATCCTCTGGATCGCGTTCTTCCACTTCTTCATCGCGTACAACGGCGGCCGGCTGCCGTGGCTGCTCGATCCCGGCTACCTCGCGTCGTACGAGAGGATCTGCGCCCCGGAGTCTCCCGCCGCGCGGGCCCTCTGCGTCGGGTCGGCGGTGCTCACCGCGGCGGTGCAGCTCGGGTTCAACGGGGTCGCGGTCTTCCTCGTTCTCTCCGGGTTCGGGCTCTCGTATGCGCTCGCCCGGCGGGGTCGCCCGCCGACGGCCTGGGCCGGGTGGTACCGGAGCCGCCTGGTTCGCCTGCTGCCGATGTACTGGGTCGCGCACCTCGTCTACCTGGTGTCGCCGTTCCAGGCCCGGCTGGACACGCTCGACTACCGCTTCGCGCTGAGCTTCCTCGGCGATCGGGTGTTGCCGATCGAGACGATGTTCTACTACTTCAACCCCGCGCTCTGGTACTTCGGCCTGCTCCTGCAGCTCTACCTGGTGTTTCCGGTGCTCTTCGTCGCGCTCGAGCGTCTGGGCGCGGCCCGCTTTCTCGTCGCCGCGGCGGTCGTCACCTTCGGCGCCCGGTGGGTGCTCCTGTTCGCCATGCCGATGGACGGGAAATGGGTGCAGGGCGGCTTCTTCGCGTGCCGACTCTGGGAGTTCGCGCTCGGCATGGCCGCGGGAGCCCTCTGGCGGAAGTGGCCGGCGGCGATCGACGCCGCGGTCCTGTCGTGGCGGGGTCTGCTGGCCGGGAGCGCGCTCTATGCCCTCGGCCTCTACTCGTACGGCGCGCTCTGGTCCTTTCTCTTCACCGACGCGCTCATCGGCACCGGCCTGACCGTCGTCCTCGTCAACGTCGCGCGAATGGCCGGCCGCATTCCGGGGGTGGGGACCGCCGCGCTGACGGTCGGGACGTCTTCATACGGGCTCTACCTCGTCCATCAGCCCTACGTGCAGTACTTCGGCGAGCGCATGCGCTCGCTCGACGTGGTGGTGTTCGTGGTGGGCGCGAGCGCGATCATCGCGGCTCTCGCGCTCGGGGCGATGGCGCTCGAGCGCGCGGTGAATAACTTGACGAGACGGGTGCTCGGCTAAGCGGCGACGGGAGCCGCTAGCGGCACTCCTTCACCCAGTCCACCGTCTCGACCGACACCTGGTAGGTCGCGCCGGCCTCGCCCACCGGCACGTCGAAGAGCGAGCGCCCGCCGGAGAGCACGTCGCCCACCACGCGGCGGCGATACGTGCCCGCGACCGCGCCGTCGGCTCCGAGGCGGTCCACGCGCACCCAGACGTTGGCCGCGTCCTGGACCCGGCTGTTGTAGAGATAGCCCACCACGTGCGCGCGGCCCGCGGAGCGCGCCTCGACGCTCCACTCCGACCGGAGGTACGGGCTCGAGGCCACGAGGCCCTGGGCGCTCGCGCTCGGGCTCATGACGAGGAGCCCGGCCAGGCCGGCGACGGGGACGAGAGCGCGGATCCATCTCGACATGCCCCGAGTGTACCGTGAGGTTGCCGCAAGGGGTAGAGTACGAGGGTGACGCGCCGCCGCTCCCGCTCCACGGTCGCCGCCCTCCTCCTGGCGCTCCTGCTGACCACCACCGCGGCCGCGCCGCTTCCCCGGCTCGGCGCGGCGGACCTCCTGGCGCACGTGGCCGCCCTGACCACGCCCGAGATGGAGGGGCGCGGCTCCGGCACGCCGGGCGGCGACCGCGCGGCCCGCTACATCGCCGAGGTGCTGACGCGGGCGGGCCTCCGTCCCGGCGGCGACGGGGGCACGTTCTTCCAGGAGTTTCCCGTCGCGGTGATCCCGGGCCTCGGGCCGGGCAGCGTGCTCGAATCGACGGGGCCCGCGGCGCGAGCGCTCGACGCCGGGCGCGACTGGCTGCCGCACGGCGGCTCCGCCACCGGGGAGGTCTCGGGCGAGCTGGTCTTCGTCGGCCACGACGACTACACGGGCGACGACGCGCGCGGGCGCATCGCGCTGGCCCTGTCGGGCGCCTCGGCGCCGCCGGGCGGGCCGCGGCCGTCCCGGCTCGAGCAGCTCATCGCGGCGCGTCGCGCGGGCGCCCGCGCGCTCCTGCTCGTGGACGACGCGCTGCCGGCGGTGGCCGCCACCGCCGCCCCGGTGGCGATCCTGTCCGGCGGTATCACCCGGGGGGCGGCGTCCGCGCTGCTCGCGGGCTCCGGGCGCTCGCTCGATGCGCTCGCGAAGCCGGCGCCGGGGACGAGCCGGCCGCGGGCGGTGGCCACCGGAGTCCAGGTGCATCTGCGCGTGGACCTGGCCAGCGAGGAGCGGCGGGCCGCGAACGTGATCGGGGTGGTGCCGGGCATCGATCCCACGCTCGCCGGTGAAGCGGTGGTGATCGGGGCGCACTACGATCACCTCGGGCGCGAGGGTGACGCGGTCTACCCCGGCGCCGACGACAACGCCTCCGGCACCGCGGTGGTGCTGGGGCTGGCGCAGGCGCTGGCCGCGTCGCGGCCGCCGCGGACGCTGGTGTTCACGCTCTTCGCGGGCGAGGAGCTGGGGCTGCTCGGCTCGGACTATCAGGTGCGCCATCCGTCGGCGGTGCCCATCGAGCGCATGGTCGCGATGCTGAACTTCGACATGGTCGGCCGTCTGGACGGGCGCCACCTGCTGGTCGGCGGCGTCGACACCGGCAGCGGCTTCCGCGGGCTCGTGGAGGCCGCCGCGAAGGAGGCCGGGCTCGACGTCGACCTGCGCGCGCCCGGGACCGGGGCTTCCGACCACACGCGCTTCCACGGCGCCGGAGTGCCGGTGCTCTTCTTCCACAGCGGCTCCCACGCCGACTACCATCGCCCGTCGGACACCGCCGACAAGATCGACGCGGCCGGGATGGCGAGGATCGCGGACCTCGGCCGCCTGGTGATCGCGCGCATCGGCGGAGGGGCGCGCCCGGTCTTCGCGAGCGTGCCGGGCTCCGGACCGCGCGGGAGGGCCGCGGAGCGCGCGGGGGGCTCGAGTGGCCCGAGCGGCACCGGCGGCGCCTTCCTCGGGATCGCGGCCGACCTGCGGGCCGGGTGGGACGGCGTGCGCCTCGGCTCGATCGTGCCCGGCAGCGGCGCCGAGCGGGCCGGCCTGCAGGCGGGCGACGTGCTCGTGCGCCTGGACGACACCGGCCTGCAGGCGTTCTCGGACCTGCGCGCCCTCCTCGATCGCCACCGGCCCGGCGACACGCTCCAGCTGGTCTATCTCCGCGACGGACTCGACCGCGCCACGTCGGTCACCCTCGGCCCGCGCCCCTGACATTGTCGCAATGTAAGACCTGACCCCGGTGGGCGGCGGGTCGAGTACTATGGCCTCGCCGATGACCGGGATCGGACGCGTGATCCGCCGCTACCTGCCCGCCGCCGCGCTCTTCGCGGCCCTGCTCGTCGCCTGGCAGCTCGCGGTGACCGTGCTCCAGCTGCGCGAGTACCTGCTCCCCGCGCCGCTCCGCGTGGTGCGCGCCATGATGGGCGACGAGATCCCGTGGCTCCGCCATCTCTCGATCACGTCGGTGGAGATCGTCGGCGCGTTCGCGCTGGCCGGCGCGGTCGGGGTGTTCCTCGGGGTCGCGGTGGCGTGGTCGCCGATCCTGTCGCGGGCGCTGGTGCCCTTCCTGGTGTTCGTGAACACGCTGCCCAAGGTGGCGGTGGCCCCGCTCTTCCTCCTCTGGCTCGGCTACGGCGTGCTGCCCAACATGCTGATCGGCGCCCTGATCGGCTTCTTTCCGGTGGTGATCAACACCGCGGTCGGCCTCTCCCAGGTGGACGAGGAGCTGCTCGACCTCGGCCGCGTCTTCAACGCGCCGAAGTGGAAGGTCTTCGCGACGATCCGGATCCCCAACGCCTACCCGTACATCCTGAGCGCGCTGAAGGTGACCGCGACCGCGGCGGTGGTGGGCGCCATCGTGGGCGAGTTCGTGGCCTCCCAGCAGGGGCTCGGCTACGTGATCATCACCACCCAGGGCAGCATGAACACGCCGGTGGCCTTCGCGGCGCTGGTGTGGATCTCGGTGGTCGGCCTCGCGGTGTACGGCCTCGTCGTCCTCGCCGCGCGGCGCATCGCCCCGTGGGCGGAGACGGTGGACTAGCGGAACCCGTGGACTAAAGGAGAAGAACCCATGCGACGCGTCTCGCTCTCGATCGCTCTCCTGGTGGCGGTGGTGCTGGTGGCGCTCGCGCTCGGCAGCCCGTCGGCGCAGCCGGCGCCGCAGAAGGTGGTCTTCGCGCTCAACTGGTTCCCGGTGGGCGACCACGCGGCGTACTGGGTGGCGCTCGAGAAGGGCTACTACCGCCAGCGCGGCCTCGACGTGGACATGCAGAACTCCAAGGGCTCCGGCGACTCCATCGCCAAGGTGGACACCGGGCGCGCGGACGTGGGCCTGGCCGACAGCGCGGTGGTCATCGCCTCCTCGGCGCGGGGCACCAAGGTGAAGGTCGTCGGCATGGTGTTCGACAAGAGCCCGCTCAACGTGTGGAGCCGCAAGGACGCGCCGATCACCAAGCCGAAGGACCTCGAGGGCAAGACGGTGGCCGCGCCCCCCGGCGACGGGCAGCGCCAGATGTTCCCCGCCTTCGCGCGCCTGAACGGCATCGACCCGACCAAGGTGACGTGGGTGAACGTGGAGCCGGCGGCCAAGGTGCCGGCGCTGGCCGAGAAGCGCGTCGACGCGGTGGCCGACTACACCACCGGCCTGCCGTTCTACGAGAAGGCGGTGGGCAAGGGCAACGCGGTCATGCTGCCGTGGGCCGACCACGGCTTCGACATGTACAGCATGTCGATCATCGCGAGCGAGAAGACGATGAAGGAGCGCGCCCCGATGCTGCGGGCCTTCCTGGAGGCCTCGTACCTGGGCTGGCGCGACGTCATGAGCGACCCGAAGTCGGCGCTCGAGATCTTCAAGAAGCGGGTGCCCGAGATCGACCTCTCGATCATCGAGCCGAACATGATGATGGGGCTCGAGCTGATGAAGACCGATCGCTACGCCAAGAACGGCATCGGCTGGATGGAGGAGAAGAAGATGTGCGACTCGGTCGACCTCGTGAACACCTACATGGGCGTGCCGGCGAAGGTCGAGTGCAAGGCGGTGTACACCAACGAGTTCCTCACCAGGGTGGAGCTGCCCAAGTCCGCCCGCTGACCGCGCGCGTGGGCGACCTCATCCGCCTCGACGGGGTCGGGATGACGTACGCGACCGCGTCCGGCCCCGTCGAGGCGCTGCGCGACATCGACCTCGCGGTCGGCCGCGGCGAGCTGGTGGCCATCGTGGGCCCATCGGGGTGCGGCAAGTCGACGCTCCTGCGGATCATCGCGGGGCTGCGGGCGCCGAGCCGCGGCCAGGTCCAGGTCGACGGGCGCCCGGTGACGCGGCCGATCCCGTCGGTCGGCATGGTGTTCCAGGCGCCGGTGCTGCTGAAGTGGCGGACGATCGAGGACAACGTGCTGCTGCCCGCCGAGCTCTCGCGGCTCGATCCCCGGGACTACCGCACGCGGGCCGCGCAGCTGCTCCGCCTGGTGGGCCTCGCCGAGTTCGCGCAGAAGCTGCCGCGCGAGCTGTCGGGGGGCATGCAGCAGCGCGCCTCGCTCTGCCGCGCGCTGCTGCTGGATCCGCCGCTCCTGCTCATGGACGAGCCCTTCGGGGCGCTCGACGCGATGACCCGCGACGAGATGAATCTCGAGCTGCTGCGCGTGTGGGGCCAGGGGAGCGGGGAGGAGCGCAAGACCATCGTGTTCGTCACCCACTCGATCCCGGAGGCGGTGTTCCTCGCCGACCGCGTGATCGTGATGACCTCGCGCCCCGGCCGGCTCGGCCGCGTCTTCGACGTGCCGCTCCCGCGCCCCCGCACCGCGGCCTCCCGCGCCCGCCCCGACTTCGGCGCCCTCACCCTCGCCATCCACGAATCCCTCCAGCGCTGACGCGGGGTGCCAGGTGGGGTCAGGCGCCAGGTGGGGTCAGGTCTTACATTCCGACATTTTCCCCGCGCAATGTAAGACCTGACCCCGTTACTCTCTACTGGCCCTTGGCGGGGACTTCGCCGCGCCAGGCGCCGGTCTCGCGCTGACGGGATTCGATGTAGTCCTTGAAGCGCGCGAGGTCGCGACCGACTCGGCTCGTGACCAGGCCGACCGCGTCACCGACGTTCTCCACCACGCCCTCGGGATCGTACTCGACCTGCAGCATGACGCGGGTCTTCCGGTCGGCGAGGCGGTGGAACGTCACGACGCCCGCGTTCTTCGCCCCGGACGTGCTCTTCCACGCCACGCGCTCGTCGGGCCGCTGCTCGGTGATCTCCGCGGTCCAGTCCTTCGCCTTGCCGCCGATGTTGGCCTGCCAGCGGAGGCGCCGGTCGTCGAGCTGGCTCACCGCGGTGACCCCCTCCATGAAGCTGGGGAACTCCTCGAACTGGGTCCACTGGTTGTACGCGGTGCGAACCGGCACCTCGACGTCGATGGACTTCTCGATGTTTGCCATGGCATCGCTCTCCTTTTTGTTCTGAGATCAAGGAGAGACGACGCAAGCGATGTGCCACGAGGGATGTGGCGGCTGGCCGCGCTCTGGGTGGCGAGATGCCGGCGGGCGCCGGATCCGAAAGGAACGTCTTACCGCGTAAGATCGACGAGGCGGAATCCGGGAAATGTCGGAATGTAAGACCTGACCCCGAGCTGGGAGGCCGCCGAGCTAGGAGGCGAGGGTGCCGCCGTCGACGGCGAGGACGTGGCCGGTGACCATGCTGGAGGCGTCGGAGGCGAGGTAGAGCGCGGCGCCGATCAGCTCGTCCGGGGTGCCCATGCGCCCGATCGGCACGCGGCGCATCGCGCGCTCCGCGTAGCCGGGCTCGCGGTGGATCAGGTCGCCGATGTTGGACTCGAACCACGAGGGGGCGATGGCGTTGACCCGCACGTTGTGCGGCGCCCACTCGACCGCGAGGGCCCGCGTCAGCATGACCACCCCGCCCTTGCTGGCCGCGTAGGCCACCGTGCCGGTGAGCCCGATCTGGCCCGCGATCGACGCGATGTTGACGATGCGTCCGCGCCGGCGGGCCAGCATGCGCCGCCCCACCACCTGGCAGCCGTTGAAGACGCCGGTGAGGTTCACCGCGATCACCCGGTGCCACTCGGCCTCGGGAAAGTCGGCGGCGGGACTGCGGTGGGTGATGCCGGCGCTGTTGACGAGCACCTCGATCGGGCCGAGGCGCGTCCTCGACCTCCGCGGCCATCCGCTCGACGCTCGACCGATCGGCGACGTCGACCGTCACCGCGAGGGCGCGGCCGCCCGCCTTCGCGATGTCCTCGGCCACGCGCTGGGCCGCGCCCGCGCTGACGTCCGCCACCGCGACCGCGGCGCCGGCCTCCGCGAGCCCGCGCGCCATCGCGGCCCCGAGCCCGCCCGCGCCGCCCACCACCACCGCGGCCTGGCCGTCCAGCCGGAAGAGGTCGAGGCTGGTCATGCCCGCGGGGCCGGCTGGATCAGCTCGAGGGTGATGTCGTCCGGGTCGAAGAAGTACACGCCCTTGGCCCCCGCGTTCCGCCCGTGGGTGATCGGCACCGGCGCCGACTTGAAGCGGACGCCCCGGGCCTTCAGGTCGGCGTAGGTCGCGTCGATGTCCGTCACCATGAACGCCACGTGGCCGTTGCCGGGGTTGAAGGTGTTCGCGTCGCCGCGCGCCCCGCGCGGGCGCCGGTACTCCAGCAGCTCGATGTGGTGGCCCGGCCCGCCGTCGCCGGCCGCGGGCAGCCGGAGCAGCGCGATGCGCAGCTCGGCGTCGGGATACGCGACGATGGCCCGCAGGTAGGGCTGGCGGCTGTCCCACTGGGCGATCAGCTCGAGGCCCAGGAGGTCGCGGTAGAACGCGACCGAGCGGTCCAGATCGCTGACGGTGAGCCCGGTGTGCAGGATCGCGGCGACGCCCATAGGAGCGCAATCTAGCCGGGCACGGGGCGGTTGACAAGCCGCACCACTCATCGCAGAGTCTGGGCACCCAACACCCACCCGCTCACTTCCGGAGGTGCAGGTATGGCGCGTCGAGCATGCTGGCTACGGGTCCTGACCGCGTTCGCGATGGTCGCGGCATTCATGATCGCACCGGGCCCCGCCGACGCGCAGAAGAAGGGTGGCGTGCTGCGGGTCGGCAACCTGGGCGAGCCGCCCTCGCTCGACGCGCACTGGACCACCGCCAGCATCACCGAGACCCTCACCAACCACATCTACGAGGGGCTCTTCAGCCTCGACCGCGACAACAAGCCGATCCCGATGCTCGCGGAGAGCTACACCGTCAGCAAGGACGGCCTCACCTACACCTTCAAGCTCCGGCCGGGGGTGAAGTTCCACAACGGCAAGGAGATGACCTCCGACGACGTGGTCGCCTCGCTCACCCGCTGGGGCAAGCAGTCGATCTACGGCAAGGCGCTCTTCGCCCAGGTCGCGGAGCTGCGCGCGGTCGATCCCCTGACCGTGCAGATGCAGCTCAAGGAGAAGTCGGCCATCGTGCTGATCTCGCTCGCGGTGCCCAACAACTTCGGCGCGATCTACCCGAAGGAGATCGCGGAGAAGTTCGCCCCCGAGGTGAAGGTCACCGAGTACGTGGGCACCGGCCCCTACAAGCTCGCGGAGTGGAAGCCCGACCAGTACATCCGCATGGTCCGCTTCGACGACTACAAGTCGCGCAACGAGAAGCCCAACGGCTACGGCGGGGGCAAGACCGCGTGGCTCGACGAGATCCGCTGGGTGCCGGTGCCGGAGGTGGCGACCCGGGTGGCCCAGGTGGAGACCGGCGAGCTCGACTTCGCGGACGACCTGAACCTCGACGCCTATCGACCGGCTGAAGGGCAACGCCAACGCGCGTCCCATCGTCTCCAAGCCGTACTACTGGCTCGTGGCCGTCTTCAACAAGAAGGAAGGCCTGATGACGAACCAGAAGCTGCGGCAGGCCTGGCAGGCCGCCATCGACATCGAGCCGATCATGAAGAACGTGGCCGGGGGCAAGAAGGAGTTCTACCGGATGGACTCGAGCCTGGCCCCGGTCGAGATCACCGCCTGGCACACCAAGATGTCCGGGCTGCCGTGGAACGAGCACAACCGGGACAAGGCCAAGCGGCTCCTGCAGGAGGCGGGCTACAAGCAGGAGCCGATCCGCTTCATGACCACCCAGGAGTACAAGTGGATGTACGACTTCGCGCTGCTCAGCAAGCAGCAGCTCGAGGACGCCGGCTTCAACATCGACCTGCAGGTGGTGGACTGGGCGACCCTGGTGAAGCGGCGCAACAACTCCAAGGAGTACGACGTCTTCACCACCGGCATGGGCGCCTTCTACGACCCGACCCACCACATCTACCTCACCCCGAGCTGGCCGGGCTGGACCACCGACGAGGGCATCCTGAAGATCCAGCAGGAGCTGGCCCGGGAGACCGATCCCAAGAAGCGCATGGCGCTCTGGGAGCAGCAGACCCGGCAGTTCTACGAGAAGGTGCCGGTCATCCGCTACGGCGACCTCTTCGGCCTCCGCGCGGCCCGCAACACCGTGAAGGGCTTCAACGAGTCGGTCGAGCGCGTGCGCTTCTACAATGTCTGGCTGGAGAAATAGCTCGGCGCTTGGCGAGGTGCAGCCGAAGGCGAGCCGAGCGGATAAATAATTGAGGCGGCAGCCCGTTCGCCGGGCGGCCTGACCCGCCCTCATGCTTGCCTATCTGGTCCGTCGCCTCCTCGCCGTCATCCCGGTGATGGCGGTGGTGGTGACGGTGGTGTTCCTGCTCATCCACCTGATCCCCGGCGATCCGGTGAGCGTGATGCTGGGGCCCGACGCGACGCCGACCCAGATCGAGGGCACCCGCAAGGCGCTCGGGCTCGACGGGCCGCTGCTCGGCCAGCTCCTGGGCTTCTACGGCCGCGTGCTGCGCGGCGACCTCGGCCAGTCCTACTTCCTGGACCGGCCGGTGACCACCGCGATCCTGGAGCGCGCCGAGCCGACGCTCGTGCTGATGGCGTGCGCCCTGCTGGTGGCGGTGGCGATCGGGGTGCCCTCCGGCATCGTGGCCGCCGCCCACCGGGGCTCGATCTGGGACCGCGTGCTGATGATCGGCTCCCTGCTCGGGGTCTGCGTCCCCGGCTTCTGGCTGAGCCTCAACTTCATCTATCTCTTCGCGGTGCGCCTGGGCTGGCTGCCCGCCGCGGGCTACGCGTCGCTCTTCAGCGAGCCGGGCACCGCGCTGCGCTACATGGTGCTCCCCGCGGTCTCGCTCGGCTTCAACCAGTCGGCCCTCATCGCGCGCATCAGCCGCTCGTGCATGCTCGAGGCCCTGCAGCAGGACTACGTGCGCACCGCGCGGGCCAAGGGGCTGTCGCACCGCACCGTCACCTACGTGCACGCCTTCCGCAACGCCCTGGTGCCGGTGGTGACCGTGATCGGGGTGACCACCGCGGTGCTGATCGGCGGCGCGGTGATCACCGAGATCGTCTTCAACATCCCCGGCCTCGGCCGCCTCGTGATCTCGGCGATCCTGCGCCGCGACTACCCGGTGGTGCAGGGGGTGGTGCTGGTGACCGCCGCGACCTACGTGCTGATCAACCTGGGGGTCGACCTGCTCTACGCCTTCATCGACCCGCGCATCCGCTATGACTGAGGTCCTGACCGAGCGGCAGCGCTGGGTGCGCCGCCTGACCGGCAACGGCGCGGTGATGACCGGGGCCGCGATCCTGCTCGTGCTGGTGGCCGCCGCGCTGCTGGCCGACGTGGTCTCCACCCACAATCCCACGCGCCTCGTGCCGGCCAACCGGCTCCAGCCGCCGAGCGCGCAGCACTACCTCGGCACCGACGAGTTCGGCCGCGACGTCTACAGCCTGGTGCTGCACGGGAGCCGGGTGTCCCTGCTGGTCGGGCTCACCACCATGCTGCTCACCTCCGCGGGCGGCATCGTCATCGGCCTCACCGCGGGCTACGCGCGCCGGCTCGACGTGCCGGTGATGCGCTGCATGGACGGCCTCATGGCGTTCCCGGCCATCCTGCTCGCGATCGCGCTCATGGCCGCCCGGGGCCCCGGGGTGTGGAACGTGATCCTCGCGCTCTCGGTGGTCTACATGCCGCGCACCGCGATGCTCATCCGCAGCACGGTGCTGAGCCTGCGCGAGCTGGACTACATCCAGGCCGCCCGCGCGCTGGGCCGGCACGACGGCGCGATCGCCCTGCGCCACATCCTGCCGAACTGCGTGGGCCCGCTGCTGGTGCAGGGGAGCTTCGTGTTCGCCTACGCGATCCTCGCCGAGGCCATCCTGGGCTTCCTCGGGGTGGGCGTGCCGCCCTACGTGCCCTCGTGGGGCAACGTGATCGCGAGCGGCAAGAACGTCATCCGCGAGGCGTTCTGGGTGAGCCTCTTCCCCGGCCTGGCCTTGACCATCGCCGGGCTGAGCCTCAACCTCCTGGGCGACGGATTGCGAGACGTGCTGGACCCGCGGCTCCGAGTGCGCTAGAAAGGGGGGCACCGAATGATGACACACCGCGCGATCGGGACGCTGAGCCTGCTGATGACGCTGGTCGTGTGCGTGCTCGCTCCCTCCGCGGCCCGGGCGCACCGGCCGACCGACCCGCCGCACCAGCTCTACCAGATGGGCGACCTCACGCTCGAGAGCGGCCAGGTCATCCGGGACTTCGCCATCTCCTACGTGACCCACGGGACGCTCAACGCCAAGAAATCCAACGCGATCCTGATGGTCACCGCGCTCAGCGGCAACCACCATCGCCTCGATTTCCTGATCGGGCCCGGCAAGGCGCTCGACCCCGGCAAGTACTTCATCATCTGCACCGACGCGATCTCGAACGGGCTCACCACCTCGCCCAGCAACAGCAAGGCGCAGCCGCGGATGCAGTTCCCGCGCTTCGCGATGCGGGACATGGTCCAGTCGCAGCACCGGCTGCTGACCGAGAAGCTCGGGATCACCCGGGTCGCCGCGGTCGTCGGCCCCTCGATGGGCGGGATGCAGGCGCTCCAGTGGGGGGTGAGCCACCCCGACTTCATGGACAGCCTGGTGGCCATCGTGCCGCTGGCCCGCACCCCGGCCTGGAGCACGGTGGTGGTCGACGCCTCCCGCAAGGCGATCATGCTCGACCCGGCGTGGAACGGCGGCAACTACACCGCGCCGCCGGTGGAGGGGCTGCGCCTCTTCCGCGACGTGGTCGGCTTCATGGCCGCGCGGACGCCGGAGATGTACCGCCACCAGTTCGACAAGCCGCTCGACGTGCTGCCCTGGCTCAAGCAGCAGGAGGACGCGGCGATCCCGGTCTTCGACGCCAACGACTACATCTACCAGATCGTGGGCCTACGAGGCCCACGACGTCTCGACCACCCCCGGCATGGGCGGGGACTACGCGAAGGCGCTCCGGGCCATCAAGGCCAAGACCCTCATCATGGTGGGGGTGAAGGACCTGCTGAATCCCGACTGGGAGCCCCTCGAGGCGGCGCGCTACATCCGCGACGTGCGCACCCTCACGATCAATCCGTCGTCCGTCACCGGCCACGCCGCCGCGGGCGGATTCTTTCCGGCCGACGTCGATTTCATGAACGTCGAGATCGGCCAGTTCCTGGACCTCGTGACTCAACGCGGCGAGAAGCTGCGGTAGGAGGTCGGATGATGAAGTCGATGGACTCGAGACAGCCCTCCCTGCTGGAAGCGTCCGCGCCCGCGCGCGCGGCGCGGGTCCAGCCGAGCCGGCTGCTGCCGCGCTCGCCCCGCGGCGCGGTGGAGATCGTGCGGCACGCCAACGGCCCGGTGGAGGTGAAGGTCTCCGGGCTGATCGACAGCGCGGAGCGGCGGATCCGCCAGTGGCAGGGCGTGGCGGCCATGCTCTTCATCGTCATGGTGGTGGGCGCCGCGCTCGCGGTGGTGGTGGTGGCGCTGCGCTGGGACTACGAGCGGGGCCGAGCGGTCGCGGTGCTCCAGGCCGATCTCGAGATCGCCCGCGCGCGCGAGCGCTGCTGGGAGGCGCTGGTGCGCTACACGCCGCGCGGGCCCGAGGACGTCGTCACGCCCGCCCGCCGCGACGGCTGGATCGGCCGCTGCCTCGCCACCGAGCTCGGGCGCGTGAACGCCAGAAAGTGAGCGGAGACCCCATGTCGCAGGATCACCAGCCCCCGATTCACCAGCCCCCAGTTCACCAGCCAATGGAAGCGGTGCACGCCGACGACCGGGAGTGGGAGACGCTGCGCTGGCCGGGACAGGAGAGCAAGATGCTCTTCCACCCGAGCCCCGAGCGCCCCACCGCGCCCAACGCGGGGCTGGTGCGCTACGAGCCGGGCTCGCACCACCCGTTCCACAAGCACGACTTCGCCCAGGTCTGGTACATCCTCGAGGGCGAGTTCCAGATCGGCGAGACGCTCCACGGGCCGGGCTCGATGCTCTTCTACCCGGATCCGCACTTCGAGGCGCCGCTCTCCACCCGCACCGGGGGCCTGATGCTGTTCGTGCAGTACCAGGGCCCGACGACGGGCGGCCGGCCGATCTACGACGGGCGCTTCAACATGACGGAGCGCCGCGCGATCGCCGAGGAGAACGTGGAGAGGTAAACCCGAACCCCTCACCCTGCCCTCTCCCCTCAGGGAGAGGGAGGGATTAGAGGGCGGCGACCTCGACGCGGCAGTCGTTGTAGCAGGCGCCGCCGCAGATGTCGGCGTGGTGCGCGGGGGCCAGCGCGGAGACGGTCTGACCGTTGTCGCTGGTGCGCATCCACGCGCCCTTCAGGCTGCAGACCACCCCGGGCCGGATCGCGTCGGAGATCTTGAGCGGCAGGTGCACCTCGCCCAGCTCGTTCCACACCCGCACCGTCACCCCGTCGCGCAGGCCGCGGGCCTTCGCGTCGTCCGGGTGCATCTCGAGCGGCGGCGTCACGTCGCCCGGCTTGAGCCCGCCGAAGGTGGAGGTGATGCGCTCGTCGGAGGCGGGGGAGATGAGCAGCAGCGGGAACGGCGTCTCGTAGGCGCGGTAGGTCGGCAGCCGGCTCCCGTACTTCTGCTCGAGGTAGCCCGAGGCCAGCTCCACCTTGCCGGACGGCGTCTTGGGGAAGACGTTCTTGTAGAGGATGGCGGGCTCGCCGCCCACCGTCATGGCGGTCGCGCGATCGGTCGGCAGCCGGCTCGGCTGCACGCCGCCCAGCCGCGGGTCGGCCCCGTCCACCGCGTCGTCCATGAGCTGGGCGTCGGTGGCGGTGAAGGCGGGGTCGGTGAAGCCGAAGCGCGCGGCCAGCCGCCGGAAGATCTCGGTGTTGGGCAGCGACTCGTGCTGCGGCTCGATCACCGGCTCCGCGCGCTGCAGCCAGTGCGTGCCGTAGGCCGCGTAGATGTCGTGGTACTCGAAGTGGCTCGAGGCGGGCAGCACCACGTCGGCGTAGGCGAGGCTGTCGGTCATCACCACGTCGCAGCCCACCGTGAAGAGATCCTCGCGCGCGAGCGCCCGCCGCATCCGGTTCTGGTCCGGGTGCACCACCAGCGGGTTGTGGTTGTAGACGAAGAGCGCCTTGAGCGGCGGGGAGAGGCTCGGGTCGAGGAGATGCTTGCCCATGTCCACGATGTTGAGCGTGCGGGTGCCCGGCGGGAGCAGGTCCGGGCGCTGCAGCTTGGCCGGCGTCTTGGGGAACACGAAGCCGGCGCCGTTCACGAGCCCGCCGCCCGGCACCCCGAACTTCCCGGCCAGCGCGGGCAGGGCGAAGATCGCCCGGATGCCGCTGCCGCCGTTCTGGTTGCGCTCGAGCCCGTTGCCCACGCTGATCGCGGCGGGCGAGAGCGTGTGGTACCACTCCGCGAGCTGCCGGATCTGGGCCTCGGGCACGCCGCAGATCCGCGCCGCGTCCGCCACCGAGTAGCGGCGCGCGCCGGCCATGAACTCCTCGAAGCCCTCCACGTGGCGCTCGATGAACGCGCGGTCGAAGGCCCCGCGCCGCTCCAGCTCCGCCGCGACGGCCCACGCCAGCACCACGTCGGTGCCGGGCTTGAGCGCGATGTGCAGATCCGACTGCTCCGCGACCTTGATGCGCTTGGGGTCGACGACCACCACCTTGGCGCCGTCGCGCCGGGCCGCGTTGAGCAGCGGGGTCAGGTGGAGGTTCGACCAGGTGACGTTGTTGCCCCAGGCGATGATGAGCTTGGAGTGCCGCACCTGCTCGGGCGCGATGCCGGGCGCGGTCCCGAAGGTGCCGAGCCAGGCCTGGGTGCGGATGCCGCCGCAGAGCGGCGAGCGATCCAGCAGCGAGGCGCCGAGCTTGTGGAAGAAGCGCAGGTCCATCGACGCGTAGGCGAGCATGCCGTGCGGCCCCGCGTAGTTGAGCGGCGCCACCGCCTGCGGGCCGTGGGCCGCGATCACCGCGGTCACGCGATCGTGGATGATGTCGAGCGCCTCGTCCCACGAGGCCCGCGCGAACCGGCCCTCGCCCTTGGCCCCGATGCGCCGGAGCGGAGTCTGCAGCCGCCCGGGTCCGTGCACCCAGTCCGGATACGAGCCGGCCACCTTGGTGCAGATGACGCCGGCGGTGTAGGGATTGGCCCGGGAGCCGCGGATCTTCACGATCTTCGCGTTCTCCACGGTGACGGACAGGCTGCAGGTGTCGGGGCAGTCCAGGGGGCAGACGCTCGCGTGCTCGGTAGTGGCCATAGGCCCGTATCGTAAGGCAATTGGCGCGCTTCCGCCAGCACGCGAGGCCGGTAAACACCGGGCGGCCTTCTTTCGTCTATAGCGGCAGAGGGGTGGCAGCCATGGCCCCTCATGAGGAGGCCCCACATGAAAAAGCTGATCGCGCTGGTTCTGGCCGTCGCGGTCTTTGCTCCAACGCTGGCCTTCGCGGGCGCGTCCACCGACGCGGCCCTCGGGCTCGGCGCCTTCGCGGTCTTCAATCAGATCCTGGGCGGAGTCGGCGTCTTCCATCGCGGTCCGGTGCTGGCGCCGGCCCCGGTGGTCCTGGCCCGGCCCGCGCCGGTCTACGTGCCCGCGCCGGTGGTGGTCGCGCCGCCGCGCGTGGTCGCCCGGCCCTATCCGGTCTACGTGCCCGCGCCGCGACACGTGGTGGTCCACGAGCGGCCGGTCTTCTGCCCGCCCGGTCACGCCCGCAAGGGCTGGTGCTATCCGGCTCCGGTGGTGCACCCGGGCTGGCGCTACTGATCGCGTCTTCTCCGAACACGGCCGGCTGAGCCCGGCCGGCTGAACACCCGCCCTCTCCCCCGGGCCCCGGGGGAGAGGGTGCTACACTCCAGGGGCCATGCCGCCCGCGTGCTCGCTCGAGCTCGACGAGTGAGGCGCGTCTCCCTCCTCCGGCTGATCGTGGTCTTCGCCTGGACCGGCCTCTCGAGCCTGGGCGGCGGCCGCAGCGCCTACTTCCACGAGTCGCTCGTGCGGCGGCGCGGCTGGATCCGCCACGACGAGTTCGTCCAGGACTTCACGCTGAGCCAGGTGCTGCCGGGACCGAACTTCAGCAACCTGGCGGTGGTGCTCGGCTACCGGCTCGCCGGCTTCGCGGGCGGCGTGTGGGGCCTGCTCGCGGTCGTGCTGCCCGGCGCCCTGATCCTCCTCGTCGCGAGCGGGCTCTACGCGGAGGGAGCCTTCGGGGCCGGCGCCACCCTCCTGATGCGCGGGCTGAGCGCGGCGGTGGTGGGGCTCGTGGCCGTCACGTCGCTGCGCATCATGCGCGGCTCGCTGCGGGGAGCGCGCGCGGCGGCGATCGCCCTGCTCACGTTCGTCGCGGTCGGCCCGCTCCGCCTGCCCACCGTCGGGGTGGTGCTGGTGATGACCGCGCTGAGCTTCGGTCTCTACCGCGCCGCGCCCGGTCCACCGCCGGCGCTGCCGCCCACCTCGCCGCCGGTGGAGAACGCGTGATGGCGAACCTGGCGCTGCTCACGTGGACCTTCCTCTGGCTGAGCTTCCTCTGCGTGGGCGGCGGCCTCGGGGTGATCCCGGAGATGGAGCGGCAGGCGGTGACCATCCACCACTGGCTCACCGCCCGCGAGTTCGTCGACGGCTACACGCTCTCGCAGCTCACCCCCGGCCCCAACATGCTGGTGGCGGTCTTCGTGGGCCACCGGGTCCACGGCCTCCTCGGCGCGGCGCTGGCCGGCCTCGCGATGTTCGTGCCCACCTCCGTCCTCGCCATCGTGATCTCGCACCACTGGCAGCAATGGCGCGACCGTCCGTGGGCGATCGCGGCGGAGCGGGCGCTCCTGCCGGTCGGGGTGGGGCTGATGGCGGGCGGGGTCTACACGCTCGCGCGCACCGCGATCCACGACGGCATGACCGCGACCCTCGCGGGCGCCACCGCGATCGTGGTGGCCACCGATCGCGTCCCGCCGGTGGTGGCGATCCTGGCCGCGGGCGTGATCGGCTGGCTCCTGTGGCGGTAGCGTCGCGCCCCCGGCGCGGTCGCGCTTGACACGAGGTTTCGTCCCGGCATAAGGTCGCCCCGGCTCCGGCGGTCGTCGTGCCCTCAACGAGGAGGCATCCCGTGCTCGGCTCTCGCACCCCCATCTCCCGCGGCGTCGTCGTCGCCCTCACGCTCCTCGTCGTGCTCGCGGTCTCCTCCGCGGTGTCGGTGACCGCGCAGCGGCTGGCCGATGGCCAGGCGCCGAAGTTCGCGGTGGACCCGTTCTGGCCCAAGCCGCTGCCCAACCGCTGGCTGCTCGGCCAGGTGGCGGGCGTGGCGGTGGATGCGCTCGACCACGTGTGGATCGTGCAGCGCCCGCGCACGCTGACCGACGACGAGAAGGGCGCGACGCTCACCCCGCCGCGCAACGAGTGCTGCGTGCCCGCTCCGGCGGTGATGGAGTTCGACAGCGAGGGCAACCTGCTCCAGGCCTGGGGCGGCCCCGGACCCGGCTACGACTGGCCGGCCAACGAGCACGGCATCTTCGTGGACCCGGCGGGCAACGTGTGGCTGGCCGGCAACGGGGAGAAGGACAACCAGGTCCTCAAGTTCACCCGCGACGGCCGGTTCGTGATGCAGATCGGCAAGCCGGCCTCGAGCGGCGGCGACGCCGACACCCGGAACCTCAACCGGCCCGCCGACGTGCGGGTGGACGCGCCCGCCAACGAGCTGTACGTGGCCGACGGCTACGCCAACCATCGGGTGATCGTGTTCGACGCGACCACCGGCGCCTACAAGCGTCACTGGGGCGCCAACGGGCTTCCGCCGGGGGATGCGAGCGTCAAGCAGTTCCGCAACCCGGTCCACTGCGTGCGCATCGCGGCCGACGGGCTCGTCTACGTCTGCGACCGGACGAACAACCGGATCCAGGTGTTCAGGAAGGACGGCACCTTCGTGAGCGAGCTCACCCTCGCCACGTCGACGGCCGGCAGCGGGTCGGTGTGGGATCTGGACTTCTCGCGCGATCCGGCCCAGAGCTATCTCTACGTGGCCGACGGCGAGAACAACCACGTCTGGATGCTCTCGCGCGCGAGCGGCAAGGTGCTGTCGCGCTTCGCCCGGAGCGGGCGCTACGCCGGCCAGCTCCACTGGGTGCACAACATGGCGGTGGACTCGCGCGGCAACATCTACACCACCGAGGTGGACAACGCCAAGCGCGTCCAGAAGTTCGCCTACCAGGGCCTCTTCCCCATCTCCGACTAACGAACTTCTCCCTCTCCCCTCCGGGGAGAGGGCAGGGTGAGAGGGCAGGGTGAGGGGGCCGGCCGGTGAGGGGCTCGGGGCCACCCGCGGTAAGATGGTCCCGGCCCATGCTCTCCCCCGTCGAGCACGCTCCGCTCGCGCCCCACTGCACCCTCCGCATCGGCGGTCCCGCCCGCTACCTGGTCGAGGCCACCGACGAGGCCACCGTCGCGGCGGCCGTCGAGTGGGCGCGCGCCCGCCGCCTGCCGGTGCGCGTGCTCGGCGGCGGCTCGAACCTGGTGATCGCCGACGAAGGGGTCGACGGTCTCGTGCTCAAGATCGCGCTCCGCGGGGTGAGCACCCGTGACCTGCCGGGCGCGCCGGGTGCGATCGAGGTGACCGCGGCCGCGGGGGAGCCCTGGGACGGGCTGGTGCGGCACGTCGTCGAGCGGGGCTGGGCCGGTCTCGAGTGCCTGAGCGGCATCCCGGGCCTCGTCGGGGCCACGCCCATCCAGAACGTGGGCGCCTACGGCCAGGAGGTGAGCGACACGCTCACCGCGGTGCGCGCGCTCGACCGCGAGAGCGGCCGCGTGGTCACGCTCGCGCCCGCCGAGTGCGGGTTCGGCTACCGCGACAGCCTCTTCAAGCGCGGAGCGCCCGGCCGCCACGTGGTGCTGGCGGTGAGCTACCGGCTCATCCCGGGCGGAGCGCCCAACGTGCGGTACGCCGACATCGCCCGCGACCTCGAGACGCGCGGCCTCGCGCGGCCGTCGCTCGGCGAGGTGCGCGAGACGGTGCTGAAGATCCGGCGCTCCAAGTCGATGGTGCTCGACCCGGGCGATCCCAACGCGCGGAGCTGCGGCTCGTTCTTCCTGAACCCCATCGTGACCGCCGACGCGCTGGCCCGGATCGACGCGCGCGCGGCCGGCCTCTCCATGCCGCGCTGGCCGCAGCCCGACGGCCACGTGAAGCTCTCCGCGGCGTGGCTGATCGAGCGCGCCGGCTTCACGCGCGGACAGAGCGACGGACCGGTCGGGCTCTCGACCCGCCACACGCTCGCCATCGTCTGCCACGACGGCGCCCGCGCCCGCGACGTCGCCGCCTTCGCGCGCCGCGTGCGGGCCGGCGTCGAGCAGCGCT
>CAWJDX010000019.1:0-157838 GCA_963841755.1 uncultured Candidatus Rokubacteria bacterium
GATCTTCTTCACCGACTACTCGATGGGACCGGCCGCGCTCGGCCGGGCGCTGGAGGAGCGCGGCTTCGAGTCGCTCTGGGCGCCCGAGCACTCGCATATTCCCTCTATCGCGAAGCTCCGCGTTCCCGGCGGGCGGCGAGCTGCCCAAGAAGTACTACGACGTGATGGATCCCTTCGTCACCCTCGCGGCCGCCGCGGCGGCCACCACGCGGCTCCGGGTCGCGACCGGGATCTGCCTGGTGGTCCAGCGCGACCCGATCCAGACCGCCAAGGCGGTCGCGAGCCTCGACCAGGTCTCGGGCGGGCGCTTCCTGTTCGGGGTCGGGGCGGGCTGGAACGCGGAGGAGATGGCCGACCACGGCACCGAGTTCAAGTCGCGCTTCGAGGTGATGCGCGAGCGGGTGGAGGCGATGCGGCTCATCTGGACGAAGTCCAAGCCCGAGTACGCGGGCGAGTTCGTGAAGTTCCCGCCGATGATGACGTGGCCCAAGCCGGTGCAGAAGCCGCACCCGCCGGTGCTGGTGGGCGGCGCGTTTCCCCACGGGGCGCGCCGGGCCCTCGCCTACGGCGACGGCTGGGTGCCGCACGCGCGGCGGCCCGCGTATGGCGACGTGCTCGGCAAGCTGCCCGAGTTCGCCGCGCTCGCCCGGGAGGCCGGCCGCGATCCGGCCACGGTGCCGATCACCGTGTTCGGGGTGGCCGAGGATGGAGACCTCATCAAGCGCTACCGCGACGCGGGCGTGGCCCGCCTGCTGTTCAACCTTCCCGCGGCCAAGGCCGACGAGGTGCTCCCCGTGCTCGATCGCTGCGCCGCGCTCATGCGGCAGGTGCAGTCCTGATGGCCACCCACAAGCCCGCCTTCAAGCAGATCGCGTCCGGGCTGCGCTTCCCCGAGGGGCCGGTGGCGATGCCGGACGGCTCGGTCGTCCTGGTCGAGATCGAGCGCCGCACGCTCTCGCGCGTGACGCCCGACGGGAAGGTCCACGTGGTCGCCAATCTCGGCGGCGGCCCCAACGGCGCCGCGATGGGCCCGAGCGGCAAGATCTACGTCACCAACAACGGCGGGCTCAAGTTCCTGGAGCGGCCGGGCAAGCTCTTCCCGGTGGCCCAGGCCGACGACTACGTCACCGGCTCCATCCAGATCGTCGATCCCGAGACCGGCAAGTTCGACACCCTCTACGACCGCTGCGAGGGCGAGCGCCTGCGCGGCCCGAACGATCTGGTGTTCGACGGGGCGGGCGGCTTCTGGTTCACCGACCTCGGCAAGACGCGCGAGCGCGACAGCGACCGCGGCGTCGTCTACTACGCGAAGGCCGACGGATCGATGATCAAGGAAGCGATCTTCCCGCTGGAGCGGCCCAACGGCATCGGGCTCTCGCCGGACGAGAAGACGCTCTACGTGGTCGAGACGCCCACCGCGCGCTGCTGGGCGTTCAAGCTCTCGGGCCCCGGGCAGATCGAGTCCGCCAACGGGCCCTACCGCGGGGAGAAGGGCACCGTGATCGCCGGCCTCGGCGGCTACCAGATGTTCGACTCGCTCGCGGTGGACGGTGAGGGCCACGTGTGCGTGGCCACCCTGATCACCGGCGCGGTGAGCGATATCTGGCCCGACGGCAGCCGGGTCGACCAGTACACGCTGCCCGACATGATGGTCACCAACGTCTGCTTCGGCGGGAAGGACCTGCGCACCGCCTACGCCACCCTCTCGATGGGCGGCACGCTGGTGTCGTTCGAGTGGCCGCGCCCGGGCCTGCCGCTCCGCTATCGAACGGGGCTGAACCGCTGATGCGCTTCGGGATCTGGCTGCCCGAACTGCCGGCACCTCGCCACCCCGGAGATCGATCCGGGGCGCGGCGGTGCGGGCCGAGGCGCTCGGCTACGACTCGGTGTGGGTGAGCGACCACGTGGTGGTGCCGCGCGCCAACGTGGCCAACTTCGGCACCACGATCTTCGATCCGTTGATCACCCTCGGGGTGGTCGCGGGCGCGACGAGCCGGGTGCGCCTCGGCACCACCGTGCTGATCGTCCCGTATCGCCAGGCGGTGGTCACCGCCAAGATGGTGTCGTCGCTCGACGCGCTGAGCGGCGGGCGCGTGATCCTGGGCGTGGGCGCGGGGTGGGTGGCGGCGGAGAGCGCGATGCTCGGCGTGCCCTTCGCGGAGCGCGGCGCCCATGACCGACGAGTACCTGCGCGCGATGCAGGAGCTGTGGACGAGCCCGTCGCCGTCGTTCTCCGGCAAGTACGTGCAGTTCCACGACCTCCACTTCGAGCCGAAGCCGGTGCGAGCGGCACCCGCCGATCTGGGTGGGCGGGCACGGCAAGGCGTCGCTGCGCCGCGCGGCCGAGCTGGGCGCGGCGTGGCATCCGATCAACCGCTCGCCCGACGGAGCTGCGGGCCGGCGTGGCGGAGCTGGCGCGCCTGAGCCACGCGCGCGGCCGCGCGACCCCGCCCGCGCTGACCCTGCGCAACGACGTGCGCATCCTGCGCGCGGGGGAGAGCGCGCCGCGCGTCCGCGCACGCCGGGCGCGTGATCGCCGGGCGAGCCGGCGGCGGTGGTCGGACCAGATCGCGGAGCTGGCCGCGTGCGGGGTCGAGGAGCTGGTGCTGGAGCTCCTCGCCGCGGACGGGCCGAGCTCGACGCGCAGATGGCCGCCTTCGCCGAGCGCGTCCGGCCTCGCGTCGCCTGATCGCGCTCGCCGTGAGCCCCGATCCGACGCCCCGCATGGCCGTGCACCGGTCCGGCCGCGGGCCGGACCTCGTGCTCTTCCACGGCGGCATGGGCTCGTGGAAGCACTGGATCCGCAACGTGGACCGCTCTCGGCGCCGCTTCACCGTGCACGCGCTCGACCACCCGTCCTACGGCGACTCCGCGCCGGTGCCGCGCGAGACCACCGGCCCGCAGTACCTCGACCTGGTGCACGCGCTGCTCCTCGAGGCCTTGCCGGGCGATGCGCCGCTCCGCTTCGCCGGCTTCTCGTTCGGCGCCGCGATCGCGTCCAACATGGCGCGGCGGCTCGGGCCGCGGGTGAGCCATCTCGGCGATCATCTCGCCCGGCGGCTTCCCCATGCGCAAGTTCGGCGAGCGGCCGATCCGCAGCTACAAGGAGGCGGGCGGCGACGATCGGCTCTTCCGCGAGATCTGCCGCCACAACCTGCTGGTGAACATGCTGAGCGACGAGGCGAGCGTGTCCGAGGAGACGCTCGACATCCAGGTGGACGTGCGTGCGCCGAACCCGCTTCGATAGTCGAAAGGTCAGCGGCGGCGGCACGCTGCTCGGCGATCTGGCGGAGGTCGCGCGGCGCGGCGGCAGGATCCGCCTGCTGTGGGGCGAGCACGACGACTCCGCGTTCCGGCCCGCGAAGCTGCTGATCGGCGAGATCCAGGCCGCGGTCCCGGGTCTCGACGTGCATCGGATCCCGAAGGCCGGCCACTGGTCGGCGTACGAGAACGCGCCCGAGGTCAACCGGCTGCTGCTGGAGTTCTTCGGCGGCGGCGCAACGTAGAGCCCAACTAGAGGAGGATTCGTCATGTCGACCCGTCGACCGGTCGCCGTCGTGGTGGGAGCAACGTCCAAGTGGCAGGCGGATGGCCGCAACACCAAGCTGGCCCACGGCAAGGCGCTCGACGACCGCGACGTGCCGGTCGGCATCCGCTGGGGCGTCGGCGGCGCGGTGGCCCAGAAGTTCGCGAAGGAGGGCTTCCACGTCGTGCTGACGACCCGGAGCGCCCCCAACGCGAAGGCCCTCGACGAGGCCATCCGGGCGCAGGGCGGCGCCAGCTCGATCGTGGAGCTGGACCTGGTGTCGGAGGCCTCCATCACGAAGGCGTTCGCCACGATCCGGGCGCAGGTCGGCGAGCCGGAGGTCCTGGTCTACAACGCGGGCTACCTCGAGGGGCGCGACCTGCCGCCCGACAAGGAGCTGCTGGAGCACGTCCCGCTCGAGATCTTCGAGACCGCGCAGCACATCGCGAGCCGCGGGCCGTTCCTGGTCGCCAAGGAGGTGCTGCCCGCGATGCGCAAGCGCGGCGGCGGCTCGTTCCTCATCTCGAACAACTCGTCGTCCCTGCGAGGGCGCAAGCGGCTCACCGGGCAGTCGCTCTACTACCCGCGCGTGATGATGCGCACGCTGGCGCAGGTGCTCACCGAGGAGTACTCCGAGCACGGCGTGCACGTGGCCAACGTGGTGATCGACGGGCTCATCGACTCGCCGGGCACCCGCGCGCTGCCGCGGGCGCAGAAGCAGCCGGAGATCGTCATGAACCCGGTGAAGATCGCGGAGGCGTTCTACTACCTCCACACCCAGGACCGGTCCTGCTGGACCCACGAGCTCCAGCTGACGCCGTTCTCGACCAAGCCCAGCTTCTAGGCAGATCGCCCGCCGGGTGGGATATAGTCGAGAGGGCATGCGAGACCAGAAGGTCTTCTACGGCTGGTGGGTGGTGGGCGCCTTCTCGGTCACCACCTTCATGTCGACCGGCGTGCGCCACGCGGTCGGGCCCTTCCTGAAGCCGATCGTGGCCGATCTGAACCTCGACCGCGCCAGCTTCTCGGCGGTCATCGCGCTGAGCCTCTTCCTCTACGGGGTCTTCATGCCGCTGGCCGGCATGGCCCTGGATAGGTTCAGTGTCCGGGTCGTCGCCTCGGCCGGCACCCTGCTCCTGGTGGCCTCGCTGATCCTGACCGCGATGGTGCGCAACGTCTGGGAGTTCACCGCGGTCTACGGGGTGCTGGTGCCGCTCGGGCCTGGCCGGGACCGGGCCGGTGATCGCCTCCGGCGTCGTCGCCCGCTGGTTCAGCCGGCGGCGCGGCACCGCGCTCTCGGTGCTCGGCAGCGCGTCGATGACCGGGATGAGCCTGCTGGTGCCCGCGGTGACGTGGCTCGTGCTGACCACCGGCTGGCGCACGACGTACGTGGTCATCGCGATCCTGATCCTGGCCATCTCGCTGCCGCTCTGCATCTGGGTGCTGCGCGACTCCCCGGAGTCGGTCGGGCTCACCGCCGACGGCGAGCCGCGCGCTGCCCGGCGCTCCCGCCGCGTCGGTCGAGCGGGTCACCGCGGGCGAGGCGCTCCGGACGCTGGCCTTCTGGCAGCTCGCGGGCTCCTTCTTCACCTGCGGCTTCTCGATGAGCCTGCTCTCCGCGCACGGCATCCCGATGCTCACCGACCACGGCTACACCCCGATGGTCGCCTCGTGGGCGCTCGGCGTGCTCGGAGGCTCGAGCATCGCGTTCACGATCATGCTGGGCGCGCTGTCCGATCGGTTCGGGCGCCGCCCGGTGCTGGCCGGGATCTACGCGGGCCGCATCGCCATCTTCACCGGGCTCTTCCTCATCCGCGACAACCCGGGCGCGCTCCTCGTGGTCGCGGTGCTGGGCGGGATCACCCTGGCCGGCACCGGCTCGATGACCTCCGCGCTCACCGCCGACATCTACGGGCGCTTCTCGGTCAGCTCGATCTTCGGCCTGATCTTCCTGGTGCACCAGACCGGCTCCGCGCTCGGCTCCTGGCTGGCCGGCGCGCTGTTCGAGACGACCGGCGGCTACGGCCTGGCGTTCGTGATGGCCTGCGGGCTCCTGGCGGTCGCCGCGGTGGTCGCGCTCAACATCGACAAGGACGCGCGCCGCATCTGGCGCGCCGCCACCGCCTCCGCCTCGAGCTAGCTCCCGGGCCTCACGCGCGCAGCGCGAAGCCCTCGTAGCCCTTCGCGGCCACCTCGTCGCACTTCTGCCGGTAGACGCCGACCCCGCCGATGTAGGGCATGAACACCCGCGGCTTGCCCGGGATGTTGGCCCCCATGTACCACGAGGGCGCGAGCGGGTAGAGCGTCATGTGGCCGACCTCGTTGACGTGCTGGACCCACGCCTCCTGGGCCTCCGCGGTCGCCTCGATGCGTCGACAGGCCGCGCGCGCGCAGGTGGGTGACGCAGTCGGCGATCCAGTCCACGTGCTGCTCGATGGACACGATCATGTTGCTCAGCACCGACGGGCTGCCGGGGCCGGTGATCATGAACAGGTTCGGGAAGCCCGTCGACGGTCAGGCCGAGATAGGTGCGCGGGCCGCCCGCCCACTCCGTGTCGAGCTTGCGGCCGCCGCGCCCGCGGATGTCGATGTTGAGCAGCGCGCCGGTCATCGCGTCGAAGCCGGTGGCGAAGACGAGATCGTCCACCGCGTACTCGACGCCGGCCACCCGCACGCCCTTCGGGGTGATGGCCTCGATCGGGGTCTTGCTGGACGTCCACCAGCGTCACGTTGTCGCGGTTGAACGTGTCGTAGTAGCCGGTGTCCACGCAGAGCCGCTTGGTGCCCAGGGGGTAGCTCTGCGGGCACAGCAGGTCCGCCACCGCCGGGTCGCGCACGATCGCCCGGATCTTCTCGCGGAAGAACTGGGCCGCGGTGTCGTTGGCCTCCTTGCTGACGAGCAGGTCGGTGTACGCGGCCGAGAATCCGAGGCCGCCCCGGCGCCAGCGCTTCTCGTACTCGCGCTCCCGCTCCTCGGCCGGCACCGCGAGCGCGGAGTCGCCGCTCCGCTCGGTCACGAAGCCCACGCGCGACTCGCGGGCCTGGCGCCGGAAGTCGGCGTAGCCCGCCTTCACGCGGCGCTCGTACTCCGGGTCGAGCGGGGCGTTCTGGGCGGGCATGCTGAAGTTCGGCGTGCGCTGGAAGACGTAGAGGTGGCTCGCCTGCTTCGCGATGATCGGGATCGACTGGATCGCGGAGGAGCCGGTGCCGATCACGCCGACCCGCCGGCCGGTGAAGTCCACGCCCTCGTGCGGCCACTTCCCGGTGTGGTACCACTTGCCCGCGAAGCGTCTCGAGCCCCGTGACGTCGGGCACCTGCGCGTCCGAGAGGCAGCCCGGTCGCCATGATGCAGAACCGCGCGGTCACCCGGTCGCCCCGATCGGTCTCGACGGTCCAGCGGCCCGCCGCCTCGTCGAACACCGCGGAGGTCACGCGCGTCTCGAACTGGATGTCGCGGCGCAGGTCGAAGCGGTCCGCCACGTGGTTGGCGTACCTCAAGATCTCCGGCTGGGCCGAGTAGCGCTCGCTCCAGCGCCACTCCTGCTGCAGCTCGTCGGAGAACGAGTAGGAGTAGTCCATGCTCTCCACGTCGCAGCGCGCGCCCGGGTAGCGGTTCCAGTACCACGTGCCGCCGACGCCCTTGCCCGCCTCGAACACCCGCGCGGTGAGCCCGAGCCCCCGCAGCCGGTGCAGCATGTACATCCCGGCGAATCCCGCCCCGACGATGACCGCGTCGAACATCACGCCTCCTCGTGAACCGGCACCACGTAGGGTCCCTCGGGCACGAAGGCCACGCGGGGATCCCGCTGGCGCGCCATGCTCTCGGCCACCGCGGCGGAGAGATCGTGGACGCGCTCCACCCCGGTCAGGCCCGCGCCGACCGCGTCGAGGCCGTCGGTGTAGAGCCGCACGCGCCCGACCCGCATCGGCTTGAGCTGCATCTGGGTCTGCCACTCGTCGATGTCGGCGTGGGGCTTGCCCGCGATGCTCGCCGCGAAGCCGTCCGGGCCCAGGTCCACCAGGCGGCGCTGCGCCTCCACATAGTGCTTCGAGCCGAGCCCCTCCGAGCAGGCGGAGGCCACGATCAGCTCGCCGCCCGGCTCCAGGATGTCGAGCGGCCCCACCATGCCCTTCACGGTCTGGTAGTACGTCTTGTCGAGCGGGTAGCCCGCCGCGCTCGTGACCACGGTGCGGAAGCGGCGCGGCACCGACACCTGCGCGTAGCCCCGCGCGAACTCCACCGCCTGGAGATGGCTCTGCACGACCTCGCCGAAGTTGACGAAGGCCAGCCGCCGCCGGTCGTCGATCACGGTGTTGAGCGCGAGCGCGCCGCCCAGCATCGCCACGATCGCGAGCTGCTCCTCGTGGAGCGGGTTGCCGTCCAGCACGCAGTTGGCCGCGCGCGGGTGCGCCATGAAGGCCGAGTTGTGGAAGGTGGTGATGGTCTCGGCGTGGGCCACCCCGGGCGCGATCACCTTGCGGCCGCCCGACCAGCCGGCCATGAAGTGCGGCTCCACCAGGCCGGTGGCGATCTTGAGATCGGCCTCCACCAGCCGGCGATCGAGGCGGACGACGGTGGCGCGGCCCGGCGTGCGCCCCAGCAGCACGTGGTCGCGGTCCACCGTGGCGTCGTGGTTCACCACCGTCACCGCGTCGAGCACCCACGGGTCGCCGACCAGCTCGGCCAGCTCCGCGCCCTCGTTCGGCCGGTGGAGGCCGGTGGCGACCAGGACCGTGATCCCGGCCGGCGGCACGCCCGCGTCCAGCAGGGTCCGGATCAGCGGCGCCAGGAAGAGACCGTTCGGCACCGGGCGGGTGATGTCGCAGATCAGGATGCAGGCCGAGCGCTTGCCGCGCGCCAGCTCGGCGAGCGGAGGCACGCCGACCGGCCGGGCCAGGGCGCCGCGCACCGCGCCGGCGGGGTCCGCCAGCACCGGCATCGCGCGCTTCTCGATGACGGTGGGCACGCAGCCGCGCGGCGGGGTCACCGGCAGCGTGCCGCGGCCGTAGAGCAGGGGAATCGCCGCCGGGCCGCGCTCGTCCGCCATGGGCTTCGAGTATGCCATGGCGCTGCTGCGTCCGGCCCGGCGGCTCAGCGCATCACGGCCAGGGGCGGCAGGCCCATCTCGGCCGTGCACTCGCCGAACCACTCGATCACTTCCCGGTGGAGCGGGATGCCGTGGGCCCGGCGATGCTCGACCTCCTCCGCCTCGGAGAGCCCCGGATAGAGCACGCGCTCCTGCCCCGGCGCGGGCGCGGCGGTGCGCAGGGTGCGGAGCATCTCGTCCATCGTGTCCTTGAAGCGGTCGAGGTCGGTGAAGGCCTTGATGTCGTAGGCCGCGAACTGGTTCTTGGAGCCGCTGGCCGGGTCGAGCATGGTGGGCAGCGCGCCGGACAGGAAGGTCGAGAGCACCTCGGCCATCATCGCGAAGCCGTAGCCCTTGTGCGAGCCCTGCTCGCGGGTGCCGCCGAGGGGGGCCTGGTAGAAGTCCTCGCGGTCGAAGATCGGCTTCTCCTCCATGATCGGCGTGCCTTCCTTGTCGGTCACCCAGCCCGCCAGCAGCGGCGAGCCGATGCGCATCGCGAGCCGGATCTTGTTGCCCGCGATGGCGGAGGTGGCCGCGTCGAAGAGCAGGGGCGCCTCTTGCCTCGCGGGAGCGGCCAGCGCGATCGGATTGGTGCCGAGCAGGGGCTTGGCGCCGAAGGTGGGGACGACGTGCAGGCCGGCGGCGGTGAAGCAGACCCCGACCATGTCCTCCCGCGCGGCCTGCATCGCGAAGTGGCCGATGGCGCCGAAGTGCCCGCTGTTGTACACCGTCACCACCCCGACGCCGACCCGGCGCGCCTTCTCGATGGCCAGGCGCATCGCCTTCGGCCCCACGATGATGCCGAGCCGCTTGCCCGCGTCGATCACCGCGGTGGCGGGCGCCTCGCGCTCGATGCGCCAGCCCGGGCGCGGGTCGAGCTTGCCGGCCCGGTAGTCGCGGACGTAGGCGCGCAGCATGTTGGACACGCCGTGGGTCTCGACCCCGCGCAGGTCGGTCATGGTGAGCACGTCGGCGGCGTCCGCCGCGTCCTCCGGGCTCACGCCGAGCTTCTCGAAGATCCGGGTGACCGCCTCGCGGAGGGCCGCCTCCGACACCCGGACCTGGTCCTTCTCCGGCACCTTGAAGCGCTCGAGGATCATGGGGTCGCCTCCTCCCGCCCGGAATCCTAGCCGATTGCATAGGCCCGCGGGCGTGCTAGATTTCCAGGCGGGAGGACTCCACCATGCTCGGACTGGGATTGGCCTCGTCGCACGCCCCCATGATGTTCCAGAAGGCGCAGTACTGGCCCAAGGTCGTCGAGCGGATCCCCAAGGTGGCCCGGGAGCATCTGCCCGCAGAGCGCCCGGGTGGAGATCGCGACGCCCAGCATCATCGAGGGCCACATCCAGAAGATCGAGGCCGCCTTCGCGGTGCTGCGCGACCAGGTGAAGGCCTACCGGCCGGACGTGCTGGTCATGATCGGCGACGACCAGGGCGACATGTTCGACGACGCCAACAACCCGACCTTCTCGATCTACACCGGGGACGAGCCGATCTGGGGCCGGAGCGCGCGCGATCCCATGACGACGCCGCCGCAGGAGCGGACCAAGCTGGTCTTCCCCCAGCACGCCGAGATGTCGCGCTACCTCCTGAAGGGCCTGATCAAGCGCGGCTTCGACGTGGCCAACGTGGGGAAGTTCGATCCGCGCGGCAACCCGACCCGCGGCGTCTCGCACATGGTGTCGAACCTGGTGCCCGAGGTGGATCCGGAGCTGCGCATCCCGCTGGTCTGCGTCTTCCTCAACGAGTACTTCCCGCCGCTGCCGAGCGCCGCAGCGCTGCGCTCAGCTGGGCGCGGCGATCGGCCAGATCCTGAACGAGCGGCCCGAGCGCATCGCGATCTACGCCTCGGGCGGCCTCTCCCACTTCCCGGGCATGTTCAACGCGGGCTGGATCGACCAGCCGCTCGACCGCTGGATCCTCGAGCGCCTGGAGCGCAACGACCTCGCCGCTCTCGAGCACCTGTTCACCTTCGACTCGGACACGATGCGCTCCGGCACCGGCGAGGTGCGCGCGTGGATCAGCGTGGCCGCCGCGATGAACCGGCCGGCCAAGTTCGTGGAGTACACCGCGGCCCACTGCACGCAGACCGGCTGCGGCTTCGTCTACTGGCCGGCATGAACGGCAACGGCGCGCTGCCCCTGGCGCGCTTCACCGTGCTCGATCTCACCCGGGCGCGGGCCGGCCCGACCTGCGTCCGCCAGCTGGTGGACTGGGGCGCCCGCGCGATCAAGATCGAGATGCCGGGCGGCCGCTCGGGCGACGGGATGGGCGGCAACCGCCACGGGTTCGACTTCCAGAACCTGCACCGCGGCAAGGAAGCCCTCACCCTGAACCTGCGCGAGCCCGACGGGGTCGCGGTCTTCAAGCGGCTGGCGAAGGACGCCGACATCGTGGTCGAGAACTACCGCCCGGACGTCAAGCGCCGGCTCGGCATCGACTACGAGAGCCTGCGGCCGCTCAACCCGCGGCTGATCTACGGCAGCATCTCCGGCTTCGGCCAGAGCGGGCCCTATCGCGACCGGCCCGGGGTGGACCAGATCGCCCAGGGCATGGGCGGCCTCATGTCGATCACCGGCATCCCGGGGCAGGGGCCGGTGCGGGTCGGCATCCCGATCGCGGATCTCTGCTCGGGCATCCTGCTCGCGCAAGGGCATCCTGGTGGCCCTGATCGAGCGCGAGAGCACCGGGCAGGGGAAGTGGGTGCACACCTCGCTGCTCGAGGCGATGCTCTCCATGCTCGACTTCCAGGCCTCGCGCTGGCTCATGAGCGGAGAGATCGCGCCGCAGGCCGGCAACAACCATCCCACCGGGATCCCGACCGGCGTCTTCGAGACCAGGGACGGCCACATCAACATCGCGGCGGCGGGCGACGAGCTGTACGAGCGGTTCTGCCGCGCGATCGAGCGCCCGGATTTGCGCACCGATCCGCGCTTCGCGACCGCGAAGGCGCGCTCGACCAATCGCGACCTCCTGATGGAGGTCCTGATGCCGGTCACCCGGCAGAAGGACAGCGCGACCTGGATCCAGATCCTGAACGACGCGGGCGTGCCGTGCGGGCCCATCTACCGGATCGACGAGGCCTTCGCCGATCCGCAGGTGCGCCACCTCGAGATGGCGCAGCCGGTCCGCTCGCCCGCGCTCGGCGACCTCACGATCCTCGGGCACCCGGTCTCGCACGGGGCGCGGCGCAACCCCATCCGCGCCGCCGCCCCCGAGCTCGGCCAGGACAACGAGGCCATCCTCGGCTCGCTCGGCTACAGCACGGCCGACATCGCCGATCTCGCCAAGCGCGGCATCATCTGACCGCCTGACCCCCGGGCCGCCCATGCTGATCGTCGACGCGCAGGTCCACATCTGGGCCAACCACAAGCCGACCAACGCGAACCACCGGCAGGTCGAGACCTACTCCGCGGACGATCTGCTGGCCGAGATGGACGAGGCCGGCGTCCACGGCGCGGTCATCCACCCGCCCGCCTCGTGGGACCCGGACTCCAACGAGCTGGCGGTGGAGGCGGCGCGCCGCCACCCGGATCGCCTGGCGATCCTCGGCAATTTCCCGCTCGACGCCCCCGCGAGCCGGGGGCTGGTCGACGGCTGGAAGAAGCGGCCGGGGATGCTCGGGCTGCGCTTCGCGCTGCTGCAGCCGCATCAGCGCACGTGGCCGACCGACGGGACGATGGACTGGCTCTGGCCCGCGGCGGAGCGCGCGGGCCTGCCGATCGCGCTCCTCGCGGCGACCTACCTGCCCACGGTGGGCCAGATCGCGGAGCGCCATCCGCGGCTCAAGCTGATCATCGACCACCTGGGCCGGCCCTCCGGCACCAAGGACGACGCGGCGTGGGCCAACCTGCCCGAGATGCTGGCGCTGGCCAAGCACCCCAACATCGCGATCAAGGCCACCGGGGCACCCAGCTACTCGAGCGCGCCCTATCCCTACCGGAACATCCACGACCACCTGCGTCGGATCCACGACGCCTTCGGGCCGGAGCGGATGTTCTGGGGCACCGACATCACCCGCATGCCGTGCCCGTGGCGGCAGTGCGTGACCATGTTCACCGAGGAGATGCCCTGGCTCGCGGGGCGGAGCCTCGAGCTGGTCATGGGCCGCGCGGTCTGCGACTGGCTCGGCTGGCCGCTGCCGCCGCGCTGAGCTCACCATGCGCGAGCCCGGGTCACCCGATCTCCCCGACTACTCCGATCTCCCCGACTGGAGGACGGGCCGCGCCGAGGCTCTCGGCCCGGGGCACGGTCAGGTGGCGCGGGTGGTGGTCCGGGACGGGCTGGTCGGCGCCGGGCGGGTGGGGGCGCTGGCCTTCGGGGCCCTGGCGCTCGGAGCCTTCGCGATCGGCGCGCTCGCCATCGGGCGCCTGGTGGTGCGGAGCTTGAAGCTCGGGCGGGGGGAGATCCGCTCGCTGAAGATCGCCGACCTGGAGGTCGGGACCCTGCGCGTCGGGCGCATCAGCCGGTTGGACGAGCCTGAGAAGTGAGGCCCCCACCCCTGGGCCCCTCACCCTGCCCTCTCCCCTCAGGGGAGAGGGGGGTGGCGCGGGACAGCTCGTAGATGTTGATGTCCTTGACGCGCAGGTGGGTGGTGCGCCACGGCGGCCAGCTCACCCGCCGCCGGCTCCGGGCCACCGTGAAGCCGCTGCGGCGGAACGCGCCGCGCAGCTTGCGCTGGACCACCCAGCCCGGATCGGCCAGCAGCGCGATGCCGCCCGCCCGCAGGGTCCGCATCAGCGCGATGCCGATGGCCGGCCACTCCAGGTCGTCGTAGACCACGTCGCCGCCGACGACCAGATCGTAGGCGTCCGGCTCGACCCGGTGACCGCCGTGGTTCCAGTCGCCGCCGATGGTGCGGGCCGGGGCCAGGCCGTTGCGGCGGCAGTTGCGCCGGACCGCGGCGAGGGCTCCCGCCTCGCGGTCGAGGAAGGTCACGCGCGCGCCCAGGCGGCCGCACACGATGCCGACCAGGCCGACCCCGCAGCCGAGATCCAGGACGTCGCGATCGCGCAGTCCCTCGGTGCCGAAGCGCTCCACGATGTAGGAGGCCAGGCCGACCCCGGCGGGCCAGACGCGGCGCCAGTACGTCCGCGTCGAGAGCTTCAGAAGACCCACCGACGACATCTCCTCGATGGAGACCGTCCCGATCGGGTCGAGCGCGAAGGCGCGTAACACTAGAGCGGAGTCTACCGCACGTTGCTCCGCTCGTCGCGGAGGTTTATGCTCGGCGCGTTCGATTCGACCCCCGTCATCCCGCAGGTCGCCCAAGGAGGCGCGCATGGCTCTCTCGGTCGGGTTCATCGGTGTCGGCAACATGGGCAATCCAATGGCCGGCAACATCCTGAAGGCCGGGTTCCCGATGACGGTCTTCGACCTGAACCCCAAGGCGATGGCGAACCTGGTCGAGGCCGGGGCCCGCCGCGCCGACTCGGCGCTGGCCGCGCTGGAGGGCGCGGACGTTGTGCTGACCTCGCTGCCCGCCTCACCGGACGTGGAGGCGATGTACCTCGACGCGGGCGGCCTGGTGGAGCGGGCCAAGCCGGGCACCATCCTGATCGATCTCTCGAGCGTGCTGCCCTCGACGCCCCGGAAGATCGAGCCGAAGGCGAAGGCGCGGGGCGTCCACTTCCTGGAGGCGCCGGTGAGCGGCGGCGTGACCGGGGCCCGCGCCGCGACCCTGGCCATCATGGTGGGCGGCGACAAGGCCGCGCTCTCCCGGGCGGAGCCGGTGCTGAAGGCGATGGGGCCCAACGTCTTCCACGTGGGCCCGGCCGGCGCGGGCAACACCGTGAAGGCGATCAACAACATGATGGCGTGCGTGAACTCGGCCACCATGATGGAGGGCTTCGTGCTCGGGGTGAAGGCGGGCCTCGACCCGATGACGATCTACGAGGTGGTGAAGGCCAGCAGCGGGGGCAGCAAGGCCCTCGAGCGCATCCCGCGCGCCCTGATCCCGCGCGACTTCGAGCCCGGCTTCAAGGTCGCGCTCATGAACAAGGACCTCGAGACCTTCCACACCATCGCCAAGGAGCTGCACGTGCCGGTGACCTTCTCGGCCCTGGCCCAGCACTACCAGCAGGCCGCGCTGGCCGCCGGGCTCGGGGAGCAGGACACGAGCGTGGTGTTCACGATCATCGAGCGCCTGGCCGGCATGAAGGCGCCGGCGCCGCGAGAGCCGCGATGAAGTACGGCCTGCACGGCGTCAACCTCAACACCTGCGCGTACCCGGACGCGGCGGCGCGCCTCGGACGCGCCGCCGAGGCCGCCGGCTTCGAGTCGCTCTGGGTGGCCGATCACGTGGTGCTGCCCGACCCGCCGGTGCCGGGGCGGCCGATGCCGCCCGACATGCGGCTGCTCGACCCGGTGGTCGCGCTGACCTACCTCGCGGCCCACACCTCCCGCATCCGGCTCGGCACCGGGGTCATCATCCTGCCCCAGCGCCAGGCCCTGGTCCTCGCCAAGCAGCTCGCCTCGCTCGACGTGCTCTCGAACGGCCGCCTCATCTTCGGGCTGGGCGTCGGCTGGTGCGAGCCGGAGATGCGCTCGGTGGGCGCCCCGTTCAAGGAGCGCGGCCGCGTCTCCGACGACTACCTGGCCTCGATGCGCGCGGTGTGGACGCAGCCGAAGCCGTCGCACCACGGGCCCTACGTGTCGTTCGAGAGCGTGCAGGCCATGCCCCGGCCGGTGCAGGCGCCGATCCCGATCGTGGTGGGCGGGGGCACGCCGCCGGCCTATCGCCGCGCGGTCGGCGCAGGGCCACGGCTGGTACGGCTTCGGCCTCGACGTGGCGGAGACCCGCAAGCGGGTGGGCGCGCTCCAGCAGGCCGCGACGTCAGGTGAAGCGGCCGGCGGAGCTGGGGCCGCTCGAGATCAGCGTGACCCCGCCTGGCTACGACGTGCCGGACCGGGCGACGATCGAGGCCTACGCGGCGGCCGGCGTCCACCGGCTGATCCTGCGGCCACAACCCACGCTGGACGGGCCGGGCCTCGAGCGCTTCGCGGCCGAGACCGGCCGCACGCTCGGGCTCGCGGCCTGAGCCGGAGGAGGCACCCCATGAGCGCACGCAAGGCGACGAAGGCGGCGAACGGCAAGGGGACCAACGGCAAGGCGACGCGTGGTCCCGGCGGCGGGGGCGGCGAAGAACACCTACGGGTACCCGTTCTGGGAATGGGTGGCGCGGGAGGACCCGGAGTACGTGAAGGCCCGCCAGCCGCTCAGCCAGCTCTCGATCGGCGAGGGCCGCGAGCTGTCGGTGAAGTACCGCGAGATGGTGATCATCGGCATCCTCGCCTTCCGCGGCCGCAAGGACGGCGTGATCGCCCACATGCGCCGGGCCATCGACCACGGAGCGACCAAGCGCGAGCTGCTGGAGGCGATCCAGTCGGCCGCGGTGCCGGGCGGCGGCCCCTGCTTCAGCACCGGGGCCCAGGCTCTGATGGAGCTGGATCGGGCCGGCGTCTTCCGGTAGCGCTCAGACGGTGAGCGCGCCCTCCATCACCGGGGCGCAGCGGCCGCCGACTCGGACGCGGGTGACCGCGCCAGCCTGCTTCTCGGCGGTGACCCGCAGATAGCTCGGGCGCCCCATCTCCGCTCCCTGCAGGACGTCGAGCGCCAGCACGGCGTCCGCGGCGGGGTCGAGCGTCGCCAGCAGGGCGATCAGCGCTCCGTTGGCGCTGCCGGTGGCGGGATCCTCGCCGGTGCCGCCCAGCGGCGAGAACATCCGCGCCCGGAGATCGGCGCCGTCCGCCCGTCCCGGCGTGCGCGCGTAGATGTGGACGGAGAAGCGGCCGGACCTGAACGCGTAGCGGCGCGCCGCGGAGGCGGTCGCGGCCGCATCGGACACCGCCCGGCCGATCGCGTCCGGCGCCACCTCCGCCAGCACGAACGGCAGGCCCACGGAGGCCACCACCGGCTCGTGGGACGACGTGAGCACGGCCGCGGCCTCCAGGCCGACGCACTCGGCGATCACGGCGGCGGGGATCGTCTGGTCGAGGGCGAGCGGCTGGGGGGCGGTGAGGGTGGCGCCCACCACGTGTCCCGCGGCGTCCCGCTCGAGATCCACCGGCACCAGCCCCGCCGCCTCCTCGAACCGGACGGTCGCGCCGAGCGGCGCGCCCGTCCGCTCGGCGAGCCGGGCCAGGACGAAGGCGGTGCCCACGTTGGGATGGCCGGCAAACGGGACCTCGTTCTGCCGCGTGAAGATCCGGACCCGCGCGGTGTGGCCGGGGTTCTCGGGCGGCAGCACGAACGTCGACTCGGAGTAGTTGAACTCGGCCGCGATGGCCTGCATCTGCGCGGTGTCGAGGCCGACCGCGTCGGTCACGACCGCCAGGGGGTTGCCCGCGAACGCGCGGTCGGTGAACACGTCGACGGTCACGTAGTCGTAGCGCTTCGGCATGCGGTCTCCTCTCCTCGGGGGCCACCGGCTAGAGCCGCAGCAGCGCTTCGAGGTTGCGGTACAGGATCTGCTCCTTCTCCGCGGCCGTGACGCTGGCGAGGCCCTGCAGCCAGGTCACCGGCGAGGGATGCCACGGCACGAAGGGCCAGTCGCTGCCGAGCACGACGCGGTCGGCGCCGACCTGGTCGAGCAGGAAGCGGAGCGCGGCCTCGCTGCCCACCACCGTGTCGTAGTAGAGGCCGCTTCTGGTAGCTGCTGGGCGGCGAGGGGGTGTGCGCCCGCGCCGCCGGCGTGCCCTGCCAGCCGCGGTCGAGGCGGCCCATCGCGTAGCACGCGGGGCCGCCGCCGTGGGCGATGCAGGCCTTCAGCGCCGGGCAGGCCTCGAGGATGCCGCCCAGGATCAGCACCGCGACCACGATCGCGTCCTCGACGATCACCCCCAGGCTGTTGAAGAGGCCGTAGCGCCCGGCCCGCTCGACCATGAAGTTGTGCTGCGGCTGCGGGTGGAAGAAGAGTACCGCGCCCATGGCCTCCGCCGCCTTGAAGAGCGGCAGGAAGCGCGGCTCGTCCCAGTTCTCCCCGTTGACGACCGTGTCGAGCTCGGCCCCCTTCAGGCCGAGCACGGTGACCGCGCGCTCCAGCTCGTCGATGGCCGCCTTCACGTCCTGCACCGGCAGGGTGGCGAGGCCCGCGAAGCGCGTGGGCCACTGGCGGGTCATCGCCGCGATCTCGTCGTTGACCTCGCGGGCGAGGGCCCGGCCCTGCGCCGGGTCCAGGTGATAGCCGAAGAGCGGGGTGTGCACCGAGATCACCTGCACGTCCACGCCCTGCGCGTCCATGTCCTGGAGCCGCTCCTCCGGGGTCAGGCGCACCTTGGGGGAGGTGAAGCCGGTGCGCTTGCCGTTCGTGCCGAGGAAGGTGCCGAGCCCCTCGCCGGGCTCGTGCCGGAAGCCGTACCATTCCCGGCCCGCGGTCGGCGGCCTGCCAGAGGGTCTGCGGCACCAGGTGGGCGTGGATGTCGATCGATCTCATGGCTGGTCTCCCGGGTCGAAGAGGTCGAAGAAGAGCTTGACTGACTTACATCGTAAATATACAGTGTCAATTCATTGGCCAAAGGAGGCAAGCCATGAGCGTGACGATCGAGGCAAGGCGAGCGCGGCAGGACGAGGCGACCGAGAGCTATCACCAGTGCTGGTTCCCGGTGGCCCTCGCGAGCGACGTGCCCGCCGGCCGTCCGCTGGGGCGGGATTTCCTCGGCACGCGCGTCGTCGTCTATCGTGACGCGAGCGGCCGCGCGGTGGTGCAGGGGGCCTACTGCCCGCATCTCGGCGCCGACCTCTCGGTGGGCGAGGTGGTCGAGGGCCAGATCCGCTGCGCCTACCATCACTGGCGGTTCGACTGCGCGGGGACGTGCGTCGACATTCCCGCCGGCGACCGTATCCCGCCCGGGGCCCGCATCCCGACCTATCCGACCGCGGAGGCGTGGGGCCTGATCTGGGCCTTCAACGGAGAGGCGCCGACCTATCCCGTGCCCGGCATTCCCGGGGTCGAGGAGCGAGAGCTCGTCTGCGAGACGCACTATCGCGGCACCCGCGCCATCGATCCCTGGGTGTCGATCTCGAACGGGGTCGACTTCCAGCATCTCCGCACCCTGCACGGCCTCTCCGCGGTGGATCCCGACGCGGTGGCGGTGGGTCCGCACTCGCTCGAGTACCGCATCGAGTCCCCTCACTTCATCCAGCATGGCCGCATCACCGGGGTGAACGTGTTCGCGCAGCACCTGTCGATGGCCGGCCAGGACGTCTTCATGCTCTTCAGCGGCGCGCCGATCGAGCACGGCCGGACCATGGGATTCTACGCCTACGGCGTGCGGGATGACGGGACGGGACGCGAGGGGGCGGCCGAGCGGCTCGGGACGCTGCGGGGCTTCGTGGAGCGGCTGCTCGCGGAGGACGCGCCGGTGCTCGACACCATCCGGTTCCGTCCGCGCAACCTGGTGGCCTCCGACCGGCACCTGGCCCGCTTCTTCAAGTACGTGCGCGAGTTCCCGCGCGCGATCCCGCCGGAGGCCTGAGGCCATGCCGCGGACCCTGTCCGCCGAGCAGGTCGAGGAGTTCCGCGCGCGGCTCTGCGAGGTGGCCCAGCACCGCTTCGCCACCGAGGGCCGCGACGCGGTCTCGATGCGGCAGCTCGCGGAGGCGCTCGGCTGCAGCCCGATGACGCCCTACCGCTACTTCCGGAACAAGGACGAGATCCTGGCCGCGGTGCGGACCGCCGCGTTCGATCGCTTCGCGGGCGCGCTGGAGCAGGCGGCGGCCGCGGCGGGGGACGACCTGCGCGCGGCGGGGCAGGCGGTCGGCCTCGCCTACGTGCGCTTCGCGCTGGCCGATCCGGACGGCTACCGGCTCATGTTCGACGTGCAGCAGCCCCACCCCGATCGCTATCCGGAGCTGGTGCGCGCCAGCACGCGGGCCCGGCGCACCATGAGCGCCTCGCTCGAGCGGCTGGTGCGGGCGGGCCTCTTCCACGGCGATCCGGAGCTGCTCGGGCTCGCCTTCTGGTCCGGCATGCACGGGCTCGTGATGCTGCACCTGGCCGGCAAGCTGCCCGCCGAGCGGGACTTCGAGACCGTCCGGGCCGAGCTGATGCGGCTGCTGGTCACCGGGGCGAGGGCCGCGGCATGAGCGTGCTCATCGGTCTCTCTCCGTTCATCGTGTTCTTCGTGCTGATGCGGCTCGTCTCGCCGGTGGCCGGGCTCGTCGGCGCGCTCGTGGCCTCGGCGCTGCTCTGCCTGCGAATGCGGCTCCGGCGCGAGTCCATCAAGATCCTCGAGGTGGGGAGCTTCGTGCTCTTCGGCGCGCTCACCGTCTACACCCTGGTCGCCGCGCCCCGGTGGACGGTGGCCACCGTGCGCCTCGCGGTGGACACGGGCCTGCTCAGCATCGTCTTGGTCTCGCTCGCCATCGGCCGGCCGTTCACGCTCCAGTACGCGCGCGAGCGGGTGCCGGAGCAGTTCTGGGACTCGCCGATCTTCATGGCGGTCAACCGCGCCGTCTCCTGGGCGTGGGCCGGGTCCTTCGCGGTGCACGCGGCGGCCGACGCGGCCGCCGAGTTCGTGCCCGCGATCCCGCTCGCGGTGGATATCGGCGCGTCGGTGGTGGCGCTCGCGGCCGCGATCTGGTTCACCCGCTGGTACCCCGCAAAGGTGCAGCGCGCGGTGCAGGCCGCCTTCGCCGCCTGATGGGGTCAGGTCTTACATTCCGACATTTTCGTGGGAAGCGGCGTCAGGCCGCACGCGGAAAAATGTCGGAATGTAAGACCTGACCCCTACCGCTTCAGCGCGGCCCACAGCCGCTCGGGGTGGAGCGGCATGTCGAGGTGCGTGACGCCGTGGGGCGCGAGCGCGTCGACCGCCGCGTTGACCAGCGCGGGCGGGATCGCGATGCAGCCGGCCTCGCCCAGGCCCTTGGCCCCGAGCGGGTTGCGGGGCGACGGGGTGTGCATCTTCTCGATGGTGAGCGCCGGCATGTCCTCCGCCCGCGGGATCGCGTAGTCCATCAGCGTGCTGGTGAGGAGCTGCCCGTCGCCGTCGTAGACGATGGCCTCGAGCAGCGCCTGGCCGAGCCCCTGGGCCAGGCTACCGAGGAGCTGGCCCTCGGCCAGGAGCGGGTTGATGATCGTCCCCGCGTCGTCGACCCACACGAGCTTCTCGATCGAGAGGCGGCCGGTGTCGCGCGCGATCGAGACCAGGCAGACCACCGCCCCGTAGCTCCACACCTCGGCCTCGGCCTGGAAGTACATGGTGGCCTCGAGCCCCGGCGTGTCGCCGGACGGCAGCGCCTGGCCGCCCGCGTAGGCCGCGGTGGCGACCTCCTTCCACGTCACGCGCTTGGCCGGCACCCCGGTCACCTGGAAGCCGCCGGGCACGCCCACCACGTCCTCCGCCGCCGCCTCGAGCAGCCGGGCCGCGATGCGGCGGCCCTTGTCGCGCACCTCGACCGAGCCGCGCACCAGCGCGCCGCCGCCGAGGGCCACGCTGCGGCTGCCGAAGGTGCCGAAGCCCTCGGGCCCGGAGCGCGTGTCGCCGTGGAGCACCGTGACCTCGTCCGGCGTGACGCCCAGGTGGTCGGCCACGACCTGGGCGAACGTGGTCTCGTGCCCCTGGCCGTGGGCGCTCGATCCGGTGATCGCGGTGACCTTGCCCGAGCGCTCGACGCGGATCGATCCGCTCTCCCAGCCGAGCGCGCAGGGCTCCACGTAGGACACCACGCCCACCCCGACGATCTCGCCGCGCGCGCGGCGCTCCGCCTGCTCGCGCCGCAGCCCCGCGTAGTCGGCGGCCGCGAGCGCGCGGTCGAGCGCCTGCGGATAGTCGCCCGAGTCGTAGCTCTGGCCGGTGACGGTGCGGAACGGGAAGCGCTCCGGCGGGATGAGGTTGCGGCGCCGCAGCTCGGCGGGGTCGAGGCTCATCGCGCGCGCGGCGGTGTCGATCAGGCGCTCGATGTAGAAGCAGGCCTCCGGCCGCCCGGCCCCGCGGTAGGCCGCCACCGGCGCGGTGGTGGTGACCGCGCCCGACACCGTGATGTCGCAGGTCGGGACCACGTAGGCGCCGGGCAGCAGGCGCGCGTGGTTCCACGGCGATCCCGCCGCCGCGTTCATGAGCGAGGAGCCGAGCGGCGAGGCGATGCGCGCGCGGAGCCCGGTGATGCGGCCGCCCGCGTCCAGCGCCAGCTCGCCCTCGCAGACCGAGCCGCGCGCCTGGTTGGTGGTGGCCTGGTCCTCGCGCCGCGTGGCCACCCACTTCACCGGCCGCGCGAGGCGGCGGGCCAGCCAGGCCAGCAGCACGTCCTCGCGGTAGGGACCGGTCTTCACCCCGAAGCCGCCGCCCACGTCGGGCGCGATCACCCGCACCCGGCTCTCCGGCAGCTCGAGCAGGCGCGCCACCTCGGCCCGGATGCGGAACGGGGCCTGGCAGGAGACCCACATCGTGAGCTCCTCGCTCTGGCGGTCGAACGTGGCCAGCACCGAGCGCGGCTCGAGCGCCACCGCGGAGACGCGGGCCTGGGCGACCCGGAGCGGCACCACGTGGGCGGCGGCGGCGAACGCGGCCGCCGCGTCGCCCTCGCGCAGGGTGCGGTGCAGCACGCGATTGCCGTCGACGCCCGGGAAGAGCGCGGGCGCGCCCTTCGCGAGGGCGCCTTCCGGCTCGGGGAGCGCGGGCAGCGGCTCGTACTCGACCTCGATCAGGTCGAGCGCGTCGTAGGCCGCGTACACGTCCTCGGCCACCACCGCGGCCACCGGGATGCCGGTCGAGTGCACGGAGTCCTCGGCCAGGATCGGATGGGGCGGCACGCGCATGTCGGGCATCATCCGGTTCACCGGCATCGGGGCGAGGTGGGCGGTGTCCTTGCCGGTCACCACCAGCAGCACGCGCGGCGCGCGCCGCGCCGCCTCGACGTCGAGGCGCGCGATGCGGGCGTGCGCGTGCGGGGAGCGGAGCAGGGCCACGTGGACGCAGCCCGGCGGCCGCATGTCGTCCACGTAGGAGCCCGCGCCGGTGAGGAGCCGGTGGTCCTCGCGCCGCTTGAGCGGCCGCCCGATCCAGCCGTCACCCGTGGCGTCGCTCATCCGAGAAAGCGGACGAGCGCGTCGACGAAGGCCTCCGGCTGCTCGTAGGGCAGCATGTGGCCCGCGCGCGGGATCATCTGCACCTGCGCCCCGGAGATGAGGCGGGCCCAGCGCTGCGCGTAGGCCGGCACGATCAGGCGGTCGGCCTCGCCCCAGAGCACGAGGGTCGGCGCGGTCACCCGGTAGAGACGCTTGGACACGCGGCGGTTCGGGATCGGGAACAGGATCTTGCCCGCCATCGCGAGCCGGCGCTGCTGGCCCAGGTAGAACGTCTTGAACGCCTCCATGTCCGAGAAGTCCACGCCGCCGGTGAGCAGGGCCTGGCCCCGGTCCGGATCCTGGAAGAGCAGCTCGACGAGCTGGCCGGGGAGCAGGGCGAAGATGTCCGGGATCGGGTGCTCCTCGATCCACAGGCCCGCCGCGGCCACGAGGGCCAGGCGGTCGAGGTCGTGGGGCGCGATGGCGGCCATCTCGGCCGCGATCATGCCGCCCATCGAGTGGCCGACCAGGTGCGGGCGGGTGAGGCCGAGCGCGTCCACCACGTCCCAGCCGTGGAGGGTGAAGTCGAGCATGTCCTCCAGCAGCTCCTCGCCGGTGGACTCGCCGTAGCCGGGCAGCTCGGGGGCGAAGACGTGGTAGCGCGCGGCGAGCCGGTCGAGGAACGGGTTGTCGGCCAGGAGGCCGCCCGCCCCGTGGAAGAACACCACCGGCATGCCGCTGCCCGCCTCCAGCACCCGGCAGCGCGCGCCCTTGCGCGTCTCGATCGTCTGCGCCTTCATCACCGCCACTCCTGGCCGGCCTTCTCGGCGCCCGGCCGCGACTCCTCGGGGTGGAGGCGCTCGTCCATGGGGTGGATCCACCAGCGGTCGTCGTGCTTCCACTCCGGCCAGAGGTTGCGCAGGTGCGGCATCACCTTCTCGGCGAAGAGCTTGGTGGAGTGCCGCGTCTTCCAGTCCGGCATGTTGCCGGTGTGGAGCAGGCAGAAGAGGTGGCCGATGCGCAGGCCGGTGATGCACTCCTCGAGCTGCTGGCGCACCGTCTCCGGGCTGCCCGCGATGATGAAGCGCTCCTCCACGAGCTGCTTCCAGGTGAGGCCCTGCATGATCCGCTGCGCCTCCATGCGGAGCTGGGAGAGCGCGCCGTACTTGATGGTGTTCACGGTGCGGTAGCCCGGCGGGTCCGCGAAGGGCGGGAACACGTGCAGGCACCGGTTGAAGAAGTAGAGGCAGTGCTCCGCGTAGAGCTCCTCCGCCTGCGCGTCGGTGTCGGCCACGCAGATGATCTGGGCGAAGGCGGCGCGGTAGGGCGAGTCGTCCTTGCCGCGCTTGGCCACCCGCTCCCAGTAGCCCTCGAGCAGCGACTTGCCGCGCAGGTAGCCGTAGAACGACAGGTACGAGTAGTTGTAGTCGTGGTCGAGGCAGAAGTCCCACGTCTCGATCGAGCCGCCGCCCGGGATGTAGATCGGCGGGTGCGGCTTCTGGATCGGCTTGGGCCAGCAGTTCACCCAGCGGAGCTGGTTGTACTTGCCGTCGAAGGCGAACGGCTCGTCCTCCGCCCACGCCTTCATGATCAGGTCGTGGGCCTCGCCGTACTTGTCGCGGGTGAGCGCGGGGATCTGCCCGTAGCAGAAGTTGGTGTCCATCGGCGTGCCCACCGGGAAGCCGGCCACCAGGCGCCCGCCCGAGATGACGTCGAGCATCGCGAACTCCTCGGCCACCCGGATCGGCGGGTTGTAGCCCGCGATCGAGTTGCCGATCACGCAGATCGCGGCGCGCGAGGTCCGGCGGGCGAGGCCGGCCGCGATCAGGTTCGGGCGAGGGCATGAGCCCGTAGCCGTTCTGGTGGTGCTCGTTGCAGCCGATGCCGTCGAAGCCGAGGGTCTCCGCGTACTCGAGCTGGTCCATGTACTCGTGGTAGACGAAGTGGCCCTTCTTCGGATCGTAGAGCGTGTTGGGGATGTCGACCCACACCGAGCGGTTCTTCTCGCGGAAGTCGTCGGGCAGGTACGGCCACGGCATCAGGTTGAACCAGGTGAATTTCATGGACGCCTCCTTCGGCGGGCTCGCCGGCGCTCCCGGAGTGTATAACACACTCCCAGTTCCCTAGTTGGCTCGCTGCACCTTCCCCGTCCAGTCCTTGAGAGTCGCGATGATCTGCGGGTTGAACTCCAGGTCCGGCGAGCTCCAATGCTTGAAACTGTCCTCCATGGACGAAGTCTTCCGAAAGCCATGATCGGAGTTCTCGAGGGGAATATAGATCCCCTTGCCGGGCCGGTCCTTGTTCACGACTTCGATGATGAGTGGATGATCGGCCTCCGTCGCGATGTAGTCGCTCTTGCCCCAGAGGGCCAGCACGTGGTCGTTCCCCTTCGCCCAGTACGCAGGCAGATTCTGCGCCGCGAGTTGCGACCAGAAGGGGACTGCGCGGCCGGCGAGGTAGGGCGATAGCACGTCCAGCGCGGAGCGCAGGTCAGGACGAGCGCGGAGAATGTCGGCCGGAGACTTCTGCTCCATCAGCACGTAGTGCAGTGCGACGGCCCACCCGCGTAGCGTCGAGTCGATCTGAGCGGGGTCATTGCCGGCCAGCACTGCCTGACGGCGGCGGTTTTCGAAGAAGTATTCCGTCAGTGTCTTCGCGATCGTGCCGTAGACCGCGATCCCTTTGATCGGCACCTCGCTGGCGATGATGGGGCCGAAGACGCCGCCCATGCTGTGGCCGAAAATGAACACATTGTCCACATCCACGAAGCGGTACTTCCGTACCTCGAGGAGGGCCTGGCGGTACGCATCGAGCTCGGTCGCGAAGTCGAGGTCGGCGAAGGGTCCGCCCTCGCTGTCGCCGATCCCCGGCTTTTCCACCCGCACCGTCACGTAGTCGCTCTTCGCGAACTCATTCAATATGCGGCTATACGGCTCGGGTCCACTCAACGGGGCGTCGATACTCGCACCGCCCAGTCCCTGGATGAGAAAGAGGACCGGATGTCTCCCGGGGCGGTGCGGCTTCGTGACGATGGTGCGAATCCTCGCCGCGCCGCTGACGACGTGATCGTAAAGGACGTCGAAGGTCTCGCCCCGGTCTCGAGGACGCTCCTGGAGCGTCACGGGAAGGATGACGCGCCGGCCGGCGCGCGAGAGAGCGACGTCGACCTTCTGGCCCACCGGCATGGTCGGGATGGTCATCAGCGCGTCGGTGACGTCCCGGATCGCCTTTCCACCTACGTCGAGAAGGACGTCCCCCGGCCTGATGCCGCCTTCGGCTCCGGCGCTTCCCGGGACAACCGCCTTGACCAGGACACCGGATCCACTGCCCAGCTGTTCGCGCGCTCGGATCTCGTCGGGAAGGGGCACCATCTGGATCCCGACGTACGCCTTCCGTGGCAGCGCATTCTCTTGCGAGGCAAGCGCCACCCGAATTCCGGCGACATCGCCGGCGAGTGCCGAGTAGAAGAACCCGAACGCTACGACGGCTCCCACTGCGAGGCGCCAGATCCTCATGCCGCCACCCCCTCTTGCCGGCTGACCACCGCGGCGATCTTCCGCCCGCGATCGATCCGGCGCAACTTTATCTGCCCGCTTGCCACGAGACTGGAGGACATCACACGGGGAACCTTGTATAAGGTAGAGGCCCGATGGCCGACCCGACGACCGACACCCGGCTGGGCCGCCGGCTCGTCCTCGACGAGCTGTTCGATCTCTCGCTCTACCGGGCGCTGCACCGGATCGCGCCCGCTCGCGCAGCGGGCGATTCTCGACCAGCTCATCCCGATCGAGACGCGCCACCACGCGTTCTGGCAGGAGTTCTTCAAGCTCGATCTCCCGCGCCTGGACTGGGGCCGCCGGCTGAAGCTCTGGCTGATGGTGGGGGTCGCCCGGCTCTTCGGGGCGCCCGCCATCCACCTCATCCTGGAGGCCATCGAGGTCTTCGGGGTGCGCAAGTACCTGACGGTGTGGCGGCGATACGAGCACGGGCCGCTCGGCGCCGCGGTCCGCGAGGTCCTCGAGGACGAGTTCAAGCACGAGGACGCGGTGGTGATGGCGGAAGGCGAGCGGCAGATCAGCCCCCAGCGGGTGCGCGACATCTTCCTCGGGCTCAACGACGGCCTGGTCGAGATCCTGGGCGCGGTCAGCGGCTTCTTCGGCGCGTTCGCCAACGCCACCACCGTGCTGGTGGCCGGCGTGATGGTGGGCGTGGCCGGCGCGCTCTCGATGGGGGCCGGCGCCTACCTCGCGGGCAGCTCCGAGGCCGAGGTGCGCGGGACCGAGGCGCGCCGGCGCCGCTTCCTGGGCGAGCCCGAGCCGCCCGACCGATCCGTCCGACACCCCGATGCGCTCGGGGATGCGGGTCGGCCTCAGCTACGTGGTCGGCGCGGTGGTGCCGGTGCTGCCGGTGGTCTTCGGGGCCCGCACGCTGCTGCCCTCGCTGATCGTGGCCGGCGTCGTCATCGTCGCCGTCTCCACCATCCTCGCGTTCCTCTCCGGCATGGACGTGAAGCGCCGCATCGCGCTCAACCTCGGGATCATCGCGGCGGCGGTCGCGATCAGCTACGCGATCGGGCTGATCGCCAAGGCGGCCTGGGGCATCTCCGTCTGAGCGGCGGCCTCAGGCGGTGGCGGGGCGGCCGCGCTCCCACATGCTGGCCCGCCACTTGATCCCGATGAGCACGGTGAAGAGCAGGCCGACCGCGGCGGACAGGCTGATGGTGAGCGGGTAGCCGATGCGCTCGATGAGGGCGCCCGAGGCCATCAGCCCGAGCGGCAGCCCGTAGACCGCGAGGGTCCGCACCCCCATCACCCGGCCGCGGAAGCGTCCCTCCGCCGCGGTGATCAGGGTGGCGGTCATCGAGATCATCGCCACGTTCTGCGCGAAGCCGGCCGCGAGCAGCAGCAGGAGCGCGGGCGCCACGCTCTGCAGGTGGCCGAAGCCCAGCAGCAGCGTGTACCACACCGCGGTGTAGACGAGGGTCGCGCGCTCGGGTCGCCGCCATCCGCCGGTGGTCACCATGGTCATCGACGCGAGCAGGCCGCCCAGCGAGAAGCTGGCCACCAGCCAGCCGAGGCCGGTGGCGTCGACGTGGTAGACGCTCCGGGCCACGTAGGGCAGGAGCCCGCCCGAGGCGGGGTAGGCGGTCAGGTTGATGAGGAACGCGAGCCACATCGGGGCGAGGAGCCGGGGCGTGGTCAGCACGTGCTGGAGGCCGTCCTTCAGCTCGCGCCACCGCGTGGGCGCGGTCACGCGGTGCCCGGCGGCGGGCCGGTCGGCGCGCCCGCCGCGCGCGGCCGCGCTCGGGTCCGCCACCGGCGGCCGCCGCGCGACCCCGAGGGTGAGCGCGAGGCCGGCCAGGTAGAAGACGGTGACGAACACGTAGGTGGCCGGGAGCCCGAGCAGGGTGGAGAGCCCGGCGCCCGCGAGCGCGCCGCCCACTCGCGCCGAGTCCATGGTGGCGCGCGACATGCCGACCGCCTCCAGGAGGTGATCGGGCGGGATGGTCTCGCCGATGAGCGAGTTGCGCATCACCAGGTCGTTGGGCCGGAAGATCCCGTTGAGCCCCGCCACCAGGAACACCCAGCCGGGGCCGAGCACGTCGGTGGCGGCCAGGACCATCACGAGCGCGGCGAGGGCGGCGTAGATGCCGCGCATCGCGCACAGCATGAGGCGGGCGCCCACCCGGTCGCCCAGCACCCCGAACATCGGCGCGGCGAGGGTGCCGAGGAACTGGAGCGACCCGAAGACGGTGAGGAGGAGCACCGAGCCGGTGTGGACCATCACGTACCAGCCGAGGATGATCGACTCCATCTCGGAGGCCCACGACGTCAGGAGGTCGGCAGGCCACTGGTATCGGAAGCTGCGGACGCGGAACGCGGCGAGGATCAGATCAGATCTTGAGTAGCTTCGCCGCGGTGTCGCCCAGCATCGCCGCCCGCTCGGCGTCGCTGAAGCCGGGCGCGTCGAGGATGTGGTCCACCGACGTGCTCGTCCAGGGGTAGGGATAGTCGGTGCCCATGACGATCTGGCCGCTGCCGGTCTCGGCGGCCAGGTGCCGCAGGGCCTCCGGAGTGAAGACGATCGAGTCGTAGTACATCTGCCGGAGGTACTCGGTCGGCTTCTTCTTGAGCGGACCCTGCAGCGCGCCGGGAACGACCAGGCAGCCCTGCGTCGGAGCGCCCCGCGTAGGAGGGCAGGAAGCCCGCCGCCGTGGGCGGCGCAGATCTTGAGGCCGGGGAAGCGATCGAGGGTGCCCTCGAAGATGAGGTGCGACAGCGCGATGGTGGTCTCGAGCGGGTTGCCGATCACGTTGTCGAGCCGCCCGTTGCCCTGGAAGCGGGTGGTCGCGTTCAGCTCCGCGGTGCCCTGCGGATGGATGAACACCAGCACCCCGAGCTGCTCGGCCTTGGCCCAGAACGGGTGGAACTTGGGATCGGAGATCTCCTCGCCGTTGACGCTGCCCCCGATGGCGGCCCCGCGCAGGTTGTACTTCTTCACGCCCTCCTCGAGCTGGGCCGCCGCGAGGTCGGGATGCTGGAGCGCCACGGTGGCGAAGGCCACGAAGCGCTCCGGGTTGGCCGCGCAGACCTGGGCGAGCTTCTCGTTCTGGATCTGGCAGATCCGGGTCGCGACGTCACGCTCCGCCTTGTACCAGTAGGGGTTGATGCTGAGCGCCTCCACGTCGATGCCCTGCGCGTCCATCGCGGCGAGCCGCTCCTGGGCGTGGCCATGAGCAGCACCGGGAGGCAGGACGGGCGGCGCGAGCTGGAGCTCATCAGGGCCATCGCCTCGGGCACCGCGGCGTGCGCGTGCACGTCGACGGTCTTGACGCGCCGGCCCGCCACCGTGACCTGCCGGCGGGCGGTCTGCGCCGCGGCGGGGCGCGCGCTCAGGAGGCCGCAGCCGACGAAGGCGAGGCCGGCGACGGCGCCGGCGGTTTCGGCGAGGAACGCTCTGCGCGTGGTCATGAGTCTCTCCGTGGTGACGACGCTGTGCACGGCACGGACCGGACGCGACGCGGGCGAGCCTATCACACGGTGACGCGGTCCGCGACCTCCCGGGCCCACCGGCGCATGAACGCGCGCGGGTCGGGCACGAAGCCGGTGATCAGGAACTGGCGCGCCCCCGCCGCCATCGCGCGCTCGACCTGGGCCACGCAGTCGGCCGGCGTGCCCGCGATCGCGAAGCGGTCGACCAGGAAGTCGGTCAGGTCCCAGCGGTCGGGCAGGCTCGCGTTGGCCGCCCCCGGGATCTCGTGGTGGTGGGAGTTGTACTCGCGCTGCAGCGCCCGGATCTTCTCGTGGAGATCGGGCGGCACCCCCTTGCCCTCGAGCGTGAAGCGGAAGGCGTGGTTGGCGCTCGCGGCCAGCGCCATCTTGATGGGCTCGATCGCCTGCTCGCGCCGGTCGGCCAGGCTGGTCTTGGCGAACCACCACACGTCGACGTCGTCGAGGGTGCGGCCGGCCGCGCGCGCGCCGCGCTCGATGGCGGCGAGCGACAGGCGCATCACCTCCGGGGTCAGCCCGAGCCCGACGATCACCCCGTCGGCCACCCGGCCGGCCAGCTCGAGGGTGCGCGGCCCCTCCGCCGCGAGGTAGATCGGGACGCGGCGGGTCGAGCGGTGGACGCGCCAGGGCCGGCCCGCGCGCTCCACCGTCTCGCCGGCGGTGAGGCGGCCGAGCGTCGCGATCGAGTCCTCGAGCCCCGCGAGGGTGGCGGGCGGCGCGCCGATGGTGTAGATCGCGCTGTCGCCCGAGCCCAGGCCCAGCACCGCCCGCCCGCCGGAGAGCTCGTCCACGCTCGCGATCGCGCTCGCGGTGACCACGAGGTGCCGCGTGAGCGGGTTGGTGACGAGCGGGCCCAGGCGCACCCGGCGGGTGTGGAGCGCGGCGACGGTGAGCGCGACGTACATCTCGCGGAAGACCGACTGCGAGTCGGCCACGCCCAGCCACTCGAAGCCGGCGTCCTCCACCTCGCGGCAGAGGTCGCCCCAGCCGGTGAGCGTCTCCGGGAGGAGGACGATGCCGAACCGCGCCGCCGCGCGCGCCATGACCGGCCACACCCTAGCACCGGCTCCGCCTTGACGTCTCCGGTTTTGGGGGGCAGACTTCCCGCGTGCCGAGGACGATGCAGCCGACGGTCACGCGGTCCCCCAAAGGAGGGCGGTCATGATCTACGAGTTCCGTACCTACACGCTCAAGCCCCGCAGCCTGGGCGAGGTCGAGAAGCGCTACGCGGAGGCCTACGAGTACCGGAAGAAGTACTCGCCGCTCGCCGCCTTCTGGCACACCGAGGTGGGACCGCTCAACGAGATCATCCACGTGTGGGGCTACAAGGACCTCGCCGAGCGCGCCCGCATCCGGGCCGAGGCGGCCAAGGAGGCGAACTGGCCGCCCAAGATCCGCGACTTCATCGTGGACCAGAACGTCGAGGTGCTGAACCCCTTCCCGTTCATCCCCGACATCACCCCGGGCACGCTGGGACCGATCTTCGAGATCCGCCGCTACACCCTGGCCGCGGGCTCGCTGCCCGGGGTCATGAAGCGCTGGGAAGCCGCGCTGCCGGCGCGCATCAAGCTTTCCCCCCTGGTCACCGCCGGCGGGATGGAGTTCGGCGGCGCGAACCGCTTCATCCACATCTGGGCCTACAAGACCATGGACCAGCGGCTGCAGGTGCGGGAGCAGGGGCGCAAGGCCGGCGTCTGGCCGCCGCCGGGCGGCGGGGACGAGCTGCTCGCCCAGGAGACCAAGATCGTGATGCCGTCGGCGTTCTCGCCGCTCCAGTAGGGAGACGCCGATGCCACCGACCAAGCTCGCCCATCTGGTCTTCCAGACCAATCGCCTGCCCGCGATGCGGGACTGGTACTGCACGGTGCTGGACGGGCGCGTGATCTACGAGAACCCGCACCTCTCCTTCGTGACCTACGACGACGAGCACCACCGGGTGGCGTTCATCGACTTCGGCCCGCTCGCCCCCCGCGATCTGGCGGGCGGCGACCTCCGCTACCGGGCCACCGACCAGCCCGGGCTCCACCACGTCGCGTTCACCTTCGGCTCGATGGGCGAGCTGCTCGACAACTACGAGCGGCTCGCCGCGCGGGGCATCCGGCCGTTCCGCTCCATCAACCACGGGCCGACCACCTCCATGTACTACGTCGATCCCGACGGCAACCGCGTGGAGCTGCAGATCGACAACTTCGCCACCGCGGAGGAGGGGCAGGCCTGGATGCACTCGCCCGCCTTCGACCAGAACCCGATCGGCGTCGAGTACGACCCCGACGACCTGGTGCGCCGCTTCCGGGCCGGCGTCCCGGTCGCCGAGCTCGTCATCCGCGACTAGGCCGGGGTCGGCTTACATTCCGACATTCTGACCACGGGGCCGCCTTCCCCCGCCGGTCGTCGCCGCGCTGCTGCACGCGGCGAGCGCCACGATCCACGCGGAGCTGTCCGCGCTGCCCGCCCCGCTGCACGCGTTCCATCCGGCGCCGGGCGAGTGGTGCGTCAAGGAGGTGCTCGGGCACCTGATCGAGAGCGAGCAGCGCGGCTTCGCCGGGCGCATCCGGATCATCCTGGCCGCGGGCGCGCGGGCCGGGGAGGGCCTCGCGCTGGAGGGCTGGGACCAGGACGCGGTGGCGCGGGCGCGTAACGATTGCGCGCGTGACGGCGCCGCGCTCGTCGACGAGCTCGCGAAGCTCCGGGCGGCGAGCGTGTCCCTGGTGGCCGGTCTCACCCCGGCCGACCTGTCGCGGGGCGGCCGCCATCCGAAGGTCGGCCTCCTCACGGTGGCGCGACCTGCTCCACGAGTGGGTGCATCACGACCGCAACCACATCCGCCAGATGCTCGCCAACGTGCAGGGCGCGGCGTGGCCCCACATGGGCGCGGCCCAGCGCTTCTCGCTGCCCTAGCCGCGCGTCCTGCTCCCCGCCGCCGATCGCGCGGCCGGCCTGCGCGACCGCGGCCTCGTCGATCGTTCCCGCGCCGGGGATCACCGGCACCGGCCCGTCCATCAGGTGCGGGTAGCGCAGCCCGGTGGCGGTGTTGAAGACCACCACCCGCGACGTCGCGCCCAGCTGGCCCTCGCGCACCATGCGGCGCACCGCCGCGATGGTGGCCGCGCCTTCCGGCGAGAGGAACAGCCCCTCGTGCCGGTCCACCCACCGCATCGTCTCCAGGCTCTCCGCGTCGGGCACGCCCACCGCCCAGCCCTTGGTGGCGCGCAGGGCGCGCAGGGTCACGTGATCGGAGAACGGCTTCACCACCATGATGCCGGGGGCGATGGTGTCCACGTGCCGCGCGCCGACGCATTCGTCCGCGCCCTCGTGGAAGGCCTTCACCAGCGCGCCGCCCTCGACCTGCACCGACACCAGGCGCGGCCGCTCGCTGCCGATCCACCCCAGCTCCTGCAGCTCGTCGAAGCCCTTCCACATGCCGACGATCCCGACCCCGCCGCCGGTGGGATAGAGGATGGCGTCCGGGGTCTGCCAGCCGAGCTGCTCGGCGATCTCGAGGCCCATCGTCTTCTTGCCCTCGAAGCGATAGGGCTCGCGGCCGGCCCCGGCGAGCAGCCAGCCGTGGCGGGCGGAGGCCTCGCCCATCATCCGGAACACGTCGCCGATCGTGCCGTCGACGCGGTAGACGTGCGCGCCGTTGGTCAGGCTGCCCTTCCAGCCGAGGTCGGGGCAGGAGACCGGGAGCGCGGTGTGGATCTCCACGCCCGCGCGCGCCCCGTAGGCGGCCCACGCGTGCCCGCCGCTGCCCACGGTGGGCTGGGCGAAGCGGGTGACGCCGAGCTCCTTCCAGCGCGAGATCGACGCGGAGGCGCCGCGCGCCTTGAAGGTCCCGGTGGGGTTGACGCCCTCGTCCTTCACCCACAGCTCGCCGACCCCGACCTCGCGCGCCGCCTTCGGCACCGGGATCATCGGGGTGAAGCCCTCGCCCATGGTCACGATCGACGCCTCGTCGCGGACCGGGAGCAGCTCGCGGTAGCGCCACATGGTGGGCGGGCGCCGCGCGATGTCGTCCGGCGTGACCGCCTTGCGCACGCCGGCCAGGTCGTAGCGGACCAGCAGCGTGCTCCCGCAGTCGCAGAGCGCCCGGGGGGTGTCGCCGGGATAGTAGTCGGAGCAGCGCGTGCACTCGAGGCCGGCCAGGTAACCAGACATTCAATCCCTCCTCTGGGGATCTCTTCCTGACGGGGCGGCTCAGCCGCGCCGGGCCCGGCCGCGGAGGCGCGGCTCGAGGAGGTCGCGGGCGCCGTCGCCCAGCACGTTCATGGATAGCACGATCATCATGATGGCGAGCCCGGGAAACGTGGCGAGCCACCAGCCGTTGATCAGGTACTCCTTGCCGTCGGCGAGCGCCATGCCCCAGCTCGGGGTCGGCGGGGGCACGCCGAGCCCGAGGAAGCTGAGGGTGGACTCGAGGACGATCAGGCGCCCGATCTCGGTGGTCATGATCACGAGCGCGTAGGAGAGCACGTTGGGCAGGACGTGGCGCAGCAGGATCCACCACGGCAGGGCAGCCGAGGCCGCGGGCGGCCTGGATGAAGTCGGTCTCGCGCAGGCTCAGGGTCTGCCCGCGCACCACGCGCGCGTAGGTCACCCAGCCGCTCAGCGCCAGGATGATCAGCAGATTGGGCAGGCTCGGGCCCAGCACCGCGATGACCGTGATCGCGAAGAGCAGGAACGGGAAGGCGAGCTGCACGTCGATGAGCTTGGCCACCACCGAGTCCGCCCGGCCGCGGAAGTAGCCGCCGAGCATGCCGAGGGTGAGCCCGATGGTGCCGCCGATGAGGGACGAGACCACGCCGACCAGGAGCGAGACGCGGGCGCCGAAGATGATCCGGCTCAGGATGTCGCGCCCGAGCTGGTCGGTGCCGAGCAGGTGCCGGGCGCTGCCCGCCGCGGTCCACGCGGGCGGCCGCAGGCGCGCGGAGAGATCGCCGCGGGTCGGGTCGTAGGGGGCGAGCTGCGGCGCCAGCACCGCGCAGATCACCGCGGCGACGACCGGGGCGGCGGCCAGGAGCAGGAGCGGGGGCACCCGACGGCGCATCAGGCCTGGAGCTTGACGCGGGGATCGAGCCACGCGTAGCACAGGTCGACCAGGAGATTGGCGAGGATGAACACCATCGCCATCACGAACACGGCCGCTTCGACGAGGGGGAAATCGCGGTTGTAGATCGCGAAGATCATGAGCCGGCCCACGCCCGGCCACGCGAAGATCATCTCGCAGACGATCGCGCCGCCCAGCAGCAGGCCGAACTGGAGCCCGATCACGGTGACGATCGGCATCGCCGCGTTCTTCAGCGTGTGCTTCAGCACCACGCCGCGCTCGGGCAGCCCCTTGGCCCGCGCGGTGCGGACGTAGTCGGCGTCGAGCACCTCGAGCATGCCGGATCGCACCAGGCGGGCCATCGCGGCCATCGGATAGCTGGCGAGCGTCAGGGCCGGCAGGATCAGGTGTTGCCAGGTGCCGTAGCCGGAGGTGGGCAGCAGCCGGAGGATGACCGAGCCCACCAGCATCAGCATCAGGCCGGTCCAGAAGATCGGGGCGGACTGGCCCAGCGCGGCGAGGCCGATGGCCACGCGGTCGAGCGCGGAGCCGCGATGCGCCGCCGCGAGGATGCCGAGCGGCAGCGCCACCGCCAGCGCGAGCAGCAGCGCGCTGCCGGCCAGGAGCATCGAGGCGGGCAGCCGCTCGGCCACCAGGCCCATCGCGGGCTGCTGATGCTGGAGCGACACGCCGAAGTCGCCGCGCGCGACCCGGGCGAGGAAGCGGCCGTACTGCACGATGAGCGGCTGGTCGAGCCCGAGGCTCCTCGTGAGCGCGTCGATCTCCTCGCGGCTCGCGTTGGACGGCAGCATCATCATCACCGGATCGCCGGTGAGATGGAGCACCACGAACACCAGGGTGAGCACGCAGAACAGCACGATCAGGGTGTGCCCGAGCTTGGCGAGGAGGAAGTCGCGCATGCGGAGATCAGCTCGGCGCCCGGCTCTGTCCGGCCGGGCGCCGACCGTGGACCGTCAGATCAACGATACGAAATGTCGTAGAGGATGATGCGCTGATCGCCCCGCGCCTGGTACTTCACCTCGTTGCGGGCCGCGTCGATCAGCTCGCCCTGGAAGAGGAAGAGCTCGGGCGCCTCGTCGTGCCAGATCTGGGCCGCCTCCTGGTAGTTCTTCAGGCGCTTGGCGGTGTCGAGGGTGACCCGCGCCTCCTCCATCAGCTTGTAGAACGGAGTCCCTTCGTAGTTGCCCGGCCAGGCCTGGTGGAGGATACCGCCCGGCCCGCGGAGGCGCCAGATCACGCCGTCGGTGTCGTAGGTGGTGCTCGCCGGGTCGGCCAGGAGCAGGCCCGGGAAGGTGTTGGTGCGCAGGAGCTGGCTCCGCTGCGAGGGCTCGAGCACCCCGACCTTGGGGCGCACGCCCACGTCCTGGAGCATCACCGCCACCGCCTCGGAGAGCTGGCGGTCGTTGAGGTGGATGCCGTTGCCGCTCTGGATGTCGACGTCGACCCCGTTCGGGTATCCGGCCTCGGCCAGGAGCTGCCGCGCCCGCGCCGGATCGTAGGGGTAGGGCTTGATCTTGGCGTTGTAGCCGAAGTCGGTGTTCGGGATCCCGCTCCCGATCGGGATCGCGTAGCCCTTGTAGAGCTCCTTGATGATCTTGTCCTTGTCGACCGCGTAGTTGAGCGCCTGGCGGACCTTCGTATTCGCGAGCGGGCCCTTCTGGGCGTTGATCAGGTACACCGTCACCAGGTTGGTCAGGGTGTGCTCGACGCGGCAGCACCCCGCCTTCTCCACCTGCGACACGTGGTCCGGGATGACCTTGGTGATGATCTGGGCCTCGCCGCGGGTCAGGGCCGCCACCCGGGCGAAGTTGTCCGGAATCGGCCGCCAGACGACCTTCTTGATCTTGGGGGCGCCGCGCCAGTAGGTGGGGTTGGCCTCGAGCACGACCCGGTCGTCCTTCACCCACTCCACGAACTTGTACGGCCCGGTGCCCACCGGCTTGATCGCGAACGTCTTCCAGTCCACCTGCTTGATGTACTGCGGGGGCAGGATCTGCCCGCCGTAGCCCGCGAAGCGCTTGACCAGGATCGGGTCGGGCTTGCTGGTCACGATGTTGATCGTGTACGCGTCGACCACGTCGGCGCGCTCGATGGTGCTGAAGCCGCCGTAGACCTGGTGCACGCCCTTGGTGATCAGGCGATCGACGGTGAACTTCACCGCGTCCGCGTTGAACGGCTCGCCGTTGTGGAACGTGACGCCCTGGCGGAGCTTGAACTGCCAGGTGAGCGGATCGACGCTGCGCCAGGAGACGGCCAGCTCGGGCACGAGCTTGCCGATGTCCTTCGGGTCCCACGTCACCAGCGCGTCGTAGATGTTGTAGAAGAGGTTCAGGTTGTGGATCTGGGTCGCCTGGGTCGGATCGAGCGTGGTGATGTCGGCGCCCTGGGCGATCACCAGGTCCTGGCCGATGGCCGGGACCGGCGGGGACGCAGCGAGGGCGAGCAGGGCCAGGCACAGGGCGAGGGTGACGGTCGATGAAGCTGCGTGGCATCGCGAGACCTCCGTAGATGGGGCGTGAAGTGGGGCGTGACGATCAGAACGGCCAGCTGCCATAGCGTCCCTTCAGGACCGGCGGCGCGCCGGCGGGCGCGGTGAAGCGCGATGACGCGAACGGGGAGGCGTCCACCACCGACACCCGGCCGTCCATCACCAGCTGCGTGACCATCTCGCCGATCACCGGCGAGTGCTTGAAGCCGTGCCCGCTGAAGCCGAGGGCGTGGAACAGGCCGGGGACGACCGGGCTGTGCTCGATCACGAAGTGCAGATCGGGCGTGAGGTCGTAGACCGAGGCGTAGCCGCCGACCGCCTCCGCGTCCGCGAAGCCGGGGAAGCGCCGGGCGGCCGCCTCCGCGGTCCACGCCACGCGGTCGGCATCGACCCGCTCGGAGAAGGCGTCGGGATCGACCGGCGCGCTGACCCCGGCGCGGTTGCGGGTGCCGACCAGCACGAGGCCGCCGGTCTCCGGCCGGTAGTACGCGCGCTCCACCATGTCCACCAGCACCGGCCGCGCGGCGGTCGCCTCGGCCCCGGGCCGGAGGATCACGAGCTGCTGCCGGCTCGCCACCACCGGCAGGTCGACGCCGACCGCGCGCGAGAGCGCGGCGCCCCAGGGCCCGGCCGCGTTCACCACCGTCGAGGTGGCGATGTCACCGCCGCTGGTGCGCACGCCCGAGATCCGCCCCCCGGTCAGCGTGAAGCCCGACACCGTCGTGTCCTGGCGGATCTCCACACCCAGCTCGCGCGCTCGCGCCGCGTAGGCCTGGCTCACGCCGGCCGGATCGCCGTAGCCGGTGTCGGTCTCCCAGGCCGCGGCGCCGAAGTCGTCCACCGCGACGCCGGGCACCACGCGCGCCAGGTCGCGCGGGGCGAGCTCCTCCACCTTCACCCCGAGCCCGCGCATCATGGTGACGGTGTCGCGCAGCGCCGCCACGTCCTCGGGGCCCACCGCCATCACGAGCCCGCAGCGGGTGATCTCGGCCGGGCGGCCGGTCAGCTCCTCGAAGTTGGAGTAGAGCTCGAACGAGCGCGCCGCCATCCGGCAGTAGAGCTCGATCGAGTAGTGGCGGCGCAGCAGCGCGCTCGACCGGCCGGTGGGGCCGGAGGCCACGTGGTGCTTCTCGCACAGCACGATCCGGCCGGCGCGCCGCCGGGCCAGCTGCAGCGCGATGGAGGTGCCCATCACGCCGCCGCCCACGATGACGACGTCGGCCGTCGCGGCGGGCATCGGCGGCTACACCCAGACCGGCAGGCGCCACTCGGGGTGCGGCGCCGAGCCGTCGCGGACCGCACGGAAGTAGGCGTCGCGCACCTTGGCGGTGAGCGGCCCCATCACGCCCTCGCCGACCGGGCGGCGGTCGATGGACAGGATCGGCGTGACCTCGGCCGCGGTGCCCGCGAAGAAGGCCTCGTCGGCCACGTAGAGCTCGGTGCGGTCGATCTCGCGCTGCTCCACCGTCACCCCGAGCGACTCCGGGAACAGGGTGAGCAGGGTGGAGCGGGTGACCCCTTCCAGGATGTTGCTGGTCACCGACGGGGTCATCGGCCGGTCGTCGCGTGACCAGGAAGAGCGTGTAGCCGGGCCCCTCGGCCACGCTGCCGTCCTGGTTGAGCATGATCGCGTCGTCGTAGCCGTCGGTCTTGGCCTGGAGCAGGGCGAGCCGGCTGTTCTGGTAGTTGGCCGCCGCCTTCACCCGCGCCGGGATCGCGTTGTCGGCGGTGCGGTGCCACGAGCTCACCCCCACGTGGAGGCCGGGGGTGTCGAAGTAGCGCGTGGTCGGGATGGGGGCGATGACGTAGCCCACCGGCTCGCGCGAGGCGAGCCCGCCGTCGTCGGTGTCGACGAAGACGATCAGGCGGACGTGCAGGTCCTCGCGGAGGTCGTTGGCGCGGATGATCTCGAGCGTCTCGCGCTCGAGCCGGGCCGCGTCCGCGGGCAGGGGGATGCGGGCGATCTTGGCCGAGCGCTCCAGCCGGCGCAGGTGCTCGCGGAGGCGGAAGACGTAGAGCTGCTGGTCGGCGTCGCTCCAGTAGGCGCGCATCGCCTCGTAGACGCTGGCCGCGTACTTCATCGCGGTGGAGAGCACGTGGACGCGCGCGTCCTCGTAGGGGATCACGCGGCCGTTCATGTTGAGCAGGCGGGGCTTGGCCATGATCGGCTCCTCAGGCCTTCGGCAGGCGCGGGCCGACGTCGGTGCTGCGGTACTCGGTGCGGGTGGCGATGGCGCTCTCCGGCCACGGGGTCGGCCGCTCGTCGAGGGTGGCGTGGCCGCGGCTCGCCACCCGCCGGCCGTTCAGGTAGACCGCCTCCACCTGGCGCACGTCGCTGATCGACTGGGCCGGGTTGCCGCGCACCACCACCACGTCCGCGAGCTTGCCCGCCTCGAGGCTGCCCAGGTCCTTCTCCCGGCCGATCGCGGTGGCGGAGCCCAGGGTGCCGGCGTGGATGGCCTCCACCGGCGTCCAGCCCGCGCCGACGAGGGCCTCCATCTCCACGTGCACCGCCTCGTCGAAGCGGCAGAGCGAGGCCCCCGCGTCGGTGCCCACCACGACCCGGATGCCGGCCTCGCGGAGCATCGCCGCGTTCTTCTGTCGCACCGGGAACGGGATCGCTCCCGGCGCGGATGCCGACCTTGCCGCCGGCGGCCTGGCGCTGGAAGGCGCGGTAGCTGGCCGCCAGCGTCGGCGCCGCGAAGATGCCCTTGTCGGCCAGCATGCGGGCGAGCTCGTGGTCGAACTGCCACTCGCCGGTGCCCACCTCCATGCGGCAGTGCTCGATGCCGTGCGCGTTGGCCTCCGCGGCGACCCGGATGCCCTCCACGCCGCGCGCGTGCGCGGTGACCCGCAGGCCGGCCTGGTTCGCGATCCCCACGATCGCGCGCATCTCCTCCGCGGTGAACTGGGCCTTGAGCGGGTCGGAGGTCACCGTCATGTTGCCGCCGGTGGCCATCACCTTGATGACGTCGGCGCCCTGCTCCACCAGCTCGCCGGTGAGGCGGGTGACCTCGGGCACGCCCTGGGCCACGCCGCCCAGGAAGTGACAGTGCCCGTTCGGGATCGTGACCGGCCGGCCGCACACCAGCAGGCGCGGGCCGGGAATGGCGCCCGCGTTGATCGCGTTGCGCAGCTCGAGGGTGGTACGCTGCCGCCCGCCGAGGTCGCGCAGAGTGGTGACCCCGGCCAGCAGGGCGTCGCGCGCGTTGATGGCGCCGCGCAGCCCCACCGTCACGTCACCGTCGTTCTGGATGTCCTCGAACGGCACCGCGCTCGCGCTGAAGGTGACGTGCACGTGGGAGTCCACCATGCCCGGCACGATGGTGGCGCCGGGGAAGTCGGCCCGCGTCGCGCCCGGGAAGCGGGCGGCCAGCTCGGCGCGCTCGCCCACCGCCACGATGCGGTCGCCCTGCACCGCGACCGTGCCGCGGGCCAGCGGCTCGCGGCCGGTGCCGTCGACGAGGCGCTCGGCGGAGATCAGGGTGACGGAGCTGTCGGGATGACTGGTCATGAGCGGGACCCTTTCTGGAAGTGCGGCATCACCTGCTCCGCGAAGCGCCGGAGCGAGGCCATGGTGCGCGAGTGGTCGGGCCCGAAGGCCCCGTAGAGGATGAACTGGCTGATGCCGAGCTGCTCGTAGGCGCGGACCTTCTCCACGCAGGTCGCGGGCGACCCCGCCACCAGGTTGGCCATGAGCTGCTCGCGGCTGTACTCGTCCTCCACCGGCTCGGGCAGGGTGAAGCCGCCCTTGACGGTGGCCTCGTTGCGGAAGAGGCGCATGAAGATGCGGTGGCTGACCTGGATGTCGGCCATCGCCTCGAGCGCGTCGCCGTCGGTGGCCCCCACGTAGGTCATGCGGGAGACCGCGAGCTTGGGCGGCTTCGTCACCCCGACCGCGGCCGCGATCTGCATCACCTGCTCGTGGTGCTTCTGGATGCGCGAGAACGGATCGCGCCACGGGGTGGTGAGCAGGTTGTAGCCGCGCTTGAGCGCCCACGCGATGGTGTCGGGGGAGCGGGCCGCCACCCAGATGGGCGGGTGGGGCTGCTGGAGCGACCTGGGCACCGCGGTGGCGGGCCCGAAGGAGCAGGTGGTGCCCTCGTAGGAGAAGTCGTCCTGGGTGAGCAGGCCCTCCAGGATCTCCATGCCCTCGCGGAGGCGGGCGCCGCCGATCTTCTCGTCGATGCCGAAGCGGTCGAACTCGTACTCGAAGGCCCCGCGGCCCACGCCGATCTCCAGGCGCCCGTCGCACAGCACGTCGGCCATGCCGATCTCGCCGGCCAGGCGCAGCGGGTTGTAGTAGGGGATCACCAGGATCGCGGCGCCCACCCGCACGCGGCGGGTGGTGGCGGCCGCCTTCACCATCCACATGAGCGGCGAGGGCGAGGCGTAGTACTGCACCAGGTGGTGCTCGGGGAACCAGACCGTGTTGAAGCCGGCCTCGTCGGCGAGCTTCACCATGTCCAGCACCTGGTCGTACAGCTCCTTGACGCTCAGCGAGGCGTCGAAGCGATGGCAGGGAACGAAGAGGCCGAAGTCCATGGTCAGGAGAGTCTCCTTGAAGGTCCGGCGGAACAGGCCGCGCGCGCCGCGCGCGCGAGTGCGGAGCCGGGGATCCAGCGCGTCGCGCAGGGCGTCGCCGAAGAGATTGGCGCCCAGCACGGTGACGATGATGGCCAGCCCGGGGAACGTGACCAGCCACCACGCCGAGCCCAGGTACTCGCGGCCCTGGCTCAGCATGCTGCCCCAGCTGGGAGTGGGCGGCTGCACGCCCAGACCGAGGAAGCCCAGCGACGACTCCACGATGATCAGCTCCGCGAGCTGGAAGCTCGACACCACCAGGGCGGGGGCGATCACGTTGGGGGCGATGTGGCGGAAGAGGATGCGGCTGCCGCGCGCGCCGAGGGCCACCGCCACCGTGACGAACTCGCGCGTCTTCATCGACAGCACCGAGACCCGCACCAGCTGGGCGTAGACCACCCAGCTGCGCAGCACCAGCACGATCACGAGGTTCGTGAAGCTCGAGCCCAGCAGCGCCATGAACGCGATGGCGAAGAGCAGGTAGGGCAGCGAGAGCTGCGCCTCCACCGTGCTCATGATGGCCGCGTCCACGCGGCCGCCGGCCCAGCCGCTGACCAGCCCGAGCGTCACCCCGATGGCGGCGGCCAGCAGCACCGAGCCCAGGGCGAGCAGGAGCGAGGTGCGCGCGCCGTAGATCACCCGGCTCAGCACGTCGCGGCCGAGCGGGTCGGTGCCGAGCGGGTTGGCCCACGTGCCGCCCGCCCAGGCCGGCGGCTGGAGCGCGAAGGCCAGGTCCTGGTCGTCGTAGCCGCGCGGGGCGATGACATCGGCGAGCGCCGCCACCAGGAGCGCGATCACGAGGATCACGAGGCCGGCGCCCGCCACCCCGGCCAGGCGCCGCCTCCCGGCCGGCGCGTGCGCCCGCGACCGGCTCGGCGGCCGAGGCCGAGACGCCGGCGGCGTGCGCGGGCGCGGACGGAGGACGCGCGGCGGCCATCAGCACGCCGGCCCGCTCGCCGCTCTCGCCCGGAGCCATCGGCTCACGCCCTCCGCAGCCGCGGGTCGAGCATGGTGTAGAGCAGGTCCAGCAGCAGGTTGACGATGATGAAGCCCACCGCCACGATGACCACCCCGGCCAGCACCACCGGGAAGTCCTTCTTCAGGATCGCGTCGAGGATCATGGTGCCGACGCCGGGCCAGGCGAAGACGGTCTCGGTCATGACCGCGCCGCCCAGGAGCCCACCGAACTGTAGCCCCATCACGGTGATGATCGGCAGCAGCGCGTTCTTCAGCGCGTGGCGGGCCGCGATGCCGCGCTCGGCCAGGCCCTTGGCGCGCGCGGTCCGCACGTAATCCTGCTCGAGCGCCTCGATCATCTCGCTGCGGGTCACGCGGGCCAGCAGCGCGGTGAGCCAGAGGGCCAGCGCGGTGGCCGGCATCACCAGGTGAAGCCAGCCGCCGCGGCCGGAGGCGGGGAAGAGGTGGAAGCGCACCGCGAGCACCAGGATCATCACCATGCCGAGCCAGAAGGTGGGCACCGTCTGGCCGATCAGGGTGAGCCCCATCAGCAGGCGGTCGAAGAGGGTGCCCCGGCGCACCGCGGCCAGCACCGCGGCGGGCAGCGAGACCACCACCGCCAGCACCATCGCGGCCAGCGTGAGCTCCAGCGTCGCGGGCAGTCGCTCGAGCGCCACCGAGACGGCGGGGATGCGGAACGAGAGCGACTGGCCGAAGTCGCCCTGCGCGAGGCGGCCGAGGTAGCGCGTGTACTGGACCCACAGCGGGCGGTCCAGGCCGTACTGGGCGCGGAAGGCGGCGCGGTCCTCCGCGGTGGCCTCGGGCGTTAGCAGGATATAGGCCGGGTCGCCCGAGAGGTGGAGCAGCGTGAAGACCACCGCGGTGACGACCAGGAGCGCCGCCACCGCCCGCAGCAGGCGTCGGAGGATCAGGCGCGGCATCGCCTCAGCCCAGGTCGGCCGCGAGGGCCGACAGCGCGCGGGCCACCAGCGCGCGGGTCAGGTCGATCTTGTAGCCGTTCTGCGTGAGCGGGCGGCGCGCGGGCGACCGCGGCCGCCGCGGCCTCGCGCAGGAGCGACTCGCTGGGCGCCTGGCCGGCCAGGACCGCCTCGGCCGCGGTGGCGCGGAAGGGGAAGGGCGCGACGCCGCCGAGAGCCACGCGCACGTTCTCCCAGCGCGCCGGCTGCCCGGCGTGGCCGAGACGGCCACCTCGGAGAGGGCGAAGTCCCAGGTGCCGCGCAGGCGGTGCTTGAGGAAGAGGCTCCGCGCGCCCGGCGCCGGCGCGGGGACGTCGACCGCGACCAGGATCTCGCCCGGCTCCAGCACGGTCTCGGTGCGGCTGCGGGGCCCGCGGAAGAACTGCTCGATCGGCACGATGCGCGCGCCGGCCGGACCCGCGATGGCCACGCGCGCGTCGAGCGCGATCAGCGCCGGCGCCAGGTCGGAGGGGTGCGACATCACGCACACGCCCAGGCCCAGCACGCCGAAGTAGGTCCGGTTGCTGCCGGGCAGCGCGAAGCACTGCGTGCCGCCCCGCTTGAGACACGGGAACTGCGGGTGGCGGAAGTACCAGCACCACGGCCGCTGGCAGAGGTTGCCGCCCACGGTGCCCATCGCGCGGATCTGGGTGGTGGCGACCGCGGCCGCGGCCTGGGCCAGGGCGGGGAAGCGCGCGGTGACCCGCGCGTCGCGCTCCAGGTCGGCGAGGGTCACCGCGGCGCCGATGCGCAGGCCGCCGTCGGCGGCCTCGGCGATGCCGTGGAGCTCCGGGATGCGCTTGACGTTGACCAGCACCTCGGGGACCGGCATGCCGGGGCCGCTGATGCGGTCCTTCATGAGGCCGAGCAGGTCGGTGCCGCCGGCCAGCACCTGGGCGCGCGGGCCGTGCTCGGTCAGCGCGGCCATCGCCTCCGCGAGGGTCGCGGCGTCCAGGTAGTCGAACGGGGGCAGCTCGTCCAGCATCGGCTACTTCTGCGCGGCCTTTCGCTGCGCGGCCAGGGCCTCCAGGATGCGCGCCGGCGTGATCGGCAGCGCGTCGATCCCGATGCCGAGCGCGTGGCGGATCGCATTGCGCACCGCCGGCATCACGCCGACCAGCGGCGCCTCGCCCACCGGCTTGGCCGAGTAGGGGTAGAAGGCGTCCTCGCGCTCCACGTTGCGCGCCTCGATCAGCGGCGTCTCGAGCGACGTCGGCACCCGGTACTGGTGCACGTCCGACGTCAGCAGCACGCCGCTCTTGCCGTCCATCTCCGCCTCTTCGTAGAGGCCGTAGCCGAGGCCCATCACCGCGCCGCCGTACTGCTGCGACTCGACCAGCTTCGGGTTGATGGGCCGGCCGATGTCGTGCGAGCACACGATGCGGAGCACCCGCACCTCGCCGGTCTCGGTGTCCACCTCGACCTCGGCGCCGTGGGCGCCGAAGAGGCGGAAGATCACGTCGTCCGGATTGGGCGCGCGGCTGCCGGTGGCGCGGATCTCGGGCCCGGGCATGAGCGCGCACGCTCGGCCTCGAAGGTCATCCCGCGCTCGGCCGCGCCGCGCACGTGGATGCGCCCGTCCGCGGCCACCAGGTCGTGGGGCGAGACCTCGAGGCGCTCCCCGGCCAGCTCGCAGAGCCGCTGGCGCACCTGGGAGGCGGCCTGCAGCACCGCGGGGCCCACCTCGCTGGTGATGCGCGAGGCGTGGCTCGACGGCGCGTAGTGCGTGCCGTCGGTGTCGCCGTGGTGGATGTTGATGCGCTCGGCGGGCAGCCCCAGCTCCTCGGCCGCGATCATCGGCAGCACCGTGATCTGCCCGGCGCCGATCTCCACCACGCCGGCCTGCACCTCCACGGTGCCGTCGGGGCGCGCCACCACGTCGGCCTTGGCCGAGAAGGGCGCGTAGCCGCCGCGCTCGATGCAGTAGGCGGCCATGCCGACGCCGCGCCGCACCGGGCCGCGCCCGGCCTCGCGCTTGCGGTCGCGGCTCCTCCCAGCCGATCTCCTCCGCCACCGTGGCCAGGCACGCGTCGAGGTGCTTGGAGGTGTAGGGCAGCGGCGGGGTGGTGTCGTCGAGGCCCTGGAAGTCCGGCGCGTAGTTCTTCAGGCGCAGGGCGAGCGGGTCCATCCCGAGGCGCGCGGCCAGGTCGTCGATGGCGGCCTCGGTGGAGAACGTGGCGATGGGGTCGAGCACCCCGCGCTGGGGCCCGGTGGGCCCGGTGTTGGTGTAGACCGCCACGATCCGGACCCGCACGTTCGGGCAGCGGTAGAGCTCCGAGATCTGGTGCAGCGTCATCGTGTAGCGGCCGGCGTAGAGGCTGCCCGAGCCGATGTCGAGCACGATCTCGGCGTCGAGCGCGGTCAGGGTGCCGTCGCGCTTCGCGCCGAGGCGCATCGTGACCTCGCCCGCGTAGCGCCGCGGGTGGCTCATGAACTCCTCGGGGCGCGTCAGCTCGAGGCGCACCGGGCGGCCGGCCAGCATGGCCAGCCGCGCCGCGTAGTGAACGACCCGCTGCGCGCCCGCCTTGGAGCCGAAGCCGCCGCCCATGCTCTGCACGACGACCCGGACCTGGTCCTCCTCGAGCCCGAGCGACTTCGCGAGCTCGCGCTTGACGTTCCACACGCCCTGCGAGGCCTCGTAGACGGTGAGCCGCGCGCCGTCCCACTCCGCGATGCAGCAGCGGGTCTGGATGTCGACGTGGTACTGGGTCGGCAGCGTGAAGCGGCTCTCGCTGACCAGGTCCGCCTCGGCGAGGCCACGCTCCACGTCGCCGCGCTGGCGCAGGTAGACCGGCTGCTGGATGTTGCCTTCACGGGGCCGCTCGACGTCCAGCACCGGCACGCGCGGGGCGTCGGGCTTCATGGCCTCGCGCGGGGTGAGGGCGGCGGGCAGCACGTCGTACTCGACCTCGATCAGGCCCAGGGCCTGCGTCGCGATGTCGATGGTCTCCGCGGCGACCACCGCGACCTCCTGACCCGCGTAGGCGATGTCCGCGCGGGAACGCGGGCTGCGCGATCATGTACCAGTAGGTGTGCCAGCCCGCGGTGTTCTCGCAGGAGAGCACCGCGTGCACGCCGGGCAGGGCGGCCGCGCGCGCAGGTGTCCATGCGGCGGATGCGCGCGTGCGAGTGCGGGGACCGTAGGATCTTGGCGTGCAGCATGCCCGGCCGCGTCATGTCCGACGAGTACATCGCGGCGCCCGGTCACCTTCTCGAGCGCGTCGCGGCGGTCGATCGAGCGGCCGATGACGGAGAGCTCGCGGCCGAGGGGAGGCGGCACCTCGCCGTGGACGAGCAGGCGGCCCCGGCGGCGGTCGGGCTCGGCCGGGGCTCAGCGGGCGGCCGGCTCCCGCGCCCGCGCGCGCAGGGCGCGCGCGGCGGCCAGCGTGGCCTTCACCGTGTTCGGGTAGGTGCCGCAGCGGCAGAGGTTGCCGCCCACCGCCTCGCGGACGTCGTGCTCGGTCGGCGGTCGAGGCGCTCGTCCAGCAGCGCCTTCAGCGACATGAGCATGCCCGGGATGCAGGCGCCGCACTGGACGGCATCGTGCTCGATGAACGCGGCCTGGAGCGGATGGAGGCCGTCGGGGCCGGCGAGGCCCTCCACCGTCTCCACGACGCGTCCCGCGGCCTCCACCGCCAGCACCGAGCAGGAGAACACCGCGCGGCCGTCGAGCACGACGGTGCAGCTGCCGCACTCGGCGCGGTTGCAGCCGATCTTGGTGCCGGTGAGGCCGAGGTCCTCGCGCAGCAGCTCGGCCAGGGTGCGCCGGGCGCGACCTCGACGCCGGCGCACCTGCCCGTTCACGACCAGGGACACCGGGCGAGTGGAGACGGCGATGCGCATCGTGCGCCTCGTGACCGCGGGCCTCAGATGGTCCCGGTGCTGGGCAGGATGCGGTTCAGCGTGCTGAGGCGCGCCCGCTCCAGGTGCTCGACCATGAGCCGCTCCGCCTCCGCGCCGTCGCGGGCCCGCAGCGCCTCCACGATCCTGGCGTGCTCCACCCAGGTGTCGCCGAGGCGCGCCACCGTGGAGGGCCAGAGCACGCGCACGCGGTGCACCTGGTTCTGGAGATCCGCGAGCAGCGTCGCCATCCGCTGGTTGCGCGAGCAGCCGGAGATGACCGCGTGGAACTGGGCCGCCGCGCGCAGCGAGCGGTCCGGCGCCCGCGCCGGCGCCGCGCCCCTGCTCGATCTTCACCAGCCGGTCGAGCAGTGGCGAGCTGGTCCTCCTCGATCCGCTCCGCGGCCACCCGCGCGCAGACGCCCTCCAGCGGGGTGCGGATCTGGTAGATCTCCAGGATGTCCTCGACGGTGGGCCGCGAGACGAAGCTGCCCCGCTTCGGCACCACCTGGATCAGCCCCTCGGCCTCGAGCCGCTGCAGGGCCTGCCGCACCGGGTGCGGCTCAGCCCGAAGTCGGCCGCGACCTTGTTCTCGCTGATGCGCTCGAGCGGGCGCAGCGTGCCGGTGATGATCGCGTCCTTCAGCCGGTCGTAGACGTGCGCGGGCCGCGTCGCCGCGGCGAGCCGGCGCCGCGCGCCGTCGCCCCGTCGCTCAGCGGGCACCGGGCACCTGGTAGTAGTACACGATGGCCTTGCTCCCGGTGATGCTGTAGGGCGTCCACGGGATGTCGCGCCGCTTGGCCCAGAGCTCGTCCTGGGCGTGGACGAAGAGCCACATCGCCTCGTCGTGCGCGGTCCGGTAGAGCTCCTGGTAGATCTTGCGGCGCTTCTCGAGATCGACCTCGGCGCGGCCCGGCCAGCACCAGCTCCTTGATGCGCGGCACCGTCATGTGATCGCGCATCATCACCCAGTTCAGCATCACGTCCGGCTCGAACTGGGTGCCCCACGCCACCGAGGTGATGCCCTGGAAGCTGTTCTCCTGCGCGTCCTTCTGGATCTTGGCGCGCTCGGTGGGGACGATCTTCGCCCGGATGCCCACCTCCCGGAGCTGGCCCGCCACCGCCTCCGCGATCTCGGTGTCCTTCAGGAAGACGCCGGAGGAGATGGACCACGTGGTGTCGAGGCCCTGGGGGTAGCCGGCCTCGGCCAGGAGCGCCTTGGCCTTCGCGGGATCGTAGGCGAAGGGCTTCACGCTCGGGTCGTAGCCGAGCCAGGCCGGGCGTGAACGGCCCCGCCATCACGATGCCGCGGCCGCCCAGCACGTTCTTGACGATGGCGTCCTTGTTGACGGCCAGGTTCGCGGCCTCGCGGACCTTCTGGTTGTCGAACGGGCGGCGGCGCTCACGTTGAAGGGGTAGATGATGATGCGCCCGCCCTTCACCGGGACCACCTGGGTGTCGCCGCTGTCGATCATCTCGAGCTGCGGCGCGGGCGGGGTGGCGATGATGTCGACGCCGCCGCTGCGCAGCTCGGCGGCGCGGGTGGAGGCGTCGCGGATGGCGCGGAAGATCAGGCGCTTGGGATTGACCTGGCCGCGCCAGTAGGTCGGGTTGGCCTCCAGCACCAGCTGCTGGTCGCGCTTCCACTCCACGAACTTGTAGGGGCCGGTGCCGATGGGCTTCTCGGAGAAGGCCGGCACGCCGGCCTTCTCGCGCGTGTCCCTGGGCAGGATCTGAAGGCGCGTCAGGTTGAAGAGCAGCGCCGAGACCGGCTCGGACGTGATCAGGTCGACGGTGCTCGGCGTTGCGGATCTCGATCTGGGCGATGCCGCGGGCGAAGACCGAGCGGCGGTTCTTCGGGTCCGCGTACTGCTCGAAGGAGTACTTCACGTCCTCCGCGTCGAGCGGCTTGCCGTCGTGGAACTTCACGCCTTTACGGAGGTGGAAGCGCCAGGTCGTGGGGTTGATGGTCTCCCACTTCTCGGCCAGCAGGCGGACCGGCTTGAACTCCTCGCCCTCGATGCCCAGCAGGCAGTCGAAGAGGTGCTGCTGGTAGATCTCGGAGGTGAACAGCATGCTGGTGGGCGGGTCCAGGCTCTCGCCCTCCTCGCCGATGGCCACCACCCACTGGGCCTTGGGGGCCTGGGCACGGCCGGCGCCGGCCCAGGCCGCCAGGCCCACCGCTCCGATCGCGATCGCCGCCACCCACCGATGCCAGAGGCGCATGCCGGATCTCCTTGCCAGGCTCTCGGAAGGGTCTTGAGTGCTACTTGTATACCAGTGAAGTGCACCGTTGCCAATCGGGGGGCCGGGCCTCGCCTTGACAGGCGCGCGGAGCGGAGCCTAGGCTTCTTCCGTTCCCGATCCGTCGGCGCTACTCTCATCGAAACGAGGTCTCGGCCATGGCCGACTCGATCGACTCCCGCTCCAGCGAAGAGACCAAGCTGCTCGACCGCGCCCAGCAGCGCCTGCCCGGCGGCGTGCTCGGCACCTCCCGCTATGCCGACGACGTGGGCTTCGTGGTCAAGCACGGCAAGGGCTCGAAGATCTACGACGTGAGCGGGCGCGAGTACATCGACTACGTGATGGCCTCGGGCCCGATGGTGCTGGGCCACGCGCACCCGGCGGTGGTGGCCGCGGTGCGCGCAGCAGCTCGAGGCCGGCACCACCTACTTCATGGTGACCGAGCCGATCATCGAGCTGGCCGAGGAGATCTGCCGCGCGGTGCCGTGCGCGGAGCAGGTGCGCTTCACCTCCACCGGGTCGGAGGCCACCTTCTTCGCGCTGCGGGTGGCGCGCACCGCGCGGCAGCGCGACAAGATCCTCAAGTTCGAGGGCGGCTACCACGGGGCCAACGACTACTCGATGATGTCGTCGTCGCCGCGCTCGCCGAAGGCGTTCCCGGCGCCGGTGCCCGACTCCTCCGGCATCCCGCACGCCATCGAGGACCGAGGTGCTGATCGCGCCCTACAACGACCTGGCCACCGTCGAGGGCATCGTGGCCACCCACGCCGACGAGCTGGCCGCGGTGATCATCGAGCCCTTCCAGCGGCTGATCCCGCCCCAGCCCGGGTTCCTCCAGGGCCTGCGCGAGATCACCCGGCGCCACGGCATCCTGCTCGTCTTCGACGAGGTGGTGACCGGCTTCCGCCTGGCCTACGGCGGCGCGCAGGAGTACTACGGCGTGGTGCCGGACATCGCCTGCGTGGGCAAGATCGTGGGCGGCGGCTTCCCGCTCGCCGCGGTGTGCGCCTCCGCCGAGCTGATGCAGCCCTTCGACCCGGGCAGGACGGCAAGGGCGACTTCATCTCGCAGTCCGGCACGCTCAACGGCAACCCGATCGCCGCCGTCGCCGGCCTCGCCACGCTGGCCGAGCTGCGCAAGCCCGGCGCCTACGAGACGCCTGCACGGCACCGGCCGGCGCGCTGATGAAGGGCCTCTCCGAGCTGGCGCGAAGTCGGGCCTCCCCGCGCAGGTGGTGGGCGAGCCGGTGGTCTTCGACGTGCTCTTCACCGCCCGACCCGGTGATCGACTACCGGTCGCTGCAGAAGGCCGACGGCACGAAGGCCCGCGTCTTCACCACCGAGCTGATCAAGCGCGGCGTGGTGAAGAACACGCAGAAGATGTACATGTCGCCGGCCCACACCGACGCCGACGTGGCCAAGACCCTGAAGGCCTTCGAGGACGCGCTGAAGGTCCTCCGAAGAGAAGCGCTGGCCGGGGTCAGGTCTTACATTCCGACATTGTCGGAATGTAAGACCTGACCCCGCGCAGCTCAGGAGTGCTGGAGCAGGAGGGTGGCGCACTGCTCCGCCACCCGCGGATCCGCCTGCTGCTCGGCGGGCATCGTGGCCCAGCCCTGCTGGACCACGTAGTCGGTGCGATTCCACGACTCGGTCGCCGGCGAGGGCCTTGCGCTTCTCGGCCCACTGCGGGTCGTGGGTGGCCTGGGTCACGCACATCGGCGCCAGACGCGCGATCACCGCGTCGTGCGAGGCGGCCTCCGCCATGCTCCGGGCGGTCTTGCCGGTCACCCAGCCTCCCCACTCGAACCCGACCACGAGGGTCAGCACGACCACGACCACCCAGGACCAGAACATCGCGGTCTTGGTCGGCCGCACGTCTCTCCATCGCTCCGCCAGACTGCGCTTCCGGGGCATCGTGTCCATCGCATTCCTCCTCCGGACGGTCGAGACTTCGGCTGACATCGTACGGGGGCGGATGAAGGCCCGGTGAGAGCGGGATGAGAATGCGCCCGGGAGCGCGGGCGCGGGCGCTCGCGCCTAGCCGCCCTTCAGGCGCGGGTCGAGCAGGTCGCGCAGCGCGTCGCCCAGCATGTTGAAGCCGAAGACCGCGAGCGACAGCGCGACCGCGGGCCAGATCGCGAGCCACGGGGCGCGGTACATGTGGTCGAGCCCGGCGAGCGAGAGCATCCCGCCCCAGGTCGGGTAGGGCGGCGGCACGCCCGAGCCCGAGGAACGAGAGGCTCGCCTCGGTGAGGATGACGGTGGAGAGCCCGGTGGTCGCCACCACGATGATGGTCGGCACCACGTTCGGCAGGATGTGGGTGAGCGTGGTGCGGAGGTGCCCGGCGCCGAGGGCCCGCGCGCTCTCCACGAAGGTGTGCTCCTTGACCAGCAGGGCCACGCCGCGCACCACCCGCGAGTTCTGGATGCCGAAGGCGATGCCGAGCACGATCGTGATGTTCCACACGCTCGGCCCCAGCAGCGACATGATCGAGAGCAGCAGGAGCAGCGGCGGGAAGGCCATCCACGCGTCCACCGCGCGCTGCACCAGCAGGTCGAAGCGCCCGCCCAGGTAGCCCGAGACCACCCCGATCGCGGTGGCGAGCACGCTGCCGATGGCGATGGCCCCGAAGCCCACGTAGAGCGAGATGCGCGCCCCGTAGATCAGCCGGGTGAGCAGATCGCGCCCGAGCTCGTCGGTGCCGAGCCAGTGCGCGGCGCTCGCCGCGATGAAGCGCTCGCGCAGGCTGGTCTGCGCGAAGCCGTAGGGCGCGATCCAGTCGGCCAGCACCGCGGCGGCCAGCATCACGAGCACGATCGCCCCGCCGACCGCGCCGAGCGGCTTGCCGGTGAGCATGCGCACCCAGACGTCGAGCCACCACGGGCGCGCCCGCGGGCCGACCCGCGCGGGCAGGCTCAGCGCGGCCGCGCCGCCCGCCGCGTCGGGAGCGAGGGCGGGCCGGCGCATGCCGAACGCGCGGGTCCAGGAGGGGCGCATGCGCCTAGTACCGGATGCGCGGGTCCAGGAAGGCGTACGAGAGGTCGATGAGGAGGTTCAGCCCCACCACCATCGCGGCGATGATCAGGTTCACCGACTGCACGACCGGGTAGTCGAGGCGGGTCAGGGCCTCGAAGAAGAAGAGGCCGACGCCGGGCAGGCGGAAGATCGACTCGATGATGACCGAGCCGCCGATGTAGAGCGGCATCTGCAGGCCGATCAGGCTGATCACCGGGATCATCGCGTTCTTGAGCGCGTGGCGCAGGATGATCGGGCGCTCGGCGAGCCCCTTGGACCACGCGGTGCGGATGTAGTCCTGCCGGAGCACGTCGAGCAGCGCGGAGCGCATGATGCGCATGACCGGGCCGGCGCGGGTCACCCCGAAGACCAGCGCGGGCACCAGCATGATCTTGAGGTTCTCGAGCGGATCGACGCGTGAACGCCACGTAGGTCCAGACCGGCGTCCACTTGAAGTAGATCGACGGCAGCACCACCACCAGCACCGCGAGGCCGAAGTAGGGGACGGAGAGCGCGAGGATGGCGAGCACCCGGCCCAGGTAGTCCGACGCGCTGTCCTGCCGCGCGGCGGACACGATGCCGATGACCACCCCCAGCACCACCGAGACCAGGATCGTGAGCAGGGCCAGCTCGAGGGTGACCGGGAAGCGCCGGCCGAACTCGTCGAGGATGGGCTGGCGCGTCCAGTAGGACTGGCCGAAGTCGCCCCGCAGGACGATGCCGCCGATCCAGTCGAGGTACTGGGTGTGGACGGGCCGGTCGAGGCCCAGGTCGTGGCGGAGGGCCGCGAGGGTGGGGGCGTAGGCGTGGCCCTCGACCATGCGGGTGGCCACGTCGCCGGGCATGAAGCGCATGAGCGCGAAGACCATCACGCTCACCAGGAACAGCGTCGGCACCGCCAGCAGCACGCGCCGGACGACGTACCGCTTCACCGCGCGCCCCTCACCCCCGCCGCGTCACTTGTCGAGCCAGGTGTAGAGGAGCCGCATCCCGAGGCCGTAGCCGTCGTGGTGGCGGAAGCCCTTCACGTACGGCGGGTGCGCCACGTACTGCGGCCACTGCGGCACGTAGACGTAGTAGGCCTTGTCGGCCAGGTAGCGCTGGATGTCGTCCACGATCTGCTTCCGCTTCTTGGGATCCATCTCGCGCCGCTGGGCCACCAGCATCTTGGTGAGCTCGCCGTCGGCCACGTGGCTCTGGTTGGTGGGCAGCTCGGGGTAGAAGCGGCCGAAGAGGAAGTCGTCCACCTCGGTGAACGGCGTCGACGGGCCCATCGCGGCCTTGTCGTACTTGCCGAGCGCGGTGGTGGAGATGTACTTGCCGTACTCCTCCGGCTTCAGCTCGACGGTGATCCCGATCTTGCCCAGGTCCTCCGCGGCCAGCTCGTAGTAGTTGCGCCACGGCACCACGTAGCCCGGCCAGTGGTAGATCGGCATGGTGAAGCCCTTGGCGTAGCCGGCCTCCGCGAGCAGCCTCTTGGCCTCGGCCGGGTCGTAGCCCACCGCGTACTTGGCCTTGGCCGGCTCCATCTTGGCCGCGTCGAGCTTCCAGTCGGTGAGCGCGCAGGGCACCGGCCCCGCGTCCACGCAGCCCTCGCCGAAGAGCAGCGCGTCGTTCCACGACTTGCGGTCGATGGCGAGCGAGACCGCGCGGCGGACGCGCACGTCGTTGAACGGGGGCTGGTCGGTGCGCAGGTAGATGAAGCCCTGGCCGATGACCTTGTAGGGGGTGATCGACATCTCGGGGCTGGTCTGCTTGAGCGAGCGCGCCTCCTCCGGGCTGATCCAGCCCCAGACGTGCGGCAGCTCCGCCTTGCCCGCCCGCAGCACCGCCAGGCGCGCCGCCGCGTCGGGGGTGATGTCGACGGTGACCCCGTCGAGGTAGGGGAAGCCCTTCATGAAGTAGGTCGGGTTGCGCTCGAAGACCATGCGCACGCCCTTCTCGTAGGACTTCAGCACGAAGGGCCCGGTGCCGATGACCGCGTCCGGGTTGTTGAAGTCCTTGAACTTCTCCTCCGCCTCGCGCGGCAGGATCGCGCAGAAGCTCGGGCTCGCCAGGTGGTTCAGGAACGGGGCGTAGGGCTCCTTCAGCGTGATCTTCACCGTGTAGCGGTCGACCACCTCGATGCCGGTCACCGGCTCGAAGCGATCGCGGAAGCCGGACTTGGCCATGAAGCGCTCGAGCGAGTACTTCACGTCGTCGGCGGTGACCTCGCGACCGTTCACCGGCGGCTTGTTGTGGAACTTCACGCCCTTTACGAAGGTTGAACGTGTACGACCTTGCCGTCCTTGGAGACGGTCCACTTCTCGGCCAGGTCGGGCAGGATCGAGAAGTCGGTGGGCGACTTCTGCTCCGGCCCGTTGGGGAAGCGCACGAGCTGGCTGTAGGCCAGGCTGATGTAGGAGTGGGTGAGGAAGCTGATCGTCAGGTGCGGGTCGAGGCCGGGGGCCTCGCGCTCCGCGATGCGGATCACCCCGCCGCGCTTGGGCTGGGCCCCCGACTGGGCCCAGGCGGGGCCGGCCGCGACGAGCGATCCCAGGAGGATGCCGGCGAGGAGCAGACAGATGAGCGAGCGAGCGCGTCGCGCCATGGCCGGATCTCCTGTTCTCGAGAAGGATGTCGTCATCGACCGGGAGAAGGAGCGAAATGGGCCGAAAAGTTGGCCTATTATCCTCGGCCGCGAGGGGTTGTCAATGCGGGCGCCGAGACGTCGCCGACGCACTCGGGCGGCTACCGCGGTCCTGATCGGCCTGATCCACCCCGTCCGGCTGGTATCCTGTGCCTGATGGCCCTGGCGCGCTCGCGGCCGGTGATGCAGCAGATCGCTCCCGACAACCCGAAGCTCGCGGTGGTGATGGTCGGGCTGCCGGCGCGCGGCAAGAGCTATACCGCCCGTCGCATCGAGCGCTATCTCTCGTGGCTCGGCTACCGCACCGGGGTCTTCAACGTCGGCGAGTACCGGCGGGCGCGCTTCGGGGCGCATCGGCACAGCTTCTTCGATCCCGACAACGCGACGGGCGAAGAGGCGCGCTGGCGGGCCGCGATGGACGCCCTCGAGGACATGGTGCGATGGCTCGCGGGCGACGGCCAGGTCGCGATCTACGACGCCACCAACACCACGCGGGTTCGCCGCGCCACGGTGCGGGAGTGCTGCGAGCGCGCCGGCTTCCAGGTGCTGTTCATCGAGATCCGCTGCGACGACCCGACCATCATCGAGGCCAACATCCGCAGCACGAAGCTGTCGTCGCCCGACTACGAGGACGCCGATCCCGACGAGGCCACCGCCGATTTCCGCGCCCGCATCGCCCACTACGAGCGGGTGTACCAGCCGCTCGAGGACGACGAGGGGGCGTACCTGCGCGTCACCGGCGCGGGGCGAGGCGTGACCGTCAGCGACGTCGACGGCTACCTGGAGGCGCGCCTGGTGTTCTTCCTGATGAACCTGCACCTGAGCGCGCGGCCGATCTGGCTCACCCGTCACGGCGAGAGCGCGTACAACGCCGCCGGTCTGCTCGGCGGCGATCCCGATCTGACGCCGGCCGGGCACCGCTACGCCCGGTCGCTCGCCGAGTTCCTGGACCAGCGCTACCCGGATCACGGCGACGTCGTGATCTGGACCAGCTCGCTCCAGCGCGCGGTGCAGACCGCGAGCCCCCTCGATCGCACGCCCTGGGCCTGGCGCGCGCTCGACGAGATCGACGCCGGCATCTGCGACGGCATGAGCTACGCGCAGATCCAGGAGCGGCTGCCCGAGGAGTACGAGGCGCGCCGGCGCGACAAGTTCACCTACCGCTATCCGCGGGGCGAGTCGTACCAGGACATCATCCTGCGCCTCGATCCGGTGATCATCGAGCTCGAGCGGACGCGCCGGCCGGTGATGGTGATCGCCCACAACGCGGTGCTGCGGGCGCTCTACGCGTATTTTCAGGGCGTGCCGCGCGAGCGGTGCCCGTACCTGGCCATTCCGCTGCACACCGTGATCGAGCTGACGCCGCACGCGTACGGCTGCCACGAGAGCCGCGTGCCGCTCGAGCCGAGGCTGGACTCGGACGAGCGCGGTAGGGGCTACCTCTCGGCCTCGATCAGCTCCGGCGTATCCTGTCGACGGCTTGTACCCCATGTGGGTCGGGAACTCCGCGCTCAGCGGCCACACCTTCGGGAACTTCAGCCAGAGGCGCAGCATGTGGCGCTTCTGGTCGGGCTCGGGCCCGTCGACGAAGCCGGTGCGGGAGTGGAGGATCGTGTAGTTGTTGATGAACTGGATGTCGCCCGCCTCCAGGTCCATGTCCAGGCGCAGGTCGGGGCGGCGGGTCTGCTCGTCGAGGAAGTCGAGCGCGGCGCGCTCGAAGGTGGTGAGCGGCACCTCGCGCTTCACCGCGCCCGCGTTGATCTGGTTGCGGATGTAGCGGCAGCTCACCAGGCCGTCCTGGTAGCCGAACACCGGGATCGGGCGCTCGGAGACGCCGCGCTCGGTCAGGGCCGCCTCGCGGCGGATGTAGTAGTAGCCGTTGTAGAGCAGGCCGAGGTACTCGGGGTGCTGGGCCAGGATCTCGTTGTGCACGGTGGTCGAGCTGACGATGCTGCTGAGCCCGCCCTCGAGCGACCGGCGCAGGCAGAGCAGGCCGACCACGTCGCCCGCGTCGGTGTGATAGGGCAGGTAGGCGTTGGTCTCGTAGCCGCGCACGTCGATGTTGCCGTAGGTGCGGCCGTGGTCGAAGACGTGGCCGAGCAGCTCGCCCTGGGGGTTCTGGTAGAGCGGCGCGCCCATGTAGCGGCCGAAGCCCCAGAAGATGAGCCCGACGTCCTCGTCGCGGTACCGGCGCACCGGCAGCCCGCGCAGCACCACGAAGCCGCGGCCGTCGTACATCTCGGCCACCGCCTGCTCCAGGCGCGGGCCCAGCACGGTGAGCGGGAAGTGCTCGCGCTGGATCGATTCGAGCGGCAGGCCGGAGGCCTTCGCGGCGGCGAGGGCGCGGTCGACGTCGGCGATCTCCGCGTCGGTCAGCGTGACGATCCAGGAGGTCTCGCGGGCGAGGGTCTCGCCGCGCCAGGCCTTGGGGCTGGTGATCGGGGTCATGCACACTTGGCTCACGGGGCTTCCTCCTTGGAGTGCTACTGGTGCCGCGGGTCCAGCACGTCGCGCAGGCCGTCGCCCAGCACGTTGAGGGCCATGACGATGCCGAAGATCATGAGGCCGGGGTAGAGCGCCATCCAGGGCGCCTGGGAGAGATAGCGCTGGGCCGCGTTGAGCATGCTGCCCCACGACGGCGCGGGCGGCTGCTGGCCCAGGCCCAGGAACGAGAGGCTCGCCTCCGCGATGATGGCGGCGGCCACCGTGATGCTCACCTGCACGAAGAGCGGCGGCAGCGTGTTCGGCAGGATGTGGCGGACCGCCACCCGCGGGCCCGAGCAGCCCAGCGCCTGGGCCGCCTCCACGTACTCCTCGGTCTTGATCGCCAGCACGGTGCCGCGCACGAGCCGGACGAAGGTGGGCAGGGCCGCGATCCCGATCGCGATCATGGCGTTGCCGAGGCCGGGACCGAGGAACGCGGCCAGCGCGATGGCCACGATGAGGAACGGGATCGAGAGCATGGCGTCGTTGACGCGCATTATAAGCCCGTCGACCCAGCCCCCGACAGAGCCCGAGAGCAGGCCGAGCGGCACGCTGAGCGCGACCGCGATGGTGACCGGGACGACGCCGGCCAGCAGCGACGCCCGCGCGCCCCAGAGCAGGCGCGACAGCACGTCGCGCCCCACCTCGTCGGTGCCGAGGACGATGCGCGGCGGACGGGGGCTTGCGCAGCGCCCGGTAGTCGATGGCGTTCGGATCGTACGGGGCCAGGTGCGGCGCGGCCACCGCCACCACGATGAAGCCGAGCACCACCGCCAGCGCGGCCATCGCCGCGGGCCGGCGGGCCAGCTGCCGCGCCGCCTTGTAGCGTCGCGTCGCGGGCGCCGCGGGCGCCCCGAGGACCGCCGCCGGGCTCAGGCTCACGTGCTCCCCCGCAGGCGCGGGTTGGCCAGGAAGTAGAGCACGTCCGCGCCCAGGTTCAGGAGCACGTAGAGGCTCGCCGAGACGAGGACGACCGCCTGCACCACCGCATAGTCGCGATTGAACACGCCGTCCACCAGCAGCTTGCCGAAGCCGGGGATGGCGAAGACCTGCTCGGTGAGCACCGCGCCCGAGAGCAGCCGCCCGAACTCGATCGCGCCCAGGGTGATGATCGGGATCAGCGCGTTGCGCAGCGCGTGCTTCAGCACCACCAGGCGCTCGGGCACGCTCTTGGCCCGCGCGGTGCGCACGTAGTCGGCGCCGAGGGTCTGGAGCATCGCGCTCCGGGTGTGGCGCATGATGACGCCGGCCACCCCGGTGCCGAGGACGAACGAGGGCAGCAGGATCGTGGTCAGGTTCTGGCGCAGGTCCTCCCACGGCGGCACGTAGCCGGAGGCGGGAAGCCAGCCGAGGCGCACCGCGAACAACAAGATGAGCATGATGCCCAGCCAGAAGTGCGGCACCGACAGCCCGGAGAGCGCGAAGAAGTTGGCCACCACGTCCACCGCGGTGCCCTTGCGGGTCGCGGACAGGATGCCGGTCGGGATGCCGATGACGAGCGCGATCAGCATCGAGCAGAGCGCCAGCTCGACGGTGACCGGCAGCTTGGAGGCCAGCAGCTCGCGGACCGGGATGCGGTTGCGCAGCGACTCGCCGAAGTCGCCCACCAGCACGCGGCCGAGCCAGAGCCCGTACTGCACCGGCAGCGGCCGGTCCAGGTGGTACCGCGCGCGGATGGCCGCGACCACCGTCGGGTCGTTCTCCTCGCCGGCCAGCGCCACCGCCGCGTCGCCGGGCAGCAGCTGCTGCAGCGAGAAGATCAGCACCGAGACGAAGAACAGCGTGGGCACGAGCACCGCGAGCCGGCGCGCCACGTAGAGCCAGAGCGCCATGCCGCCGGCGCCTCAGTTCAGCTTGAGGCCCCGGAAGCGGATGATCCCGTCGGGGTAGGGCGTGAAGCCCTGGACCCGGGTGCTGAAGCCGGTGAAGACGCGCCGGTGCCACAGGATCAGCCGCGGAACGTCCTTGGCCATGATCTCGGTGGCCTGGTCGTAGAGCTTCTTGCGCTCGGCCGGATCCGCGACCTGGCGGGCCTTGAGGAGCAGCGCGTCCACGTCGGCGTTGCAGTAGTGCATGTCGTTCTGCGCGCCCTTGCAGGTCGAGAAGGTGTAGACGTTGCCGTCGGGGTCGGGCCGGCCGCTCCAGAACGTGAAGTAGGCCTCGAAGTCGCCCTTGCGCCCCGACTGGAGCATCGTGACGTTCTCCTGGGTCTGGAGGTTCGCGGTGATGCCGGCCTCCGCCCACATCGCTTGCAAGATCAGCGCCGCCTCCTGGCGGTCGCGCTCCGGGGGCACCACCAGCGTGAACGTGAGGTTGGGCTGGCCCGCGTCCTTCAGGAGCTGCTTCGCCTTGGCCACGTCGCGCTTGGCCACCGGGACCTTCTTGTCGTAGTAGGGATTCTCGGGGCTGATGAACTGGTTGCCCGCGATGTACTCGCCACCGAACACGGTCTTGACCAGCGTCTCCCGATCGATCGCCAGGTCCAGGGCCTGGCGCAGCCGGACGTCGGCGAGCGCCTTGCTCTTCGGGCCGTTGGCGACGTTCAGCGGGATCATCTGGTAGCCCAGCTCGGGCACGCCGGTGACCTTCAGCTTGGAATCGCCGCGGATCTCGGCCAGGTCGGTCGGCGACACGCGCTCGATCATCTGGAGATCGCCGGAGCGCAGGCTGGCCAGGCGCGAGCTCGAGTCGGTGATGGGCACGAACTCGATGCGGTCGATGGAGAAGGCGTTCTTGTCCCAGTAGTCGGCCACCTTCTCCATCACGATCTTGCCCTGGGCCACCCGCTGCACGAACTTGTACGGCCCGGCGCAGACCGGCTGGGTGCCCAGCTTGTCGCCGAGGGCCTTCGCCGCCTTGGGCGAGACCATCATGCCGGCGCGGTCGGTCAGGGCGGCCAGCAGGGGCACCAGCGGCTGCGAGAGATGGAAGCGCACCGTGAGGTCGTTCACCACCTCCACGGACTGGATCTCGGCGATCTCCGACTTGCGGAACGAGCCCGGCGTGTTCTGGTGCCGCTCGATGTTGAACTTCACCGCCTCCGCGTTGAACGGCTCGCCGTCCTGGAAGCGCACGCCCGGGCGCAGCTTGATCACGATGGACTTGCGGTCCGCCGCCCACTCGTAGCCGGTGGCGAGCTGCGGCACGATCTTGAGGTCCGGGGTGACGTCGAAGAGCTTGTCGCAGAGCGCGGCGAAGACCAGGCGGCCGGTGTAGGCGCGGCTGATGGTCGGGTCCAGCGCGTCGGGGTCGTCGTTGAGCCCGATGCGGAGCACGCTCTGCGCGCCCGCCCGGGCGGGCACCAGCAGCAGGATCGCGAGCAGCGCGGTCAGGATCGTCTTCACGGGGTCTCCTTGGTCCGATCGGGGATGCCGGGCATGGCCGAGCTCCGGGTGATGCCGGGATACTGCGGCGCGGGGGCGGCACTGTCAAGATGGCCGTGATCGCGGTACTGTATGCGGCGCGCCCGCGAAGCAGGCACTCGGCCGGCGCGGGAGGCGTCACATGAAGCCAGGGCTCAAGATCATCGACATGGAGTGCAGCGTCCCCTACGGGGCGGAGCACGAGAAGACCGCCGCCGCGGCCGCCCCGCCCGCTCAGCCCGCCGCCGGCCAGCCCGGCTACGGCATGGCCAACTACGGCCGCATCTTCCGCTCGCGCAGCGAGGGCAACGACCCGCGCCCGAAGACCGACCTGGACGCCTACGTGAAGCACTTGGCGGGGCTCGGCATCGTCCGCTCGGTGCCCTTCGGCGTCTCGAACGAGGAGGCCACCGCGCTGCTGCGCCGCTATCCCGGCCGCTTCCTCGGCCTGGCCCGGATCAGCGTCAACACGCACCGGGGCATGGCCGGCGTCCGCGAGCTGGAGCGCCTCGTGCGCGACGAGGGCTTCAGCGCCCTCGGCATCTCGGCCCTGGTCGACTGCCTGCCCGCGAGCGATCGCCGCTACTACCCGCTCTACACCAAGGCCGCCGAGCTCGGCATCCCGGTGCGCATCTACTCGTCGATGAACTACGCCAACGACCGGCCCTACGATCTGGGCCACCCGCGCCACCTCGACCAGGTGGCGATGGATTTCCCGGAGCTCACCATCATCGGCGGCCTCGGCGGCTGGCCGTGGGTGAACGAGATGGTGGCGCTGGTGCGGCGGCATCCGAAGCTGCACATGGACACCTCGGCCCACCGCGGGCGCTATCTCGGCCAGCCGGGCTCGGGCTGGGAGATGCTGATGCAGTTCGGCAACACCCTGATCCAGGACAAGGTGCTGGTCGGCCTCTCGGCCGGGCTCGTGGGGCAGCCGTACGAGACGCTGATCGACGAGTACCTCGGCCTGCCGCTCAAGGACTCGGTGAAGGAGAAATGGCTCTACGGCAACGCGGCGCGCATCTTCGGGATCGCGTGAGGCGCCCGCGGTGACGCGGCTCGCGGGGTTGCCGGGCGGCGATCGCGGCGGCGCGCTGGCCGGCGTGCTGGTGGTCGAGCTGACGCACACGCTGGCCGGTGAGATGGCGGGCGGCCTGCTCGCCGATCTGGGCGCCACCGTGGTCAAGGTCGAGCCCGCCGCCGGCTCGCCGATGCGGAAGCGTGGCCCCGCGCTGCCCGGCGAGGACTCGCTCTATTTCCAGTCCGAGAACCGCGGCAAGCTCTCGGTGCAGGCCGAGTCGGCCGACCTCGCGCGCGAGCGGTGGCTCGCGACGCTGCTCGCCTCCGCGGACGCGCTGATCGAGGACCTGGGGCCGGGCCGCCTCGAGGCGGCCGGCCTCGCGCCGGCCGAGCTCGAGCGGCGCAACCCGCGCCTCGCCGTCCTGCGCATCTCGCCCTTCGGCCAGACCGGGCCGCTCGCGGCCGAGCGCGGCGACGACCGCATCGCCCAGGCGTTCTCGGGCGTGCAGTTCACCACCGGCTTCCCGGACCGCGCGCCGATGCCGGTGACGGTGCCGCTGGCCGAGGGCTGGACCGCGATCCAGGGCGCGAGCGGGCTCCTGATGGCGGTCTTCCACGCGCGGCGGCGCGGGCACGGGCAGGTGGTCGACATCGGCCTCTACCAGATGGGCCTCCGGCTGCAGGAGGAGGTGGTGGTCCGCCACGCGCGGTCCGGTGAGGTGGCGACGCGCCTCGGCACCGAGTCGCCGGTGGTGGTGCCGGCCAACGTCTATCGCACGCGCGACGGCGGCTGGGTCGCGGTCTCGGGCGCCGGCGATCAGCCCTTCGCGCGCCTCTGCGAGGCCATCGAGGCGCCGGAGGCGCCGAGGGACCCGCGCTTCGCCACCAGCGCCGCGCGTCTGCAGAACCGCGCGGCGGCGGACGCGCTGGTCGGCGACTGGATAAGCCGCCACGATCTTCTGGAGGTCGAGGCGCGCTTCGCGGCGGTCGGCGTCGCCGGCACCGCGGTGCGGTCGGCGGACGACATCCTGGCCGACGAGCACGTGAAGGCGCGCCGGGCGCTGCTCCAGCTGGCGTCGACCGGCGGGCAATTGTTCGTGGCGCCCGGGGGCGGTGCCGAAGCTCACGCGGACGCCGGCGGCGGATCCGCCGCCGGCGCCGCGCCTCGGCGAGCACACCGCGGCGGTGCGCGCGGCGATGGAGCGCGCGCCGCGCCGCCGGACGGCCGCCCGCCCCGGTCGAACCAGTCGCGCCAGCCGCGGCGGCGCGCCGCCGGCGCCCTCGCGGGGCTCCGCGTCCTCGATCTCTCCCAGTGGCTCGCCGGCCCCGCCGCCGCGGCCATCCTCGGCGACTTCGGCGCCGACGTGATCATGATCGAGCTGCCGCCGGCCGACGGGACGTCGGACACGTGGGCGCGCACCAGCCCGGGCACCGTGGTCACCAACCGCAACAAGCGCAGCCTGGCGCTCGACGTGCGCAGCCCGCGCGGGCGCGAGCTCTTCCTCGAGCTGGTGCGCGTGTGCGACGTGGTGGTGGAGAACTTCCGCCCCGGCACGCTCGAGCGCTGGAAGCTCGGCCCCGAGGTGCTGCTGGAGGCCAACCCGAAGCTGGTGCTGCTGCGCTCCTCCGGCTTCGGCCAGACCGGGCCCTACACCGCGCGCGCGGCCTTCAACCCGGTGGGCCTGGCCTTCGGCGGCATCACCTACCTGAACGGCTGGCCGGATCGTCCGCCGCTCCGCGACGGGGTGATGTCGGGCGACTACACCACCGCGCTGTTCAACGTGCTCGGCACGATGGCCGCGCTGCTCCGCCGCGACGCCGACGGCCAGGGCCAGGTGGTCGACACCGCGATGTTCGAGGCCGCGCTGCGCCTGACCGGCGACCTGCTGCCGGCGCGCACCGCGCTCGGCATCCGCCGCGAGCGGGCCGGCGGCGACTGGCCGCTCTTTCCGGCGGGCGCGACCGTGGAGGCCGCCGACGGCCGCTTCGTGGCGGTCTCCGGCGCTTCGGCCGAGGAGGTCGGAGGCGGCGCTGGGCCGCCTCGGGCGGCTGGGCCAGCGGGGCGACGATCCCGCCGCCGCGCGGGAGCAGCTCGGCAAGCTGGTCGGCGCGCTCGCCGCCGACGAGGCGGTCGCGCGGCTGCGCGGCGCCGGCCTGGCCGCGACGGTCGTCAACTCGGTGGCGGATCTCGTGCGTGAGCCGCACTGCTGGAGCCGGGGCGATCTGCTGCGCCTCACGCATCCGGCGCTGGGCGAGATCGTCACCCAGGGGATCGTGCCGACGCTCTCGCGCACGCCGGGGCGGGTGGCCCACTGGGCGACGCGGCCCGGCGCCGATTCCGAGGCGGTCCTGCGCGAGCTGCTGGGCTACACGCCGGAGCAGATCCGGGAGCTCACCACCGGGCCCGCGGCCGGCCCCTCGGGCTCCGGCTAGCCCCGTCGCGCATAACCGGTGATTCGCCTCGCCGAGCGCACGTACCCGGAGGCGGCCCGGCTCGCCCGCGATCCGCGCTCGGTGGTGATCCTGCCGCTCGGCGCGGTCGAGCAGCACGGCCCGCACCTGCCGCTGCTCGTCGACTGGCTCGGCGCGGAGGCGCTCGCCCAGACGGTGGCGCCGCACCTCGAGCGCGCCGGCTACCGCGTGATCCTGGCGCCCGCGCTGCCGTACGGCGCGAGCCCGCTGGCGGCGCGCTGGCCCGGCACCGTGTCGCTCACGCGCGCCACCCTCAGGCGCGTGATCGTGGAGATCGTCGCGGGGCTGGCCGGTCACGGCTTCCGCCGCTTCGTGCTCGCCAACTACCAGGCCGACCCGGCGCACGTCCGGGCGATGGGCGAGGCCAAGCGCGCCCTGCTCGGGAAGCGGGCCGCGGGCGGCGGCCGCCTCCTGATCCAGTTCGCCGGCTTCAGCCCCGAGGCGTCGACGCGGGCCGCCATGCTGAGCCCGCGGGTGCTGCGCCTCTCGCGCAGCCCGCGCCCGGCCTTCGAGTGGCACTCGGGCGAGCTCGAGACCGCGCTGGTGCTGGCCCGGCGGCCCGATCTGGCGCGGCGCCGGATGATCCGGCGGCTGCCGCCGGCGTGGGTGGACTATCGTGCCGCGCTCCGGAAGGGGGCCCGGACCTTCGAGGAGATCGCCCCGGGCGGGCTCGGCTACTTCGGCTGGCCGGCCGCCGCGCGCGCCGTGACCGCGGAGCGCGCGCTCAGGCTGCGGGGCCGGCTGATGGCCCGCGAGATCTTGCGCGCGTTCGGCAAGCCGCCGGCCGCCGGGGCTCGTCGCAACCGCCCGCGGTAGGCGGGTGCACACGGCGTGAGCAGAGGGAAGAAATAACCCGCGCGGCCCCAGGTCGAGCCGCGCGGGTCGGAATTACCGGGTCGGGGTACGGCGTCAGGGCGACTGGCTGAACGCGGTCTGGTACTCGCAGTAGCCCGGGATCAGGTTGCCGCGCCACCATCCACCGCGGCGCTCGCAGATCACCTTCAGCTCGTCCTCGGTGTAGGTCGGCCCCTGCGGCATCGAGGCGCATCCGCTCAGCGCGGCCCCGGCGGCCGCCGCGAGCAGCGCGCCCAGCACCAGGCGTCCGCGCGTAGCCCTTGGTCGTCTCCACGGTCGTCATCGTCCAGTCCTCCGGTCCATGCCCTTCTGATGCGCACGGACCCCCGACGGTGACAACCAGCCGGCGCCCGGAGCGGTTCCCTCCGGGATCGCTACGAGCCGTAGATCTTCCGGATCTCGCCGGCGGCCCAGGCCACCGCGTCCTCGGGCCGCATCCCCTGGATGCTCTTGGCGAACATGTCGACCAGGATGAACTTGGTCAGCGTCTCGGTGGCCCGGCGGTCGGGTGGGCCCGCGTGGCCCACGGTGCGGGCGTACTGGAGAGTCTCGGGGAAGACCGCGGTCTTCGGGTCCTTCTTCCACAGTGGGTGGTCCCGGTAGGCGCGCGTGCCCGGGATCCCGAAGGTGTCCATGACCTCGAAGTACCGGTCGTACTGCGGGCGGTCCATGTAGAAGCGGATGAAGTCCTTGGCGAGCTTCTGCTGGCGGCCGTATTTCATCACGCAGCTCGACCAGAGTGGCAGGAAGTAGAAGCGGCCCGCGGGCCCGGCCGGGTAGTGGCCGTGGTTCATGCCCTTGTACACGTCCGGGAACTTGCCGCGGGCGGCCACGTAGATGCTGGGCGCGTTCCCGGTGAGCGAGATCTCCTGGGAGAGGAACGCCCGGTTGTTGTTGCTGTCGTCCCACGCGAGGCCGCCCTCGTCGAAGCACTCCTTCCACAGCACGTTGTTGAACTTCACGGCCTCGACGGTGGCGCGGCCGTTGAGCGCGACGGTGCGGCCGTCCTTGTCGATCTCCGTCCCGCCCCACATCCACACCAGCGGGTAGGCCCACGCGTTCGGGTCGTTGATGCTGTGTCCGAAGGCCTGGCCGAAGGGGCGGCCCTTGGCCTTCATCTTCTTGCCCGCGGCCCGGAACTCATCCCAGGTCTTCGGGTAGGCGAGGCCCTCCTGCTGGAGCCAGTCCTCCCGGTAGTTCACCGCCCACGAGATGATGAAGTGCGGAACCGCCATCCACTTGCCGTTCGCGAAGCAGTTCGCCTTCGCGTAGTCCCACCAGCCGCCCTGCTTGCTCCCGACCTCCTCGGCGACGTCGCTCACGTCCACCAGCGCGCTCTCGTAGAGCTGCGGGTGGTTGTTGCCGATCACGATGATGTCGGGCCCGGCGCCGCTCTGGATGGCCGCGGTGACCCGGGCCTGGATGTCGTTCTGGTTGATCCGCTCGATGGCCACCTCGACGCCGGCTTGCTTGCCGAACTCCTTGGCCTGGGCGTCGAAGAGCACGTCGGCGGCCGGGACGAAGTGCGACCACTGGAGCAGGGCGAGGCGCGTGCCCTGGGCGAAGGCGGGAGCGCGCCCGGAAGCGACGATGCCGGCGATTCCGACCGACGCGGCGGCGGAAGCCTGGAGGAACCGGCGGCGGGTGACGGCGCGACGGTCGAGTGGAGCCTTCATTGGCGGCCTCCTCTATCGGATGCTTGCGGGTGAGGTCGAGCGATCAGTCGGCGCGGGTCGCCAGCGCGTAGGCCTGGTCGATCAGGCGTACGGCCCGGGCGCAGTCGGCCACCCCGACCGGCGGGGGCGCGCCCCGCTGCCAGCAGTCGAGCGCGTCGCGGATGGTGGTGTAGTACGGGGCCTCGATCTCGGTGCCCGGGGTGACCTCGTCACCCTCGGCGGTGGCGAGCTTCATCACGTTGTCCTTCACGGTCAGGATCGCGTCGCGTCCGGCGATCTTCCACTCCCCGTCGGTGCCCACCCGCGGGAAGCCGTTCCCGACCTCGACGGTGCCCAGCACGCCGGTGGAAGAGCGCAGGAGCACCGAGGCGTAGTCTTCTACCAGCAGGTTGTGCGCCCGTCTGCTGATCTGGGCCCCGGTCACGCGCGCGTCCTCGCCGGTGAGATGCAGGAAGATGTCGAGGCCGTGGGGGCCCAGGTTGCGCAGGCAGCCGCCGCCGGCCTCGGCCGGATCGAGCATCCACCCCGAGTCCCACGCCGGGTAGCGCGCGGGTCCCGGGGCGGTTGACGCGTACGTAGATGTGGGAGAGCGGGCCGAAGCGGCCGGCGGCCAGCAGCTCGCGGGCGCGGATCGCGAAGGGCTGGTAGCGCTGCGAGAGCGGCACCGCCGCGTAGACCCCGGTGCGCGCGGCCTTCTCGGCCACCGACTGCACCTCGTCCGCGCTGATCCCCATGGGCTTCTCCATGAGGAACGGCACGCGGCGGTCCAGCAGGTCGTGGGCGATGCGCGCCATCTGCCGGTGCCGGCCCAGCGCCATCACGAAGTCGGGCTTCGTCTCCTCCAGCATCCGGACGTGGTCGGTGAAGACCTGGGGGTTGCCGACCTCGGCCGCGCGCTTGCGGGCGAGCGCGCCGTCGCTGTCCTGCACCGCGACCAGCGCCACGTCGGGCATCTTGACCAGATGCCGCAGGTACGCGGCGTCGAAGAGTGAGTGCCAGTGTGAGACCTCGATGCCGGCGACGCGAATGGTCATGGGAGGAGTCCTTTCGAGTGGCCGATGCTAGCACATTCCTCTCGCAAGATATGGGGGCGGTACCCGCCTCCGCATAGATGTATGGGGGCAGCGCATCCCGCCGACGCCATACATGGGGCCCCGCGCGCGCACCTACCAGTTGTATGGGGAATTGACCGATCGCGCGGGCGCGCGCGATGCTGCCACCCATGATGACCACGAGCGAGCTGGACGCGTTCTTCGAGCAGGGCTGGAATGGCCACGACGTCGACCGCCTGATGAGCTTCATGGCCGAGGAGTGCGTGTTCGACAGCGCCTCCGGCCCGGAGGCCTGCGGCGGCCGCCACGTCGGGCGAGAGGCGGTGCGCCGCGCCTTCGCGCGGATCTTCGAGGCGTTCCCCGACGTCCGCTTCGACGGCACCCGCCACGTGGTGGCGGGCGATCGCGCGGTGTCGGAGTGGCGCTTCACCGGGACCGCCGCCGACGGGCGGCGCGTCGAGGTGGACGGCTGCGATCTCTTCACGTTCGCGGGCGGCAAGATCGCGCGCAAGAGCTCGTTCCTGAAGACGCGCACCGGCTGATCGTCCGATGCGGCCGGCGCGCGGCCGGCCGGCCACGGTGCTATGATCCGCGCGCCATGGCCGAGACCGCGGACGCGATCGTCATCGGAGCCGGGATCATGGGCGCGGCCACCGCCTATCACCTGGCGCGTCGTAACTACGGTCGAATAGTCGTGCTGGAGCGCGACGCGGTCTGCTCCGGGTCGACCGCGCTGGCCAGCGGCGGCATCCGCCACCAGTACGCCAATCGCATCGGCATCGAGCTGACCCGCCGGTCGATCGAGGTCTACGAGGGATTCGCGGCGGAGTTCGGGGTGGATCCCCACTTCCGCCAGCACGGCTACCTGATCCTGCAGCAGACCGAGGAGGAGCGTCGCCTCTACGCCGAGAGCGCGGCCCTCCAGCGCACGATGGGCGTGGACATCCGCGTGCTGTCGCCGGACGAGGTGCGCGCGGGCTGGCCGTACCTCGCGAGCGACGACCTCGCCTCCGCGACCTACTCGCCGCGCGACGGCTACGCCGATCCCTACCTGGTGACCACCGCCATCGCGGCCCGGGCGCGCGAGCTGGGCGCGGTCATCCACCAGCAGCACCCGGTGGTGGCCATCGAGCGCCGCGGGGCCCGCGCCTTCACGGTGCGCACCCCGACCGCCGAGTGGGTGGCGCCGGTGGTGATCGTCGCGGCCGGCTGCTGGTCGGGGGAGGTGGGCCGGCTCGCGGGGGTGGAGATCCCGGTGTTCCCGCGCCGGCGGTGCAAGTTCATCACCGCGGAGATCGGGGCCGAGCGCATCCCGCTCGAGACGCCGTTCATCATCGACCACCACTCCGGCTTCTCGATCCGCCGCGAGGGCGCGGGCATCATGGTGGGCTTCGGGCGCAAGGACGAGAGCAACCGGAGCTTCGACACCACGCCCGACCGCGACCTGATTCCCGGCGTGGCGGAGCTGGCGGTGCGGCGGCTGCCCGCGCTGGAGGACGCGGAGGTCATGCGCGTGTGGGCCGGGCTCTACGAGATGACGCCCGACCAGATGGGCATCCTGAGCGCGCTGCCCGGCGTCGACGGCCTCTTCGTGATCGCCGGCTTCAGCGGCCACGGCTTCATGCACGGGCCCATCGCGGGCCAGCTCATGGCCGAGCTGGTCGCCGACGGGCGGGCCCACACCGTCGACATCGCGCCGCTCGACATCGACCGCTTCCGGCGCGGCGAGACGCCGGTCGAGGTGATGACATTTGTCTGAGTGGGCGTCTAGCGGCTAGAACGGGGCGCGCTCGCCCTCCGGGATCGGGGTGTCGAACGCGAAGAGGACGCCCGCGATCATGCGGTACTGCCCGGCCAGCACCACCAGCTCCATGAGCCCGGTGATCCCCAGCTCGCCCTGCACTTCGGCCTGGAGCCCGGCCGGGATCGATTCGTAGGCGAGCACGTGCTGGACCACGCGGGCCACCCGCGCGTGGCGGGCGGGCAGCGCGCCGAGGTCTCCCCTCGTCCGCACCCGCTCGATGACGTCCTCGGCCAGCCCTTCCTTCCGCGCCACCTTCGCGTGGGCGATCCACTCGTAGCCCTGGCCCACCGAGCGGGCGGTGATCAGGATCGCCAGCTCGCGGACGTCGCCGGGCAGGGTGCCGCCGAACCGGAGGTACTCGCCCAGGTCGCCGACCTTCTCGGCCAGGGCAGGGTGGTGCATGAGCGAGGCGAAGGGCCCGCGCACCGCGCCCCGCTTGGCGGTGATCTTGTCGTAGACCTGCTTGGCCTCGGGGGTGAGGGTGTCGAGCGGGTCGGGCAGTCTGGCCATGGGGCTCCTCCTGCCCGGGACTATAGACGATTCGGCGGACGATTCGGGGGCGATGGCGCCCACCGCCTTGACAAGCACGCGGCCCCGGGCGCAGTCTTGGCCCGCCCAATGACCGGCGCGCTCCGACGGGGGCGCGCGCCACCGAGAGGGAGGGTTCGATGAAGCAGCCCTGGAGACCGCGGGTCCTCGTCTGGATCGTCATCTCGCTCGTCACCGGCGCGGTCGTGCTGGCCGGAGCCGGCGCGTTCGTCGCCCGCGCCGCCGATCCCATCAAGATCGGCTTCGGCATGGCGCTGACCGGCGGGCTCTCCGCCAACGGCAAGCCGGCGCTGCTCGCGCTGCAGATCTGGAAGGACGACATCAACAAGAAGGGCGGCCTCCTCGGGCGGCCGGTGGAGCTGGTCTTCTACGACGACCAGACCAATCCCGCCACCGTGCCCGGCATCTACTCGAAGCTGCTCGACGTGGACAAGGTGGACCTCGTCACCTCCGGCTACGGCACCAACCTCATCGCGCCGCTCATGCCGATCGCCATGGAGCGCAAGCTCATGATCATGGGGATCTTCGGGCTCGCGAACAACGAGAAGTACAAGTACCCGAACTACTTCCAGATCTCGCCCAACGGGCCCGAGCCGGAGACGAGCACCGCGCTCGGCTTCTTCGAGCTGGCCGCCCGCCAGAATCCGAAGCCCCAGACGGTGGCCATCGTCGGCGCCGACGCGGAGTACCCGCAGAACGCGCTGGTGGGCGCGCGCGAGCTGATCAAGAAGTTCGGCTTCAAGACGGTCTACGACAAGACCTACCCGCCCAGCACCACCGACTTCACCCCGATCGTCCGCGCGATCAAGGCGACGAATCCCGACGTGGTGTTCGTGGCCTCGTACCCGCCGGACTCGGTGGGCATGCTGCGCGCCGCGCACGAGGTGGGGCTCCAGCCCAAGCTCTTCGGCGGCGGCATGGTGGGCCTGATGTTCACGAGCATCATGACCAGCATGGGGCCGATGCTCAACGGCGTCGTGAACTACGACTTCTGGGCCCCGGAGCCGACGTTCCTCGGGATCCCCGGGATCAGGGAGTTCTTGAAGGAGTACCAGGCCCGCGCCGAGAAGGCGGGGGTCGATCCGCTCGGCTACTACCTGCCGCCCTACTCGTACGCGACCGGGCAGGTGCTGGCCCAGGCCATCGAGGCCACCAAGGGCCTCGACCAGCAGAAGCTCGCCGACTACATCCGCGCCACCGAGTTCAACACCATCGTGGGCAAGGTGAAGTTCGGCAAGAACGGGGAGTGGGCCAAGGGGCGCACCCTGATGGTCCAGTACCAGAAGATCCAGGGCAACGGGATCGAGCAGTTCCGCGGGCCGGGCAAGAAGGTCGTGCTCTATCCCGACGAGTTCAAGTCCGGCAACATCATCTACCCGTACTCGGCGGCGAAGAACTAGCGCGAGTCGCTCCCTGTTCTCCTGGGACCTGCTGGCGAACGCGCTGGTCGCCGGACTTCTCCTCGGGGGCTTCTACGCCGCGGTGAGCCTCGGCATCTCGCTCATCTTCGGCCTGCTCGACATCGCCAACATCGCGCAGCCCGCGTTCCTGATCCTGGGCGCCTACGCGGCCTACGTGATGAACACCTCGTTCGGCCTCGACCCCATCCTGGCCGGCGTGCTCTTCACCCCCGTGTTCTACGGGCTCGGGGTCCTCGTCTACCGGGTCTACTACGCGAGCTTCGAGCGGCGCGGGGACGAGGCGCTCCGGGGCCTCGTCTTCTTCTTCGGGCTCCTGTTCATCATCGAGGTGAGCCTCAGCCTGAAGTACGGCGTCGACTACCGGCTGGTGCAGGCCGAGTACATCGGCCGGTCGATCGACCTCGGCGGGGTCGGGATCGCGTACCGGCTGCTGGTGCCGTGCCTCGTCGGGCTGGCCATGACGGTGGTGCTCTACTTCTTCCTGGCCCGGACGTTCTACGGGCGGGCGATCATGGCGGTCTCGCAGGACGCGGGCGCCCTGCGCCTGATGGGGGCCGACCCGATCCACATCAAGACCATCGCCTTCGGGATCGGGATCGCGGCGGCGAGCCTGGCCGGCGCGCTCGCGATCACGATCGCGCCGGTGGTGCCGTCGAGCGACCGCGACTACATCGGCCGGATGTTCGCGATCACGGTCCTGGGCGGCATGGGCAGCATCGGCGGCACCCTGGTCGCGGCGGTCATCCTGGGAGTGGTCGAGAGCCTGATGGGCACGTTCTTCGGCCCGTCGTGGTCTCCCGCGGTGTCGTTCGGTATTCTCCTGATCGCGCTCGCGGTGCGGCCGGCCGGGCTCTTCGGACGCTAGATGCGGCGCACCGGCCTGATCCTCCTGGTGGGCGCGGCGGTGGTGGCGGCGGGAATCCTCGTCGCCTCCCTGCGGGTGAATCCGTACTTCTACTTCGCGGGCTACGTGATCCTCCAGTACATCGTGATCGCCACCGCGTGGAACATCCTGGGCGGCTACGCGGGCTACGTGAACTTCGGCACTCCCGCGTTCTTCGCCCTCGGGGCGTACACCGCGGTCTTCCTCATCCAGTCGATGCGGGCGCCGCTGCCGGTGCTGATCCTGGCCGGCGGGCTGGTCTCGGCCCTGCTCGGCCTCGGCATCGGCTATCTCACCCTGCGGCTCCGGGGGGTCTTCTTCTCCATCGCGACCCTGGCGCTCTCCATCGTGCTCCAGACCATGATCGTCAACTGGGAGTTCGTGGGCGGCTCCCGGGGCCTCAGCGTCATCCGGCCGAGCGGGCCGCCCTTCGGCAACTACGTGACGTTCCTCTTCACGGTGATGGTCCTGCTCGCGGTCGTCTCGGTGGTCACCGCGCGGTTCATCGAGCGCTCCTGGATCGGCCGCGGGCTCGCCGCGCTGCGCGACAACGAGGAGGCGGCCGAGTGCATGGGGGTGCCGACCCTGCGCCTCAAGCTCTTCGCCACCACGATCAGCGGCTTCCTCCTCGGGATCGCGGGGGCCCCGTTCCCGTACTACGTGACCTTCGTGGACCCCAACTCCGCCTTCAGCCTCGACTACGCGGTGAACGCGCTCGCGATGCCGATGATCGGGGGCACCACGAGCTGGGTGGGTCCCGGTGATCGGGGCGGTGCTGCTCGGGACCGCCCAGCAGCTCGCCACCGTGACCATCTCCTCCGAGATGAACCTCTTCATCGTGGGCGTGGTGCTGGTGGCCTTCGTGGTCCTGGCCCCCGAGGGCATCCTGGGCCTGGTGCGGCGCCTGCGGAGGCGATGACCGATGCCGCCCGCCCTGCTCGAGGTCAACCGGCTCACCAAGCGCTTCGGCGGCTTCATGGCGCTCCACGAGGTCACCATCCACGTGAAGGCGGGCGAGCGGTTCGGGCTGATCGGGCCCAACGGCTCGGGCAAGACCACCCTCATCAACTGCGTGTCGGGGTCGCTCCCGGCGGACGGCGGCCGCATCGTGTTCGACGGCCGGGACATCACCGGCCTCGCGGCCCACCGGCGCACGCGGCTCGGGCTCGTCCGCAGCTTCCAGATCCCCAAGCCGTTCTCCAGCATGACGGTGCTGGAGAACCTCGACATCCCGCTCGAGTACGCCGCGCAGGAGCGCTCCGACGCGGCCGACGCGGACGCGATGGAGATCCTGCGCGCGATCGGGCTCGAGTCGAAGGCCCACCTGCGGCCGGCCGGGCTCACCCAGATCGAGATGCGCAAGCTCGAGCTGGCCCGCGCGATGGCGGCGCGGCCGAAGCTGCTCATCTCCGACGAGGCGATGGCCGGGCTCTCGCACGCGGAGGTGGACGACATCCTCGCCATCCTGTTCGGCCTGAGCGAGCGGGGCATCACGATCATCATGATCGAGCACATCATGCGGGCGGTGATGCGCTTCTCCGAGCGCATCGTGGTGCTCGACGCGGGCGAGCTCATCGCGGAGGGCACCCCGGACGAGATCGTCCGCAACCCCGCGGTGGAGAAGGCCTACCTTGGCGAGTAGGATCGTGGTCCGCGACGTGGACGCCGGCTACGGCGCGGTGCGGGTGCTCCACGGGGTGTCGATCGAGGTGCGGGAAGGGGAGACCGTCGCCCTGCTCGGCACCAACGGCAACGGCAAGAGCACGCTCATCAAGTGCCTGATGGGCATGGTGAGGCCCGAGTCGGGCGAGATCTTCCTCGAGACCGACGCCGGGCGGGTGGATCTCGCCGGCAAGTCCACCGAGGAGATCGTGGGTCTCGGCATCGCGCTGGTGCCGGAGGGGCGCCGGCTCTTCCCGAAGCTCTCGGTGGAGGAGAACCTGCTCCTCGGCGCCTACCGTCCCGCGGCCCGCGCCGACATCGCGGCCAACCTCGCCTACGCCTTCGAGGCCTTCCCGGTGCTGGCCGGGCGCCGGCGCCAGCTCGCGGGCAGCATGAGCGGGGGCGAGCAGCAGATGCTCGCGGTGGCCCGCGCGCTCATGTCGTCCCCGAAGATCCTCCTGATCGACGAGCCGTCGGTCGGGCTCGCCCCCATCCTGGTGAGCCGGGTGATCGCCAAGATCCGGGAGCTGAAGGAGCAGCGCCACCTCACGGTGCTGATGGCGGAGCAGAACTTCAACCAGGCGACCAAGATCGCCGACCGCGGCTACATCATCGTGCACGGCAAGATCGAGTTCGAGGGCAAGAGCACGCGGGAGCTGCGCGAGAACGAGCTCGTGAAGAAATACTACCTGGGGGTGTGACCCATGTGCTTCATCGATACGAACGGGATGTCGAGGCGGGGATTCCTCGGCGGCAGCCTCGTCGCGGGGGCCGCCGCCGCGGCGGGCCTCGGGCGGTCGCTGGTCCTGCCCGGGCGTGGCCGAGGGCGCGGAGCCGGCGCCCGGCGGCGGGGGGCCCGGCGCGGCCGGGGTGAGCTTCAAGTGGTTCGGCACCAACGGATGGGAGATCACCTTCGGCAACAAGACCATCCTGGTCGATCCCTGGTTCAACCGCTTCGAGTCGGGCTTCCTCCAGAACAAGCTGGATCACGACCGGCTGCTGCCGACCGACACCGCGCTCATCGACCAGCACGTGAAGAAGGCGGACCAGATCCTGATCGGGCACGGCCACTGGGACCACATGGCCGACGTGCCCTACATCGCCAAGAAGACCGGCGCGATGGTCGTCGGCTCGGAGACCCACGCCAACATCATGCGGGCGGCCGGCGTGGCCGAGGGCAAGATCGTCCAGGTCAAGGGCGGCGAGTACATGCAGTTCGACGGCTACAGCATCGAGGTCTTCCCGAGCGTCCACTCGATGGGCGGCACCAAGAAGTACGCGGTGCCGGGCCACCTCGTCTCGGTGCCCTCGTCGCCGCCGACCAAGGTCGGCGATCTCCCGGAGGGCGACACCCTCATCTACGTGCTGCGGATCGCCGGGAAGTACACGATCTTCCTCATGAGCTCCGGCAACTACATCGAGCGCGCCATCGCCGGCCTCAAGCCCGACGTGGCCCTCATCGCCCCGCTCTTCTCCAACAACACGGTCGACTTCACCCCGCGCCTCGTCCGGGCCCTCGGCTACCCGAAGCTGGTGCTGCCCACCCACTGGGACAACTTCGAGGCGCCGCTCACCAGCACCCCGACGGATCTCCGCAGCGTCTACGGCGACCCGGCCAACCTCGATCTCTGGGTCAAGGAGATGAAGAAGGTCACGCCCCGGACGAGGATCGTGACGATGCCGTACTTCGGCTCCTACGCCCCGTAGCCCCGTGACGCGCCTGGCCGCCGCGTGCCTGATGGGCTGGGCGGCGACCACCAACTACACGAACCACGCGGCGGTGCTCCCGCTCCTGATGGCGGAGCTGGGGTTCGGCCCGGTGCAGGCCGGCCTGCTCTCCACCGCGTTCTTCGTCACCCTCGCGGTCGGGTGCGTGCCCGCCGGCCTGCTGATCGATCGCCTCGGGCCCACCGGGGTCGGCACCGCGGGCCTGATCGCGGTCTTCGCGAGCAATCTCGCGCTGGGCTCCGCGCGGGATTTCCCCGACCTGGTGGTCATCAAGGTGGTGGGCGGCCTCGGCTGCGCGCTGGCCTTCATCGCGGGCATGCGCTACGCCGCGCTGGTCGTGCCGCCGCCGCGCGTCCCCCGGGCCCTCGGCCTCTACGGGGGGTTCGTGCAGCTCGGCGGCGGCACCTCGCTCTACCTGATCCCGCTCCTGGCGAGCCGCCTCGGCTGGCGCCGGGCCTTCATCGTCTCGTCGGGGCTGATCGCGCTGTCGACCGTCGGCTGGCTCGCGCTGGCCCCGCGGGTTCGCCCGTCCCTCGCCGCCGCGCCGCTCACCGAGGCCATGCGGAGCCTGAAGGTGTGGACGCTCGGGCTGGTGCACACCGCCACCTTCGGGCTGGCGGTGCTGATCGGGATCTGGATCACCACGTTCCTGGTCCACGACTTCGGCCTGTCGCTGGTGAGCGCGGGCGCCGCCGGCTCGGCCATCCTGGCGCTCGGGGTGCTCTCGCGCCCGCTCGGGGGATGGCTGGTCGACCGGGGCGCGCTGAGCGCCCGCGCGGTCATGAAGCTCACCGTGCTGGCCGGCGCGGTCGGGCTCGCGGCTCTCGGCTGGCCCGGCCGGCCGCTGCTCGTCGCGGCGGCGGCCATCGTCCTGCTCGGGGTGGCGCTGAGCGCTCCCTACGCCGCGGTCATGCACACCACCGCGGCCATCCTGCCCCGCGCGCCGGGCGCCGCGGTCGGGCTCGTCAGCGGCCTGGGCGTGCTCGGCATCGCGCTCGGCGCCCCGGCGGTGGGCGCCCTCTTCGCCTCGACCGGCACCTTCACGCTGCCGTTCGGCGCCCTGGCCGCCTACTCCCTGCTGGTCCTCTGGGCGCTCTTCTCCCTCTGATCCTTCTGACCGGGGGCGGCCTGACGGCGGCGGCCGTCAGTGAGGCAGGGCCCGAGCGGCGGAGAGGATCTCCTGCTCGGAGGGGAACTTCCCGAGCCCGGCGACCCCTTCGGTGGCGCACTCGATGTAGGTCCAGCGGACGATGCCGTCCCGGTCGATCAGGAAGACCCCCTTGAGCTGAGGCCACTGGCGGTTCATGTCGACCTCGTCGACCGCGGTGCCCGGGTACCCGTCCTTCTGCGCGAGCGCCATGGCCGCTTCACGGACGGGCACGGGCCCCGGCAGCTCGCCGGTGGGATTGATCCGGGCCGCGTCGAGGGCTTCCATGAACTCCGGGGTGGGGGTCGGCTTCGGGATCCCGTACGCGCGATGCGTGGAGAGCTCCGGGTCGGCGCCCAGGCGCACGCGGGTCGGGCGGTACTTGAAGTAGAGCCGCGCGTTCTCGGGCGGAGTGGCCACGACCCCGACCGTCTCCACTCCGAGGGCCTTGAGCTTGCTCTCACCCGTCCCCAGCTGGGCGATCTGTCGCCGGCAGAACGGGCACCACAGCCCGAGGAGCAGGGCCAGGAACACCGAGCTCCGGCCCCGGTAGGCGGAGAGGGTCACCGTCTCGGTCCCGTCGACGGCGGGCAGCGTGAAGTCGGGGGCGGGCTCGCCGGGGGTCACGGGCGGGCGCATGTCGTTCGTCATGGTCGAGCTCCTTCGAGTGCGGATCGGTCCTCGGTCCAGGCCGGCGGGCACGGTCGTAGCCAGCCTGGGAAGTTTCCTGCTCCAGATAGCGAATCTCGACGAATCCGGTCCGGCCGTGGTCCCGGCAAGGGTTCGATTTCCCGATCATGCCGCGGTGGCCCGGCTCTTGCCTGAGAGATAGCCGAATCTACCATGAGCTTTGCCTGCCAGAGCGACAAGCGCTGCGAGCACCCGCTGAAGGACTGCGCGGCGGTCCGGGGGGACTACTGCCTGGTCTGCCACCACGGCTCGACCCTGGCGACGCCCGCGCGCCGGTCGACGATGGCGGGCCCGCGGCGGGATCAGCGGGGGATGTCCGCGATCCTGCGCGAGATCCGGCAGCGCCGCGGCCGCCGGGACTGACCGGCCCGCTCGCTCAGCCCTTCACCCCGCCCGACCCCCACCCCTGCACGAGGTAGCGCTGCACCGCCGCGAAGAAGCAGACGGTGGGCACCGTGATCATCACCCCCGCGGCCATGATCATGCCCCAGTCCACGATGGTGGCGTTGAACAGGTCGTTGACGCCCACCGGCAGGGTCTTCAGCTCCTCGGAGGTGATGAGGACCAGGGCGAACAGGAAGTCGTTCCAGGCCAGGATGAACGTGAAGATCGCGGCCGCGATCAGGCCGGGCAATGCCAGCGGCAGCACCACGTGCCACACCGTCCGCCCCCGCCCGGCCCCGTCGACCAGGGCCGCCTCCTCCAGCTCGAGCGGGATCGACTGGAAGAAGGCGCGCAGCACCCAGAGGCAGAAGGGCAGGCAGAACGTGGTGTAGGACAGCACCAGGGCCAGGTGGGTGTTCACGATCCCGAGCTGCTTCACCAGGATGTAGAACGGGATGATGATCATGATCGGCGCGAACATGTAGGTGAGCAGGATGAGGCCCGCCACCGCGTCGCGCCCGCGGAAGCGGTAGCGGGTGAGGGAGTAGGCCCCCAGCGAGGAGACCGCGAGCGTGAGCAGGACGGTGGCCCCCGCCACCGCCACGCTGTTGCGGAAGAAGACCAGGAAGCTCGTGTCGGCGAAGAGGCGCTGGAAGTTCTCGAGGGTCGGGTGCAGCGGCACGAAGCGCGGGGTGGCGAAGATCTCCCCGGAGGGCTTGAGCGCGGTCGAGAGCATCCAGAAGAGCGGGAAGGCCGCCCCGACCAGCAGGAGCGAGCCCGGCCGCGTAGAGGGGCCCGCGCCCGCCTCACGAGAACACCTCCTCGGTCCGGAACATGCGGAAGTAGATCGCGGTCGCGACCAGCAGCATCGCGAACATGATCACCGCGAGCGACGCGCCCATCCCGGCCTGCAGGTAGGTGAAGCTGCGCGAGTAGGCGTAGACCGGCAGGGTGCGGATGTAGCGGCTCACCCCACCTTCGCCGGCCAGGAGCCACACCGTGTCGAACTTGGTGAACATCCAGATGGAGCGCAGCAGCACGATCACGAAGAGCACGCTCGCGGTCTGGGGCAGGGTGACGTGGAGGAACCGGCGCCAGGTGGAGGCGCCGTCCACCGTCGCGGCCTCGTACAGCTCGGGGGCGATGGTCTGCAGCCGCGCCAGGTAGGTCACCACCACGAACGGGAAGAACTGCCAGACGCTCGTGACGATCAGCGCGGTCATGATGTAGTCGGGGCCGAGCCAGGCCACCGGGGTCCGCACGAGCCCGGCCTGCAGGAGCAGGTGATTGACGAGGCCGTAGGAGTCGTTGAGCAGCCACTTCCACAGGATGACCGCGACGATGGTGGGGATCATGTACGGGAACAGCACGAAGCCGCGCAGGAGGTTGCGCCCGCGGAAGGCCTCGTTCAGCAGCAGCGCGGCGGGCACCCCGACCCCGAGCTGCAGCACCATGGTCACGCCCGCGTAGACGCTGCCGTAGTAGAAGCTGGTCCAGAACTCGGGGTCGCTCGCGAAGTAGCGGTAGTGGCGCAGGCCCACGAAGGCCTGCACCGGCATGAAGGCGTGCTTGTCGAACAGGCTGAGCCAGACGTTGTAGAGGACGGGGAAGACGACCAGCCCGCCCAGCAGCAGGAGCGACGGGGCGAGGAGGAGCCAGCCGACGAGCGCGCTCTTCCTCACTCGCCCCGCCCGGGACCCGCGACTACGACCAGCGCTTGTGGCCGAGCTGGGCGAGCAGCTCCTCGGCGCGCTTCTGGGCGCGGTCGGCCTCCCCCTTCGGGTTCTTGCCGCCCACCATGACCTCCACCACCATGTCGGCCACGATGCTCGAGCCGTCCAGCTCGGCCAGGAAGGGCAGGAGGTTGTCCTCCGGCCGGGTGAAGCCGAGGGGCAGGAAGCGATTGCCCTTGAGGCCGGCCAGCATCACCTCGTGCCAGGCCTTCCACTTCTTGATCCGCTCGTTGGCCAGGTAGGCCGGGTCGTTGAGCATGGACGTGAAGATCGGGGTGAGATGGATCGGCACCGAGTGGCAGTACTGGAGGTAGTGCTCCTTCTTGTAGAAGAGCCGCAGGAACTCGAAGGCCTCGTTGGGGTACTTGGACTGGCTGAAGACGGCCCAGTTCTCCCCGTCGAGCGCGGAGATGCCGACCTTGCCGGATGGACCGTGGGGGCGGAGCATCGGCATGAAGTGCTCGGGGTCGCGCATGTTGTCGGGGGCGTACTTCTCGATGTAGCCGATGGCCCGCGCGCCGGAGAGGTAGCTCATCGCGATCTTGCCGGTGGCGAGCGCGGCCTGGGTGTCGAGGTACTTCTGGCCCGACCAGCCCTGGGACTGGAACTTGTTCAGCTTCTGGAGGTAGTCGAGCGTCTCCAGCATCGACTTGCTGTTGAGCTGGGGCCGCCACGTCTTGGGGTCGACCCACGAGCCGCCGTTGCCGGCCAGCCACTCCGCCGGGTGCACGAAGCCCATGTAGAGCTTCTCGCCCGGCATCTGGAAGGCCTGGCGGCCGTCCTCGGTGAGCGCGGCGCACAGCTTCAGCATGTCGTCGTAGGTCTCGGGGACCTTGAGCCCCTTCTTCACTCTCAGATCGCGGCGCTCGCAGAAGTAGGTCGCGCCCATCGCGTGGGTGATCCCGTAGTACTTGCCGTCGAAGTACTGGAGCTTCCGGGTCGCCTCGTGGATGTCGCTCTCGCCCACCGACCGGATCAGCTCGTCCATCGGGCGCAGCAGGTTCTTGGTGTAGAGCGACGCGGTCATGAACGGGTTGAGGTGGGTCAGGTCGGGCGGGCTGCCCGCCGCGAGCGAGGCCAGGAGCTTGGTGTTGAGGTCGCCCCAGCCGAGCGCCTGCTGGCGCACCTTGAAGCCGGGGAACTTCTTCTCGAACTCGGCGATGCTCGTGTCCTGGATGACCTTGACCGTCTGCGGCTCGACCTCGGTGTGCCAGACCTGGAGCTCGCGCACCTGCTGGCCGATCACCGCGGGCGCCCGGCCGAGGGTGACCGCGCCGACCGCGGCGCCGGTGCCGGCCAGGAAACGACGACGAGAGATGCGGGACGACGATGCGGGAGTGTGAGCCATGAGTGCCGCTCCTTCCGTGGTGCCTTCGTTGGCCTCCGAAAGTGCCGGGTCCGCCTCGACCGCCGCCGAGTCTACGCGGCCTCCGCCGGGTGTCAATGTCTTCATGCCTGGGCCCCGCGGTGCGCCCGGGGGCTTCCCGGCGGTGCTAGCATGAGGGTGACGTCAACCAATCGACCGGAAAGGGGATCATCATGACACGGAGACTGGGCTGGCTAGGGGTCGCTCCGGCATTCCTCATGGTCGTGGGCCTGGGTGCGGGCACCGCCGTCGCCGCCGACAAGACCAAGGTCGACGAGGCGACGAAGCAGGTCTCGCAGGGGGCCAAGCAGATCGGTCAGGGCGAGGCCGGGTCGGGATTCAAGGACCTGTTCAAGGGCATCGGCAACACGATCGTCGAGGGCGCCAAGTTCAGCGGCAACACGATCGCGGAAGCCTTCAAGAAGTAGAAGCGAGGGGCTACTTCGGCGGGGCGCCCCCCGGCCGGCAGGTGTAGGTCAGCCACCAGCCGAGCGGATCCTTGATCCGCACCGTGTCGGCGCCCATCGCCGTGACGTTCTTGCGGCGGTAGCGGGCCACGATCTCGCGCCGCATCGCGCGGCACCCCCGTGGGCCCTCGTAGCTCCCGATCGGGGTCCACGTGTCGTTGAACTCGCCGGCCGTCTGCCCTTCCTTCTTCTCCCACAGGACCCAGGGATCCGCCGCCGCGGCGGGCGAGACCAGGGCGACGAGGAGGATCGGGAGGACGATCGCCCACCGCGTCGCGCCCATGCCCCTACTGTAGACCCCCGGTATTAGACCCCCGGTATTAGACCAAGGTCCACTAGGCGCGCGGCCGCACGCCCCCTAGAGTGCGGGTATGTCGATGCGCAAGTGCGGCTCGTGCCAGAAGGATCTGACCGCCGACGGAGAGCGGTTCTGCGACAACGACTGCCGTCTCCGGTTCATCGAAGGGCTCCGAAAGGGCACCCCGAGCCATCCCGGGCGAAGGGTTGCACGCAGGCTGCGCCGGCGGGGAGGCTGAAAGGGAAAATATCGTGTTCATGTCCTCGTTCCTGATCGCGTTCATCGTCCTGTTCGTCGCCTGGGTCCTCGGCGGATTCGTCTTCCACGTCGCGGGCGGCCTGATCCACATCCTGCTGGTCGTCGCGCTCATCGTGCTGGTCGTCCACTTCCTGCGCGGCCGGCCGTAGCCGCGCGCCGGATGTGCTTCGCGTGCAAGAGCGACGGCCGCTGCGACCACTCCCTGAACGAGTGCGCCACCGTGAAGGGGGAGTACTGCCTCGTCTGCCACCACAACTCGTCGCTCTCGGCGCCCGCCCGCCGGTCGACGACGCTCGGGCCCCGGAAGGACCGCCCGAGCCTCTCCGCGCTCCTGCGCGAGATCCGGCAGCGCCGGGGCGCGCGAGGCCTGATCTAGGGCCGCGGCGATCTCGCCGGCCTGCGCCCGCGTCAGCCCCATCGCCTCGCCCGCCGTCACGAGCGCCTCCCACGTCGCCTCGTCGAGCGGGATGCCCGCCGTTGCCGCTCCTCGCGCGAGAGCCGCTCCGGATCGCCCGGCACCAGGATCGGCTTCGCCGGGTCCGCGGCCGGCGAGGCCTTCACGTAGCCCACGAAGCCGTCGATCTCGCGCCGCATCCAGTCCACCCCGGCCAGGCGGGCCGGATCGACGACGATGCTGAACATGTTGTTGACGATGCCGCCGCGGCGCGGGTTCTCGGGCTGGATGGTGCCCCCGCCGGACATCGCCCCGGCCAGCAGCTCGGTGAGGACCGCGAGCGCGTAGCCCTTGTGCGCGCCGAAGGGCAGGAGCGAGCCGCGCGGCTCCTGGTACATCACCTCCGGATCGGTGGTGGGGGTGCCCTGCGCGTCGATCAGGTTGCCCTCGGGCAGACGCTTGCCGGCGAGCTTCGCCACCAGCACCTTGCCCATCGCGACGCCGCTGGTCGCCATGTCGAGGAGCAGCGGCGGCTGGGTCGCGGTGCCGGGCATGCCGATGCAGACCGGGTTGGTCGAGAAGCGCGAGTCGCTCCCCCGGAACGGCGCCACCAGCCCTCGATGATCGGCCACGTTGACGAAGTGGATGGAGACGAGCCCGGCCGCGCTGGCCAGCTCGCCGTAGGCCCCGACCCGCCCGATGTGGTGCGAGTTGGCGAGGGTCATGACCGCGACCCCGCTCTCCCGGGCGCGCGCGATCGCGGCCGCCATCGCCTCGCCCGCCACCCGGCGCCCGAACCCGCGCTGGCCGTCGAACATGAGGAACGCGCCGTCGTCCTTCAGCACCTTCGCGGTGGTGTTGGGCACGACGAGGCCTTCCTGGAGGTGCCGCACGTAGTGCGGGATCAGGCTCACCCCGTGGCTGTCGTGGCCGGCGAGGTTGGCGTCGACCAGATGACCGGCGACCAGGTCGGCCTCGGCGGGCTCGCTGCCGCCGCGGGCGATGATGGTGGCGGTCAGCCGGCGAAGACGGTCGGGGGATACGCGCATCGGGATCTCCTGGCGGGGGATGGATACCAGCGCAGCCTACCCGTCGACGCCGCGTGAATCAAGCGCCCGCGCCGCTCCACTCCCGGCGCAGCTGCTCGCGGGTGTAGCCCGCCTGCTCGAGCTGCTTCATCACGAGCGACACGCTGGTGGCGCTGAGGGTCTGGGGGCCGTGACCGAGCACCACGACGTGATGGCCCCGCAGCGTGAAGTGCTTGTGGCCGTCCGCCCGCTTCACCCGGGTGGCGCCCTCGCGCAGGAGCCAGCGCTCGAGCTCTCGGCGGGTGATCACGCGCGGCTCAGGTAGTCGAAGGCGGAGAGGGTGTGGGTGCGCACCACGTGGAGGAACTCCTCGATATCGACCGACTCGTTCGGGGCGCCCATGCCCGCGGGGGAGGGGCCGTACACGTAGGCGGGGGTGCCGGCCGCGCGCCAGAAGCGGCAGTCGGTGCCGCCGAGCGAGATGATGGCGGGCGGCCGGAACCCGCGGAACGCCTGCACGTTCTCCTGGAGGTGACCGACCATCGCGTGCTCGGGATCCGACCAGGTCGCGTTCGCGCGCTGGCTCGCGCCCTCCTCCCACGCCGCCTCCGGGTAGCGGGCGACGATACGCTCGATCTCGCGCCGCACGTCGTCGCGGTCGACGCCCACCGGCAGGCGGACGTCCACCTCGAGCTCGCACGCGGCGGGCAGCATGTTGACCTTCACCCCGCCCCGCATGACCCCGACGTTGAGCGTCACCTTCTCCAGAAACTCGGCCGCGCCCGCGCCCAGGCCCCGCTCGGCCCCCGCGCGGACGTCGGGGCCGCCGAGCGCCCGCGCGACCTTCTCGGGCGTGGCGGGCACGAGGGCCTCGAGCGACTCGAGGTCGCGGATGAGCGCGGCCGCGATCCGGTTGGCGCTCTTGCTCACGTGGGGGTACGCGCTGTGCCCGCCCGGGGTGCGGATCGAGAGCTTCAGCCAGAACATCGCCTTCTCGCCGAAGCGGATGGTGTGCGGGCTGCTCGGCTCCCCGTTCAGCACGCAGTCGCCCAGGACCTCGTCTCCGTGATGCTCGACCAGGTAGCCGCTGCCCCACCGTCCGCCGGTCTCCTCGTCGGAGACCAGGGTGAGGGTGAGCCGGCCGCGCAGCTCGTCCGCGAGCCCGCTCAGGTAGGCGTAGGTGAAGATCGACGCGGTGGTGCCGCACTTCATGTCGACGGTGCCGAGCCCGTGCAGGCGCCCGTCCACGATCGCGCCGGAGAGCGGGTCGTGCGTCCAGCGCGCCCGATCGCCGGCCGGGAAGACGTCGATGTGGCCGTTGAGCACCAGGTGGCGGCCCGGCCGGGCGAAGGCGGTCGCGGCGAGCAGGTTGGGCATCGTCTCCTGCGGGGCGATGCGCCGGTAGGGCAGCCCGGCCCGCTCGAGGAAGTCGCCGATGAAGGCGGCGCCCGCGCGCGTGTCGCCCGGCGGGTTCGCGGTGTCGATGCGGGTGAAGGCCTGCAGGAAGCCGACGAGCCGATCGCGGTCGGCCTCGATCCGCTCGAGCAGGCCCCGGCGCGCGGCGGTCATGGCATCGGGGGCAGGCTGAGCGGGGTGATGTCGACGGAGCGGCGGCCGCGGGCGTCGCGCGCGGGCACGCTCGCCTCCATGCGCCGCTGCGCGGCGGTCAGCCGGTCGAGGGCGCCCGGCTGGTCCAGGGTGAGCACGCGGCCGTCCGCCACCACGCGCTCGCCGTCGACGTAGACGTCGCGCACCGCGCGGTCGGCGGCGTGGAAGATCAGCGAGCGCAGCGGATCGCGCGCCGGCATCATCCACGGGTTCCGGCAGTCCACCAGGACGAGGTCCGCCCTGGCCCCCACCGCGAGGCGGCCGAGGTCCTCGCGCAGCAGCGCGTGGGCGCCGCCCACGGTGGCGGCGTGGAAGACGTCGGCCATCTCGGTGGCGCGGATGTCCTCCGCCGCGATCCGCGCGAGCACGGTGGCCCAGCGCATCTCCTCGAGCAGGTTCTGGGGCACGGTGTCGGTGCCGATGCCGAGGTTCACCCCGGCCCGGCGGTACTTGCCGAAGTGCTCGAGGGTGTGGCCGTAGCGGGCGAACGGGGTCGGGCAGTGCGCGACCGACGTCCCGGTGTCGGCCATGATCGCGATGTCGGTGCGCGACCACCAGTGCAGCCACGAGTGCTCGTCGATGAACATGGCGTGGCCGAGGATGGTGCCGGGCCCGCCGAGGCCGATCTGGTGCGCCCACTGCACGGGGGTGATCCCGTGGCGGCGCACCATCTCGTGGAACTCGCCCGCGGCCTGGGCGCAGTGGACGGTGAAGGGCAGCCCGCGCTCGCGCGCGGCGGCCACGCTGTCGCGCAGCAGATCCTCGGTGCAGGTGTCGATCTGGGCCGGGGAGATCATGCCGGTGAGCCGGCCGCTCGGATGCTTGGCGAGGTCGTCGCAGAGCCGCAGGGCCTCCTCGAACCCCTGGCGGCCGGCCGCCTCGTTCCACTCGTACTCGAGCAGGTGGGAGCGCCGCACCACCCATCGAGACGAGGCGTAGGCGGGGGCGAGCACCCCGCGCAGCCCGCTCCGGGCGATGAGGTCGATCCAGCCCGGGTAGTCGCCCGAGATGTCCACGAGCGTGGTGACGCCGGAGCGCAGCAGCTCGCAGTAGGCGGCCTCCGCGCAGGCCAGCTTGCCCTCGTCGTCCGGCCAGTAGGCGCCCGCGCGCTCGAAGAGGCCCGACATGTACATCTCGGGCACCCCGTGCTCCTCCCGGATGCCGCGGTAGCTGGCCTCGAGGCAGGGGTGGGAGTGGACGTCGATGAGGCCCGGCATCACCATGAGGCCGCGCCCGTCGATGGTCTCGTCGGCGCGGCCCGGATAGCCGCGGCCCACGAAGGTGAGGGTGCCGCCGGTGAAGGCCACGTCGCCGCGCTCGAGATAGGCGTGGCTGCCGCTCGCGGCGTCCCACGCCACCACCCAGTCCGCGTTCTTGACGCACACCGTCTTGGTCATCGCGTGTCTCCTACTGGTCTCGCAATCGGGGGTTGAGCGCGTCGTTCAGGCCTTCGCCGATGAGGTTGAGGGCCAGCACCGTCAGGAGGATCGCCAGCCCCGGGATGGCGGTGAGGTACCACTCGGTGCGGAGCATCTCACGCCCGGCCCCGATCATCGAGCCCCAGCTCATCACGTTGGCGTCGCCGAGCCCCAGGAAGGCGAGCGCCGACTCGGTGAGGATGGCGGTGGCCACCATGATCGACGCGGTGACGATGATGGGGGCCAGCGCGTTGGGCAGGATCTGGCGGAAGATGATGCGGAGATCGCCCATGCCCACCGCGCGGCAGCCCTGCACGAACTCGCGGTGGCGGAGCGCGATGAACTCGGCGCGCACCAGCCGCGCCACCGCGGGCCAGGAGACGAGCGCGATGGCCAGGATGATCGAGCGGATCGAGGGGCGGGCGATCACCACCACCACGATGACGAACACGAACGGGGGGATGGTCTGGAACGCCTCGGTGGCGCGCATCAGGAGATCGTCCGGCAGGCCGCCGTAGTAGCCGGCGAGCGCCCCGATGAGCACGCCCGCCCCCAGGGCCGCCGCGGTGGCGATGCCGCCGATGGCGAGGGAGACCCGCGCGCCGTGGAAGATGCCGGCCAGGATGTCGCGGCCCAGCATGTCCGAGCCCAGGAGGTACTCGCGGCTCTCGCCCGGCCACTGGAGCGGCCGGGTCACCATCGAGAACGGATCCTCCCGGAAGACGTAGGGGGCGCTCACCGCCATGCCCAGGACCAGGAGGAAGATCGCGAGGCCGGCGGGCGCGGTCCAGCGGCGGAAGAAGCCCTGGGCGAAGCGGCGCAGGCCGGAGGCCCGCATCAGCGCAGCTCGATCCGCGGATCGAGCACCGCGTAGAGCAGGTCGATCACCAGGTTGACCGCGATCACCAGCAGCGAGCTCATGAGCAGGATGCCGAGCAGCAGGTTGTAGTCGCGCTGCTGCACCGCCTCGAAGGCGAGGCGGCCGAGGCCGGGCCAGCCGAAGACGCTCTCCACCAGCACCGAGCCCCCGAGGAGCGAGCCCACCTGCACGCCGACCACCGTGACCAGGGGCAGGAGCGCGTTGCGGAGGGCGTGGCCGTACAGGACCCGCGTCTCGCTGATGCCCTTGGCGCGGGCGGTGCGGACGTAGTCCTGGCCCGCGACCTCGAGCATGGAGGCCCGCATGAGGCGCGTGTAGATGGCGGCGTAGAAGAGGGAGAGCGAGGCCGCGGGCAGGATCAGGTGGTGCGCCACGTCGAGCCCGCGGCCGAATCCGGACAGGCCGGCGCCGATGGTCATCATGCCGCCGGTCGGCAGCCAGCCGAGCTTGACCGAGAACAGCACGATCAGCATCAGGCCGATCCAGAACGTCGGGGTCGCGTAGGAGAGCAGGACGAGCACCGCGATCACCCCGTCGGCCGGCCGGTTGACGTGGCGGGCCGCGGTCACCCCGAAGACCACCCCGAGCGCCACCGCCAGCCCGAGGCTCGTGCCCATCAGCACGAGGGTGGCCGGGAGCCGGTCCAGCACGAGGTGGAGCACGGTGGTGTTGTGGCGGAAGGAGAAGCCGAGGTCCAGGTTGACGACGCCCCAGACGTAGCTGCCGAGCTGGGCCGCGAGCGGGCGGTCGAGACCGAAGCGCTGGCGCAGCATCGCCACGTACTCGGGGGTGGCCGCCCCCGCCTCGCCGGCCAGCACGTCCACGATGTCGCCGGGGGTGAGGTGCAGCACCAGGAAGTTCACCACGATGATGAGGAGGACCGTGGGCACCGCCTGGGCGAGGCGCCGCGCGAGGAACCGCGCGACGCCCGGTCGGGCCAGCGTCACCGCCACACCGGACGCGGCGCCGGCCGCCTAGGGCTGGAGGTAGGTGTCGCGGAAGCTCCCGTACGGCCCGTCGGCGCCCATCGTGTGATTCACGAGCTTGCTGCTGTAGAGGGTGACGAACGACAGCTCGAGGAGGTTGAAGGCGGGCAGGTCCTCCTGGATCTGGCGCTGGGCCCGGGCGAACAGCTCCTTGCGCTTGGCCTGGTCGTTCTCGGTCTGCGCCGCGGTGAAGGCCGCGTCCACGTCCTTGTTCTCGTAGCCGGCCGCGTTGGCGAAGGGGGTGCCCTTCTTGATGTTGGCGCTGATGTAGAGCCGCTGGACTCCGAGCGTGGGGTCGGGCAGCAGGTAGAGGTAGTTCTGGGTGAGCTCGAACTCCCAGTTGTAGACCTGGCGGATGAAGGTGGCGATGTCGATGTTGCGCAGCTCCACGTCGATGCCCGCGCGGCCGAGGGCCTGCTTGATGTACTCCGCGGTGCGCGGGATCTCGGGCTGCACCGGCGGGAAGGTCAGCGAGACCTTGAAGCGCATGTTGCCGGCGCCGCGCTTGAGGCCGGCCTCGTCGAGGATCGCGTTGGCCTTCGCCACGTCGTAGGGGTACTGCGGCACGCCCTGGGTGGTGTAGAAGGGCGACGACGAGACGATGGGGCCGGTGGCCGGCTTGGCGAAGCCGAACCAGATGTTGTCCGCGATGAACTTGCGGTCGAGCGCGTGCATCATCGCCTGCCGCACCCGCTTGTCCTTCAGGTGCTCGTCGCGGAGGTTGACCTCCATCATGTACATGGGGGCGAAGTACTCGTAGCCGCGCGTCTCCGCCTTCACGGTGGGCAGGGCGGTCAGGCGCTTGACGTCGGAGAGCGGCACCGGGTTGAAGACGCCGAGCTGCACCTCGCCCTTCTCGAGCGCGGCGGCCCGGGCGGCCGCGTCGGGGATGATCCGGATCACGATCGCGTCCAGGTACGGCTTGCCCTTGTCCCAGTAGCTCGGGTTCTTCTCCAGGCGGATGAAGTCGCCCTTCTTCCACTCCTTGAACACGAACGGCCCGGTGCCGATCGGCGCGTTGAGCGCGGGATGGGTGGTGAAGTCCTTGCCCTCGTAGACGTGCTTGGGGAGCACCTGGGACTCGTAGGAGCTGAACGCGGAGAGCATCATCGGGGTCGGGTCCGACAGGCGGATCACCACCGTGCTGGCGTCGGGGGTGTCGACCGCGGTGACCTTGGCGAAGGTGACCCGCCCGCGCGGGTGGAGCTTCTTCCAGATCTCCTCGAGCGAGAACTTCACGTCCGCGGAGGTGAAGGGCTTGCCGTCGTGCCAGGTGACGCCCCGCCGCAGCTTGAAGGTGTAGGTCTTGCCGTCCGGCGCGACCGTCCACGACTCGGCCAGCGCCGGCCGCGGCTTGAAGTCGAAGTCGTAGTCGAGCAGCCCCTCGTGGATCTTGGTCGACACCGTCCCGATGAAGGTCGAGGTGTTGACGCCCGAGACCAGCGAGGCGGGCTCCGCCCCCTGCACGATGGTGAGGGTGCCGCCCGCGCGCGGCTGGGCGCCGGCCGGGCGCGCGGCCCCCGCGAGCAGCGTGAGGAGCGTGGCGAGCACGGCCAGGTGGCGCAGGTTGAAACGATGCATGGTGGACTCCCTGTTATCGCGGAGGCGCGGTCGAATCACTGGCGGGAAGAATAGTCGAGATCGCCCTCTCCCGCCAGGGCAGGCCCGCCCCCGCTAGGGCATGCCCGCTCCCGCTAGGGTAGAAACGTGATGGGGGCGGCGCGGTAGACCGGCCGCCCGCCCTGCACCACCTCGCGGCAGGGATTGTCCGCGATGCGGTAGGCGAGCTCGCCCGGCTTGTCGACGTCCCAGATCGCGAAGTCGGCCAGCTTGCCGACCTCGAGGGTCCCGCGCGAGTCGAGCACGCCCAGCGCCTTGGCGCCGTGGCGGGTGAAGCCCAGCAGGGCCTCCTCGGTGGTCAGCCCGAAGAGGCGGCACGCCATGTTCATCATCATGGTCGGCGAGCAGGTGTGCGAGCTGACCGGGTTGCAGTTGGTGGCGAGCGCCATCTTGACCCCGTGGCGGCGGAAGAGCGCGACGGGCGGGCGCTGGGTCTCGGCCATCGTCCAGTGCGCGCCGGGCAGCAGGGTGGCGACGGTGTCGGCCTCCGCCATCGCCCGGATGGTCGCCTCCCCGGCGAACTCGAGGTGATCCGCCGAGAGCCCCTTGAACCGGGCGACCAGGTCGGCGGCGCCGAAGTCGCGGTACTGCTCGGCGTGGAGCTTCACCGGCAGGTTGTTGGCGCGCGCCACCTCGAACAGGCGGGTGATCTGGGCGTGGGAGAACCCGGTGGGATCGCAGAAGCCGTCCACCTGGTCGACCAGCCCCTGGGCCACCGCGGCCGGGAGCACGACCTGGCAGAGATGATCGACGTAGTCGTCGGGCCGGCCCCGGTACTCGGGGGCGATCCCGTGGGCGCCCAGGAACGTGGTCACGATGCGCACCGGGAGCGTGCGTCCGAGCTCGCGCCCGATCCGCAGGCAGCGCAGCTCGGTGTCCAGATCGAGGCCGGCGCCCGACTTGCTCTCGAGCGTGGTCATGCCGGCCGCGATCAGCTTCGACACGCGGGCGGCGGACGCGGCGCGGATCTGCTCGTCGCTGGCCGCCCGCGTCTGGCGCACCAGGCCGCCGACCCCGCCCCCCGACGCGATCATGTCCGCGCGGCTGCCGCCCTGGGTGAGCAGCTCGAAGTCGGCGAGGGCGTCGCCGTAGTAGACCGCGTGGTTGTGGGGATCGACCAGCCCCGGGGTCAGCAGGCGGCCGCCCAGGTCGTGCACGGCGCGCGCGGCCGCGGCGGACCCGGCGGGCAGCGCCGCCTCCGCTCCGACCCACGCGATGCGGCCTCCCTCGGCCGCCACCGCGCCGGCCTCGATGAGGCCGAACGGCGCGCCCGCGGTCATCGTCGCCACCTTCCCGTTGCGCCAGAGGGCGTCCCACATCTCAGGCTCTCCTCGCCGCGCGGAGCCGCGCGGTCTCTTCGGGCGCCACCGCGCCGGTCCGCTCGTCGATCGCCACGCCGTACTCGCGCCGCGCGTACGCGGCGGTGATCTTCTCCTCCATCACGTCGTGCCGCACGCGCTCGGGATCGCGCGCGAACGGATCGCCCCAGCCGCCCGCGCCGGCCAGCTCGTGGCGGTAGACGTCGCCGTGCCGCACGGTCAGCGTGCACTTGGCGGGCAGCTCGCGATCCTCGGTGCCGGGGTTCAGCACGTTGCGCGACGGCGTGCCCGGCCGGCCGCCGGCCAGGCCGTAGGGCACGTGCTTCTGCCGGTCGGTGCGGAGCTGGAGCGTGCCCTCCGCCTCGAGGAAGCGGTACTGCCGCTCCAGCGCGAGGCCGCCGCGGAACTTGCCCGGGCCGCCGGTGTCGGGGAGGTAGCCGTAGCGCTCGATCAGGAGCGGGTACTCGGACTCGATGACCTCGACCGGGTTGTTGGAGAAGTTCACCACCGAGCTGCTGCACGCGTCGACCCCGTCCTTGGTCGGCCGGCCGCCCCACGAGCCGAAGAGGAACTCGAGGAAGACGAAGGGCCTCCGCTCGGCGTCGTAGCCGCCGAAGCTCACCCCGGTGTCGCCGCCCATCTCGCACGCGAAGACCCGGTCGGGCGCGATCTGGGCCAGCGCGCCGAAGACCGCGTTGGCCATGCGGAAGCCGGTGAGCCCGCGGGCCGCCACCGCGGCCGGCATGACCGGGTTGACCACGGTGCCGGGCGGCGCGATCACCTCGATCGGGCGGAAGTAGCCCTCGTTGTTCGGCGGGGTGCCGCCGACCAGGTGCCGCACGCACGCGTACACCGCGGACTTGGTGAACGGCAGCGGCGAGTTGATGGCGCCCTTCACCTGGGGGGCGGAGCCGGTGAAGTCGGCGATCAGGCGGTCGCCCGCGACCGTGATGGCCACCGTGATCGGGATCGGGTCGGGATCGATGCCGTCGTCGTCGATCCAGTCGGTGAAGGTGTAGCGCCCGTCCGGCATCGCGGTGATGGCGTTGCGGGCGAGGCGCTCGGCCTGGTCGAGCAGCGCGGTGGTGCAGGCCGCGAAGCGCTCGGGGCCGTACTGCTCGGCCAGCTTGAGGTAGCCGCGCTCGCCGGTGAGGCAGGCGGCCACCTGCGAGCGCACGTCGCCCAGCACCTGGCGCGGCACGCGCACGTTGCGGTCGATCAGCTCGAACAGCGCCTCCACCGGCTTGCCCGCCGCGTAGAGCCGGAGCGGGGGGATGCGCAGGCCCTCCTGGAAGATCTCGGTCGCGTCGCACCCGTTGCCGCCCGCGGTCTTGCCGCCCACGTCGAGCTGGTGGCCGATGCTGGTGGACCAGCCGACGAGGCGGCCGTCCACGAAGATGGGCTTGAAGATGTAGAAGTCGGGCAGGTGGGTGCCGCCCTCGAACGGATCGTTCAGGATGAACACGTCGCCGGGCTCGAGGCTCGCGCCGAACTTGCGCCGCACCTGCGCCATCGCGTCCGGGATGGAGCCCAGGTGCAGCGGCAGGGTCAGGCCCTGGGCGATCAGGCGGCCGTCGACGTCGCAGAGGGCGCACGACATGTCCATCGCGTTCTTGAGGTTGTTCGAGTAGGCGGTGCGCACCAGCGCGATCGCCATCTCGTCCACGATGGCGTCGAGGCCGTTCTTGACCAGCTCGAGGAGGATCGGGTCGCTCAGGTGGCGGGCGGTCATGCTGGGTCTCCGGTGGTGATGACGATATTGCCGTGGGCGTCGAGCCGGGCCGCGCAGCCCGGCGGCACCAGGGTGGTGGCGTCGTACTCGTCGACCAGCAGCGGGCCCGGCCGGGGCGTGGCGTCGAGCGCGGCGCGGGTGACGACCGGGGTGGCGATCGTCCCGTGCGCCGGGCCGAAGTAGGCGCGCCGGTCGCCGCCCCGTCCGGCGCGGTCCTCCTGGAGCCGGATCGCCGCGCGATCCGCCGGCCGCAGCACGCGCGCGGTCAGGCGCAGGTTCACGATGTGGATGGGATCGCCCTCCGCCTGGTGGCCGTAGGTGCGCTCGTGCTCGCGCCCGAACTCGGCGGCCAGGGTCCGGAGCGCGTCGTCGGTCCACGCGGGCGGCAGCGGCACCGTGAGCTCGAAGGACTGCCCCTGGTACTTGAGATCGATGGACCGCGCGATCTCCACCTGGGCCCGGCTGCCCTCGGCGCGGAGCAGGGCCTCGGCCTCACGCTCCAGCTCCCCCACCGCGGCCGCGATCTCCGACGGCTTCGTGCCGAAGAGCGGGCGCAGGAACGTGCGGACCAGGTGGTGCTCGACCTCGGCCTCCAGCAGCCCGAGCGCGCTGAAGACGCCGGGCGCGGGCGGGACCAGGATGGTGCCGATCTCGAGCGAGCGCGCCATCTCGGCCGCGAAGAGCGGGCCGTTGCCGCCGAAGGCCACCAGGGTGAAGTCGCGCGGGTCGCGGCCGCGCTCGATGGTGACCGCGCGGACCGCCCGCGCCATGCCCGCGCAGCCGAGCAGGTAGACGCCGTGCGCGGCGTCGGCCACGTCGATCCCGAGGGGCGCCGCGATCTGCTCGGCGAGCGCGCGGCGGGCCTTGCCCGCGTCCAGGCGCAGGCCGCTCGGCAGGCGCTCGGGGTGCAGGTAGCCGAGCGTCACGTTGGCGTCGGTCAGGGTCACCTCGGTGCCGCCCTGGTCGTAGCAGACCGGCCCCGGCACCGCGCCCGCGCTCCGCGGGCCCACGTGCAGCGCGCCCGCCCCGTCCACGTGGACGATGCTGCCGCCGCCCGCGCCGACCTCCGCGATGTCGATGGCGGGCACCCGCAGCAGGAAGCCGCCGCCCTTGTTGAGCCGGCTGCCCTGCGACATCGAGCCGCCGATCTCGAACTCGCCGGTGCGCTTGATCTCGTACCCCTCGATGATCGAGGCCTTCGCGGTCGTTCCGCCCATGTCGATGCTGAGCGCGTTGGGGGCGCCGATGGCGCGGGCCAGCGCCGCGGTCGCGATGACGCCCGCGGCGGGGCCCGACTCGATCACGTGCACCGGGCGCCGGCGCCCGCCCTCGGCGGTCATGACGCCGCCGTTGGACTGCATGATGAGCAGCGGGGCGCGGACCTCCAGCCGGCGCAGCTCGCCTTCCAGCGACGCGAGGTAGCGGCCCATCACCGGCATCACGTAGGCGTTGGTGACCGCGGTGCTGGTGCGCTCGAACTCGCGCATCTCGGGCAGGATCTCCGACGAGAGCGTGAGCGCCACGTGGGGCGCGCGCTCCCGGATCATCGCGCCCACCTGGGCCTCGTGGGCCGGGTTGGCGTAGGCGTGGAGGAAGCAGACCGCGATCGACTCCACGCCCTCGGCGAGCAGGCGGTCGATGGCGGCGGCCGCGCCGTCGCGGTCGAGCGGGGTGATCACCTCGCCGCGGTGGCTCATGCGCTCGCGGACCTCGCGGCGCCAGCGGCGGGGCACCAGCGGGGCCGGGCGCTCGAAGTCGAGGTCGTAGAGGCGCGAGAGGCGCAGGCGGCCGATCTCGAGCAGGTCGCGAAAGCCCTCGGTGGTCAGGAGGCCGGCGCGGGCGCCGCGACGCTCCAGGATCGCGTTGGTGGCCACCGTGGTGCCGTGGATGATCTCGCCGATCGTCGGGCGCCGCGATGGCGGCCTGCGCGGTCAGCTCCCGCACGCCCGCGATGATCGCCTCCGCGTAGTTGGCGGTGGTCGACAGCACCTTGCAGGTGCGCGCGACGCCGTCGGGCGACACCAGGACCAGGTCGGTGAAGGTGCCGCCCACGTCCACTCCCAGCCGATAGCTCATGCCGATCTCCCGAGGCCCGCCAGCCCGCGCGGAAAGAAGATGACGAAGACCATGATCACGAAGCCCACCGCGACCAGGTTGTACACGACGCCCGACGAAGCGCAAGCCCTCGTAGAGGCCGTAGAGCAGCAGCGCGCCGAGCACCGGGCCCCACAGGGTGCCGAGCCCGCCGAAGACCACCATGCCGATGACCAGCGAGGTGGTGGCCGCGCCCGCGATCACCGGGCTGACCAGCTGCACGTAGTAGGCGTAGAGCCCGCCGGCCAGCCCCGCGAAGCGCCGAGCTGAGGGCTGAACGCGAGCAGCTTGTAGCGGGTGGTGTCGATGCCGAGGGTCTGCGCGAGCACCTCGTCCTCGCGGATGGCCCGGAACGCCTGGCCCGCGCTCGTGCGCTCGCAGACCTGGTACATGACCGCGACCGAGACCACCACGATCGCCACCACCACCAGGTACATCGCCTGGCGGTGGACGAGCGCGCCGGCGGGGAGGCCCGGGAAGCTCCGGAAGTCGTGGATGCCGAACGGGCCGCCGGTGACCTCGAGCCAGTTCTGGGCGACGAGCCGGATGATCTCGGCGAGCCCGAGCGTGACGAGGGCCAGGTAGTGCCCGCGCAGCCGGAGGGCGGGGAAGCCGGTCAGGAGGCCGACCGCGGCGGCGACCCCGGCGCCCACGAGCAGGCCGAGCCACGGGGAGAGGTCGGCGTGCTTGGTGGAGACGGCGGCCCCGTAGGCGCCGAGCGCGAAGAACCCGGCGTGGCCGAACGAGATCTGCCCGGTGTAGCCGCTCAGCAGGTCCCAGCTCGCGGCCAGCAGCGCCCAGATCGCGGCCTGCGTCGCGATGGTGAGCACGAACGGGTGCGGCAGCAGCACCGGCAGCAGCGCGGCGACCCCCACCGCGGCGAGCGTGAGCCGCGCGCGCGGTCTTCATCGCGAGACGGCCCGGCCGAGGAGGCCGCGCGGGCGCACCAGGAGCATCACGATCATCACCGCGAAGGCGATGAGGCTCTGCCACTGCGAGGGGATCACCATCACCGAGAGCGACTCCGCGATGCTGACGAGGAAGCTCGCCACCAGCGCGCCCACCGGGTTGCCCATCCCGCCGAGGATGGTGATGGCGAAGGCCTTGATGGTGAGCGGGAAGCCCACCGCCGGGTAGACGTTGAAGAGCGGAGCCATGAGCGCGCCGCCCACCCCCGCCAGCGCGACGCCGAGGGCCAGGGTGAGCGAGAAGATCCGCGGCAGGTTGATGCCCATCGCCTGGGCCGCGTCCGGGTTGAGCGCCACCGCGCGCACCGCGAGCCCCACCGGGTGGAAGCGCAGGAACGCGAAGAGGGCGGTGAGCAGCGCGGCCGCGACGCCCAGCACGAGCAGGCGCTGGTGGCTCACCGCGGTGACGCCCAGGTCGAGGATGCCGCTCACCTGGGGCGGCACGCGCAGGTAGTCGCCCCCCGCGATCGCGAGCAGGCTCGACTGGAGGAACGTGGAGAGCCCGAGGGTGAGCACGAGGTAGAGCGGCCCCTGCGGCCGGCCTCCGAGCCGCCGCTTGAGCGGCGCGATCAGGAGGGGATAGACGCAGAGGCCGAGCAGGAAGGTGCCGACCGCGGCCCCGAGCACGCCGGCCGCGCCGGGCAGGTGCAGCAGCACCACCGCGGCGAAGGCCAGGTAGCCGCCGACCGCGAAGAACTCCCCGTGCGCCACGTTGATGACGTCGAGCACGCCGAAGATCAGGCTGAGCCCGACCGCGAAGAGCGCGTAGAGGCCGCCGAGGACCACGCCCTGGATCAGGAACTCGAGCAGGGACTCGAGCATCAGCGCCCCGGCCCGGCGGCCGGCTCGTCCTCGCCCCCGTCTTCGCCCAGGTAGAGCCGGCGGATCCGGTCGGAGGCGCGCAGCTCGGCCGGCGTCCCGTCGAAGGCGTTGCGGCCCAGGTCGAGCACGAACACCCGGTGGGCCACCGCCAGGATCGCCTCCACGTTCTGCTCCACGATCAGCATGGCGAGGCCGTCGCGGTTCAGGGCCACGAGCGTCGCGTAGATCAGGTCGATGAAGCGCGGGGCCAGCGCGGCGGACGGCTCGTCGAGGAGCAGGAGGCGGGGGCGGACGATGAGGGCGCGGGCGATGGCGAGCAGGCGCTGCTCGCCCCCGGACAGCGCGCCGGCCAGCTGGCGGCCGCCGATCCCGGAAGAGCGGGAAGCGCGCGTAGACCGCGTCGATGGCGCGGCGCTTGTCGGCGCGCGAGACGGTGTAGCCGCCGAGCACGAGGTTGTCGTGCACGGTCATCTCCGCGAAGAGCCCGCCCGCCTGGGCCAGGTAGCCGACGCCCAGGCGCATGATCTCGTCGGGCCGGCGCCCCGCGATCTCCCGCCCGTCGAGCGCGATGCGGCCCGCGAAGGGCGGCAGGTAGCCGAAGGCGGTCTTGAGCAGGGTGGACTTGCCCGCGCCGTTGGGCCCGATGATGCCGACGATCGCGCCGTCCCCGACCTCGGAGCGACGCGGCCTGGACGATCTCGAGCTTGCCGTAGCCGCTTCGCACGCCCTCAAGCTCGAGCATCGTCGCCCCCGCCCTCCGCCCGCCCGAGCAGGGCCGCGATCACGCGCGCGTCGGCGCGGATCGCGGCGGGCGGCCCCTCCGCGATCTTCTCGCCGTGGTCCATCACCACGATCTTGTCGCAGAGGCCCATCACGAACGGCATGTGGTGCTCGATGATCAGGAGCGTGCGGCCGCGGGCCCGCAGGTCGCTCAGGGTCTCCGCGATCTGGCGGCGGACCACCGGGTGCACGCCGGCGAGGGGCTCGTCGAGCAGGAGGAACTCGGGATCGATCACCAGGTTCATCGTCAGCTCGAGCAGGCGCTGCTGGCCGATGGAGAGGCTGCCCGCGTGGGTGTCGGCCAGGTGGTCCAGGCCCATGCGGCCGAGCCACTCCCGCGCGCGCGGCTCCCAGCCGTGGAGCCTCCGCCCCATCGCCGCGATGGCGAGGTTCTCGCGCACCGGCAGGTCGCGGAAGATCTTCACCGCCTGGAAGGTGCGGCCGATGCCGCGGCGGGCGATCTCGTGGGTGGCGAGGCCGTCGATGCGCCGGCCGTCGTAGAGGATCGCCCCCTCGTCGGGGCGCAGGAGGCCGGTCACCAGGTTGAAGACGGTGCTCTTGCCGGAGCCGTTGGGGCCGATGAGGCCCACCACGGTGCCGGGCGCGATGTCGAACGAGCAGGCGGACACCGCGCGGAGGCCGCCGAACCGCTTGCTGAGGCCGGCGAGGGCGAGCTTCGGCGGGGGCGCTACTTCTTGTCCCACGCGTACGGGGGCACCGGCACGTACTTGCCGCCCGCGGCCGCCGCGACCGACTCCGGGTAGATCGGCACCTTCTTGCCGGACTGGATCTGCACCACCACGGTCTGGATGGGCATGCGGTGCCCCTCGGCGAGCGGGGTGAACTTGCGGGTGCCCCACGCGGTCACGAAGGTGGTGCTCTCGAGCGCGGCCTGGATCTTCTGGGGATCGAGGCTGCCCGCCTTCTGGATCGCGTCGAGCAGCACCAGGGTGGCGTCGTGGGCCTGCACCGCGAAGTTGGTGGGATCGGTGCCGGTCTTCTTCTTGTAGGCCGCCATCATCGGCTCCGACACCGCGGAGTACTTGGCCGGCCACCAGCGGTTGTTGACGATGGCGAGATCCGTCTGCTTGACGTGCTGGTCGATGAAGGTCTGCGCGCTCACCGTCGCGCCCATGTGGGCCACGACCGACGGCACCTTGAGCTCGAACCATTGATTGAACAGGATCGGCCCGCTCGACCCGTAGATCTCGCCGATGGTGGCCTGGGCCCCGGTGCGCTTGATCTTGGCCCACTGCGGGGTCAGGTCGGTCACCCCGCGGTCCACGAACTCGTCGGCCGCGACCTCCACGTCCTTGGCGTTGGCCGCGAACCAGTCGCGGACGATGCGCGAGAAGTCGCGCCCCGCGTCGGTGTTCTCGTTCAGCAGCGCGATCTTCTTCGGCTTCACGTGCATCGCCACCGCCGCCGCCACCGAGCGCGCGATGTCGTTGGCGGTGGGGCTCAGCTGGAACGCGTACTCCATCTTGCCCTGGGCGATCTTGTCGCCGATCTTGAGCGACGCCGAGCAGCAGGTGACCACCGGGGTCGACGCCTTCTGGAACTCGTCCATCACCCGGATGAACACGTCGCTGGAGAGAAAGCCCATCCCCACGTGGATCTTGTCCACCGTGAGCGCGCGCGTCACCACGTTGAGCCCCACGTCGCCCTTGCCCTCGTCGTCGTACCAGATGACGCGGACCTTGGCGGGCTTGCCGCCCACCTGGACGGTGGCCATCCGCTCGAGCGCGACCTCGGCGCCCGCCTTCATCTGCGCGCCGACGTCGGCGCTGATCCCGGAGATGGGCAGGAACGCGCCGAGCCGGACCTCGTCCTGCGCGGAGGCGGCGAGGGGAGCCGCGAGGAGCGCGGCCAGGCCGAGCAGGAGCGGACAGGATCGCCGTGGGCTTGCGCATGATCACGCCTCCGCGTGGGGAATCGAGGGGGGACGCACGGTGGCGGGATGATAGCACACGCGCGGACGAGGCCTGGACGCGGCGACCACGCGCCGGCTAGCGGGGACGCGGGCCGCGCCGGTCCGCGCAGATCGCGCCGCCCTTCAGCACCAGCTCGATGCGCGCGGGATCCAGCAGCAGCGTGACGTCGTCGAGGGGATTGCCCACGACCAGCACCAGATCGGCGAGGCGCCCCTTCTCGATGGTGCCGACCTCGCGCTCGAGCCCGAGGCACGCGGCGGCCCACTGGGTGGCCGCGCGGAGCGCCTGCATCGGGGTGAGCCCGGCCTCGACCAGGTACTTGAGCTCGAGCGCGTTCTTCGGGTGCCCGTGCCCGCCCGCGTCGGTGCCCGCCGCGATCGGCACGCCCAGCTCGAGCGCGCGCCGCACGCTCGCCACGTGGTGCGCGTGGAGCGCGACCGCGCGCTCCCGCACGTGCGGGGCCGGGCTCTCGCGGTGGTAGACGTACACCGTGAGGGTCGGCACGAAGAAGGTGCCCTGGACCGCCATCTGCCCGAGCAGGGTCGCGTCCTCGTCGAGGTAGCACCCGTGCTCGATCGAGTCGACGCCCGCCGCCAGCGCGGTGCGCAGCCCGGGGCCGCCGAGCGCGTGGCACATCACCCGCCGCCCGAGCGCGTGCGACTCGGTCACCAGCGCCTCCATCTCCGCGAGCGAGAAGGCCGCGTCGAGCGGCCCGTGCCCCGGGCGCGAGCTGGCGCCGCCGGTGGTCGCGGTCTTGATCACGTCGGCGCCGGCCCGCACCATGGTGCGCACCACGTCGCGCACCGCGTCCGGCCCGTTGGCCACGCAGGGCGGCAGCAGCGGGTCGTAGGCGCCGCAGCAGTCGTGGCCCGACGGGCTCACCCGGTCGCCGATGCCGCCGGTCGGCGAGATGATCTGCAGCGCCAGCACCAGGCGCGGCCCCGGGATCAGCCCCTGCTCGACGGCCAGCTTGAACCCCGCGTCGAGGCCGCCCGCGTCGCGCACGGTGGTGTAGCCCATCGCGAGCGTCTCCGCGAGCACGCGCGCGGTGCGCAGGTGCGCGGTGCTGGCCGGCTCGTCCAGGCCGAAGCGCGTGGCGAGGCCGTAGCCGTGGGAGGCGAGGTGGTCGTGGGCGTCGATCAGGCCGGGAATGAGGGTGCGGCCGCCGGCGTCGATGACCTCCGCGTCGGCGGGCCAGGTGACCGCGGCGCGCGGGCCGGCCGCGGTGATCCGGTCGCCGTCGATGACCACCGCCGCGTCGGGGACGGGCGCCGCGCCGGTCCCGTCGATCAGGGTGGCGCCGGTCAGGACGCGGGTCATGGCTGGCGCATCATACCCCGGGTTTCGCGGCATTGGGCCGGTAGACGCGGGCCGGCATTCGGTGGTAAGACAAGGGCGCCGCGGAGGCTATGTGGTAGTGGACGGGTTGGACAAGCTGTTCGGCAATAGCCCGCCGATCATCGCGCTGAAGGCGCGGGCGCGCCAGTTGTTAGAGGCCACCCGTCAGGCACGGCGCCCGCCCCCTGTGCTCTTACAGGGCGAGATAGGATCCGGGAAGGGGTTCCTGGCCCGGGCGCTTCACGAAGCCAGCGGTCGGGCGGCCGGGCCGTTCGTTCACGTCCAGTGCAACGCGATTCCCGAGACTCTCTCCGAGTCGTTGCTGTTCGGGCACGAGCGGGGCGCGTTCACCGGCGCAGATCGGTCACGGGCCGGCTACTTCAGGACCGCGCACCGTGGGACCATCCTGCTGGACGAGATCGGGACCCTGTCCGAGACCGCCCAGGCCCGTCTGCTACAGGTTATCGAGCAGGGCCTCGTGCCCGTGATCGGGCTGTCGATGCCGGTGCCGGTCGACGTCTGGGTTCTCTGCGCGACGAACGCCGACCTGGACGAGGCGGTGCGGGAGCGGCGCTTCCGGGCCGATCTGCTGAGCCGTCTCAGCATCCGTTTCACGCTGCCCCCGCTGCGCCAGCGGCGATCGGATATCGTGCCCCTCGCGGAAACGTTGCTGACCACGGTGTGCACCGAGCTCGGGCACCCGGTCAAGAAGCTGAGTCCGGCCGCCCATGCGCACCTGGAGCAGCATGCGTGGCCGGAGAATGTGAGAGAGCTTCGGCGGGTGATCGAGAACGCGGTGATCTTCACGCGGAATCCGGTCGTCGAGATCGACGATCTCGATCTCGGCACGTCCGTGAAAGGGGAGGACCGTCGCGAGGGATACGTCAGGGTGCTCGAGCAGACCGGCTGGAACATCAGCCGCGCCGCGAAGATTCTCCACGTGTCGCGCCCGACGCTTCGGGCCAGGATCATCAAATGGAGGCTGCGCGAGCTCCGAGGTCCCGGTGACGGCGCGGGGCCGACGGCGACGCGGCCCTCGGGCGGTCGCACGTCTCCAAGGGCCGATCGCGTCGCCGAGACCGGCCCGGAGGCCTCCGCGGAGACCGCGCGCGCGGTCGATGATCGTCTCGAGGTCGAAGAGGCTCGAACGGACCCGGACTTCGATTCTCGCGAGGTGAGATGGGAGCGTCGCTGGCTCGGGCTCCTCCGCTTCAACCTGACCGGCCCGGATGCGGACGACTCGATGGTCAGTGCCCGGCCCTACGTGGACATGGCGCTCGAGAAGGTGCAGCAGCTCGGCGGGCACGTCGTCGAGCTCTGGCCCACCGGCCTGGACGCCGCGTTCGGGCTCGACGCCACCGAGGGAGCGGCGCAGCGGGCGGGCTCGGCCGCCCTGGTGATCCAGGTGGCCGCCACTCAGGCGGACGAGGCCACGACCCCGGCTCTGGAGTGGCACATCGCGCTCCACGCCATGTCGTGCTTGGTGGGACTTCACGGGCCGGTACCGCGCATCGATCGCGACGCCCGTCGCCGCGCGGATGGCGTGCTGGACGCTCTCCTGTCGAGCGGCAAGCACGGGAGCGTGCTCGCCAGCGGCGAGATGGCCCCTTTCCTACGTCGGCGCTTCAGCCTCGGGGCGCCGGTGGGTTCGGGTCCGACCGGCCTCGCGCGCCCCCTGCTCGCGGCACCGCTCCGGCGGGGCGGATTCGGAGAGGTCCCCGGCACGTTCGTGGGTCGGCGCGGCGAGATCGAGACCCTCGAGGCGCGCGCCGCGATGGCCCGGGAAGGCAGAGGCCAGATCGTCGGCATCGTGGGAGACCCCGGGATCGGCAAGTCGCGGCTGCTCTGGGAGTTTCTGCATGGTGGCCCCGACCGAGGGTGGCTGGTGCTGGAGACGGCGTCGGTGACGCCCGGCCGACCCACGCCGTTCCTCGCGGTGATCGAGCTGCTTCGCGTCTACTTCGACGCGACCCCCGGAGAGGCAACGGACGCGGTGCGCGACAAGGTCACCCGGCGGCTGGGCGTGCTGGATGAGGGCCTGACCCGATTGCGGTCCGTGTTTCTGACCCTGCTCGACGTTCCGGTGGACGATCCCGAGTGGCAAGTTCTCGACCCGGGGCAGCGGCGCCGGCAGATCCTGGCCGGGGTCAAGCGCTTGATGCTGCGGGAGAGTGCCCGACAGCCGCTGGTGCTGGTCTTCGAGGACGCCCACTGGGCCGACGCCGAGACCCGGGAGCTGCTCGACGAGCTGGCCGACAGCGTCCCGGTGGCCCACGTGCTCATGCTGGTGACCTATCGCCCCGAGCACCAGCACGGCTGGGCGGGGCGGAGCTTCTACACCCATATCCGGGTGGAGCCGTTGCGCGGGGAGAACGCCGATCGCCTCGCCGATGACCTGCTGGGCGCCGACGCGTCGCTGGCCGCGCTCCGGCCCCGGCTGATCCAGTGGACCGATGGGAATCCATTCTTCATCGAGGAGGCCGTGCGCACCCTGGCGGAGACCGGCGCGCTCCAGGGCGAGCGAGGCGGCTACCGGCTGGGCCGTGCGATGGACGGCATCGTCGTGCCAGGCACCGTGGAGGAAGTGCTCGCCTCGCGCATCTCCCGCCTGGGATCTCGGCCCGCCGAGCTGCTCCGCGCGGCCGCGGTGGTGGGCCGCCGGGTGCCCCACGCGGTGCTGGCGGCGGTGGCGCGCGAGCGCCCGGAGGCGCTCGAGGCGCATCTGCACTCCTTGCAGACCGGCGAGTTCCTGTACCAGGCCGGCGAGAGTGAGGAGCGCGAGTACATGTTTCGTCATGCCCTGACTCAGGAGGTGGCGTACACGAGCCTGACCGACGAGCATCGTCGTGGCCTTCACTCTCGGGCACTGGAGGCGATGAGCGCGCTGTACATCGACCGAGAGGACGAGAAGATCAACGAGCTCGCCCACCACGCCTTCGAGGGCCGGGTGTGGGAGCGCGCCACCGGCTATCTGCGCCGTGCCGGCCGACGGGCCTTCGCCCGGTCGGTCAACCGCGCGGCGGTGGAGTACTTCACGCGGGCTCTCACCGCGCTGTCGCACCTGCCGCAGACCCGCCCCCATCAGGAAGAGGCCATCGACCTGCGCTTCGACCTGCGGAGCGCGCTGTGGCCCCTCGGCGAGGTCGAGAGCATGGGCCGGATGCTGGCCGAGGCCGACGAGCTGGCGCGGGGCCTCGGTGACGCGCGCCGCCAGGGGCTGGTGGCGGTGGCTCGCTGTCACTACTTCTTCATCATGAGCCGACACGCCGACGCGGTGGCGGCGGGTGAGGAAGCTCTCGCGGTGGCTCGGGCCACCGGTGATCGCGTCATCGAGCGTGACGCGACACTCTATCTGGGCATCGTGCACGGAGCCACCGGGAGCTACGCTCGAGCCATCGAGCTTCTCCGGTCCACCCTGGCGGCCTACGAGGTGGCCGACGCGAGGTTGTCCGCGCGGGACCGGATCGTCAGTCGTCCCACCGCCCGTACCTACCTCGCGCGCTATCTCGCCGAGCTCGGTGACCTTCCGGCCGCGGCCGAACAGGCGAGTATCGGGATGAGGGCGGCCGACGCGGGGGCCAACCCATGGCTGCTGGCCACCTGCTACTTCGGAGTGGCCAGCGTCGACCTTCGTCGCGGCGATCTGCGCGCCGCCATCTCCTCGCTCGAGCCCGCGGTGGAGCTGTGCCGTAGTCAGCATCTCCCGAGCTGGTTCCCGGCGTGCGGGGCTTCCCTCGGTCATGCCTATGCGAACACCGGCCGGCCCGCCGAGGGCCTGGCTCTGGTGGAGCAGGCCACCGCCGACGCCGATCGTATGCACGTGGGCGCCAGCTATGCGATGTGGCTCACGTACCTGGCCGACGCGTTTCTCCGACTCGGACGGATCGCCGAGGCGCAGCGCGCGGCGGAGGCGGCCCTCGAGCGCGCGCGCAAGCACGGCGAGCGTGGTCACGAGGCCTGGGCGCTGTTCCTCCTCGCGTCGGTGGCGGCGAGCGTCGGGGACCTCCGGCGCCGCGGCGGTCGAGACGACGTTCGAGCACGCCATCGATCTGGCCGGAGCGCTCGGCATGCGCCCGTTGCTCGCGTACTGCCACGCGGGCCTGGCCGACGCGTGCGACCGTCTCGGCCGACCGGAGCGGGCCGTCGAGGCCCGGGCGCGGGCGCAGCGAATCCGGGAGGAGATCGGCATGATCTCCCCCGGGTCCGCCGTGCCTACGACGATCCTAGTCTTCTCCTTCTGCTGGGCGGCGGCGCGCTGGTCGAGGAACTCCCGCTTCGAGCGCCGTGTGGCCAGGTCGATCCAGCTCTTCATCTGGGCCCGGGCCTGTCGGACCGGCTTCCCGAGGCGTCTGCCCTCGAAGGTGCGGCGACTTGAATCGGAGGACGAGTGGCGGGGCAGATGAGGTTCGCGGCGGAGACCCCGGTCACGATCGCGGCCTCGACGGAGACGATGTCGACCTCCGATCGGCAGTAGTCGCCCGCGAGGAAGAGGTTGGACACCTGTGGCGTGGGCGCGGCGGAACGGACGGGGCGTCCGGCTCCCATCCGGCTGGGTCTTCCGCTCGTCGAGCCGTGCTTCGGGCCGGTACTCCCAGGAGCCCTCGGTGTTGACGAACAGGGGCTCGTCGCGATGGCTCTGGAGATGCCAGTCCGCGATGTCGGCCTCTTCGTCGAAGCGGATGTAGCGCTTCAGGGTGTGGATGATGGTTTTCTTGATCGTCGTCGTCCGGCTCTTCCATGAGGAGCGTCGCGTCGGCGGCCAGCACGCTCAGCACCGTGTTGCCTTCTTTCTCGAGGTCGAGCCAGAGTCGCGAGTGATCGACGAGCGAGAGGCCGTACTGCGGACGCGATGCCGTTCTTGCGGGCGATGCTGGCGTCTGGATTGTAGAAGTCGGCCGGCTTGTCGAAGAGAGTGATGTGCTCGGGGGGCAGATCGATGCGCTTGTTGAAGTAGAGGTTCAGGGCGGGGACGGGTACCGCCTCGAGGTATCCCACGTCCTTGAGCTCGGGCAGGGCGCTCGCGAGCTGTGGGCTGTTCCTTGAGGATCTTGAGGAGCCCGGCGGGCGGAACCGCGAGGAGCACCGCCCCGTCGACCGGCTCGGCCCCGCCACGGAAACGAAGGTGAGTGATCCCCTTCCCGGCGGAGACGTCTCCCAGCTCGAGTCCAGTGACTTCCTCGGAGAAGCGAATGTCGGAACTTCACGTTCTTGATCCTGGCCGTCTCCTCGAGCTTGCGCTTGAACGGGACCCAGAACCGCTCGTGGACGTTTCCGTTCATCGACCAGAAGCTCGGGGACAGATCGCCTGGGCCCGGACCGGTAGCGTCGCCCAGGAGGGAACGCGGCGGAGTGACGCAGATAGGTCTGGTAGGAGCGCGCGGACGTGCGGTAGCTCGGTACCGCGAAGACCTTCAGCAGCAGCTCCTGGTGCAGCAGGGCGGCGACGTCGGAGGCGTAGGGCTTCGAGCGCATGAACCCGTTGACGCTGACCCGGTTGAGGAACTCCTTCGAGGTCTCGTTCGTCGAGGCTGTCGTCGGAGAGCAGGTCGAGGATCGAATACTCGTAGAGCATCATGTCCGACCAGTGCGCGACGCCCGCGTTCGCGTTCTTCCAGAAGTACTGCTGGGTCGCCGAGGTACTCGAGGCGGCGGAAGTCGGCGGTCGGGCGTCCCGGGCGGCCCCGGCGTAGTGGGGATCGTCCAGCGGAGTCAGGGTCAGGAAGGCGGGCCGAGGCACGAAGGCCACCTCTCCGGGCCCGGGGTCCGACGGGCGGCGCAGTCCGATGTCCTTACACAGTGCGAAGAAGTTCTGGTTCCAATCCGCGAAGATGTGAAACGCGTGCTCGTGGTAGCGCGGCTTGACATGGACCGCTCCGAACTGGCCGCCCAGCCGGCTGGCTTCGGCTTTCTCGATCACGGTGACGGGGCAGCCCGCCTCGAGCAACCGGAGCGCGGCCGACATGCCGGCGACGCCGGCACCGATGATGGTCACGTGGGGTCTCGACTCTGACATGGCGTGTCTCCCTTGTCGGAAGAAGAGTGATGGCCCGGACCGGTCGCGCTAGGGTACTATTCGACCGCCGATCCGACAAGTCAGGAGAGTGCGCGATGGCTACTCACGCCGCTGCCCCTTCCGGCAAGACGCCCGTGGATTGGAAACAGTACGCCGCCGACGCCCGCGATCTCTTCCTCGCCACCTCGTGCGCGGGACCGCTTGCGATGGGAATGTGGGGTCTCGCGTGGCGCGACTGGCTGACCGCGGTCATCACCGCCCAGGATCAGTTCGCGCGTCGATGGACCAGCCTCGTCGTCGAGCCGGGCGCCCGCGCGAAGACGTTCGATCAGATGCGTCAGGACTTCAAGGGGTACATGGTCGAGATCGTCGGGATTCCGGAGCGCGCGATGCTCGGATACCTCGAGCGCCTCTCGCAGTGCGCCGGCCCCTCCGGCGGGCCCCCTTCGCCCGAGAGCGCCTTCGGGGAGGAGGCCGCCGATTTCACGGAGGCGGCCGCCGATTTGTTCTTCGAGATCGAGAAGGTGAGTGAACCCCGGCCGGCGTCCGGGGGAACCTGGAGGGAGCCGGCCCACACGGTCCAGGCCGCCCCGGCCCACCCCGCGTCGGCCCACGCGGCCCCGGATCCGCTCGCCTCTCTGCGGGAGAAGCTCGACGCTCTCCGGAAGGCTCAGGCGAAGCTCCGGGCGGGCACCGCGCCGTCGGCGTCGTAGCCGTGCCGCGCTCAGCCAAAGGTCCAGTCGCGGCGGTCCACCGGAAGCCGGGGCACCCGGCGCGCCGGCGCCGATGCGCTCGCCGCCGCCACCATCGACGCGGCCATCATCTACTGGCGCTGGCTCGGCGAGGAGTTTCCCCGCTACGCCAAGGCGGTCACCGCCGAGCTCACCGCCCTCAAGGGCCGGCGAGTGGGGACGAACGAGGCGACCGCGCGGATCGCCCGCCTGACCCAGGAGTACACCCAGGTGCTCGGCGACCTCCCGCGGCGCATGCTCGCGCAGGTGAACGGAGCGTCCGCCGACCTGGAAGCTCCGGGGAGCCGTCGGCGCCAGGGCCGCGCTATCGACTGAGTCGGCGCGTGTGCTCGACGAGGCGAAGAAGAATCCTCGGGGCGCGCGCGTTGGTCCGGGCTTCTCGCGTGGCCTCGATCGCCACTCCGTCCAGGTACTCCTCCGCTTGGGTAGCGACGCGGTGAACCGTCGCCGGAGGGCCTGCTGGGAGCCGACGGTAGGATTTCCGAAGAGCGCGGCCGCGCGAGGATCGCGCACCGCGAGCGCCGCGGGCAGCGTCAGGATTCCGTCGCGCAGATCCTCGTGGCCGCCCCCGCCGAGAGCGGTCGCGCCCCGGACGTCGGCGACGTCATCACATCCGTGATACAGAATCCCCAGGAGCCGTCCGAACGAGCTCAGCCGGTCGTCGCGGGTGCCCAGTCGCGCGCACACCTCGAACATGACCCCGGTGTCCTCCGTCGCGATTCGCCGCCAGTCGCCGACGCCGAGGGGCCGTCGCCGCAGCCGCCACTGGAGACACTCCGCTACCCCGAGCCGCTGCATCAGCTCGGTGAGGAGCCGGATGCCGTAGGCGTCCGACGCCAGCAGGCGGAAGCAGCCCGCCGCCATGTAGCCGGCGGTCATGAGGGCGGGTAGCTCGCCGAAGCGGCAGTGCAGGGTGAGCTTGCCCCGCCGGAAGCGAGAGCGATCGAGGAGATCGTCGACGATCAGGGTGACGTTGTGGAAGATCTCGAGCGCCACCGCCGAGCGCATGACCTGCGACGAGATGGCGGCGCCCGAGACCGCGCGGTGACAGGCGAACATGGTGAGGGGGCGGAAGAACTTGGAGCCGGCGGACAGTTGCCACCGAAGCGGTTCGCGCACCTCGGGATCGCTCGCTTCCACCCATTGTCCGATCCGGGCCTTCAACTCGGTGGTGGCCCGGTCCAGGGTGAGATGCTTGGCCAGGCTGGGGGGATTCACGTGATTGTTGCTCGGCAGCGTCATTGGCTGACCCGTCCTCATCCGACCGTTTGCATACGACACGAGAAGGGCGCAAGGGATGGAGTATAGCGGAAAGGCCTCGTCCGATGTCGATCGGCCCCGGCCGAGCGGACGGCGGGGACAGATCGTCGATCTCCCGGTCACGCGCACGAGTGTCTGCGTGGTGGGGGCGGGTCCCGCGGGTCTTCTCCTTGCCCTGCTCCTCGCCAAGCGGGGTGTCGACGTCGTTGTCCTCGAGGGGCACCAGACCTTCGACCGGGAGTTTCGCGGGGAGGTCCTCCAGCCGAGCGCCCTTCGCCTCCTGGACCGTCTCGGCTTGCTCGAGGACATCCTGGCGCGGTCTCACGCCAAGCTGACCGAAGCGGTCTACCGGATCAACGGCCGCGTCTCGGGGCGCTTCGAGTGGAGTCGGATCGTTCCGGAGTACCCCTACGCGGTCTGGATGCCGCAGCCGGCGCTCCTCGCGATGCTGTGCGACAGGGCCCGCGCGCTTTCCCGGGTTTCAGTGCTGGATGGGCGCGCGGGTCGACGAGCTGGTGGAGCTGGACGGCGAGGTCCGGGGCGTTCGAGGTGAGCGAGGCGAGACGGGGCGATTCGAGGTACGAGCCGACGTCGTCGTGGGAGCGGACGGCCGCCACTCGGTCGTCCGGCGCCTGGCCGGGGCGGCGATCGAGTACGAGCACGACGACTTCGACGTGGTGTGGTTTCTGGCCCGCCGGCCGCGCACGTGGTACGACACGATGTACTTCGTGCTGGGCGAGGACGTCCAGGGCGTGATGCTGCCACGGCAGGCGGGCGAGATCCAGGCCGGGCTACTGCTGCCCAAGGGCGAGTGGCGAAACTGGCGCCAGCGGGGTCTGGCCCACGTCGCGGACCGGGTGCGTCGCCTGGACCCGATCTTCGAAGACTTCGCCGACGGTCTGCGAGACTTCGGTGCCTTCTTTCCGCTCTCCGGCGAGCTACGGCTGGTGAGGGACTGGTCTCGCGACGGCCTCCTCCTGATCGGCGACGCCGCGCACACGATGAGCCTACCTGGGGCGTCGGGGTGAATGTGGCCCTGGTCACCGCGACCGTCGCCGCCCAGACCATCTACCCGCGGCTTGGTCACGGGGCGATTCCCGCCGCCGAGCTCGCTCAGGTTCAGGCCGCCCGCGAGCCTGACGTGCGGCTGCTGCACCGCTTTCAGGAGAACGTCCAGCAGGCCCTCATCGTCCAGCCTTATGCGAATCCCCTGGTCGCGTGGCTGCTCCCGAAGCTCCTTCCCCTCCTGCTGCTCTCCCCGGTGCTCCCGATGCTCCAGCGGTGGCTCCTCTTCGAAACCTCGCTGCCGGTCATCGACGGCGAGTTCACCTTCCGGGAGGAGCGTCACTCCCCGCGCTAGGATCCGCTGGAAGGTTGCCGGTCCCTTTCCAGTTGATTGACCAGCCGTACCCCGCCTCGAGGGTTGTAAGTTACCGATTTGATTGTCGACTGAGGTATGCACTTTTGTGGCACCCCGATTGCCATGTGTAAGGGCACAGCTCGAAAGGAGACAAGCCATGATCCCCTACACGACACGCTCCAGAAGGATCAGGAACGCTCTGGTCGTCGGGTTGATGACGGTGGGTGCCATCGCTGGCTCGGGCTGCGGAAGCCGGAGTAGCGATCCCGAGACGGCGTTCTGGGCCCAGTACATCCGGGTCATGGATGCAGCGAGGTCCCGCGGCGACTTCTACGCCGCGGATGAGGCCGGCAGTTGCCTATCTTGCCGCGCTCGAGAGCCAGCGCTGGGACGCGATGGCGGTCGTCGGCGATGCGTCGGCTCAGCTCGGCGACGAGTTTCCCGTGCTCGCGCGGGCCTGCGACCAGACGTGCAGCGGATCTACGCCATCGCGCTACGGCGCGCCGAGAACAAGTATCGCTCGACGGGGTGCTGCGGGTGAGCGAGGCCTTCGCCGATCTGGGCGATCGGGATCGCGCCGGGAAGGATTGCTCGTGGCGGCCGACATGCTCGCGGCGAGCCGGACGCCCGTGACGTCCAACGGCTGAAGGAGCTGGCGGAGCGACTCGAGTATCAGGCGAGCCCGGATGCTCCGAACGACGTCCAGGCACCGACCGCACGACCGCGACATGGACGCGGTGAAGAGCCTGCGGGAGCACTGCAATAAATAAAATTATATAGAAGAAATTAAGTAATGTGAAGTTTCTGGATTTGTCGCCGATCGAAGGGTTAAGCCGTTATAAATAAAGTTATAAAGATGTATAAATAGAATAATGTGAATTAAATTTGATAAGAGAAGATAGATAATAAGGCTAGGATATGAGGATGATTATGTAATTATAATATGTGAAAGATTATGAGATAGTAGAATAGTATGAGTTTTTAGAGTAGAAATGAATGTATAGGTAAGAATAAAATATGGATGGGTTAATAATGATTAATATATATTAATAGGAATAAGTATGATTTTTTGGAATAATGATGAAAATATTAAAAGTGTGAAATATAGGCTATTGAAGTTTGTATTAAAATTAGATTGATTAGTATTTAATAAATTGTGTGATGTTTAAATGGATAGATGTATGTGGATAAAGAAGGTTGTAATATGATAAGAGTTTGATAATTAAAATATGATGAAGAGTTAAATGAATAGGGCTGAAAGAAATAAGGTAGATTATGTAAATGATTTTATGTGAAGGAGTATTGATGGAGTTTTGAAATGATAAAAATAGAGGTATGGCTAGGGTTGTAAATAAGAGAGTGTAAAGGGATAGAAGATGGATAGGAAATAAATGTTTAAGGAAGTTGATATGAGAGTAGGCTGTTGAGATAGAGGGTTGGTTTGATGATGAAGAATATAATGTAGTGAATAGGATAAATGTAGAGGGAAAAGTATATGGTTGATATGTTTTGTAAGGTATTTGATGAAGGGATAGAAGATGTTAGAAATTTAAAAAATAAAGAATTGATTATGTGATTGGAGAAATAATAGGGTGCTTAGCTAGATTAGTAGAATTTGATAGATAAGTGAAAATATGAGATGATGAGTATGTGTGAATTATGAATGAAGGAAGATATATGATGATGGTAGGATTTGTGAAGAAATATAATGATGAGTGAGATGCTATTTATGAGTATATGATATCTATTAGGTGAGTTGGAAAATAAAAAGATATAAGTATAGATTATGAGTATGAGTATAGAAAGGAATAGATTTGATAAAGAAGTATAAGGTATTAGAGAGTATTAGAATAAAGGCTGGAGTAAGAATGAGTGGGCTATGAGATTTAAGTAATTGTAGGAAATGAGATATGATTTATAATGATGGCTATGACTGAGAACAATAATTAAAATTGTAGTTAATGTTTGTAGAGTATTAAATATAATAGTAATAGTATAATGAGAGTATAGCTAATGTGAATGCTATTAAAATTGTTATAGTTAATAGTTAATAAATTGATAATGGATAAATGTAGAAATGTATATTTGGATTTGTCGCGGCGAGTGCTCCGGCCACTCCGGCATCCTCGACCAGCCTCGCCAGCACCGTCTCGGCCTTGAAGTAGGCCTCGGCGATCTCGCGGGCCGCCCGGGCGTGTCGCCCGTAGTCCGAGTTGATGGCCTCGAGCGCGGCGAGGATGTCGTCGAGGGACGTGAACGCGAACAGCCCCTCGCCGGTGGGGACGAACTTCCCGAAGGCGGTGTCCTGGGTGACCACCGGCCGGCCCGCGGCGAGATAGCAGGCGCTCCGATCGCTGAACCAGCCGCTCCGCAGGCGGACGTTCTGGTCCTTGGCCACCGTGAACTCCCCGCGCGAGGCGAGGATGTAGTCGCGATAGCGCGCGTTGTCGTGGGACAGCGGCATCGCGTTGACGACGCGCCATCCGTGCCGCGTCAGGCTCTGGATGGCCTCGGCGTCCTCCTGGTCCCGCGGCACCCACGCGGTCTCCCCGTCTCCCGCGCGGCCCCGCACCGCGAGGGCCAGCTCCAGGGGCTGCGGCGTCCGGCGGGGCAGGTCGATGATCTTGAGGAACTCGTGGTGCTTGCTCCACGTGTACGTCTGGCCTCGCCACTCGACGTCCTTGCCGGCCTGGCGCCAGCTCGCCACGGTGGTGAAGCACGGACCGGGGGAGACGGCGGCGGACGACCACCAGTCGAGCACCACCGGGGGACGGGTCGGGCGATAGGGGAAACGCGAGACCGGGACCCCGCAATCGGGCTGGCCGATGTTCTCCCCGTAGGTGAAGTGGTGGGTGTGGGCGCTCAGCAGATCGACGTGGAAGGGGTTCCCGGTCGCGACCTCGATCTGCGGCAGCACCGGATCCGTCTCGAGGTAGATGCGCACCGGCACGCGCCGGTGCTCGTCGCGCAGCACGGTCGCCCCGGTGAGGTTGACGAGCACCTCGGCTCGCTCGAAGAGCCGGCCGAGCTCGGGGGCGGGGAGCCCGAAGATCCGCCCGTCCGCGGCGCGATAGGCCCACCGGTCCGGGAAGCGGTGGAGCGCCATGACCGCGCGGATGGAGTTGACCGCGTAGGTGGGGTCCTCGCTGATCGTGTTCTGGTCGGGGTCGTAGGACCACTCGCCGGTGTCTTCCACGTAGTACGCGTCGAAGCCGAGCCGGCGGAAGCCCTCGAGGTAGTGAAGGACCTGCCAGGTCACGCCGGCGACCGGCATGCGACCCATCATGCCCAGGATGACCAGCGTCGGCCCGGCGGGCATCGGTCTACGGGAGGCGCGCTTCGTACGCCCGCAGGACCTGCTCCTTGTCGAGGGAGCGGCCGGCATCGGGGATCTTCCGCGCGAGGGCCCGGACGTTCCCGGTCCGGCTGGCGCTGTGCGGACGGTGCTCGTCGGAGAGGGTGGCGACCTCGAAGCGCTCCTTCAGGAGGGCGCCCAGGCTCTCCACCGAGAAGACGGTCGGCTCGTCGGGCGTGGGGTCGCCCCCGAGATCCACGCTCACGAACAGGGCGCCGTCGTCGGACAGGATCCGCCACATCTCGTTCAGCGCCACGCGGGGATCGGGCATGTGATCGAGGGCGTTCCGGCAGATCACGAGGTCGGCGGCGCGATCCAGCAAGGGGAGCTCCTCGGCTCCCAGCGACAGGTAGAGCGTGCGGCCGCCCGCCTCGTCGGGAACCAGCATGTCCAGGTGCTGATACGCGTAGAGCAGCGGGTCGATCGCGACCTTGACGGTCGCCGGGAAGGCGGCGAGGTCCCCGGTACAGCCGCACCCGATGCTGACGATGGTCTTGCCCTCGAACCAGCGGGTGTCCCGGCCCAGAAAGGCGGCGACTTCGTCCCGCAGGAGCCGGGAGTACGCGAGCCGCTCGGCGTCGTAGGAGCCTCCGAAGCGGTCACGCCGGTGCTTCTCGTGGTACAGGAACCACCCCACTTCGTCCAGGTAGCGGGGGTCGGAAAGATCGGGGATCCGTGGCATCACTGCTCCTCCACTCGGACCGGTCACCGCCGCTGCTGCCTGGCGCGCTCGCCGGCTTCTCGCTCTCGTTGCTCCCGGTCGCGCTCGCGCGCGGCCCGCTCGAGCTCCCAGCGCGCGGCGAGCCGCGCGCCCGCGTCCCGGGCGATGGTCTCGAGCCGCGCCACCTTCTCGGGCACTCCCGACTGCGACAGCCGCATGGTCATCGCCAGGCCGGCCTCGTTCGCGCGCTCCAGGTTCGCCCGGCTCCGCTCCATGCTCGTCTGCAGCAGGGCGGTGGCCTCCTGGGTCCGCCTGGCCTCCGCCCCGTCCGCCCCCTCCGCCATCGCGCCGCCGACGTACTCGGTCTGCGCCCGGTACACCTCGGCCAGCGCGCCGGCGCTGTCGCCGGCGGTCTCGGCCATCTGGGCCAGCACGGGGCCCTTGCCGCCGCCGGTCAGGGCCGCGCTCGCGGCGGCGATCCGGTCCCGGGTGAGCTTTTCGCGGCGCGCGGCCTCGTCGGCTCCACCCTCCGGGCCACGGATCCCGGCGAGCGCCTTCTCCTGGTTCGCGCGAAGCCTCTCCCACTCGCTCCGGAAGGCCGCGTCCTCCTCAGGAGACATCGGCGGTCCGGCCGAGCCCGGGACCGGGGCCAGCAGGAGCAGGAGCGCCATCAGGGGAGGAAAGCGGCGGGCGGAGCTCATTTCACGTCGCTCATCCGGTTCTGTATCGCGTCGAGCCGGGCCGACAGCTCCTTGAGCTGGCGCGCGAGCGTGTCCGAGAGGTGCTGGATCGTCTCGGTCAGCTTGGCCGACGTCGCGGTCAGCTCCTGGCTGGTGGTGGCCAGCTTCCGCAGGCCGCTCGCGTTCTCGGCGGTCAGATCGTGATCCAGCCATCCCAGCTGGGCGGTCTGCAGCATGAACTTCCGCGCCGCGGCCAGGTCCCCCGCGAGGGCGTCCAGCGCCTTCTGGGTGTCGTCTCTGGCCGTCGCGATCGAGGCCTGCGTCTCCTTCCTGGTCTCGGCGAGCGCATCGGAGAGCTTGCCGAGCTCGGCGTCGAGGGCGGCGATCCTGGCCCGGAGGGTCTCCTGCTGCTGCAGGAACGCGTGCGTGACGGTCTCGGGCGCCTTGGGGACGTCCGGGCGGTACACGAAGTCGACCACCGTCGGGACCGACACCGGGCCGCCCGCGGTCCCGGGCCCGGCCGCGGTGTGCCGCGCCCAGGCGTCGGTCGGGGTGTCGCCGGGCAGGACCACGAGATGCCCATCGCCGGCGTCGAGGAAGGCCAGCGCGCCCAGGGTGCCGGATCGCCGGATGACGTCCTCGATGGCCGCGGCGTGCGGGGTCAGCGCGCGATCGCGGTCCCGGATCGCCCCGGCCTGCTCCTTCGGCACGAGCGAGTGGCTCGCACAGCCGACGACCAGCACCGCGAGACTCACGAGCGAGATGCCCGAGCGCAGCGCGCGTCGGGCGAGCAGTTGGCGCATCGTCACGTCCTCCGTCGGAACGGCTTCATCGAACTCTATCACCACATCCCACGGTGGTCTGGGTTGGGAAACAGTTGTAGCATCCCAGAATCATGTCTGCAGCCCTCTCCGATGCTCCCACCGATCCCTCCGTCGGTCGTCTCCGCCGAACCCTTCCCGACGCGTGGAGGATGATCCGCCCCTACTGGGTCTCGGAGGATCGATGGCCGGCGCTCGGACTCCTGCTCGTGGTCGTGTCGCTCACCCTCGGGATGGTCTATCTGAGCGTCCTCCTGAATCGCTGGAACAACGACTTCTTCAGCGCCCTGCAGGAAAAGAACGCGGTGGCGTTTCGCCGGCAGCTGCTCCAGGTCGGCTGGCTCGTCGGCGCGTTCATCGTGCTCGCGGTCTACCAGCTCTATCTCAACCAGATGCTCGAGATCCGCTGGCGCCGCTGGCTCACCGAGCGGTACCTCCGGGCCTGGCTGACCGACCGCGCCTACTACCGGATGCAGCTGGTGGACGGCGAGGCCGACAATCCCGATCAGCGGATCGCGGAGGACGTGCAGCTCCTGATCTCCCACACCCTCGCGCTCTTCATCGGGGGCCTGCGCGCGATCGTGACCCTGGGGACGTTCGTGGCCATCCTCTGGGGCCTCTCCGGGCGGCTGGCGGTGCCGATCGGCGGGCTCACCCTCATCCTGCCCGGCTACATGGTCTGGGTCTCGATCCTGTACGCGACGGGGGGCACGTGGCTGACCGACTGGATCGGCCGCCCGCTCGTCCGGCTGAACTTCGATCGGCAGCGCTACGAGGCCGACTTCCGGTTCAGCCTGGTGCGCTTCCGGGAGAACACGGAGGGCGTGGCGCTCTATCGCGGCGAGCCCGACGAGTTCCGCGGGTTCCGCGAGCTCTTCGAGGCGGTGGTGCGCAACTGGTGGGGCATCATGCGCCGGCAGAAGCGGCTCACCACGTTCACCTCCGGCTACTCGCAGGGCGCGTGGATCGTCCCGTCCGTCGTGGCGGCCCCGCGCTACTTCCGGGGCGAGCTCGGCCTGGGGGGCCTGATGCAGACGGTCGGGGCCTTCAACCAGGTCCAGGACGCGCTCAGCTTCTTCGTCGTGTCGTACAAGGAGATCGCGGACTGGTGCGCGGTGGTCGAGCGGCTCGCCGGCTTCGAGCGCGTGCTCGAGCGGATGCGCCGCGCCGCCGCGCTCGGCGACGGGGTCCGCCACGTCGACGGCGACGACACGCGCCTGACCGTCGAGGACGTGGACCTCCACCTCCCCGACGGCCGGCCCCTCGTGACCCACGTGAATCTCTCGCTGGTCCGCGGAGACAGCGTGCTCCTGGGGGGCGCCTCGGGCTCGGGCAAGAGCACGCTCTTCCGCGCCATCGCGGGGATCTGGCCGTTCGGGCGCGGCGAGATCCGCGCGTCGCCCCGGGCCCGCGTCCTCTTTCTCCCCCAGCGACCGTACCTGCCGATCGGCACCCTCCGCAGCGTGGTGAGCTACCCGATGCCCGCCGCGGGGGTGGACGACGCCACGCTGCGCGAGGCCCTCGAGGCGGTGGATCTGGCCGGCCTGGCCGGCCGGCTGGACGAGGCCGGCCACTGGGCGCTCCAGCTCTCCCCCGGCGAGCAGCAGCGCATCGCGTTCGCCCGCGCCCTGGTCCAGAAGCCGGACTGGCTCTTTCTCGACGAGGCGACCGCGGCGGTGGACGAGGTGACCGAGGCGCGGCTCTATCGCCTGGTGCGCGATCGGCTGCCGGGGACCACGCTGTTCAGCGTGGGCCATCGGGCGACGCTGCGCCCCTTCCACGCCCGCCGGCTCGTGGTGGAGCGCACCGGGAACGGTCCCGCGTCCATCGTGGAGGAGGCGGCCACTCCCGGGTGAGGGCCGCCCGGCCGGCGCGCCCGGCCTCCGGTTGCGACGCGGCCGGGGTCGTGTGTACCCTGCTGGGGTGTGGAACTCGATCCTCCAGGCGGTGACGATCCGGCGCTCGCGACTCCGCGTCTACCTCGATCCGACGTCGACGTATCAGCGGCACGACTCGGCCGATGACAAGGGGCTCCCGGGATTCTTCTGCCACCTCCTGGTTCGCAACGAGGGGGGTGCCCCGGCCCGAGGGTGTCGCGGGCGGCTGCTCGACGTGAGCGTGCGAAACCCCGACGGCTCGACAAGGCCGGCGCCGGGGTTCTTCGCTCCCGTGTTCTTGAAGTGGGCGCGCGAGCCGGATTTCGAGGCGCGGGACGTGGAGCGAGATCAGCCGCGGCGGCTGGATCTCTGCTTCGCGCTCGCCGCCGCCCCCGACCAGCTGCGATTCTTCGCGCCACCGAGCCCGTCCGGGGTCCTGCTCTTCCCGCCGGGGTTGTACCAGGTCGGGGTGAGCGTGACCGCAGAGGGTGCGCGAGCCGCCCACGGGGTCTTCCATATCGACTTCACCCGTGGCTGGGACCAGATCGTGATCACGGAGGGCGCCTGAGGATCGAGACGGGGGGCCCGGCCACTAGGCCGGGCCCCTCGCGTCCCGCGGGCTACGCGGGGTCGATCCGGGTCGCCACCATCTCGCCCTTGCTGTTCTTGTAGATCACCTTCACCCGATCACCCGCCTTCAGCGTGCTGAGCTGCTGCGCGGTGTCGGGGTCGGTCTTCAGACTGATCGTGCGCTCGGACGTGCGCATCGTGAACACCAGCGTGGTCTGGTTCACCGCCACCACCTCGCCCGTCAGCTGGTGAGGCAGGGCGAACATGCTGGGCTTCTCGGCCGGTCCCGCCGTCGCGCCCTGGGCCGCGAAGCCGGACGCGACGGACAGCAGCGTGACCAGGGCGGCTCCCGCGATCCCTTTCCGCTTGCTCATCGTCCCGACCTCCTTGCTTGACTGCTTGGCTGGGCTTGACTGCTTGGCTGGGCTTGACTGCTTGGCTGGGCTTGACTGCTTGGCTGGGCCTGCCTGCTTGTCTGACTGGTTTCAGCGGCGGTCCAGCTCGCGCACGTAGATCGTGTCGGCCTCCACGGTGTTGGCCGAGATCTCATCCGCGTAGATGACGGACGCCACGACCTCGGGGGCCTTGATCTTCCCCTTGCTGTCCTGCACCTTCACGCCGCGGGTCTGGTGCACGGTCCCACGCACCTCGTCGGCCTCGATCTTGTTGGCGTAGATGGTGTTCGCGCGCACGACCCCCGCCTTGATCTCGTTGGCCTGCACGGTCTGGGTCGGGGCGGGGACGGGTACCACCACCGCGGCCGGCGGCGAGGACACGACGGGAGCCTCGATCCGGATGTGGTTGGCGGAAACGATTGCGACGGGAACCGCGAACGCCACGGCGGCGACGGCTCCGGTGAGTATTCTTTTCTTGGTCGTCATGGCTCCCCCTCCTGAGGGTCTCGCGGCAGGTAAGGAGCAGCGGACGTGCCAGCCGGCGGAAGCGCGCACAAACGCGAAGTTCCGCGAAGCCACCCGAACGGCTCGGCGGGCACTCCGGGGAGTTCCTGCACGGTAAGGCCTTCCGGCCCCGCCTCCCGAGGCGCCGCGCGTGTTACTCGGGTGAGGGAGGAGGGCCGGCCGCCGCTCTCAGAGCCATCGAGTCTCGCCGTTGCGGATGAAGTGGAGACCGGCTCGGGTCGGCGTACCGAGCTGCGCGCTCCAGTGGGTGGTGTAGGCGAGGATCTGGGGCGCGTACCTCGCGGTCAGCGCGTCCACGCCCGCCCCGAGCTGGTCGGTCTTGTAGTCGATGAGCGTCCAGCCGTCGGCGGTCTTGAACGCGAGGTCGATCACGCCGTGCAGCACGCGCGGCGGGGCGGCGGGCTCCTGGACGCGCACCGCGAAGGGGACCTCCACCGCGCGCTCCTCGGCCGCCAGCGCGGCGTGCCAGAACTCCGCGGACATCACGCGCTCCACCGTGTCCAGGGCCTCGGGGATCACGCGCCGCAGCTCCGGCCTGTCGAAGGCGAACCAGGCGGCCACGCGCTCGAGGTGGTCGCGGTCACGCCGGGGACCGCGCATCGCGTGCTCGAGCAGGAAGTGGATCAGGCTGCCCCAGGCCATGCCGGTGTCGGGCTCGCGCGTGCGCCCCTCCTGGAGCGGGTGACCGTACGGCCCGGCCCGGTGCGCGGTGCCGGTCACCGACTCCACCTGCCACGACGGCGCGCGCTGGCCCTCCAGCCGCGCGTCGCGCGCGGTCGCGGCCGCGTGCCGGGCCGCGGCGCCCAGGTCGGGCAGCGTGGGCGGGGGCGGGACCGCGACCGGCCCGCCCGCCAGGTGCGGGACCGTGGCGAGGTAGGCCTCGAGCATCTGCCACGGCCGGCTGCGCCCGCCCGCGCCGGCGGGCCGGCTCACCACCAGCAGATCGCGCGCCCGCGTGGCCGCGACGTACAGGAGCCGGCGCTGCTCGGCCTCGACGTAGGCGCGCTCCCGGGTCTCGTGGTCCTTCCAGTCCGCCGGTCGCCCGAGGGGCGTCCGGCCGTACTCTCCCTTCGGCCGCGACAGCTCGAAGTAGCCGAGGGCGCTCGGTCCGTCGCGGACGACGCGCACGTCGATGCGATCGATCCCGCCGTGGAGGGGATCGGCCAGAAAGACCACCGGAGCCTCCAGGCCCTTGGCCTTGTGCAGGTTCATCACGCGCACCACGTTGGTGCGCCCGGGCTCGAGCGGCACCGACTCGACCTCGGCCGAGCTCAGGTCCTCGATGAGCGCCTCTGCCGCGTCGGCGAGCGTGCCCCCTTCCTCGGTGACCTGGCGGATGCGGTCCACCGCGTGCAGCAGGTCGCCCGCCTCCGCGCCGCCGGGGCTGCCCGCGGCGGTGGTGGCCAGCAGGCCGGTGGCCTCCAGGACGCGCTCGACCGCGGCGGGCGCGGGCAGCCGCCGGGTCCACTCGTACATCCGGTGCATCGCCCGCAGCGCCTCGCCGACCGGGCCGGACATCTCGTCCAGGTTCGGCGCGGTGACGAGGAAGCCGAAGCCGGCCTGACGATGCCGGAACAGCTCGGGGTCGCTCAGCCCGAAGAGGGGGCCGCGCAGAACACCCACCACCGCGGGCCCGTCGTCGGGGTCGGTCAGCGCGCGCAGCAGGTCGGCCAGTGCGGTGACCGCGGTCGACTGCGCGAAGGCCGCTCCGCCGCTGACCTCGACGGGCAGCCGGAAGGCCTCGATCGCCCGCGTGTAGATCGGCAGGGCCCGCCGCGTCCGGGTCAGGACGAGGAAGTCGCCGGGCGCGCGGCGGCGCGCGTCGACCTGCGCCCGGATGAAGCGCGCGATCACCTCGGCGTCGAACCGGGCCGCCGCGTCGCCCCCTGCGACGGCGTCGGGAATCTCGATGGTGCGCACGCCGAACGCGGGCTCGCGGTCGTCGCGGGCCGCCTGGAGCCCCGCGAACCCGGGCTGATGAGGAGTGGGCTCGGTCGGGAACAGCTTGCCGAAGGCGCGGTTGATCCACTCGCAGAGGGCGGGCACGGAGCGGAAGCACGAGGTGAGCGTCGCGACCTGGCCGCCGGTCGCCTCGATCCGCTGCCGGACGGCCTGATAGATGTCGATGTCGGCCCGCCGGAACCGGTAGATGGACTGCTTGGGATCTCCGACCACGAACAGCGCTCCGGGCCGGAGCGGCACGCGCGTCCAGTCCCGCTCCGCGCTCGGCGCGCCCGCGAGCAGCAGGATCACCTCGGCCTGGATCGGGTCGGTGTCCTGGAACTCGTCGACGAAGAGCCAGCGATACTTGTCCTGGAGGGCGGCGCGGACCTCCAGGTTGTCGCGGAGCAGGGCCGCGGCGTACTGGAGCAGGTCGTTGTAGTTCAGCGCGACGGCACGCCGGCGGGCCGCGGCGGCGTGCTCCCGGCCCTCGAGCAGCAGGGTCAGCGCGAGGCGGTAGACGTACCGGAGCCACGCGTCCAGGAAGGGCAGGGTCTCGCGGTGGAGCGCGGTGAAGAGCGCTTCCACTCGCTCCTTGTCCGCCTTGCCGCGCGGCCACCACTTCTGGACGACCCGCGGCTCGCTCTCCCACTCGGCGGCCAGCTCGGCGACCACGCGCGGGTCGTCGAGCGAGGCCACCCGCAGGCGCCGGGTGAAGTCGCGCATGCGCTTCTGAACGCTGCACGTGGCCTCGCGGGGCCCGCCGTCGGGCAGCAGCGCGGTGAGCGCGGTCCAGAAGCTTTCCAGCGCGGCCCGCGCCCGGGCCGGATCGGGCCGCGGCGCGTCGCCGGCCGGGAACGCCACCTCGGGGTAGTTGCACACCTTCTCGAACGCGCGGTCGAGATCGACCGGCCGCACGCCGGCGTCGAGCAGCTCTCGCAGGGCGGCGGCGCCCTCGCCGCGCTGGCGATCGAGGTAGTCGCGCCAGGCCCATCGCCGCTGGTCCACCTCGGCCACCTCGTCCAGCTCGCTGAAGCCCGGCGCCACGCCGGCCTCCACCGGCCGCTCCCGCAGCAGGTGGGCGCAGAACGCATGAATGGTCCCCGCGAAGAGCCGCTCCAGGTGCCGCAGCGCATGCAGGGCGCGCTCCCGCCGGACCGGATCCGCTTCGGCCGCGAGCGCGCTCTCCAGCGTGAGCTGAAAGCGCGCGCGCAGCTCCGCGGCGGCCTTCCGGGTGAAGGTGACGGCGGCCATCTGCTGGACCTGGTAGCGGCCCTCCGAGGACTCCCATCGCCATCCGCTGGGCCAGGCACTCGGTCTTGCCCGAGCCGGCGCCCGCCTCGACCAGCAGGTTGACGTCGAGGCGCTCGCGGATCAGGTCCCGGGCCGCCTGGTCGGGCGCGGGGGGCCGCTCACTCATGCGCGCGGAGCCTCCGGTACGCCTCGAGCGGGTCGTTGTCGCCGCGCTCGATCTTCGCCCGCGCCCGCTCGGCGGCGCGGGGGCCGCACGCCCGGTCGAATTCGCAGAAGCGGCAGTCCTCGTCCTGGTTCGGCGTGTGGATGAAGGCGCCGGCCGCGAGCAGATCGAAGAGGTCGCGCAGCACCGCGGTCGCCTCCGCCTGGGTCGAGGCCGGGCGGACCTGTCGCTCGCGCCGGCCCCGCGTGGTGGGGAAGTAATACGAGCCCACCACCCGGGCCTGCGCGTCCGTCGCGCGCAGCAGCTCGACGGCGGCCAGCGCGTACAGGGCGTGCTGGAGCTGGCGCCCGCCCGCGAACACCGCGTCGAGACCGCCGGGCAGGAACGCGGCGCCGGTCTTGTAGTCCACCGCCTCGTAGGTGCCGTCGGCCAGCCGGTCGAGGCGGTCGATCCGGCCGCGCAGCTCGAAGCGGAGGCCGTCGCCCAGATCGATCGTCACCGGCTCGCGCCGGCCGAGCGCCTCGCCCTCGGTGGCGCCGCCGAACGCCACCTCGAAGCCGAGCGGCCGGCGCCGGGCGGAGTCCTCCGCCTCGAACTTGAGGAAGAGCGCCAGGTCGCTCAGCAGCTCGCGCTCCTCCCGCTCGTAGACGCCGTCCGACGGCGGCGGCACCAGCGCGCGATGACGGGCCAGGGCGGCCAGCCCCAGCTCGCGCAGGCGGGCCCCGTGGCGCGCCGGATCCGGCGTCTCCTTCCGGTCCCTGATCTCGCGCATGATCGCGGCGAAGAGGTCGTGCAGGATCGTCCCCCGGGTCATCGGGTCGAGCCACACGTCGGGATTGGGCTCCGTGTCGTCCACCGCGCCGAGCCCGAGGCCGCGCTGGAGGAAGTAGCGGAACGGGCACTTGGCCAGCTCCTCGAGACTGGTGGGCGATACGGCGGCTCCCGACACGCGCGGGTCGAGGCGGGGCCCCGCCTCGGGCACGAGCCCGTCGTAGACGGTGAACTCGTCGGAGTCCCGCGCGGCCTCGGCCGCCGCGCCCTGCGCGAGGGCGGGGAAGCCCTCGCGCACCGCGGGCAGGGCGGAGGCGTCGGCCCGGCGCAGGCCCGCGAGCCACCATCCCGCGTCGCTCAGCGCCTGGCCCGGCTCCGCCGGCACCGCGGAGACGGGCTCGCCGAGCTCTTCCATCAGCCGATCGTAGGTCCAGACGCCCGCGGGCTTCGCCACCCGCACCGCCTGCAGCAGCACCCACGACGGAAAGGTGGCCCGCGCCTGCCGCAGGTCACGGCCCGAGTAGCTCAGGCAGACGTGCCCGCCGAGCCCGCCCAGCCGCGAGACGATGCGGTAGAGGGCCTCGCCCACGCGATCCTCCGAGGTGCGCAGGGTCGGGTCGATGGCCTTGCGCTCGGCGTCCAGCAGCACCGGATCCTCCACCAGCGCGGGGAAGACGCCGCCTTCCTCCAGCGCGATGACGAAGGTGCGGGCCCGCCCCGCGTGACCGGCATCGGCCAGCGTGGTCACGTGCAGATGGCCCGGGCGCGCCCGGTCCCCGCCGACGGTGAGGCCATCGAAGCGGCCCCGGATCAGGGCGAGCGCGTCGGAGGCCGGCCGCACCAGGTCGCCCAGGGCCCGCAGATCGGCGAGCGCCTCGGTCAGCGCCACCGTCGCCTCGCCGTCCAGCTCGCTGGCCTTGCGCGCGAAGGTCTTCACGAACGCGATCGCCCCGTCGAGCCACTGCCAGAGCGGCGCGGGGGACTGCTCCGGCACCAGCGCCAGCAGCTCCGTGGTCCATTGCTTCAGGCGCTCCGCCTGCGCGGCCCGCTCGGCGTGGCGCGTCCGCGCGTCGTCCGATTGCTCGGGATCGGCGGCGCGGGCCTCGAGGCTCTCGAGGAGCCGGCCGAGCGCGGCGGCGTAGGTCTGCCGCCCCCACGTGGCCTGCGCCCGCGCCAGGAGCCGCGCGGCCTGGCCCGCGGTGAGCCCCTCGGCATCCAGCCGCACGTCCCCCGACTGGAGCATGCGCCGCAGCCGGCTCGCGGCGAGGCCGCCCGCGACCCACTCGCAGAAGGCGAGCAGCGCGCGGCCCGGCCGGGTGAGCGCGACCGGGATGCCGGGCCCGATGGTCACCGGCCACTCGTGGCGCTGCGCCTTCTCCCAGACCAGCGCCGCCTGCTCGGCCATGGGACAGGCGATCTCCACCTCGTCCAGGTTGCCGCCGGCCCGGGCGATGCGCCGGAAGACCTCTTCGATCTCGGCCTCGCGCCCGCCGGCGCCGAACATGACGAGGGTGTGATCGTTCGCGGCCGCGCCGTCCGGGCTCATCAGCAGGGCCAGTCGCTCCGCGCTCGTGGTCGGCGCCGGGGCCACCGCGTCGATCGGTCCCGCCAGGCTCGTCATCCGTCTCGGCACGTCGAGCCCGGGCAGGGCGAGCGCGCGCGGCACGACCCGGGTGCCCGGCAGCGCATCCAGGAGGCGGCGCTCGAGCGGGCTCCAGACGATGGTGGGCAGCTCGACGTGGAGGTCGGCCGGCTGGATCGGGCAGAGGTCCGGGTGCAATCGGGCCTCGCGGTAGACGAGGGCCCGATCGGCGAGCCCGCGCGCGGCCAGGTGCTCCTCGTAGCTCGCGAGCAGCGCGCGCAGCTCCGCGTGCTTGCTCGCGCTCGCGAAGGCCCGTGGCGGCAGCGCGGTCGCGGTGATGCCGGCCATGCGCAGCTCGGCCAGGGTGGCCCACAGCGCCTCGGCCATCTGCGGCTGCTCGGCCAGCCCCCGGAAGTACGTGGGCACGGTGGCCGGCAGCTCGAGCAGGAGCCGCATGATCAGCGCCGGGCCGATGCCGTCGGGCGCCGGATCGACGCCGCGCTCCACCAGGAAGGGCGCGGCCATCGGTAGCGCCAGGTCGAGCGGCGTGGCGAAGCGGAGATTCGCCCAGCCGGTCTCCGCGAGGGCCAGCCGCTCGCCCAGCGTGTGCCCCAGGGTATGGGTGGGCACGATCACCCACTTGGCGCGGGTGCGCTCGGTGCGACAGAGCTCGGCGAGCTGGGCGAGGAACGGGCTCACGCGGACTCCATTGTAGATCGTGGATCCCGGGGCCGGCGCTCTCAGTGACGCAGTAGGGGCAGTGACGTCTGCGCGAAGCGGCGCCGACCCGACTACGGGTTCTTCGGGACGCGGCGATTCCCCCGCGCCGAGTAGACGACGAGGGCGGCGGCCACCGCGACCAGCCCGGCGAGCGCCAGCCAGCGCTCCACGCGGTGCACGTCGGCCAGGATGGCGTTGATCTGGTGCGTGAAGAAGTAGGCCAGGCCGAACGCGAGCGGGACGGTCACCGCCGCCGCGGCCGCGTCGGCCAGGATGAACTTCCAGAACGGCACCCGCGCGATGCCCGCGGTCAGGAACGCCGCCGCGCGCAGCCCGGTCACGTGGCGCGCCATCGCCACCGTCTTCATGGCGTGCTCGCGGTACGCGGCCTTCAGCCAGTCCGCGCGCGCCCGGGTCAGCACGTAGCGCACCACGCGCCAGCCCAGCAGGCGCTCGCCCCAGCGCCGCCCGGCCCAGTAGAGCACCACGTCGCCGGCCAGCACCCCGACCACGCAGACCGGCAGCGCGAGCCACCACCGGGCGAGTCCCTCGTGGCTCAGGATGCCGGCGGCCACGATCGGCATCTCCTCGGGAATCGGCACGCCCACGCTGCCGAGCAGCAGAGCGGCCAGGATGCCGAGATACGTGAAGCGCTGCAGGAGCTCCTGGAGCATGGCTCGTCAGGGTATCACCGACGCGCGCTCGCCGGGGCCCTTGACGAGGTCCACGCCCCGAGTACTATCGGCGCGGGTGCCCAATGGGACCGGGCCGTCGTCGCCCCGGGAACACCTCCGTGGCGCGGCTCGATCGCCCGAAGGCAAACGCGCGGTTCACAGCGTTCACGGAGGGCCAAGCCATGCGTCACCTCACACTGCCCCGGGCGGCCTCGACGATCCTGGCGCTCCTCTTCCTCCTCGCGCCTGCCGTCGCGCGCGCCCAGCTGGCGCCGTCGTACTCGCAGGACGATCAGCTCGCCAGCGAGCCGGCTCCCTGGACGGTGCCCGGCAAGTGGGGCCCGCGCGGCAACTGGGGGCGATGGGGCGAGCAGGACAAGCGCGGGATGCTCAACTTCCTCACCCCCGACCTGATCGTGAAGGCGGCGGGCCTGGTCAAGCAGGGCAAGGTGTACGCGCTCGGCGAGGAGATGCACAGCGATCTCCCGCGCGCGATCACCCCGAGCCGGGCCGGGGTGCAGATCATCCACGAGAACGACGGCTACGATCGGGTGACCCAGCCCGGGCAGTTCGACCCCAAGCGCAACCAGGGCGCGGCCAGCTTCACGATCATGCACAACCACGTGGGCACGCACCTCGATACGTTCGCGCACATCTACCGCGAGAACTCCCTGTTCAACAACATGCCGCCGCCCAAGCCGGTGGGCACCGTGCACGGCGACGCGGCGAGCGTGAAGTTCATCGTGGGGCGCGGTGTCCTCCTCGACGTGGCCAAGTACAAGGGCACCGACCCGCTGCCGGTCAACTACTGGATCACCACCGCGGACCTTCAAAACACCGCGAAGGCGCAGGGAGTGGAGATCCGGAAGGGCGACGTCCTGCTCATCCGCACCGGCTGGCGGAAGATGTGGGACGAGCCGGGTCCGGACGGACGGGTGGACCTGTCGCACGCCAAGTACCTGCAGCCGGAGCCGGGCGTCGGGCCCGACACCCTCCGCTTCCTGAACGACATGGAGATCGTGGCGATCGGGGCGGACACCGCGGCGGTCGAGTGGAACTTCCCGCTCCAGGCCGGCTATTCGCGGAAGGCGTACGGCGGGTTCCAGGGGCTGCCGCTGCACGTCGACTTCATCTGGAACCGCGGCGCCTACATCCTCGAGATCATGAACCTGGACGAGCTGGCCAAGGACCAGGCCTACGAGTTCCTCTTCGTCGTCGCTCCCCTCCTGCTGCGCGGCGGGATCGGGGTGCCGGTGAATCCCATCGCCATCCGGTAGCCCGAGGTCATGACCCCGGCGGGGCCGGTCCTGAGCCTGCGCGGGGTGACGAAGTCGTTTCCCCTCGCGGACGGCGGCGCGCTCCAGGTGCTCGACGTCGAGCACCTGGAGGTGCCGGCGGGGGGCTGCACGGTGATCAGAGGCCGCAGCGGCTCGGGCAAGACCACGCTGCTCAACCTGATCGCGGGAGTGTCGGCGCCCACCGGGGGCACGATCGTCGTCCACGGCACCGAGATCACCGCGCTGCCCGAGGCGCGGCGTGACCGGTTCCGGGCGGAGCGGATCGGCTACGTCTTCCAGACCTTCAATCTCCTGCCCGCCTTCAGCGCGCTCGAGAACGTCGTGCTCGCGATGATGTTCGCGCGCGCGATCCCCCGGCGGGAGCAGCGCACCCGGGCCCGCGCGATCCTCGCCCGCCTCGGGCTCGGCGCGCGCCTCGGCCACAAGCCGGGGCAGCTCTCGCGGGGTGAGCAGCAGCGGGTGGCGATCGCGCGGGCGCTCGCGAACGACCCCCCGCTGATCCTGGCCGACGAGCCCTGCGCCAGCCTGGACGCGGCGACCGCGCGCGAGGTCCTCGCGGTCCTCCTCGCGGTCTGCCGGGAGGCGGCCAAGACCCTGCTCGTCGTCTCGCACGACGAGGCGGTCCTCGCCGCGGGCGACCGGCTCCTCGACATGGGGACGATCAACGCGCGGGCCGGGGCGCCCGGGTGACGCCGGTCACCGTCGTGTGGCGGTACCTCCAGGGGCGCTTCGTCACCAGCGTCCTGACCGTGGTCTCGGTCGCCCTGGGGGTGAGCCTGGTCATCGCGAGCGTGCTGCTGACCCGCGGCATCAAGGAGGGGTTCATCGCGGGGGCGACGGACTACAACCTGATCGTCGGCGCCAAGGGCAGCCCGACCCAGCTCGTGCTGAACGTCGTCTTCCGCATGGACGCGCCGACCCCGAACATCCCGCTCAGCGTCTACGAGGATGTCCGCGCGGATCCGCGCGTCGAGGCCGCGGTGCCGGTGGCCATGGGCGACGCGTACCAGGGATTCCGCTACGTGGCGACGAGCGAGGCGTACTTCGCGCCCTTGCCATGGCGGCGGCACGCTCCCGCCCTGGCGACGGGTCGGCTGTTCCGGAGCGACGCGCCGGAGCGGCCGGACTACGAGGCGGTGCTCGGGGCCGACGCGGCCCGCCGGACGGGCCTCAAGCTGGAGGACCGGTTCTACGAGGGCGAGGAGATGGCCGCGTATCCGCTCCGGGTGGTCGGCGTGCTCCGGTCCACCGGGACCGCCGACGATCGCGCCATCTTCATCTCGCTCGCGAGCTACTGGGAGATGAACGAGATCTCGCGGAAGGCGATGATCAAGCCCCTCACCGCGGTGCTGGTGCGGCCGAAGCGGCTCTCCGACCTGACCGCGCTGCATCGCGGGTGGAACGTGGGGCCGGATCTCCAGGCGGCCCTTCCCAGCGCGATCCTGCTCAGCATCTTCAACCTGCTGGGTCTCGTGGAGGACGTGCTGGCGGTGGTGCTCGCGGTCGTGGCGGTCGTGGTCGGGCTCTACCTGTTCGTGACCATGTACAACGCCACCCTCGAGCGCCGGCGCGAGATCGCCACGATGCGCGCGCTGGGCGCCCGCCGGGCGACCGTGCTCGGCATCGTCCTGCTGGAGTCCTGCGTGATCGCGGGCCTCGGCGGGCTCGCCGGGATCGTGGGCGGCCACGGCGTCGCGGCTCTCGGCGCCTCCCTGCTCGCGGCGCGCGGTGGGCCGGTCACGCACGCCCTCGCCCTGAGCGCGCTCCAGCCGGTGACCTTCGGCGCGGTCGTCGCCCTGGGAGCGCTGGCCGGCCTGCTGCCGGCGATGCTCGCCTATCGCACGGAGGTCGCCGAGAACCTTGCGCCCCTCTGATCGGATGCGCGCGACCGCGACGGCGCTCGCGCTCCTGCTGACGCTCGGCGGTCTCTCGATCGGTCCGCCGGCGCGGGGCGAGGACATCCCGCGTCTCACCTTCGCCCAGCTCGCGGACTCGATGCGGGCGAACCTCGGCGTGACCCAGGGGATCAAGACCTACAACGGGCGGGAGATCGAGATCCAGGGGTTCATCATCCCCGCGGGCCCGCCCGACCTGTCGTTCTTCCTGCTGAGCCGCGTCTCGGGCACCGGGAACTACTGCTGCGAGCTGCCGAGCGGGCAGGACGAGACGGTCTACGTGTACACCGCGCGGGGAGTCTCCCTCCGCTACGACCCGGTCCGGGTCTACCGGATCCGCGGCGTCTTCGAGGCCGGCCACCAGGTGGACCGCAGCTACGGGGTCAGCTTCTTCCGGGTGCGCGACGCGCGCGTCGAGGAGGCGGTGGGGGCGCGCATCTTCAAGGTAGGCGAGACCAAAGGGCCATGATGCGCCGGCTCTTGATGATAATCGCGCTCTGCCTCGCGGCGGCGTCACCCGTCTTCGGCCAGGAGGCGAGCGGAGCCTCGCTCCGCGGCGACTGCCAGGATCGCCTCGCCGAGTACCTGAAGAAGCCGAGCCCCGGCTACTTCTTCTACGTCGAGGCCCCCGGCTCGAGGAAGTACGCGTGTGACGGGAGCGTCGAGGAGCGGGGTGAGTTCGACCGCTACCCCGGGTCGGCCCAGCGCGCGTTCACCGCGTGCCAGAACGCGGCCGACGACAGCGGCATCACGGCGCGGTGCGAGGCGATCGCGCGGGGCCCCGCGATCGTGGCCCGATCCTACGCCGAGGCCCAGGCGCGCGACGACGCGGCCGGCCTGGTCCGGGACGCGATGCGCTGCGGCCAGCTGCCGCTCGGCCGGTGGTTCTGGGTCGAGCGGGCGTTCTGCGACATGCCGTGGCACGGGGCCGCCTCCGCCAACGGGGTGGTGATCTGGAACCACGGCATTCACGGCACGGTGGCGCAACACACGGCGCCGGTGCCACCGGTCCTCCGGCTCTTGCAGGCGCGCGGCTGGGACGTGGTGAAGATCGCGCGCAACAATCTCGGGGAGACCACCGGCGAGCAATCCCTCTACCGGGCCGTCCGGCGGACCCAGGAGGAGATCGCCGCGCGCCGCCGCGAGGGATACGGGAAGGTCGTGCTGGCCGGGCAGTCCTTCGGCGGCTACATCACGCTGGATACGGCGGAGTCGTCCAAGGACGTCTACGGTGTCGTCGCGATGGCTCCGGGCATCCGCTTCGGCGGCACCGGCAACCTCGACACGTCGGTGACGGAGCGGACGCTGGGCGCCCTCACCGTCGATCGGCTGGCGCTCGTGTTCCCGCGCAACGACACGCTCTTCGGGAGCCAGGTGCGCGGGCCGGGCGCGGCCCGGGTCCTGGCGCGCCGCGGCGGGTCCTTCCTGCTGCTCGACGAGACGCTCGACATCGTCGACCACGGCGGGGGGACGACCGGCAAGTTCGCGGTGCGGTACGGGCCGTGTCTCGTCCGCTACCTGACGAGCCCCGAGGTGGGGAAGGGCGCGGTGGGCTGCCCCGAGAGCCTGGCCGAGCAGCGCGGCGCGGCCGAGGAGCTGCTGCCCCGGCTCCCCGGCACCGTGAAGCTCGCGCCGGCGTCCGATCGCGCGGGCGAGGAGGGTGGCGCGCTCCTGGGCAAGGCGTGGTACGGCATCCTGGAGCCGGCCGCGGAGGTGGTGTCCTTCGCCGTCGTGGACGTGGACGGCGTGGGCCGGCGCGCGCTGTTCGGCGTCGCCTCGGGCGGGCGGCGCGGTGGGCTCTACCCGCTCGCCACCGGCGAGTCGGGCGTGACGTTCCGCGTGGCGGACCGGGGCATCGTGACCGTGAAGGGGACGACGCTCACCTGGACGGCGACGAGCGCCCGGGTCTCGCACGCGGCGCGGCTCCATCCGCTGACCGAGCCCTAGCCGGTCGCGCCGGCGGCGACGCGCCGACCGTCGTCGCCTTGACAGGGCCGCGCCGTCCAAGCAGTATCCGGGCGTGAGCGGGCCGGCCCTGGTCCACGTCGTCGTCAGCGGGCTCGCGACGGGCTGCATCTACGCGCTGGTCGCGCTCAGCCTCGTCATCGTCTACAACGCCACCCGCACCGTGAACTTCGCCCAGGGGGAGATGCTGATGGTCTCCGCGTTCGTGGCGTGGTCCGCCCAGCACACCGCCGGGCTCCCGCTGCTGGCCGCGCTGGCCTGCGGGGTGGCGGCGGGCGGGCTCCTCGCGCTCCTGGTGGAGCGCGCGATCATCCGGCGCGCGGTCTCGGCCACCCACTGGGACGTGCTGATCATCACGCTCGGGCTCTCGCTCGCGCTGCGGGCCGCGGCGGGCATCGTGTGGACGAACGAGGAGCTGCCGTTCCCCGCGCTCTTCTCGAACCGGCCCGTGGCGATCGGCCCGGTGCGCGTCGCGCCGGTGTCCCTGGGCGTCATCGGGGCCTCGCTCGTCCTGATGCTGGCCCTCGTCGCGCTCTTCCGCGCCACCCGCTTCGGGCGGGCCATGCGCGCGGTCGCGCAGAACCAGACCGCGGCGCGGCTCATGGGCATCAGCGTGGAGCGCGTGTACTCGGGCGCGTGGGTGCTCGCCGCGGTGGTGGGCGGGGTGGCCGGCGTGCTCATCGCCCCGGTGACGTTCCTCTCGACCAAGATGGGACTGATCGCGATCAACGGCTTCACCGCCGCGGTGCTGGGCGGCTTCGGCTCGCTGCCCGGCGCGGTGGCGGGGGGCATGCTCCTCGGGGTGATCGAGAACCTGGCCCCGCTCTACCTGCCGACCGGCATCCGCTACTCGGTGCCCTTCCTGGTGATGATCGCCATCCTGGTCGCGCGCCCGCGCGGCCTCTTCGGCTCGCTCGAGCGGCGGAAGGTCTAGTGCGCGCCGCCGCGTGGGCGCTGGGCGGGGTGGCCGCGCTCGGGTGGCCGCTCGTGGCGCCGCGGTACTTCGTGTTCCTGGCCACGCTGGTGGCGGTGAACGCGGTCGTCGCGATCGGGCTCAACCTGCTCTCGGGCTACACCAACCAGCTCTCGTTCGGCCACGCGGGCTTCCTCGCCATCGGGGCCTACACCGCGGCGATCCTCACCCTGCGGGCGCCCGCGCTGCCGGTGCCCCTGACCCTGCTCGCGGCCGGGCTCGTCACCGCCCTCGTCGGCCTGGCCCTCGGCATCCCGTGCCTCCGGCTCGACGGCCTCTACCTGGCCATGGCCACGCTCGCCTTCGGCTTCGTGGTCACCGAGGCGATCACGAACCTCGACTGGCTCACCCGGGGCAACGACGGCCTGCGCGTGCCGCTCGCGCATCTGGGCCCGTGGGCGCTCGACACCGACCGCTCGCGCTACTACCTGGCCCTCGCGGTGGCCGCGGCGATGATCCTGGCCGCGCTCAACGTGGCGGCCACCCGCACCGGGCGCGCCTTCCTCGCCATCCGCGCCAGCGAGATCGCGGCGCAGGCGAGCGGGATCAACGCGGCCGCCTACAAGACGGTGGCCTTCGTGCTCTCGGCCTTCTACACCGGGGTGGCGGGCGGGCTCTTCGCCTTCGTGGTGGGCTTCCTCTCCCCGGACGCGTTCGACGTGTTCCTCTCGGTGGACTTCCTGGTGATGATCATCCTGGGCGGGCTCGGCTCGGTCTGGGGTGCGGTGGCGGGCGCGGCGATCGTCACCGTGCTCAACGACTCGCTGGCCGGGTTCCAGGCCTACCGGCCGCTCATCTTCGGCGCGATCATGATCGCCTGCATGCTGTTCGCACCCGGCGGCCTGGCCGCGATGACAAGGAGGCAGTCATGAGGCAACGCTACGCGGTGATCATGATGGTGGTGGCGATGGTGGCGATGGTGATGACGGTGCTCGGGGGCCTGCTGGGCCGGCCCGCGGTCGCGGCCGAGCCCGGGGTGACCGACACCGAGATCCTGCTCGGCGGCTCGAACTCGTTCTCGGGCCCGCTCGCCTTCACCGGCACCCAGCTCACCAAGGTCGGCGTCGATCTCTACTTCCGCGTGCTCAACGACGCGGGCGGGGTCCACGGGCGCAAGGTCCGCACCGTCTACTACGACGACGGCTACCGGCCGCAGGACGCGGTGGCCAACACGAAGAAGCTGGTGGAGCAGGACGGGATCTTCGCGGTGATCGCGCCCCAGGGCTCGCCGCCGGTGGTGGCCACGCTCGACTACCTCGAGCAGGGCAAGGTGCCGATGCTGTTCCCGTTCCAGAGCTCGACCGCGACCCGGAACAAGAAGTACGTCTTCAGCGGGCTCGTGCTGAGCGACCGCCAGTCGCGGATGATGATCGACTACCTGGCCGGCCCGCGGAAGTTCAAGCGATTCGCCGCCCTCTACCAGGACGACGAGTACGGCAAGTCCTTCCTGACCGCGTTCGAGGCCGATCTCGGGCGCCACAGCCTCAAGCTGACCGCGACCGAGCCGGTGAAGCGCGGGGTCACCGACGTGAGCGCGCAGATCGCCAAGCTCCAGGCCGCGAAGCCCGAGGTCACCTTCCTGGTCCTGACTCCCGGTCCGGCCGCCCAGGCGCTCAAGGAGCGGCAGAAGATCGGCTGGAGCGATACCTTGATGGTCTCGACGGGCCCGCTGACCGACGAGACCTACCTGGGCCTGGCCGGCGACGCCTCCGACGGGGTGGAGGGACTGGCCACCCTGCCCGATCCGCTGCGCGCCGATCAGCCGGGGGTGAAGCTCTACCGGGAGCACCTGCAGAAGTACTTCCCGAAGAACGAGCCGAACCGCTACTCGCTCTCCGGCTACGTGGCCGGCATGCTCTTCGCCGAGGGCGCCAAGCGCGCGGGGCGCAATCTCACCCGCGACGGGCTCGTGACCGCGCTCGAGTCGATCAAGGGCTTCGACACCGGGATCCTGCCGCCGGTCACGATCGGGGCCGACCACGACACCCAGAAGCAGGGATTCTGGGTCCGGGTGGAGAACGGGCGCTTCAAGCCGCTCTCGGACTGGCTGAAGTCGGAGCCGTGACGCGGGCGCCCGCGCCGCTGCTCGAGATCGAAGAGCTCTCGATCCGCTTCGGCGGCCTCGCCGCGCTGAGCGAGGTGGATCTGGCCGTCGGGGCGGGGGAGATCTTCGCGCTCATCGGCCCGAACGGCGCCGGGAAGACCACCGTCTTCAATGTGCTGACCGGGCTCTACCGGCCGTCGGGCGGGCGCGTGCGCTTCGACGGGCACGATCTGCTGGCCCGCGCTCCCCACGCGGTGGCGCGCCTCGGGGTGGCGCGCACCTTCCAGAACACGGAGGTGTTCCGCGGGCTCTCCGCGCTCGACAACGTGCTGATCGGCGCGCACGCGCGGCTGCGGGGGCACGTGATCGCGGCCGCGCTCGGGCTGCCCGGGGTGCGCCGGGAGGAGGCGCACGCCCGCGAGCGGGCCCGGGCGCTCCTGGCGCGGGTGGGGCTCGGGGACGTCGCGGGCCGCGACGCGGCGGGGCTGCCGCTCGGGCTCCAGAAGCGCGTGGAGCTGGCGCGGGCGCTGGCCCTCGAGCCGCGCCTGCTCCTGCTCGACGAGCCGGCGGGCGGGCTCAACCCCACCGAGACCCAGGAGCTGATGCGCCTGATCCGGAGCCTCCGCGACGACGACCGCCTGACGATCCTGCTCGTCGAGCACAACATGGAGCTGGTGATGGGCGTCTCCGACCGGGTGGCGGTGCTCCAGCACGGGCGACGGCTCGCGGAGGGGACGCCCGCCGAGGTGAGCCGGGACCCCGCGGTGGTGGCCGCCTACCTCGGCACCGACGAGTGAGCCCGGCCGATGAGTGAGCTCCTCCGGCTCGACGGCGTCTCGGTGGCCTACGGCAAGCGCCGCGCCCTGGACGGCGTGTCGCTCACCGTCGCGGCGGGCGAGATCGTGACCCTGCTCGGCGCCAACGGCAGCGGCAAGAGCACCACGCTGCGGGCGATCTCGGGGCTGGTGCGTCCGACCACCGGCCGCGTCGTCCTCGACGGCCGCGACATCACGCCGCGCGGCCCCCGACGCCATCGTCGCCGCCGGCGTCGGCCACGTGCCGGAGGGACGCGAGATCTTCCCCGAGTTCACGGTGCGCGAGAACCTGCTGGTGGGCGGCCACACCGCCCCGCGCGCCGCGGTGGCGGAGGCGACCGAGCGCGCGGTCGCGCTCTTCCCGGTGCTCGGCCAGCGCGCGCGTCAGCTCGCCGGGACGCTCTCGGGGGGCGAGCAGCAGATGCTCGCGATCGCGCGGGCCCTGATGATCCGGCCGCGACTGCTGCTCCTCGACGAGCCGTCGCTCGGGCTGTCGCCGCGGCTGGCCCGCGAGATCTTCGACGTCATCGGCCGGCTCAACGCCGAGGGCACGACCATCTTGCTGGTCGAGCAGAACGCGCGACGCGCGCTGGCCCTGGCCTCGCGCGCCTACGTGCTCGAGACCGGGCGCGTGGTGGTCGCCGGGCCGGCTCGCGAGCTGGCCGCCGACCCGCGCATCCGCGCCGCTTACCTGGGCCTGGCCGAGCCGGCCTGATCCGAAGGAGGAAGCCATGCCGTTCGTCGCGTCGAATGGGCTCACCGAGGAGGGCACCAGCCGGACCGTTCAGGTCGAGGGCCAGGCCGCCGGCCAGGCCGGGAAGATGACCGTCCACTATCACGACGTGGGCGCGGGCGATCCGGTGCTGTTCCTGCACTCCTACGGCCCCGGCACCACCGCGTGGATCACCTTCCACAAGGCGATCGGCGCGCTCGCGCCCCACTTCCGCTGCATCCTCATGGACCTGCCGAACTTCAGCAAGACCGGTCCCATCGTCTACCGGGAGGGAGTGCACGCGGTGCAGGCGCGGACCGCGGTCGCGCTGCTGGACGCCCTCGGCATCGAGCGGGCGCACTGGGTGGGCAGCTCGCAGGGCGGCCAGTCGTCGATGGTGGCGGCCATCACCTACCCGGAGCGCGTCCGGAAGTTCGTGATGGGCGGCTCGCACATCGGGACCGGCGGCGATCGGTACCTGATGGCCAATCGCCCGTCGGAGGGCAGCCGGGCCACCCGCCAGGCCCTGGACGACCCGAGCCGCGAGAACATCCGGCGCTACCTGCGCGTGCACATCGACGACGAGGCCCTGGTGACCGACGAGCTGGTGGACTACATCCACCGCGCGCACACCTGGTCGCCCGAGTTCATGGAGGCGCGCCGGCAGTCGGTGAGCACGCCGCACGACTACACGCCGGATCTCGCCTTCCATCCAGGCGCCGGTGCTGCTGATCCACGGGCGCTACGATCGCATGGTCGCGTTCGAGGTCAGCATCGCGATCCTGAACCACATCGCGGACTCGCGCCTGGTGCTGCTCAACAACTGCGGGCACTGGCCGCCCTTCGAGAAGCCGGCCGAGTGGGCCGCGCAGGTGCTGGCCTTCCTGCGGGGCTACTGAGGCGGTCGCGTGTCGCCCGGTCGGATCCTCCTCACCGCGGTCTACCTGCTGTTCTGGCCGGCGCTGATGCTGGTCCTGGCCGGCGACCGGCGCTGGCTCCCGGGCTGGATCGTGGGCGGCTGGCTCGTGGCGGTGGGCGCCAGCACGATCGCGTGGCTCGCCCGCCGGGATCCCGGCCTGCTCGCCGAGCGCTCTCGCATGCCCGGCACCGGCGGTCAGAGCCGCCGGGACCGACGCATCATCTACCTCGTGATGGTGGGCTTCGTCGCCTGGATCGCGCTGATGCCCCTCGACGCCCGCCGCTTCCACTGGACGCCGGCGGTCCCGCTTGCAGTGCGGCTCGGCGGCGAGGTCTTCCTGATCCTCTCGTGGTTCTTTCTCTTCCGTGCCTTCCGCGACAACCCGTTCGGATCGGCGCTGGTGCGGGTGCAGACCGAGCGGGGGCACCGCGTGGTCACGACCGGGGTGTACGGCTGGGTGCGCCACCCGATGTACCTCGGGGCCACCCTCATGTTCGTGGGCGGGCCGCTCGTCACCAGCGCGGCCTCGGCGCTGGTGGTGGGCCTGGCGCTGGTGGTGGTCCTCGCGGTGCGCAGCCTCGACGAGGAGGCGCTGCTGACCCGCGAGCTGCCCGGCTACGCCGAGTACCGGCGGCGCGTGCGCTACCGCCTCGTCCCGTTCGTGTGGTGACGCGCTATTGCCGGACGAGCGACAGGAGCATCATCAGGCCGGCCGCGAGGAGGAGGAACAGGACCAGTCGCTGGAAGTCGTGATGGCTGAAGCGCCGGTAGACTCGCACCCCGGCCAGCGTGGGAATGATCGCGGTCGGGACGATCAGGGCAAACGCGGGCAGCATCTCCGCGGTCACGGTGCCGTTCAGCAGATAGATCGTCAGGGTGAGCGAGTGCATGGCAAGGTTGAAGGCCTGGAACATCGCGCGCTGGGCGTCGCGGTCCCAGCCTCGCAGCAGGCACCAGAGCGTGGGAGCCGGCCCGGTGAGTCCCGCGAGTCCGCCCATCACTCCGCCGACCGCGCCGACCGCCCCGTCCAGCCAGCGCCCACCCAGCGTGAGCACCGGCAGGCTTCGGGCGCACAGCATGATCGAGCAGTAGACGACGAGCAGGGTGCCGACCCCGGCTCGAAAGAGGTACATGTCGACGTGGGGCAAGAGCCAGGCTCCCAGCGGGACGCCGGCCGCACCGCCGATCAGAAACGGTACGGTGCGTCGCCAGACGAAGCCGCGGCGGACGGTGCCGATGGACAGGATCTGTCCGAACCACGAGCCCCACACCACCAGCGGCCCCGCGAGCTGCGGCTCGATCGTCCACGCCCACACGCTCACGGCCACCAGCCCGAACGCGAAGCCGGACACGCCCTGCACGAAGCCGCCCAGGCACGTGCCTCCGATCAGCGCGGCCATCATGGTCGCCGTCATCGGGGCTGCGATCCCGTCCGGGGGATGGCCTAGAGGAAGACGCTGAGGTTCTTGTCGAGCAGGACGTTGGCGTCGAGCACGATCGTGCGCCGGGCGATCTTCCACCCGCCCTTCACCCGGCGCAGCACGTCCTCGCGACAGCCGGAGAGGATCTGGTGGTCGGTCTCCAGATGCGAGCGGTAGACCAGGAACGCGGTCTTGGCCTGCACCTCGCCCCGGGCCAGCGGCGCCACCTCGAGGTTGCCGACCAGGTGGCGGGTGCGCGACGGCGGATCCTCGGCCCAGGCCATCCCGGTGTCGAGGCGGGCCACCCGCATCTGGAGGTAGCGCTTGTCCTCCTCGAGGATCGCCAGATCGCCGAGCGGCGTCAGCTCGCGATGGGCCTCCCGGCGCGGGACGTTCTTGCGGCGGGGCATGAAGTAGAGGACGTCGTCGGTGAAGAGGTCGAGCCACTCCTCGAGCTTCCGCTCGTCGAGCAGCCACGCCTCGCGGATGTAGAACGGCATCAGCTCGAGCCACAGGGCCTGCGCGGACGTGAGCGTGGCCGCGCGGGCGGAGGGCCGTCGCGCGGGGCCGACCTTGGAGCGCGAGCGCTTCTTCTTCAGAGGCCGCTAGCCTCTCAAGGTCGCGGTGCCCTCGAAGCGGGCCTTGATCGGGTCGAGCGGGATGTCGGCCCAGCTCTCCGCGTTCATGAACTCCTCCCAGCGCTGGTAGAAGAGGCGCTGGTTGTTCTCGGAGATGTAGCGCTCGGAGACGAGCCCCGGGTAGTCCGGATGCGGCCCCGCGTGACCCAGGCCCATCGACAGATCTTGCGGATACCGGCGGCCGAGGCGGCTCGCGCTCGCGGCGGTCACCTGGCGCCAGTTGTCGACGTCGTCCTGCTCGAACATGCCGGCGGCGCCGTTGTTGGCCTGGCTCCCGACGCGGATCGCCCGCTTGAGAGCCTCCGGCGCCCCCTTGTCCAGCAGCACGAAGTGCCAGAACTCGGTCCGGAGCGGACCGCGCGGCAGCGCCAGGCGCAGGCCGAGGATCCCGTTGGGGAAGATGGAGTGGTTGCCGAGCTGCACCCGGCGCGCGCGCAGGGTGCCGAGCCGCCGCTCGACCTCCGGCATGGTGGCGTCGTGGTAGTCCTGGAACATCTGGGCGATCTCGCTCGAGACGCCGTGCACGTAGCGGGGGACGTTATCGTCCGCGTCGCGGAAGGTGATCGAGTGGCCGTTGACGAACGCGTGCTTGTTCGGGCTCTCGAACTGGTCCTTGTGCGAGAGCCGCGGGCGCCCGAGGAACGTGGTCTGCACGCGCGCGCTGGAGAGATGAGTGGTCGGCACGTGGTAGTTGTCCGAGCAGTTGTCGACCATGGTCTTCCAGTTGACCGGCTCGAGCCACTTCATCGGGCCGAGGGCCTGCATGCCGCCGTCGCGCCGGTTGAACACGGTGTCGAGGTACCAGCGGGCGTCGCCCAGGTAGGCCTCGAGGCTCGGGGCGTCCTTGGCCCAGGTCGCGAACACGATCCCGGCGTAGGTCTCCACGCGGGCCTGGACCAGGCCGAGCGAGTCCCGGTCGAGCGCGTCGTAGTAGGCCTCCGCCTTGCCCGGGACGTGGTCGAGCGTGCCGTCGTTCTTGTAGGTCCACCCGTGGTAGGTGCACATGAAGCGGTTGGCGTTGCCGTCGTCGCAGCGCACCACCCGGTTGCCGCGATGCCGGCACATGTTGAGCAGCGCGTGGAGCCGCCCCTGGGCGTCGCGGGTCAGGATGACCGGGTCCTCGCCCATGTAGGTGTGGAAGAAGTCGTCGGCCGCGGGCACCAGGCTCTCGTGGCCGATCATCAGCCAGGCGCGCCCGAAGATCTTCTCCATCTCGTCGTCGTAGACCGCCTGGTCGCTGAAGATGCGGCGGTCGATCTTGCCGGTGGCGGGGTCGATCACGACGTACTTCTGGGTGGCGCCCATGCCGCGCTCCTCCTTGTCGCGCTCATTATAGGCCGAACCCGCCGCGGACCTTCACCGGGGTTTCGGCGTGCTATCATCCGCGACAGGACATCACTCGCGCGGAGGCAGCCCTCATGACCACATCGCCCCCCGTCTCGTTCAGCCACTTCGGGATCTACGTGACCGACCTCGCGCGGATGGAGGATTTCTACACGCGCGTGCTCGGGCTCCTCGTGAGCGACCGGGGACAGGTGCCGGGCGGGTCGAACCTGGTCTTCCTCTCGCGCGACCCGGACGAGCACCACCAGATCGTGCTGGCCACCGGCCGGCCGCCCGGAGTCGAGTTCAACGTGGTGAACCAGATGTCGTTCAAGGTGGCGGGCCTCGTCGACCTCAAGGCGATGCACGCGCGGGCGCGCGAGGAAGGCATCAAGCAGTTCCGCGTCGTGACCCACGGCAACGCGTGGTCGGTCTACTTCGCCGATCCGGAGGGCAACCGGCTCGAGGTCTTCGTCGACACGCCCTGGCACACCCCGCAGCCGGTGGTCGAGCCCTTCGACATCGAGGCGCCGGTTGCGACCATCGAGCGGGAGACGGAGGCGCTCTGCCGCAACCGTCCCGGGTTCATGTCACGCGCCGAGTGGCGGGCGGCGCAGGTGACGCGGATGGCCACGGCCCGGTAGCCGGCCGCGATCGCCTCCGGAGCGCGTCGGCGGTGAGCTCGATGTGGGAGCCGGAGGCCGAGACGCGCCCGCGGGAGGCGCTGGAGCGGGAGACGGTCGAGGGGATGCGCCGCACGCTCGGCCACGCTCTGACCAACCCCGCGTGGCGCCGGCGCCTCGGCCGCGTGGAGCCCGGCGACATCCGCTCGGCCGCCGACTGGGCCCGCCTGCCGTTCCTCACCAAGGACGAGCTGCGCGACGCCTATCCGTTCGGCCTGGCCTGCGCCGCGCCCGAGCGCGTGCTGCGCGTCCACATGTCCTCCGGCACCACCGGCAACCCGGTCGTCAACCCGTTCACGCGGGCCGACGTCGAGCAGTGGGCCGCGGTGATGGCGCGCTGCTACGCGGCGGCGGGCGTCGGCGCGCGGGACGTGGTCCAGATCACCCCGTCGTTCGGCCTCTTCACCGGCGGCTTCGGCTTCCACTACGGGGCCGAGCGGATCGGCGCGATGGTGGTGCCGATCGGCGCCGGGCGCACCTCGCTGCAGCTCCAGCTCATGCGCGACCTCGGGACCACCGTGCTGGCCGGCATCTCGACCTACCCGCTGCGTATCCTCGAGGTCGCGCGCGAGGAGCGCTTCGACCTGGGGTCGCTGAAGCTCCGGGTGGCCATCCTGGGCTCCGAGATGTGGTCGGACGACCTGCGGCAGCTCATCGAGCGCGAGCTGTCGTTGACCACGTTCGACATCATCGGGATGACGGAGACCGGCGGCCCGGGGCTCGGCATCGACTGCGCGGCGCGGGAGGGCATCCACGTCTGGGAGGACCACTACTTCTGCGAGGTGGTGGATCCCGCGACGGGCGGTCTGCGCGCGGACGGTGAGGACGGTGAGCTCGTGGTGAGCACGCTCACCCGCGAGGGGCTGCCGCTGATCCGCTACCGCACCCACGACCTCACGCGGGTGCTGAGCCGGGCGCCGTGCGCCTGCGGCCGCACCCACCTGCGCCTGGACCGGCTGCACGGGCGCACCGACGACATGGTGATCTTCCGCGGCGTGAACTTCTACCCGCGCCAGATCGAGTCACTGCTCCTCAGGCAGCCCGGCGTGGGCCACGAGTACCAGATCGTGCTCGATCGGGCTCCCGGTGGCAGCGACCGCCTCGCGCTGCTGGTCGAGGCGCGCGAGGGGTTCGCGGAGACCGGGCTCGCGCAGCTACGGGGCGAGCTGCGGCAGTTCCTGAACCTGAGCCCGGAGATCACCGTGCTGAAGGTCGGGGAGCTGCCGCGGGCCCCGGGGAAGGCGGTGCGGGTGGTGGATCGGCGTCAGGCGGGCGAGTAGCTGGGGATGCCGCTGCGCGAGGCCGGGGCGAGCCGGCTGTACTCCCGGTAGCTGACGAGTCGGATCCCCTCGCGCGTCGCGGCCGCGCTCACGCGGGGATCGGTGAGGGCCTCGACCTCGAAGCGCCGCTGCCAGTCGTAAAGCGGATCGAACCGGGCGTCACGATCCCCCGGATGACAGGCGAGCTCCGAGAAGCCGGGCGCGATGTCATGGAGGAGGGAGATCAGGTATTCCGGGCTGATGTGTCCGAGGTCCGTCTTGCCGGGCTCCCACTGCGCGTAGAAGTTGCCGACGTAGGTGATCCCGGAGAAGCCCCGGAGCGGAATGCGACGGTCCCGGCACAGCTCGGCGAAGAGCGGCGCGACCTCGGGCCGGAGATGAACGTGGTGATGCGAGTCGATGTGGGTCGGATCCTGCCCGGTGAGCTCGGTGAACCGATCGACCTGTCGCTCGAGCTCCTGGCGCAGCAGCTCCAGGTCGGCGAGATCGGCGAGGGGGCGGCCGGCGGTGAAGCTCACGTGAAGGCCGACGCCCAGCTGCGGATGCGCCCGCGCCGCCCGGACCGCAGCGCGCGCGCCCGGCATGTCGACCATGAGGCTCGCGCTGGTGACGATGCCCCGCTCGTGGGCCGCGATGATTCCCCGCGTGGTTCCGTCGTCCGCGCCGAGGTCGTCGGCGTTGACGATCAGGTAGCGGCCGGGCCGGCTCTTCCGGCCGCATCGCGGCGGCCGGGCGCTGGTGTGGCTCCTGCGACGAGGGGCTCGGGGGGTACGCAACGGTGGCTCCGCCCGGGTTCCTGGGCAAGCCAGGTGCCACCGTTGGACGCAGGCTCAAAGTAGCGACATTCAAGCACTCCCGGCCCCTGGCCGGGCCGTGCGTCCTGATCGCTCGTGAACAGTGTCACGCGCGGCGTGTTCGGGCTCCCGACAGCGGGCCGGGCCGGGAGATGAGAGCCGGGGCGCGCGACCGGGACTATCCGATCTCGTCGCGGCGGCGCGTGCACGTGTCGATGATCGCGTGCACGTAGGCGCGAGTGAGGCGTCCGAGCGATTCCACGCGGCAGGCGTCGTAGCTCGGCGGCCAGCCCGCTTCCGGGTTCATGAGCCCGGGCAGGCCGAAGCGCGCGGTGGGAATGCCCGCGTTGCGCAGAACGTTGCCGTCCGTCGTTCCGCTCTGCGAATGCACGAAGGCGTGCGGCCGCTCCTCCACCGCCTCCCAGGCGCGCAGGCAGCGTCTGGATGATCCAGGTCCGCGGATCTGTCCGCGAGCCGGGCACCGACAGGGTCATCTCCCAGTCGAGGTCCATCTCGGGATGCGCGCGGCGGAACTCGCCCATGAAGTCGTCGAACTCGCGCTTGACCGAGAGCATGGTCTGGTGCGGGTTGGTGCGCAGGTCGATGTAGACGTGGCAGATGCCGGGGATGAACTCGGGCTTGAAGGGCCAGCCGCCCTCGATGGCCCCGACCGCGGCCTGCGGGGCGAGCTGCCCGCGCGTGTGCCGGCGCGTGTACTCCGGGAACCACGCCTCCAGCGCCTCGACCAGGCGCGCGGCGTCGACGATGGGGTTCCGGCTCGGCTGGATGTGGCGCAGGCCGGAATAGCAGAGAAGACCCTTCACGCGCACCGTGAACCAGCACTGGCCGGGCTCCTCCCACACCACGGTGTAGCCGGGCTTGGTGCTGATGGCGACGTCCGCCCGCACCCCGTGCTTCAGCATGTACTCGCAGCCGATGCCGAAGCCCTGGTAGGCGCGGCCGCGGAAGTCGCGGTGGACGCCCTCGGTCGGCCGCTTGTGGATGCCGCCCACCACGAGGGCGACGATGAGATCGCCCCGGAGCGGCACGCCCGCCCGGCGCACCGCATCCGCGGCCGCGATGGCGCAGGCGGCGCCGCCCTTCGGGTTCGAGATGCCGAGCCCGGTGATGAGCCCGTCGTGAAGCGTCGCGCGCGGGCGGAGGTCGGGCCGGTCGGCGGGGCCCACCACCGGGTAGTCCTCGCGCGCGTCCCCGGTGAACGTGGTGTCGAGGTGCCCGTACAGCATCAGGTCCGGTCCGCTGCCGTCGCCCGGGAGCCGGGCGATGCAGTTGCCGCGGTGCTCCTCGATCTCCTGGTAGGTCGTGGCGAAGCCGCGGCCGCGCAGGTCCTCCTCGAGGTGCCGGGCGAGGGGGGCCTCGCCGCCGGTCGGGCTCGGGATGTCCACCATGCGCATCGCGAGCCTCAGCAGCCCCGCGTCGTCGACCTGGGTCAGCGCGCGATCGAGCCACCGCTGCTGCTCGACGGATCGCGCCGCCTTCGAGACGGGAACGCTCGTCTCGTCCATCGAGATCCCGCCCGCGTCGCTCATCGCGGCCGCGACCGCCGGCTCCGGAGATCGGCCAGGGACTCGTCGCCCGCGTCCTCGATCGGGCCGAGGTCGCCGCGCGCGGGCATGCCACGCGCGCTCAGCAGGAGCCGGCGCCACGCGATCACCTCCGCGTCCGTCCCGGAGAGCTTCTCCGGCGTGTCGTACCGCTGCGGCGCCATCACCCGGTAGTCCTGGTCCGAGAAGTTGGCGTTCATGGCCCAGTTCTGGAAGGTCAGGAAGAACAGGCGGGCCGCGGCCCGGCCCAGGCGCGACCGCCGCCGCACCGCGTGGTAGTAGATGACGCGCGTGAGCTGCTCGTCGACCGGCACGCAGGCCCGCGTGTACATGTGGGTGCCGAAGTCGAAGCGGAACATGCTGGGCAGGTGGTGGCCGCCGGAGCGCACCCGCTTGCCGTCGAGGAACGTGTGCATCCCCCACTCCTCGTCGGGGTTGAACGGCCGGCGCGTGACGCGGCGGCTCAGGCGCCAGCGGAAGGCCCAGAGCCAGAGGCGCCGCCACTGCGTCTTCGGCCAGTGCCCGTCCACGCCGGGGTAGTACTCGCGGGCCGGGCGCGGGGCCTCGTCGTCCGGGATGTAGCCGAGCGCGGCGCGCCCGTTCACGATCCGCGGCCGGTAGCCGGAGGGGCCGAACTGGAGGATCGGCTCCATGAGCTGGAGCAGGGCGTTGCGGTGCACGTACATCACGTGCGAGTCGAGCGCGTTCTCGAGGGCCACCCGCCAGTTCACCGGCCAGTAGCGCGTGGCGGTCATGACGATCGTCTCGTCGCCCTCGAAGAACTCGGGCGGCACGTCCTCCGCGATCGGGGCGGGCGCCCCGCGGCCCATCCACACGAAGACCATGCCCTTGACCGTCCTGCGTCGGGAAGATGCGGCTCCGGACCTTGCCGGGGATCCGGCTGTCCGGCCCCTCGGAGAGCACCGCGACGCACTCGCCCCGCGCGTCGAAGACCCAGCCGTGGTAGGGACACGCGATGGTTCCGGGGTAGTGGCAGTCGCCGCGCCGGAGCGAGCCGCCGCGGTGGGGACACACGTCGGCGATCGCGGTCACCGATCCGTCCTTGTCCCGGAAGAAGGCGATCTCCTCGCCCATGATCTTGAGGCCGGTGGGCTTGTCGCGCGGCACGGACGATTCGGGCAGGGCCGGGTACCAGTACTCGGGCAGGCCCAGCGCGGGGATCAGCGATCGCATCTCGGTCGGGTTCATGTCGTTCCTCCCAGATAGGCCTCGCGCACGCGCTCGTGCTGCAGCAGGTCCGAAGCTTTTCCTTCCAGCACCACGCGCCCCGTCTCGAGCACGTAGGCCCGGTGGGCGAGGCGGAGCGCCTCGGCCGCGTTCTGCTCGACCAGGAGGACGGTGACGCCCTCCCGGGCGAGCGACGCGATGATGTCGAAGATGCTCGCCACGATGACCGGCGCCAGGCCGAGCGAGGGCTCGTCGAGCAGCAGCAGGCGCGGGCGGGCCATCAGGGCGCGCCCGATGGCCAGCATCTGCTGCTCGCCGCCGGAGAGCGAGCCCGCCTTCTGCTCGAGGCGGCTCGCCAGCACCGGGAAGCGCGCGGTGACCTGGTCGAGGTCGGCCTTGATGCCCGCGTCGCGCCGGTGATAGGCGCCGAGGCGCAGGTTCTCGCGCACGGTCAGGGAGCCCAGGATCCCGCGGCCCTCGGGCACCAGCACCACGCCCCGGCGGACCACCGCCTCGACGGCCAGTCCCAGCAGCGAGCCGCCCGCGAAGCTGATGCGGCCGCTCCCCGGCCGCACCACGCCCATCACCGCCTTCATGAGCGTGCTCTTCCCCGCGCAGTTCGATCCGACGAGCGCCACGATCTCGCCCTCCGCGACGGAGAGGCTGACCCCGTCGAGCGCGCGGACGAGGCCGTAGGCCACCGACACGTCGTCGACCTCGAGCCAGCTCATGCGTCGCGTCCCCCTTTATGCATCTCGGCCAAGATAGGCCGCGATCACGCGGGGATCCCGCCGCACGGTGTCCGGCGACCCGCTCGCGATGACCCGGCCCGCGTCGAGCACGGTGACCACGTCGGAGACGCGCATCACCAGGCGCATGTGGTGCTCGACCAGGAGCACGGTCACGCCGCTCTCGCGGATCTTGCGGATGAGCTGGTTCAGGTCCTCCACCTCGACCGGGGTCATGCCGCCGGCCGGCTCGTCGAGGAGCAGGAGGCGCGGGTCGCTCGCGAGGGCGCGCGCGACCTCGAGCCGGCGCTGCTCGACCAGGGTGAGATCGCCGCCCGACGTCCCGGCGCGCGCGGCGAGCCCCACCAGCTCGAGCAGCTCCTGCGCCCGGCGCCGCGTCTCCGCCTCCTCGCCGCGCTCGCGGAACGGGGGGCGGATCAGCGCCGCGCCGAAGCCGCCCCGGGTGCGGGCGTGGCGCCCCACCATCACGTTCTCGAGCGCGCTCATCCCCCGGAAGAGGCGCACCTGCTGGAACGTGCGCGCGATGCCGGCGCGGGTCACCCGGTCGGCGCGCCAGCCCGTGATGTCCCGGCCCTCGAGCGAGACGTCCCCCTCGGTCGGGGGCAGGATGCCGGTGATGACGTTGAAGAGCGTGGTCTTGCCGGCCCCGTTCGGCCCGATCACCGCGTGGACGCTCCCCGGCTCGACGGCCAGGTCCACGCCGGCCAGGGCCTGGTAGCCGCCGAAGCGCTTGGCGAGCCGGTCCACGCGGAGCACGGTCGGGGTCGCCTCACACCGCCGGGCGCCGGCGTCCCGAGAGGAGGCCGGCGGGCCGGAGGACCGCGCAGAGGACCAGGAGGGAGCCGAACACGGTCATCCGCCAGTCCTGCACGAAGCGCAGCAGCTCGGGCAGGAGCGTGACCACCGCCGCGCCCACCACCGGGCCCCAGTAGGTGCCGAGGCCGCCGAGCACCACGATGAGGAAGATCTCGGCGGAGCGGAAGAAGCCGAACTGGGCGGGGTCGATGAAGAGCGCCTGGTGGGCGTAGAGCCCGCCGCCGATCCCGGCCCCGAGGGCGCCGAGGGCGAAGGCGGCCACCTTCACGCGCGTGAGGTTCACCCCCATGGCCTCGGCGGCCACCTCGTCCTCCTGCACCGCGCGGAGCGCGCGGCCGATGCGGGCGCCGCGGAAGCGCATCAGGCAGAGCAGCATCAGCGCGGCGACGCCCATCACGAGCGGCAGGGTGGTGAGGTGCTTGATGCCGCCGATGCCGGAGGCCCCGCCGGTGGGCTCGAAGTTGAGGAAGAAGATGCGCACGATCTCGCCGAACCCCATCGTCAGGATGATGAGGTAGATCCCCTTGATGCGCAGGGCGGGGAAGCCGACGACGGCGCCGGCGAGCGCCGCGACCAGGCCGCCGCCCGCGAGCCCCGCCACGAGCGGCCAGCCGAGCCAGGTGGTGCAGATCACGGTGACGTAGGCGCCGATGGCCATGAAGCCGCCGTGGCCCAGCGAGAGCTGGCCGGCCGAGATGGGCAGGTAGAGCGAGAGCGCCAGCACCATGTTGATGCCGAGGAAGATCAGGACCGACTCCCCGTACGAGTCGAGCACGGGCGCGACTCTAGCGATCCACCCGCCCGACGCCGAAGAGGCCCTGGGGCCGGAAGAGGAGGATCAGGATCATCACCCCGAAGACGAACGCGTCGCGATACGACGACGCGAGGTAGGCGACGCTCAGCACCTCGATGGCGCCCAGCAGCAGGCCGCCGACCATCGCGCCGTAGATGTTGCCGAGCCCGCCCAGCAGCATGATCGCGAGGCCCTTCACGCCCATGTCGATGCCCATGAACGGGGAGATCGCGTTGAACGAGAGGCCGACCAGCACCCCGGCCGCGCCGGCCAGGGCCGAGGCCACCGCGAAGGTGACGAGGATGACGCGGTCGGTGGAGATGCCGAGGAGCCGCGCGGTGAGGGTGCTCTCGGCGCTCGCGCGCATGGCCATGCCCATCCGGGTGCGGGTGACCCAGAGGTGCAGGGCCAGCATCAGGACCAGCGAGGTGCCGAGGATCAGGAGCTGCACCGAGCTGATCGTGACCGGGCCGAGGCGCCAGGTGACCGGCTCGAGCCGGTGCGGGAAGCCGACCTGCTCCCCGCCGAAGGCCTTGGTCGCGACCTCCTGGAGGATCAGGCCCACCCCGATGGTGCTGACCATCGGGGCGAAGATCGGCCCGTTGCGGGCCCGGATCGGGCGGAACGCGATCAGCTCGATCAGCACGCCGAGCACCGCGGTGCCGAGGAGCGCGCCGACCAGGGCCGCGACCGGCCCCGCCTGCGTCCACAGCACGATCTGCAGCCCGATCAGCGCGCCCATCATGAAGACCTCGCCGTGGGCCAGGTGCACGAGCCCGAGCACGCCGAAGATCAGCGCGTAGCCGATGGCGATGAGCGAGTACGTGCTCCCGAGCATCAGCCCGTTGACGAGCTGCTGGAGCAGCACCGGGCGCGCCCGTCCGCTACCGGACGGACTCGAACTTGCCCTTGCGCACCACCAGCACCACCGGCTGGCGGAGGGCGTCGCCGTCGCCGTTGAAGGTGGTGCTGCCGGTCACCGGCGCCTTGTAGTCCTTCACCTTGGCGAGGCAGTCGCGCATCCGCTCGCGGTCCTTCTCGAGGTCGTCGGGCTTGCCGCTGAGGCCGCTCTTCTCGGCGCAGGCGCGCACGATGTCGAGCGTGTCGTACATGAGCGCGGCCGCGTTGCTGGGCGGGGTGGGGGAGCGCTGCTTGTACTCGGCCACCCACTTGGCGACCGCGGGGTCGGGGTTGTCGGTCCAGAAGTCGTTGACCGTCATCACCCCCTCGGCGGCCGGGCCGGCCAGCTCGATGAAGCGCGGGTCCATGATCCCGAGCCCGGCCACGATGGGCTGGGCGAGCCCCTGCTTGCGCAGCTCGCGCACCACGTTGGCGCCCTCGTTGTAGAGGGCGGCCACCACGAGCCCGTCCGGGTTGAGGCTCTTGGCCTTGGTGACCTGGGCCGAGTAGTCGATGTCGCCGGTCTGAAACGAGATGGAGTCGAGGATCGCGATGCCCCGCTCCTTGAGCGCGGCGGGCAGCACGATGCTCCCGTCCGACTTCGAGACCGCGTCCTTGGTGTCGACCAGGATCACCACCTTCTTGATCCCCGGGTTGGCCGCGAGCCACCGGTCGACGAGGGCGCCGTCGAGCTTGTCCGAGGTGAGGGCGTTGCGGAAGGCCCACGGCCGGTTGGCGGCCGCGATGCCCGGCTTGGCCGAGGTCGGGGTGATGATCGGGGTCTTGCCCTGGACCGCCACCGGGAAGGTGACCTCCGACTCGCCGCTGAAGAGCGGGCCCACGATGGCCACCACGTGGTCGCTGCCGATGAGCTTGCGGGTGAGGTTGATCGCGTCGGTGTTCTCGCCCCGCGTGTCGTAGATGACGAGCTTGAGCGCCTCGCCCTTGTCCTGGAACATCTTGATCGCCACCTGCTGATGGGCGCCGTAGGAGGCGCCCTTGCCGGAGAGCGGCATCAGCACGCCGATCTTCACCTGGGCCGAGACGGGATCGGCCGGCCCGAGGCCGCCGAGCAGGGTGAGCGTCAGCACCGCCAGCACGAAGAGCTTGAGCCTGCAGGGCACCATGCGTGCGTCCTCCTGGTTGAGGGTCATCGGGTCGGGCGCGGCGCGGCGGGCCCGGGCGCGGCGGGGGCGACGGCCGCCACCGGGCGCCGGCGGGCCGCCGTCCACGCTCGCGACCTCCGCGCTGCGCAGGAAGTCGCTCTCGAGCTGGGAGAGATGCGCCTCCATCCACACCGCGGCCTCCTTGACGTCGCGCCGGGCCACCGCGTCGGTGATCTTGCCGTGGAAGAACCGCGCGAACGATCGCTGCACCGGGCCCGCGGTCCCGGCCGCGTGGGCCATGACCTCGGTGGCGAAGAAGTCGGGCAGGAAGCCCTGGACGTACGGGTTGCCGCTCGCCAGCGCCAGCGTCTGGTGGAAGAGCCGGTTGCTCTCGACGAAGACGTCGGCCGAGTCGGGGTGCTCCTCGAGCATCCGGATGCTCTTGTGCAGCGTGTTCAGATGGTCCTCGGTCGCCCGCAGGGCGGCCAGCTCCGCCACCTTCGGCTCGACGATCCGCCGGAACTCGAGCGAGTGCTGGAAGCCGTGCCGGCCGAGGGGCTGGAGCGACGCGAACGAGTCCCGCGCGATCTCGGTGCAGTGGGGGGTGGTGACCACCCCGCCCTTGCGGCCCCGCCGCACGGTCACGAGGCCGAACAGCTCGAGGATCCGGACCGCCTCCCGCACCGAGCCCCGGCTCACCCGGAACTGCTCGGCCAGCGCCCGCTCCGCGGGCAGCCGCTGCCCCGGCCCGATCGTGCCCCGCGCGATGGCGAGGCGCAGGTCCTGGAGCACGCCCTCGAAGATGCGGTGGGAGGTCATTGGTCAGACCCAATACGCTACTGGCCCGACCATTGTCAAGGCGCGCGTCAGTTGCCTATGCGCTTCACGGGACCGGCGGCAGCAGGTCGAGCAGGCGCGCGGGCCCGAGCGGCATGCGCGTGACGTGGCCGCCCCGGGGGCCGACCGCGTCCTCGATCGCGGACGCCAGCACGGCGGGAACCGGCAGCGTGCCGGACTCGCCCACGCCCTTGAGCCCCAGCGGGTTGAGCGGCGAGAGCGTCTCGAGGTGGTCGATGACCATGGTCGGCACGTCGGTGGCGGTGGGCAGCAGATAGTCCATGTAGCTGCCGGCCAGGAGCTGGCCGGCCTCGTCGTAGGCGATCTCCTCGAGCAGCGCGCTGCCGATGCCGAGCGCGACCGCGCCCTGGAGCTGGCCCTCGACTACCAGCGGGTTGATCAAGCGGCCCGAGTCGTGGCTGATCCAGTAGCCGAGGATCCGGACCGCGGCGGAGAGGGGATCCATCTCCACCAGCGCGACGTGGGCGCCCGACGAGTAGGTCATGTCGGTGGGCTGGAAGAACCGCGTGCTCTCGAGCCCGGGCTCGACGCCGAGCGCGGCGGTCGCCGCGCCGGCCAGCCGGGCCAGCTCCGCGAAGGTCACGCGGCGCTCGGGGCGCCGGCGGTCCGCGAAGGCGGCGCCGGTCTGCTCGAGATCGGCGTCGGCGACTCCGAGGGCGCGCGTGGCCAGGAGGCGGGCCTTCGCGTACACGTCGCGCGCGGCGAGCGCGATCGCGTTGCCGCCGACCACCGCGGCGCGGCTCGCGAACGAGCCCGTGCCGTGCTCGACGCCCGCGGTGTCGCCCATGGTGACCGCCACGTCCTCGGGCGTGACCCCCAGCTCGTCGGCCGCCACCTGGGCCAGCGTCGTCTCGAGCCCCTGGCCCTGGGTGGAGACGCCGCTCCACGCGGCGATGCGCCCGGCCGCGTCGATCCGCACGCGCGCGCTCTCGAAGGGGCCGACGCCGGTCAGCTCCACGTAGCAGGCGACGCCCACGCCGACCAGCCGGCCCTGGGCGCGCGCGGCGGCGGCCTCGGCGGCGCGCGCGTCGTAGCGCGGCGCTCTCGAGCGCCCGGCGCAGCACCGACGGCAGGTCGCCGCTGTCCAGCACCACGTGGCCGCTGCCGCGGTAGTTCGGCAGCCCGGTGTCCCACGGCATGTCCTCGGCGCGGACCAGGTTGGCGAGGCGCACCTGGGCGCGGTCGCGCCCGGTCTCGCGCGCCACCAGGTCCAGCACCCGCTCGATCACGAACACCGCCTGCGGCTGGCCGGCGCCGCGGTACGGGGTGACCGGCACGCGGTGGGTGTAGCGGCTCACGAAGCTCGACTCGACGGCGGGGATCCGGTAGGGCCCGGTCAGCATCGAGGCGGTGAGCAGCGGGACCACGAGGCCGCGCGGGGTGTAGGCGCCGGTGTCGTGGACGAAGCGGTCGCGCAGGGCCAGGAGACGGCCCGCGTCGTCGAAGCCGACCGTCACCTCGTGCTCCTGCTCGCGCTCCTGGGTGGCGGCCAGCATGTGCTCGAGGCGGTCCTCGATCCATCGCACCGGCCGGGCCAGCCGCCGCGCGAGGAACGGGATCAGGACGTCCTCCGGATAGACGATGAGCTTGGCCCCGAAGCCGCCGCCCACGTCGGGGGCGAGCACGCGCACCTGGTGGGGGGCCAGGTCGAGCAGGTCGGCGATGAACTGGCGGATCTGGTGCGGCACCTGGGAGGAGGCCCACACCGTGAGCTGGCCGAGGGCCGCGTTCCAGTCCGCCACGAGCCCGCGGGTCTCCATCGGCTGGCCGCCGCCGCGGCCGATGCGCAGGCGAACTGAGATCACCCGGGGCGCCGCGCGGAGCGCGGCCTCGACGTCTCCGCGCGCGAGCGTCACGCGCCCGGCCACGTTGTCGGCGATGTCGTCGTGGACCGCGGGCGCGCCCGGCGCGAGCGTCTGGGCCGAGGGCAGGGGCTCGTACTCCACCTCCAGCAGGTCGCGCGCGTCCTCCGCCGCGTAGCGGCTGTCCGCCACCACCGCGGCCACCGGCTCGCCCACGAAGCGGGCGCGATCGCCCGCGAGCGGGGCGAAGTTGTGCCCGCGCAGCTCGGCGTGCGGCGGCACCATCGGCATGGCGCGCCCCGCGGATCCGAGATCGGCGAAGGTCACCACGTCGACCACGCCGGGATGGGCGCGGGCCCGGGCCGAATCCACGCGGGCGATGCGCGCGTGCGCGTGCGGGCTGCGCAGGAGCACCGCGTGGAGCAGGCCGGGCAGCGTGATGTCCGCCACGTAGCGCCCGCGCCCGGTGAGCAGGCGCGGGTCCTCCTTGCGGAGATGGCGGTCGCCGACGAACTTCACGCCGACGCGCCCGCCGCGCGCCCGGCCGCCGCCGCGTCGAGCGCGGCCTGCACGATGTGCTGGTAGCCGGTGCAGCGGCAGAGGTTGCCGGAGAGCGCCTCGCGGATCTCGGTCTCCGACGGCGCCGGATGGAGCCGCAGGTAGGCGGTCAGCGTCATCAGGATGCCGGGCGTGCAGAAGCCGCACTGGAGCGCGTGGCGGGCGCGGAAGGCCTCCTGCAGCGGGTGCAGGCCCGGGCCGTCCCCCGCGAGGCCCTCGACGGTGTCCACCCGGCAGCCGTCGACCTGGACCGCGAAGACGAGGCAGGAGCGCGTGGGCTCGCCGTCCACCAGGACCGTGCACGCCCCGCACGCGCCGTGCTCGCAGCCCAGATGCGTCCCGGTGAGGCCCCACTCCTCGCGCAGCAGGTCGGCCAGGAGCAGGCGCGGGATCACCCGCGCCCGGCGCTCGGCGCCGTTCACGATCGCGCTGACGTCGTGGGTGGCGAGGCCGGGGCGATCGGTCACGCCGCCTCCGCCCGCGCGGCCGCGTGGCCGAGGGCCCGCGCGGCGAGCCCCGCGGCGACGCGGCGCCGGTACTCCGACGTGGCGTGCAGGTCGGCGCGCGCGTCGATCTCGCCCGGCCGCGGCCCGGCCGATCTCGCCGAGCCGCGCCGCCGACGGCCGCTCGCCGAGCAGCGCGGCGGCGGCGCGCGCCAGGTGAGGGCCGTCGCCCGCGCCGAAGATCACGAGGCGCGCGTGCCGGCAGACGCCGGCCGCGTCGAGCGCGAGCACCGCGCACGCGCCGACGAGCGCGAAGTCTCCGTGCCGGCGCGCGACCTCGGCGAAGCCGTGCCCCGTCCGGGGCCCGGGCGGGCCGGGCACCTCGATCTCCGCGAGCAGCTCGTCGGGCTCGAGCGCGGTGGCCAGGAGGCCGCGGAAGAAGTCCGGCGCGCGGCACGTTCGCTGCGCCCGGGCGCTCCGCAGGTGGAAGACGGCGTCGAGGGCGATCATGCAGGCGGGCAGCTCGGCGGCGGGGTCGGCGTGGGCCAGGCTGCCGCCGATGGTGCCGCGCGCCCGGGTCTGCAGGTGGCCGATGAGCGGCGCCGCCTCCGCGAGGAGGGGCGCGGCGGCGGCGATGCGCCCGTCGCGCTCGAGCGCGTGCTGGCGAACGAGCGCGCCCAGGCGGAGGCCGCCCGCCTCCTCCCGCAGCGCCCCGAGCGCGGCCACGCGATTCAGGTCCACGATCACCGCGGGGCGCACCAGCCGCATGTTCATCATCGGCACCAGGCTCTGGCCGCCGGCCAGCAGCTTGGCGTCCTCGCCGTGGCGCGCGAGGAGCTCGAGGGCCTCGTCCACCGTCCGCGGCGCGAAGTAGTCGAAGGGAGCGGGCCGCACGCGTCTTCGGCTAGACCTTCCCGAGCTTCGGGTGATCGAACATCGGCAGGTTCACGCCCCAGGGGGCCATCCGCGCCCGGATCTTCTTGATGAACTGGGGGACGATGCGCATCTCGTCCTCGGGGGTGGTGCCGCCGAGGCCGGCCTCGCAGGCCACGCGGTCGGCGTCGATCTCGAGCGGCGTCGCGCTGCCGCCCTCGATGGCCAGCCACAGGTTGCGGTAGCCGTTGAACTCCACGTTCTGGATCATCTGGGTCGTGGCGCGCTCGATGTTCTTCACCGTCTCCGGCGTGAAGGTGGGCGCCCAGGCGTCCAGGCACTGCCACCCGAAGGCGATGTGGCGCACCTCGTCGCGCAGGATCAGCTCCATGAGCCGGCGCACCGCCGGGTTGGTGGCCTTGTGCACGGTGGCCTTGAAGGCGTCGATCAGGATCTCCTCCGCCGCGCAGACCAGGCTCGCGAAGATGCCCTCGAGCGAGGTGTCGGGGTCGAAGGCCATCCTCCGCACCCCGTGCGTGCCCACCGCGGTCGCGGTCGGCGGGTTCTGCGGCTGCGGGAAGTAGCCGCCGAGCCGCTCGGCCATGAGCCAGGAGGCCTCGGCGTGGCGACCCTCCTCCTGCGTCCGCATCGTGAAGAAGAAGCGCAGGTCGGGCAGCCGGTTCTCGAGGCAGAAGCGCAGGAGCAGGGCCGGGCTCTCCGAGATGGCGCCGTACTCGCCCCAGGTCCGCCGGCTCCAGTGAAGCCGCGCGGCCATGATCTGTTCCTCGGGGTAGCGCTCCGGGTGCAGCTCCTCCCACGGGATATCCAGCTCCGGGTCCCACTCGAGCGTCTTGGCGCGCTGCCACAGCTCCCAGACGTCGGGCATGGCGGAGGCGAGCTCGAGCGGATAGCGGGTCTCGGGGAGATAGGTGCTCATGACGGCATTCTCCTGTACGGGGCGATCGATCGGCGTCTCATGCGCGGCCGAGCTCGGGATGGTCGACGGGAGCCAGCGTGACGTCCCACGTGGCGAGGCGCTCCCGCACCTGGGCGAGGGTGGCGCGCACCACCGCCTTCTCCTGGGCCACGGTGGAGGCGCCCAGGCCGTGCTCCGCGGTGAGGGCCTCCGCGGCGAGCAGCGGCTCGCGGCTCTCCGCGGGCAGCAGCCACGTGTTCCGGTAGCCGGTGAGGATCACGCGCTCCAGCATATCGCGAACCGCCCCGCCCACGGCGGCGCGGCCGGCCGCGTCGAGGCGGGGCAGCCGGTCGCCGAGGAGGGTCCACGCGAAGAGCACGTGGCGCTGCTTGTCGGTGGCGATCAATCGCAGGATCTGGCGCGCGGTCTCGTCGCGGCTGTGCTTCAGGTGGGAGAGGCACAGGTTGAGGTCGAGCTGGTCGTCGAGGCCGCCGAGCGCGGCCACCACCGCCTCCACCGACACGTCCGGATCGAGCGCCATCTGGGCGAAGGGCTGGTTGCTCGCGCGCGCCACCCCCGCGGCCGGGGTGGACTCGTAGCCGCCCAGGCTCCGGGCGAAGAGGAAGCACGCCTCGAGGTGCTTGGCCTCCTCGGCGGGACGGAACGAGAGGAAGAGCTTGGCGTCCATGCCGGCCGCTCCGGACTCGAGGCAGAAGCGGATCAGGAGCGCGGTGTTCTCCCCGAGGCCCGGATAGGTGCCCCACGCCCGGCGGCTCCACACCAGGCGCGCCGCCTCGCGCACCGCCGGCGGATAGGCCTCCGGGTCGAACCGGCTCCACGCGATGTCGGTCTCGGGATTCCAGCGGAGGCCCTTGGCCTGACCGTACAGCTCGCGCAGGATCGGGTTCTCGGTCGTGAAGCGCAGGGGGAAGCGCCGCTCCAGGAAGCGCTTCTCCTGGGCCTGGTAGCCTCGCAGCAGCCGGTCGCTCGTCTCTGACATGCGTCCTATCCTCCGAGGTAGGCGGCCTTGAGTTGGTCGTCCGCGAGCAGATCCGCGGACGCGCCGGAGAGCGCCACGCGCCCGACCTCGAGCACGTAGGCGCGGTCCGCGAAGCGCAGCGCCAGCCGCGCGTTCTGCTCGACGAGCAGGATCGTGGTGCCCGCCGCCCGCAGGGCCGCGAGGAGCCGCATGATCTCCTGGACCACGAGCGGGGCCAGGCCGAGCGACGGCTCGTCGCACAGCAGGAGCCGGGGCCCGGTCATGAGGGCGCGGCCGATGGCGAGCATCTGCTGCTCGCCGCCCGAGAGCGTGCCCGCGAGCTGGCGGCTCCGCTGGCGCAGCACCGGGAAGCGATCGTACGCGGCCTCCACGCCGGCCGCGAGCCGGCTCGCGAAGTCGCGGCCGCGCGGCAGCGCGTAGCCGCCGAGCTCCAGGTTGTCCAGCACGGTGAGGTCGCCGAAGATCCGGCG
>CAWJDX010000020.1:0-56151 GCA_963841755.1 uncultured Candidatus Rokubacteria bacterium
AGGGGCGTCAGGCGCCGAGGCGGTCGATGACCGCGTCGGCGAACCCGGCGGTGCCGAGCGTGCCGCCGAGATCGCGGGTCTTGCAGCCCTCGGCGAGGGCGTGGTTGTAGCCGTCCTTGATCCGCTGCGCGGCCGTGGCGCACACCGCGTCGTCGCGCGTCTCGGCCAGGTGGTTGAGCATCATGACCGCGGACATCAGCAGCGCGAGCGGGTTGGCGATCCCGCGGCCCGCGATGTCGGGCGCGGAGCCGTGCACGGCCTCGAAGACCGCGCCGTCGTCGCCGATGTTCGCGCCCGGCACCACGCCGAGGCCGCCGACCAGACCCGCGCACAGATCGCTCAGCACGTCGCCGTAGAGGTTCTCCAGCAGCAGCATGTCGAAGCGGGTGGGATCCTGCACGAGCCTCATGCAGCCGGCGTCGATGATCATCTCCTGGTAGTCGATCTGGGAGAACTCCTGGTCGTGCACCGAGCGGGCGCAGCGGATGAACATCCCGTCGGTGAGCTTCATGATGTTGGCCTTGTGGAAGACGGTGATCTTCTTGCGGCCCCGGTGCTGCGCGTAGTGGAAGGCCCAGCGCGCGATGCGCGTGCACGCCTTCTCGGTGGCGACCTTGATGGTGGTCACGACCCCGGGCGCCAGCGTGGTCTCGATGCCCGAGTAGAGCCCCTCGGTGTTCTCGCGGATGATGACGAGGTCCACGTCCCGGTAGCGGGTCGGCACCCCGTCGAGGTTGCGGACCGGCCGCACCGCCGCGTAGAGGTCCAGCTCCTTGCGGAGGTGCACGTTGATGGAGACGAAGCCCTCGCCGATCGGCGTGGTGCACGGCCCCTTGAGCGCGACCTGGAGGCGCGTGATCGCGTCGAGGGTCTCCCGCGGCAGGACGTCCTGGCCGCGCTCGAGGGCGGCGAGGCCCGCGCGGCACTCGACCCACTCGATGGGGGCGCCCGCCGCGTCCAGGATGCGGCGGACCGCGCCGGTCACCTCGGGGCCGATGCCGTCGCCGGGAATGAGCACGGCCTGATGCGTGGCCATGCCGTCATTATGCTCCCCGGGGATTAAATCTTTGACCGGAACGAACTCCGTCGTGTAGTGCTGATCGAGCGGCAGGCGCTGCTTGAGCACCCCCAGGTCGAGCAGGGTGTCCTGCATGACCTTCATCGCCTCCAGGTCCATGCGCCCGTCCACCGACAGGAGCGGCTTCACCAGCTCGTAGGCCCGCCGGGTGGCCGCCTCTGGCCAGCCGATGCCCTTGGCCGCGATCCGGATCGCCTCGTCCGGATTGTCCCGGCAGAACTTGTGGCCCTGGAAGATGGCCTTGAGCGTCCGCTGGATGGTGTCCCGCTTGGTCTTGATCAGGTCGTCGGTGGTATAGGCCACCAGGCTGATCCACTTGGGGGTCACCTCGTCCAGGCGCATCAGGATGCGCCCCACCCCCTGGGCCTCGAGCACCGACCCCGCGTCGCCGAAGATGCAGCCCTGGGTCTCCCCGCGCCGGAGCGCGGCGGCCTGGGCGTCGATGCCGCCCACCCCCACGATCTTGATGTCCTTTTCCGGGTCCCAGCCCATCTTCTTGGCCAGCATGCGGGCGAACACCCAGGTGGTCGACCCGACCACGGTGACCCCGATGGAGCCGCCCTTCAGGTCCTCGACCTTCTTGATCGTCGGGGCCACCGTCAGCGTGAAGTGGTTCTTCTCGAGGATGGTGGCGATCGCCCGGATCCCGGTGCCGCGCTCGCGGAACACGAGCGGGTCGGTGGCGCCGGTCAGCCCGATGTCGGCCGCGCCCGCGAGCACGCCCTTGAGCAGGTCCGGCCCGCCCTTGAACGGGACCATCTCGGCCTCGAGGTCGTTCTGCTTGAAGAACCCCTTCTCGATGCCGATCATGGTGGGGGCGTTGATGCCGAAGTCGCCCAGCACCACGCAGCCCACCTTCACCGGCGTCGCCGCGCGCGCCGTCCGGGGCGCCCACGCACCCGCCGCGGCGGCCGCGGTGCCGCCCGCCACCGTCCTGATGAAGCTCCGTCGGGTCGTCGCCATTGATCGGTCTCCTCTGTCAGCGCCAGCGGGAGAGCCGGCGGCCGAGATGCTCGAGAGACAGTACCACGACGATGGACAGGAGCCGACACGATCGCGGTGGCCGCGAAGAGATCGGGCGCCTTGAAGGCCATCGCCATGCGCTGCATGAGAAAGCCCATGCCGCGCGTGCCCGCGAACATCTCGGCGAGGAGCACGCCCAGCATGGCGAAGACGACACCCACCCGCATGCCGGCCACCACCGAGGGCAGCACCGCGGGCAGCAGGACCTTGAGGCTCACCTGGCTCCGGGTCGCCCCCATCGCCACCGCCGCGGTCACCAGGGTCGGATCGACGTCGCGGGTGCCGGCGGCGACCATCAGGAAGATCGGGAACACCGCGAAGAGCGTGGCGGTCAGCACCGCGGTGGTGGCGCCGAGCCCGCAGATGAGCACGATCCAGGGCAGCACCAGGATCTTGGGCACCCCGTAGGCCGCCACCACGTAGGGCATGGCCACCGCGTGGGCCAGCCGCCGCGAGCCGACCCAGAGACCGCCCGCCACCCCGAGCCCCACCGCCAGCGCGTAGCCGAGCAGCGCCTTCAGCAGCGTGTCGCCGAGCCGGGGCAGCGCGTCCCGCAGCGTCGCGCCGAGCGCGCCCGCCACCGCGGCCGGCGTCGGCACGAAGAGCGGATCGGCGATCCCGGTGCGCACCGCCACCTCCCAGGCCAGGAGCACCGCGGCGAGCGAGAGGGCCTGGCAGCCCAGGACGCCTAGCCGGCCCATCGCTTCACCCGCGCCTCCACCAGCGCCCCCGCGGTGTCGAGCGCCAGCACCCCGGCCGCCACCAGCACCGCGAGCACCGCGTACTCGCGCGTCATCATGAGCCCGTAGGCGTAGTTGATCACGTAGCCCACCCCCGCGCGCGAGCCCAGGATCTCCCCCACCAGCACCCCCACCACCGAGAGGGCCAGCCCCGCGCGGAGCCCGCCGACCATCGTCGAGGCCATCGCGGGCAGCATGACCTTGCGGAAGATCGTCCACGGCCGCGCGCCCATCGAGCGCGCCGCCGTCACCAGGGTGGCCGGCACCTGGCGAATCCCGGCCAGCACCGAGAGCACGATCGGGAAGAAGCCGAGCAGCACCCCGAACGCGATCTTGGACGCGGGCCCGAGGCCGAAGAAGAGCATGAGCGACGGGTACCACACCACGCTCGGCACCGCGTAGAGCGCGGCCAGCAGCGGCTCGTAGATGCGCCCCACCGTGCCCCGCAGCCCGAGCAGGAAGCCGAGCCAGAGCCCCGCCGCCACCGCCAGGAGGTACGCGGCGCCGACTTCTTGCATCGTCAGCCACACGTGCTCGGAGAGCGGGGGCAGCTCCGGCACCCGCCACATCCCGAGGAGCGCCGCGGGCAGGACCGACGGGCGTATATAGAAGAGGGGGTTGAGCGGCGCCGCCACCGCCTCCCAGAGCCCGATCCCCGCGACCGCGATGCCGAGGCGCCAGGCCCACACCTTCACGGGCGGCCGCCCATCGCCTTGAGCGATTCCTCCCGCACCTGCTCCCAGAGCTTCGCGCGCAGCTCGGTCACCTCGGGCGCGTTCAGGTCGCGCGGGAACGGCAGCGCGACGTCGAGCACGTCCTTGATGCGCCCGGGCCGCGCGGTCATCACCACGATGCGGTCGGAGAGCGCGATCGCCTCCTGCAGGCTGTGGGTGACGAAGACCACCGTCTTCCGGGCCCGGCGGCGGATCCCCACCAGCCACTCCCCCATGAGCAGGCGCGTCTGCTCGTCGAGCGCCCCGAAGGGCTCGTCCATCAGGAGGATCGGGGTGTCCAGCGCGAGGGCGCGCGCGATCGCCACCCGCTGGCGCATGCCGCCCGACAGCTCGCGGGGGTACTTCCGCTCGAACCCGGCGAGGCCCATGGGCTCGAGCAGCCCGCGGGCGATCTCCCGGCGCTTCGCGGCGGGCACCGCGCGCAGCTCGAGACCGAAGGTCACGTTGTCGAGCGCGGTGCGCCACGGGAAGAGGCCGCCGTCCTGGAACACGAGCGCGACCTTGTCCGGGCTCGGCCCGGTGCATACCGCGCCGTCCAGGAGCACGCGCCCGCTATCGGGCGCCACGAGCCCGCCGATCATACCGAGCACGGTGGACTTGCCGCAGCCGCTCGGCCCCAGCAGCGAGACGAACTCCTCGCGGCGCACCGTGAGGCTCACCCCGTCGACCGCCTGGACCGGCCCGCTGGTGGTCTCGTAGCGCTTGCCGATCGCGTCGAGCACGATCGGCGCGGCCGCGGCCGTCGCGAGCCCGTCCGGCATGCGCGCATTATGCTACAGTGCGACGGAAAAGGAGGGGCCATCCATGGCAGACGCCGTGCATCTGGGCAGTGGGAAGGTCCGCGAGCTCTACGCCCTCGACGACGAGCGGCTCCTGCTCGTGGCCTCCGATCGCATCTCCACCTTCGATGTCGTGCTGCCGACCGCCATCCCGGACAAGGGGCGGGTCCTGACCGGCCTGGCCGCCTTCTGGTTCGCGCGCACCCGCTCCATCTGCGCGAACCACCTGCTCGCCCTCCGGCCGGACGGCCGCTCCACCGAGTGCCGCCGCCTCGAGATGCTGCCGATCGAGTGCGTGGTGCGCGGCTATCTCTCCGGCTCGGGCTGGAAGGACTATGGCAAGACCGGCCTCGTCTGCGGCCACCGGCTGCCGGCCGGCCTGCGCGAGTCCGATCGCCTGCCCGAGCCGATCTTCACCCCGGCCACCAAGGCCCAGTCCGGCCACGACGAGAACATCACGCGGGAGCAGGGCGCCGCCGTCGTCGGGGCCGAGCGCTTCGCGGAGGCCGAGCGGCTGTCCATCGCGCTCTACCGGTTCGCGGCCGCCTACGCGCTCGAGCGCGGCATCATCATCGCCGACACCAAGTTCGAGTTCGGCGTCGACCGGGAGGGCCGGCTGGTGCTGGGCGACGAGGCGCTCACCCCGGACTCCTCGCGCTTCTGGCCGGCCGACCAGTACTCGCCGGGCGGGCCGCAGCCGTCCTTCGACAAGCAGTACGTGCGCGACTACTGCGAGAAGATCGGCTGGGGCAAGACCTACCCCGGGCCGGAGCTACCCGAGGACGTGGTGGCGGGCACGCGCCGGCGCTACGTGGAAGCCTTCGAGCAGCTCACCGCCCTGCCCTTCGACAAGTACCTGGCCGACCCCTCCGTCGTCCTGGCCTGATACCTCCCCTCCCCCTCTCCCCCCTGGGGAGAGGGCAGGGCGAGGGGGCGCTCTAGGGCTGCGGCGCGACGGGTTGAGTACCCGACGCGCGCGGGTCAAACCCCGGCACTGCCGGAGGCGGCGGCGGACGCCTCAGTGCCCACGCCAGCGCGATGCCCCCGACACCGATCAGGAACCCGTCCACGACGCGGACGATCGGCGGGAACAGCGGGCACCAGGCGGCGAGCCCGATCGCGTAGACGATGCCGGCCCACCTGGGGAGCGCGCGGCTCCGGGCCACCGCGACGGCCAGCACGATGGCCCCGATGGCGAGGAGGAGGAGCCCCAGCAGCATCACCAGGGTGGCGCCGCCGATGTAGATCAGGCTCACCGCCGGCGCGATCGACACGTTGCCGGCGAGGTAGATCCGTCCGATCGCGGGCAGCGCGTAGAGCTCCACCCCGAGCGTCGGCAGGATGAGCGCCACCCCCAGGCCGCAGAGCAGCGTCGCCAGTCGCGCGCGGGCCTCGCCCCCCGCGGCGGCGAGGCGAGCGTGCAGCGCCGGCAGCGCGCAGAGCAGCAACACGAAGCCGATCAGGGCCAGGTAGTGGGCGAACCACCACAGGCCGGAGATGACCGCCGGGGCCGCCGCGTCCATGGTCTCCATGGGATGCGTCGGGTCGAAGAAGAAGAACGGTCTGACCTGCGGGAAGAGCGCGAGGGCAAGACTCGACAGGCCGAGGGTGACGGCCGCTCCACGCATGGCCGACTCCTTACCGCTCTCCGCGACCGGCGTAGCCGCGCTGGCGATCGCGCTCCCGCAGCTCCCGCGTCCGCTTCCCCGCCGGGCCGTACCCGCCGCCGCCCGGCGTGCTCACCAGCACGCGGTCGCCGCGCTCGAGCACGTGCTGCCGCCGGTGATCGATCTTCTTGCCGTTGATGCGCACGTCGCCGAGGCCACCCGCGCCGCCGCCGGCGAGGCCGGGCGCCGGGAACCGCGTGCGCTCGGCCATGAAGCTCATCACGATGGGGCGCGCCGACTCGCTCTCGATCAGCATGTCCTGCCCGAGCCCGCCGCGAAACCGCCCGCGCCCGCCCGAGCCCGCCCGCATGCGCTTGTAGTGGAAGAAGAGCGGGCTGTTGCGCTCCGCCACCTCGACCGGGGTGCTCGAGATGTTGCTCGGCCACGAGAGCACGTGCTCGCCGTCCTTCGACGCGGTCGCCCCCATGCCCCCGTTGAAGAACAGCACGGTGGTATACGGGCGCCCGTCGTCGCGCACGCCCGACTGGGCGAGCGCCCAGAGCGGCGAGCCCGCCGCCGCGGCCACCCGGTCCGGGATCACCTGGTGGAGGGCGCCCAGGATGAGGATCGGCACGTAGTGGCCGGTCTGCGCGCGGCTCACCACCGCGGCGGGGAACTTCGGGTTCAGCAGGCAGCCCTCGGGCGCCTCCACCGTCACCGGACGGTACATGCCCTCGTTGTTCGGCAGCCCGGGCAGGAGCGCGCAGCGTACCGCGTAGGCGGTCATGGCGTAGGTGTAGGCCATCACGCAGTTGATCGCGCGCGGCTGGGCCGGTGACGTGCCGGTGAAGTCGGCCACGATGCGGTCGCCCGCCACCGTGAGCGCGACGCGGAAGCGGTAGGGCGCCTCGAAGCCGTCGGTGTCGATGCCGAACCGGTAGGTGCCGTCGGGCACCGCGCGGATCGCGTCGCGCATCGCGCGCTCCGAGCGGCCGAAGAGCTCGTCGCCGAGGCCCTCGAGCGAGGTCAGCTCGTACTCCTCCATGAGCCGCTTCACCCGGTTCTCCATCAGCTCGTTGGCGCTCACCTGGGCCCAGATGTCGCCCACCGTCTGATCCGGGGTGCGCACGTTGGCCCGCAGCAGGGCGACCAGGGTGTCGTCCACGCGCCCCTCGCGGATCAGGTGCGTGAGCGGGATGTGGAAGCCCTCCTCGAACAGCTCGCGGGCCTCGATGGCGCGGATCCGCCCGCCGATGTCCGGCATGTGCGCCGTGGTCGCCGAGAAGGCGACCAGCCGCGGCCGGCCGCCGACGTCGAAGAAGATCGGCTTCACCAGGCACACGTCGCTCATGTGCCCGGTCCCCTGCCACGGGTCGTTGGTGATCAGCACGTCGCCCGGCTTCAGGCGCTCCGGCCCCAGCTCGCGCAGGAAGTGCCGCACCGTCGCGGGCAGCGTGCCGATGAACGACGGGATCGAGCCCGAGTTCTGGGCCAGCGCGTGGCCGCGGGCGTCGGTGAGCACGCACGCGAAGTCGTTGGCCTCGTTGGAGAGCGTGGAGAACGAGGTGCGCACGATCGCCTTCGCCGCCTCGTCCACCACCGAGATGAGGCGGGTCCACAGCACCTCGAGCGTGATGGCGTCGAACCGGGGAGAGGTCATGGCCCGGTATTGTCACACATCGCCGGCCGCCGCGCAGCGGGTACGGTTACGTGTACAGCTTGATCGGCCCTCCGATCGCCTTCCACGCCGAGTGGCCGCCCTTCATGTACTTCGCGTCGAACCCCGCCTCGCGGAGCGCGATGGCCGTCTTGCATCCCACGTGGAACCCGTAGGCGCAGAACACCACGACCGGGTCGGATTTCGACAGCTCCCCGATCCAGTCATGGATACGCTCGGGATCCCGCCAGACCGCCCCCTCCATGATGTCCTGCTGGCGAGAGATGTAGGACCTCGGCCGCGCATCGATGATCTGGACCGGCTCCCCCGAGTCCAGCATCGCCTTGACTTCCTCGACCCCCACCCCCGGCAGATCCCCGAACTCCTTCTGGACGAGGGGTCGCGGGGCCTCGACTCTCGACGCATCCTCGTAGCGCGTCTGGGTCGATACCCAGTCGATGTTGCGCTGGAAGGTATCGATGTACGCGGTCGCGTTCGCTCCGAAGTCGATGTGGTAGGCGTGCTCGTACATGTCGAGAGCCAGGATCGGAATGCCTCCCGCGGTGGCCTGGCCATGGTCGCTCGCGTACTGATTGATGAGCCGCCGATCTCGGGGAACGTAGACGAGCAATACCCATCCCGACCCGCCGGCCAGGCCCTTCGCCATCGCGACGAACTCGCTGCGCCAGCGGTCCACCGATCCGAAGTCGCGGGTGAGGGCCTGCGCGAGCATCTCGGTCGGCCTACCGTCGCCGAACGCCATGCTGGCGAAATACAGCTCGTGGAGGAGCGTCGAATTGAGCGCGATCAGCTGCTCACGCTTCAGGCTGTTGACCATGAAGCCCGGAGTCTTCTCGAAGTCGAGCGATTCGAGCTGCTCCGTGATCGCGTTCAGCCGGCGGAGCGCGCCCCCGTAGTGGTTCTCGTAGTGGCTCTCGATGAGCCGCAGCGAGAGGCCATTGAGCAGCCACGGCCGGGTATTGATCGGGGTCAGTTGATATCGCATGTCTCTGGCTCTCCTCGGTTCATCTCTGGCTATTGGTCTGGTCCAGCGCGGCCTTCAATCCCTGCGCGAGCGTGGCCGCGCTCTCGACGGCCCAGAAGTGCATGTAGAACAGGCGCGGGGTATCCCGGAGTCCGTGGTTGTGGATCGCGGTCACGTCGATGCCGTGCTGCCGGAGGGCCCGGGCGACCGGATTGACCTCCCGGTCGACCAGCACGAAATCTCCCGTGATCGCCGCCTTGCCGCCGTCCAGGGCCTGGAAATTGAGAACCGTCGCGACACCCATCGCGGGCAGCAACGGCATCCCGTTCTCGGTGATCGCCTCCGCGCGGGGCACCGTGACCTGGAATACCCCGTTGCCCAGGTCGCGCCCGGCGCGGCCGAGCGCCTGCTCGATCTGCCTCGTATCGATCGCGGGCGTCCCGCCCGGGGCGACCGGCGCCGGTCCCCCGAAGGGGGTCGCGCTCGCGGACAAGGCCTGACGCAGAGCCCGGGCGAGCTGCACCGCGTCGCCATGGCCTTCGTAGTGCATGTACATGACGTGGGGAGACATCTCGTTCAGGTGATTGTGAACCGCGGTCACCTCGAGGCCGCCGCTGAAGAGGCCGGACATCACGGCCGGAACCTCCTGGTCCAGGAGCACGAGATCCCCCATCACCATGGCCCGATCGCCGGCCTGCCTGAAGGCCGCGTACGACCCGAGCGCGAACCCCGCCTTCACCGGCACGCCCTTCACGCTGACGGACAGATCCGTGCGCGGCATTCCGACCCGGAAGACGTCGCCGGCCTGGACCTGGCCGGGCTTGCCGAGCGCCTGCTCGACCGCCTTCCAGTCGGGCTCGGCCGCTCCGGCGCTGGATCCGAAGAACAAGCACCCCGCCAGAGCCGCAAGCGAGAGATGGCGAACTGTGAATCGCATGGCGTCACCTTCCTTCCACCGGCCGGGCCACTCCCATGGCGGTCAGCCGACTATTCGTGATCCCGGTACACCGCGGCGCGGTGGCTCCCGGGCAGGAACGCACAGACGATGTCTCGACTGGCGTCGAACGACAGCGTATGAGCGCCGACCTCGGTCGCCACGATCTCGTGGCGCCGCAGTGGCGCAGTGTCGAACACCTCGATCACCCCCGGCTCCCCGATCGCGACGTAGAGCCGGCGGAGGCGCTGGTTGAAGAACACCACGTCGGGAACACCGGCGATCGGCTCGCGGGTGAGCACCTCGCCGCTGTCGGCGTGCACCTCGAGCAACACGCCCGCGTCGCACGCACAGAAGAGGCGCCGGCGCTCGGCGTCGAGGTCGAGCCCATGGGGGCCGGCCTGGGGGATGGGCACCGCCCGCTGCACGTGCACCGGATCGGCGGCGCCCACCACGACGATCTGCGCGGGGGCGGCGATGTTCACGTGGAAGACGTCGGCGACCGGATCGTAGACGGTCCATCGCGTCCGGCCGGCGACCGGGAGGTCCGCGACGCGCTTCCGGGCGTGCACGTCGACGATGGATACGGTACACGACCCCGGGACGGCCGGATCACCGACGTGGGCCGCGAGCAGGCGACCGCGACCCGCGTCGTAGGCCAGGCCGTTGGGCCGCACGCCCACCGCGACCTTCTCGACGCGGTCGCGCTCGTCGATCTGGATGATCCCGACGGAGTCTTCCCCCCGGTTCGAGGTGAACACCAGGCCCGGATCCACGACCAGCGCTCCCGCGACGGCTTTGAGCCCGCCGATCGATCCCACCCATCTCTGCGCGTCGACGTCGATGACATCGACGGCATCGTTGGCGGTATGGGCGACGTAGACGCGGCCGGTCGGCTCGTGCACCGCCGCGTGGTCGAATCCGCCGTCGCCCGCATGCGGTGGCAGATCGACGAAGCCCAGATGCTGGAGCGCCATCTCAGCTCCCGGTCGCCAGGTCGCTCAGCAGGCGCTCGACCTTGGCGACGATCTGATCGCGTGCCCCGGCGTAGCCATCGCTGACCGCGGGCACCTCCCATTGGTCCACCGGCCGGCCCGTCCCCATGCCGATCTCGCACCCGAAGCTCACGACCCGGGCCGCGCTGCTGAGGTCATAGAGCGTCACCGGCCGGGGCCGGGCCGGAGCCGCGGTGAGCCCTTCGGCGGCGAGGCCCTTGACCGCCCCCGGCGCCAGCTCGGCGTCGGGCTCGGTGCCGGCCGCCACCGCGCCGACCGCCAGGCCCCGGTCCGCGGCCAGTCGCCGGAACTGAGCGGCCGCCACCACGCTCTTGGCCGCCCCGTGGAGGCACACGAACACCACGCGAGGCGGCGCCGGCGTACCGGCGGTCCGCGCGCGGGAGAACTCGTAGAGGGCGTCGTACATCGGGAACTGGCGGCTCATGTTCTCGTGGTCGTCCCGGCTCGTGGCCTGGAACCCGGTCGCGGCGGCGTAGAGGCCGGCCGATTCGGGCGTGAGGCCGCGGTCGTCCGTGTCGGCGCCGCGGACGATCTCGGCGAGGGCCGCGAGGGCCGGGTCGGCCAGCTCGTACCGCGCGACGAAGGCGTCGAACGAGCACCGCGGCCCTTTGTGGCCAAGCTCCACGTCCGGGACGTCGTACGGAATGGCCTGCTCGCGGCTCGCGACCGCGAGAACCTCTCGCGCGGGCACGAACAGGAACTCTGGCTTGGGATCGATGAACCGAGTGATGAGCCACGGACAGGCGATCCGGTCCACCCGCGCACGTTCTCTGGTGATCCATTTCATGGTCGTCTCCTTATCGCATCGCAAAGTATTCGAGTCGGTCCATCACCGTCCCCAGGTGGCACCGCAGAGCAGCGCCCTCATGCCCGGCAGATCCGCGAGCCGATCGCGCAGGACACCGATGACCGAGCCGCCGAGCATGGCCTTCAACGGCGCCAGGCGCCACCGGATCAACGTGAGGCTGGCCACCACCAGGATTCCGAGCGCCAAGGGGTCCGGCGCCGCGTGTGGCACCAACCGCGCGAGCACGGTGGCCATCACCCCGATCACCGCGGGCACCACGCCTTGCATGGCCGCCCGCGCCCAGCCAAGCATCCGGATGCGTTCGAACACCGGCAGGAGACCGAGCATCAGGACGAAGGAGGGCAGGAAGCTGGCCGCCGCCGCCACCACGGCCCCGCCGACGCCGAGCACCTTGTAGCCGACGTAGGCCGCGAGCATCAGAACGGGCCCCGGCGTCAGCTGTCCCAGCGCCAGACCGTCGACGAACTCTCGCGGCGTCAGCCAGTGCAGCCGCTCCACCACGTGCTCTTGCATCAGGGCGATCATCGTCAGCCCACCGCCGACGGTCAGCGCCCCGATCCCGGCGAAGAGGGCCGCGATGTGCCCGAGCGTCGGCTCTGGTGTGGCGGTCGCCGGGGTAGCGAGCGCCCACCATGCGAGGCGGGGGGTGATCGCGAGCGCGATCACCAAGCCCACGAGCGCGATGGAGCCCACCCGCTTGCCGTGAAACAGAAAGAGACCGATCCCGGCCGACAGCAGCAGGATGGGAACCGGCCCGAGAGGGCTCCACAGCGCCGTGATCGCGGCACCCACCGCGATGACGGCCTGGATCCGCGATCGAAGCCCCGACCGGCCCAGGCGGAACAGGGCCGCGACGAAGATGGCCAGCACGACGGGCCCCAGGCCGTACAACGCGCCGCGTACGATCGGACTGACGCCCAGGGTCCCGTACGCGATGGCAAGCCCCAGCATCACGACGAAGCCCGGCGTCGCGAAGCACAGCCCGGCCAGCAGGCCGCCCCACCACCCGCCGCGCGCGTGTCCGAGGAAGATCCCGAGCTGGGTCGCCGTCGCGCCCGGCAGCACGTTCACGAGCGCCAATCCCTCCAGGAAGTGCGGCTTCGAGGTCCACTGCCGCCGTTCCTGGAACTCGGCCTGCATGACCCCCATGATGGCCGGGCCCCCGTAGGCCGTCGCGCCGACCTTGAGGAACCCGACCGCGATCTCCTTCCAGGTCTTCCCGATCGCTTCAGCCATCGAGGCTCACCTCCCGGCCGCGCCCGGTCTGGCGCGCCTTCTCGTACACCGCGACGGCGGCGGCCACATCCTGCAGCGCGGTGCCCGAGCTGTCGAAGATCGTGATCTCGTCCGGCCGGGTGCGCCCGGGTCGACGCCCCGAGACGACGTCGCCGAGCTCGGCGTGGACCTGCTCCCGCGTCATCAGCCCCGCGGCCAGCGCGTGCTGCAGCTCGCCGATCTCGACGCACTGGGCCAGCACGTCGACGACCACGGTCGAGGTCGCCATCAGGACCGGCTCGAGCTCCTGCTTGCCGGGCGCATCCGCGCCAACCGCGGCGACGAAGGTCCCCGGGACCACGTCGGCGGCCATCACCACCGCCCGCCGCGACGGCGTGCACGTCACGCACACGTCACTGCCGGCCAGCGCCTGGTGCAGATCCTTGGCCGCATCGACCTCGAGCCCCAGGCTGGCCCGGGCGCGCGCCGCCATGCTTTCAGCCCGCGCGTGGTCGAGATCCAGTACCCACGCGCGCCGCAGCGGCAGGACCGCGGCCACCGCCGCCAGCTGCAGCTCGCCCTGGATTCCGCAGCCCACGATCGTCGCGGTCCGCGCGTCGGCCCGCGCGAGAGCCTTCGCGGCGACGCCGGTCGCGGCGGCGGTGCGCAGCGCGGTCACGCTGCCCGACTCGATCACCGCGAGCGGCTCCCCATTCTCCGCGTCGGCGAGGACCACCACGCCCTGGATCGTGGGCAGCCCGAAGCGCCGAGGATTGCCGGGGAAGTTCGCGTTCGTCTTCGCCGCGAAATATCCGCGGTCGCCCAGGAGCCCGGCCGCCTTGATATGGAATCCGCCATCCGTCGCCGGCACCGAGAGGACCCCCGGGCCCAGGGTGCGGCCTTCGGCGTGGAGCCGAAACGCCCGCTCCACCACGTCGATGCAGTCCCGGAGGGGGAGCAGATCGAACACGTCGGCCCGGGACAGGACGAGGATCGACATGGGGCGGCCCGAACCCATCTCAGCCCTTCTTCGAGGTGTTGGCGTAGAGGCCCTCGAACATCGCCATTCCCTGCGCGAGCACCTGGTGATCATCGGCCGCCGCCGCGAGGAATGCCCGGATCGCCACGTCGATGCCTCGCGCCTCCTCGTGTGGGTACTTGCCGTCACGAAGGTCCGCTTCGTGAACCACCTCGGCGACCCGGGCGAGGCGCCGATCCCGGAGATGGGCTCGCTTCACCAGCGTCTCGAACGTGCAGTCCTCGCCCTGGTGGCTCAGCTCCACCCCCGGGGCATCGTAGGCAATCGCGTCCTTCGGGAACTCCGCGGGCGGCGCGAAGAGAAATACCGCGTCCGGATCGATGAACCGCTTGATCAGCCACGCGGAGGCGACGCGGTCCACGTGGGGCCGGGGTCGGGTGACCCACCGCCGGCCTCGTAGCTTGGTCAGGTCCAGACTCGGTTTCGGCTCGGGCTCGGGCGTTTCCGGACTTCTGGTGCGCATGGCGATGGTCTCCTCGAGACGTCGGACCTCGGCACCCCCGGGAGCGTCGAAGAAATCGATGTCGCGGATCCGTTGATGATCCTTCGCGAGGCGGACGAGCTTCTCGCGCGTTTTCGGGTGCACCGATTTCCGGTCGAGGCTCTGCAGCGCTTTCCGGTAGCGCGCGGTGAGCTGCCGGTAGTCCCGGTCACGGGGCTCGTGGAAGAGCCGGAGGACGTCGCCGGGACTCATGTTCTCGATCTGCTGGATTCGAATCAGCGTCGCGTCGCCGCCGTCCCGCTCCACTTCCTGCGCCAGCCACTGAAAGTCCTCGTAGCGCTCCGGGGTGTCCGGCAGCAGATAGGCCGAGCGCCGCAGCGCCACCGCGCCCAGGGAGCGAAGGCGCCGCCAGACCCGCACCCGGAGGCTCGATGGGGTGGGCGGCACCCCGACCAGGAGGAGAAGTAACTGTTGCTCACTCACAGTCGTGAATGAAACACTAGTTTCATACCCGTGTCAAGGCGGTATGGCGAAGCGCGTGATGTGCTGGCTGGAAAAAGGCGGAGACGGCTGCGCGCGAACTGGCAGGACCTCAGCCGGGGCGCGGACTCCTGAGGGTCATCACCCCGCGAGGGTCATCACGATGTTGCCGCTCGGCGCCACCTCCGCGGTCGCGTCCGGCCCGATCACGAGCGTGGAGCCCTCTTCCTCCACCACCGCCGGACCGCTCAGCCGGTCCCCTACCCCGAGCCGGTAGCGGTCGTAGACCGAGGTCTCCACCCAGCCGTCGACGCCGGGGAAGTAGGCGCGCCGGGTGCCCTTGAGCGCCGCGCGCGCGCCCTCGCCCCGACGGCCCTCCAGCACCACGTCGCTGCCCGAGACCGGCGCGCGCACCGCCACCCGGATGTTGATGAACTCCACCGGCACGCCGGGCGGCGTCAGCGCGAACTTCTCGCGGTACGCGCCCTCGAAGGCGCCGCGCAGGACCGCGCGCCCTCGATCGCTGTCCTCGTAGGGCCCGGCCGGGAGCGGCACCACCAGGTCGAAGCCCTGCCCCATGAAGCGCCCATCCGCCAGCCGCTCCACCGTGGCCGACTCGAGCTTGAGCCCGGTCTCCGCCATCACCGCGCGCGCCTGCTCCTCGAGACGCGTGAACGCGGCCTCCAGCTCCGCGATGCTGCCCCGATCGAGCCGGATGCCGACGGTGGCCCCGCGGTCCACCCGCGCCGGCGCCACCAGCAGCCCGAGCGCGGAGGCCACCCCGGCCGACGGCGGGCAGATCACGCGGCCGATCCCGAGCTTGCGCGCCACCGAGTAGGCGTGCACCGGCCCCGCGCCGCCGGTGCAGAGCAGCGCGTAGTCGCGCGGGTCGCGCCCGCGCTCGGCGATGTGCACGCGCGCCGCGCCGGCCATGTTCTCGTTGACGATGTCGTGGATGCCCCACGCGACCTTGGTGGACTCGAGCGAGAGCCGCCGCGCGAGCCCCTCGACCGCGCCGATCGCGGCCGCCATGTCGACCGCGACCTCGCCGCCCGCGAAGTAGTCGGGGTTGAGATAGCCGAGCAGGAAGTCCGCGTCGGTCACGGTGGGCTCCTTGCCGCCGAGCCCGTAGGCCGCCGGCCCCGGGTGCGAGCCCGCGCTGCGCGGGCCGACCTTGAGGAGCCCGATCTCGTCGATCGCGGCGATGCTGCCGCCGCCCGCGCCGATCTCGATCAGCTCGATGGTCGAGATGCGGATCGGCAGCCCGCTGCCCTCGATGAAGCGGCGCTGCCGCGCGGCCTCGAAGGAGTAGGCGGTGAGCGGCTCGCCGCCGTCCACCAGCGAGAGCTTGGCGGTGGTGCCGCCCATGTCGAAGGCGAGCACGCGCCCGTTGCCGTCGGCCTGGCCGAAGAAGGCGGCCGCGATGGCGCCCGCGGCGGGGCCGGACTCGAGCATCTGCACCGGCACTCGCTGCGCCTCCGCCACGTGGGTGAGGCCGCCGCTCGAGAGCATGAGCAGCAGCGGCGCCGGGATCCCGAGCGCCGACACCCGCTCGGCCATGAGGGCCAGGTACTTCTGGGCGAGCGGCTTGATGTAGGCGTTCGCCACCGTGGTCGAGGCGCGCTCGTACTCGCGGATCTCGGGGGCCACCTCGTGCGACGTCGTCACCGCGATGCCGGGATGGCGCCGCGCGATCAGCCGGGCCGCCTCGCGCTCGTGGCGCGGGTTGGCGTAGGCGTGCAGGAACACCACCGCGATGGCCTCCACCCCCGCGCGGGCCAGCGCGGCCGCGCGCGCGGTGACCGCGCGGGTGTCGAGCCGCCGCGCGATGCGCCCGTCCGCCTTCGTGCGCTCGGGAACCTCGAGGCGCAGCTGCCGCGGCACCAGCGGCTCGGGCTTGGTGATCGCGAGGTCGTACAGCTCGTACTTCCGCTCGCGCCCGATCTCGAGCGTGTCCGCGAAGCCCGCGGTCGTGATCAGGCCGGTGATCGCGCCCTTGCGCTCGATCAGGGCGTTGGTGAAGAGGGTGGTGGCGTGGACGACCCGGGAGAACGCGGCCGGATCGACGCGCGCCTGGTCGAGCAGGCCCGCCACTCCGGAGGCGACCGCGCGCGCCGGGTCGTCGTGGGTGGTGAGGACCTTGCGGCTCCATCGCGCGCCGGTCTCGTGGTCGTAGACCACGAGGTCGGTGAACGTACCGCCGATGTCGATCCCGAGCGAGTACTGGGCCACCGCGGGGCTCTCCTCAGCGCGCCTTGAGGCGAAGGTCCTCCGCGGGCGCCGAGTAGGAGAAGCCGGGAATGAGCCCGGCCCCGCCTTCCTCGACCCGCGGCCCGACCCCCCAGATGAAGGCCAGCTCATAGATCGGCACGTTGATCACCTTGTCCACGAGGGTCTTCTGGATCTGGGCGAGCAGCGCCTCGCGCTTCTTGGGATCGAGCTCCCGCCCCTGGCGCGAGTAGAGATCGTCGACCTCGGGCAGGCTCCCGTACGCGTAGATGCCGTTCTTCGTGGCGTAGGGCTCGAGCCGGGTGGCCGCGTTGCCGAAGGCGGCGCTGATCACGAGGATCACCCCGTGGAGCTTCTTCTCGCGCCACGCGGTGAAGTAGGCGGCCCGCTCCATGGTGCGGGTCGTGGTGCGGATGCCGACCGCCTGCAGGTAGCCCTGGATGGCCTCGCCCATCGAGGTGTAGGGCGGGAACGGGTAGAAGTCGCCGCCGTCGAAGCCGTTGGGGTAGCCCGCCTCGGCCATGAGCTTCTTCGCCCGGGCCGGATCGTACGCGGGCGGCTCGTAGTGCACGGCGTACTGGAAGATGCGCGGCACGATGCTGCCGGTCAGGCGCGAGAAGCCGAGCGTCTCCGCCTGGTTCACCGCCTGGCGATCGATCGCGAGGCTCGCCGCCTGGCGCACCCGCAGATCGTGCCAGGGCGACTTCGGGTCCCACTGCTCCGGCAGCTCGAGCCAGAACGCGCCCGAGAGCAGCGGCGCCTTCAGGGTGAAGCCGGGCGTCTTGCGGATGGCCTCCGCGGTCGGCCCGGTGAGCAGATACGCGATGTCCACCTCGCCGCTCTTGAGCGCGGCCGCTCGCGTCGTCTCCTCCGGCATCGAGCGCATGACCAGTCGCTTCACCGACGGGGCCTTCCGCCAGTAGCCGTCGAAGGCTTCCATCACGATCTCGACGCCGGGCTTGAACGAGACCACCTTGTACGGTCCCGCCCCGACCGGCGCGGCCTTGAAGCCGTCCTCGCCCACCTGCTGCACGTACTTCTTCGGCACGATCCACGCCGCCCCCGAGGCGGTCGTCCCGTAGAAGGTCATGAAGTCGGCCCACGGCTCCTTCAGCACGAAGCGCACCTGGGCCGGCCCCAGCACCTGCACCTCCTTCACCTTCTCCTTCAGAAGGGTGGCGCTGGCCCCCTTGTAGCGCTCGAAGGAGAACTTCACGTCCTCCGCGGTGACGGGCTCTCCGTTGTGGAAGCGCGCGTTCTTGCGGAGGTTGAACGTGAACGAGAGATGGTCCTTCGACTCCTGCCACGACTCGGCCAGGCTCGGGGTGTTGAGCCCGCCCGGCATCGGCTTCACCAGCGCGTCGTGTATCGCGTAGAGCACCATGAACGGGGTGCTGAACGCCTCGGTCTCGGCCGGATCGAGCCACCGGGCGGCCAGCGTGACGTGCAGACCCCACCGCATCTCGCCGTCAGCGGCAGAGGCCGGGGCGCCGAGAGCGAGGACGGCCGCGACGACGAGGAGCGCGACGAGAGCGAGCGGCAGGACGGATCGGCCCGGGGCGTGTCGGGTCATCGCGTGTCGGCTCATCAGAAGATCGCGATCGGGTGCGCGGGGGCGCCGGTGGCGCCGACCAGGCGCAGCGGCGTGGCGGTGAACAGGAACTCGTTGCGCCCTTCCTCGGCGCAGGCCTTGGCCAGACGCTCGGGGTCCGAGTTGTCGATGAGGGCCAGGCCCAGGAACGGGATCGCCAGGTGGGTCGACATGCCGAAGCCGGGGTAGCCGCTCGGCCGCTCGTCCATCATGTCCCAGGAGATCGCCGCGATGTCCTTCTCGCGGAACCACTCGAGGCAGGACACGTTCAATCCCGGGTGCTCCGAGATCCGCGGCTTCCAGTCCGGGTTCTCGAGGCGGAACTTCTCGTCGCCGCTGCGCAGCACCACCACGTCGCCCGGCTCCACCTTCACGCCCGCGCGCCGCTCCGCCTCATCGAGCTCGCGCGGGGTCACCGGGTGGCCCACCGTGACGTAGCCCTCCTTGCGCCCGGCCGCCACGTCGAGGAACACCCCGCGGGTGGTGATGCCACGGGTGAAGATCGGGTCGATCGGGCACCAGAGCGCGCCCTCCACGGTGAGGCTCTCCGCGAACGGGCGGCCGTTGTAGAGCTCGCCGTCCCAGCCCACGTGGCAGAGCGCGTCCACGTGGGTGATCCAGTAGCCGTGGTAGACCATGTCGAAGCGGTCGAGCACCACGTCCACCCGCTCCCGCTTGGACGGAAACGTCATGTGGTACATGTACACCGGCCGCGGCACCACGTCGCGCGCCAGCGACACGGTGCGGCCCTTCTTGACCAGCCGCTGGGCCTGCGCCTGCTTGGCCGGGGTGATCAGGTTCACGGTGCCGAGCTGGTCGTCGTGCCCCCAGCGGCCCCAGTTGTTCAGCTCCTTGAAGTAGGCTTCGACGCGATCACGGGTCGGCAGCGGGGCATCGGCCATCGGTCGGATCCTTTCGTATTCGTGCGATCTCGCGGGATCGTTGGCAGGAAGGTAGCACGATCCGGCCCGGGCCGGCACGTCACGAAAGCTTAGCGAGCCGGCGGCGAGCCGGTCGGTACCCTGGGCGCATGCGATCGAGCGCTTACCGACGTCTTCTCGTTCTGCTGGACGGCACCGAGCGCGGCGAGCGCGCCCTGACCTGGGCGCGCCACCTGGTCCGCGGACCCGGCGGCGCGGTCCACCTCCTGATGATCGAGCCGGCCGCGCGCATGCTGCGCGTCGGCGGGCGGACGGTGGCATTCGTCGATCAGCTCGAGGACGCCGCGCGGGCCGCCGCGCGCGCCTACCTCGCGTCGGTCGCGGGCCGCCTGCGAGAAGACGGGATGACGGTGTGGACCCACGTGCGCTTCGGCGCGCCGGCCCCGGTGACCCGCGCCGTCATCCAGGAGCTGGACGCCGACGTCCTCGTCGCGACCGACGGCGTGATTCGACGCCCGGACGATCTTGGCGCCGTCCCGATTCCGGTGCTGACCAGCGGCCCGCGATGCCTGCGGTCCGCCTAGAAGAGAGGAGCCCATGCAGATCAAGACCCTGCTCACGCGGCCGGCCATCACGACCGAGCCGGCCACTCCCCTCCGCGATGCGCGCGCGCTCATGCGCCGCCGCGGGATCCGCCACCTGCCCGTGATCGATGGCCACCGCCTGGTGGGCATGCTCGCGGAGCGCGACATCGAGCGGGCCGACGTCTCGAGCATCCCGGAGATCGCCCGCCACGACTGGGCGGTCGCCGTCGCCGGTCTCGTGGTGGCGGACGTGATGGCGCGCGACCCGCTGGCGCTCCACCCCGAGACGCCGGTGGCCGAAGCGGCCCGGCTCGCCCGCGACCGGCGAGTGGACGCGTTCGCGGTGGTCGACGACGGCGCGGTGACGGGCGTGGTCAGCCGGAGCGACCTGCTCGCGGTGCTGGGCGGCCTGCTGGAGCATCGCCACCCGACCGGGCTCGGCCACGTGCTCGCCGCCACCAGCCTGCGCCCCGGCTCCCGCCGCGCGCTCGGCGAGGCGCTGCGCATCGCGGACACCACCGGCGCCACCATGACCGCGCTGCACGTTCTGCCCGCCGCCCGCCCGATCCCGCGGCTCGAGGCCGAGGCGACGGTGGCCATCGAGCGGGCGCGGCGTCACGTCGCCGACGAGGCGATGGCCATTCTGCGCGGGGTGGGCCGCGACCGGGACGTGCAGTGCGAGGTGGCGGAGGGTCCGGTCGCGCGCGAGATCGCGCAGCGCGCCGAGGAGCTCGACGCGGACCTCATCGTGATCGGTACGGCGCCGCGCCGCGGCGCTCTGGGCGGCCTGGTCGCCACGCTGGGCGATCGGCTCGCGCGGCTGGCTCCGTGCCCGGTCCTGGCCGTTCCCCGCATCGGAGCGCGCGATGCGCGTCGCTGAGCGGATGCGGCGGGAGCCGGTCGCGGTCGGCCCGGGCGAGAGCCTCGGCCTCGCGGGCCGCCTCCTGGCCCGCCACCGGGTCGACGCGCTCCCGGTGGTGCGCCGGAGCGCGCTCGTCGGCCTGCTCGCCGCGGCGGATCTCGATCGCGCGCATCCGTCCGTGGCCAGCACGCTCGCGGTCCGCGAGATCCCCGCCCGTCTCGACCGCGTCCGGATCGATCGCGTCATCCGTCCGACCGTCACCTCGGTCGGACGGCGCACTCCGCTCGTCGACGCGATCCGCCTGATGCGGGCGCGCCGGCTCCCCGCGCTCCCGGTGACCCAGGGCGATCGCCTGGTGGGGCTGCTCACCGAGGACGACCTGCTGGCCCTCCTGGCCACGTTTCTCGAGGGAGAGCCGACGACCCGGCCCCGCCCCGCGGGCTAGGGCACGACCACCGCGTCCACCGGACGCCGCGGGCTCGGCGCGGGGACCTGTGTGGGAAAGCCCATCCGGAACGCGAAGGTCGGCTTCCAGTCGGCGGCGCCGGTGAGGGCCGCGAGCGTCGCGGCCGCGCGCGGCTCCCGGCCGAGCGCGCGCTCGCGATCCACCAGCTCGACCGGCTGGTTGATCGGCTGCATGGCGAGGCCGCGGCTCACCGCCAGCAGGTGCAGACGCTGCCAGAGCCGTCCCGCCCGCAGCGCCTGCGCGCGGTCGTAGAGATCCCGCACCGCGATGAGGCCGAAGAGCGCGGTCGTCTTCACCTGCACGTCGCGGGTGGCGTCGAGCCAGTAGCGGTGGTTGGTCTCGGGTGACGGCGGGGGCAGCAGCTTCGCCGCCGCGGTCATCCAGGCGGGCAGTCCCGCCGCGTCGAGGGTGGGCCCGTCGCGCAGCCGCTGCACGTCGGCCCAGCGGTGGCGGAACCAGCGCTGGCTGTCCTCGATCATCCGCGGGTCGTCCACGATGCGCTCGGTGGCCGCGACCACCGCCGCGCCGAACTGGCGCCGCTCCTCCGTCGCCGAGTAGAGGAACAGGCGCACCTCGGGGTCCTCCTTGAAGGTCTCCCACATCGCCTCGAGCGCGTCGGAGGGCACCGGCCTCGCCGCGTCGTAGGCGGCGCGATCGGTGTGCCGGCGCCCGATGGCGTCGAAGAGCGCATCCGGGCGCGGGCGGGCCGACGCCAGCTCGAGGATCGCGACCGGCTCCGGGTGGGGCGGCGAGGCCGGGCCCGCGAGCGGCCCCCCGCGGAGCGTCACCGTCGCCTCGTAGCCGTAGGCGCGGGCGGCGCGGACCATGTTCTCGATCGCGCAGCCGAGGCCGATGTGCAGCTCGCGCAGGTAGGGATCGAAGGAGCCCAGGTTCCGGGCGGTATCGGCCAGGAGCGCCACCCGCGCGGCGCCCACCTGGAAGAGCCACGGCTGCGTGTTGTGGGGGTTGGCGGCGAGGATGCCCGCCCGCACCAGCGCCAGCGGCCCCTCGGCCGCGTCGCGACGCCAGGTGGCCCAGGGCTCGTAGGCCGGCCCGCTCCCACCCGCGAGCACGCCCTGCTCGCGCGCGCGCCAGACCACTCCCCCCGCGGCCAGGATGGTGACGGCGCCCGCCCCCTTCAGCCACGCTCTCCGATCGATCGTCATCGGCCGCTCGCCCGCGACGGTAGCACGGCGCGCCGTCGGCGGTTGACCGTCCCTCGCGGCCCGTGCTAGAACCGGGGCTACCTCTTAGAGACTCCGGCTGACAAGAATCCGCTACTGACCCAACCGGCCTGGCCGACGTGAGGAGGCCCCCGCCAATGGATCTGACCTACACCGCCGAGGACGTCGCCTTCCGCAAGCAGGTGCGCGCGTGGCTCGAGCACCACATGCCGCGCCACATCAAGAACCTCGACGAGCGACGGGCCTGGCATCGCCGCCTCTACGAGGCCGGCTATCTCGGCATGGGCTGGCCGAAGGAGTACGGCGGCCAGGGCGCGCGGCCGATGGAGCAGGCGATCGTGGCCGACGAGATGGCGCGCGCGGGCGCGCCCGCCCCCACGAACGGGCTGGGCCTGGGCATCGCGGGCCCCACCATCGTGGTGCACGGCACCGACGCGCAGAAGCGGCGCTACCTCCGCAAGATCCTCACCGCCGAGGAGATGTGGTGCCAGCTCTACTCCGAGCCCAACGCGGGCTCCGACCTGGCCGCGCTGCGCACCGCCGCGGTGGACCGCGGCGACCACTTCGAGGTCAACGGTCAGAAGATCTGGACCAGCGGCGGGGCCAACGCGGACTGGGGCCTCCTCCTCGCGCGCACCGATCCCGCCGTCCCCAAGCACAAGGGCATCACGTGCTTCCTGATGGACATGCGCCAGCCCGGAGTGGACGTGCGCCCGCTGAAGCAGATCACCGGCTCCTCCGAGTTCTGCGAGGTCTTCATGACCGGCGCGCGGGTCGAGAAGGAGAACATGGTCGGCCGGCTCGGCGAGGGCTGGGGCATCGCCCAGACCACCCTCGGCTACGAGCGCGGCGGCCGCGCGCTGGCCCGCGTCACCACCTACGCCTCGCAGTACCGCCAGCTCGTCGACGCCGCGCGCCGGCTGAAGCGCAACGGGCGGCCCATCGTGGACGACCCGGTGACGCGGCAGAAGCTCGGGCGCGTCTGGGCCGACCTCGAGGTCGAGCGCTACGGCGCGCTCCGCACCCTGACCATGCTGGAGCGGGGCGAGCATCCCGGGGCGGGCGGCTCCATCACGAAGCTCTCGTACTCCGAGTTCGAGAAGCGCTTCATGGAGCTGGCCGAGGAGATCCTGGGCCCCTACGGCCAGCTCACCGACGGGGTGCCGCCGGAGTATCGCCTGGAAGTCGACACCGCGATCGGCGATCACGGCACCTGGGCCTACGCGTTCCTGTGGTCGCGCGCGGGCACCATCTACGCCGGCTCCTCCGAGATCCAGAAGAACGTCATCGGGGAGCGCATCCTGGGGCTGCCCAAGGAAGCCCGGGCCGACCGCGTCGGAGGTACTCGATGAATTTCTCGTTCAGCGAAGATCAGGTCCTGCTGCGCAGCTCGGTCCGCGCGGCGCTGGACGAGCAGTGCACGCCCGCCCGCGTGCGCGCCATGATGGACGACGGCGTCAGCGGCTACGACGAGGCGCTCTGGGGCGAGATGGCCAAGCTCGGCTGGCTCGGCCTGCCCTTCCCCGAGGAGCAGGGCGGCGCCGGCCTCGGCCTGGTCGAGCTGGCACTGGTGCTCGAGGAGATGGGCCGCGCCGCGTATCCCGGCCCCTACTTCGCGAGCGTGGTGCTGGGCGGGCTCGGGCTGATGCTGGGCGGCAGCCCGGCCCAGAAGGAGAAGTGGCTGCCCGCGATCGCCTCGGGCCAGGCCCGCGCGAGCGCGGCGCTGCTGGAGGACGGGCTCGACTGGGATCCCGCCGCCACCGCCGCGACCGCCACGCGCGCCGGCGACGGCTGGCGCCTGACCGGCATCAAGCGCTTCGTGCCGTGGGCCCACGTGGCCGACGTGGTGCTGGTCCCGGCCCGCGCGCCCGAGGGCCTCTGCCTCTTCCTGGTGGACCCGCGCGGGACCGGGGTGACGCTCGCGCCCATGGTCGGCATCGACCTCGGCAACCGCTGGTCGGAGCTGCGCCTGACCGACGCGCCGGTGCCCGCCGACGCGCTGGTGGGCCCGGCCGGCAGCGCGGGCCCGGTGATGGACGGGCTCCTGCGCCGCGCCGCGGTGGGCGCCTCCGCCGAGATGCTGGGCGCGGCCCGCCGCTGCCTCGACATGAGCGTGGGCTACGCCAAGGTGCGCGAGCAGTTCGGCCAGCTCATCGGCTCGTTCCAGGCCATCCGCCACCGCTGCGCGGAGATGCTGATGGAGGTCGAGAACTCGCACTCCGCGGTCTACTACGCGGCGTGGGCGCTCGCCGCCGGGGCGGAGGACGCGGCCGGCGCCGCCTCGATCTGCAAGTCCTACGTCAGCGAGTCGGCCCGCAAGGTCTGCGGCGACGCGATCCAGGTCCACGGCGGCATCGGCTTCACCTGGGAGTACGACCTCCACCTCTACTTCAAGCGCGCCAAGTCGCTCGAGCCCCTCTACGGCGACGCGGCCCACCACCGCGAGCTCATCGTCCGGGGCATCACCGGCGCATGACTCCCTCCGAACAGCCCCCTCACCCCACCCCTCTCCCCCAGAGGGGGAGAGGGCAGGGTGAGGGGGGCCCGCTCGAAGGCGTCAAGGTCGTCGACCTCACCTCGTACATCGCCGGCTCTTACGGGGCGATGATGCTCGCCGACCTCGGCGCCGACGTGGTCAAGGTCGAGGCGATCGAGGGCGACTCCTTCCGCGAGCTGAGCGGCTTCTACGGCTGGAACCGCGGCAAGCGCTCCCTCGCGGTCAACCTGAAGGAGCCCGACGGCCGCGCCATCGTCCACCGCCTGGCCGAGCACGCCGACGTGGTCATGGAGAACATGCGTCCCGGAGTGGTGGAGCGCCTCGGCGTCGACTACGAGACGCTTCGCGCCATCAACCCGCGGCTCATCTACTCCACCGTTACCGCGTTCGGCTCCGACGGCCCGTACAAGGACCGCCCCGGCTTCGACCCGTTGCTGCAGGCGATGGGCGGCCTCATGACGCTCCAGGGCTTCGGAGAGGCGCCCCAGTACCTGCGCATCGCCCCCACCGACTACTACTGCGCGGCGCTGGCCTGCCAGGCGATCCTGGCCGCGCTCTTCGTGCGCGAGCGCACCGGGCGAGGCCAGCGCGTGCAGACCTCGCTGCTGCAGGCGGTGCTCGCGCTGCAGTCGGGCCTCGTCGTCGACTACCCGGGCCACGAAGTCGTCTACCGCAACACCCCCACCTACCGGCTCTACCAGGCCGGTGACGGCGAATCGTTCTTCCTCGCGGTCGGCAACCAGTCGTTCTGGGTGAAGCTCTGCAAGGTCGTCGGCCGCGAGGATCTGGCCCAGGACCCGCGCTTCGGCTCCTGGGTGGCCCGCCGTGACAACGCGGAGGCCCTGATGCCGCTGCTGGAGAGCGCGTTCGCTTCCAGGCCGGCCGCGGAGTGGGTGCGGATCCTCACCGACAACGACATCCCGGCCGCCCTGACGCAGTCGCTCCAGCAGTTCATGCGCGACCCGGCCGTGCTGCACCACAAGATGGTCGTCCAGTACGATCACCCGGAGCTGGGCCCGCTCTCCCTGATGGGCCAGCCGCTCCGCTTCTCCGAGACGCAGGCCCCCGACGCGGGCCCGCCGCCCATGCTGGGCCAGCACACCGCCGAGGTGCTGCGCCAGGCGGGCTATGCCGATCACGAGATCGCCGACCTGCGCCGCCGCGGCGTGGTGGCCGGCAAGGACTCCGCCCCATGAGCGACGCGACCCCCGCGACCAAGTACGAGGCCATCCGCTACGAGCAGGCCGACGGGGTGGCCACCGTCACCCTGAACCGCCCGGACGTGCACAACGCGATGAACCAGGCGATGCGCCGCGAGCTGCTGGAGGTGTTCACGCGCCTGCGCGGCGACGACACCGTGCGCGCGGTGGTGGTGACCGGGGCGGGCGACAAGGCCTTCTCCGCGGGCGCCGACATCCGCGAGTTCCTCGAGCCCCCGGTGCCGACCCAGTTCCGCGAGGCCCGGCGGCGCGTGGACTTCCGGCGCGAGATGGAGCGCTGCCCGCAGCCGATCATCGCGGCGATCCGCGGCTACGCCTTCGGGGGCGGCCTCGAGATGGCGCTCGCCTGCGACATCCGCATCGCGGCCGAGGACGCGCAGCTCGGGCTCACCGAGATCAACCTGGCCATCATCCCGGGCGGCGGCGGCACCCAGCGCCTCCCGCGCCTGGTCGGCCGCGGCAAGGCGCTCGAGATGATCATGACCGGCATGCGCATCCCGGCCGCGGAGGCGCTGCGCATCGGCCTGGTCGAGCGCGTGGTGCCGGTGGCCGAGCTGCCGTCGGCCGCGCAGGCCCTCGCCCGCACGCTGGCGGACAAGGCGCCGGTGGCGCTGCGCTACGCGAAGGAAGCGGTGGTGGGCGGCCTCGGCCTGCCGCTCGAAGACGGCATCCGTCTCGAGAACGATCTCGCCACGCTGCTGCGCACCACCGAGGACCGCGTCGAGGGCGCCAAGGCCTTCGTGGAGAAGCGCAAGCCCCGCTGGACCGGGCAGATAGGGGTCAGGTCTTACATTCCGACATTTTCGCCTCGCGAGACGAGTTGGGCGCGCGCCACGAAAATGTCGGAATGTAAGACCTGACCCCCAGCGCTGCTCTACCGCGGCGTGTCGCCGGCCAGCGTCACGCGGTGCATGAGGCGCTTGAACCCCGCGTAGTCGTTGACCGCGTTGTGCTGGGCGCAGCGGTTGTCCCAGAACGCGATCGAGCCCGGCTCCCACCGGAAGCGGCAGCAGAGCTCGGGCCGCACCTGCTGCGCGAAGAGGTACTCGAGCAGCGGCCGGCTCTCCTCCTCGGTCCACCCCTTGAAGTGCGCGGTGTGCCCGTGGTTGACGTAGAGCGCCTTGCGCCCCGTCTCGGGATGGGTGCGCACCGCGGGGTGCTCGCTGGTCAGCACCTTCATCTCGACGCCGGCCGCCCGCAGCCGGTCCTCGCGGGTCTTCGACGCGTCCGCCTTGGTCGAGGTGTTGACCGCGATCAGCCCGTCGAGCGCGCGCCGCAATCCCTCCGAGAGCGTCTCGTACGCCTGGTACTGGTTGGCGAAGATCGTGTCGCCCCCGTAGGGCGGCAGCTCCACCGCGTAGAGCATGCTGGCCATCGGCGGCTCGGCGAGGTAGGTCGTGTCGGTGTGCCACACCCCGCCGAAGTTCACCTTCTCCTCCGCGAGCTTGAGCACCGGGGTGATCAGCGGGCACTCCGGCAGGCCCCGGAGCTGGGGATACTCCATCGGCTCCCCGAAGCGGCCCGCGAAGGCGAGCTGCTCGTGCGGCGCGAGCTTCTGGTCGCGAAAGAAGATGACCAGGTGATCGAGCAGCGCCTGGCGGATCTCCGCGATCACGGATCCATCGAGCGCCGCGGCCACGTTGACCCCGCGGATCTCGGCGCCCAGCGACCCGCTCGCCGGCACCACCTCGATGTGACGATACGTCCGGGCCTCGTTGCGCGGCATGGCTCCTCCTGACTACTGCGGATTATAGCGAATCGAAGTGCTCGCGCATGCGCCGCCGCATCGCCGCGTCCGGCAGCGGGCCCGCCATCGCGCCCAGATTGTCCGCCGCGTGCCGGGGATTGCGCGTGCCCGGGATCACGCAGGTGACCGCGGGATGCGCCAGGATCCACTTGAGGAAGTACTGCGCCCAGCTCGCGCACCCCGCCGCCTGCGCCCACTCCGGGACCGCCTTCCCCTTCACCCGCCCGAACATCGCCCCCTCCGCGAACGGCCGGTTCACGATCACCGCCACGCGCGCGTCGGCGGCGGCCCCGAGCAGGCGCGCGTCCGCCTGCGGCTCGGCCAGCGAGTAGTTCACCTGCACGAAATCGACGTCGCCCCGGCGCAGGAGGCGCTCCAGCTCGGCGTGCCCGCCCGCGTGGTAGTGGGTGATGCCGACGTAGCGCACGCGGCCGGCGGCCTTCCACTCCGTCAGGGTCGCGAGATGCGTCTGCACGTCCACCAGGTTGTGCACCTGCATCAGGTCGAGCCGCTCGACGCGCAGCTTCCGCATCGAGTCCTCCATCTGCTGGATGCCGGCCCGCCGGCCACTCGTCCACACCTTGGTGGCGACGAAGAGCTTCGCCTGCACGCCCAGCTCGACGGCGAGCTCTCCGGTCACCGCCTCGGAGCTTCCGTACATCGGCGAGCTGTCGATCACCCGCCCGCCCCCGTCCGTGAATACCCGCAGCGTCTCGCGGGCCTGCCCCAGCTCCCGCGCGTCGCTCGCCACGTCGAACACCTGCCAGGTCCCGAGGCCGACCGCGGGCAGCCGCTCCTTCGTCCGCGGCACGGCCCGCTCGAGCGTCCCCTGCCCGCGCGCCGGCGGGCTCACCAGCAGCGCCCCGAGGGCCGCCGCGCCGAGCCGGAGGATCTCCCGCCGCGACCGCACACTCACGCGCTCCGGTCGGCGAGGGTCGCGATCATCGCCGCCACCAGGTCCGCGTGGGTCGTGGTCAGCGCGTGGTTGGCGTCCTCGATCCGCTCGAGCCGCGCGCCGGGCACGAGCGCGGCGATGGCCTGCACGATCTTCACCATGGTCTCCGGGCTCCGGGCGCCGTAGGCCACCAGCGTCGGCACCGCGAGGCGCCGGAGCGCGTCGACCGAGTAGGTATCCCGGAAGGTGGCGGTCACGTCGTCGATGTTGTTGCTCGTGTAGTTCACCAGGTACTCGCGCGCCGGCGCCGGCAGCTGATCGTAGGCCCCCGGCCCGAACCAGTAGTCGATCATCTTGCGCACCGCCAGGCGATCGCCCGCCTCGAACGCGGCCCGGTAGTCGTCGAAGAGCGCCCGGGCGGAGGCGAAGGCCGCCGTCTCGCCCACCGCGGCGAGCAGCGGCACCGCCACCGGCTCGAACAGGGCGAGCGCGCCCGGCTTGACGGTGCCCCGCAGCGCGAGCAGTAGCGCCACCACCCCGCCGTAGGAGTGCCCGGCCACCACCGCGGGCGGCTTCATGCCGTCGAGCAGCGCCTCGATCAGCCGCGCCGCGTGCCCGCTGTCGCTCGGCAGGCCCGCGGGTGGCCGGGTGGTCGCCCCGTAGCCGGGCAGGTTCGGCGCGATCACCCGGAAGCGCGGCGCGAGCTGCTCGGTCACCGGCTGCCAGACCCGCGCGCTCCCGGGCGAGCCGTGGATCAGCACCACGAGCGGGCCGCGGCCGGTGTCCTCGTAGGCCACCGAGTCGCGCTCACCCACGCTCAGCGCCGGCATCGCCGACTCTACCGCGCGCCCGCGGCCACGAAGGCGAACCGATGGCGCGGGCCCCAGGTGTCGTCGAATCCCTCGAGCCCCAGCTCGCGGCGGCCGGCATTGCTCCAGAGACAGAGCACGTCGCGGCGGCCGAAGTAGCCGAACCACGGATCGTGCAGGAAGATCACCGGGTGCTCCTGCTGCACCGCCGGATGCGCGACCCCGAAGTAGAGCGCGTCCTCGTAGGACGGCCGCTCGAGCCCGAGGCGCGCGGCCTCGGCGAGGGCCTCCGCGGCGGTGACGTCCCGATCGAATCCGACCAGGACGATATCGCGCGCCGCCTCGTCCCCGTCATCCCCGCGCCGCTCCGCGCACCGGAAAGTTCTCCGAGGTCACGCACGAGTGGGCGTAGCCGTAGCCGGCCGCCTCGACGAGCTGCTCCGTCGAGGGCGAGCCGCCCCGCGTGATCCGGTACCGGGTCAGCTGCACGTCAGCCGACCTCGAGCGCGAGATCGAACGCACCCGCGTAGCCGTCGCCCGATGGCGCGACCGCCAGGATGAGCTGGGCGCCCGCCTCGCGGTAGATGCCGTCGCGTCCGTTGCGCATCCGGCGCGCGCCGGGCCCCGCGTAGGGAGGCCGCGCGTACACCTGGTCGGTGAGCGCGTCGTCGAAGAAGAGCTGCGAGGTGAACTCGTGGGCGCGCCCGCCGCCTCCGCCGGTCCGCACCTTGAAGTGGATGTGCACCGCCCGGCCCGGGTACGCGCCCGGATAGATGGTGGTGAACCCCACGCGGCCGTCGGCCCCGGTGGTCTGGTAGCCGCGCAGGAACTTCCGGCCGACGGTGCTGCCGCCGGGATCGGCCGCGTCCGAGTAGACGCCCGCCGCGTCGCAGTGCCACACGTCCACCATCGCGCCGGACAGCGGCGCGCAGGCGCCCGCCGAGAGCCGCGAGACGCGGAGGGCCAGCCGGAGCGGCGCTCCCGGGCGCAGCGCGCCGTCCGCCGGATCGGAGCGGATGTCGGAGCGGTCGAGCCGGGCGTCCACGAAGTAGGGCCCCTCGGTCAGCGCCGGGCGCACCACGCAGGCGCCCGCAGGGGCGGCGTCGGCCGGCCGGCCCGCGCCCAGCGCGGCGAGCCCGCCCGCGCCCAGGAGCGCGAGGGCCTCCCGCCGCGTCAGCACCCGGCCGATCGTCCCGTCATCGCTCCTCATGAGTGCCGTCTAGCATACCTTGACGCCGCCGACGGCGCGGAGGCAGTATCGCGCCGATGACCACCGCCCCCGCCGCGTCGCCGCCGATCATCCACGCGCTCGACCACGTGGTCGTGGCGGTGCGCGATCTCGACGCCGCGGTGGCCGCCTATCGCGCGCTGCTCGGGCGCGCGCCCGCGTGGCGCGCCGAGGCGCACGGGGGCGGCGCGACGGTGGTGACGTTCGCCCTCGCCAACGTCGCGGTGGAGCTGATGGCCCCGTCCGGGACGGGGCCGACCGCCGAGCGGCTCACCGCCGTCCTCGACGCGCAGGGCGAGGGCCTGGCGAGCCTCGCCTTCGCGACCGGCGACATCGAGCGCGCCCACCGCCGCCTGGCGCGGCTCGGCCTCGGCCCCGAGCCCATCGCCGACGGCGCCAGCACCGACGCCGAGACCGGCGCGACCCGGCCGTGGCGCCGCACGCGCGCCGCCACCGCGGCCACCCACGGCGTCCGCCTCTTCTTCCTGCAGCAGGCCGCCCTGCCGCCGTCGCGCCTGCTCGTGCCGGAGCCGGCCGCGGTGAGCGGCCTCGATCACGTGGTGATCCGCACGCCGGACCCGGAGCGCGCCACCGCGCTCTACGGCGCGCGGCTCGATCTCGACATGCGCCTCGACCGCTCGAACCCGGCGTGGGGCGCGCGCCTGCTCTTCTTCCGCTGCGGGGATCTGATCGTGGAAGTGGCGCACGATCTCAAGGCCGGCGTGGGCGACGGGCCCGATCGCCTCTGGGGGCTCTCGTGGCGCGTGCCCGACGCGGAGGCCGCGCGGGCGCGGCTCGCGGCCGCGGGGCTCGACGTCTCGGAGGTGCGCCCGGGCCGCAAGCCGGGCACGCGCGTGCTGACGCTGCGCGACGGCACCTGCGGCGTGCCGACGCTGCTGCTCGAGCGCGGCCCGGCCGCCGGCGACGTCTAGGCCGACGCGGGTCGCGGAGCGCCTAGGCGGGACGGGGTGCCGCCCGGCGCAGGGTCGCGGTCACTTCACCCGCTCGAGCCTCGCGGTCCCCTTCAGGTCGCCGCGCACGAACGTGAGCACGTCCTTGCCTCCCGTCCCGCGACAGCGTCACCGTGCCCTCCGAGCTGGTGGAGCGATACGACCCCTTGCCGGCCACCACCGCAACCTTGCCGACGGTCTTGGCCCCGCTCGCGGCGAGCCCCTCGTAGCTGCCGTCGGGCTTGATGCGGATCGCGGCGGGCGAGGCGCCGCCGACCGCGCGCCAGTCGCCGGCGAGGCTCTTGACGTCGGTGATCGGGGTATCGGGCCCCGCGCTCCCGGGACCGGCGACGGTGACCAGCAGGGACAGCGCGAGCATCAGTCGTCGCATCGGTCTCTCCTCGTTGGGGTCCCGGTCATGTGTCGATGTCGGTCGGCACGCCCGCGACCGGCCACCGCAGGCGGCCGGCGAGGCCGGCGGCCGCGAAGGCCCGGTCGATCTCGGGGCGCGATTCGGAGAAGTGCTCCCAGCCCTCGAAGTGCACCGGCAGGATGGCGGCCGCGCCGAGCGCCCGGGCGGCCTCGACGCCTTCCTCGGCGGTGAATGTCAGGTGCCACGGTCCCACCGCCGCCACACGCGCGGCGCCCATGAACAGCAGCGCAAGACGGACCGGGAAGCGCGCGGCGATCTCGCCGACGCCCTCGTACCAGACGGTGTCGCCCGAGAGATAGACCGTCGTCGTCGGGTCGTCCCGGAACGCGAGCGCGAAGCCGATCACCGGGCCGCGGTCGGCGTGGGCCGGACCGTGGCGGGCGGGCGTCGCGGTCACGCGGAGCACGCGGCCGTCGGGCGCGGTCAGCTCGGTCTCCTGCCACGGGAGCAGCCCGACCGCGCCGTGGGCCAGCCGCTCGGCGCCGGCCCCCGTCGTCACCACGCGCGATGCCTGCCCCAGGAACTCGCGGCCGGACTGGTCGAGGTTGTCGAAGTGGTGGTCGTGGCTCAGGAGCACCGCGTCCACCGGCAGCAGCGACGCCGCCGGCCGCGCCGGGCCCTGGGTCTTGCGAAGCTGATAGGCGCCGGCCGTGAAGGAGGCCCCGGCGGGGTCGAACGTCGGATCGGTGAGCAGGCGCAGGCCGCCCCATTCCAGCAGGGCGGTCGGCCCGCCGACGTAGGTGACGCGCGGGAGGCTCACGCGCCGCTCATTGCGATCGCTCTCCACCGAGCCATCGTACCGCGCGCGTCGAGAACACCAGGCCGGCGCCCCACAGCAGGCTGTTGGCCACCGCGACCGCCTCGAAGCCGCGCAGCCGCTCGCGATCGACCCGGCGGAGCGCCCACACCGCCGGGAACTCGAGCACGTCGACGGTGGCGGAGAGCGTCCGATGCGCGAGCGAAGGCGGCCCCGGACGGTCGAGCGCGCCCTGGGTGAGGAACGTGAGGACCCCGAGGCCGAGCGTCACCAGCAGATGCGCGGCCGCCATCAGCCCGATCGGGAGCAGCGTGCGCACGCTCAGAAGAGCCCCAGCGGCTCGAGGCCCAGGAGCACGCGGCCCGCCATCTCGAGCGTCCGCGGCGAGAGGGCCACGTGCTGGGTGGCCACGTGCACGTCGCGGAAGCGCCGCTCGAGCCCGGCGTCCTCGAAGATGGCGCGCGAGCCGGCGAGCCCCCAGACGAGATCCACCGCGGCCGCCGCGCTCTCGCCCGCGTTCACGCAGGCCATCCGCACGTGCGCGCGCTGCTCGAGCGTCGGCGGCTTCCCGCGCTTCACCGTCCGCCACATGTCGTCGACCGCCTCGAGCAGGAGGCTCTCCGCCGCGCGCGCGTGGATCTCGGCGCGGGCGATCCCCTGCTGCACCGTCGCGTCCTCGGCGAGCGGCCGTCCCGCCCGCTTGCGGGTGCGGGCCAGCCGGGTCAGCTCCTCGATGGCGCCGCGCGCGATGCCGATCGGCACCGCGCCCACCGCGCCGGTCACGAGCGGGATCACCGGGTAGGCGTAGAGCCGCTCGGGGCGCGTCGGCTCGTCGGCGAAGGCGTCGATGGCGTACGCCGCGGGCACCATCACGCCCTCCAGCGAGTAGTCGTGGCTGCCGGTGCCGCGCAGACCGCTCACCCGCCAGGTGTCGTGGATGCGCGCCCGGTCCACCGGCACGAAGACCAGCCGGGTCGTCGGGCGGGCGCCCGCGCGCCGGCGACCGCCCGTGGGCACGACGCAGTGGGCGAGGAGCCAGGTGGCGTGGCGGCAGCCGCTCGCGAACGGCCAGCGGCCGGACACGCGGTAGCCGCCCTTCACGACCTCGGCGATGCCGCCCGGCTCGAGCTGGCCGGCCACCACCGCGCGCCGGTCGCCGAACACCTCGCGGGCGGCCGCCGCGGGAAGGCGCCCGGCGAGGAATCCGTGCGCGGAGGCGACCATGACGTTCCAGCCCACCGAGCCGTCGAGCGCGGCCACCGCCGCGATCACCCGGAGGCCCGCGACCGGGTCCAGCTCGGCTCCGCCCAGGCGGCGCGGCGTCCACAGGCGGAAGAGTCCCGCGTCGACGAGGGCCTCCACCAGCCGCGGCGAGAGCGCGCGGTCGTGGTCGAGGCGCGCGCGCTCGGCGTCGACGAGCGGGGCGAGCGCGCGTACCGCCTCGAGCAGGCGCTCAGCGCGCATGCGTGTCGCGATCCGCCGCGCGCCTCACTGGCCGCGGGATCGGGAAAGGAGGACCAGCACGAGCGCCACCGCGCCGGGCAGGGCCTGCACCCACAGGATCTTGCGGCTCGCGGTCAGCGCGCCGAAGACGCCCGCCACCACGACACAGGCGAGGAAGAAGACCTTGACCCCGAGGCCGCCCGCACCGAGGGTGAGCCCCCAGACGAGCCCGGCGGCCAGGAACCCGTTGTAGAGACCCTGGTTGGCCGCGAGCGTCTTCGAGGCCGCCGAGAACTCCGGGGTGAGGCCGAAGGTGCGGCGCCCCTTGGGCGTGTCCCAGAGAAACATCTCGAGCACCAGGAAGTAGAGATGGATGAGCGCGACCAGCGCCACCAGGACGTTCGCCACCAGGATCATGGGCTGCACCTCGTCATCGGTCGAGCGGGGCCCTCCACGACGAACGGCGCGTCGAGATCGTCGTTGTCGACGACGATACTGGCACAGTCCCACGGCGCGCACTCGCGAAAGTAGATCTCCTGGCCTTCGCGGTAGCGCCGGGTCGAGGGCGCCTCGAGGTCCACCGGCGGCGCGCCCCGCAGCCGGTGATTCCGGATCCACTCGACGCGCAGGAAGATCGAGAGGTCCCACGTCGCCCGCAGCTCGGGCCGGTGCAGGAAGAGCCCGTCGAAGAGCAGGATCGACCCGGGCGCCGCGCGCTCCTCCGGCGCGTCCACCGCGTGATCCGCGTCCACGTCGAAGATCGCGCGCCGGAACCGGCCACTCCCGCCCGGCCCGAGCGGATCGAGCAGGAGCCGCCGCAGCGCCGCGTAGTCGTAGGAGTCGCGGTAGTGCCCTTCGGGCGAGTAGCGCCCGCGGCGGTAGCGGACCGGCTTCGGGTGATGGAACCAGTCGACCCCGGCGCGGATCAGCGGGCGCCCGCTCGACGCCAGCCGGTCGCGCAGCTCGTCGGCGAAGGTGGTCTTCCCGGCGCCGTCGACGCCGTCGATGCCGACCCGCACGGTCCGCTCGGCCGGAAGCGCCAGCACCGCCGCGGCCACCCGATCGAGCATCGCCCGACGGGCGGGCGTCATCTAGCCGGGCCGTCGCCCCGCACTCGCCGTTCCGATCGCCCCCCACCGATCGAGCGCGCGCCGGCCGACGTGGATCAGCACGACGTAGGCGTAGCCGACCAGCAGCACCATGACGCCGTAGAAGACGAGCGCGTCGGCCAGGGGACCGGTGCTCCCCGTCCACCAGCGCGCCACGAACAGGTAGAGCAGGAACGGAGGGACGAAGAGCAGCGGGGCGATCCACGAGAGCGCGCGATACCGCGCCGCCGGCTCCTTGCGGATCCACCAGAACAGGACGGTCGCGAACGGGACGTAGGCCGGCCCCGCCACCAGGCCGGACACGTAGAACGGGATCGCGACGCGATCGAGCAGGCTGAGCGTCGGCTCGTCCTGGTAGGCCAGGTAGGCGAGGATGGGCGCGAGGATCGGCAGGGCGCCGGCCCAGCGGTAGTAGGCGACCTCGGTCAGCCGGGCGTTCATCATTTCCCTTCTATCACACCCACGTCCGGGGCCCGCCACTCAGGGTGCGGGATCAGCCGGGACGGGCTCGCCGCGGCAACCGGCCGTCAGTGGGGCGCCTGCGTCGCGGCGGGCTCGATCCGGTAGAACTCGTAGAACACCGGCGCGGGAGCCTCGAGCGTCAGCACCTGGAGCGGGAAGCACCGCTCGAGCGTGTCCAGACTGGATTCCCGCTCGAGCCGATCCAGGAATGGACGCGCCATGCTCTCCCTGACCTTCCCGTGTCGGTCCAGGAACTGTCCCCACAGCGGCATGTGCTGGAATCGGCGCGCGGCCACCCGAGCCGTCGCCAGGTATGCGTCGGGGAACAAGCGGCGGTACGCGTCGAGGTTGTACAGCCACGACGCCCCCACGACCCGCACCGGCCCCTCCGCCGTGCGGCGCAGATGCTCGAAGAGGGCGGCCAGGTCCGCGAGGCGGTCACTCCGCCGATCGCTCCCGAGCGCGGAGCGCCCGTCGCTCGCCGCGTTCCGGAAGTGCAGGCGGACGCGATCCTCGCCCAGCCGCGCGTAGGAGAAGCAGCCGCAGGTCGCCACGAGACCCGGCGGCTCCGTCTCCGGGCGCGTCAGGTAGAAGCGATACGTCCACTCCGCGGTGTCCTCGGCGCCAGGGAGCCCGGCGACATACTGCCGCCAGGCGGGATGATCCGGATCGAAGTCGCGGCCCAGTCCAAAGCGGACGTAGAGATTGGTGTACCGCAGGAGAGCATCCGCGAAAGGCAGTCCGGACAGCGCGGAGACCTTGCGCGCAAACTGGAGCTGGAGATCGAAGAACGATCGACCGTACATTGCGCGGCTAGCGCTTGCCCCGAGACGTCTCCCACGGAGTTCCCGCGGCCACCCCAGACAGACGCGCCTTCCTTCGGATTCGGCCCAAACCGGTTCACGCCCAGCTCGCCATCCTGAGCGAACCACACGATGAGCACGATCCCCCCGATCAGGGGGATGATCCCGATGAGGAGCCACCAGCCGCTGCGGCCGGTATCGTGAAGCCTTCGCACGCTGACCGAGAGCGACGGGAGCAGCAACCCCAGCGTCAGGATGCCGGTGAAGAGCCCGATCCCGGACCTGAAGTCGAACGTTCCGGTGATCCCGTCCAGGACCGCGAACACCGCGTAGAAGATCAGGTAGAACAGCCCGAAGTACCAGTACTCGCTGCGACGAGAGCGACCGGAGAAGACGGCGTAGTTCTTGAGCGCAGTCATGAACCAGCTCATGGTTCTCTCCTTGACGGTGACCGCTTCGGTGGATGGGCCCCTGGTGTCTCCCCAGTCTGGCACGCGCCGGATTTTCCGAGGGTGTCTCGCGTGTGCCTACTGGGAGGGGCCCGACCGGGCGGGCGGACGGTCAGCGCATCGCCTCGCGCAGCGCGGCGCGGGCGAGGATTCGCGTGGAATCGAGGATCGGCAGCACCGAATCCGCCTCGCCGATCAGCAAGGGGAACTCGGTGCACGCGAGCGCGACCGAGTCGCAGCCGCGGTGCCGCCCGTCGGCGATGATCCGGCTGAAGTACGCTCGCGTCGCGTCGGTGAACCGGCCGTTCACCAGCTCGTCGAGCGTCAGCGCGTTGATCCGCGCCCGGTCCTCCGGGCCCGGGGTCTCGTGCTGGATCCCTCTCGGCCCGAGCTTGGCCGGGTACACCGGGCTCTCCATCAGGTAGCGGGTCCCGAGGACCAGAACGCGCCGGAACCCACGACCGGCCGCGACCGCGGCCACCTCTTCCGCGATGTGCAGCCACGGCAGCGGCGATCGGTCCCGCACCAGGTCGATGGCCTGGTGGACGGTGTTGTCCGGGCAGATCAGCAGCTCCGCGCCGCTCCTCTGAAGGTGCGCCACCGACGAGAGCAGCAGCTCGCCCACCGCGGGCCAATCATCCGCATCGATGGGCCGCATGTAGTCCGCGAGCGAATACGTGTGCAGGGTGACCTCCGGATGCCCGTGCCGGCCGAAGAGCTCGGCCCCTTCCACGCACAGCGTCCGGTAGCAGAGCGCGGCCCCCTCCGCGCTCACCCCGACGATCCCGACGTGCTTCGGCATCTGGGCGCAGCCTCCCGCCTAGGAGCGCGGCGCGGGACTCCGCTTCCACAGCCCCTGAGATGGAATCCGCAGGGCGCGGTTGTACTTGCTGGAGGCGTTCTCCCAGGCGATGGTCGCGGTCAGCTCCACCAGCGCGTCGTCGTCGTAGAGGCGGCGAAGCCGGGCGAAGAGCTCGTCCCCGACCTCGCGCCCGCTGATGGTCATGCAGTCGGCGTACTCGAGCGCGGTCCGCTCGGCCTCGTCGTAGAGCGGACTGGTCGCGTAGTCGGCCAGCGCGAGGATCTTCTCATCGGACACCCCCAGCTTGCTGCCCACGGCAGCGTTGATGTCCTGTCAGAACTCGCAGCCGTTCAGCGCCGCGACCCGCCGGTTGAGCAGCGCCACCAGCCGGTGGTCGATCAGCCCGGAGCTTTCGAGCCCGGTCCACATGCCCCGCACGCCGCGGAAGATCGACGGGCGCCGCGCATAGGTCAGGTGGTTCAGCAGCGGCCCGCCCCACGCCTTGGCCTGGGCCTCCAGGACCTTCGCCGCGTACTCGTCGGTCAGGCGCCGAGGGTCGACGCCTTCGATCCGTGTCATCGCCCGGTGTCCTCCAGTGAGCCGAGCCGGAGCGCCCAGGGAGCCGTCCGCGCCACGCGCAGCAGATCGTTCGCGCTCCACGGGTCCGCGGCCAGCCTCGCGCGGATCTCCGCGTCGTTCTCCGCCCGCACGATCAGCAAGACCTCCGACGTCCCCTCCAGCGGTCCGCCCAGCACCACGAACCCCTCCGCCTTGAGCCCGTTCATGAACGTGGCGTGCGCCGGCCACTCCGGCTGTCCCTCCAGCGGGCGCGAATGATCCCACGCCGGCCCCCGCGCCCGGATGACCGCGAAGAGCGGCTTCACCGGCCGGCCGCCTCGAGGTTCCGATAGTACACCGTCGTGCCGCACAGCCCGCCGTGCGGCAGCAGCGCGAAATCGGGGATCACCCCCACCCGCACCCAGCCCTGCCGCTCGTACAGGCGCTCGGCGTCGGCGCTGGCGGTGTCGAGCACCAGCAGCGTCTTGCCGCACTCGCGCGCGGTGTCCTCCGCGGCGCGCATCAGCGCCGCGCCCAGCCCCTGGCGACGGGCCCGGCGGTGCACCAGCATCTTCGACAGCTCCGCGCGGTGCGGCTGGTTCTCGGGCTGCTCGAGCACCAGCTGCACGGTGCCGCACACGCCCCGCGCGTCCTCCGCGATCAGCAGCGCGCGCTCGCCCGCGGCCACGCCCTGCCCCACCCGGCGCCAGAACGCCACCGCGCGCTCGCGGGCCAGCGGGTGCATGAAGCTCACCGAGGCGCCGCCCTCGACGCAGTCGATCAGGACGTCGGCGAGGCCGTCGATCTGCGCGTCGTCGACCGCGTGCAGCCGTCGCAGGGACCAGGGTGTCTTCATCATCGCCTCGAAGGAGTCTCCAGCGCGATCACCACCGCGTAGCGGGTGGGCTTCCGCGTGGGGTTGTGGAACATCGTCGGACGGTCGAGCTGCATGGCCAGGCAATCTCCTTCGCGCAACCGGTGGCGCTCCCCGCCCAGCGTGACGTCGATCGCGCCTTCCAGCACCCACACCTGCTGCTGCACCCGCGTGTCGCGCGCGCCGGTCTCGAACGCGACGCGCCCCCCGGGCGGGAAGCGCACCTCGACGATCTGCATGGGCTGCGGCGCGCCGGGCGGCGAGACGTTGCGGCGCAGGTAGCCGGAGGCCGGGTCTCGCCACAGCGGCTGGTCCTCCCGCCGCGCCACCGGGCCGCCGGGCGCCTGGGCCACGGCGCCCGGGGCATCGAACAGCGAGGCCAGCATCACGCCCAGGCCGGCGGCGAGCTTCTCCAGCACCACCGCGGTGGGGCTGCTCTCCCCCGCTCGACGAGCGAGATCATCGAGCGGCTCACCCCGCTCTTGGCGGCCAGGGCGTCGAGCGAGAGGCCCTGCGCGGCGCGCAGCTTCCCCACGCGATCGGCGATGCGCTGGTTCAGGTCGGGGGCCGCATCTCCCATGGTGGACACAGTGTCCACCATCCTGGATACAGCGTCAAGCCCGGGTCATGGCCGGTCCAGCCACTGATGGAGCACCCAGGCGCGCCATTCCAGGGCCCGCTCGAAGGACACACCGGTACGCACCTCGGTCGCGAACGGATGGGTGGAATCCGGGGCCAGCGCGAGCGAGGGCCGGAGCTGCGGGGCCGCGAGCTGGATGATCCCGGGCAGCCCTCGCGTGCTGGGATAGCCTCGGATGCCGTTGGCGACGGTGCACGCAAATGGCGGCTCGGCGTTCTGGTTGGGATCGTTCCAGACGGTGGCAATTCGCCAGTACGCTTCCTGATCGACCTCGACCCAGAGGCCCCAGCCGATGGAGCCTCTCTCGTCGATGATTGGCACCTTCAGGATGACCCGTACAAAGCACGCCAGATCCTGGCCGTCAGCCGACGCGATCAGACACGCCTCATCACTGCCGTTGATGCGTCCCTGGCGCTTCTCCGGAGGCACTGCGAAGTAGGCGTCTGGCCGCCTGAACGACGGCTCGATCTGGCCGAGATCGTGCTCGGCCCCGCAGATGCTGCAGCGAGCCTTGCTCATCGGTGCCCCGCTCGAAAGACGGCGATGAGATCTTCCAGCGATTCCTCGGCCGCTATCGCCGCCACCGCGACGAGAGCCAGAAGATTGCGCACAGAAGGGAACATGCGTGTCTGTGTCGTCAGGGGTTGCCGCCGCGAAGATGCTCGGCGGCTACTTGCTCTCTCGCGAGATGCGTCCGTACGAGTCTCTCCAGGTCGGGCGATGCCTCCGACAAATCCCTCCTCAGGAGCATCGCCCTGACGTTGCGATACAGCTGCAGCGGCGTCAGAAGCAGGCCCCAGGGGATCCCCCACCAGCCGAACAGGAGGCATGAACCCAAGCTCGCCAGCTGCCTCTTCGTTGCGCATGGCCGACAGGAGAACCGCGGCGTCTTGCCCCACCGGGTGACGATGAGCACGGACCACACCCAGTAGGCGAAATACATGTCGAGAGGCCCTCTGCCGTGGCACTCCGGGCAATTGCCTTGCTGGGCCGCTCGCACCTGTAGCAGCACGGTACTCTCCGGAATCTGATCACAGCGCACCTTGAAGGCGTTTTGTCCCCGGCAGTCATCGCTGCAGTAGCGGTGCTCGCCTTCACGAACAGCTCCGAAGAAGAACGTCGAGCCGCAGTGGTGACAGCGCGCCATCGTTAGGCTCCTTCAGCGGGGTGTACGGTGGATGCTCCGGCCGGGGTGGCCGGGGGTTGGGCGGGAGCGGCCTTTGGGGAAGCCGAGTCGCGCATGGCCCGTGGTGCCTTTTCAGTCTGGCACGGACCCGATATTTCCGGCCGCGGGAAGTAGAGCTCAGCGATGCGCGTCATGGCCTCGACCCACTGGCGGGCATACTCGACCCGCGTCGTGCCAATGTGCGCGGCCCGGGGCGGCTGCGGTTCGGTGTCGGCGCTCCCCACGACCACCGTGATCGGCAGCGCGGCCGCCTTGCGCCATCCGTCACGGTCCGGCCGGATGACCCTCGGTGCCCCGTCCGGGCCATCCCGGACCGTGACCTCCTTCTGGCCATAGGGCCATGGCGCCTGGGGATCGGGGAAGGCGTAGCGGCCGGGCGCGCTGAGAACGAGCGCCTTCAGGCGGTCGGGATGGCGGACGGCGTACCGGCCGGCGAACTGGCCTCCGGCCGAGTGGCCATACAGATGGAACCGCTCGCCGCCGCCGATCCGGGCCCGGTACTGATCGACGATCCGATCCACGAACTCACGGCTTGATCGCGGTGGCGCCCATATCGTCGACCACAACTTCGGCGCACACGCCTGGGCTGCGACACCCAGGAGGACCGCGATCAGACATGAGGCCAGCGCCGCCTTGACGGTCCGGGCTCGGCGAGGCACGATCCCGCCATGCCCGCCACCATCGCGGCCGAGCGTCCCGACACTCCGGACGCTCTGCGTCTGATCGACGAGCTGCAGACCCATCTGGAGTCGTTCTACCCGCCGGAGAGCCGGCACGGATTCAGCGTGGATCGATTGATCAAGGAAGGCGTGGCGTTCTTCGTGCTGCGGGTGGACGGCGCGCCGGCGGGTTGCGGCGGCATCAAGCTCTTTGGCCGGGAGTACGGCGAGCTGAAGCGCATGTATGTCCGGCCGGACTTTCGCGGCCACAAGTACGGCGAGCTGCTCGTCGATCACCTCGCCGAGCACGCCCGCGCGCACGGTGTCACGCTCTTGCGCCTCGAGACCGGCATCCACCAGCAGGCCGCGATCCGGCTGTACGAGCGCCTCGGGTTCCGGCGCATCCCGCCGTTCGGGCCTTACACCGACGACCCGCTGAGCCGCTGCTACGAGAAGTTGCTCGCGCCGGGCTAGCCCGCCGTCGCTACGGCCGGTGGAAGAACAGGGGGACGAACCAGACGGCCCCTCCGTACGCGGTCACTATCCCCTCCATCACGGTGGCCGCGAGAAGCGCGACCCGAGGAGAGCGGTACGGCGAGAAGATGGTGCACACGAGAAAGGTGAGCGCGAGGAGTGGCGCGACGAGGATCCTCAGCACGGAGAACGCGGCCCAGGTCGCGAGGGGCGAACCCGTCGCATGCCGACCGACCGCGAAGAGGATCGCGGCCGTGACACCGGTGACCGCCACCGCCAGACCCAGCGCCGAGAGCACGCTCCAGAAGCGACGGTAGGGCCGGAGGAAGAAGAGCGCGGCGCCCGTGGGCACGAGCGCGCACCCTGCGAACACGGCCGCGAAGAGCATCGCGTCCCCGGCCGCATACATGCCGCTCGAGGCCTGCGCGTCGGGGCCGCTCGTGTTCGCGATGCGGACGGCCACCACGCCGGAGGCGACGGCGAAGGCCGCGATGTACCCGCCCGCGACCACCGCGACCTTGACGAGCGGCTTGATCCCGGCCACCCGCGACGTGGCCTACCGGCTCACCTCCGCGCCGGCTGGGGCGCGTGGGCCTTGAGGAAGCGCCGCGCGTGCTCCACGACCTCGTCGATGTGCTCCTGCGAGTCCTTCCAGGGATAGATGGTCACCTCGGCCTTCGGGGCGAGGGTGGCCACCTCCATCGCGACCTTGTACGGGTGCGCGGGCACGTCGTCGGGCGCGATCAGCAGCGGCGTCTTGATCGACCGCACGAAATCCCGCGACACCGTGAACACGAAGTCGGCGCGATTGGTGTACATGCTGGTGAGGAAGTCGTGGACCATGGCCATCGTGACGTCCGGGCGCTTCTCGCACAGCGCCGGGCCCCAGCCCTTGATGTTGTTCTGGTAGAACAGGTCCCGCATCTCGGGCCGGGAGCCGCTCGGCTGCATCATCGCGGCCGCGACCACGCGCTCCGGCGCCCGCCGGATGAGGTTGTGGATCATCGGCCCGCCGATGCAGAAGCCCATGACCAGGAACTCCCGGATGCCCAGGTGGTCCATCAGCCCGAGCTGGTCGTCGGTGTAGGCGTCCCAGGGACGGTCGATCTCCAGCGGGCCGGTGGACCGGCCGGGGTTGGCGTTGCGCAGGTCGGCGCAGATGCAGCGGAAGTCGTCCTTGTACCGCTCCATCGGGTTGAAGGGCGAGGCGGTCTGCCAGGAGGAGAGGGCCGAGTTGAGCCCGCCCCCGGGGATGAGCAGCAGGGGGAAGCCGGAACCGACCTCTTCGTAGTGGATGCGGACGGGGCCTCTCTCGTAGAACGGCATGGTGGTCCTCCTCCCTCAGTGAGTTGCCGGTACTTTACACCAGGCGCCGAGGCGGTCATCACTACTCGCTGAGGAGCTTGTCCGCCCATTCGATGAGCCGGACGAGAACAGCGGGGTTCGCGAAGGACGCGTTTTTCCCCACCAGGTCGCTCTCGAGGACTCCCCGAGCCCTCGAACACGCACCTCACACATGGATGGGTATTCGGTGGCCCACGGTCGCTCGGAAGGTCTCCGCGAGCGGCGGCCAGCCCACCGGGACGACCGCGTTGGCGACCGGATCGCGCATCAGCGACACGGCCTCCCCGAGAAGAAATATCTGAGCGTCGTGGCCGCCCTCGGCCAGAGCATTGGCATGCAGAAACGGGAACACGGCCTTGGTCGGGTCATCCGAGCCCCAGGCGCTCTTCACCAGGATCTTCATGCTCGCCTCCTGTCTACGATGCCTTCGAATACCAGTCCAGCACCCGCAGGGCGCGGAGCGTGTTCCAGCGGCTCGGCTTGCCGCGCCCGCTCTCCATCTCGAAGTGGACCGGATCGGGGTGGGGCTCATGGAGTGGCCATCGCCCGTTCTGATGCCGCCTCTTCGCCACCAGCCCGACGGCCTCCGCGACCCGCTCGTCGGGCTCGACGCCGGCGCTGCGCAAGTAGTCCAGGCCTCTCAGCACGTCGTAGTGCCACATGACCGGAAACGAGAACCGCGTCCAGCCGCGATCGATCACCTCGCCGGATGACAACCTCCGGAACATGCGACGCTCCAGGAGGTACTCGTGGGCCCGGACCCGCGCGTCCGTCACCGCGGCGGTGGCGCCTCTGGCCTTCTCGTACGCCAGCAGTCCCTCCAGAACGCAGATCGTGGTGTGGAACGAGGAGCGCACGGAGCCCCTCTCCGCCTCGCAGTTCCAGCCGCCGTCCTGGAGCTGCTCGCCCAGGATCCGATCGACCAGCCGATCCCGGGTCTCGCCGAAGTAGCCGCCAAGCGCCATGACCCCACCGTTGATGCAGGGCTCGACCTCGCCCTCGAAGAACGGCGAGTCACCGAACTCCGGCCCCCACGTGACCCTGTCGCGGACGAGACCCACCGCCGTCCGAGCCGGCCCGCTCGCCGGGTCAAGCCCGAGGGCCCGAAGGGTCAGCAGGGTGAACAGATTGGAGCGCCACCTCGGCGTGGAGACGCCATCACCCCAGTCGCCACCCGGCGACTGAAGGCCGAGAAGCCGGGCGGCCCACCCCTCCGAGGCAACCCGCGACCGCTCGGCGGCAACGAGCTCACCCGGTCCTCCGGTGAGGTCGCGCATGACCTGCCACCGGATCGACGGGTCCGAATCAAGCAGCCACCGGACGACCGACTCCCTCGGACCCTGCTCACGAAACCGACGCCACATACTCCTGGGGGAAATCGAGCTTGCTGAGGGCACGCTGAAGACGCGTCGCATAGTCAGGATTACGCTCATGCGGTCGCGGGGCTTCACGCAGGTTGTAACACAGGGCCGGCACGGCCGTGCCCTCCAGGGACTGCGCGAGTACAGCTTCGGGACGGTACTGTTCCAAACCTGGAGCGGTGTAGAGCCGCTCCAGCTCAGAGTGGGTGAGGGCGAACACCATACCGTAGGCACGACCTCCGGCGGATGGAAGGAGGGTGGCGCGTTGGCCGATACGTAATGCAAAGTTGTCGACATATGCTCGCCGCGGGCTGACCGGCGCTACACCGGCCTCGCGGAGGATGTCGATGTCCATGAACAGACCATAGAAGAAGCCATCGATGCGACGATCACTCATACTTCGTTCAATCAGGAATCTCGGCCTCGACCAGCTTCGCGAGCGCTGTAAGTGATTCCTGCCAGCCGAGGTAGCAGGCTTCCGGCGGGATCGCGTCAGGTATCCCCTCTTGCACGATGCTCAACTCTGTCCCGACGGAGACCTTCTTCAGCGTAACTGTCACCCGCATCTCCCCCGGCAAGTTGGGGTCGTCGAACCGGTCCGTGTAGCAGACCCGTTCGCCGGGCGTGAGCTCGACGTAGCGACCCTGGAACGAGTGGCTCTTGCCGGTGCTGAAGTTCGTGAAGGACATTCGATACCCACCACCGACGCGGGCGTCCATCTCGTGGACCTTGCCGGTGAAGCCATTCGGTGGGAGCCACTTGGCCATTGCATCGGCGTCGATGAACGCCTTGTAGACTTTCTCGGCGGTGGTGCGCAATACGCGATGGAATCGGACGGTGTTCGGCATCGTATTCTCCTCATTTTTCTGGCGGCGCATTGTTTTTGAGAATAGTAGCACCCCGGGCAAGAGCGACTCAGTCAACCGGCCCCGGCGGCGGAGCCGAACGTAGGTGCGCAACGCCGATCGAGACGAGCCACGCCGCTCCGAGCTACGCGGCAGTCGTAAAGATAACGTCGAGCGGACATCTGGTCGTTGTGCGGCGGACCTTACGATCGACGACCGCCGAACGCATCCGCGTTCAGCGACACGAATTCGCGGACGCTGATCGCCGGCCGGCCGGTCACCCGCTCCACGCCGTCCGCCAGCCGGTCATATCGACCCGCCCGGTGCAGCTCGCCCATCGTCACGAGATGCCGGGTGAGGTGCTCCGGCACCCCCCACTTCTTGAGCCCGCGTTCCCAATCCTCGGCGGGGATGTCGGAGTACGTGATCTCGCGGTTGAGCGCGTCCGAGAACTCCCGGGCGACCCCGTCCATGTCTTGTGACCGCGGGCCGGTGAGCTCGTATACCCGGCCCAGATGCGGCCCGGGGTCGGCGAGAACGGCAGCGACCACCCGCGGCGACATCAGCCGCCGCAACCGGAGAGGTCTTGCCCCGTCCGAACGGCAGCTCGATGCGGCCTCGGGCGCGCACGGTCGGAGCGGCCAGCTGGAAAAAGCTGTCCAGGAACATCGTCGGTCGGATCGTCACGACCGGGAGGCCGGACCACGCGAGCGCCTGCTCACTGAGCCAGTGCTGTCGCTGCTGCCCGCTCGACGTGGTGTTCTGAATGCTCATCTCGGAGACGGTCATCTGCGACATGTTGACCAGCGCGTCCACCCCGATCTCCCGGGCGACCGCCGCCATGGTCACGGTCGCCTCCAGGTACGCGGCGGACACGGACACGCCGAAGTAGACCCGCCGACAGCCGGTGACGATCCGATAGACGTCGGCCGGCTCGAGCAGGTCTCCGACCACCACCGCCGCCCCGGCGGCCCGCAAAGCGGCCGCCCGGTCGTCTTCACGGCGCACCATGGCCCGAACCGAGAGCCCGCGCTCGAGGAGCAGGCTGCAGACCGTTCGCCCCACTCCCCCGAGTTGCCCGGCTGCCCCGGTGACGAGGATCGGTCGGCTATCGGTCATATCGCGATTCCTTTCGCCGAACTAAGACCGCCCGTTAGGCCAGCCTCGAGTCGGATGCCGCGCCCACCTCAGAGCCCCTCGCGCGCCTCTGCGACGCGCCCAGCAGGTCGCAGAAACTGGTTCTCATGAATACCCCCAAGGGCTAACGGTTCGGCAGCAGGCTCACGACGATGTCTTCACGGCAAGAAACTCGCCGTTGCCCACGGGAACGAGGCAGGTCGTAAAGTCGACATCGGCCGTCACCAACGCGACGAAGGGGGCCATCTGCTCAACGTGTGACGTCGCGTTGTCCACGATCAACAAGCCCCCCGGGCTTAGAACACGACGCAAGTGTGGCCACCAGCCGGGATACTCCGGGCGCTCGGAATCGAGAAAGATCAAGTCGTACGCGCTTGAATCGCTCCGCTGCAGGAGGCGGCCCGCATCGTCGTGAAACAGCGTGATGAACGGTGAAAGCCCCGAGCGCGCGAAGTTGGCCGAGGCGAGCTCGATCTTGTATTCAGCGAATTCCACCGTAGTAACTGAGCCGCCGATCCCCCTTGCGGCGTCGGCAAGCCAGAGCGTCGAGTAGCCGTTGGACGTGCCGATCTCCAGCACCCGCCGCGCGTCCGTAGCGCGCACGAGCACGACCAAGAATTCGCCGGTGTCGCGGGTGATGTTGAGCATGCGACGAGGCCGCTCGTTCGTCGCGGCATCGTTTGCCTGGCCGAAGCGCTCACGCTCAGCCTTCAGGGTTTCAAGCGAGTCAGCCATGTGTGTCTCCTGCGTATCACTCCCGTTGCAAGTCTACGCTCAGGTCGGTCCGACATGCCGAACGGAGGCAGCGCGATGACGCGCCTCGCCACATCAGTTGGTCGCGAGATATCGGCGCGCCTTCTCGGTCTCGGGGCGGAGGTCGCCGGCGCCCGCCAATTCGATCAGCTTGGAGAAGTGCTGCCGTGCCTTGTCGCGGTTGCCGGATTGCGCTGCCGCCTGCCCCGCGCCGTACAGGCCGCGATAGCGATTCGGCTCGCGCTGCTGAGAGACCTCGTATTCTTTGAGGGCCTCCGCCGGGCGCTTCAGTTCCATCAGCAGGTCGCCGAGCAGCTCTCGCGCGGGCAGGAGGCGCCCCGGCGTGACGATGTTCTTCTCGCTTCGGTCCTCGATGTCGGCGGCCTGGCGCATGAGGGTGAGTGCCTCTTCACCGTTTCTCTGCGCGAGCGCGGCCCACGCGACGGATACGAGCCGCATCACCTCGACCTCGTTCGCCCAATAGTCACTCTTCGTCGCCTTCAGCCGGTCGCGCGCCGCCGCAATCCTCTCGATGTCCGTCTGCGCTGCCGCGGGATCGCCGCTCTTCGCCGCTCCGAGGGCGCGCGCGAAATGCGTCATCGCTTCGGTAAACGGAAAGTTACTCGGACTCGGCGCGAGCTTCGCCGCATCGCGCCAAGCGCCGCGCTCGACGACGTAGCGCGCCGGCATCGCCGCGAGCGCATAGTACGCGGTCGCGCGCGCCGGGTTGATTCCCGTGAGCGTGCGCGCCTCCTCAAAGGTCTTGCGCGCGTCGCCGTCGCGCGCGAGCTGCAGGTAAGCGTAGGTCATATAGTCCAGCGCGTGCAACGCATCGTCGGGATCGTTGCTCCTTTGCGCAGCATCTGCCGAGCGCCGGTTCGTCGTCACCGAATCGTCCCACGCGCCGACGCGGGTGAAGATGTGCGAGGGCATGTGGAGCGCGTGCGGCGCGTCCGGCGCGATGACGGCGTAGCGACGCGCCGCGGGTAGGCCCTGGGCGGCGATCGGCGGCGCGTCGTAGCTATGGATCAGGTAGTGCGCGACCCCTGGATGCTCGGGATGCTTCGCGAACTGCTTTTCGAGGATCCCGGCCGCCTTGAGATACGCGGAATACGTCTGGTCGGACGCGGTCTGCGTTCCCGCGAGGTACAGCGCGTAGAAGATCTGCGCCTCGTCGTCGTCCGGGTATCTCGCCGCGAGCGCCTCGTAGGCCTTGGCGCGGGCGAGCTGGCGCGCGCGTTCGGGACGGCTGGCGAAATCCTCGTAGTAGGCGGCGACCGCCTCGAGGTACTCCCGCTCTCGCTGGGTCCTCGCGCCCATGCTGCGACCCTTGACGATCGCGGCCTGCGCCAGCTCCGCGCTCTTGAGCGAGGCGCCAATGCCCTGCAGCGGGTTCGACATTAGAATGGACGCGTAGCCCCAGGCCGAGATCGCGCAGGACTTGTCCTCGACGGCCACTTCCTCGAAGGCCTTCTGCGCCGCGGAATAGTAGAACGAATGCAGCATCGCCACGCCGCGCAGGAACTTCTCCTGCACCGCAGGGCTGCACGAGTTCTGAAACTGGACTGTGCCGAGCTTATCGCCCTGTTGCGCGAAGGCGACGCTCGCTGCGGCCAGCCAAAGGGCGATCAGCGCCGTTGCGATACGGATACGCGCATTCATGCATGACCCTCCTGCTTCGGTCCTTGGGCAACCAACCTCAGGTCTCTAACGATCGTCGGCTATCTGGGGCCGTCTAACGGGCGATGAGCCGATCCATCTGGCCACCCGCAGATACAAACGCGGTTGCCCGCGCGGTCCGCGACCGTCCACCAAGATGGGGCATGCGACTCGTCGACGATCCGTCCGCCTGCCGCGATCGCTGCCTCGAGCCGCGCCTTGACGTGCTCGCGCGCGACAGACACGTCGATGTGCATCGCGTGCCGCAACGGCTGGGCCTCGTCGAGCTCCTGCATCCAGACGGTCGATCCGTGTCCAAGGGGGTCGACCGCATTGTCGCCGGCCCGCGGCGCACTGTCGTCGGCCAGCGGCACGTAGCCCAGTACGGCGCGCCAGAAGCCGACGTCAATGGTATCGCGCTTGGCCGCGATCGCGAGCTGGACTTCCTGGACCGCCGCACGATCCGCCACCGCGCCGTGCGCCCGCGCCACGGCAGACACGCCCCGGGCGAGTGCAACGTGCCACTCCTCGAGCTGCCACAGATCGCGACTCAGTCGCACAGTCAGACTGGCATCGGCCAGGGCAAGCAGCGCCCCCGAGCCTTCAAGACCCGGGACCTTCGCGACCGCCTCGGCCAGGCGCGCCGCCTCGCTCAGCGATCCGACCCGGAAGACGGCCGTCGCGCCGCCGTGCAGTACGACCCAGTCCTCGACAGCTTGCGCCGCGAGGAAACCATGCCATCCTTGCTCGCTCATCTTCGCACTCCAGCTACGCGGGCACCGTTTGCTCGACGCCACGCTTCACCTGCACGCAGAGCAGTGGTTAGAGCCGCTGCTGCCCCACGATGAACTGGGTAACATTGCGGAAGTGGCGCGGACCGTCTCCGTGTGGCCACATCAGCACCTTGACGGCGTCTCTCGCTCCTTGCTGGCGTTCGGGGGCGAGGTCGGCAGCGGTGGTCCCCGCCAGCACATCCCAGGCGAGGTCAAAGTTCTCATAGTCAAAGCCGAGCGTCTCGGTCTCGATATGCGCGGTTATTCCTGCCTCGGCGAGTTGCTGTAGAAAAGGGGTCGGATCCGCCAACGCCCCAGGCCCGACGCCAGAGACCGGGGGTGGAGGGGCAAAGCGTCCTGCGGTTTGCTGGAACAGCACAATGTCGCACTGCTCAGGCCCAGACCACACTGCCGCCACAAGCCGCCCGCCGGGGCGGAGCACGCGCGCAATCTCCCGCGCCGCCGCGGCCCGATCGACGGCATACATCAGGCTTAGCGACGCCAGCACCACGTGCACCGCGCCATCTTCCGCCGGGATAGCCTCGGCACGCCCCTCGCGAAACCGTACATTCTCCACGCCCATGGCCCTCGCCCGTTGCTGAGCGGCCGTAAGCATGGCGGGGCTGAGATCAACTGCCAGCACGTCCCCGTGCGGGGCGACCAGCGGCGCTGCCTGGAGAGCTACCGACCCAGTCCCGGTCCCGAGGTCGAGGACGTGCTGGCCTGGCGACAGATCCGCGCGCCGGATGACCTGCTGGACCACGGGCACAAAGCGCCTATCAGTCTCACGCTGATAGATCTCCGGATAGCGATCCCATATCCCGCGCTGCCACGTTATTCCTTCACGATCGCGCTCGGCTGGTGGGCTCATGCCACACCTCCTTTCATCGAGGCAGGGACATTTCGATCTGGGCTCATCGGGAAGTCTCCTGCCCGAGCTCTTGGGCAAGCCCGATGAGAATTCCTTCGGGGCCCCGGATGTAGCAGAGCCGATACGTGTCTTCGTACTGGACCACTTCGCCGACGAGCTCCGCGCCGCGTTTGCCGAGCCGGGCGAGCGTATCGTCGATGTCCTCCACGGTGAACATGACGCGCAGGTAACCGAGAGCGTTCACCGGGGCGCTGCGGTGATCGGCGACCACAGGCGGCGCGAGGAATCGGGACATCTCGAGCCGGCTGTGACCGTCCGGCGTACGCATCATGGCAATCTCGACGCGCATGTCGCGCAATCCAGTGACGCCATCTGCCCAGTCTCCTTCGATTGGGGCGCGCCCCTCGAGCTCGAGGCCAAGTTCGATGAAGAACTCAATGGCGGCGTCGATGTCTTCCACCACGATGCCGACGTTGTCCATACGCTTGACCGTCATGATGTCTCCTTGGCGTCTAACGGTCACGTTCAGCGGCACGCCGCTCGCCACGCCGCAACCTTATGGCTGACTCGCCCCGGACGCATGCATATGGGCCAGCGACCGCATCGACAACCCGCGGGACCAGGGCCAAGGTGGAGACGGGGCTAGATCCAGACATCGTTCTGTGCCGTTCTATCATTGTCTTCGTGCCCGGTATTGAGAACACCCCGCGGTTCGATGAGCAGCAGCTTGACCTCCTCCTCAGCGAACGGTTTGTGCTCAACCCCCTTGGGCACAACGAACATCTCGCCGGTCGACAGGTTTACCGCACCGTCTCGGAAGTCAATACGCAGCTTGCCCTCGAGAATGATGAACGTCTCGTCGGTGTCCTTGTGGTCATGCCAGATGAAGTCCCCTTGCAGCCGCACAATCTTGAATTGGTAGTCGTTCATCTCGGCGACGACCTTTGGCTGCCACTGCTCGGTGAAGAGCGACAGCTTCTGCTGAAAGTTGATTGCTTGGCGCTTCATTGGGTGGCTCCTTCCTGGGCGTTTGGAAGCATCAACGGGCGCGCATCTCCTGAAACACCATCCGAAGCGCAAGGCCGACAAACACAAGTCCGAGCACGGTGGACGCCACGTGGTCGAATCTGCCGCTCGAATTGAAAGCCCGACGCACTGAACCGACTCCCCACGCAACACCTAGATTCACCGTCATCACGGTGATCGTGAGGAGTCCGCCCAGCACCGCGATCTGAAACGGCACTTCCTCTGCCGGCGCAGTGGCGAACTGAGGAAGGAACAAGCTAAAGAAGAGCAGCGCCTTGGGATTGAGCAGATTATTGACCAGGCCGCGCCACACCCAGCCACGTGGTCGCTCGCGGTCGCTCGCCCGTGGCGCCGCCGAGACCTCCGCGCCGGTATGCCTCGCCTTCCTGAGCAGGCCTATCCCGATCCACAGGAGATAGGCCGCTCCAACGAACCGCACGCCGTCGGCGATGACCGGCATGCGTTGCATGAGGTGCCCCAACCCGAACGCCACCAGGCCTGTCTGAAGGAATCCGGCCAAGGCGATGCCCACGGAACACCACACGCCGGCTCGGGCGCCGCGCGCGAGCGCATGAGACACGATCAACGTCAGGTCCGGGCCAGGGACGACCGCCAACGCGAGCACTGCGAGGAAGAACACCGGAAGAACAGCCGGGTCGAGCATGGCCAAGATTACCATTGAGCGTTCGCGTCAGGCTTCCCCCGCTCAGCCGCACGGCGCCGTGCTGTTAGACAGCGCTCAGATCGAGCCGTTTGCTCATGGGAAATGAATTGTTCGCCTTGACCTCTCCGACCCGTCTGTAGCCGCGACGCGCGTAGAATGCTTCGGCATTTGGGCTTGCGTCCAGGGAGGCGCTAGAAGCACCGGCATCGCGGATCTGCCGCTCGGCGTGCGCCAACAGCGACGAGCCGACTCCTCGGCGCGCGGCAGCTGAGCTGACATACAAGCTTTCGATCGTCGTGCCGCCAACCTCAACCCAGCCAACGACCTTCGAACCAACTTCTGTGACCCAAACCCGGTTGGTAGCAATCGCCCTGGCCGCACGGTCGGGATGTGCTGCGCTTGCCCATCGCTCGGCCGCCACGCGGCCGTACTCCGCAGCAAGAGCCATGATGGCGTCTCGTCGTATCGCAAGGAGCTCATCCGCGTCCGTGGGATTGGCGGCGCGGATCTTGACGTTCTCGGTCACTACGTTGCCGCCTAACGCTAGCGCTCACCGGCGGCCAACTGCCGTCCGGTGAAGCGGCCTGTTAGCCAGACCGCGAGATTCATCGAATACTGGTGATGCCAGGCCAATGTGGGTTGCTGTTCCTCAAGCGCCTCGCAGAACACATGCAACCGATTCTCGCCGCGACAGCGTAGCGATTGCTGCCAGGACCTTCAAGCTTACGACCATGACCTACAGCGTCACCTCGAGGAGGCAGCCGAACTCGCGCGCGAAGTCCACCGAGACGCGGGCGTGCACCGCTCCCTGCTTGTCGAAGAAGCGCTGCGTCCCGCGGGCGCCGAACACGCCCTCGTGCCAGATGTTGGGGTGGATGTAGAGTCCGCGGCGGCCGTCGAAGCGGAAGCACACGAAGCGCTCCGGGGCCACGTCGTCCCCGGGCAAGGCCAGCGGCACGTAGAACGGCCGCTGGTCCAGCGGGAAGAAGAGCTGCCCGCCGTCGGGGTGGTAGTTCGCGTGCCAGAGCAGCATCCGGCGTGGCGGATCCGTGTGGTCGGTCCGCGCGCGCTCTGGCGGCACCGCGTAGGCCAGGACGTAGTGCCCGCCGACCGCCTCGTTGCGCCCGTACAGGATGTCGCCCTGCCACTCGCTGACGAACACGCCCTCGGTGGTCCCGCCCTGATCCCCGGTGTCCGCGTCGACCGGGCGGGAGCCCTGCGCGGGCCACCGGACGATCTCGATCGGGCGCTCGCGCGGATCGGAGACGAGATGCCCGTAGTGCCGCAGGCTCTCCTCGGTGGCGTCCACCACCGGGATCGGCGCCGGCGCGAGCCCGGGCGGCAGCTTCGGGTCGAGATAGTCGATCCGGGTTTGCACGTGGAGCTCACCGTAGAACACGCGCCCGAGCGGCGTCAACGCCTTCCCGCCCCCGCCGTCAAGTTGCCCCCGCCCGCCCCCGGCGGTAGCATCCATGAGCGGATGCCCTTCGCCTACTTCAACCGGCTCACGCGGCGGCAGCAGGCGATCTATCTCGAGAGCGACGGCATCGTCACCGTGCCGCTGCCGCAAGCGGCGCGGCTCCAGCCCCTGGTCACCGCGCTGGCCCGCGCGCTCGAGAGCGGCGACCGCGCCCACACCGAGTCCGCCGCCCAGCGTCTGGTCCTCGGGCTGGCCGCCGCGCTGGGGGCGCCGCCGGCGCGGGTGAAGGTGCTGGCCGCGCGGCCGCACGCGGGCTGGGGCGAGCTGCACGGGCTCTACGAGACCACGCATCGCGCGACGGAGCCGCCGCTCATCACGCTCTGGATGCGCACCGCGCGGCAGAAGCGCGTGGTGGCCTTCCGCACCTTTCTGCGCACGTTGCTCCACGAGGTCGGCCACCACGTGGACTATACTCTGCTGCGGCTGGGCGACTCCTTCCACACGCAGGGGTTCTACGCGCGGGAGTCGCACCTGTTCCATCAACTGGTCACCGACGGGGGGATTCTCATGGCGAGTCTGGAAGAGCAGATGTCCCGCATGGCGCGCACCGGCGACGACTTCGCGGCCGCCATCAAGGGCGTCTCGGACGCGGCGCTCACCAAGCGGCCGGACGACAAGAGCTGGTCGGCCAAGGAGACGCTGTGTCACCTGCGGGACACCGAGGAATCCTTCATGACTCGCTTCCAGTCCATCATGGAGATGGACGAGCCTCGCTTCATGGCCGCGGAGCCCGACCGCTGGGCGACCGAGCGTCAGTACCAGCGCAACGACGCGGGCGAGGCGCTCCAGGCCTTCCGGACGCGCCGCGAGGAGACGCTGCGGTTCCTGCACGGCCTGCGGCCCGAGCACTGGGATCGCGGCGGGGTGCACTCCACGCGCGGGCGCATGACCGTGAAGGACTTCGTCGCCCTCATCGCCTGGCACGACGACAACCACCTGGATCAGCTCAAGCGCGCGCTCGCGGGCAAGCCCTAGCCGTACCGGGTGAAGATCGACAGCGACTCGCGGGAGCGCCGCCACTCCGCGGGCACGCCGCGCCCGCCGTCCCGCATGGCCACGATGCCGCCCACGATCGCGCCCAGGGTGTCGGCGTCGCCGAAGGCGCCGACCGCGGTCCACAGCGCGGCCGGGTAGTCGTCCAGGTTGTACCGCACGCACCAGAGGGCGAGCGGCACGGTGTCCTGGGAGAGGGACAGGAGCCCGTTCCCGACCACCGTCATCGCGCTCAGGACGTCCATCTCGCCGCCGAGCGCGGCCGCCTGCTCGATGCCGGTGCGCGTCTCGCTGGCCGGCACGAGGTCGAGGACGGCGTCGAAGAGGCCCGCGGCGTCGCCGGCCCCGCCCGCGACCCAGGCCGCCGCGGCCGCCACCGCCATCGCGCCCGCCTGGCCCTCGACGTTGGCGTGGGTCACCTCCGCGGACAGGCGCGCCTGCGCCGCGGCCGTCGCGAGGTCGCCCGCGAAGTAGGCGCCGATCGGGCCCGCGCGCATCGCGCCGCCGTTGCCCATGGAGCCGACCCCGCCGAACGCCGCCGCCGCGAGCCGCCGCCAGTCGCCGCCGCGCGCGATCGCGCTCACGATCTGGTGGGTGACCCGCCCGTAGCCGCGCCACGGGTCGAGCACGAGCTTGCGGCCGAAGCGGGCGGCCAGCGCGTCCTGCTCGATGCGGCCGTGCTCCTCCAGGGTCTCCACCACCGACATCGCCATGATGGTGTCGTCGGTGTAGTGCCACGGCGCGGTGGGCGGGATGCGGGCCTCGATCCGCGGGGCCAGCGTGATCGGATCGCTGTAGAAGGCCTCGCCGAAGGCATCGCCGATCGACAGGCCGTCCAGCGAGCGCAGGGCCCGCGCGAGACTCGTGGCGGGATCGGTCACGATGAAGCCCTCCCCGGCGATCATACCCTGCTAGA
>CAWJDX010000021.1:0-51408 GCA_963841755.1 uncultured Candidatus Rokubacteria bacterium
GTACCCGGCCATGGGGAAAGTGCCCGGGCCGCTCGCCGCGCTCGCGCTCGAGCAGCCCCTCGAGATGTACCAGGCCCGCTTCGGCCACGGCCTGCCCGACCGGGCGCTCGAGCCGGGCGTCCTGCGCGCGATCTTTCGCCCGGACGTGAACTGACCCCAGGAGGATCCATGGACTTCGGACTGTTCTTCCTCATGCAGCGCGACGAGCAGTGGAGCGAGCAGGCGGTCTACCACTCCGGCCTCGAGCAGATGCTGGCCGCGGAGGCGCTCGGCTACCACTCGGTCTGGATCGCGGAGCACCACTTCAACGACTATGGCCTCTGCCCCGCGCCGCCGGTGCTGGCTTCCTTCGTGGCCGCACGCACCACCACCCTGCGCCTCGGCATGGGGGTGAGCCTGCTGCCGCTCCACCACCCGGTCGACCTGGCCGAGTCGCTCGCGGTCCTGGACGTGGTGAGCGGCGGCCGGCTCGACGTGGGGATCGGCCGCGGCGGCACGCTGCAGGACTACCAGACCTTCCAGTCCGACCGCGACGACAGCCGGGCGCGGGTCGAGGAGGGCATCGCGCTCATGCGCCACTCCTGGAGCGGCGCGCCGTTCGACTTCCCGGGCCGCTTCCACTCCGCGGAGCAGCTCCACGTGCGCCCGCAGCCGGTGCAGCGCCCGCACCCGCCGCTGTTCATCGCCTCCAACAGCGAGGAGAGCGTGCTGTCCGCCGCGCGTCTCGGGCTGCCCACGCTCTCGTCGTTCTTCGTGCCGGTGCCGGAGCTGCAGCGGCGGCACAAGCTCTATCGCGAGGCCTCGCTCGCGGCCGGACGCTCGCTCCCCGAGATCGAGGCGCTCGAGGCCCGCTCGTGGGGAATGCGGGTGGTGCACGTGGCGCCCGATCACGACGAGGCGCTGCGCGCCACCGAGGGCCCGTTCATGGGCTACCAGCGGCGCATGGCGGTGCTGCGCTCGGACGCCACCGGGGGCTCGGTGCCGGGATCGTTCGACCGCTCCCTGCTCCGCCTGCGCGCCTTCCGCGAGTACCTGGACGACGGCTGGGCCCTCATCGGCACGCCCGCCGAGGTGACCCGCGGCCTCCAGGAGTACTGCGAGGCCACCGGCTACGAGCGCGTGCTCCTGGTGATGGCCCTGCCCGGGCTGCGCACCGACCTGGCGCTCCGGTCGATGCGCCTGTTCGCGGACGAGGTCGCGCCCGCGCTGGTGGTGCCGGATCGCGCCGCCGCTACAAGCCCCGCAGGAACTCGATCATCGCCGCGCTGACCTCCTGCGGGCGCTCCTGCTGCGTCCAGTGGCCGCAGCCGGGGAGCATGATCGTCCGGCGGAGGGCGGGCACGAACTTGACCAGATTCGGGATGAGCTGGTCCATCCCGCGGAAGGCCACCACCAGGTCGCGGTCGCCCGCCACGTAGAGCGCGGGAACCGTGACGCGCGCGCCCGCGAACGGAGCCAGCAGCTCCCAGTTCCGGTCGATGTTGCGGTACCAGTTGAGGCCGCCGCGAAAGCCCGCGCGGGAGAACTCGCCCGCGAAGAAGTCGACGTCCGCCTCGGTCAGCCACGGAGGCAGGACCGGGACGTCGGCGGTGTGACTCAGGAACCCCCCGCGGCGCGGCACCATGCCCACCGCCTCGGGATTGCCCAGGCTCGCCCGCGCGCGCCCCCCGTCGCTCGATCCCGAGCGGTCGCCCGATCCCGAGTAGAGGATGCGCCGGACGGTGGTCCGCGCGTCACGCTCGAGCTCCGCCTCCGCGACGCCCGGCTCCTGGAAGTAGAGCTGGTAGAAGACGGCGTCATCGGTCTGGGGCATCTGGATGGTGGGGCGCGTCGAGCCGCGCGGCCGGAACGGCACGCTCAGCCCGATCACCGCGCGGAACCGGTCGGGGCGCAGCAGCGCCGCGTGCCACGCCACCGGCGCGCCCCAGTCGTGTCCCGCGATCACCGCGGTCGGAGCGCCCAGCGCGTCGAGCAGCCCCACCATGTCGCCCACCAGGTGCAGCAGCGTGTAGCGCTCGATCTCGGCGGGCGCGTCGCTCTGGCCGTAGCCGCGCATGTCCGGCGCCACCGCGTGGAAGCCGGCCTCGGCGAGCGCTCGGAGCTGGTGCCGCCAGGAGTACCACGACTCCGGGAACCCGTGACAGAGCAGGACGAGCGGCCCCTCGCCCTGCTCGGCCACGTGCAGCCGGATCCCGTTGGTCTCGACGACCCGGTGCTGGACCTCGCTCATCGTCCGGCCGCCCTCATCGGGCGACCGGAGCGCCGCGCGGGGCGGCTCCACCGTTCGCGCCCGCGGCCGCCCGCGCCACCGCGGCGTCCGCCTTCTCGAAATCGGCGTCCTTGAGCCCGTAGAGATGCGCACCGCCCATCAGGATCTGCGCCGCGGTCTCGCGCGAGCAGTGCTTGAGCACGTTGTCCGACACGTTCGGGAAGTTCGAATCGAAGTGCGGATAGTCGGTGGAGACGCACATCCGGTCGCCGCCGATCAGCCCCGCGGTGGCCTCGATCTCCGGCTCGCTCCCCTCCACCGCGGCCCAGCAGTTGCGCCGGAAGTACTCGCGCGGGGTCAGGGAGAGATAGGGCGCGTGGGAGTCGCGGTACTGCGGGTAGTCCCACTCGATGCGCGAGAGCAGCCCGGGCGCCCACGAGTTCTGCGCCTCCAGGAAGCCCACCCGCAGCTTCGGGTGGAACTCGAACACCCCGCCCACGATCATCGCGATCAGCGCCTGCTGCATCTCGATCCAGTGGCTGGCCACGTGGCGGTAGAAGCGGTTCTCGCCGTAGAGCACGTTCATGTGCGAGTTCCACGCCCCGGTGCCCTCGTGGAAGCCCCACGTCACGTCGAGCTCCTCGTGCAGGCTGTAGAGCGGGTCCCAGTAGTTGGAGTGCCAGTAGTGCCCGTTCACCAGGTTGGGCCGGATGAACGAGCCGATCGCGCCCAGCTCCCGCACCCCGCGCAGCAGCTCGCGGCAGGCCAGGTGCACGTCGTGAACCGGCAGCATCACCACGAACTTGAGGCGCTCCGGGCTGTGGCGGCAGAACTCGGCGATCCAGTCGTTGTAGGCCCGGCACAGGGCCAGCGAGAGCTGCGGGTCCAGATTGTCGCGCGCGATCAGGCTGAGCCCGGTGGTCGGGTAGAGCACCGCGATGTCGACCCCCTCGATGGCCATCGCCATCACCTGCGCCTCGGGGTCGTAGTTGCGCTCGATCGCGAAGTCGAGCCGGTTGGTGGACTGAAGCCGCGAGCCGGAGAGCGGCTGGGTGCTGTGGGTGCCGGCCCCACCCGCGCGGCTGCGCTTGCGGTACTGCTGCATCTCCGCGTCCATCGAGCTGGGCAGCCCGTCGATGACGATGGTGCCGCGCTTCGGGCGCCCGTCCGCGCCGATCGGAAGAACCACCCGGTCGCGGAACCGCGGGTCGAGATACCGCTCGAACAGATCGGGCGGCTCCATGATGTGCATGTCCGAGTCGACGAAGCGGAGATTGTCTTTCATCAGACCCTCTCGTAGGACAGGCGCTTGACCTTGTCCATGTTGGTCCCCTCGATGCGGATCAGCCGCGTGGGGCCGTCGCGCCGGGGGGAGTGGAGATCGCCCTCGTTGTAGACGTGGGCCATGCCGGGCTTGAGCGGGTAGGTCCGGACGTGGCGCACCTTCCCGGGCCGCGCCTCGCTCGCGGGCTCGACGAGGGCCCAGTCGTTCATCATGGTCTCGCCCCGGGCCTGGCCGTAGATGGCCCAGGTCGGCCCGTGGTCGTGCGGCTTGCTCTCGCGCGCGTCCCGGTAGTTGTGGGCGAGGATGCAGAAGCCGAGCTGCGGGTCGGTATAGATGATCTTGCGCTCCGGCACGTCGTCGGTCAGGTGCCGGGCCACGAAGGCGTCGTCCTTCAGCACCGACTCCAGCAGGCTCCGTACCTTCTCGCGCCCGGTTGGCCCGGGCTCGGCGGTGAGGAGGTCGTGGGCGGCGGCGGCGAAGGTCTCGAGCGTGTAGGCCATGGAAGTCTCCTCAGTTGTCCAGCAGGGTGCGAAACAGCCGGGCCAGGTCCGCCTTCTCCTCGAAGCCGATGCCCGGGGCCGCGGGCGGCGCGACGCGCCCCTTGACCGGCGCGGTGCCGTCGGCCAGGCCCCCGAACGGACCGAACGCGAGCGGGTTCATCTCGGCGCCGCCGAGCCCCAAGGCCGCGGCGACGTGCAGCGTGAAGAGGTGGCCACCGTGGGGCCAGAAGGCGCGGCGGGGCCAGCCCCGGCTCTCGAGATCGCGCACGATCTCGAGGTAACCCGGAATGCCGTAGCAGTGGACGGGGTCGAACAGCAGGATGTCGCGATCGCGCCGGAGCCCGCCGTGACGGTCGAGCAGCCGGGCCTCGGCGGCGGAGAACAGCGCCTCGCCCGCCGCGATCGGCGGCGCGTAGGCGGCGGCGACCGCGGCGTGGGTCTCGAGGTCGAGCGGGTCGCAGATGTCCTCGAGCCACCAGAGGTCGTGGGGAGCCAGGGCCCGGGCCGCGGCGAGCGCGCGCGGCGCGTCGTAGGCGTTCATCGCGTCGACCGCGAGCTGCTCGGCGGGCAGCACCGCGGCGGCCGCCGCGATGCGGCGCAGGTCGCGGTCGAGGGGGACGCCGCCGATCTTGATCTTGGCGTGGGTGTAGCCGTGGTCGAGGAACCAGCGCAGCTCGTCGCCGAGTCGCCCCTCGTCGTCGGCCGGGTAATAGTAGCCGCCCCCCGCGTAGACCGGGACCTCGTCGGTCTCCGGCTCGCGTTCCCCGGCCGCGGCGGCCAGGAACCGGTGCAGCGGTGCCTCCGCGATCTTGGCCGCCGCGTCCCAGATCGCCATGTCGAGCGTGCCGACCGCCACGCACCGCTCGCCGTGACCGCCCGGCTTCTCGCCCGCCATCATCGCGCGCCAGGCCCGCATCGGATCGAGCCCGCTCCCGTCCGCGGTCGCGAGGTCCGCCGCCGCGAGCAGGCGCGGGGCGAACCGCTCGCGGATGAGGCCGCCCTGCGCGAAGCGCCCGACCGACGCGAACCCCCAGCCGACCACCGGCCGGCCCGCCCGCACCACGTCGGTGATCACCGCCACGATCGAGGTGGTCAGGCCGCCGGACGGAATCGTCGCGTCGCGATACCGCGAGATCGCCACCGACCGCTCCCGGACGTCGACGATGCGCATGCTCGAGCCTGTTCACGCGCACCCTACGCCGCCCACCAGATGGTGTCAATGTGGCCCGCCACGCGATGCCGTATGATGCCGGCCGAGGAGAACGCGCACATGGGCGAGACCGTCGCGTGCATCGGCATGGGCCTGCTGGGGTCGGCCCTCGCCGAGAACCTGATCCGGGCCGGCTTCACGGTGCGCGGCTACGACATCGCGCCCGAGCGGGTGCGCGAGCACGCCGCGCGGGGCGGCGTCGCGGCCGGATCCCCCGCCGACGCCGCGCGCGGCGCGGCGATCGTGCTGACCTGCCTCATGACCGCCGACATCGTGCGCGAGGCCCTCCTGGGTCCGGACGGCGCGCTCGACGCGGCGGGCCCGGGGCTCATCGTCGTCGACTGCAGCACGATCCACCCCGACGCCTCCGCCGCGCTCGCGGCCGAGCTGGCGGGCCGGGGGATCGCGATGCTGGACGCGCCGGTCGCGGGGTCGAGCGGGCAGGCCCGTCGGCGAGAGGCGCCGGTGGTGGTGGGCGGCGACCGCCAGGTCTTCGAGCGCTGCCGGCCGATCTTCGACGCCATCGCCCTGCGCGCGCACCACGTGGGCGGCAACGGCGCGGGGGCGCGGGCCAAGCTCGTGGTCAACCTGGTCCTCGGCCTCAACCGGCTCGCGCTCGCGGAAGGATTGCTCTTCGGGCTCCGCCAGGGCCTCGACGGGGCCGACCTGCTCGCGGTGCTGAAGGACAGCGCGGCCTACTCGCGCGCGATGGACGTCAAGGGTGAGCGCATGCTCACCGATCGCTTCGAGCCCGAGGGCAAGCTCGCCCAGCATCTCAAGGACGTCGAGCTGATGCTCGAGGTCGGGCACGCGGCGGGCGCGCCGCTCCTCGCCACCGCGCTGCATCGCCAGCTCCTCGTCGCCGGCGTCGCGGGCGGCTGGGGCGAGCGCGACAACTCCTCGATCATCGCGGTGCTCCGCTCGCTCGTCACGCCGGCCAGCTGAAATCACGCCTCGGCGGCCGGGGCCGGCCCTGGGGTATACTCGGGGCGTCTTCGCGGAAGACCCTGGCAGGTCATCGCGCCCCTGCCATCCTCCCATGATCTCGCGGGAAGCTCACGTCGTCGCAAAGGAGAGCGCGTGAGCCGGATGCCGTCGAAGTCGTACCGCTGCGAGGTCGTCTCCGAGATGGTCTCGATCACCCTGCGGCGGCGGAACGCGCTGGTGGGTCGGGGCAAGCTCTTCGTGCGGTGCAGCGAGAAGGACTGTCAGTACCTCGACGCGAACGAGCCACCCTGCCCTCTGACCCTCGCGGTCTTCACCGCGGAGATCCGGGAGCGGATGATCGCGGACCGCGACTAGCCGCTTCGCGTCTTCCGGCCGGTCACCGGCTTCCGGGCCGGTCGCGGCTTGGGTCGGCTCCAGCGCGGGCCGGGGCCGGGAAACGCGGGAGGCTGCCAGGGCCGCGCCGCCGAGGTGTGACCGCACTGGGTGCAGGGCTGGCCGCCGCTCGCCGCGCAGGCGTCACGCTCGTGCTCGCAGGCCGCGTCCTCCACGCAGTACACGCACATCAATGGCCCTCGGCCGGCATCCCGAGGCACGGCGCCTTCTTCCGAGCGCACTGCCCGCACGGCGCGGTCGACACCTGCATGGTGGGACCCGGGGTGACGAACATCTCCTCGATCACCTGGATGATGTCGCGCTTGGCGTAGCTCTTGTCGAGGTTGTCCTTCGTCAGCTTGATGAGGCAGCGCGAGCAGAGCAGCCGGCCCCGGAAATCGGCCCGGAACAGGCTCTCGACCACGCGCCGGACGAAGTCACCCACGGTGTAGACCGCGGCGTCCTTCTGCATGGCGCTCACCGGCCCTGACGGCGGCGACTTCCTCCCTGCCGACGGAGGAGACGTCCCTGGGCGGTGGCACAGAGGCTCGCGACGTGCTGGCCGAATCCGACCACCGCGGCGGCGAGGAGGGCGAAGACTCCGGGCGCTTTCTTCATGGTGCTCCTTCGGAATGAGGGAATGGAGCCAGATGCCGGTGGGCCTCGGCGCCCGCAGCGCCACCCTGAGGGGCCCAGTGGAAGGCAGGCTCTACGATAGCACGCCGGTGCACCCCCCTCGCCGCGGAGTTCAGGCGCCCGGCGCGCTCTTCAGCTCGATCTCGATGAAGGCGAACTCGAAGGGGTTCGGGTTGCGCACGTCGTGCTCGACCCCTGCGTCGCGATAGTAGGGCTCGCCGACGCGAAGCGCGCTGGTGGTCTCCCCGGCGGCGCCGATCGCGGCGAGCGCGCCGGTCACCAGCGGCACCACCACGTAGGCGTACTCGTGCCGGTGATGGCCGGTGTGCGCCCCGGGCGCGAAGCGCCACTCGGTCACCCGGACCTGCGCGTTGTCGATCTTCACGGTGGCCACCGCCTGCGTCTCGCTCATCGCGTCTCTCCCTTGGCTTCGAGCTCCGCCCAGCGCGCGTAGAGCCGGTCGACCTCGGCCCGCGCCGCCTCGACCGCGGCGTAGCGGGCCTGGAGCGCGGCGGGGTCCGAGGCGATCGTCGGATCCTCCGCGGTCCGCCGGGACGTCTCGAGCGCGGTCTCGGCCTCGACGATCGCCGCCTCCATCCCGTCCCACTCCCGCTGCTCCAGATACCCCCGCCTCTTCCCCTTCTCTCCCTCTCCCCTCCGGGGAGAGGGCAGGGTGAGGGGCGGTGTGATGGGGGTAAGGGGCTTACCGGTAACCCCCCGCTCCTGCCGCGCCCCCTCCCACTGCGCGTAGTCCGCGAACGTCTCCGCCCCGCCCTGCCCGTCGAGGGCCACGATGACGGTCGCGATGCGATCCAGCATGAACCGGTCGTGGGTCACCAGCACCAGCCCGCCCTCGAACGCGGCCAGGCTCTCCTCGAGCACGTCGAGCGTCGGGATGTCCAGATCGTTGGTCGGCTCGTCGAGGATCAGCAGGTCGGCGGGCTCGCGCATGAGGCGCGCGATGTGGATGCGCGCCTGCTCGCCCCCCGAGAGCCGGCCCACCGGCACCTCGAGGTGCTCCGGCGGGAACAGGAAGCGCTTGGCCCACGCAGCCACGTGCACGTTGCGGCCCTGGAACACGACCGCGTCGCCCTCGGGCGCGAGCGCGCGGCGCAGGGGCAGGTCGGGATCGAGCCAGGCGCGCTGCTGCTCGAAGCGCACGGTGCGGAGGCCGTCCGCGCGCTCGATCGAGCCCGCGTCCGGCTCGAGCGCGCCGGCCAGCAGGTTGAGCAGCGTGGTCTTGCCGCTGCCGTTCGGCCCCATGAGACCCACGCGCACGCCCGGGGTGATGATCAGGTCGAGCCCCCGGACCAGCATCCGGCCCCCGAGGGCCTTGGTCAGCCCGCGGGCGACCAGCAGCTCGCGGGTGCGACGGCCGGAGGCGACGAAGTCGATGCCGGCGGTCCGGGTGGCGCCCCGCGTCCGCGCGTCCCGCAGCTCCTCGATGAGGCGATCGGCCTCCTTGATGCGGCCCTTCGCCTTGGTGGAGCGCGCCTTGGCCCCGCGCCGCAGCCACTCGATCTCGCGCCGGACGGTGTTGGCGAGCGACTCCTCGTACGCGGCCTGCCCCCGGAGGAACTCGTCGCGCCGGACGAGGAACTCGCTGTAGCGCCCGTCGGTCTCGAAGAGGCCGGCGGGATACTTGCGGTCGATCTCGAGCATGCGGGTGGCCACGTGCTCGAGGAAGTAGCGGTCGTGGCTCACCACCAGGCACGCGCGCGCCCGCGCGGCGAGAAGCGCCTCGAGCCAGAGGATGCCGTCGACGTCCAGGTGGTTGGTGGGCTCGTCCATCAGGAGGACGTCGGGCTCGGCGGCCAGCTCGCGGGCGATCGCGAGGCGCTTCTGCCAGCCCCCGGAGAGCGCGGCCACCTCCGCGCGGCCGTCTGCGAAGCCGGCCCGGCCGAGCGCGTGCGCGATGCGGCCGGGACGGTCGGCCTCGTCGACCGCGCTCAGCGCGGAGGCCACCACGTCCTCGACGGTGCCGCCCGGAGGGAAGGCGGGATCCTGCGGCACGTACCCCACGCGCACCCCGCCGCGCAGCGAGCGCCGCCCGCGATCGGGCGACTCGAGACCGGCGAGGATCTTGAGGAGGGTCGACTTGCCGGCGCCGTTCGGGCCCACAAGGCCCACCTGGTCCCCCTCGAAGAGCCCGAAGGACAGCTCCTCGAAGAGGGACCGGGTGCCGTAGGCCTTGCCGACTGCTTCACAGCTCAGGAGCAGCGATCGGGTCACGCGACGCTACTTCTTCTCCTTCTTCGGCTTTTTCTTTTCCTTCTTCATGTTCTGTCCCTTGGCCACCGTGCTCACCCCCTTCCGGTGTGTGCGAGGTGCGAGTTTCGTTTCGCCATCCGATTATATGCGGTCTTGGCGCCTCAGGTATACTTCGGGACGTCCGACACCCCTACCGAGGAGGCACCCGCATGGGCGCACGAGCCGAGACGCTGGCGAAGAAGTACGAGGCCAAGGCCGCCGAGCTGACCGCCACCATCCAGAAGCTCTCCGACGCGGACTGGAAGAAGGTGACCGCCGCCGAGAAGTGGCCGGTGGGCGTCACCGCGCACCACGTGGCGGGCGGACACGAGCCGATCTCGGGGATCGTGAAGACGATCGCCTCCGGCCAGTCCATCCCCAACTTCACCCCGGGCATGCTCGACGAGATGAACGCCAAGCACGCCAAGGAGTTCGCGGGCTGCACCAAGGCCGAGACCCTCGCCCTGCACGAGAAGGGCGTCAAGGCGGCGGTCGCGGTGGTGCGCTCGCTCGGCGATGCCGACCTCGACAAGAGCGGGACGGTGCTCGTCGGCCTGCCGGCCATGACCGCCCAGCAGGCCATCGAGGGCATCCTGATCAACCACATCGACGATCACATGGGCAGCATCCGCAAGACCGTCGGCGCCTGACCCGTGCCGCGGGTCCGCGAGATCGAGGACGACGCCGGAGACCCCACCCTCCACGAGCTGTTCGAGCGGGAGCGCGGGGTGTTCGGCGCGCTCCTCAACACCACCAAGGTCCTCGCCCACTGCCCGCCGATCCTCAAGGCGGCCAAGCAGCTCGGGGCGTCGATCGAGAAGTCCGGGCGGCTCCCCGCCGCCCTGCTGCCGCTGGTCTACCTCCGCGTCGCGCTGATCAACGGCTGCCCCTTCTGAATTGACATCAACGCATCCCGGGGGATGCAGGCGGGGGCGGACGAGGAGAAGGTGCGGGAGGTGCCGACCTGGCGGGAGAGCGCGCGCTTCTCGCCGGTGGAGCGCGCCGCGCTGGAGTACGCGGAGGCCATGACCATCACCGGCCAGCGGGTGTCCGACGAGCTGTTCGCGCGCGTGCGGTCCTTCTTCGACGAGGCCCAGATCGTCGAGCTGACCGCGGCGGTGGCGCTCGAGAACTTCCGGAGCAAGCTCAACGTGCCGCTGGGCATCGAGGCCCAGGGCTTCTGCGTGGTGCCGGCCCGGCCACCCGAGGCGAGATAGCGCGGTGCCGGTCAGCCAGCGCCGTCGGGTGAGCTATGCACATCAAGGACCTGTACTCGCTCGTGGTGACCGAGAAGCGCATCGAGTGCCGTGACTTCTATGTTCGGTGGCTCGGCTTCCAGGTGGTGTTCGAGGCATCCTGGTTCGTCTATCTCGCCGCCCGCGGGGACCATCCCTTTGGCCTCGCGTTCATGACCCCGGATCATCCGTCCCAGCCCCCCGGTCGCGATGCGTTCAACGGGAAAGGGCTGCTGCTGACCCTTCAGGTCGAGGACGCCCGGGCCGAGTTCGAGCGCCTGAAGGGCGCCGGCCTCGAGATCGCGTACCCGTTGCATGACGAGCCCTGGGGCCAGCGCCGCTTCGCGGTGCACGACCCGGCGGGAACCTGGATCGATGTCATCGAGCAGACCGAGCCCGCGCCGGGGTTCTGGGAGCAGTACCCGCCCTCGACCAGCTAGAAGCCGTACACGACGGCCGGGTTCTCCACCAGGACCCGGTGCCGCGCCTTCTCGTCGGGCACCCAGTCGGTGAGCAGGTCGAAGAGCAGCGCGTCGTCCGGCTTGTCCTTCTCGGTGGGATGCGGCCAGTCGCTGCCCCAGACGCACCGCTCGGGCGCGGCCTTGGCGTAGGCGCGGGCCACCGCGCTCGAATCCGAGTAGCTCGGCGGACCCACCTTGGTGTCGGCGTAGGCTCCGGAGAGCTTCACCCACGTGCGGCCCTTGTCGATCAGGGCCAGGACCTTGGCGTAGAGCGGGTCGTTGACGCCGGCGGGCTGCGGGATGTGGGCGAGGTGATCGAACACGATCGGCGACTGCACCCGCTCCAGGAGCGGCATGACCTCCATGATCTTGGCCGCGCCCGCGTTGATCTGGATGTGCCAGCCCAGCGCGTTCACCCGCGCGGAGAGCGGCTCCATCATCTCGGGGGTGGTGGCCCCGGCCTGGGCCAGGTTGAAGCGGATGCCGCGCGCGCCCATCGCGTGCATGCGCTGGAGCTCCGCGTCGGTCACGGTGTCGTTGACCACCACCACCGCCCGCGCGGTGGGGCCCATCGCCACCAGCGCGTCGAGGGTGCAGCGGTTGTCGATGCCGTAGGTCGACGGCTGGACGATCACGTTGCGGGTGGTCCCGATGCGCTTCTGCAGCGCGCGGTAATCCTCGACGAGCGCGTCCGCGGGGCGCAGCGTCGCCTTCGGGTCCACCGGGTACTTGGCATCGTAGATGTGGTGGTGGCAGTCGGTGGCGTTGGCGGGCGCCTTGAGCTTCGGCGCCTCCGTCCCCGACGTCCACTTCACCGCCTGGGCCCGCGCGGGCCACGCGCGCCCGGCCACGATTCCCGCCGCCGCGGCGGCGGTGACCGTCTTCAACAGCTCGCGTCGATCCAGACGAACGGGTTCCATGGTGTCCTCCGCGGGCGGCTCTCGCCGCCGGCATTTCCGCGCAGCGCAATGCGGGCGCTGCACCGCCGCGAGCCCCGTCGGGGCTGCTCGCGGATCAGTGTCGCCAGTACCAGGCCACGCACACACTCACGAGGATGACCGGCACCTGCCAGACGATGTCGGGATGGTGGTTGCAGAAGCTCCACCAGTCGCGGACCTCATGACCGGCATCCGGGTGGCGGCTCGCGAGCAGCCCCTTCAGGGACATCCCGACCACCAGGGGGATCGGATTGATCCAGATATCGTGACGGAGCAGCCAGTTGGCGGCGTAGAACATGATCCACACGATCCCGGCGAGGAGCACGAGGTTCCATGCCAGCCATCCCCGCGCCCGCAGGTAGAACGGGGCCTTCGTCCGTATCTCGGCGAAGCTGGTCGCGGGCACCTCATCCATGCGGACCTTCGAGGTTCGATAGGTCGCCCAGGACATGGCGAACACCACCCCGAACAGGGCGCCGAGCACCACCTCGAGCACGAACGCCCCCGCGTGCTTGAGGCCCACGACCCCGTGCAGGTTGCTGTAGTAGACCGCCGCCTGCAGGTCGATCTCGGGGGTCCGATTCACGTGCAGCACGCGGGTCAGGAACGCATCGTCGCCGAGGAACACGATCCGATCGCGGAGGCCCGGCGGAATCATGCGGCTCAGAGACTGGCCTCGTCGGACGTTCTCGATGCTGGCGAAGCCGTGGTGGGCGAGGGTCTCGTAATATCGCCCACTCAGTATTCCGATCGAGCTCTGACCCGGCTGGCCCGCCACCGCCTCGAGGTTCCGGACGAGCCGCACGTCGGTCCTACCGCCCACCTGCAGTACCCCCGAGGCGCCGCCGCCCCGAAGCGCGGCGCACGCGTCGACGACCGGGGTCGTGAACACCGCTTGCCGGACGCCGCTGTCCGCCCGGGAGAGGCGCGACACCTGCCAGACGATGTTCCCCAGGGAAGGCTCGTTCCTCGCGAACGTGAGGGCGTCGCCCCGCTCGGGGAGCCGGAGGGCGACGTGGACATCGGATATCTCGCACAGGCTGGCGGTCCAGGCGACGCGACGGAGCAGGATGCGATCCGCCACCGGGTCCTCCAACCTGACCACATCGTCGAAGGCCCGGACCGTCAAGGGCAGCGGGGGCGCCGTCAAGACCAGCGTCGTGTCCTGGGAGACCGCTTCGAGGGTGTTCCGCAGGCTCGCCCGACCCTCAAGAGCCCAGGCCACGTACTGGCGGCTCGAGTCGGGATTCACCCCCGGCAGATCGCACGGCGCGAGGCTGGCGGCGGCCACGTTCGGCTTGTCGCGAATGGGGATGATCGGGTAGTTGCACTCCGGCTGGTTGAGGAGTGGATCGTCGAAGTACGGATCCAGATCCAGGCCGATCGCCAGGATCCGCGGCTTCTGCTGGGCGGCGGCCCGGACCACCTCGGCCGCGAACGCCATCGGATGCATGCGGGCGTCGCCCGCCTGGGCCGGCAGGTTGTTGACGAAGATCACGAGCGGGCGGTCGCCGGCCGCGTCGGGGCTCCACATGGGGGCCAGCCCCTTCGTGCCGAGATTCCCCCGCTCCCGCTCGTCGAGCGCGGCCTGGACGTAGGAAACGAGGCCGCGGGTCACGAGATCGAAGGGCGTGAACAGCGGGATCTGCTGGAGCAGCAGGGTGACCGACGCGATGGTCGCGGCCAGGAGCAGGTGGTGCAGGCCTGCATACAGTCGCGCCACTACGCCTCGACCTCCGGGTCGGCCATCCGCGCGTGCCTACCGATCCGTCGATCTATGCGAGCATCAGGACGGTGCGCGAGACCTCGCCCGCCTTCATGGCCCGGAACGCCTCGTTGACGTCCTCGAGCTTGCCCCGGCGGGTGATCATCTCGTCGAGCATGAGGCGCCCCTGCCGGTACAGCTCGATGTAGTGCGGCATGTCGACCTTGAAGCGGTTCGAGCCCATGCTGCAGCCCTGGATCTTCTTCTCGCGGAGGAACATCGGCCCGTCGAGCTCGATCTTCTGCCCCACCGGGATCATGCCCACCACGGTGGCGGTGCCGCCCGGCCGGATGCAGTCGAAGCACTGCTCGGCCGCGAGCTTGAGCCCGATGCACTCGAACGAGTAGTCGACGCCCCCATTGGTGAGGGCGCGGATCTGCTTCACCGGATCGTCCGCCTTCGCGTTCACCCCGTGGGTCGCGCCCAGCTCCTTGGCCTTGGCGAGCTTGGACTCCACCGTGTCGACCGCGATGATCATGCGGGCCCCCGCGATGCGCGCGCCCTGCACCGCCGCGAGCCCCACCCCGCCCGCCCCGAAGACGGCCACCGTCGAGCCCGCCTCGATGCGCGCGGTATTGAGCACCGCGCCCACTCCGGTGGTCACCCCGCAGCCGATCAGGGCCGCGCGGTCGAGCGGCATGGAGTCGTCGATCTTCACGAGCGCGTTCTCGTGCACCAGCATCTTCTCCGCGTAGGCGGAGAGGTTGGCGAACTGGTTCACCGGCTGGCCCTTCCACGAGAGCTTCGGCGGATCGGTCTTGGCCCGCACCGGCCGCGTCTGGCAGAGGTGGGTGCGCCCGGTGAGGCAGTAGTCGCAGTGCCCGCAGAAGACGGAGAGGCACGCGATCACGTGGTCGCCCGGCTTGAACTCGCTCACCTGCAGCCCGACCTCCTCCACGATCCCGGCCGCCTCGTGGCCCAGGATGGCGGGAGTGGGGAACGGGTAGTAGCCGTCCACGAAGTGGAGATCGCTGTGGCAGACGCCGGAGGCGACGGTGCGCACCAGCACCTCGCGCCCGATGGGCTTGTCGATGTCGACGTTCTCGATGGTGAGCGGCTGATGCGGCCCGTGGAACACGGCAGCCTTCATGCTGGCCTCCTTTGGCCCTTCCGATAGTCCCGCGTGATCACATAGCCCCGCCCCTGTCGGCGTGTCAAGGCCGATTCTCCGGTGTGACCGGGACGATGGCCGGCCCCCGTAAACTTACACTGCACCGCTCGATCAGCAGTGGTCGTGTGTCATCGGGCCGATCTGTCTCCGGCCAGGTCGCGGGGGGCCAGGGCCACGAACGCGAATCGCCCGAGGAGACCGACCACCGCGATGTGCAGGAATGCCAGCCCCCAGGCGACGGGTGACATGCCGCCGGACCGGTCGAGGATCCACCCGATCACGACTGGGCCCACGAAGCCGCCCGCGTACCCGGCCATCGAGTGCAGCGCGAGGGTGGCGCCGCGGCGCTTGGGATCCGCGCTGCCCGCCGCTCCCGCGGTGAGAGACGACGAATCCAGCCAGATCAGCAACCCGTAAACGAGCACGAGCGCGGCGGCCAAGGGATAAGACCGCGATCCGAGAAAACCGACCCCCGCCGCCATCACGGCACACGACAGCATGGCCAGACGGACCAGTCGCTGGCGCCCGAGACGGATCGACAGCTCGTTGCCGACCACGCTCGTCCAGGTGCCGATGAATCCCATGGCGGTGGCGACGACGGTCGGGCCGATCCAGGCGCTCCGGTCTCCCGTCGCCGCGATCACGTAGGCCAGAAAAGCCACGACCCAGCCGCGGAGCGCATTCATTTCCCAGGTATGTGCGCAGTACGCCAGGGCATAGGCCATCGCCGACCGGTTGCGGAGCACGGGCCGGAAGTCGAACAACGCACCGTCGGCCCGGGCATCGCGCGGATGCTCGCGAGGCGGCGCCCAGATGAACACGATCAACCACCCAACCATCGCCGCGATCCCGGACGCGATGAAGGTGGCCCGCCATCCCAGGCTCCCGTTCAGCGCTCCGGCGAAGAGGAATGAAAGGGAACCCGCGATGCCGATGCTCGCCGCGTGACCGGCAACGGCCCGGGACATCAGGGCGGGGTTCACGCGATCGGCGAGCAGCTTGAGGCCGGTCATGTACGTGCCCGCCCAGCCGATCCCGGCCAGGGCGCGCATGGCGGCCGCACTCCAGAAGCCCTCCGCGAAGGCGGCAAACCCCCAGTGGCTGGCGATCGTCATCGCGACCCCGGTCAGATAGATCGCGCGCGGGTCGATGCGGTCGGTCAGGGTGACGAGGATCGGGACCGAGAGCGTATAGGCCGCGTAGAACAGTCCCGTGATCCAGCCGGCCTCCCGGTTGGTGAGGCCCCACTCGGCGATGAACTCAGGCAGCAGGGCCGGCCACGTGTACGCGCCGATCTGGGCGCATACCTGTGCGACGCAGACGCAGGTGACCAGCCGGGCCGGGGTCAGAGCCCGCAGAAGGTACCTTCCCGAGTCATAGAGTCTTGATCCACTCGGCGAGGCGCTGCTGGATCTGGTCGCGGATGCGGCGGAACTCCCGCAGCCGCTCCTCCTCCGAGCCCTTGGCGCGCGAAGGATCCTCGAATGACCAGTGCAGGCGCTTGACCGAGCCGGGCACGAACGGACAACGCTCGTTGGCGTCGTCGCAGACGGTGATGAGGTAGTCCCAATGCTCCCTCAAGAGTCCGTCGTAGACCTTTGAGGTGTGGCCGCCGAGGTCGATGTTGCGTTCGGCCATCGCCTTGATGGCCAGAGGATTCACCGAGGTCTTCTCGGTTCCGGCGCTCTGCGCCTCGAACCGATCGCCGGCCATCGCGCGCAGGAAGCCTTCCGCCATTTGACTGCGGGCGGAGTTGTGCGTGCAGAGAAATAGGACCCGGGCACGATTCATGTCACCCTCCGCGCCGGCTCGACGGCTCGAGCAATCTCTCCACGATCACGCAGTCACGCCACTGCCCGTCGAGCTTGCCGTGACGCTGGTATACCCCCACGACCCGGAAGCCACACTTCTCATGGAGGACGAGACTGGCGGTGTTTTCCGGGAAGATGCGCGAGACGATCTTCCAGAATCCCCTCTCGGCATAGAGATGGCAGAGCGCATCCAGGGTGACGCGGCCGGCGCCGGTGCCGCGAGCTGCGCGGGCCACGTAGACGGAGTGCTCGGCCACACCCGAATACGCCGGCCGGCTTCGGTATGCCCCGGCGCCGGCCCAGGCCACGATCTGCCCGTCTCGCTCGGTCACCACGGTCGGGAACCGCTCGCCCTTGTCCGCGAGCAATGCCGCGATTTGTTCCGGAGTCCGGGGCTCGGTCTCGAAGGTCGCGACCCGGTCGGCAATACCCTCGTTGTAGATGGCCGCGATGGCCGGTGCATCCGCCGCGGTGGCGAGTCGGGTACGGATCGGGTTCGGGCTCATCGCGGCGAGACGGCGAGCGCGGAATCTCGGTGGCCGGCACCGCGGTGCAGGGTCCGGGCCTCCGTCGTCCGGTACAGGAGCACGGCCGACAGGACCGCGCCCAGGCCGGCGATCCCGAGACTCACGAATGCCCATCCCCACGCGGCGGTGGTCTTGACCCCGAACCAGTCGAGGATGGCGCCGAAGAGCAGTGGGGCGATGGCTCCGGCTCCGTAGCCCAGCAGCGATCGGAGCGCGAGTGCGGAGCCTCGGTAGGCGGGGGCCACCACCTCGGTGATCGCGGTGGAATAGATCGGCGAGTCACCCAGCGCGGCAAATCCATAGAGCAGGCCCACCCCGACGATGAGCGCCAGCGACGCGCCGATGAGCCATCCAAAGACGAGCGAGCAGGCCGCACTGATGGTCGCCATGATGAGGATGACGGGTGTGCGGCCGAATCGATCGGCGAACACGCCCGCGAGAAACGCCGCGAGCATGCCGGTCAGATGGAAGAGCGAAGTCATGTAGGCGCCCAGGCCCGCGCCGCGCGTGAGCTCGGTTCCCGCCGCGACGAAGCACGCGGCCAGGAACGCGGGTGTCCAGGCCCACATGCCCAGCAGCTCCCAGGAGTGAAAGGTGTAGCCGGCGATCACCAGCATGGCCGGACGATTCCTCAGCACCTCGCCGCCAAATCGCTGACCGGTCGCTCGTGGCGTGATGACGTTGGCGGTCGATCCGACCGCGACCCACGCGACCGCGCCGCCCAGGACCGGCCCGAGAGCAAGGAGCCAGAACGTCAGCACGTACCCACCTCGCGGGATGGCGGCACCCGCCAGCATCAGCGCGAGCGCCAGTCCAAGCGAATGGCCGGCGAGGTAGGCCCCCATGGCCCGGCCACGTCGCTCCACCGGGACGTTCTCGGCCACCAGGAGGATGCCCGTCGTGTACGTGCTCCCCAAGGTCAAGGCGAGGAGCGTGTACAGCCAGAGCCCCGACCAGTAGTCCCGGGCAAACATCGCAAAGGCTGCCGCGGCGACCGCCGAAGTGACGGTTCCGACGAGGAACACCCGCCGGGCCCCGACGCGGTCCGCGAGGGCCGAGCAGCCCATCAGGGAGATCGCGTACGCCATCTGGAAGGCGGACGCGATGCTCCCCGCCGCGGTCCCGGACAGGTGCCACTCCCGCTGCAGGACCGGCAAGGTTGCCGCGTACGCGAGGTAGACCATGTACGCGCCTACCCGCGATACACAGACCGCCCCCAGCCACGCCCGCCCACCCGGCGAAAAGACGCTCATTGCGTCCTGACGACGACGTCCGGCGCGGCCGAGGGGAGGCTGGGCACGAGCCACCGGAAGAGGCCGGTCGCGGCGGCGGCGCCCAGGAGCTGCGCGACGATGAAGGCCGGCGCATCCACGGGGCGAATGCCCGCGAAGGTGTCCGACGCGGCTCGCGCGAGCGTCACGGCAGGATTCGCGAAGGACGTCGACGCGGTGAACCAGTAGGCGGCGGTGATGTACGCGGCGACGGCGAACGGCACGATCGGAGAGCGCGTCCGCGCACAGCCCCAGATGACGGCCAGGAGTCCGAAGGTGGCCACGAACTCGCTGAACATCTGGGCCGGCCCCGAGCGGACATGCTGCGAGGCGAAGAAGAGCGGTAGCTCGAACATCACGTGTGCGGCCGCGGCTCCGGCGAAGGCCCCGACGATCTGGACGATGATATACGCGGGCACATCCGACCAGACGAGACCGCCCTGCGAGGCATCCGCGAGGGTGACGGCCGGATTGAGGTGAGCGCCGGAGATCGGGCCGAACGTCAGGATGAGCGCGACGAGCGCGGCGCCCGTCGCGATCGTATTGGCGAGCAGGGCAACCGCCACGTTGCCGCCCGAGAGCCGCTCCGCCATGATGCCCGACCCGATGACGGTCGCGAGCAGCATCGCGGTCCCTACCCCTTCTGCGACGAGCCGACGGCCGAGGCTTGGCCGATCGCTCACCCCATCTCCTCCCGGTCGACCATTGATCCCATCGCGCGCGCTCCTCGGTGCATCAACAACAGTTGATGGCTTTGGGCAAAAAACTCAGTCGCACCGCCGAACCACGCGGAAGCTCGTGCGGATGGGCTTGAGATCCTCGAGGAGACGACCAGCCAGCGCGAAGGCTTCGGCGTTCAGGGCGTAGTAGACCCAGCGACCGTCCTTGCGGTCGGTCACGAGGCCTGCATCTTTCAGGGCTTTGAGATGGAAGGACAACCGGGACTGACTAGCTCCCAGCTCATCGGTGAGGTCGCAGACGCACTGTTCCCCATCACGCAGCCGCTCGATGAGCCGGAGCCGCGTCTCATCGCCGAGGGCGCGAAACAGTCCGAGGGCCTGCTCGACGTTGCGGGTGGTTTGGGTCGCCACGACGGGACTATCAGTCACGTCGTGGCGCCAAGTCAAGATCGACCGCGCCGGTTCGCGATCGCCGCGTGTTGCAGGGACGTTACGAGCGTCCGGCCGTCACTCAGGACGCGCAGCAGGCGTTGCCCTTGGCCAGCGGCAGAGCCGCGCCCTTCAGCGGCCGGCCGCCGTCCTCCTCTTCGAGGTCGTAGTTCAGGTGGTAGACCTCCCACTCCACGCCGTCCGGATCCGTGACCCAGAACTTATCCTGATTGGCGTGGCAGCAGTTGACGCCCATCTCTTCGCGCACCGGCAGGCCGGCCGCCTTCACGCGGGCCAGATGGGCCATGACGGTATCCACCGCGTCGACCTGCACTCCCACGTGGTTCACGGTGCCCTCGGCGGCGCTCCCGCCGGCCGAGAGGGCCAGATTCACGGGGGCCCAGTCCGGCAGGAACTTCACGTAGCCGGGCTTGATCTTGACCGGGTCTCCGCCCAGGAACTGCTGGTAGAACGCGCGGCTCTTGGCCAGGTCGGTTACGTGCATGTGTAGGTGTACCTTGGCGCTCACGGCGACCTCCTAGCAGCACGCGGTGAGCAGGCGGACCAGCGCCGTCACCGTGTCCCGCTTGACCGAGTAGTAAATGTATCGCTCTTCCTTACGGTTCTCGACGAGACCGGCCCGGCGAAGCAAATCAAGATGATGTGACAGCGTTGGACCGGGAATCTCGACCTCGGCTTGAATCTCACCAACGGACAGCTCTTTGCCGGCGCGCACCAAGCAGAAGAACACTTGCAGGCGCGTGAGGTGAGCCAGGGCCTTGAACGCCTCGACGTGCTCACCACTCGCCCGCAACTGGGCCACCGGAAGCCGCGAAATGGTCTTCATCACGCCTTGCGGCCTAGACCCGCGATCAGGGTTGGCGCAGGAGAGCCGCAACCGCCCGCCTCGGTCTCCGCGGCGGTGGTTCCGCACCTCGTCGCCTCGCCCGGACCGCACGCGCTTTCCCCGGCGCTCGGCGTGGTAGAGCAAACCCCGGTGGCGGGCAACGTCAACTCCACCCGCCGGGCCGCCTCCCGATCGCCGGTCAGCTCCGCGACCACCGATCGTACCTGCTCGTACCCGGTGAGCATCAGGAACGTCGGGGCCCGCCCGTAGCTCTTCATCCCCACGATGTAGAAACCAGGCTCCGGCTGACGCAACTCTTCGGCCCCGTGCGGACGCACCGTCCCGCAGCTGTGGACATTCGGATCGATCAGCGGCGCCAGGGCGCGGGGACTCTCGACGGCGGGGTCGAGATCGAGTCGAAGCTCGCCGAGCATGGCCAGGTCCGGCCGGAAGCCGGTGACCGCGATGACCTCGTCGAACGGTCCGATCGCTCGCTCATCGACGGAACGGAGGATGATCTTCGAGCCGCTCCGGTCCAGCGCGCGCGTCCGGAAGCTCGTCTCGAGTCGGATCCGCCCGCCGTCCACCAGCGCGCGCAGGCGGGCGCCCAGACTCCCGCGGGCCGGCAACGCATCGGATGCCCCACCCCCGTACGCAGCGGCGACATCGCCTCGTCTCACCGCCCACGTCACCGTCATGGCGGGCTCCGCGGTGGCGAGCTGGGCCAAGTCCAGCAGCGCATTGAAGGCCGAGTGCCCGCTCCCGACCACCACCACGGATCGGCCGGCGTACCGCGCACGGTGCATACCCAGCACATCCGGGATGCCGTAGAAGATCCGATCCCGACAGTCGCCTTCGCCGATCGCCGGAATGCCGTTGGCCCCGAGCGGATTCGGCACCCCGTAGGTACCCGAGGCATCGATCACCGCACGGGCCAGGAGGCTCTCTTCACCCGCCGCGGTCCGGACCCGCACCTCGAACGGAGCCTGTTCTCGCCCGGTGGTCTTCATCTTGTCGTGACCGGCCCGGGCGATCGTGATTACTCGGGATCCGAAGCGTATCGCGGGCTCGAGGTCCGGAACCTTCGCCAGCGGCTGGAGGTACCCTTCCACAATCTCGGCGCCGGTCGGCAGCGCGTCAGCGTCGGGCTCGGTCCATCCGGTGCCAAGCAGTAGCAGGCGCGCCACCGGGTCGACATTGAAGCGCCACGGCGAGAACACTTGAACGTGACCCCACTCACCGACGTGGGTGCCGACCGTCATGCCCGCTTCCAGCACGAGGAACTTCTGCCGCCTGGCGGCGAGGTGCGCCGCCGCCGCCAGGCCGACCGGCCCGGCGCCGATGACCACGATCGGCAGATCACCATGCGCGGCCGTGGTGTCCTCGAGGCGGCCGCTCCCACAGCAGGTCGCATCCATCAACGGGTCCTCCTCGCGGTGTCCTTCTCACCGCCTTGGCTACTGGCTATATTTCCATATGTATCAAAATACAGATCTACGGTCAAGGCCCCTGACCAAGTGCCCCTGAACGCTCGTCGGGCACCTCTTGACACCGGGCCCACGGTCCGGCACATTCTCCGTCCGGCTCGTCGATGTGTTCAGACCAGTTCGATAATTCCCGAGGAGGCACGGAGCCAGGCTCGGCGCCAATCCTCATTCGCGACGCCGACGAGCGTGATCTGCCGGCCATCGCGGCGATCTTCAACCTGGAGATCTTGGAATCGGCGTACGTCTACGCCGAGGCTCCCCTCACGCTCGATGACCGCCGCTCGTGGCTGCAGATGCACCGGTCGGCCAGTCTTCCCGTGATGGTCGCGGCCGACCCGGGCGACCCGACGGCGGTCCTTGGCTGGGCGTCGCTGTCTCCATATCGGGCGGCGAGCGGCTACCGGTTCACCCTGGAAGCGAGTGTGTACGTTGCTCGCGCGGCGCATCGTCGCGGCATCGGGCGTCGACTGCTGGCCGCCCTCGACGACGCGGCGCAGGTGCGCGGAGTGCACGCAATCGTCGCGAGCATCGACAGCGAGAACGCGCCGAGCATCGCGCTCTTCGAGCGGTTCGGCTACGTCGACCCATGAAGCCGCTCATGTTCCGGTGTAGACTCGTTCCGTTGTGATTCCCACGCTTCGACGCCTCGTCCTCGCCGCGGTCCTCGTCGCGGCCCTCGCCTCCGGGGCCCGCGCGCTCGAGCCCGAGCCGGGCCGGTGGTACAAGATCGAGGGCTCGCGCCTCGACCAGCAGCCCGGCGTCTTTCCCCCGGTGCCCACCCCGGAGGGCAACCCGGCCAACGTCTTCGCCGCGTGGAGCGGCGCCGCATACGACAGCAAGCGCGAGCGGGTGCTCTTCCACGGGGGCGGCCACGGCGACTACGCGGGCAACGAGGTCTACGCGCTCGACGTGAACACCTTCCGCTGGTCGCGCCTCTGGGGCCCGAGCCCGCAGATTCCGTCCTTGCGGGAGTCGGAGGGCCGCGCCGCGTACCCGGACGGCAACCCCGCCTCGGTGCACACCTACGACGGGCTCAACTACCTGCCCGGCCTCGACAAGCTCTGGCGCGGGGGCGGCTCGCTCTGGAGCGGCTCGGGCGGCGGCACCCAGGCCACGTGGATGCTCGACCTGGCCACCAATCGCTGGCAGCGGATGGCCGACTCGCGGGTGCTCGGGGTGAGTGTGGCCTCGGACTACGATCCGGTCAGCGGGAACGTCTTCGCGTTCAGCGACAAGAACATCCTCGGCGAGTACGATCCCAAGAAGAACCGCTGGCGGGAGATCGGCGAAATCTCCCACGGCGAGGAGCAGGTCGCGGCCATCGATCCGGAGCGTCGGCTCTTCGTCCGCGTGGGCAACGGCGACGTGAGCTACTGCAACATCCGCAGCGGCTCGATCCGGACCGCGGTGACGACCCGCGGACCCCAGAACGTCGTCAACGGCCGCGGCCCCGGCTTCGTCTACGATCCCACGATCAAGAAGTTCGTGGGCTGGGCCGGCGGCGCGTCGGTGTTCACGCTCGATCCCGCCACCTGGACGTGGGCCGAGATCAAGCCGGCGCCGGGGAACACGGTGGTTCCGCCCCACACCACCGACGACCCGAACAACTTCCTGGTGATGAGCAAGTTCCTCTACATCCCCGGGAAGAACTTCTACGTGCTGGTGCAGCGGGTCAGCACCGAGGTCCACGTCTACCGGCTCACCGCGCCGTGACCGCTTTCGCCTACGTCGGCGGCTATACCACCAAGGACCGCAACGGGCGGGGCGAGGGCATCAACGTCTACCGGGTCGACGCGGGCTCGGGCGCGTGGAGCCACCTGCAGCTCCTCGGCGACATCGCGAATCCCTCGTGGCTCCTCCTCGATCGGCCGGGACGCGTCCTCTACGCGGCGCACGGGGAAGGCGTCGAGGCCAGCGCCTACGCGATCGACCCCGCGTCCGGCCGGCTGCGGGCGCTCGGGGGCCAGCCGACCGGCGGCACGAACGGGGTGCGGCTCGGCATCGACGCCTCCGACCGCTTCCTCGTGTGCGCCAACTACAACACCGGCACGGTGGCCACGCTGCCGATCGAGCCCGACGGCTCGCTCGGAACGCTGCGCGACCTGGTCCCGCTCGAGGGCACCCCGGGCCCGCATCGCACCCAGCAGACCACCGCGCACCCGCACGACGTGGCCTTCGATCCGCGCGGCCGGTTCTTCCTGGTGCCCGACAAGGGCCTCGACGCGGTCTTCGCGTTCCGGGTCGATCCCACCAGCGGCAAGCTCGTCCCGGGCCGGCCGCCCTCGGTGGCCACCCGGCGCGGGGCGGGACCGCGCCACGCCGGGTTCCACCCGACCGCGCCCTACGCCTACGTGCTCAACGAGCTCGACTCGACGCTCACCACCTACCGCTTCGATCCCGAGGACGGAGGGCTCGTCCCGCTCCAGGTCATCACCACGCTGCCGCCCGCCTTCACCGGCGACAACACCACGTCGGAGATCGCGGTCGCTCCGTCCGGCCGATTCGTGTACGCGTCGAACCGGGGCCACGACAGCATCGTGATCTTCCGAGTCGACGGAGCCGCCGGGGTGCTGGAGCCGGTCGGCTGGGAGCCGACCCGGGGCAAGACCCCGCGCTTCTTCACGCTCGATCCGGCGGGGGGCTTCCTCTACGCGGCCAACCAGGACAGCGACACCATCGTGGCGTTCCGCGTGGACCCGCGGGCGGGCACCCTCACCCCCACCGGCCAGGTCGTGTCGGTGGGCAGCCCCAGCAGCATCGTCTTCCGGTAGCCGCCTCGCTACGAGACGCCGTCCACGATCACCATGTCGGTGCGGCCCGCCTTCATCCGGAGGGCCCGCGGCGCGCGGTATTCCTCCGACTCGTACCAGCGCTGCGCGGCGGCCAGGGTCGGGAACTCGATCACCACCAGCCGGGTGGGCTTCCAGTCGCCCTCGACCGTCTGGTGTCCCCCGCCGCGGACGAGGAACCGGCCCCCGTACTTGGCGAGGGTGGCGGGCACCTGCTTGCGGTACTCCTCCATCGCGGGAAGATCGGTCACCGACACGTTGGCGATCACGTAGGCGGGCATCTCCCGGCGCCTATCTCGCGGCCTGCGCCGCCGCGGTGAGCCGGTCCATGAACTCCTTGCCGACCTGCTGCTCGACCCCCGCGTAGACCGGCTTCATCAGCGCCTGGAACGCCTTCAGGTCCTTCACGTCGTTGACCTGCGTCCCCGCCTTCTTCATGACGTCGAGGTCCTGCTTCTCCTTCTCCACCTCGAAGCGGCGGTGCGCGGCGCACGCCTGCTGCATCGAGTCGGCCACCACCTTCTGCAGATCGGGGGCGAGCGACTGGTAGCGCTTCATGTTCATGAAGTAGGCGATCGGCGGATAGGAATGGCGGGTGAGCGAGTAGTACTTGGTGACCTCCTGGAACTTGTCCGAGGTCATGGTGAAGGACGGCAGCTCCATGCCGTCGATCGTCCCCTGCTTCATGGCGAGATAGACCTCGACGTAGGGCATCGGCACCGGGTTCGCGCCCAGCGCCTTCATGAACGCCACGTAGGCGGGCGACTCCTGCACGCGGATGGTCAGCCCCTTCATGTCGTCGGGGACCGTGATCGGCCGCTTGTTGACCATCATGTTGCGGAAGCCCCAGCCGCCGCCGAAGCAGAAGCCCTTCACCCCCTTGGCCTCCATCCGCTTGAGCAGCTCCTGGCCGATCGGTCCGTCCATCACCTTCCACACCTGCTCGCGCGAGGACCAGAAGAAGGGCAGGTCGAGGGCCTGGTAGGCCGCCTCGAACATGCCGCCGATGGGCGCGGAGCCGATCGGCACGATGTCGATGGTGCCGAGCTGCGCGCCCTCGAGGTGCGCCGCCTCGCCCTTGGCGAGGCCGTTGCTGATCACCACGTCGAGCTTGATCCGACCGCCGCTCTTCTGATCGAGGCTCTTGGCCAGATCGAAGAGGGCGTCGTTCACCGGGTTGCCGGGGCCGACTCCGCTCCCGGCCTTGAGCTGGAGCGGCGCCTGGGCGAACGCGCCGGCGGGCGCGAGCAGCAGAATGCCTACGAGCAGCGCGACGAGGATCTTCATGGCCACACCTCCTTGTGAGGACCGCGAGGATAGCACGCGACGAGGCGCTAGCGGGGCGTGAGGCTCACCGGAAGGGTCTGCCGCTCCACCTGCCCCGCCACCACGATCTCCGCCTTGGCCGGCGGGTTGAGCGGCGACAGGTCGAAGCGCCACGCCCCGCCGGGACCTTCGGTGATGTTCGGGCCGAAGTAGGCCAGGGCCTGGCCGTCGGCGCCGAGGAGGCGGACGTAGTAGATCCGGTCGCCGTCCCGGCTCGTCGCGAGGGTGACGCTCTTCCGCCCGCGGGCCGCGACGGTCACGGTCAGGTCGCCGTGCTGGACCTGGCGCCCGACCGTGAGATCGTCGAGGGTCAGGGTCTCGAGCGTGCGGGGATACAGCATGGTGAGCGTCCCCTGCACCGACTTCAGATCTTCGGGCTTCGCCTTGGTGTCGACCCAGAGGCTCAGCGAGGTCGAGAGGCGCCCGTCCTTGGGGGAGCCGGTGAAGCGCACCGCGCTCTCCCATCTCGACCGCACCGCGATCGGGTTCTCCGGGGCCGCCGCGGGCGGGGTGAGCACGGTGCCGTCGCGGAGCTCGACGCGGGTGAGGCGGAGCCGGCCGGCCGCGAAGCCGTGCTCGAAGTTCGGAACCGCCGGGCTCCCCACCGTGAGATCGAAGCGCATGGCGAAGAACGATTGCACCCGATCGAGCGAGAGCTCGAACGGCTCGAGCGGGCCGGCCCCGCGGGGTCGCGGGAACTCGCGCTGCAGCTCCCGGACGCTGTAGGGCCGGAACGCGGGCGTCCGGTCGATGGCGAGCCCGCTCGGCTTGCCGGCCGGCGCGAAGTCGGTCAGCGTGAACGGCAGCTCCACCGTCTCCTCCTCGGCCGCGAACACGATCTCGAGCCGGTCCACCGTCCCCGCGAACTGCCGCTGCCCGGACACGCCCTCGCCGAACATGAAGTCGGAGGAGAACGCGCTCGGCGAGGCCAGCGGCTGCCCCTTGGCGTTGAGCGCGCGATAGAGGAGTAGCCGGCCGCTCGCCCCCGCGATCTGGTAGGAGACGCGACCGGGGGCGATCCCGGTGACCGTGAAGACCGCGCCGTACCGCTCGGCGGTGGCGCCGGGAGCAGGATGATCCAGCGTCACCACCTCGGTCCGGGTCGGCAGGCGGAGCTGGACCCGGCCGGTCAGGCTCTGCAGCGCCTTCGGGTCCGCGCCCGGGATCAGCCGCACCGCCTTCGTGGCCTTGAGCCGCTTGCCCCCCGTCGACTTGAAGGATACCGGCTGGTTGTTCCGCTCCCGGCCGCACGCCTCGGGCCGCAGCAGCTCCTGGCCGCCGGCCGCCTTCACGCTGTCGACGAAGAGGCGCACGCGGTCCTCGCTCGCGGCCACGTTCGGTATCTCGCTGGCGAAGCCCTCGACCAGGATCTCCAGGCCCCCCGCGGGCGATCCGGCCGGCGATCCCGCCGGCGGCTCCACGCCCAGGCGCAGCTCGCCGAGCCTCACCCCGAACGGGCCCTGGATCTGGTCCACCTCCTCGGCGAACTGGGCCTGCGGATCGTAGGCGGGCAGCGCGGCCAGGGTCACCGCGGGGAGGAACACGACCGGCTCGGTGTCGATCCGCTCGACCGGCGCCTCCGCGCTCGGCGGGTTCACGCGGATGCCGAGCCCGCCGAAGGCGGCGGCCAGCACCTCGTCGATCACCCGCTGCGAATTGGCCGCGAGCGTGCGGTCGACCGTGAACTCGATCGTGCTGCGCGCGCCCGCGGTCTGCACCCGGATGCTGTCGTAGAGCTTCGCCACGCTCGGCATCGACTCCTTCCACCGGTCGCGCGACGCGTTCACCGTCTGCTCCCAGGCCCGGATCTTCTCCGCGCCGCGCGCCGCGTCCTTGGCGTCGACGACGATCCGCAGGACCCCCTGGGGCGGCACCGTCTTCACGCCGAGGCCCAGGTAGACCCGGCCGAACGCGGTGGCCTCGCCGGCGAGGGCCTTGGCCCCGCCCTTCACGAAGGGCTGGGTCGCGCCACTCTCGAGCCGCTCGAGGCCCGGGACGCCCACGCTCGCCACGTCCTCGCGCGCGAGGCCGCGCCACCAGGCGAGCCGCTCCGGCGTGTCGGCGGGCGAGCCGGTCAGGCGGGCGACGAGGGCCGGCTGGGAGATCGGGTCGGCCATCACGATCCACTCGCGGGCCACCGTCACCACCCAGCTCGCGCCCGGCTGGCAGGTGGCGGGATCGATCCGGGTCACGTCGAACGAGGCCGGGCCCGGGCCGGGGCGCGGCGTCGCCGCGAGCTCGCGGGTGAGATAGGCGTTGACCGCGGCGGGGTTGAAGCGGCCGACCAGGATCGCGGCGTGCCGCGAGCCGGCCGCGTCGGCCGGGTAGAGAGCGTAGAGCGCGTGGTCGACGTCGTGGCGCGGATCCACGCCCGCCGCGCGGAGGTGGTCGAGCAGGGAGCGGTCCGCCACCGCGGGCGGCGGCGTGGCCGCGACCGGGGTGACGCGCGGCGAGCCGAGGAGCCACTTCTCGAGGAAGACCGCCTGCTTGACGTTGATCCCGGCCAGCAGCAGGAGGTCGTCGGTGGCGAGCGCCCGCTCCGCGACCGCGGTCACCTCGGAGGGCCGGAGCAGCGGGCGGGCCACGAAGAAGTACAGGCCGGCCCCGAGCACCACCAGCACCGCGATCGCCGCGGCCAGCACCTTCTTCATGCGCCGATGGTACGGGAGCGGCTTCGCGGGACCGCAGCGATTTGTTGCCGGGGAAGAGGTCTAGCCCCGCTTCCTCCGGGCCACCCCGGTCCGCACCGCCGCGTCGGCCACCGCGGAGGCCACCGCGGGCACCACGCGCGCGTCGAACATCGAGGGGGTGATGTACTCCTCGCCGAGCTCGCTGTCGCTCACGATGTTGGCCAGCGCGTGCGCGGCGGCCAGCTTCATCTCGTCGTTGACCCGGCGCGCCCGCACGTCGAACAGGCCCTTGAAGAAGCCCGGGAAGCCGCACGAGTTGTTGATCTGGTTCGGGTAGTCCGACCGGCCGGTGGCCATGACCTTCACGTACTTCCCGGCCTCCTCCGGCATGATCTCGGGGGTGGGGTTCGCCATCGCGAAGACGATGGCGTCGCGGTGCATCGAGCCGAGATCGTCCACCTTCACCACCCCGGGTCCGCTCAGGCCGATGAACACGTCGGCCCCGACCATCGCCTCGCGCACCGCCCCGCGGAGGCCCTCCGCGTTGGTGTGCTCCGCGAACCACGTCTTCATCGGGTTCATGTTCTCGGTCCGGCCGCGGTAGAGCGCCCCGGCCCGGTCGCAGGCGATGATGTTGCGGGCGCCTTCCAGCATGAGGAGCTTGGCGGTGGCGATCGCGCTCGCCCCCGCGCCGGTGAAGACGATCTTCACCTCGCTGAGCTTCTTGTTGACGACCTTCAGCGCGTTGAGGAGCGCGGCGAGCGTCACCACCGCGGTGCCGTGCTGGTCGTCGTGGAAGACCGGGATGTCGAGGTCGCGCTGCAGGCGCTCCTCGATCTCGAAGCACCGCGGCGCCGAGATGTCCTCCAGGTTGATCCCGCCGAAGACGGGCGAGATCGCCTTCACGGTGCGCACGATCTCGTCCACGTCCTTGGTGGCGAGCGCGATCGGGAACGCGTCGACCCCCGCGAAGGACTTGAAGATGAGGCACTTGCCTTCCATGACCGGGAGCGCGGCCTCCGGCCCGATGTCGCCCAGGCCCAGCACCGCCGAGCCGTCGGTGACCACCGCCACCGTGTGCTGCTTGATCGTCAGGTTGTAGACCTTCTCCGGATCGTCGTGGATCGCCATGCACACCCGCGCCACCCCGGGGGTGTAGGCCATCGAGAGGTCGTCGCGGGTCTTCACCGTCACCCGGCCGTTGACCTCGATCTTGCCGCCCAGGTGCATGAGGAAGGTGCGGTCCGACACGTTCACCACCGTCACGCCGGGGACCGTGCGCAGCCGCTCGACGATGGCCTGGCCGTGGGCCTCGTCGGAGGCCTTGAACCCGATGTCGCGCGTCATCTCCTTCGAGCCCGCCTCCACCAGGTCCACGCCCCCGATGTCGCCTCCCGCCTCGCCGATGGCCGAGGTCACCTTGCCGAGCATGCCGGGCTGGTTGGCGATGCGAAGGCGGACGGTGAGGCTATAGCTTGCGACCGGGGTGTTCTTGCTCATGGCGTGGCGGGCCTCCTTGCCGATGTGGTGCGCACCTGGAAACATGGGGAACGGCCGCGCAGCGCGTCACGGCCGGCCGGGGTCACGGGGTGGCCAAGAATAGTCGCCGCACGCCGCGGAAGGCAAGCGCCCGCCTTCCGTACTAGACTGCCTGCACGATGAAGACGCGCAAGATCCAGAAGGAGCTGGCCCGCCTGGCCGGGCGATACGACGTGCGGAAAGGCCACAAGTTCCGTCTCGCGGACGTCGATCCGGGCGACACGAGCGGGATCAAGTCGGAGGCCCACGCGCTCAAGCTCCTGTCGCGGAGCACCGAGGTGCTGAGCCACATGCAGGAGAAGCTCTACGCCCAGGACCGGTGGGCCCTCCTGCTGATCTTCCAGGGCATGGACGCGGCGGGCAAGGATGGCGCGATCAAGCACGTCATGTCCGGGGTCAATCCGCAGGGCTGCGACGTGCGCTCCTTCAAGGCGCCGAGCCCCGAGGAGCTGGACCACGACTTCCTCTGGCGGGCCCACAAGGCCGCCCCGGAGCGCGGGAGGATCGGGATCTTCAACCGCTCCTACTACGAGGAGGTGCTGGTGGTCCGGGTCCACCGGGAGCTGCTCGCGGCCGAGCGCTTGCCGGAGCCGCTCGTGGGCAAGCACGTCTGGGACGAGCGCTACGAGGACATCAACGCCCACGAGCGCTATCTCACCCGGAACGGAGTGGTGATCCGCAAGTTCTTCCTGCACCTCTCGAAGGAAGAGCAGCGCAAGCGCTTCCTGGCCCGGCTCGACGATCCGTCCAAGAACTGGAAGTTCTCGCTCGGCGACATCCAGGAGCGGAAGTTCTGGTCCGACTACCAGGACGCCTACGAGGAGATGGTGCGCCAGACCGCCACCAAGCACGCCCCGTGGTACGTGGTGCCGGCGGACCACAAGTGGTACACGCGCCTGGTGGTGGCCGCGGCCATCGTGGAGACGCTCGCCGGGCTCGACCTCGCGTTCCCCGAAGAGGACCGAGCGAAGCGGAAAGAGCTGGAGAAGGTCCGGGAGGCGCTCCTCAAGTCTTGAGGAAGGCGGCCACCACGCGGGCGGTCGCCTCCGGCTGCTCGAGGTGCGGCGCGTGGCCGGCCCCCGGCACGACCTCGATCCGCGCGTCGTGGAGGCGCCCGGCGAACTCCTTGGCGTAGGCCCGCGGCACGAGGCGATCGGCCTCGCCCCACACCAGCAGGGCCGGCGCGCCGACGCGGTGGATGCGCTTCTTGAGGCCCTTGTCGGGGATCGGCCAGATGAACTTGCCGGTCGATCCCATCGCCCAGGTGAGCCGGGTGCGCGCGAGCGCCCCCTCCTCGGGGTCCTCGGGCACCGCGAACATCGCGCGCGCGGCGGCGCCGTCGGGCTTGTCGAACACGTGGGCCGCCATCTCGGCCGGCCCCAGCAGCATCCAGTTCACGACCGGCGCCTCCTCGAGCCAGAGCCCGATGGGATCGAGGAGGGCGAGGCGGCGCACCCGCGCCGGACGCAGCGCGGCCACCTCGCACGCCATCATCGCGCCGAAGGAATGGCCGACCAGCATCAGCCCGTCGAGCTTCAGCGCCTCGAGCAGCTCGTCGTAGCAGAGGACGAGGTCCCAGAGGGTGTCGACCTGCTGGATCGCCTCCGGCTCGCCCGGCGAGGTGCCGGGATGCTCGGGGGCGTAGACCGTGAACTGCTGGGCGAGGGCGTCGAGGAACGGCCCCCACGTGAGGCCCCACGGGCCGTGCAGGAACATCACCGCCGGGCCCGCGCCCTTCACGTGGACCCGGAAGGGCACGCGCCCCTGCCAGACGCTGACGGTGCGCGGCTCGGTCATCGGGCGGCGGCGGCGGGCTGGCGCGCGCCGCGCAGGCTCTTGGGCCACCAGTGGTTCTCCCAGCCCTTGTCGTCCCAGATGTCGCGCAGGCCGGGCAGCACCTCGCGGGCGAGCAGCTCGGTGTTCTTGAGCGTCAGCTCGTGCGGCATCGAGCCGATCTGGATCAGCAGCATCAGGTTGCCCACGTGCAGGCGCTTGATGACCTCTTCCACGAGGCGCTCGCGCACGGTGGCCGGGCTGCCCGCGATGACGTAGCCCTTGTTCACGAAGTCCTTGTAGCGGAGCGTCTTGGGATCCTCGGCCCGCCGCACCGGATTGCGATTGGCCGCGAGCAGGCTCCGGTAGTCCTGGTTGCCCGGCGGGGCGAACCACTGCGGGGGCACGTGCAGGCACTTGTGGTAGAAGTACTCGACGTGCTTCGCGTAGTCGATCTCCGCCTGCTCGTCGGTCTCCGACACCGCGACCAGCTGCAGGAATCCCGCGCGATACGGATTGCGCTCGAGCCCTTTCTTGTCCACCACGTCCCAGTAGCCGTCCATCATGGTGGAGGCCGCGCGCGCCCCCGCGTAGGAGAGGAAGCAGTAGCAGACGTTGTGGTCGGTGGCGAAGTCGAAGGTGCTGATGCTGCCCGAGCCGGGCACCCACACCGGCGGGTGCGGCTCCTGGATGGGCCGCGGCCAGAGGTTGACCTGGCCGAGCTGGAAGTACTTCCCGTTCCACGCGAAGATCTCCTTCGCCTGCCACGCCTTCAGCACCAGCTCGAACGCCTCGCGGTAGCGCTCGCGGTGCTCCATCGGCGTGATGCCGTAGGCGAGGTTGACGTCCATCGGGCTACCGAGGGGGAGCCCCGCCACCAGGCGCCCGCCGCTGATGCAGTCGAGCATGCCGTACTCCTCGGCCACCCGGATGGGCGGCGAGGTCGTCGGCAGCGTCATGCCCATCTGGACGATGGCCACGTCGAGGCCATTGGTCTGCTTGGCCAGGACGCTGCCCATCAGGTTGGGGCTCGGCATGAAGCCGTAGGCGTTCTGGTGATGCTCGTTGGTGCAGACCCCGTCGAAGCCGGCGCGCGCGGCGAACAGGAGCTCGTCGAGCGTCCAGTTGTAGTACTGCCCGACCCGGCGGGCGTCGGCCAGCTCGCCCCAGGGTGGGGTCACCCAGACGCTCGGGTACCGGCGCTCGAAATCCGGGGGCAGCTCGCGATGCGGCATCAGGTGGAACGCGCTGACTTTCATGACCGAGGCTCTCCCTTCCCGATCGGATGGTGCGAGCATAAGCGACCCGGCCCGGGCGCTCAAGTTGCGGGAAAAGCGCGCCGCGTCGGCTAGACTGCTGACGGGGTATACGGTCCCGGAACGCCAACAACGTGGAGACACCCGGCCCCCCGCCCACACTGCTCGAGCTGATGTCGTCGCTGGTGACGGCATGGCGGAATCTGGCCGCCTACCCGCCCGGGCACCCGGCCCGGGCCTCGGCCCTGGCCATCGCCCACACCCGGCTTCGCGCCTCCCTGGCCGCGGCGAGCCCGCTCGTCCTCGGGATCTCCCGCGACGCCCTCGTGAGCGGCGGCAAGAAGATCGAGGCCACGCACGTGCGCGCGTTCGCCCGGGCGCTCTACCGCCGCAACGGCGGCGTGCTCCGCTTCGAGGAGGACGTCGAGCCGCGCGAGCTGGAGACCTTCCTCGCCCTCCTGGGCGACACCGGGCCCGCCCGGGACCGGCCCCTGACCGTCGAGGAGCTGCATGCGGCCGGCATCACCCACATCCACGTCTCCGCCATCGACTACAGCGGGCTGGTCACGACCTCCGACCTGGACGAGCCCGCCGGCGAAGATGGGTCGCTCTGGGATGGGCTCCTCCAGACGCTGCTCGCCGGCCAGCCGGTGTTTGGTGGTGGGATGGCCCTCCCCCGCGAGCGCTACTCGGCGGAGACCATCGCCTCGCTCTTCCGCGGCGGCCCGGGCGCGGGCGGGTCCGGTCCGGGCGGATCCGAGAGCGGCGGCTCGCCCGGGCCCGGCGGCGGGCCGCCGGGGGCCGGCACGGGGAGTGGTGGCCCGATCGGCGGAGGGCCAGGAGGTGGCGGGCCCGGTGGGAGCGGATCGGCCGGGGGCGGCTGGCCCGGCAGCGGCGCCGGGCGGGGTGCGGGGTCCCAGACCTCCCCGCCCGCCGGCGAGACCGATGGCCCCGGCGGCCAGGGGGCCCGGCTGGGCCTCGCCGCCGCGCACACGCTCGCCGCCGCGGTCGCGGCCCGCCTCGCGAGCGCGGACGACGATCAGCGGGAGGCGCTGGCACCGCAGATCATCCAGCTGATCCGGGCCCTGCCCGGCGAGGTGCGCGAGCCGGTGCTCGCCGCCGCCCTCCGGGTCCTCGCGACCGAGGACGGGGCGAGCGCGCACCTGGCGAGGCTCGCGGCCGCGCTGCCGCCCGCGGACGTGCTCCGCGGACTCCGCCGCCTGGCGCAGGAGCAGCGTCAGCTCTCGAGCCACGCGCTCCGCATGGCGCAGGCGCTGGCCGAGGCGCACGAGGATCTGCCGCCGACCTCGGGCCTGCCCGAGCCGCCGGCCGACTTCGCAGCGATGGCCGCGCTCTTCCGCGAGGAGGACGTCGACCGCTACAACCCGGAGGATCACCGCGCCCTCCTCGCGCAGAAGCCGACGGTGGACCTGGCCGCCATCGCGGTCGATCTGGCCGCCGACCCGGACGCCTTCGGCCCGGACAGCGAGAGCGACGACGCGATCGAGCGCCGCGTGGTGACGACGCTGCTCGACATGACCGCGGTGTCCCCCGACGTGGTCCGCCCCCTCGTGCTCGGCCGCCTGCGCGACATCTTCGTGCGCGCGCTCCAGGCGAGCCGCTTCGCCCAGGCGATCTCCATGATCCGCGCCATCCGCGATCTGGCCGCCGACCCGAGCCAGGCGGAGCGCCGGCGGGCGCTCGACGAGTTCGTGGAGCACCTGGCCGACGCGCCGACCCTGGCCGCGCTGGTGGCCGCGAGCCGGCAGCCGGGCGGCCCGCCCTTCGTCCAGGTGCAGAGCCTGGTGCTGGCCCTCGGCGCCTCGGCGACCCACGGCCTCCTCGAGGCGCTGGCCGCCGAGCCGGACCGGGCGCGGCGGCTGCGCCTGATCGAGCTGGCCGCCTCGCTCGGCCCCGCCATCGTGCCCGAGACGCGGCGCCTCCTCGCCGACTCGCGCTGGTACGTGGTGCGGAACATGGTGCTCCTGCTCCGCCGGGTGCACGACAAGTCGGCGATGAGCGAGATCCTGCGCTGCGCCGATCACCCGGACCTCCGCGTGCGGCTCGAGGCCATCCGCGCGCTCTTCGCCTTCGACACCAAGGTGCCGCGGGACCTGCTCGCGCGCACCATCAACCACCCGGATCCGCGCCTGGCCGAGGCCGCGGTGCTGCTCTCCGGCCAGCACGGGATCACCCAGGCCACCGATCTCCTCGTCGAGATCCTGCTCCGCTGGGACTTCCTCGGCCGCCGGCGGTCCCTCCGGCTCAAGGCCCTGCGCGCGCTCGCGGACCTGGCCGACCCCGCGGTGCTCTCGCGGCTCGATCGCTTCTTCCGCGAGCGGCCGTTCCCGCTGGTGGCCCTCGAGGAGCGGCGCGCGGCCTATCGCCTGCTCGGCTCCTACGACCAGGCCGCGCGCGCGCCCTACCTGGCGCGGGGCGAGAAGTCCCGCGACAGCCTGATCCGCGACATCTGCCGGGCCCTCGTCCGGGCGAGCGCGGCGAAATGAGCGAGCCCGCGCTTCCGGGCGCGCTGTCCGCGGTCGACCGGCTCGTGGTGAGCCTCGTCGCCGGGATCAACATGCGCGCGCTCTACGGCTCCGAGCATCCCGCGCTCTCGAGCCACGTCGATCGCATCCTGGAGGCGGTGGGCACCGCGTGCGAGGAGTACCGGAAGGAGGCGATCACCTTCCTGGTGGTGGGCCAGGACCTCGTGGTGGAGAACCAGCCGCTGCGGACGGGCAGCCTCTACCACCAGCAGTTCATCCGGGCCCTGTCCCGGCGCAGCGTGGAGCGGCTGACCCTTGGGCGCGGGCTCGACACGGAGGAATGCGTGCGGTTCCTCACCCCGATGGCCCGGGGCGGCGCGCCGGTCTCGACCCGCCACATCGTGGTGGGCCGCGTGGAGCTGCAGACCTCTCCGCTGGAGGGGCCCGGCACGGGCGCCGGCGAGGGAGCGGGCGCGGGGCCGGGCGGCGGCGGGAGCGCGGGCGAGGACTCGGTGATCGAGGCGCTCACCGCGCAGAGCGTGGACGGCGCGCGCGACGCCTTCACCGAGTTCCGCACCGACCGCCGCGGCGGCCTCGTTCGCCTCGAGCAGGTGGTGTGGAGCCTCATGGACGCGCTCCAGCGCGCCACCCGCGAGATCCTGCCCCTCGCCCCGCTCAAGACGCACGACGACTACACCTTCGTGCACTCGGTGAACGTGTCGCTCCTCAGCCTGGCCCAGGCGCGCTCCTTCGGCATCGAGGGCGCGCGCCTGCACGCCATCGGGCTCGCCGCCTTCCTGCACGACATCGGCAAGCTCAAGATCCCGCTCGAGGTGCTGAACAAGCCGGGCAAGCTCGAGGGCGACGAGTGGCGCGTCATGATGAGCCACGCCCAGGAGGGGGCGACCCATCTCTGCGGCGTGGACGGGGCTCCCCCGCTCGCGATCCTGGTGGCCTACGAGCACCACATGCGCTACGACGGGCAGGCGAACTATCCGGTGCCCCGCGTGGGGCGACGGCCCACCCTGGCGAGCCAGATGACCGCCATCTCCGACGTCTACGACGCCATCTGCACCACCCGGCCGTACGCGAAGGCGCGCTCGCGCGAGTTCGCGGTGAAGGTCCTCACCGAGCGGGTGGGCACCTTCCACAGCCCGGCGCTGGTGGCGAACTTCGTCCGCATGGTCGGGCTCCCCGCGACCCCGCCGCCCGCATCTGAGGGCTCGGTCTGATGTTCGGCCGGCGCGCCCGCATCGGGGTCCTGGTTCCGCCCGGCAATCCCACCGTCGAGCCCGAGCTCTACCGCATGGTGCCGGACGGGGTCAGCGTGCACTTCGCGCGCCTGCAGGCGCCGCCCGCCGATGGGCCCGCGGGCGGCGCGGTCGGAATGGAGGAGCGCACCCGCGCCTACCGCGAGGGCCTCGACGCGCCGGCGGCGGCGCTCGCGCAGGTGCATCCGGCGGTGATCGTGCTCGCCCACACCGCGTCGAGCTACGCGCTCGGCGTGGGCCAGGAGCAGCCGCTGGTCGATCGCCTGACGCGGGTCGGCGGCGCGCCCGCGCTCCTCGCCGCCCACGCGGTGCGGGACGCGCTCCGACACCTGAAGGTGACCCGGCTCGCGCTCGGCACGCCCTACCCGGAGACGATCAGCCGCGAGGGCCGCGCGTACTGGGAAGCGTCGGGCTTCGAGATCGTCGGCTACCATCGGCTGGCCGACGTGACCGACATCTACGCGGAGAGCGAGGAGCGCGCGTATCTCCTGGCCCGGCAGGCCGACGCGCCCGAGGCGCAGGCGGTGCTGCTGAGCGGGACCGGGCTGCCGACGGTGGCGGTGCTCGAGGCCCTCGAGCGCGACCTGGGCAAGCCGGTGATCAGCAGCAACCAGGCCTGCCTCTGGCGGGCGCTGCGGCTCGCCGGGGTGCGCGACGCGGTCCTCGGGTACGGCCGCCTGCTGCGCGAGGCCTGACCGCAGCTCAGTCGTCGAGCAGCGGCCGCTGCGCGGCCTCGATCGACAGCAGCCGGCGCTTCGTCGACACCCCGCCCCGCGCCGAGAAGCCGCCCCACTTGCCGCCCGCCGCGAGCACCCGGTGACACGGGACCACGATCGCGAACGGGTTCTGGCCCAGCGCCTGCCCCACGTCGCGGGCCACGCCCGGATCGCCGAGCCGCTTCGCGATCTCGCCGTACGAGAGCGTGGCGCCCCACGGGATCGTGCGGGCGACCTCGTAGACGCGCCGGTTGAAGTCGGGCACGCCCTCCATGTCGAGCGGCACGTCGTCGAGGCCCTTCGGCTCGCCGCGCAGGAGCGCGGTGATGTCGTCGATGGCGTGCCGGGCCTCGGGCGGGGGCGGCGTCTCGCGCGCGTCGGGGAAGCGACGCAGCAGCCGCGCGCGGATCGCCGGCGCGCTCCCCTCCGGGAGCTGCACCCCGACGATCCCGCGCGGGCCCCAGGCGATCCCGCACCAGCCGATCGCGGTGTCGAAGAGGGCGAAGCCGGTCATTGCCCTCGCCACTGGCGGATCTGCGCGGCGTGCTCGCGGTAGTGCCCCGCGCCCGCGCCGTCGAAGGAATCACGCGCGGCCCCGCCCGGGGCGAAGAGCGCCTCGGGCACCGCGGCCGCGGCGGCGACGAAGGCCCGGTGGGAGGTCTCGACCTCCGCCACCACGTCGGCCGGCTTCACGCCCGCCCGGCGGTCCACGAAGCGCGCGTTCCACGCGTCGAAATCATCGTAGGTGCCGGCCGGGTAGCCGGCCTGGCCCTGCCCGATGCGCCCGAGGGCCGGGATCAGCTCGTCGTGCCAGCCCGAGATGTGGATCAGGATCTCGCGCACTCCCCAGCTCCCGAGCCAGACGCGACGCATCTCGTCGTCGCTCAGCCCCTCGATCGCTCCCCGCAGCTCGGCGAATGCCTGATCGGCGTCCTGCAGCATCGACGCTCTTCTCGCTCATGGATCCCTCCCGGGTTGGTGGGTCTCGCTCTACGTGGGCTGAGACCCCGGTCGGGCGGGGTTGTGAAACGGCTCGGTCAGCGGGCGACGCGGGAGGTGGACGTGCCGGCGCCGGCGCGGTCCGCCTGCTCCAGCAGGACCGAGAGGCGGGCCAGCACCGCCTCCAGCTCGTCGCGCTCCGCGGCCAGCCGGTCGTACTCGTCGCCGAGCTGCTTGACCTGGGTCTGCAGCTCGTGGATCCGGGCGAAATCGGAGCCGAGGTCGGGGCTCACGCCGGGCATTCCCTGCCGCTCGCTCTGCCGGGCCCGCCGGGTGGCGACCACGACCCCCAGCACCCCCGCCACCAGCAGGCCGACCGAGAGGACGAACAGCCAGAGCACCGGGTCCAGCAGCATGGCGAACAGTCTACCCCGAGCCGGGTCCAGGAGCTTCGTTGTCAGGCGAGCAGGCGGACCAGCTCGTCGGGCTGGCTCAGCATCGGGTAGTGCCCGGTGTCGAGCTCGGCGTAGGGCGCCTTGAGCCGCTCCGCGGTCCGGCGCTGATGGGCCTCGGGAGGGTTGCGGGCGCGCCGGCAGCGGATCACCGAGGCGGTCCACGCGCGATCCCAGAACGTGGCCAGCTCCATGGGGGCCTCGAGCGCCGCGATCGGGTGCGGGGTGTAGCGCGCGAGCGCCCAGGCCCGGGTGGCCGGCTCGAGGTCGGCGAACATGCGTCCCTCCGCGTCGGCCCGCGTGGGCGCGGTGGTCACCGCGGTCGTATCGCCGGCGGGGCGGCTCACGATGTCGGCGACCCGCTCGCCGGGCATGAGGGCCAGCGCGTCCACGAACACGAGCCGGGCGATGCGCTCGCCCGCCAGCTCGGCGGCCCGGCAGATGACCATGCCGCCCGAGCTGGTCCCGACCAGGACGACGTCGCGCAGGTCCTCGTAGAACAGCAGCCGCGCGACTTCCTGAGCGTGGGTGCCGACCGTGATCCCGGGGCGGACCTGGTCGTGTCGCTCGGCGCAGCCGTCGAGGGTCGGGGCGTACACGAGGTGCCCGGCCTCGCGGAGCCGCTCCACCACCGGCTTCCAGATCCAGCCGCCCTGGTACGCACCGTGAACGAGCACGTAGGTCGCCATCGCGCTAGGCCTCCCCGCCGACGCGCACGCCGGCCAGCTGCTCGAGCACCTTGATCACCGCGGAGCCGTCCTCCTTGTTGAGCCCGGCCGCCCGCGCCATCTGGTAGACCTGCTGGGTCACGCTGGCGAGCAGGACCGGCACCCCGAGCTGCTTGGCGAACGCGGTCTCGAGCTCCTGGTCCTTGAACGCGATGTCCACCGTGCCGCCGGGAGAGAAATCGCGCCGGAGGATTCGCGGCACGCTGGACTCGAACGCCCAGCTGTTGCCGGTGCTGACCCGCACCACGTCGTGGATCGCCCGGGGGTCGAGCCCCGCCTTCACGCCGAGCACGAGCGCCTCGGCCACCGCGACCGTGTTCACCTGGACCAGCATGTTGTTCACGAGCTTCATCGCGAGCCCCTGCCCGAGCGCGCCCATGTGGAAGACGCGCGCCCCCATCGCCCGGAAGAGATCCTGGCACGCGGCCACCGTCTCCGCCGCGCCGCCCACGATGATCGACAGCTCGCCCGACGCCGCGCGCCCGGTGCCGCCGCTGACCGGGGCGTCGAGCAGCGCGATCCCCCGCGCCGCGAGCCGCTCGCCGAGCCGACGCACCGCGAGCGGATCGATGGTGCTCATGCAGAGCACGATGTGGCCGGGCCGGGCGGTGTGCATGATGCCGCGCTCGCCCGCGATGACGTCCTCGGCCTGCCCGGTGGTCTCCACCATGCAGATCGTCCGGTCGGCCTGCGCGCTCACGTCCGCGGCGGAGCCGGCCACCGCGGCGCCTCGCCCACGCCAGAGGGCGGCCTTCGCCGGATCGACGTCGTGCACCGCCAGGGCGAAGCCGTGCTTCGAGGAGGTTCTGCGCCATCGGGCCGCCCATGGCCCCCAGCCCCACGAACCCGACCGTGCCCGCCATGTCGCGCGTCCTCCCGGCCCCTCTCTACTACGATCGCGACGGGTTGTCGATGCCCTCCGGCGCGCTTGACGACGCGCCGGGGGCGGGGCACGATCGGGCCCACAGGAGGCACCCATGGGAGATCCGGGCCCGACCATCGAGAAGCTCACGCCCCACATCGGCGCGATCGTCCACGGCGTCGACCTCGCTCGACCGCTCGACGAGCCCACCTTCAAGCAGGTGCACGACGCGCTCATCGACAACCAGGTGATCTTCTTCCGGGACCAGCACCTCACCCCGGATCAGCAGAAGGCCTTCGGCCGCCTCTTCGGCGAGCTCGCGGTGCATCCCGCCGCGCCGGGGCTGGTGGAGGGGCACCCCGAGATCCTGGTGGTGCACGCCGACGAGAAGTCCAAGCACGTGGCGGGCGAGAACTGGCACTCCGACGTGTCGTGCGACCCCGAGCCCCCGATGGGCAGCATCCTCTACATGCACGAGCTGCCGCCGGTCGGAGGCGACACCCTGTTCGCGAGCATGTACGCGGCCTACGAGGCGCTCTCTCCGCCGATGAAGCGGCTGCTCGAGGGCATGACCGCCATCCACCGGGGCGAGCACGTCTACCGCGGGCGCTACGGGGTGAGGGACGAGGGCAAGCAATTCCCGGAGGCCGAGCATCCGGTCGTGCGCACCCACCCGGTCTCGGGGCGCAAGGCGCTCTTCGTCAACCGGACCTTCACCACCCGGATCGTCCAGCTCGCCCGTGGCGAGAGCGCGGCGGTGCTCTCGTTCCTCTACCAGCACGTCGAGACCCCCGAGTTCCAGTGCCGCTTCCGGTGGCAGGTCAACTCGGTGGCGTTCTGGGACAACCGCTGCGCCCAGCACCACGCGATGTGGGACTACTTCCCCCAGCGGCGGCACGGCCATCGTGTGACCGTGAAGGGCGACCGGCCGTTCTAGCTACTGTGAAGGGCGACCGGCCGTTCTAGCTACCTGGCCTTCTGGTCGGGCTTGTTGGCCGCTCGGATCGAGATCACCTTCCCCAGATCGTCTGACCGTGAAGGGCGACCGGCCGTTCTAGCTACCTGGCCTTCTGGTCGGGCTTGTTGGCCGCTCGGATCGAGATCACCTTCCCCAGCATGTCGAACCAGAAGGGCGCCCCGAGCGAGATCGCGAGGGCGGTGAGCAGCCACCCCGGCGCCGCCTCGCGCGGCCGCACCACGCGCCGGACGTCGTTCCACCAGCCGAAGCCCACCGGCAGGCCGAGGCCCTGGGCCGCCTCGATTCTCGCCTTCGTCTCGACGGTCCGGGCGTCGGCCTCCCTCTTCAGGTCGTCCGCGGTCGTGGAGCGCAGCGGCTGCCGGGCCGCCTCCTGCGCCTGCGCCACCAGCGAGGCGCGCACCGTCGAGTCGCTCGACAGCGACCGGACGATGGCGAGGGTGTCCGCGTTCATGCCCACGCTGATGAGCAGGCCGAGGGCGAGCGTGATCAGCTGGGCCTTGCGCCGGTACCACCCGCTCACCCGATCCATCTGATCGTCGAACCACGCCTGCAGCCGCGCCTGCACCTCTTCGAGCGTCTGAGCGCCGTCCAGCCGCGCGGTGAGCGCCTGCCGGAGGTCGGCGTCCGCGATGGCCGCGATCGCCTTCTGTACCGCGGGGAGGGTCCGCGGGGCGGCCGCGGTGGCGGGTGCGATCATGTCGAGCACCACCATCGCGAACGTTCGCGAGGGGATGTAGGAGGGCTTGCGGGTCCCGGCGCCGAGCCACCGATCGGGCGACAGTGCCGCGACGGCGGCGGACGCGAAGAACTCCTTCGCCCGCGCCTCGCCCAGGAGCTTCTCGATCCCCTTCGCGAGATGCGCCCCGCGAAGCTTGATGATCGTCTCGAGGATCTCCTGCGCGGCGGTGACGACCAGGCTCAGGACCAGGTACACGAAGACGAGGCCGATCGCGATGTCGATGACGGCGGACCCGAACATGGTGCCTCCTCGCGGGCGGGCTCGAGCCGGCGGCCGCCCTTGGTAGAATAGCCCGCATGCCCCGACCCGCGTCCGGATCGCGATGCTCGTAGTCCTCGCCGCGGACACCGCCGCCCTCGACCGCGAGGCCGCGCGCATCGTGGCCCACCGCATCCGCGAGAAGCCGGCGATCACCCTGGGGCTCGCGTCGGGAAGCACCCCGCTCGGGATGTATCGCGAGCTGATCCGCCTCCACCGTGATGAGGGCCTCGATCTCTCGGGGGTGACCACCTTCAACCTGGACGAGTACCTCGGCCTGGCCCCGTCGCATCCCCGGAGCTTCCACCGCTTCATGCGGGAGGCCCTCTTCGATCACGTGAACATCGCGCCCGAGCGCATCCACGTCCCGGACGGGACGGTGTCCGGCGACCTCGAGGCGTACTGCGAGGAGTACGAGCGGCGGATCGCGCGCGCGGGGGGCATCGACCTGCAGGTGCTGGGCATCGGCCGGGACGGTCACGTCGGCTTCAACGAGCCGACGTCGAGCCTCGCCTCGCGGACGCGGATCAAGACCCTCACCCTCGCCACCATCGAGGACAACCGGCGCGTCTTCGGCGAGGGTGAGCGCGGTGCCCGAGTGCGCGATCACGATGGGCATCGGCACGATCCTGGAGGCGCGGGAGATCCTCCTGCTGGGCACGGGCCCCGCCAAGCGCGACGCGGTCGCGAGAGCCGTGGAGGGACCGCTGACCGCGTCGGTCACCGCCTCCGCGCTCCAGCTGCATCCGCGGGTGACCGTCCTGCTCGACCGGGAGGCCGCCGCGGGCCTCCGCCATCTCGAATACTACGAGCGGGTCATGCGCACCACCGCCGCGATCACGCCCGGCCGCGCGGCGCGGGCGAGCGACTAGGACTGTCCCCGGCTCCGTGATTCGCGGAGCTGTTCCACCACGTCGGCGACCCGACGAAAGGTCGCCAGCAGCTCGTCCCGCTCGTCCCGCAGCTGGTCATTGTCCTGATTGATGCGCACGATGACCGCCTGGAGCTCGTCGATGCGCGCGAGCTCGGCGCGGAGGCGCTCGTTGTCCTGGGCGAGGTGCTCGACCTGCTCGTACAGCATCGCGAGGAGCTCACGGCCCTCGTCGAGCCAGCGAGCCATGTCCTCCCGCTCCGGGTCCATGGTCAAGTCCGAGGCACCTGCGCGAAGGCCATGGCCGGAGGATACCCCCTCCGCGCGCCGTCCGTGCTCCCTATACCCAGCCGCCGTCGACCACGTAGCTCTGGTTGGTGCAGGCGTCGCTGTCGTCCGCGGCCAGGAAGAGCACGACGCGCGCGATGTCCTCCGGGACCAGCTTGCGCTTGAGGCACTGCCGGCGCATCAGCTCCTCCTCGCCCTCCGGGGTGAGCCAGAGGGAGATCTGCCGCTCGGTCATGATCCAGCCCGGCACGATGCTGTTGACCCGGATCTTCCGGGGCCCGAGATCGCGGGCCAGGGCCCGGGTGAGCCCGGCGACCGCGGCCTTCGCGCTCAGGTAGGCCGGCATGCCACCCTGCCCGACCAGCCACGAGGTCGAGCCGAAGTTGACGATGGACCCGCCGCCCGCCGCGGCCATCCCGGGCACGACCGCCTGCGCGGCGAAGAACTGGTGGCGCAGGTTCACCGCGAAGCGATCGTCCCAGTACTCGGGCGTCACCGCCTCGATGGCGTGGCGCTCGTCGTGCGCGGCGTTGTTGACGAGGACCCGGACCGCTCCGAGCCGGGCCTCGACCTGGGCGATCGCCGCGCGCAGCGCCGCGATGTCTCGCAGATCGCACGGGATGAACGCGGGGGCCGGAAGCCCGCGCGCGGCCACGCGGGCCACGAGCGCGTCGGAGGCCTCGCGCTGAATGTCCACGAACGCGACGCGGGCCCGCTGCGCGCACAGGTGCTCGACGACGGAGGCGCCGATGCCGCTGCCGCCGCCGGTCACGAAGACGACGCGATCTTCCAGGCTCGGGTACGACGCATATCGGACCATGGGGCCCTCCCGCGCTAGACTATGCCACGGGGACGGGGCCATGGACGCAACGCCGACCACCGTGCATCGAGGAGCGGCCCCGAGTTGAAGCCGGCGGAGCGGATCACCCTGCGCGCGGACGGCGCCGGCCTCACCGTCGCGCCGGCGGTCGGGGGCGCGGTCACCCGCCACTGGCTCGAGCGCGACGGCACGACGTGGGAGTGGCTGCGCCCGACGCCACCGGAGGCGCTGCGCGAGGGCCTTCCCTACCAGACCGCGGCCTTCCCTCTCGTGCCCTACTCCAATCGCATCCGCGAGGGCCGCTTCACCTTTCGCGGCCGCGCGGTCCGGCTCCCGCTGAACTGGCCCCCGGAGCGCCACGCGATTCACGGTCACGGCTGGCAATCGGCCTGGCGCCCGATCGCGGTGGGGCCGGCCGACGCGCAGCTCGAGTACCGTCACGCCGCCTCCGCCTGGCCGTGGCCCTACCGCGCGACGCAGCGATTCACCCTCACCGCCTCGAGCCTCACGGTGGCGCTGACCCTCACCAACGAGGGCGATACCCCGATGCCGGCCGGGCTCGGCTGGCACCCCTACTTCCCGCGCACGCCGCGAGCGACGATCACCGCAGACGTTCGCGCGGTCTGGCTCACCGACGCGGAGACAATGCCGACCACGCTGGGCCCGCCGACACCCGCCGCGGATCCGGCGCGAGGGGTCGCGGTGGACGCGGTGGCGCTCGACAACTGCTTCGTGGGCTGGAGCCGTCGCGCGGTCATCGAGTGGCCCGAGCGGGGCGCGGGCCTCACCATGACCGCGGGGCCACCGCTCGACTACCTGGTGATCTTCACGCCGCCGGGCCGGCCCTTCTTCTGCGTGGAGCCGGTCAGCCACGTGACCGACGCGTTCAACCTGGCCGACGCGGGGCGCGCGGACACCGGGCGCCGGGTGCTCGAGCCGGGCGCGACGCTCGAGGCCGCGATCACCCTGACCGGTCGGACGCCCTGATCATCAGGTCACGTCCCTCGCGACCCGACCGGCTTCGCCGCGCTCAGCCAGCGCCAGACCTGCTCCGGGGTGATCGGCAGCGAGCGGACCACGACCCCCAGGTGCGCGAGCGCGTCCTCCACCGCGTTCGCCACCGCGGCCGGAGCCGGGATCGAGCCGCCCTCCCCCACCCCCTTGGCGCCGAGCGGCGTGACCGGTGACGGGTGCTCGAGCCGGTCGACCTCGATGGTGGGCACGTCGGCCGCGGTGGGCTTGAGGTAGTCCATGAACGTCGACGTGAGCAGCTGGCCGGTCTCGTCGTAGCGGAACTCCTCGAGGAGCGCGGCGCCGATGCCGTGCACCGTCGAGCCGTGCACCATGCCCTCGACGATCAGGGGGTTGAGCTCGCGCCCGCAGTCGTGCACCACCACGTACTTCCGGAGCGTGATCCGCCCGGTGCGCGGGTCGATCTCGACGAGGCAGCAGTGGGCCGCGTTGGCGAAGACCAGCTGCGAGCGCACCCGCCGGTCCGCGTCGACCGGCTGGGCCAGCGGGTTCTGGTGGATGTGGTGGGCCTCCAGGCCGGGGTCCAGGCCGGGCGGCAGGCCGAGCACGTCCGCGTAGGCGGTCCGGGCCAGCTCCGCGATCGCGAGCCGCCGGTCGGGCGCCCCGCGCACCACCGCGGCGCCGTCGCGCAGCTCCAGATCCGCCACGTCGATCTCCAGGCGGTGCGCGGCGATCCGCAGCAGCTTTTCGCGCACCCGCGCGGCCGCGCCCACCACCGCGCCCACGTCGGTCACCGAGAACTTGTTGGAGTAGTTCCCGGAGAGATAGAGCCAGGGGGTGGTCGCCGAGTCGAACCCGCGGGCGACGCTGACCGCCTCCGGCGTCACCCCCAGCTCGTCGGCCACGATCTGCGCCACCACCGTCTCGTAGCCCTGGCCGCTCGACGGGTCGCCCAGGCTCACCCGCACGTGGCCGTCGGGCTCCACCCGGACCATCGCCGCCTCCGCCGAGCCCGACGCGGCGCGCCGCCCGGTCACCAGCTCGTAGGAGGCGAGGTTGGTGCCCGCCGGCTCCACCGACGTGGCGATGCCGATGCCGAGCAGCCGGCCCTCGGCCCGCGCGCGGGCCTGCTCGGCCCGCCAGCCCGCGTAGTCGAACCGCTCGAGAGCGCGCGCGAGCGTGGCCGGGTAGTCGCCGCTGTCGTACTGGGCCCCCGGGGGCGTGGTGTAGGGCATCTGATCCGCGGTCACGTAGTTGCGCCGGCGCAGCTCCGCGGGGTCGAGGCCGAGCCGGCGCGCCAGCAGGGCCACGGCCCGCTCCACCGCGAAGCACATGAACGGCTTGCCGATGCCGCGGTTGGCCCCGCTCGGGCACTTGTTGGTGAGGACCGACCACGCCTCGTAGCGCACCGCGGGGATCCGGTAGCCGTTGGCGATGTTGCCGAGCTTGATCAGGTTGTGCTGGGTCGGGGTGAGCAGGTTCTTGCCCTCGTCCGCGACGTCGCGGACGTCGAGCGCGAGCAGGGTGCCGTCGGCCCGGTAGGCGAGCGCGACGTCCATGATCCCGTTGCAGGCGTGCATGAGCGCGGTGAGGTTCTCGATGCGGTCCTCGATCCACTTCACCGGCCGGCCGGACGCGCGGGCCAGCAGCGCGCAGACCAGGAGATAGGCCGGCCGGCGCTTGTTGCCGAAGGCGCCGCCGATGTCGGGGCAGTGCAGGCGGATCCGCGACTGCGGGACGCCGAGCGAGGCGGCCAGGATCGAGATGGTCAGCCCCGGCCGCTGGTCGTTGGTCCAGAACTCGAAGGCGTCGGTGCCCGCGTCGTACTCCGCGATGGCCCCGAAGGTCTCGAGCGGGGTGGAGGCGTAGCGCTGGATGGTGAAGCGCTCCCGCAGCACCCCGTCGGCGCGGGCCAGCGCGCCGTCCACGTCGCCGTAGGTGAGCGTGTCGTGCCAGACCACGTTGGTGCCGAGCGCGGGATAGAGCAGCGGGGCGTCCGCGCGCATGGCGGCTTCCGGGTCGACGACGGCGGGGAGCGGCTCGTACTCGACGCGGATGCGCTCGAGCGCGTCCTCCGCGGTGGCGCGGTCCACCGCCGCCACCGCCGCGACCGGCTCGCCCACGTAGCGCACGCGGTCCACCGCCAGGCAGTGGTCGGGCACCGCGGCGGTGGTGGGGATGAGCGGGCGGATCGGGCCCGAGCGGGCCGCCGCCTCCGCGCCGGTGAGCACGGCCAGGACGCCGGGCATCGCGGCGGCCGCGCTCGCGTCGAGCGCCACGATGCGGGCGTGGGCGTGCGGGCTACGGAGCATGGCCGCGTGGAGCAGGTGCGGGCGGCCGAGGTCGTCGAGGAACCGGCCGCGCCCGGCGACCAGGCGCGCGTCCTCCTTGAGGGGCAGCGCGACGCCGACCCAGCCCCCGGCGGTCTCGCTCACGGCGCCGGGACCGCGGGACGCGCGGCGGCCTGCGCGACCGCGCGAACGATGTTGACGTAGCCGGTGCACATGCAGAGGTTCCCGGCGAGCGCCTCGCGGATGGCCGCCTCGTCCGGCGCGGGGGTCGTCGCGAGCAGCTCGGTGCTGGCCACGATCATGCCGGGCGTGCAGAAGCCGCACTGCATCGCGTGGCACGTCCGGAACGCCTCCTGGAGCGGGCTGAGGCCGTCCGGCGGAGTGAGGCCCTCGATGGTGGTGACGCGCGCGCCTTCGAGCTGGACGGCCAGGAGCAGGCAGCTCCGGGCGCTGCGCCCGTCGATCAGCACGGTGCACGCGCCGCAGACGCCGTGCTCGCAGCCCACGTGGGTGCCGGTGAGCGCGAGGTCTTCGCGGAGGAAGTCCGCGAGCGAGCGGCGCGCCTCCACCAGGCGCTCCACCGGCGCGCCGTTGACGGTGAGGCGGACGCGCAGCCGCTCGGCCGGTGCGGAGGGGGCGCCGCCCGTCATGACCCGAGGCGCCCGACCGCCTGGCGCAGGGCGTCCTCGGTCAGCACGGTGGCGAGGTGGCGGCGGTACGCAGCCGAAGCGTGGACGTCGGTGGCCGGATCGCAGTCCGCCGCCGCGGCCGCCCCCGCCCGGGCCGGCATCGCCGGATCGCGCGGCGCCGCGGCGACCAGCGCCTCGGCCGCGCGCAGACGGGCTGGCCGGTCGGCCACGCCGAATCCCACCACGCGCGCGTGCGCCTTCCCGTCGAGGGAGATCGCCACGCCGGCCAGCGCGAAGTCGCCGGGTCGGCGCGCGATCTCCGCGAAGCCCCAGCCCCGCGGGGCCGCGGGCACGGTGACCTCGGCGAGCAGCTCGTCCTCCGCGAGCGCGGTGACCAGGAGGCCGCGGAAGAACTCGCCGGCCGCCACCCGGCGCATCCCCCGGGGTCCCAGCAGGCCGAGCGTGGCGTCGAGCGCGAGGAGCGCGGCGGGCAGCTCCGCGGCCGGGTCGGCGTGGGCGAGGCTGCCGCCGAGCGTGCCGCGATTGCGGATCGCGGTGTGGCCCACGTGGCGCGCCGCCTCGGCCAGGAGCGGCGCCCGCTCGCGCACGAGCGGCGCGGCCGCGAGATCGGCGTGGCGGACCAGCGACCCCAGGACGAGCCCTCCGGCCGGCGCGGCATCGATCCGCTCGAGCTCGCGCGCGCCGTTCAGGTCGACGAGCACCGCCGGCCGGACCAGGCGCATGTTGAGCAGCGGCACGAGGCTCTGGCCGCCCGCGAGCAGCTTCGCGTCGCCGCCGCCCGATACGAGAAGGGCGACCGCCTCCGCGGCGGTGGCGGGACGCGCGTAGCGGAAGGGCGCGGGCTTCATCGCGACGCGATTATGCCACGGCCCTTGCGCGGCGGCGCCGAGCGAGCCATCCTGCGCCATGGCGCGGCTGGATCGCTTCCGCGACGCGCAGGCGGATACCTCTTCCGGATTCGCGGCGGCTCTGGGCGAGCTCGAGGCCGGGCGCAAGACCGGCCACTGGATCTGGTACGTCTTCCCTCAGCTCGCGGGCCTGGGCCAATCGATGACCGCGGTCCACTACGGTCTCGCCGACGCGACGGAGGCGGCCGACTATCTACGCGATCCGGTGCTCGGCGAGCGGCTGGTCGCGGCGGCGGCCGCGGCCCGGAGACATCTGACCGGCTCTCCCCGGGTCGGCGTCGTCACCCTCATGGGCTCGGTCGTCGACGCGCTCAAGCTCGTCTCGTGCATGACCCTGTTCGCGCACGTGGCGGCGGCGCTCGCCGCCGAGGATCCCACCCCGCGGTTCACCGCCATGGCCGAGCACGCCCGGGCCATCCTGGCCGCCGCGGCGGCCAGCGGCTACGATCGCTGCGCCTTCACGGAGGCGGCCCTGCGGTGATCGCCGAGCCGCGTCGCCGCCCCCACCCGGACGGGCCGCGGCCCTCCGCTGGCACAATGCATATACATGTATTACCCTGGGCCGGTGACCTTAGCGGAGCGGCTGGTCGGCGGCCGGGTGCACTACGCCTGGATCGTCGCGGGCGTCACCTTCCTGATCCTCCTGACCGCCGCCGCCATCCGGGCCACGCCCGGCGTGCTCATCGTGCCGCTGGAGCAGGCCTTCGGCTGGAGCCGGGCCACGATCTCGTTCGCGGTCTCGGTCAACCTCCTGCTCTACGGCCTCTGCGGGCCGTTCGCGGCGTCGCTGATGGAGCGCTTCGGGGTGCGCCGCGTGACGCTCCTGTCCCTTTGCGCGGTGACGGTCGGGGTGGCCCTCACCACCGTGATGCGGTCGCCCTGGCAGCTCGTCCTCCTGTGGGGCGTGGTCGTCGGGATCGGGACCGGCGCGATGGCGATGGTGCTGGCCGCCACCATCGCGAACCGCTGGTTCGTGGCCCGGCGCGGGCTCGTCATCGGCATCCTCACCGCGAGCACCGCCACCGGCCAGCTGCTCTTCCTCCCGCTCCTCGCCGCGGTGGTGCAGCACACCGGCTGGCGCGCGGCCGCCCTCGTGGTCACCGGGGTGGCCCTGCTCCTGGTACCGATCGTGGTGATCTTCATGCGCGACCAGCCGCGCGACCTCGGGCTGCGCGCGTTCGGCGACACGCCGGAGGCGGTGAGCCCGGCCCGCCCGGCGACGAGGCCCGCCGGCGCGATCGCCGCCCTCGTCGAGGGATCGCGCTCGCGGGACTTCTGGCTGCTGGCCGGCAGCTTCTTCATCTGCGGCCTCAGCACCAACGGGCTGATCGGCACCCACCTGATCCCGGCCTCGATGGACCACGGGATTCCCGCGGTGACCGCGGCCGGCCTGCTGGCCGCGATGGGCGTCTTCGATCTCATCGGCACCACCGTCTCCGGCTGGCTCTCGGACCGCTGGGACAACCGGTGGCTCCTCTTCGGCTACTACGGCCTCCGCGGACTCTCGCTCATGGTGCTGCCCTACGCGTACGGGTCGGAGTACTTCGGCCTCACCCTCTTCGCGGTGTTCTACGGGCTCGACTGGGTCGCGACGGTGCCGCCAACCGTCCGCCTGACCGAGACGCTGTTCGGCAAGCACCGGGTCGGCATCATGTACGGGTGGATCGCAGTCGCGCACCAGATGGGCGCGGCCACCGCGGCCTTCGGCGCCGGCCTCCTGCGCACCTGGTTGGGCTCCTACCAGGTGGCATTCACCGGCGCCGGCTTCGTCTGCCTCATCGCGGCCCTGATGGTCCTGGCGATCGGGCGTGGGCCGATCGTCGCCCGCCCGCGCCGGCGGGTGCTCGAGATCTCGGGCGCCGTCGAGGGCTAGCGCGGCCGGGGATTCCCGCT
>CAWJDX010000022.1:0-29679 GCA_963841755.1 uncultured Candidatus Rokubacteria bacterium
GCACCGCCCCTTGACCTCGCCCGGGGCCGAGAGCACACTCCGCCCATTCTTGCCGGTAACCTCGACCCCTGGTAGAGGAGGCCGCCCATGAAATTCATGCTGTTCGTCCTGCCCACCGTGCCGGCCACCCTCGAGGATCGCAAGCGCCTGCGGCCCATCGGACGGAACAACGAGCGCTACCAGCAGATGCTGGACGAGCTGCGCAAGCTCGCGGTGTTCGCCGACGACGCGGGCTTCGACGTGCTGGCCACCACCGAGCACCACTTCCACTCCGAGGGCTACGAGACGTCGGTGGCGCCGCTCCTCATCTACGCCGACCTGGCCGCCCGCACCAAGCGGATCAAGTTCTCCCCGCTCGGGCTGGTGCTGCCGTCGTGGGATCCCATCCGCGCGGCCGAGGAGCTGGCGGTTCTCGACCACCTGACGAAGGGGCGCATCTACGCCGGCTTCGCCCGCGGGTACCAGGACCGGTGGGTCAACGTCCTGGGCCAGCAGTATCACGTCACGGGGGCGCCCATGGACGGCTCCTCGATCGACAACCACAACCGCCGGGTCTACGAGGAGACGGTCAAGGTCATCAAGAAGGCCTGGACCGAGGAGGCGTGGGACTACGACGGCGAGTACTACAAGGTCCCCTACCCCTACAAGGAAGGGATCCGGCGCTGGCCGGTGGCGGACTGGACGCGGCAGTACGGCGCGCCCGGGGAGATCGACGACGAGGGCGTGATCCGGAAGATCTGCGTGGTGCCGAAGCCGTACCAGCAGCCGCACCCGCCGATGTTCCAGCCGTTCTCGGTGAGCGAGACGACCATTCGCTACACCGCCCAGTCGAGCATCGTGCCCTGGATCCTCGTGGCGCACCCGCCCGACTTCCAGCGCCTGTGCACGGTCTACCAGGAGGTCGCGGGGGAGAACGGGCGCAAGCTCGGCCTGGGCGAGAGCGTGGGCGCGTTCCGCGCCGTGCACTTCGGCAAGACCGAGGCCGAGGCGGTGGCCCTGCTCCGCGACACCAACTACTCGGGCTTCCAGCACTACTTCGGGGGCTTCGGCTTCTGGGAGGCCTTCCGCACGCCCGAGGACGCCGCGAAGTACCCGCTGGACCCGTACACGCCCCTGCCGCCGGCGGAGTGGACGGTCGATCGGATGCGCAAGGTCAAGTACGCGCTGGCCGGAACGGTGGACCAGATCAAGCGCGAGGTCGAGGCGCTGCAGAAGATCGGCGGTCAGGGCGATCTCGAGTGGTTCGGGTGGTTCTTCGACCAGGGGTTCATGTCCTGGGACGAGGAGGAGCGGCAGATGGAGCTCTTCGCCAAGCACATCATCCCCGCGTTTCGCTAGGCATGGCGGAGGTCACCCTCGGCATCGGCAGCTCGCACAGCCCGATGCTCAGCACGCCCCACGAGGCGTTCGCGGGCCTCGGCGATCTGGACCGTGCCCGCCTGCCGGAGTTCGCCGCGAAGGCGCGCGAGAGCGCGGCGTGGATCGGCCGCGAGCTCGCCGACGAGGTGACCCGCGCCCGCCACGAGGCGACGCAGGCGGCCATCCGGCAGCTGGGCGCCGTCCTGGCCGAGGAGGCGCCCGACGCGGTCGTCGTGATCGGCGACGACCAGAACGAGTGGTTCGGCCCCGACAACCAGCCCGCGCTCTGCATCTACTGGGGCGAGTCGGTCGACAACCTGCCGCCGCCGATCGAGAAGGTGCCGCCCCTGCGCCGGCTCTCCTACTGGGGGCTCTACGGCGACGGGGCGAACCGGACCTTCCCCGTCGACGCGGCCCTCGGCCGGCACCTGGTGGAGTCGCTCACGCGCGACTTCGACTTCGACGTCGCCCACCTGCGCGTGCAGCCGCGGCACGGCCCCTTCGGCCACGCGTGGAGCTTCGTGCACCAGCGGCTCATGGACGACCGCGTGGTGCCCATCGTGCCGGTCCTGCTCAACACGTACTACCCGCCCAACCAGCCGACGCCGCGGCGGTGCCTGCAGCTCGGGCGGGCCGTCCGGCAGGCGATCGAGGCCTGGCCGGTCCACAAGCGCGTGGCGGTCGTCGCCTCGGGCGGGCTCAGCCACTTCTTCGTCGACGAGGAGCTGGACCGCCACGTCCTCGACCTGCTGGCCAAGAAGGACGGCGACGCGCTGGGCGCACTGCCGGCAGCGCAGCTCGAGTCCGGGAACTCCGAGATCCGCAACTGGATCGCGACGGCCGGCGCGGTCGAGCACCTGGCGATGCGCCTCGTGGACTACGTCCCGAGCTACCGGTCCGAGGCCGGCTCCGGCGTCGGGATGGCCTTCGCGGTCTGGCAATAGGGAACGGCAAGAGGAGGTCGCCATGCTCTCGAGCGAGGACAACGAGCTGCTGTGCCGGGTCGGACGCGGAACGCCGATGGGCGACCTCCTGCGCCACTACTGGATGCCGTGCCTGCCCGCGGCCGAGCTGCCCGCGCGCGACTGCCCGCCGAAGAAGGTGCGCCTGCTCGGCGAGGACCTGGTCGCATTCCGCGACAGCCGGGGCGAGGTCGGGCTGCTGGCGGCCAACTGCCCGCACCGCGGCGCGTCGCTCTTCTTCGGCCGCAACGAAGAATGCGGGCTGCGCTGCTCGTACCACGGCTGGAAGTACGACGTCACCGGGCGCTGCGTGGACATGCCAAACGAGCCGGAGGAGTCCACCTTCAAGGACAAGATCCGCGCCCGCGCGTATCCGTGCCGCGACGTCAACGGCGTGATCTGGACCTACATGGGGCCGCGCGAGACGACGCCGCCCTTGCCGGCCTTCGAGATCAACACCCTGCCCGCGGCGCAGGTCTACCCGCCGCTCATGATGCTGGAGGAGTGCAACTGGGTGCAGGCGCTCGAGGGCGACATCGACTCGTCCCACATCGACTTCGTGCACGCCAAGCGCACGCCCGATGGCAAGCAGCGCGGCACGTTCCACCGGGACAAGCGGCCCCGGCTCGAGGTGCTGCCCACCGACTACGGCGCGTGCTACTCGGCCCGGCGGCGCTCCGACGTCGAGGGCCTGTACTGGCACCGCATCACCCAATTCATCCTGCCGTTCTACTCGATGATCGCGGCGAGTGATCCCCACATCGTCTCCGCGCGGGCCTGGGTGCCGCTCGACGACCGCTACAACCTCCAGTTCGTGATGCGCGCGCGCCTCGATCGCCCGGTGACCGAGGAGGAGGCGCGCCAGGTGCGCGATCCCTTCGCCTCCTGGGGCGGCTACGTCGAGTCGGGCGGCGATCCCTACCGGCGCTACTACACCGCGGCCAACATCCACAACGACTACCGGCAGGACCACGAGCTGCAGAAGGAGCTGACCCTCGGCATCCCGTTCCTCGGCAACCTGCAAGACCGCGCCATGACCGAGACGATGGGGACGATCTACGACCGGACGCAGGAGCACCTGGGCACCACCGACGCCATGGTGATCCTCGTGAGGCGGCGGCTCATCGAGGCCGCGCGTGCGCTGCGGAGCCAGGGCGCGCTGCCCCCCAACGTCGACGACCCGAACCTCTGCCGGGTGCGGCCGGCCTCCGCGGTCCTGCCCGACGGCGCGAGCTGGATCAGCGCGACCGAGAAGGCGCGCCAGTCGGACGCGGGCGTGCCGATCGCGTGGGTGCCGTTCGTGTGATGGACGACCGGTGATGGATGGGCGGAGGCCGCTCGCCTACTACGAGGCGGTGCCGTACCTGCTGGTGCTCGAGTCGGTCGAGCGCGGGGGCGAATGGCTCCGGCGGGCCGAGCACCCGGAGTTGCCCGACTGCGTCGCCGAGGCGCCCTCCGCGGTCGAGGCGCTCGACCGGCTGGAGCGGGAGCGGCTGCGGGTGCTGCGGCAGCTGTGGGACCGCGGCGCCGCCATCCCCGTCCCGCGGCCGCCGCTCCGGCAACCCGAGCGACGCTAGGCCCGGCGCCCCAAGGAGGCCCCTCCATGCTGGCACGCGACGACAACGAGCGAGTGACCCGGGTCGGCCCCGGCACCCCGATGGGCGCCACGATGCGCCGGTACTGGCTGCCCGCGCTGCTCGGGTGGGAGCTGCCGGAGCCCGACTGTCCGCCCGTGCGCGTGAAGCTCCTGGGCGAGGAGCTCGTGGCCTTCCGAGACAGCCGCGGCCGCATCGGGCTCCTCGACGAGCGCTGCCCGCACCGGCAGGCCTCGCTCTTCCTCGGGCGCAACGAGGAGTGCGGGCTGCGCTGCGTGTACCACGGCTGGAAGTTCGACGCCGACGGCCAGTGCGTGGACATGATGAACGAGCCCCCGGAGCTGGCCTTCGCGGCCAAGATCCGGACCGGAGCCTATCCGACCGTGGAGGCGGGCGGCATCATCTGGGCCTATCTCGGGCCCGCGGAGTGTAGGCCTCCGCTCCCGCACTTCGCCTGGACCCAGGCGCCATCCTCGCACCGCCACGTCTCGAAGGTGATCCAGGAGAGCAACTGGCTGCAAGGGCTCGAGGGCGGCATCGACACTTCGCACGTGCCGATCCTGCACCGCGTGCTCGCCACCGGCTCCGCGCGGCCCGGCTTCAACTCGGCGGATCCGTTCGTGCGCGGTGGGGCGCCCACGCTGGAGCTCGACGTCACGGACTACGGCTACCGCTATGCCGGCCTACGGCCCCTCGCGGACGGCCTACTCCACGTGCGCGCCTACCACTTCATCTTGCCCTTCCACCAGATCCGCCCGGCCCGCACCGGCTCCGGGGCGCGCGGGTTCTCCGGCGCGGCCGGCCACATCTGGGTGCCGATGGATGACGAGACCACGATGGTCTACAACTGGGAGCACAGCACGACCGAGCCGCTCACCGACGAGGACCGGCTCGAGCGGAGGCTCGGCAACGGTCCGCTCGACGTCGACCAGACGACGTTCCGCTCGAAGCGCAACCGGGAGAACAACTACCTGCTGGATCGGCGCGTGCAGAAGACCGAGACCTTCACCGGCATCGACGGCGTCAACGCCCAGGACCGCGCGGTGCAGGAGAGCATGGGGGCCACCGTCGATCGCACCCGCGAGCATCTGGGCCCGGCCGACCGCGCCGTGATCCAGGCGCGCCGGCTGCTCCTGCAGGCGACCCGGACGGTGGAGGCCGGCGGGACCCCGCCGGGAGTCGAGGGGACCTACTATCCGCTGCACCCGGCGGAGGCGGTGGTGCCGATGGACACCGACTGGCGGACCCTCCTCGCCTCCGGCGCGCCGCAGAGCGACGTGCTGCAGCGGGCGTAGCCGGGATCTACGAGGCCACGCGCCGCGGCGGCGGAGCCGACCTCAGTCGGTCTCGATCGGCAGGCTCGAGTCCTTCGCCCACTCGCCCATGGAACCGTCGTAGAGCGTGAGGTCCTCGAAGCCGAGCTGGTGCAGCAGGAAGAGGTCGATGGTCGCGGAGATGCCGCCCCCGCAGTAGGCGATCACCCGCCGGTCCTTGTCGATGCCGGCGGCGGCGAAGCTGGCCAGCGCGGCGGCGGGCGACACGAAGCGCTTGGTCGCGGGATCGATCAGGTCCGCCGCCGGCACGTTGACCGAGCCCGGTACGCGGCCGGGCCGGCCGTAGCGCGAGGGCTCCAGGCCTCGGTGGAACTGGGGACCGAGCGCGTTGACGGTGACCGCGCGGGGATCGCCGATCGCGGCCTTCACCGCGATCTTGTCGACGAAGCGCCCCGGGCGTGGCCGCGGCGTGAAGGTCGCCGGCGGATAGCCCTTGGGGTCTCCGGTCTCGATCGGCCGGCCCTCCGCCTGCCACCGGTCGAAGCCGCCGTCGAGCACCGCCGCGCCGTCGAAGCCGAGCGCCCGGAGCATCCACCAGAAGCGTGTCGCCCACATCATGGTGCCGACGCTGTAGAGCACGACGCGGACGCCGTCGCCGAGCCCGTGCCGGCCGAATGCGCGCGCCAGGTGCTCGGCCGGCGGCATCATGAACTTGAGCTCCGTGCCGGTCGCGGAGAACTCCCCCTGCAGGTCGAGGAAGTCGGCTCCCGGGATGTGCCCGGCCACGAAGGTCTTCAAACCCGCGACCGCCTTGTAGGGATCGCCCGAGCCCGGATCCGGCGGCTCGAGATACGTGGTGCAGTCGTAGATGCGCAGCCCGGGCTGGGCGAGCCGAGCGGCCAGGTCGTCGGTCGAGATCAGGGCATCGGGGTCACGCATGGGTGGAGTCTGCCACACCGATTCGCCGGCCGTCCAGGGGGGAGGGCCTCATCCGCCCGCCGCCGGTGCCTTCTGCTCTGGCGCTGGGCGGCCCTCCCGAAGGGACCGGAGCGCCTATAATCGTGCATCATGGTTCCCGGCATGAAATGCTCCCGGTGCCAGCAGGACAACCCGACCCACGCCAGGTTCTGTCTCGGCTGCGGTTGCCGCCTCGCGCTCGCCTGCGGGTCCTGCGGCGCTGAGTTACCCGGGACCGCGCGCTTCTGCCTCCAGTGTGGGCAAGCCGTGGCCACCTTCACGGTCGGGGCCCGCTCATCCGGTCCGGAGACGTATACCCCCAAGCACCTCGCGGAGAAGATCCTCACCTCCAGGGGCGCCCTCGAAGGCGAGCGCAAGCAGGTCACGGTGCTCTTCGCGGACCTGAAGGGCTCGATGGAGCTGCTCGCGGACCGAGATCCCGAGGAGGCGCGAAAGATCATCGATCCAGTCCTCGAGCTCATGATGGAAGCCGTCCACCGCTACGAGGGGACGGTCAACCAGGTGATGGGCGACGGGATCATGGCGCTCTTCGGCGCGCCGCTGGCTCACGAGGACCACGCGACGCGGGCCTGCTATGCCGCCCTGAGGATGCAAAACGGCGTCGCCCGCTACGCCGAGGACGTCCGCACACGGCATGGCGTCGATGTCCAGATTCGGGTTGGACTGAACTCGGGCGAGGTCGTGGTGCGGTCCATCGGGAGCGACCTCCACATGGACTACACGGCGGTGGGCCAGACCACGCATCTCGCGGCCCGGATGGAGCAGCTCGCGCGACCCGGCACGACCCTCGTCACCGAGAGCACCTTGCGGGCCGCCGAAGGCTTTGTGCAGGCGAAGTCACTCGGGCTCACGCCGATCAAGGGCCTGGCGGAGGCCGTTCACGTTTACGAGGTCGTGGGCGCCGGCAGTGCCCGTACGCGACTCCAGGCTTCGATGGCGCGGGGGCTGACCCGCTTCGTCGGGCGCGATGCCGAGGTCGATCTGCTCCGCCAGGCAATCGAGCAAGCCGGCGGCGGCCGCGGCCAGATCGTGGCCGTGGTCGGGGAACCCGGAGTCGGGAAATCGCGCCTGTTCTACGAATTCATCCACTCTCATCGGGCGCACGGCTGGCTCGTGCTCGAGTCGAGCTCGGTGTCATACGGCAAGGCGACGCCGTATCTTCCGATGATCGACCTCCTCAAGAGCTACTTCAAGATCTCGGACCAGGATGACACGCGCGCAGTGCGCGCCAAGGTGACCGGCAACGTGCTCACGCTGGATGAAGCGCTGAAGGACAGTATCGCGCCGATCCTGTGGGTCCTCGACGCTCTCCCGAAGGACCACGACTATCTGGCGCTCACTGCGGCCGAGCGCCGCGAGCGGACGCTGGAGGCGGTCAAGCGGGTCCTGCTCCGGGAGAGCCGCACTCAACCACTGCTCCTCGTCTTCGAGGACCTCCACTGGATCGACGCCGAGACCCAGGCGCTGCTCGACGCCCTCGTCGAGAGCCTGCCGACCGCGTCCATCCTGCTCGCGGTGAATTACCGGCCGGAGTATCAGCAACCCTGGGGCAACAAGACCTACTACCGGCAGCTCCGCATCGATGCCCTTCCGCCGGAAACCGCGCACGCGCTGCTGGAGACCTTGCTGGGCGACAATCCCGCGGTCCACCCGCTCCGCCGCCTGCTCATCGAGCGGACGGAAGGCAACCCGCTCTTTCTCGAGGAGAGCGTCCGGGCCCTCGTGGAGATGGAGGTACTCGTCGGCGAGCGCGGCGCGTACCGGCTCGGCAAGGATCCCGTCGCGATCCAGATTCCGCCGACCGTCCAGGCGATCCTGGCCGCCCGGATCGACCGCCTGCCGGCCGACGACAAGCGTCTCCTCCAGGTCGCGTCGGTCATCGGCAAGGATCTGCCATGGACGTTGCTGCTCGAGACCGCCGAACAGTCCGAGGATCACCTCCGGGCCGGCCTCGCCCGACTCCAGGCCGCGGAGTTCGTCTATGAGGCGAAGCTTTTCCCCGATCTCGAGTACACCTTCAAGCATGCGCTCACCCACGAGGTGGCCTACGGCACCCTGCTGCACGACCGTCGCCGCGCGATCCACGCTCAGATCGTCGACGTGATCGAGCGGGTCTACGCGGATCGGCTGGGCGAGCACGTCGACCGCCTCGCGCACCACGCCTTCCGGGGCGAGATGTGGGAGAAAGCCCTGCACTATCTCCGGGAGATGGGCTCCTCCGAATCTAAGCCGAGCATCGACGCCTTCATGGGCGGGGCGGAGAGTCCCGGCCACCTGTGGTTCCGCGGAGAGTACGACCGCGCCCTGACGCTGGCCTTCCGCGAGCGTACGTTCGCCGCCAGCTTCGGGAACTTCGGGTGGGCAATCCTCTCCAACTACCGCCTCGGACAGATCTACCACTCACTCGGCGACTACCCGAAGGCGACCGACGCGCTCACGCGCAACGTGAAGCTGCTCGAAGGCGATCTCGAGCGCCGGACGTTCGAGCTGGCCGGCCTGCCGGCGGTGCTGTCCCGCGTGTGGCTGGCGCTCTGCGCCGCGGAATGCGGGAACGTGCAGGACGCCGTCGCATATACGGAGAAAGCGACGGCCATCGCCGAGGCGGAAGATCACGCGTACAGCCTCGTCATAGCCCACGCGGGGACGGGCATGCTGCGCAATCTCGGCGGGAACCACGAGGGCGCGCTCGAACCGCTGGAACGAGGGCTCGTGATCACCCGTCTGGCCGACATCCCGTTCCTGTTCCCGCTCATCGCCGCCCCGCTCGGCCGGGCGTACGCGCTCACCGGGCGGCCGGAGGAAGGCCTCCGTCTGCTGGAGGATGCCGTCCGGCGGGCCGAGGACATGCAGTGGGCGGCCAACCACCCGCTCCGGCTCGTGTGGCTCGGCGAGACCTACCTGCTGACCGGCGACGGGAGTGCCGGCCGACGCCTCGGGACCCGCGCGCTGGAGCTGGCCCGGCGCCTTGGCGAGCGAGGCCACGAAGCCTACGCTCTGCGGCTGCTCGGCCAGATCGCGGCCAGCGGCGCCGCGCCGGATCTCGACCAGGCGAGCGAGTACTATCGAGAGGCGCTCACGCTCGCGACGACGCTGGGCATGCAGCCCCTGTCGACGGTGCTCTCTAGCTCCCTTCCTTCACCTCGATGATCTCGTCGGCGATGGCGCCATGCGCTTCCCGATGGACGGCCTCCGCGGCCTCCTTGCTGGGTGCCTGGACCAGGCAGAAGACCTTGCCGGTTCCCTCGTCGAACCAGTACTTCAAGTAGTTGACGCCGTGCTTGTGCTGGCACTCTAGGTCCTTGCGGTGGGCGTCCGCGATACCGTCGGTGGTCAGACCCTCGACCTTGTTGTGAACATCCAGATACAGTGGCATGCCGTGTCCTCCTTGTGACTGATTCAGGCCGGCAGCCTATCGGACGGCCCAATCGTTGTCAACGCGGCAATACGTCTATAATCGGCGCCGGAGGATTCCCATGACCCCCACCACCCCCGTGAAGTCCCCGCAGGCGCTCGCCGAGACCCGACGCTGGGCCGCGCCCGGCTCGAAGTCGGCCGCGCTCTTCGCGCAGGCCCAGGGCGTGATGCCCGGCGGCAACACGCGCACCACCGTCTACCTGGCGCCGTACCCGCCCTACGCGGCGTCGGGCGACGGCTGCTGGATCACGGACGTGGAGGGCGATCGCCGGCTCGACTGCCTGAACAACTACACTGCGCTGATCCACGGGCACGCGCACGCGGCGCTTGTCGAGGCGGCCACGCGGCGGCTCGCGCTGGGCTCGTCGTTCCCGCTGCCCACGCCGGAAGAGGTCGAGCTGGCCACGCTCCTCTGCGAGCGCCTGCCCTCGGCCGAGCGCGTGCGCTTCACCAACTCCGGGAGCGAGGCGGTGATGATGGCGATCAAGGGCGCGCGGGCCTGGAACGGCCGGCCGAAGATCGCGAAGTTCGAGGGCGCCTACCACGGCTCCTACGACTACGCGGAGGTGAGCCTCAGCTCCGCCCCCGAGCAGTGGGGCAGCCTCGCCGCGCCCGCCAGCACCGCATACTCGCGCGGCGTGCCGCAGGCGGTGCTCGACGACGTGGTGGTGCTGCCGTTCAACCACGCGGAGCTGGCCGTCGCGCGCATCGAGCGCGAGGCCAAGCATCTCGCGGCGGTGCTGGTCGACCCGATCCCGAACCGCGTCGGGCTGATCCCGGCGCAGCGCAACTTCCTGCGCGCGCTTCGCGAGGTGACCGCCGCCCACGGCATCGCGCTGATCTTCGACGAGGTCATCACCTTCCGCGTGGGCTACCAGGGGGCCCAGGGCGTGTTCGGCGTGACGCCGGACATGACGACGCTCGGCAAGATCATCGGGGGCGGATTCCCGGTCGGCGCAGTGGCGGGCCGGGCCGAGGTGATGGCGGTGTTCGATCCCACCGGCGGCAAGCCGGCGGCGCCGCACGGCGGCACCTTCAACGCCAACCCGGTCACCATGGCCGCCGGTCTGGCCGCGATGCGCCTGCTCACGCCCGAGGCCTTCGCCCGGCTCGACGAGCTGGGGGCCAAGCTGCGCGGCAGCCTCGAGGCCTGCTTCAAGCACGCGGGGCTGCCCGGCGCGGTCACCGGCCAGGGCTCGCTCTTCCGCGTGCACGCGACCGATCGCGAGCTGATCGACTACCGCAGCACGCGCACCACGCCCGAGGAGGAGGCGCGCCTGCAGCGCATCATCCGCGGGCTGATGGAGCGCGGGGTGCTGATGTCGATCACGGGGCTCGGCTGCCTCTCCACGCCCATGGGCGACGCGGAGCTCGAGAGCCTGACCGAGACATTCGCCGCGGTCCTGGCCGCGGAGCGCGGGCCGCGGTGACGAAAGGTGGAGACGTTCATCAGACCGACGCGCTGACCCTCGCCCGGCAGATCCGCACGAAGGAGGTCTCGCCCGTCGAGGCGGTCGAAGCCACGCTCCGGCGGATCGACGCGCTTCAGCCCACCGTGAACGCGTTCATCACCGTGACCGCGGACGAGGCGCGCGACGCCGCCCGGCGGGCCGAGGCGGCGGTGCTGGCGGGCCATCGGCTCGGCCCGCTCCACGGCGTGCCCTTCTCGGTCAAGGACCTGCTCTTCACCACCGGCGTCCGCACCACGATGGGCTCGCTGATCTTCGCGGACCAGGTGCCCGTCGTGGACGCGGTGCCCGTCCGGCGCCTGCGCGAGGCGGGCGCGATCCTGATCGGCAAGACCACCACGCCCGAGTTCGGCCACAAGCCGCTGACCGACAGCCCGCTCTTCGGCGCCACCCGTAATCCCTGGGATCTCTCGCGCACCGCGGGCGGCTCCTCCGGAGGCGCCGCCGCGGCGGTCGCCAGCGGTCAGGGGCCGCTGGCCCTCGGCACCGACGGCGGCGGCTCGGTGCGCCTGCCCGCCTCGTGCTGCGGCATCGTCGGGCTCAAGCCGACGCTCGGGCGCGTGCCGCACACGCAGCAGGCCGACCTCTTCTCCTCGACCTCCTACATCGGCCCGATGGCGCGGAGCGTGGCCGAGACGGCCGCCTGCTTCGACGCGATCGTCGGCTTCGACCCCGGCGATCCGTACTCGCGCCCGGAGCCGCCGAACGACCCGCGCGACGTGGCGGTGCGCGGCCTGCGCCTCGGCTGGCTGCCGCGGGTGGGCAACCGGCTCGTCGACGCAGAGGTGCTCGCGGCCTGCGAGGCCGCGGTGCGCCACCTGGAAGGCCAGGGCGCCCACGTCGAGACCCTGGAGGAAGACCTCTCGGCCTACGAGCGCACCTTCCTGATCGGCCTGCAGGCGGGCCTGGCCGCGCGCGTCGGCGGGCACATGGCGAAGTTCGGCGACAAGGTCGCGCCGAGCCTGCGCGAGTCCATCGAGCGGGGCGCGCAGTGGTCGGCGGTGGACTGGGTGACCGCGCTCGGCCAGCGGAGCGCGATGTACCGCCGGGTGAACGCGCTCCTCCAGCGCTTCGATTTCCTGCTCTCGCCGACCCTTTCCCGCCCCGCGCTCGCGGTCGACCACGACGCGTTCGAGCCGATCACGATCGCGGGCGAGCCCGCCGGCTCCATCCGCGGCGCCTGGTATCCCTATCTCTGGCCCTTCAACCTCTCCGGCCACCCGGCGGTGTCGCTGCCGTGCGGCTGGTCGTCCGACGGCCTGCCGATCGGGCTGCAGATCGTCGGTCCCTGGTACGGCGACCGCCGCGTCCTCGCGCTGGCCGGCCACCTCGAGCGCGAGCGTCCCTGCGCGCGCCCGATGCCTCTCTAACTCTCTCGCTCGGAGACACGCCATGCCGCTCTCGCCCAAGGGGTTCCCGGTCCTGTTGAGCTTCGACATCGACGCCGAGACCATGTGGACCGGGCGCGACCCCAAGAACGCGGAGCGCCCCATCGTGATGAGCCAGGGCGCGTACGGCTGGAAGGTGGGGATGCCGCGCATCCTCGACCTGCTCGCCCGCTACGGCCTGCGCGTCACCTTCTTCGTGCCCGGGCTCGTGATGGAGCAGCGGCCGCACATGGTCGAGGCCATCCTGAAGGCCGGCCACGAGATCGCGCATCACTCGTGGTCGCATGCGTGGATCGTCAACCTGACGCTCGAGCAGGAGCGCGAGGAGATGGACAAGGGGATCGAGATCATCAAGCGCATGACGGGGCGGAGCCCGGTCGGCTACCGCTCCCCGGCGGCGGAGTTCAGCCCTCATACCCTGAAGATGCTCGCCGAGTACAAGTTCGGCTACTCCTCGAACTACTTCGACGACGACTCGCCGTATCTCCACCGGATCGACGGCAAGCTCACCGACATCGTCGAGTTCCCGTTCGCGTGGGTGCTGGACGACGCGCCGTTCTTCCAGTACTCGATCACGCTGCCCGGGCGCACCATGCAGGCCCCGTCCGCCGTCTTCGAGGCCTGGCGCCGGGAGTTCGACGTGCTCTACCGCGAGGACCGGTACTTCTGCCTCGCCATGCATCCCCAGATCATCGGGCGCCCGTCGCGCATCACGCTGCTGGAGGAGCTGATCCAGTACATCCTCGGCCACCCGCGGGTCTGGCTCGCCCGCTGCGACGAGGTGGCGGACGCGCTGCGGCCGGCGCTGCGCGCCGAGGCGCGCGCGTGAGGCTCGCCGGCCGTCGGGTGCTGGTGACCGGCGCGGCCTCCGGCATCGGCCTCGCGATCGCTCGGCTGTTCCGGCGCGAGGGCGCGGCGGTGGCCCTGCTCGATCGCGACGAGGCGGGCCTGGCCAAGGCGCAGGTGGACGGCGCCGCGAGCCTGGTCTGCGACGTGGCCGACGAGCATCAGGTGCGGGCCGCCGTCGCGCAGGCCGCGACCGCGCTGGGCGGCCTCGACGGCGTCGTCAACAGCGCGGGGATCGACCTGATGCGGCCCTTCGAGCGGATGACGTCGGAGGAGTGGGCGCGGATCATGGCGGTGGATCTCACCGGCCCCATGCTCGTCTGCCACGCCGCGCTCCCCGCGCTCAAGCAGGCCGGGCGCGGGACCATCGTCAACATCGCCTCCGGCGCGGCGCTCCGGCCGCTCGAGCAGCGGACCGCCTACTGCTCCGCGAAGGCGGGCCTCGTCATGTTCGGCAAGACCCTCGCGGTGGATCTGGCCGCCGACCACATCCGGGTGAACGCCATCTGCCCTGGCATCATCGACACGCCGCTCTTTCGCTCGTCGTGGGAGGGCGCGCCCGACCCGGAGGCCGAGCTGGCGCGCATCCTCGACCGCTACGTGATCAAGCGGCCGGGGGAGCCGGAGGAGATCGCGCAGGCCGCGCTCTATCTGACCAGCGACGAGTCGTCGTTCGTCACCGGGGCGGCGCTGGCCGTCGACGGCGGGCGGACGTTTCACTAGCGCGTGGCCCTAACCGACGAAGACGCCGCCGGAGGGGTGGAGGATCTCGCCGGTGAAGAACGCCGCGTCGTCGGAGGCCAGGAAGAGCGCGGTGCTCGCGACCTCCTCCGCCGTGCCGTAGCGGCCCATCGGGGTCATGCCCATGGCCCAGCGGCTCCGGTCGGCGTCGCCGCGGAGCGGCGCGGTCATCGGCGTCTCGATGAAGCCGGGCCCGATCGCGTTCACCCGGATGCCGTGGCGGGCCAGCTCCTGGGCCAGGCACTTCGTCGCCATCCAGACGCCGGCCTTGCTCACGCTGTAGGCGCCGCCGGTCGAGGGCATCTTCGACATGATCGAGCCCAGGTTGATCAGGCTTCCGCCTCGCCCGTTGGCCACCATGAAGCGCGCCACCGCGCGGTTCGAGAAGAGCACCCCGTAGAGGTTCACGTCGATGACCGAGCGGAAGGCCTCGATCGGCATGGTGAGCATGCTGTGGGGCTTCGCGGAGCCGGCCTCCGGGCGCGGGCTCCCCACGCCGGCCGCGGCCACCAGAACGTCCACCGCGCCGAAGGTCTCGACGCATTGCTCCACCATCAGGTCGTTGGCCACCTCGTCCGTGGTGTCGACCCGCAGCGCCAGCGACTTCTGCCCGGCCGCCTCCACGCGCCGCGCGGTGTCCTTGGCCGCGGTCTGATCCAGGTCGGCCACGCAGACCTTCGCCCCTTCCATCGCGAAGCGGACCGCGCACGCGCGTCCGATGCCGCTGCCACCGCCGGTGATCACCGCGATCTTGCCCGCGAGCCGTCCCGCCATGGTCGCCTCCTCCGTGGGTTTGAAGCTTCCCGGTCGAATCAGATCATCCACCGGCCGCCGTCGATCAGGATCGACTGCCCGGTGATGTAGCGCGCGTCGTCGCTGGCCAGGAACGCCACGACGCCGGCCACGTCCTCGGGCTCGGCCACGTAGCCCATGGGCACGCTGTTCCGCACCTTGTCGATCACCTCCTTCGGCAGCCGGTCGTGGGCGCGGGTCCGGATGGCGCCAGGGCAGACCGCGTTGACGTTGACGCGGAACGGCGCCAGCTCGCGCGCCAGCGAGCGGGTGAACCCGACCACGCCCATCTTCGCCGCCGCGTAGTCCACGAACCCCACGTCGCCGTAGAAGGCGGACTCGGTCGACATGTTGACGATACGGCCGCTCCGGCGGGTCCGCATTTCCTCGACCGCCAGCCGCGTCGCCCGCATGGTCGCGAGCAGCGAGACCTCGATGACGAAGCGCCACGTCGCCTCCTCCGAGAGGTGGAACTCGCTCGCCCGCTCGCGGGCGCTCTGGCCGACGTTGTTGAAGAGGATGTCGATGCGCCCGAACCGCTGCCGGACGGTGGCGAAGGCCTCGATCACCGCCCGCTCGTCGGTCCAGTCCGCGGTGATGGCCAGCACCTGCCGGCCGCCTGCCTCGGCCTCCCGGGCCACCGCGTGCAGCGGATCGCCCTCGCGGTCGATCAAGGCCAGGTCCGCGCCCTCCCGGGCAAGACGCAGGGCGCTGGCGCGGCCGATGCCGTTGGCGGCCCCGCTCACGAGCGCGATACGGCCGGCGAGCCGGCCTTCGAGGGCAGTGGCCATCATGGTCCTCCTGGATCAGACGAAGCGGTGGAAGCCGATCCAGCGCTCGGCCACCGCGAGGCCGAGGCCGGTGAGCACGATCAGCATGGTCGAGATGGCCGCGATGGACGGGTCCACCCCGTACTCGATGGCGGTGAAGATCTTCACCGGGAGCGTCATCTGGCCCGCTCCGAGGAGAAAGATCGACACCGGAACGTTGTCGAACGACACGATGAATGAGAAGAGCGCCCCGGCCGCCACCCCGGGCCGGATGAGGGGCAGGGTGACCGTGAAGAACGCGACCGGCCCGCTCGCGCCCAGCACGCGCGCGGCGTGCTCGAGCTCCGGGTCGATCCCCTGGAGGCTCGCGGTCACCGCCCGGACCACGTAGGGCACCGTGATCACCATGTGCGCCAGCGCCAGCCCCACGAGGCTGCCGTTCAGGTGCACCATCGCGTAGAACTGCAGCAGGGCCACCCCCACCACCACACCGGGGAAGACGAGCGGCGCGTTGAGCAGCGCGGCGACGCCGGCGCCGCCGATCACCCGGCGTCGGAGCAGCGCGAACGACGCGGCCATCCCGGCGCCGAGCGACCCGACGGTCGCGATCAGCGCGAGCAGCACGCTGAAGGCGATGGCGTGCAGGTACTCGGGGTCGCCGAGCACCTGGGTGAACCAGCGCAGCGTCAGGCCGCGCGGCGGCACGGTCAGGTACGAAGTGCGGCTCAGCGAGGCGAGCGCGATCACCACCACCGGCAGCATCAGGAAGCCCATCACGAGGGCGACCCACGCCCGCAGGAGCCACGTGCGCACCCGGGCCGCGGTCACGCGCGCGCCCCGGTGCGCCGGGCCAGGCGGCTCGAGAGGTAGACCAGCGCGAGCACCATGGCGGTGAGCAGCAGCGACTGCGCGGAGCCCGCCGGCCAGTTGAGGCGCGCGAGGAACTCGTCGTAGATCAGGGTGGACATCACCTGGTAGGTGGGCCCGCCGAGCAGCCGCGGGGTCACCAGCGCGCTGATGGTCAGCACGAAGACGAGGATCGAGCCCGACAGGATGCCGGGCGCCGAGAGCGGCAGCGTCACCCGGAGGAACGCGCTGCCCCAGGAGGCGCCCAGGACCCGCGCGGCGTCCTCCACGTTGGGCGGGATGTTCTGGATGGCGCCGATGAGCACCAGCACCATGAACGGCAGGAAGATGTGGGTCAGGCCGATCAGCAGGCCGGCGAAGTTGAAGAGCAGCTTCACCGGCCCGTCCACCACGCCCAGCGCCTGGAGCGCCTGGTTCACGAGGCCGTTCTGGGCCAGCAGGGCGATCCAGCCGAAAGTGCGCACCACCAGGTTCAGCATGAGCGGGAACACGACCAGGATGGTCAGCCAGTTCCGCCAGCGCGAGCGGGTGCGGGCGAGGAAGAAGGCCACCGGGTAGCCGATGACCAGCGTGGCGCACGTCACGGTGAGGCCGAGCGCGAGGGTCCGGCCGATGATCTCCAGGTAGTACGAGTCGGTCAGCAGCCGGGTGTAGTGCCGGGCCGTGAACCCGCCGGTGATCCCGACGAGCGGGACGTATGGCCGCACGCTGGTCGGCACCATCATGCCCACCGGCGCCACGAACGCGACCGCGAGGAGCACGAGCGCCGGCGCGAGGAGCCGCCAGCCGGATCCGGACCTCACCGCGCGCCCCCCGCCGCCGCGCCGGCCGGGAGCAGGATCACGTCGTCGGGGCTCCACGTCAGGTGCGCGCCGGATCCGCGCGGCAGCGGCGGCGCCGCGCCGGGCGTGGCCACCTCGAGCTCGCGCCCGTCCGCGAGCTTCATCACGTAGTGATGCGCCTGCCCCGCGAAGGCATGGAAGACCACCGTCGCCGCGAAGCTGTTCGGGCGGCCCGCCGCGCCGTCCGCGCGCTCGAGGCGAATGGCCTCCTGGCGGACCACCGCGTGCACCGGCTGGCCCACCACGAGCCCCGAGCGCGGGGCGGCCACCACCGAGAACCCGCCGCCGTCGAGCGCCACCACGGTGGCGGTGGGCCCGGTCTCCGCCACGGTGCCCGCGAGGAAGTTCGCGCGCCCGAGGAAGCGCGCCACGAAGGCGGTGGCCGGGCGGCGATAGACCTCCTCCGGCCGGCCGATCTGCTCCACGCGTCCGGCCTCCATCACCACCACGCGATCCGACAGGATGAGCGCCTCCGCCTGGTCGTGGGTGACGAAGATCATCGTGGTCCCGAGGCGCTCCTGCAACCGCTTCAGCTCCACCCGCATCTCGTCCCGCAGCAGCGCGTCCAGGTTCGACAGCGGCTCGTCGAGGAGCAGAACCTTGGGCTCGGTGACGAGCGCGCGGGCGAGCGCCACGCGCTGCTGCTGGCCGCCGGAGAGCTCGCGCGGGTGCCGGCTCCCGAGCGGGCCGAGGCGCACCAGCTCCAGCATGCGCTCGACCCGGGGTCCGAGCTCGGCCGGCGGCACCGAGCGCCGGCGGAGGCCGAAGGCGACGTTCTCGAAGACGGTCATGTGCGGGAAGAGGGCGTAGGACTGGAAGACGAGGCCGAGGTTGCGGCGATGGACCGCCACCCGGGTGATGTCCTCCCCCGCGAGGACGATCTCTCCGTCGTCGGGCTCCACGAGGCCCGCCACCATGCGCAGCAGCGTGCTCTTGCCGCACCCCGAGGGCCCCAGGAGCGCGAGGAACTCGCCCGGCGCGGCGTCGAGCGACACGCCGTCGACCGCGATCACCGGGCCGAACGCCTTGCGGAGCCGGCGGACGCCGAGCGCCGGCGCGGAGCCGCTCACCGCCGGGGACGCGCTGGCGGCCACCCCGGGATCAACGCGCGATCTCGCGCCCCCAGCGCTCGGACCACTCCGGGAACTTCTTCGCGACCAGATCGGTATCGGGGAAGAACATGCGCTGCACGAGCGGGCCGTAGGGCACGAGCTTCGCCAGATCGGCCGGGAGCTGCACCTTCTTGTTGGTGGGGCCCGCGAACTGGCTCTGACCGAAGCAGAGCTGGCCCTCCGGCGCCAAAAGGACCGCGATGTATTTCTGCGCGAGCTCACGCTTCTGGCTCCCCTTGGGCACCGAGACGGTCGGCACGATGCCGATCGCGCCCTCGCTCGGGTAGGCCGCCGCCACCGGCACGCCCTTCAGGGCGGCCGCGCCGGTCCGGTCCGTGTACCACACCGCGAGCGCGATGTCGCCGCGCTCGAAGAGCGGGATGATCTGGTCCGGCTGCGTGTACATCATCTGGATGTTGGGCTTGAGCTTCTTGATCGCCTCGAAGCCCGGGTCGATGTTCTCGACCGAGCCACCGTTGAGGCGCGCGGCCGCCATCAGGAACTGCTGGCCCGAGGTGCCCGAGATGTCGGGAATCGCGAGCTTGCCCTTCCACTCCGGCTTCCAGAGGTCGGCCCAAGAGGTGGGCGGCGTCTTCACGAGGTTCGTGTTGTAGGTGATGATGGTGCCCGCGAACATCATCGAGACCCAGTAGGCGTCCTTGTCCCGCGAGGCGTCGTAGAGATCGTTCCAGTGCTCGATCTTCGCCGGCTCGAGCGGCTGGAGCAGGCCCTCCGCCTTCGCCTGCTTGACGATCTGGCTGTCCATGTAGGCGACGTCGAACTCGGCCCGGGCCCCGGCCGCGCGCAGCTTGGCCATGGTCTGCACCGAGCTGCCGAGCACGTACTTCACGGTGGACCCGGTCGCCTTCTCGAAGGCGGCGGCGTGGCACTTCTTCGAGTTGTCGACGAAGGTGCCGCCGAACGTCGCCACCACCAGCTCGTCGGCGGCGGCGGGCCGCACGAGGCCGACGGAGAGCAGGCACATCAGCACGGTCGCTCGGAGCACGGTCATCATCGCTGGTCCTCTCGGGATACGGGGTGGCGCGATTATTCGCCAGGCGCGCCGGGCAGTCAACCCTTGACGCGTCCATGTCCGCGGGCGAGTATGACGCTCGGCAGTTCACCGGCACCCGAGAGACCGGAGGGCGGCATGACCGACCGCAGTGAGGACTCGATCCAGCTCCCGCCCGACCCCACCCGGCGCGCGTTCCTCGGCGCGGGCGCGCTCACGCTGCTGGGGCTCGCGGCGCCGACCGTCCGGCGCGCCGCGGCCCAGACCCCGAAGCGCGGCGGCACCCTGGTCGTCGCGGCCGACGTCAGCCCGCCCGGCCTCGACCCGCAGAAGTCCGCCGCGGCCCACAGCTGGATGATCGCGGAGCACGTCTACTCGACCCTGCTCCGCCGCGATCCGAAGATGAACATCGTGGGCGACCTCGCCGAGTCCTGGCAGGTGGTCAACGACACTACCTTCGTGTTCAAGCTGCGCAAGGGCGTGGCGTGGCACCACGGGCGCGACCTCGTGGCCGACGACGTGAAGTACTCGTTCGAGCGTATGCTCGACGAGAAGACCGCGTCGCCCTGGCGCTCCAACTGGTCGATCATCGACCGCATCGAGGCGCCCGACCGGGCCACCGTGCGCTTCGTCATCAAGCGGCCGTTCGCCCCCTTCTTCTCCTACCTGGCCACGCCCCACTACGGGGCCATCGTCCCGCGCGACATCGTGGAGAAGAACGGCGACCTCCAGAAGGTCGCGTCCGGGACCGGGCCCTTCGTGCTCGAGCGGTTCGTCCCGGACAACACGGTCGTCCTCAAGCGCAACCCGAGCTACTACGAGTCCGGCCTCCCCTACCTCGACGGGCTCGAGTACCGGATCATCCCGGACGAGGCGGCGCGCCTGGCCGCCCTGCGGGCGGGCACCGTCCACTACCTCTGGTCTGTCGACCCGCTCATCGACCGCCAGCTCCAGGGCGCCGCCGGGGTGAGCCTCCGCGAGCCGGACGGCTACTGCGCGCAGCACGGCATGGCCTTCAACCAGACGAAGCCGCCGTTCACCGAGGTGGCGGTCCGCCGAGCAGTCAGCGTGGGCATCAACCGGCGCGAGATCATCGCGAGCGTCCTGCGGGGCCACGGCGCGATCAGCACCAAGATCCCGCCGTGCGACGCGCCCTTCGGTTACAACGGCGACGAGAAGGGCCTCCCCTACTACGCTCCCGACGCCGCATTGGCGCGGCGCCTGCTCACCGAGGCCGGCTTCCCCAACGGCCTCGACACGACCCTCGAGGTGTCGCCCCGCTTCCCGCAGACCGTGCGGACCGGCGAGGTCATGAAGGAGCAGCTCGCGGGAGCCGGCATCCGCGTGACGCTCAAGCAGACCGAGTGGGGCGCGGCGCTGAAGAACTTCGTGCGCACCGAGTACGACGGGATGAGCATGATCCCGCTGGTGTGGCAGCCGGACCCCGACGCCCACGTCTACGACATCTTCCACAGCGGGTCGGCCATCAACCTGGGCAAGTTCAAGGACCCGCGGGTCGACCAGCTCCTCGAGCAGGGGCGCACCACGCTCGATCGGGACAAGCGGATCGCGATCTACCGGGACCTCCAGCGCCACATGGCCGACCAGGCCTACCTGGTCTTCCCGTACGCGTCGGGCGCGACGGAAGCGCTCCGCGACACCGTGAAGGACTACGTCTCCATTCCGGGCGCTCAGCCGGGAAGCCGGAGCCGGCACTTCTTCAAGCAGGCGTGGATCGACCGCTGACCGTCTACGTCGGCAAGCGGCTCCTGCTCCTCATCCCGACGCTGCTCGGGGTGTCGGTGCTCACCTTCCTGCTCATCCACCTGATCCCGGGCGACCTCGTCACCATCCTCCTGGGAATCACCGCGAGCCAGAACGAGCAGACCCGACAGGCGCTGATCCACGCGCTCCACCTGGACCGCCCGCTCGCGGTGCAGTACCTGCTCTGGCTGGGCGAGGTGCTGCGGGGCGACCTCGGCCACTCCCTGGTCACCGGCTTCTCGGTGCGCGATGAGCTGGCCCGCAGCTACCCGGTCACGCTCCAGCTCGCGCTGATGGCCATGTCCATCGCGCTGGCGGTGGGCGTCCCGCTGGGCGTCCTCGCCGCGACCCGGGCCGGGCGCGCCCTCGACGCCTCCACGCGCGTCTTCTCGCTCCTCTTCATCTCGGCCCCCGCGTTCTTCATCGGGACCGTGGTCATCATCGGCGGCGCGCGCTACGCGCCGTGGCTGCCCACCCTGGGCCACGTGCCCTTCACCGAGAGCCCGGCGCGGAGCCTCGGGGCCATGCTGCCGGCGGCCGCCTCGCTGGGCCTGGCCATCTCGGCGATCGTCGCCCGCTTCACGCGGAGCAGCATGCTCGAGGTGCTGGGGCAGGACTTCGTCCGCACCGCGCGCGCGAAGGGCGTGGCCGACCGCGCGGTGGTCTACAAGCACGCGCTCCGGAACGCCCTGATCCCGGTGGTCGCCATGGCCGGCACCCAGTTCGTCTACCTCATCGGGGGCGCGGTCATCATCGAGGAGGTCTTCGCGCTGCCCGGCATGGGGCGCCTCGTCGTCAACGCCATCTACCAGCGGGACTACACGATGATCCAGGGCGCGATCCTGCTGCTGACGTCGGCGGCGGTGCTGGTCAACCTGGCCCTCGATCTCCTCTATCACCTGATCGACCGGCGGATCCTGTACGCATGAGCGATGAGACCGCGGGCGTGGCGGGACCCCGGCTCGTGCGCCGGGCGCTACGGAGCGGGTCGCTGCTGGCCGGCGGTCTCATCGTCGCCGGCCTCCTGGTGGCCGCGCTCGCCGCCCCGTGGCTCGCCCCGTACGCGCCCACCACGATCTTCCCGGGGGCGGAGATCCAGCCTCCCGGCCCGCGCTTCCTGCTCGGCACGGACGAGGTGGGCCGCGACATCCTGAGCCGCGTCCTCTACGGCAGCCGCGTGTCGCTCGGGGTCGCGATCCCGTCGGTGGCGCTGGCGGTGCTGACCGGGACGACGCTCGGCGTGGGCCTCGGCTACTGGGGCGGCGCGACGGACCTGCTCGCGATGCGGGTCTTCGACGTGCTCTTCGCCTTCCCCCCGATCCTCCTGGCCATCGCCCTGGTCGCGGCCCTCGGCCCGAGCACGGTCAATCTCGTGCTCACCATCGCGGTGCTGACCCTGCCCCAGTTCGCGGTGCTCGCGCGCAGCGCCACCCTCGCCCTCAAGCCGCAGGAGTTCGTGCAGGCCGCCCGCGCCCTCGGGGCCTCGCACGGGCGCATCCTGGGCGCCCACGTCCTGCCCAACCTCACGCCCACTCTCGCGGTGCAGACGAGCCTGAGCCTCTCGATCGTCATCCTGGTGGAGGCGGCGCTGAGCTTCCTCGGGCTCGGCACCCAGCCGCCGGCGCCGAGCTGGGGCGGCATGCTGAGCCGCGGCCGCCAGTACATGACCATCGCCCCGTGGCTGGTGCTGGCGCCGGGGCTGGCCATCATGCTCGCGGTGCTCGGCTTCAATCTGCTCGGCGACGCCCAGCGCGATCTCCTGGACCCGCGCCGCGCGGGCGCGAGGAGGAGTCCATGAGCCCATCCGTGCGCATCGCGGCGGTGCAGGCGCGGCCCCAGTCCGACCTCTTCGACGACATGTGGAACGGCGGCGACATCGCCCACGCGGTCGAGCTGCTCGAGGCGGCGGCCCGGGGCGGGGCCGCGTGCGTCTGCTTCCCCGAGCTGTACCCGCGCGTCGGCGAGGCCGAGATCCGCGCGGCGGCGCGGCGCCTCGGGGTGTTCGTGGTGGCCGGCCTGATCGAGGGCACCCGGGCCAGCTGGCACAACACCTCGACCGTCATCGGACCCGACGGCCGGATCCTCGCGCGACAGCCGAAGTGCTTCCCCACCCAGAACGAGATCGACAACGGCGTGGTGGCCGGCAAGGGCTACCGCGTCGTGGAGACCGACATCGGCCGGCTGGGCATCGTGATCTGCGCCGACTTCGCCTTCTTCTCCGAGGGGGTCGAGTCCCTCGTCGAGCAGGACGTGGACATCATCTTCAACCCGTCGTGGTGGTTCGCCCTCGGCGAGGCCTATCCCGCCACCGTCATCGGCCGCCACATGCAGTACGGCAAGCCGGTGATCGGCGTCGACATCGCGGCGTGCGCGCTCCGGCTGCGCGACGCCGAGGGCGGGCTGGTGGAGCGGTTCCCCCGTGCCGGCGGCTACAGCACGGTCTGCGTGGCGCCGCCCATCGCCTCGCTGCCGGAGCTGGCCACGTGGTTCCGCACCAAGGCCGGCGGCACCAACTCGGCGCAGGGCTTCATCCAGAGCCTCGGGGAGGAGGAGGGCATCCTCTACGCCGACGTCGACATCGCGGCGGTCCGGCGATTCCCCGGGTACTTCTACCGGACCGCGAATCCGTGAGCCCGCAGGAGCTGCTCGAGGAGCTGGTCCAGGCCGCGCAGCGGCTCGGGGTCGAGGTCCGGTCGGAGCCCTTCGAGACGCCGGCCGCGCTGGGCGGCGGGCTCTGCGTCGTGCGGGGCGCGCACCTCGTGCTGATCGACCAGCGCGCCCCTCTGGTGGATCGCCTCCGCGCCCTCGCCCGGGCCCTCGGCGATCTGGGGAGCGACGCCGTCTACATGGCCCCGGAAGCGCGCGAGCTGGTCGAAGGATCGCGCTCCGCGAGGCGCCTGACCCCGTCAGGGTGACTGGGCCTCGCGGCCTCGGTACGGGTCGGCCGGCGGGCCGGTGAGGGTCGGCCGGCACTCGTAGATCCGGTCGCCGACCGCGTGCTGCAGGGCGTCGTCCACGCCGATGCGTCGCATGAACGCGAGGGCCCGGGCGATCCGTCGCCTCCGTCCCTCGACGGCCTCGTCGCACGCGTCCTTCGAGGCGTAGGTCCCGCTCGCCGGCTCCCAGGTGAAACCATTGACCGCCGAGCTGCGCCAGATGACGTACTGCTCATCCGCCGCCGCGACCATGATGATCCCCACCAGGAGCGCGCTGCGCCAGCTGCCAGGCCCCACGGCCGTGCCCTCCGTGGGACCGTGGTAGCACACCCCGGACGAGGGAGCCACGCTTTCAGTTCCGCGCCTGGTACTTGACCTTGCGGAGCGCGGCGGCGACGTCCACTATGCACGCCGGCGGAGGGCGCGGGGCGCGCCCTCGCACAACGACCACCGGAGGAGCTCATGAACAGGCGTGCGACCCGCGGTATGGCCCTGGCACTCGCGCTTCTGGCGCTGACGGCGTGGAGCGGCCCCGAGGCCGCCGAGATCACGGTGCTCAGCACCGTCGGCATGCAGCCGGCCACCACCGAGCTGATCGCGCAGTTCGAGCGCGAGACCGGCCACAAGATCGCGGTGACCTACGGTCTCGCCGCGGTGCTCAAGACCAGGTTCCTGGAGGGCACACCGGCGGACGTCCTGATCCTGACGAGCCCGATCGTCGAGGACCTGGCCAGGCAGAACAAGGTCGTGGCGGGCAGCAAGGTGGACGTCGCCCGGTCCGGCGTCGGCATCGGGGTGAAGGCGGGCGCGCCCAGGCCCGACATCAGCACGCCCGACGCCCTCAAGAGCGCCGTGCTGGCCGCGAAGTCGGTCGGCTTCTCGAAGGAAGGCGCCTCGGGCATCGCGTTCGCCAGGGCGCTCGAGCGCCTCGGGATCGCCGAGCAGGTCCGCGCCAAGTACAAGGACACCGGCACGAAGGCCGGCGAGATGCTGGTCTCGGGCGACATCGAGCTGGGCGCCGCGCAGGTCCCCGAGCTGATGGCGGTGCCCGGCGTCGACGTGGTCGGCCCGCTGCCCGCGGAGCTGCAGACCGTCACCGTCTTCTCGGTCGGCCTCGCCACCGAGGCGAAGGCGGCCGACGCGGCGAAGGCGTTCATCCAGTTCCTCGCCGGTCCGGCGGCCGCGCCCGTCTACAAGGCCAAGGGCCTGGGCGGCTGAGCCGGCGAGAAGGCGCGGATGCGTGGCATCACGTCGCGGCCGATGCGCTCGAACGAGCGCAGCATGAGCCGGTGGTCGCCGACGATGTGCCGCACCATCACGTGGTCGAAGCCCATGGCGTGATACCGGCGCAGGCTCTCCACGACGGTGTCCGCGCCGCCGACCAGTAGCTGGTCGACGCCCGTGCCGCGATAGCCCTCGGCGAGGATGGCGCCGACCACCGCGCGCGCCTCGTCATCCGACTCGCCCACGTAGATGTCGCGGCGCAGGACCGGCCGCGGCGACCGCCCGGCGCGCGCCGCCGCCTCGCGGTAGAGCTCGAGCTGACGCCGCAGCTCGTCGTCGGTCGCGTTCTGGCCGGTCAGCCACGCGTCGCCGAGCCGCGCGGCGCGCTCGGCCGAGGCCGCCACCGTCCCGCCGAGCCAGATCTCCACCGGAACGCGGGGCAGCGGGCTGATGGTGGCGCCCTCCACCGTGAAGTAACGGCCGCGGTGGGTGACCCGCTCGCCCGCCAGGAGGGCCCGCGTGATCGCGACCACCTCGTCCAGCCGGCCCACGCGGCTCCGCTCCTCCATGCCGAACGCCTGGAACTGCGGCGGGCGGCCGCCCAGGACGAAGGTCACGATCAGCGGCCCTTGGGCGAACGCGGCCAGCGTGCCGATCTGCTCGGCCAGCAGCACCGGGTGGTAGAACGGGGCGAGCAGGACCACCCCGATGGGCATGTCGCCGGTCACGCTCATCAGCCGGGCGACGGTGGGCAGCGGGGAGAACGTCGCGGCGTAGCCCGGGTTGGCGCCGTGGCTGTCGCCGGTGAGCAACCCGTCCAGCCCGGCGGCGCGCGCCGCGGCCGCGACCTCCATCAGGTTCCGCGCCTGCTCCTCCGGCGTGTACGCCCCCATCGGCCGCTCGATGAAAGCGCCCTTCGGCATCGACGCGACGAGGGTCCGGAATCGCTCGTGGGTGGCCGGCGAGGTCGGGAAGAGGAAGCGGACCGACGTGCCGAGCCTCATGGGCCCGCAGGGTAGCATGCCCCTTGACGTCGCGGCCTCTCCGGGCAGATCCTCGGGCGCACCGAGCGATCCGCCCAACCCGAGGAGGCCCGCGATGAAGAACGGCTTCAAGGTCATGGACTCGGACCTGCACACGATGGAGCCCGACGGGCTCTGGGAGCGCTACCTCGCCGAGCCCTTCAAGAAGTTCGCCCCCCAGTTCCTCCGCTCCAGCGAGAACTCACCGAATCAGCCGGTCATCAAGATCGGCGATCTCGAGCTGGGCGAGATGTCCAAGCGCGCGCGCACCGGGGTGGTCGGCAAGGACCTCCACCAGCGCGCCTTCGCGCGGTCGCCGCACTACGAGATCGCGCACGCGCGCGGCTACGACGCGGAGACGCACATCCAGGCCATGGACATCGAGGGCATCGACGTGGCCGTCCTCTACGGCACGCGCGGGCGCCAGGTCCTCATGCACGACGACCTCGACCCGGCGGTGGCGAGCGCGCTGGCCCGGGCGCACAACGACTGGACCCACGATTACTGCCAGCACGCTCCGACGCGCCTGAAGTTCGCGGCGCAGGTGGCGTTCCACGACGTGCCCGGCGCGGTCGCGGAGGCCCGCCGCGCGGTGCGCCAGCTCGGCGCGGTGGCGGTCGTCGGCAACCCGAATCCGATCAACGGCCGCCACGTCCACGATCCGGAGATGGAGCCGCTGTGGGCCGCCATCGAGGAGCTGGGGGTGCCGGTGGGCTTCCACCCGACCGGGCACGCCTCCCTGCGCGACGACATCGCCCGCCGCTACCTCGACACCCCGAACGGGCGCGTCATCGGGGTGGCCGGTCGCAACCCGGTCGAGCTGATGATGGCCTTCGGCAGCATGGCCGCCGGCGGCGTCCTCGAGCGGCACCCGGGGCTGCGCTGCGCGTTCCTCGAGGGCACGTGCGGGTGGCTGCCGTGGTATCTGTGGCGGCTCGACGAGGCGTGGGAGAAGTTCGGCCCCGGCTCCGAGATCCAGATCGCGCACACCCCCAGCCAGTACTTCTTCCGCCAGTGCGTCGTCGCGACCGACGCCGACGAGAGGCCGCTCCGCCAGGTCATCGAGGCCATCGGCGACGACAACATCGTGGTCTCGACCGACTACCCGCACTCGGACGGTCTCTTCCCGAAGGCGATCGAGGAGTTCGTGCACCTCGAGGGCGTCACCGACAAGTCGAAGTCGAAGATCCTCTGGGACAACTGCGCGCGGCTCTACAACCTGGGCGGGAGCCGGTAGCTCGAGAGAAGTAGCGCATTCTTCCGCCGACAACGTTCGCATTCAAATGAGGACAGCCATGACAATGCGGAGAGTCATTCTCTTCATCGCCTTGTTCTTAGTTGTCCTCGGCCTCGCCGGTGGTGCCGCCGCACCACCACCGGGCGGTCCAGCTGCGCGAAGGGTCATCATCTTCGTTTGGGACGGGCTGCGAGCGGACGACGTCACCCCGGAAAACATGCCGAACTACTTTGCCCTCGCGCGATCAGGGGTCGTCTTCGCGGATCACCACGCGGTCTACCCGACCTTCACCATGATGAACTCCGCGTCCATCGCCACCGGGACGTATCCGGGGATGCACGGGTTCTATGGCAACGTAGTGTACGCACCGAATGCCAAAGGCAGGAACGCGAAGGGAGTCGATATCGATTTTTCTGCCCCGGCGTTCATCGAGGACTTCGGGGTGGTGGAAGCGGTCCGGGACTCGTATCAGGGCACGCTGACGCGGGTGTCGACAATGCTCCAGGCGGCGCAGGCCAAAGGACTGGCGACCGCAGCGGTCGGGAAATTCGGCGCCGCGTTCATTCAGGATTACCACCGAGGGGGAATCATCCTCGACGAGGACGCCGCGATCCCGCTGAGCTTCGCGAAGGAGCTCCAGAACGCCGGGTACGCCCTTCCGAAGAACACCGTCAACGCCTACCGCGCGGGAACTCTAGTACTCGCCGGTAACAATGGCGACCCCACCGCTCCGATTCCGATTCAGAGGCTCAACGACCGAGAGACCGCCAATCCGCTCGACCGCACCGGGGCTCTCTCCCGGCGTGGGTTCACGTATCTGACCGAGGTCTTCGTGAATTACATCCTCCCGACGAAACAGCCGGACCTCACGATCTTCTGGTCGAAGGAGCCAGACGCAACGAGCCACGCGTACGGCCCGGGGACGTACAACTCGATCGACGCCACGAAAATGAACGATGAGATCCTGGGTCGCGTCGTGGACAAGATTATTCAGCTCGGTTGGGAGCAGACCACCGACATCATCATCACGCAGGATCATAATCACAGTACCGTCTCCGGTGATATTGCTCACTACCCGTTGCGAGGAATTGCCGATGGCCGCGTCGGCTCGCATGATCCGTATGGGTACTCTGTCTCGGGCTTCGTCCGGACGGCCGCGTTGCTCGCCCTCGATGGCCTCAAGGCCTACGATGGCGCGGGCTGTCGAAACATTCCCACCTTGTCCGGGATCCTGTTCGACGGCACGCCCCTTCATCCCACCAAGGACGACGCGGATGGAACCGTGTGTGGCAAAGCGCAAACGTACACCTCGCCGCGGTATGCGGCGCCGAAGCCCCTTCCCGCCGGAAGCATCGTGGTGGCGGCGAACGCGGGGAGCGACTACTTGTTCGTCCCCGATGGCGACGTGAACACGGTCAAGGCCGCGGTGGTGAGTCTCCAGAGTCGCCCGCAATTCGGCGCCGTCTTCGTCAGCGACAAGTACGGGGACATCGTGGGAACCCTGCGCATGGGGCTCATCAACGCGGAAAGCCCGGCGAGCGGTCGAGGCCCGGATATCATCGTCAGCTTCAGCTTCGACGAAACCGTCGCGGTGGCCGGCCGGCCTGGAATCAGCTACGCGAGCTCGGTCAACCGCAGGGGCGACCACGGCAGCTTCTCACGCACCGACACGCATATCTCGATGATGGCCCATGGGCCCGACTTCAAGTCGGGTATGTATGACCCGCTTCCCACCGCGAACGTCGATATCGCGCCTACGGTCGCGCGCATTCTCGCGCTCAATATGCCGGGCACTCAGGGACGAGCGCTCGAGGAGGCTTTGAAGGACGGGCCACGGGTCACGGAATACGCGGTCTTGGGAAAGATCTACCAGTCCTCAAAAAAGGGCGGCTTGAAGATGAAGCTCCCCACCGACCTCGACGGTCGCAGCATTGATCCTAACCTGACGACGTTCTCCGTCGAGCTGACGACGAAGATCCTCACCCGAGGGAGCTCGAGTTACATGTACTTCGACCAGGCCCGAGCGATCCGCGAATGAACGCTCCACTCCCCAAGCGTTGACAAGGCGCCGGGCT
>CAWJDX010000023.1:0-54421 GCA_963841755.1 uncultured Candidatus Rokubacteria bacterium
CACACCCTCGAGGTGATGACGCGCCTCGCCCCCGCGGGCTAGCCGGGCGCGGAGTCGTCAATCTCCGCGAATTGTGGGACGCTGGCCGCGCAGGCACTTTCGTTGCCCGTGCTGGTAGCCGTCCCATACGAGGCGGATCGGCCCTATGGGATCCGCGCTACCCACGATCATTGGCACTCGCCAGAATTCATTTAACTACTTGAAATATCTATATTTATAGCTGTCATCCAGCTGACACTCGAATCGAATTCGTGGCCCCCCGCTTGCCCTACCCTGGTGCGCTGTTCGCACAATCCATAGCCGCGAGGCGGAGAAGAGGGAGCCAGAACATGGCGGGGCGAAGCGGACGGATCGGGCTGGTAGTCGCGCTGGTGGGGCTCATGCTGCCCCTACCCGCGTGGGCCGGATCCGCGCAGGCCACGCTTACCGTCGGCGTGGTCGTCCCCGCCCGCTGCGCCGTCCTGGTGGCGGGCTAGCTCGCCGCCAGCGACGGGATGTGCGGTGCACCAAGGCAAGCTTTCGGTCGCCGGCCGGGGCCGAGGCCGCTGGGCCTGGCCTGGTCGTCACGGTCAACTTCTAGGCCTGAAGCCGTCCCTCCCCGCGAGTTCCACCCTGTCGGTGACCGGTAGTGTCAGCCTCCTGTCAGGATCTGTGAAGGATGTTGCAATCGCCGCAGGCGCTTTCTCAGCAAAGCGCAGTTATTTCATCTGGTTAGCAATGACACACCTGGCGTCCAAATAGCGGTATCTTCGGGCACTGTTCTTGCTCTGACGGTTCGTCATGGACGATAGCCTCCCGAGCATCCTGTGTGTGGATGACGACGTCGACATCCTCGACTTGCTCAAGGAGTATTTTACCGAGCAGGGGTTCGTCGTCCTGACCGCCACGAACGGCGTCGAGGCATTCCTCCAGGTCAAGCGCTGGCAGCCGAAGGCGGTGATCCTCGATCTCTTCATGCCCCGTCTCGGCGGCATCGGCGCCCTCGGGCGCATCAAGGCCCTCAATCCCGACGTCGTGGTGATCCTGGTCAGCGGCATGGGCAACGCCCTCGAGCTGGTCACCGAGGCCGGCCTGAGCGTGGCGGGCGCCTTCGCGAAGCCGCTCGACCTCATGCAGGTCTCCGAGACGCTGGCCCGAGCGGGCGTGGTAGCACCCTCCGCCCTCGTCAGAGGCGAGACCTCGCCGGAGCGCCGGCCGGTCCGCGCGCGGATCCTCGTGGTGGATGACGAGCTCGAGTTCCGCAAGGTCCTCGCCGAGTACCTCGAGGACCGCGGCTTCGACGTGATCGAGGCCCAGGCGGGCGAGGAGGCACTGGACCGCATCCCGGACTTCCATCCGCACATCGTCCTGATGGACGTGATGATGGCGGGGATGGGTGGCATCGAGGCCCTGCGCCGGATCAAGGTCAGCGCGCCCGAGACCTGCGTGATCATGGTGACCGCGGTCGAGGACATCGACTCCGCGCGCGGCGCGCTCGCCCTCGGCGCCTCCGACTACGTCACCAAGCCGTTCAGCTTCCAGTATCTCGACTCGGTGCTCGAGGTCCACATGCTGATGGACCACATCGACCCGAAGTCGAGCTAGCCGACACTCCCCACCCCCGCCTCTTCGAGCAACCGCTCGGCGGCTTCCTCGCCCGAGCGCACGCAGTCCGCGATTCCCACCCCGCGATAGGCCCCACCGACCAGGCGCAGGCCCGGGTGCCGCGACACCGCCTGCTCGATCGCCGCCGCGCGGGCCGCGTGACCCACGTGGTACTGCGGCATCGCCCGCGCGTGACGGGCCACCCGCGCCAGCTCGGGCTCGGCGGTGATGCCGAGGAGCGGGCCGATCTGCTCCCGCGCGGTCCTGACCAGGGTGGCGTCGTCGCCCTGCAGCACCCCCTCGTTGAGGGCGCCGCCCAGGAAGACCCGCAGCAGCACGTGCCCGTCGGGCGCGCGCCCGGCGTACTTCACGCTCGAGAAGGTGCACGCGATGATCGGGCGCCGCTCCGCGTGCGGGACCACGAAGCCGAAGCCGTCGAGCGGGTGCCGCACGTCCGCGCGGCGGTAGGCCAGGCTCACCGTCGCGGACGAGGCGTGGGGGATGCCCTCGAGGAGGTGGGTGAGCGCAGGATCCACGTAGCGCAGCATGCGCGCGGCCTGGTGCGCCTCGGGGGCCAGGACGAGCGCGTCGGCCTCGTAGGCGACACCGCTCGCGGTCGCGATCCGCCACCGCCCGTCCTCGCGCGCCACCCCGGTGACGCGCTCCTTGAGGCGCACCGCTCCCGCGGGGAGCCGCGCGGCGAGCGCCTGGACCAGCTCGTCCATGCCCCGGGCGAGGGTCACGAAGAGCGACCAGCGGGCCCCACTCGTCCCCGCGTGCTGCGCCGGCGCCTTCCGCGCCGCCCGCCAGAGGGCCAGGATCACGCTCCGCTCGCGCCGCTCCATCTCGACGAAGCGCGGCATGGTCGCCGACAGCGAGAGCTCGTCGGGATCCGCGGTGTAGATGCCCGCGACCAGGGGCTGGGCGACGCGCTCGAGCGCCTCGCGGCCGAGTCGCCGCCGCACGAAGGCGCCGAGGCTCTCGTCGGGATCCCCGCCCCGCGGCAGCACCAGGTCGCAGGCCATCCGGAGCTTGCCCGGCCAGGAGAAGAGCCGCGAGCCGAGCAGCGGCGCGAGGCGGGTCGGCGCCAGCAGCTGAAAGCCCTCGGGCAGCGGATGCAGGCGGCCGCCCCAGACCACGAAGGTGCGCCGGAAGCGATCGTCGGTGCGCATCAACCGCTCCTCCAGGCCGATCCGCTGGCACAGGGCGAGGGCCCACGGCTTCTCGGACAGGAAGGAGTCGGGCCCGCCCTCGACGAGGAAGCCGTCACGCTGCTCGGTCTGGATGGTGCCACCCACCCGGTCCGCGCCCTCGAGCACGGTCAGCTCGAGCGGCCGCCCCTGCTCCCGCGCCCGCTCGACCGCGCGATGGGCCGCGGCCAGCCCGGAGATCCCCGCGCCGACGACGACGAGCCTCACCGCTCGATCACTCGATCGACCAGGTCGGCCAGCATGGCGATGAAGTCGGGATGGTCGTTGGCGGCGGGCGCGCGATGGAAGGCCACCCCGGCGGCCTCCGCCGCCCGGCGCGCCTCCACGTCGAGGTCGTAGAGCACCTCCACGTGGTCGCAGACGAACCCGACCGGCACCACCACCACGTCCCGCGCGCCCTCGCGGCCGAGCGCACGGATCGCGTCGGCGACGTCGGGCTCGAGCCACGGGTCGCGCGGCGACCCGCTCCGGCTCTGGTAGGCGATCGTGAAGCTCGCGCGGCCGAGCCGCCCCGCGATCGCCCGCCCCGCCGCCTCCAGCTGCGCCGCATACGGCGAGCCCGCGGCCATGGCCACCGGCACGCTGTGCGCGGTGAACACGAGGCGCGCGGCGGCCCGGCGCGCGGGCTCGACCGCCTGAAGCGCCGCGCGGGTGCGGTCCGCCATCGCGTCCACGAAGCGCGGGTGATCGGCCCACGGCGGCGCGAAGACGACCTCGGGCGCGTCGGGGCCGACCTTCTCCCGCGCGGCGGCCACGTCGTCCACGTAGCGGGCCCACGAGGCCTCGGTCTGCAGCGACGAGAGGATGATGCCGACCGCGCGGCGCCGGCCCCGGTCCTTCATCTCGGCGAGGGTCTCGTGGAGAAACGGGTGCCAGTTCCGCATGCCGACCCAGACCGGCAGCGCGCGATCCCGGGCCGCGAGCGCGGTGGCGAGCGCGTCGCCCTGCCGGCGCGTGAGGGCGTTCAGCGGCGAGCGCCCGCCGATGATCTCGTAGTGGTGGGCGACCTCCTCCAGGCGCGCGGGGGGGATCGCGCGCCCGGTGGTGACGATCTGGAGGAACGGGCGGATGTCCTCGGGCCGCTCCGGCCCGCCGAAGGCGACGAGCAGCACCGAGTCCACCGCGCTCATCGCGCGGACAGCTCGTGGACGATGTCGACCAGCGCCCGCACGTGCTCGACCGGCGTCTCCTTGTGGATGCCGTGCCCGAGGTTGAAGACGTGCCCCGGGCGACCCGCCGCCGCGTCGAGGATCTCGCGCGCCCCGACCCGGATCGCGTCGACGTTCGCCAGCAGCACCGCGGGGTCGAGATTGCCCTGCACCGCCACGTCGTGCCCGAGCCGCGCCCAGGTCGACCCGAGCTCCACGCGCCAGTCGAGCCCGATCACGTCGCCGCCCGCCTCTCGCATCAGCGGCAGCAGGCCGCCGGTGCCGACACCGAAGTGGATGACCGGAACGCCCGGCCGCAGGGCCTGCATGACGCGCCGGCTGTGCGGCAGCACGTAGGCCCGATAGTCGGCCGGCGACAGCGCGCCCACCCACGAGTCGAAGAGCTGCACCGCCTGCACCCCGGCGCCGATCTGGCCGTTCAGATAGTCGGCGGTGACGTCGGCGAGTCGCGTCATCATGGCGGCCCACGCCTCCGGCTCCTGCCGCATGAAGGCCTTGGTCAGGAGGAACTCGCGCGAGGGGCCGCCCTCGATCAGGTAGGACGCGAGCGTGAAGGGCGCCCCCGCGAAGCCGATCAGCGGCACGCGATCCGCCAGGGCCTTGCGCACGCGCGCCACCGTCTCGTAGACGAAGCCGAGCGCGTCGTCGACGTCTACGTGCGGAAGAGCACGCGCCGCTTGGCTACTACGGACCGGGCGGCCGATGCGCGGACCGTCGCCCCGCGTGAACTCGAGCCCGACCCCGAGGGGCTCCAGCACGAGCAGGATGTCGGCGAAGAGGATCGCCGCGTCGACGCCCAGGCGCTCCACCGGCTGCAGCGTCACCTCCGCGGCCGCCTCCGGGTTCTTGCACAGCTCGAGGAAGCCGAGGCGCGCCCGCACCGCGCGGTATTCCGGCATGTAGCGGCCGGCCTGCCGCATCAGCCAGATCGGGGTGAACGGGACGGGCCGGCGGAGACACGCCTGCAGGAAGGGAGGTGACGCGCCCGGCGCCATGCTGGTCCGAGCCTACAGGCGGGGTCTGGCGCAGTCAAGGAAGCGGGGCTATCATCCCGCGCCAGGAGGCTTCCCCATGCCCTTTCTCTCCGGCAAGCAGGCGTTTCTCCAGATCCTGAAGCAGGAAGGCGTCGACACCATGTTCGGCAACCCGGGCACCACCGAGCTGCCGCTGATGGACGGACTCGTGCGCGAGCCGAGCATCCGCTACATCCTGGCCCTGCAGGAGGCGGTCGCGATCAGCATGGCCGACGGCTACGCACAGGCGAGCGGGAAGCTCGGGGTGGTGAACGTCCACACCTCGCCGGGCCTCGGCAACGCGATGGGGATGCTCTACGACGCCCACGAGGCGGGCACGCCGCTGCTCATCACCGCGGGCCAGCACGATCAGGCGATGAACCTCACCGAGCCCATTCTCTGGTCGGACCTGCCACCGGTGGCGCGGCCCTACGTGAAGTGGTCGCACGAGATCACCCGCATCGAGGACCTGCCCCGCGCGGTGCGCCGCGCGGCCAAGACCGCGCTCGCCCATCCCACCGGCCCGGTGTTCATCTCGCTGCCGGTCGACGTGCTGAACGCGGAGCGCGAGCTCGACCTGCTGCAGCCGACCCGGGTGGCCCCGCGCATCCGCGGCGATCGCGCCGCGATCGAGGCGGCCGCCGATCTGCTCGTGAAGGCGGGCCGGCCCATCCTCATCGCGGGCGACGCGGTCGCCCACGGCGACGCGCTGGCCGAGATGGCGGAGCTGGCCGAGACGCTGGGCGCCCCGGTCTACACCGAGTGCGTGCCGTCCACCTGCTCGTTCCCGTTCACGCATCCGCTCTACCACGGCCCCTTCCCGCGCCTGGGCCAGCCGATCCGTCAGCTCCTCATGCAGCACGACCTGCTGTTCTCGGTGGGCGGCGACCTCTTCACCCTCTCGTTGCCGTCCGACGTGGAGCCGATGCCGGAAGGCCTGCCGCTCATCCACCTCGACCTCGACCCGTGGGAGATCGGCAAGAACTACCCGGCGCAGGTGGCGATCCAGGGCGACCCGAAGGCGACGCTGCCCGAGCTGGTGGAGGCGCTGCGGCGGCGCCTGAGTCCGGCCCAGGCCAAGGAGGTGGGCGCGCGGGTGGAGCGGCTGCGAATCGCGCAGGAGGCGCGCCGCGAGGCGCTACGCCAGGAGGCGGCGTCGCAGGCGAGCCGCTCCCCGATCAGCCCGCTCGCGCTGGTGGGGGCGGTGGCGGGCGCGGTGCCCGACGAGGCCATCATCGTCGACGAGTCGATCTCCTCGGGCCACGGGGTGCGCGAGCTGCTGCGCGCGCGCGACCACCGCGGCTTCTACGGCCTGCGCGGCGGCGGCATCGGCTGGGGCCTGCCCGCCTCCCTCGGGGTGAAGCTGGCCCAGCCCGACCGCCCGGTCGTCGCGCTGATCGGCGACGGCAGCGCGATGTACACCATCCAGTCGCTCTGGTCCGCCGCGCACGACTCCATCGCGGTGGTCTTCGTGATCTTCAACAACCAGTCCTACCGCATCCTCAAGCAGCGGACCCAGGCCCTGAAGGGCTTCTCGGCCGAGGACAACCACTACGTGGCGATGGACCTGGTGAAGCCGGGCCTCGACTACGTGGGCCTCGCCCGGGCACAGGGCGTGCCGGGCGAGATCGTGGAGAAGACGGCCGACGTCGCCACGGCCCTCCGCCGAGGCCTCGCCTCCGGCGGCCCCTATCTCCTCGACGTCCGCATCGACGGCAATCTGCGCGGCTAGGCTTCCGCTTCGGCGGTGGCGAGGAGCTCGCGCACGCGGTCGGTCAGCAGCTCGGGGGTGAACGGCTTGGCCACGAACGCGGAGGTCTCGCTCGCGAGCGCGGCGCGGGCGGAGGCGTCCTGCACGTAGCCCGAGATGTAGAGCACGCGCAGCGAGGCGCGGAGCGCGCGCAGGCGCTCGGCCAGGTCGCGGCCCGACATGCCCGGCATCACCATGTCGGTCACCAGCAGGTGGATCTCCCCCTCGTGCCGCCCGGCCACCTCGAGCGCGTTCGCCCCGTCGGTCGCGGCCAGCACCGTGTAGCCGACGCGGCGGAGGATCTCGGTGGCCAGCTCGAGCACCTCCGGCTCGTCGTCCACCACCAGCACCGTCCGGGCGGTGGTGCGTAGCCGGCGGCCGGTATCGACCGGGGTCTCGACCAGCGGCTCTTCCACCCGCGGCAGGTAGATCGTGAACGTGGTGCCGCGCCCGAGCTCGCTCTGCACCTCGATGTGGCCGCGGCTCTGCTCCACGATGCCGTACACGGTGGAGAGGCCGAGCCCGGTTCCCTTCCCCTGGTCCTTGGTGGTGAAGAACGGCTCGAAGATGTGGGCGGCGGTCTCCGCGCTCATGCCGGTGCCGGCGTCGCTCACCGCGAGGGTCACGTAGGGCCCCGGCCGGAGGTTGGGCCGGCTCGCCGCGGCCGCCTCGCTGACCTCGACGTCGCGAATGGCGACCCCGATGCGCCCGCCGCCCGGCATGGCGTCGCGCGCGTTCACCGCGAGGTTCATGAGGACCTGCTGCATCTGGCTCGGATCGACCTTCACCCGCCCCGAGCCCTCCACCGGCTCGACCGCCAGCTCGACGTCCTCCCGGATCATGCGCTGGAGCATCGGGACCAGCTCCGCCACGAGGGGCCCCAGCTCGATCACCCGCGGCTGCACGACCTGCTTGCGGCTGAAGGCCAGGAGCTGGCTCGTGAGCGCCACCGCGCGCTGCGACGTCTTCTGGATCAGGTCGACGTCACGGTGCATCGGCTCGCCGGCCTTGAGCCGGCCCAGCAGCATGTGCGCCCGGCCGGTGATCACGGTGAGCAGGTTGTTGAAGTCGTGGGCGACCCCGCCCGCGAGGCGGCCGATCGCCTCCATCTTCTGGGACTGCTGGAGCTGCATCTCGAGGCTCGCGCGCGCGGTGTCGGCCCGCCGCTGCTCGGTCAGGTCGCGGACATACGCGCCGAACGCGGGTGGACCTCCCACCCGCGGGGCGGTCACGGTGAGCTCCACCGGGAACTCGGTGCCGTCGGCGCGCAGGGCGGTCACCTCGATGCGGCCCCCGATGATCGTGCTCTCGCCGGTCGCGAGGTAGCGGGTCAGCCCCTGTCGGTGCGCGTCCCGGTACGCGGGCGGCACGATCACGGAGGCGAGCTCCTGGCCCAGGACGTCCGCCCGGGCGAGGCCGAACAAGCGCTCGGCGGCCGGATTGAACTCGGTCACCCGGCCCTCGTGGTCCATGCCCACGAAGGCGTCCATCGCCGACTCGATCACCGCGCGATGCCGCGCCTCGCTCTCACGGAGGACCGCCTCCGCGCGCTTGCGCTCGGAGATGTCGACCATGGAGCCGACCATGCGCACCGCCCGTCCCGCGCCGTCCCGCACGAACCGCCCGCGATCCTGCACCTCCAGGTAGCCGCCGTCGCGGGTCCGGAATCGGTACTCGGTCTCGAAGTCGCGGCCCTCCGCCGCGGCGGTCTCGACCTGCCCGTGCACCCGCGCCCGATCGTCCGGATGAAGGCGCTCGACCCACCACTCGTAGGTCCCGCTCACCTCGTCGAGCGGGTAGCCGCACATCTCGGTGAGCCCCGGGGTCCACACCACGGTGCCGTGGCGGAGGCTCCAGTCGTAGATCGCGGACTTCACCGCGGAGGCGGCCATCTCGAAGCGCTCGTTGGCCTGACGGAGGCGGCGGTCCGCGGCCTGGATCTCGCTCCCGAGCCGGCGCGCGCGCAGCAGCGCGTGGGCCTGGAGCAGAGTGATCACGAAGGCGAGCACGCTGATCAGGAGCCCGCTGCCGAGAATCGCGGGCGGGATGAGCCGATCCGGGCGAGAGTGGAAGGCGGGCAGCGTGGAGAAGTGGAGCGTCCAGGTGTGGCCGCCGAAGGTCAGGGCGAGCCAGTGACCGAGCTCCCGCGGGACGTCGGCCGGCCCCGCGCTCGGGTCGCGGTCGTAGAGCAGGTGCTCCGGCCGCGGGTCGGGGCCGTCGTAGACCTCGAGGTCCACCGGCTCCGCCAGCGAGGAGCCGAAGAGGCCGCGTAGCATGAGGTCGGGACGGAACGACGCGGACACGAACCCTTCCAGATCCTGGCGCCGCTCCTCGACCGTGCCCGGAACCCCGCCCCCGCGATACACCGGGACGAAGATGACGAAGCCGAGCCCGCCGTCCGCCCGCAGGAGCATCAGCCGCTCGCTCATCGCGGGCTCTCCGGTGTCGCGGGCCCGCTCGAGGGCCCCGCGGTTCCCGGCCCGGCTCAGCGCGTCGAGGCCGATCGCCCGCTCCTCGAAGCCGGCCGGCTCGAGGAAGAGGATCGGGAAGGCCTCCGGCCCGCTCTCGGCCGGGTGGATCTCGTACGCGGCTCGCCCCTGCCGGCGGATCGCCGCCTCGTGACGGGCCCGGAGCGCGGAGGGTACCCGCGGCGCCCAGCCGATCCCACGAATGCCCTCGTAGCGCCCCTCGAGCCCCAGCGCCGCGACGTAGGATCTGAACTCACCTCGCTCCACCTCGCCGCTGCCGGCGAAGAGCGCGCGCACCCCCAGGAGGATCTGCACGTAGGAATCGAAGCGCCGGTCGATCGCCTCCCGGCTCACCGCGACCACGCGGGCGAAGCGCTCCTGCTCGTCGGCCCGCACGGTGTGCAAGGCGTAGCGCCAGGCCCCGAACGTCAGGAGCAGCGTGCAGCCGAGGACGACGTAGGCGGGCCAGGCGCGGCGCAGGGAGTCGAGCAGGGACGGCCGCGACCCGACGGCGCTGGCCGTGACTGCTGAGCGGCCCGATGAGGCTGGCAGCGCCATGATGGCTCGGTGGTCCGGGTCGATTCTACTCGGTCCGGCGTCCGTCTCCAATGCTCTTGCACACTTCCGGGACGCGGTATACCGTCGATTGCGTCATGTTCGCCCGCGTCTGCCGTCCGCGGAGCATCCGGAATGTCCAGGGGAGTCGACGATGACCGAGAGCAGCCAGCTCATCCGGGGTCTCGAGGGCGTGGTCGCCGCCGAGACGCGTCTGTGCGATCTGGACGGCAAGAACGGCCGGCTGGCCTACGGCGGATACGACATCGACGAGCTCGCGCGGAAGGCCACCTTCGAGGAGGTCGCCTACCTGCTGTGGTACGGCGAGCTGCCCACGCGGGTGCAGCTCGACCGCTTCCAGGTGGAGCTGGCCGCGGTGCGCACGATCCCGGAGGACCTGGTTCGCGCCTACGCCCTGATGCCCCGCGACACGGACCCGATGCGCGTGCTGCAGGCGTCGGTCGCGGTGCTCGGCATGCACGACCCCGACGCGACCGACAACTCCCGGCCCGCCAACCTGCGCAAGGCGGTGCGGCTCACGAGCCAGTTCGCCACCGCGATCTGCGCGCACCACCGGGTGCGGAGCGGCCAGGCCCCGGTGCCGCCGGATCCCGGACTCTCGCTCGCGGCCAACTTCCTCTACATGCTCACCGGCGCCCGGCCCACCGCGGTGACCACCAAGGCCTTCGACGCGTGCCTCACCCTCTACGCCGAGCACGAGCTGAACGCCTCGACGTTCACCACGCGCGTGATCGCGGCCACGCTCTCCGACATGCACTCGGCGGTCGCGGGCGGGGTGGGCGCGCTCAAGGGCACGCTGCACGGCGGGGCCGGCGAGGCGGTGATGCGCACTCTGCTCGAGGTCGGCCGGCTCGACAACGTCGATCAATTCGTCGACCGGGCGATGGGCGAGAAGCGGCGCCTGATGGGCTTCGGCCATCGGGTCTACACCGCGGGCGATCCCCGCGCCGCGATCCTGAAGGGCATGGCCGAGGAAGCCTGCCGGCAATCGGGCCAGGCGCTCTGGTACGACCTCGCGGTCAAGCTCCACGCCAAGGTGCAGGCGACCAAGCGGCTGATCCCGAACGTGGATTTCTACTCCGCGCCGCTCTTCTACTCGATCGGCATCCCGGTGGATCTCTTCACCCCGGTCATCGCCACCTCCCGCATCGCGGGCTGGACCGCCAACCTGCTCGAGCAGTACGACGACAACCGTCTGATCCGGCCCCGCGCCGACTACAAGGGCCCCTCCCGCCGCGCCTTCGTCGCGGTCGACAAGCGCTAGGCCCGCGCCCATGGGCCTGAGCCTGACCCGCAAGCTCATCGACGCCCATCTGGTCGCCGGGAAGGCGGTCGCGGGAGACGAGATCGGCCTGCGCGTCGATCAAGCCTTGCTCACCGACACCAACGGCACCATGGCCTTTCTCCAGTTCGAGGCGATGGGCTTCCCGCGGGTGCGGCCGCCGCGCGTCGTCGCCTACATCGACCACAACGTCTACCAGGTGGACTCGCGCAACTCCGACGACCACCGCTATCTCCAGACCGCGTCGCGCCGCTACGGCGCGTGGTTCTCCAAGCCCGGCAACGGCATCTGCCACCAGGTGCACTTCGAGTCGTTCAGCGTCCCCGGCGAGATGCTCCTCGGCACCGACAGCCACAGCCCGCTCTGCGGCTCCACCGGCATGCTCGCCATCGGCGCGGGCGGCCTCGACGTGGCGGTGGCCATGGGCGGCGGGCCCTACTTCCTGACCATGCCGCGGGTCACCTCGGTGTGGCTCACCGGCCGCCTGCGCCCGTGGGTCTCGGCCAAGGACGTGATCATGGAGCTGCTGCGCCGCTACACGGTGCGCGGCGGCAGCGGGCGCATCTTCGAGTACGGCGGACCCGGGGCGGCGACGCTCTCGCTGCCGCAGCGGGCCACCATCTGCAACATGGGCGCCGAGCTCACCCTCACCACCAGCGTGTTCCCCTCCGACGAGGCGACCCGCGAGTACTTCCGCCTCCTCGGGCGCGAGGCGGAGTGGCGGCCGCTCGGTCCGGATCCGGACGCCGAGTACGACGACCGCATCGAGCTGGACCTCGACGCGATCGAGCCGCTGGTCGCCCTGCCCGGCTCGCCGGACCGGGTGGTCCCGGTCTCCGAGGTCGAGGGCGAGCCGATCGAGCAGGTCATGGTCGGCTCCTGCACCAACTCCTCGTGGGAGGACATGCAGGCGGTGACGCGCGTGCTCGAGGGCCAGCGCGTGGCGCCCTCGTGCACCTTCGTGGTCTTCCCGGGCAGCCACCGGATCCTCGAGGTGATGGCGCGCGAGGGCCTGCTCGCCACCCTGCTCGCGGCCGGCGCCAGCATCTCGGAGCCCACCTGCGGGGCGTGCGCGGGCATCGGCCACGTGCCGGCCTCGGGCGGCCGCAGCCTGCGGGCCTTCAACCGCAACTTCCCGGGGCGCAGCGGCACCAAGGACGACGCGGTCTATCTCTGCTCGCCGCTGACCGCGGCCGCCTCCGCGCTCACCGGCCGGATCACCGACCCGCGGAAGGCGGGCGTCGCCCCCGAGCGGCGCTGGCCCGCATCGCTGCTCGCGTCGGTGGCGGGGCTGATCCCGCCCGTCGCGGAGGCCGAGGCCGCGACGGTCGAGGTCCTGAAGGGCCCGAACATCAAGCCGGTGCCTCGCGGGACGCCGGTCGAGGCGCGCCTCCTCGCGCCGGTGCTGATCAAGCTCGGCGACAAGGTCTCGACCGATGACATCTCGCCCTCCGGCACCGCGGTGCTGATGTTCCGCTCCAACGTGCCCGCCATCGCCGAGTTCTGCTTCCGGAACGTGGACGCCGAGTTCGTCGCCCGGGCCCGCGCGGCCGGCTCCGGGGTCATCGTGGGGGGCGAGATCTACGGCCAGGGCTCCTCGCGCGAGGCGGCGGTGCTCTCCCCGCTCCACCTGGGGGTCCGCGCGGTGCTCGCCAAGAGCTTCGCCCGCATCCACCGGGCGAACCTGATCAACTGGGGCATCGTGCCGCTCGAGTTCGAGGATGCGGCCGACTACGACGGCATCGAGCGCGACGACGTGCTCGAGCTGCCCGATCTGCGCGAGAGCCTCGCCGCGGGCGGTCCGGTCGCGGTGGTGAACCACCGCACCGACGCGCGCTTCCGCATGCGCTCGATCCTGAGCCCGCGCGAGCGCGACATGCTCCTGGCCGGCGGCCTGCTCACCCAGACCGCCGCCGCCACATCTCACTCTCGAGGGTGAGGGGGAGAATCTCATGGCCCAGTCTCGAGTCCGAGCCGTCTACATGCGGGGTGGCACCAGCCGCTGCCTGGCCTTCCACGATCGCGACCTGCCGCCCGCCGGCCCCGCGCGCGACCGCATCCTCCTCGCCGCGCTCGGCAGCCCCGATCCGTCCGGCCGCCAGCTCGACGGCCTGGGCGGCGGGATCTCCTCGCTCTCCAAGGCCTTCATCATCGGCGCGCCCACCCATCCCGACGCCCAGGTCGACTACACGTTCGCGCAGGTCGAGATCGGCCGCCCGGTCGTCGACTACACCGGCAACTGCGGGAACTGCTCCTCGGCGGTGGGTCCCTTCGCCATCGACGAGCGGATCGTGCCGTACGCCAACGGCGAGACCGCGGTCCGCATCCACAACACCAACACCAAGAAGATCATCGTGGCCCGCGTGCCGGTGGTGGACGGCGAGGCCGCGGTGCTCGGCGACTTCGAGCTGCCCGGGGTGGCCGGACACGGAGCCCGCATCGCGCTCGACTTCCTCGAGCCCGGGGGCTCCCGCACCGGCCGGCTGCTGCCGAGCGGGCGGACCCGCGAGATGATCGCGGGCGTCGAGGCCTCGATGGTCGACGCCACCAATCCGATGGTCTTCGTGCGGGCCAAGGATCTCGGGCTGACCGGCACCGAGCCGCCCGCCGCGATGGACGGCGACAAGGCCCTCGTCGCGCGGCTCGAGGCGATCCGGGTGGCCGCGGCCGAGGCCATGGGCATCCCGGGCAGCGCGGCCACCCCGAAGGTCGCGGTGGTGGCGCCCCCGCTCCGCTTCACCGCGCTCGACGGGGTCGCCTACGACGCGGAGCAGACCGACGTGGTCGCGCGCTGCATCTCGATGGGCAACGCCCACCGCGCCTTCGCGCTGACCGCCGCGATGTGCCTGGCGGTCGCGGCGCAGATCGACGGCACCGTGGTCAGCGAGTGCGCGGGCGGCCGGGTCGGCGACCTGCGGCTCGGCCATCCCTCCGGAGTGCTGCCGATCGCGGCGACGGTGGGACGGCGGGACGGGGCGGCGTGGGCCGAGCGCGTGACGGTGTACCGGACCGCGCGCCGCCTGATGGAAGGCTACGTGCGGGTGCCCTGACCCGCCGACGATGCCGCTCTCGATGTTCACCGACGAGCACGAGATGCTGCGGCGGACCGTCCGCGCGTTCGTGGAGAAGGAGGTCGCGCCCCACGTGGACGCGTGGGAGGAGGCCGGGCGCATCCCCCGCGAGTTCTGGCGCCGGCTGGGCGAGCTGGGGCTGCTCGGCCTCGAGTTCCCGGTCGAGTACGGGGGCGGCGGCGGGGACTTCCTCTCGAGCGTGGTGCTGGGAGAAGAGATGGCGCGCTGCCGCTCCGGCGGGGTGGCCTTCAGCGTGCTGGTGCACACCGACATGTCCTCGCCCTGGCTCACCCGCTACGGCACCGAGGCGCAGAAGCGCGCCTACCTGCCCGGCATCGTCCGCGGCGAGACGGTGTGCGCGCTCGGCATCACCGAGCCCGGCACCGGCTCCGACATGGCGGGCATCGCGACCCGCGCGGTGCGCGACGGCGACCGCTACCTGCTCACCGGCAGCAAGATCTTCATCACCAACGGCGTGTACGGCGATCTCTACTTCGTGGCCGCGCGCACCGGCCCGGGCACCGCGGACCGCCGCCACGCCGGCATCTCGATGTTCCTCGTCGAGGGCGGGACGCCCGGCTTCACGGTGAGCCGGCGGCTCGACAAGATGGGCATGCGCGCCTCCGACACCGCGGAGCTGTCCTTCCAGGAGTGCGCGGTGCCGTGCTCCAACCTGCTCGGCGAGGAGGGGCGCGGCTTCCAGCAGCTCGCCGCCGGCCTGCAGCGCGAGCGCATCATGGCCGCGGTGCTCGCGCTCTCCGGCGCGGCCCAGGCGCTCGACGACACGACCGCGTACCTGCGCGAGCGCCAGGCCTTCGGCGGGCCGCTCGGCGACAAGCAGGTGCTGCGCCATCGGGTCGCCGACATGGCCACCGAGATCGAGGCCGCCCGCCACCTCGTCTACCACGCGGCCGGCCTCTACACCGAGGGGCGGGAGTGCGTGACGGAGGTCTCGATGGCCAAGCTCTTCGCCACCGAGGTCGCCAACCGCGCGGCCTACCAGGCGGTCCAGCTCCACGGCGGCTACGGCTACATGCGCGAGTTCGGGGTCGAGCGCTTCTTCCGCGACGTGCGGCTCTGGACCATCGCCTCCGGCACCTCCGAGATCATGCGCGAGATCATCGCGAAGCGGCTCCTGTCGTGACCGGCGCGCCCGCCGCCAGCCTGACCCGCGACGGGGTCCTGGCCCGGCTCACCCTCGAGCGACCCGAGGCCCGCAACGCGCTGAGCCGGGCGATGGCCGACGCCCTCGAGGACGCGCTCGGGCGCCTGGCCGCCGCGGACGAGGTCCGGGTGGTGGTGGTGGCCGGGCGCGGCCGCTCCTTCTGCGCCGGGGCCGACATCTCCGAGATGCCGATCCTCTCGCCCGCGGAGGCGGAGGCACTGGCCTCGCGCTGGCAGCGCATCGTGGACGGCTTCGCGGCACTGCCCCAGGTCACGATCGCGGCGGTGCAGGGTCACGCCCTGGGCGGCGGGCTCATGCTCGCGATCGCCCAGGACCTGCGGGTCGCGGAGGCCTCGGCGCGCTTCGGCCTGCCCGAGGTCACCCTCGGCTTCAACCCGGGCTACGGGATCGCGCGGCTGCTCGACGTCGCGGGCGGCGCCCACGCCCGGGACCTGATGCTCACCGCGCGCCCGGTGGACGCGGCCGAGGCCCACCGCATGGGCCTGGTGACCCGCGTGGTGCCGGACGGCACCCTCGACGCCGCGGCCACGACGCTGGCCCACGACGTGGCGCGCTCGCCGCGCGGCGGCCTGGCGGCCACGAAGGCCATCACCGCCGCGCTCCGGGCCGGCCGGCCCGGTACCGAGCCGCAGGCCTACGGCGCCCTGCGCGCGGGCCCGGAGGCGCAGGCGCGCATCGCCGCCTTCCTCGATCGACGCCGCTCATCGTAGAAAGGAACCGTCATGGCCTCCTCGCTGCCGCTCCTCTACACCCACGTCATGGGCAGCCACGGCTTCCCCTCCTGGTTCTGGACCGCGCTCGACCGGATCAAGGCGGGCGAGTACGGGCAGACCGACGTGCGGGAGACCTTCGACGACGCCACCCAGCTCGCGATCCGCGACCAGGAGCGCGCCGGCATCGACGTGATCTGCGACGGCGAGATGCGCCGCTACTTCTTCGTGCAGACCTTCTACGGCCACATGGAGGGCCTCGAGACCCTCGAGCCGCTGCGCAAGACCGGCCTCTACGCCTACGACAGCGTGCCGCGCTACCGCGCCACCCGGAAGGTCACGGTGCCGAAGGGCCTCGGCACGGTGGACGAGTTCAAGTACCTGGTGAGCCAGACCGACCGGCCGGTGAAGGCCACCTGCCCGGGCCCGGTGACGCTCTCCATCCACATCCAGACCCGGCCGGGCGACGCCTACGACGGCGACCGGCTCGCGCTCTGCTGGGACCTGGTGCCCGCGGTGAACGCGGAATTGAAGGCGCTGGCCGCGGCGGGAGCCACCTGGATCCAGGTCGACGAGCCCTCCGCCGCCATCGTGCCCGGCCAGGCCGCCGAGTACGTGAAGATGTTCAACGCCTGCGTGGAAGGGGTCAAGGCCAAGATCGGCTACCACGTCTGCTTCGGCAACCTCCTGTCGCGCCCGCGGGGCAAGCGATCCTACCGGTGGATGTTCCCAGGGCTGCTCGAGACCCGCTGCGACCAGTTCGTCTTCGAGTACGCCAACCGGGAGATGGCCGAGATCGAGATGTGGAAGGAGATCGGGGTGGACCGCGACGTCGCGTGCGGGGTGGTTGACGTGAAGAGCTTCTACATGGAGACTCCCGAGGACATCGCGGAGCGCGTGGCGCTCTGCCTCGAGTCCATCCCGGCCGAGCGGCTCTCGCTGATCCCGGACTGCGGCTTCTTCCCGGTGCCGCGCTGGGTCGCCTTCGAGAAGCTCAAGCGCCTCACGGCGGGCGTGGCGCTCGCGCGCAAGCGGCTGGCCGGCTAACCGACCTCAACGACGAGGGAGAACGAGATGGCGACGACGAGACGCGAGTTCCTGAAGGTGGCCGGCGCCGCCGCGACGGTCGGCGCGGTGGGCTTTCCCGCGGTGGCCCGCGGGCAGGCCAGGCCCGGAGTGCCGTCGGACCCGGTCAAGATCGGCGTCCTGGCCATCCGCGCCGGCATCGCGGCGCCGGTGGGGCAGTCCGGGCTGCGCGGCACCGAGTGGTGGGCCGAGCGGGTCAACAAGGCGGGCGGCATCCTGGGCCGCCCGGTGCAGCTGGTGGTCGAGGAAGAGTCGACCCCCAAGGACACCGTCGAGCGCTACCGCAAGCTGATCCTGCAGGACAAGGTCGAGGTGGTGATCGGCGGCATCTCCACCGGCGTGACCCTCGCGCTCGGGCCGGTCGCCGAGGAGATGGAGGTGCCGTGGCTCTCCTGGGACGGCACCACCCAGAAGGGCGTGGAAGAGACCATGCCCAACCCCAAGTGGGCCTTCCGCAGCGTGGACAACGAGGTCGAGGCCATCGTGGCCGGCCAGCTCACCCCCAAGTACTTCAAGGGCATCAAGACGGTGGCCGGCATCGGCAACGACTACTCCTACGGCCACGACTGCTGGGAGACCTACCAGGCGGTGCTCAAGCGCTACATCCCCGACGTGAAGTTCGTGCTCGAGCTCTTCCCGAAGCTGGGCGTCACCGACTTCACCTCGCACATCGCGGCGATCCAGCAGGCCAAGCCGGATCTGCTGATGTGCTCGTTCTGGTCGGGCGACGCGACCATCATCATGAAGCAGGCCGCCGCGGTCGGGCTCTTCAAGAGCATGAAGGGCGTCTTCACCACCGCGGGCGGGGTGCACGACTCGCTCAAGAAGGAGTTCACCCCGGAGGGCCTCCTGCTCGGCTACAACACCATGTACTTCGACGATCCCAAGGGCAGCCCGCTGCTCAAGCAGTTCGTGCGCGAGTACAAGGCCAAGTACAACGAGTACCCCGCCTACGAGTGCGACCACGCCTACTTCAACATCGAGTCCTACAAGGCGGCGGTGGAGAAGGCCTACGCGACCGCCAAGAAGTGGCCGAGCAAGGCCGAGGTGGTGAAGGCGCTCGAGGGCATCGAGGTGGAATCGCTCTCCGGCCGGCGGAGCTGGCGCGAGGACCACATCCAGATGTGCAACTTCTACCAGGGCATCACGACCCACAAGAACAGCTACGACTTCGTGACGATCAACCCGCTCGAGGTGGTCTCCACCAAGCAGGGCATGAAGCCGGCCGGCTCCAAGCTGATGGACTGGATCGCGGGCTGGAAGATCTGATCCGGTTGCACCGCCGCGCCTTCCTCGCGGTGCAGCCCGCCGCGAGTAGCCGGGCGGGTGGCGGGGGGAGGTGCGCCGGCTCGTGACCGCGCATCTCGTCAACGTCATCATGGGCGGGGTGTTCCACGCCGCCATCCTGTTCCTGGTCGCGTCGGGCCTGCAGCTCGTCTTCGGGGTGCAGAAGATCTTCAACCTCGCGTGCGGCTCCTTCTACGCGCTCGGCGCCTACACCGGCATCTCCGCGGTCGCCTACTTCACCGGGCACGGCGGGCCCCCCATCCTGTTCATCGTCCCCCTGGCCGCGGGCGGGCTCGCGGTCGGCCTGATCGGCCTGGTGGTGGAGCGCGGCCTGCTCCGCTTCGTCTACGATCGTGACGAGACCTTCCAGCTCCTGCTGACCTTCGCGCTGGTCCTGATGCTCGAGGACCTGATCCGCATGATCTGGGGCGCGGCGCCCGCGTCGACCGGCGGGCTCTACCTCGCCTACGGCCAGGCGCGCCTGCTCGGCGCGGTGGTGCCGGTCTACAACCTGATCGTCATCGCGGCGAGTCTCGCCATCGCGCTCGGCATGGGCTGGCTCCTCACCCGCACCGCGTTCGGGCGCATCATCCGCGCCGCCGCCGACAACCGCGAGATGGCCGAGGCCCTCGGGGTCGACATGCGCTGGGTGTACGCCCGCGTCTTCACGCTCGGCACCATGCTCGGCACCCTCGGCGGCGCGCTCGTCATCCCGGCCACCGCGGCCATGAGCGAGATGGGCATCGAGCTGATCGTCGAGGCCTTCGCGGTGGTGGTGATCGGCGGCCTCGGCAGCATGCGGGGCGCCTTCCTGGGCGCCCTGGTGGTGGGCGTGCTCCGCTCGGTCGCGATCTCGGTCTACCCCGAGCTCGAGATGCTGCTCATCTACCTGATCGTGATCGCGGTGCTGCTCTGGCGGCCGCGCGGACTCTTCGGGGCGGCGACGGCGTGAGGACCCCCGTCGTGCTGGCGGTCGTGGGGGCCGCGCTCCTCGTCCTGCCCCTGGTCGCCCCGCCTTACTACGTCACCCTGATGCTACCGTTCATGGCCTACGGGGTGGTGCTGCTCGGCTTCAACCTCCTCTTCGGCTACACCGGGCTCGTCTCGTTCGGCCACGCCCTCTTCATCGGCATCGGCGCGTATGCCGGCGCGGTACTGACGACGAAGCTCGGGGTGCGGCACATGGAGCTGATCCTGCCCGCGGCCGCGCTGGCCGCCGCGCTCGCGGCCGCGCCGGTGGGCGCGCTCTGCGTGCGCTACGTCAAGATCTACTTCGGCATGCTGACGCTGGCCTTCGGCATGGTCTTCTACACGTTCCTCCTCAAGTTCTACCGCCTCACCGGCGGCGACGAAGGGATGCGGATGCTCCGGCCCTCTCTCTTCGGCAGCGAGTGGGCCGGCTTCAACAAGACCGCGTACCTCGTCGGGCCCTACTACTACTTCTCCCTCGCGGTCCTGGTCCTGGCCACCCTCGTGATGTGGCGCATCGTCGGCTCCCCCTTCGGGCTCTGCCTGAAGACCATCCGCGACAACCCGCTCAAGGCCGAGAGCCTGGGGGTGAGCGTGCCGCGTTTCCGCTGGTACGCGTTCATGATCTCGGCGGTGTACGCGGCGGTGGGCGGGGCCCTGCTCGCGCCGCCCACCGGTAACGTGGACCCCACGCTCGCCTACTGGACCCACTCCGGCAACGTGGTGTTCATGGTCCTCCTCGGCGGCTTCGCCTCCTTCTTCGGTCCCCTGGTGGGCGCCTTCGCCTTCATCTTCCTGCAGGACACCGTCATGTCGGTCTTCCCCTACTGGCGGCTGATCTTCGGGGCGATGCTGGCGTTCATCGTGATCTTCGCGCCGGGAGGCCTCATGGGCCTCTTCGCCCGCCGCGGACCGGTCGAGGTCTCGCGCCGGTGATCCTCGAAGCGCACGACCTTCGGAAGCGCTACGGGGCTTACGTGGCCCTCGACGGAGTCAGCCTCACCGTGCGCGAGGGCGAGTTCGTCTCGATCATCGGGCCCAACGGCGCCGGCAAGTCCACCCTGATCAACCTGCTCACCGGCGTCCTCGCGCCGAGCGACGGGCCGCGTGCGGTTCAAGGGCCGCGACATCGGCGGCATCGGCCCGGTGGCGCTCGCCCGCCTCGGCATGGCCCGGAGCTTCCAGCTGGTCCAGATCTTCCCCGACCTCACCGTGCTCGAGACGCTGCAGGCCGCGGTGGTGTCGCGGCTCGGTCGCGGCAGCCGGCTCTTCGCCTCGCTCCGGGGCGACCGGCAGGTGCGGGCGGAGGCGCTCGAGGTGGCCGACCTCTTCGGTCTCGCCGATCGGGCCCACTCGCCCGCGCGCGCGCTGCCCCAGGGCGACAAGAAGCTCCTCGACGTGGCCTCCGCCTTCACGCTCCGGCCCGAGATCATCCTGCTCGACGAGCCGACCAGCGGGGTGAGCACCGCGGACAAGCACGCGGTCATGGAGATCCTGGTCGGCGCGGCCCGGCGGATCGGCCTCAAGGCGATCATCCAGGTCGAGCACGACATGGACATCGTGTTCGGCTACTCGGACCGCATCATCGCGCTCCACCAGGGCCGGGTGCTCGCCGACGCGACGCCCGCCGCGATCCGCGCCGACGCGCGCGTGGTGGACATCGTGATCGGGCGGGCGCGCGGTGAGCGGGAGACGCCGATGCTGAGCGTCGAGGCCATCGACGTCTTCATCCAGTCGAGCCACATCCTGCGCCGCGTGTCGCTCGACGTGAACGAGGGCGAGGTGGTGTGCCTGGTGGGCCGCAACGGAGCCGGCAAGTCCACCACCCTCCGCACGATCATGGGGTACCTGCGCCCGCGCGCGGGCCGGATCCGGCTCCGCGACGAGGACATCCACGGCCGGCGCACCCACGAGATCGCCCGCCGAGGGCTCGCCTTCTCGCCGGAGGACAGCGGGATCTTCCCGGACCTCACGGTGGCGGAGAACATCGAGATCTCGACGTGGACGCGCCCCGGCGGGCGGCCCGCCGCCGAGCGGATCGAGCGCGCCTACGAGGTGTTCCCGGTGCTGCGGAAGTACCGCGCGCGCAAGGGGCCCGAGATGAGCGGGGGCGAGCGCAAGATGCTCTCGGTGGCCCGCGCGCTCGCCCTCGACCCGGCGATGCTGCTGCTCGACGAGCCCTTCGAGGGGCTCTCCCCCGCCATCGTGCCCACCGTGAGCCGGGGGCTCGCCGAGATCACCCAGCGCGGCCACGCGATCCTGCTCGCGGAGTCCAACATCCATCACGTGCCCGAGTTCGCCACCCGCCTCTACGTCATCGAGCGCGGCGAGATCATCTTCGCGGGGCCGCCGGACGCGGTGCGGCGAGATCCGGCCACGATGCGGGTGATCGGCGGGACGGCCTGAAGGGACGCCGCGACCGGTCGCCATTGACCAGGCCGGCCGGAGATAGGATGCTTTCCTGGGTCCGGGCCCGGCACGGGACCGGACACTACAGCGCGTCGCCCAGGAGGACAGGCAGATGGCCGCTCTCCCGTTGATCCCCTCCACCGTCGTCGGCTCGCACGGCAAGCCGGGCTGGTGGTTCACCGCGGTGAAGGCCTACGAGACGGGGGCCATGGGGCCGGCCGACCTCGAGGAGATGTTCGACGACGCGGCCGACACCGCGATCCGGGACATGGATCGGGCCGGGCTCGACATCATCACCGACGGCGAGGTGCGACGCCTCGACGGCTACGTCGATTCGTACTACGCCATCATCAAGGGCATCGAGCCCCTGCCGGTGCGGCGCAAGGCGGGGCCCTGGGGCTACGACCAGCAGACCCGCTACGAGGCCACCGGCCGCATCGAGACCCCGCCGGGCGGCCTCGGGATCGTGAAGGAGTTCGAGTACCTGAAGGCCCACACCGGACGCGGCACCAAGGCGACCTGCGCGGGCCCCCTCACCTTCGGCTCGCGCATCCACCCCGGCAAGATGTACAAGGGCGTGGTCGACGTGGCGGAGCGCTTCGCGGAGGTGATCAACGCGGAGCTGCGTGCCCTCGTGGAGGCGGGCGCCGACTTCATCCAGCTCGACGAGCCGGCGCGGGGCAACGTGAGCGGGGAGGAGATGGCGCGGCTCTACAACCTGGCCACCGAGGGGGTGAAGGCCAAGCTCGCCTTCCACATCTGCTTCGGCAACCGCTTCGGCCGCTCCCGCTTCGACCGCTCGTACCGGCCCTATTTCCCGGGCATCCTCAAGTGCCGGGCCGACCAGCTCGTGCTCGAGTTCGCGGGCCGCGAGTTCTCCGAGCTGGATCTCTGGAAGGAGTACGGTCAGGATCGGGAGCTGGGCGCGGGGGTGGTCGACGTCAAGGGCTTCTACCCGGAGAGCCCGGAGGAGGTGGCGAGCCGCATTGGCCGCGTGCTCGCGGTGTGCCGGCCGGAGAAGCTCTACGTCAACCCGGACTGCGGCTTCGGGTGGTCGCCGCGCTACATGTGCAACCAGAAGGTGCGGACCCTCGCGGCCGGCGCGGCCCTCGCGCGCGCGCAGCTCACCGGCTCTCGCTAGTCCGTCGCCCGGGTGCACGGCGCCGCGCGATCGGGCGCGGCGCCGTGCAAGCAGCACAAGAGCACGAAATGCACTCTAGTTCTCGTCTCTCTCCCTGCCACTTCTTGCGAGTGTCAGCTTCCGTTCGTCAATTCTCTGACACGCGAGTCGCAAGGAATCCAGCCACTTGGGCCCCAGTGTCCGCGTGGCACCCGCCTTGCTCTGACACTGGCCCGCCGGGCAACAGGCTCATACAACCGCCCGGCAACAAGGGAGCGAGACCCGATCATGTTCCGCACGAAAATCTTCGCGATGGTGGCCGCGCTGGTCTGCACGAGCCCGATCCTCGCGTCTGCTCAGTCCGATGACAGTGCCGGAGTCGTCACCACCGTGAACGGCGACGCGACCCTGCTTCGCGCGGTGGCCGCCGCCCAGCCGGTCTCTCTGCGGATGCGGGACGAGATCTTCGTGCGGGATCGGATCCAGACCCGAGAGCACTCCCTGGTCCGCGTGCTCCTCGGGGGCAAGGCCCTCATCACGGTGCGCGAGCTGTCGGTCCTCACCGTCACCGAGGAGGCCGGCCGGGTCACCGTGGATCTGCAGTCGGGCAAGGTGGGCGTCGCGGTGGTGAAGGCGCGCATGCGCCCGGGCGAGATCATCGAGATCCGCTCGCCGAACGCGACGGCCGCGGTGCGCGGCACCGTCTTCGTGGTCGAGGTGGACCCGATGCAGCCCGGCCAGGCGGGGAGCGCGCCCGCGACGACGACCCGAGTGCACCTCTTCCACGGCGCGCTCGACGTGAGCGCGCGCCTCGATCCCGCCCAGCCGACGGTCCGCCTCGCCGAGCTCCAGAGCGTGGTGGTGGCCGGCAACTCGCTGGGCTCGGTGAAGCCGATCTCGCGGGATGCGGTGGCCACGCTGACCGCGGATCTGAAGCCGCGCCAGGTACGGACCCCGGACGCGCCCAGCGAGTTCACCGGTGGCCTGGTGATCCGCGAGCAGGGCCGGGCGGTGAACCTGGCGACGGCGCTGCTGGCCCCGGTGCCGACCGCTCCGGTGCAAGGTGCGTTGAAGAACGTGCGGGGCACCGTGAACGGGGTGACCGGCGCGGTGACCAATGTAACCGGCACCACCGCGGAAACGCTCGACCGCCTGATGGATAGCCTTGGCCTCGACGTCCTCGGGGATACCCTGGGGAATACGGTCGGCTCGCTCGGCAACGCGGTGAATGAGGTCGGAGGGACGGTCAACGGGCTGGTCAGTAGCCTCGGTGGCACGGTCGAGGACGTCGGCAATGTCGTCGATGGCACCGTAGCCGGCCTCGGCGGGACGGTTGGCGGTCTTGGCGGCACGGTCGGCGGCCTTGGCGGCACGGTTGGTGGGCTCGGCGGCACCGTCGGCGGGACGGTCGGCGGCCTCGGCGGCACGGTTGGTGGGCTCGGCGGCACCGTCGGCGGGACGGTGGGCGGCCTCGGTGGGACGGTGGGCGGCCTCGGCGGCACGGTCGGCGGCCTCGGCGGCACGGTCGGCGGCCTCGGCGGTACGGTCGGCGGCCTCGGTGGTACGGTCGGCGGCCTCGGCGGTACCGTCGGCGGCCTCGGTGGCACGGTGGGTGGCCTCGGCGGCACCATCGGTGGGCTCGGCGGCACTGTTGGCGGGACGGTCGGCGGGCTCGGTGGCACCGTCGGCGGCACCGTGGGCGGCGGCACCGGAACGGTCGGAGGAGTTGTTGGTGGTCTGCTGGGCGGGCTGCTCGGCGGCGGGCATCACTGAGCCCGGCTCGCGAGAGACCGAACCATGACCCAGTCAGACATCGCTCGCACTCCGGCCGTGCACGGAACCGTCTGGTACTCCATCGACTTCTCCCGGGGGCAGATCATCGCCGAGCTCCCGGAGGACCTGGATCCGCGGCTGATGCCGCCGGGCAGCTCCCCGCACTTCGGATCCGATGACCCGGCGGCGGTGCTGCTCCTCGACGACCCGGATGCCGGCCTGATCGAGGCCGCCCGCCGCGCCATGGTCCCGGTGGTGGTGCTCTCCGACGCGCCGGAGACCGGCATGGGAGCGCTGGGCTACGTCTCCCTCACCCTGCCGGTGAGCCCGGTCACTCTCGCCAGCGTGCTGCGCGCGGCCTGCGAGCAGGCCCGCGTGACGCGCACGGCCCGGGAAACGACCCGACAGCTGGAGGAGCTGAACGCGATCGGCGTCCGCCTGTCCGGCGAGCGCGATACCAAGCTCCTGCTCGACCTCATCCTGACCAAGGCACGGACGATCACCCGGAGCGACGCCGGCTCCGTCTACCTCGTCGAGTCTTCCTCCGACGGCTCCCGCCGGCTGCGGTTCGAGCTGGCCCACAACGAGAGCGTGCCGGTCGAGTTCAAGTCGGTGGCCCTGCCGATCAACCCCAAGAGCCTGGCCGGGCACGTGGCCCTCTCCGGCGAGATCCTGCACGTCGACGACGCCTACGCCCTGCCCGCCGAGCGCACCTACCGCTTCAACCCGGAGGTCGACGCCCTCGCCGGCTACCGCACCAAGTCCATGCTGGTGCTTCCGATGAAGACGCCGGGCGGGGACATCATCGGCGTGCTCGAGCTGATCAACTGCAAGCGCGAGAGCGGCCGCCCGTTCGCCTCCAGCGAGGCCATCGAGCGCGACGCCCTGCCCTACTCGCAGGCGTCTCGGAACCTGGCCGCCTCGCTCGCGTCTCAGGCCGCGGTAGCCCTGTCCAACAGCAACCTGTTCCGCGAGCTGACCCGGCGGCAGGGCCGGCTCGAGGCGCTCGTGGAGGTCAGCCAGCGCGTCACGCGGCTCTGGCCGCCGGCGACCGTCCAGCGGCGCATCGCCGACCTCTACTGCGGCCTGCTCCAGGCCGAGACCGTGGCCTTCCACCTGGTCGAGGAGGACCGGCTGGTACGGACCGAGGCCCGGGGCGAGGGCGTCGACGTCCTGCTGCCGGCGGAGATCGCCGTGGGCGAGGGACCGTGCGGGGGCGTGGCCGCCTCGGGTGAGCCGCTGGCGATCCCGGACCTTGCCGGCTCCGCCATCCTGAACCCGGAGCAGGCCGAGATGGCGACCAAGCTCGGCCTCCGGGCCTGGCTCTCGGTTCCGGTGCGGGCCGGCGATCGGCTGGTCGGCGTGCTGAGCGCGGTGACCAGCCAACCGTCCACCTGCTCGGAGGACGACGTGGCGGTGGCCACCACCTTCGCCGCGCAGGCCGGCATCGCGGTGGAGAACTCGCGGCTGTACGCGGAGCTGGAGCGCGCCCTCGAGGGGGTCCAGAAGTCCCAGGATCAGCTCGTCCAGGTCGAGCGGCTGCGCGCGCTGGGCGAGATGGCCGCCGGCGTGGCCCACGATTTCAACAACCTGCTGGCGATCGTGATGCTGCGGACCGAGCTGCTCCTCGCACGGGGCCAGGCCCCGGAAGTGGCCGAGAGCCTGGGCATGATCCGCCAGGCCGCCCAGGACGGCGCCCAGACCGTCCGGCGGATCCAGGAGTTCACCCGCACCCGCAGCATCCGCCCGTTCGCCCCGGTCGACATGAACCGGGTGATCCGGGAGGTGGTCGACCTGGCGCGCCCGCGGTGGCGGGACCAGGCGCAGAGCTGCGGCGTGACCTACGACGTGAAGATCGAGACGGGCAAGATTCCCCTGATCGCGGGCACCGCCGAGGAGCTGCGCGAGGCGTTCCTCAACCTGCTCAACAACGCGCTCGATGCGATGCCCGCGGGGGGCCGGTTCACCTTCCGGACCGCCAGCGAGGGGGGCCGGGTCGTGGTCCGGGCCGAGGACGGGGGCTGCGGGATGTCCGAGGAGACCCGGCGTCGGGTGTTCGAGCCCTTCTTCACCACCAAGGGCGCCCAGGGCAACGGGCTCGGCCTGGCCGTGGTCTGGGGCATCATGACCCGCCACGGCGGGGAGATCGAGGTGGAGAGCGCGCTCGGGCGAGGGACCACCTTCGTGGTCAGCCTCCCGGTCCCCGCCGAGCTACCGGCCGCCGGGGGCACCCGTAGCGCGACGGCGGTCCCGGTCGGCAAGCGGGTGCTGGTCGTCGAGGACAATCCAGAGATCCTTCAGTCCCTCGCCGACCTCCTCCGGGAGAACGGCTGCCACGTGATCGAGGCCGCGGACGGCCTGGCCGGCATCTCCCGGCTCGAGACGGAGCCGGTCGACCTGGTGCTGACCGATCTGGCCATGCCCGGGGCATCGGGCTGGGAGGTCGCGACCGCCTGCCGCGAGCGATTCCCGAGTACCCCCATCGGGCTCATCACCGGCTTCGGTGATCGGCTGGAGCCCGACAAGATCGAGCGGCACGGCGTCCAGTTCGTGGTCGCCAAGCCGTTCACGTCGACCGAGCTGCTGCGAGAAGTCACGGCAGCTCTTACAGCGAGCCTAGTTGTCGGCGGGCCGCCGGCTCGTGCCTGCGGCCCGCCGACGCTCGTAGTGGCGCCGGCTCTTCGCCCGGTTCCCGCAGACACGCATGTCGCACCAGCGACGGCTCCGATTCTTGGTCGTGTCCATGAAGAGCCATCCGCAATCATAACTGGCACACTCACGAACGAAGGTTAGGTCCGACGAGGTCAGGAGCTCGGCTGCGGAGCGCGCCACCCACCACGAGACCCGGTCCAGGCCGGGCGCCGAGTCGGGCCAGCCCCACTCGAAGCGCGCACCGGCAACCGTCAGCCCGCTGTGGGCCATGGCCCTGGCTATCGCCTGATTGAGGGTTTGAAGATCGGCGGCCGGCGCGGGGAGGCCGGCCGCCCTGGCCGAGAACACGGCATACATCGATTCACGGAGAGCCCGGGCCTGCGTCAGGGCCTCGCCTGCCGCGCGGGCTCCGTGGCGCGCCGCATCGGTCAGGACGGCCGCCTCTTCTGGCGTGAGGATGGTGGCCTGCCGAGCCCAGCTCAGAAGATCCTCATAAGCCCCGATCAGATCGAGCCGATCGCTGGACGGACGCGACCGCACCGTGTTCGCGAAGTCGAGACAGAGTCGGCCGGCGTTGAACGCGAACTGCTCTCTCGGGGACGCGCTGATCTCGGCCATGGGCGCCGAGGATATAACTGTCTAACCTGCTTTTGAAAGCGCTAATTTCTCCTCCCGAGAAGCTTCTGCCCGAGAAGCTTCTGGTAGACCAGGCTGACGAGCAGCAGGACAACGCCGAGGACCAGGAACGACAGGATCCGGAGGGACGTCTTGGCCGCCGCGAAGTCCACGGCAAAGACCTTGAAGACGGTGAGACCGAGCAGAGCGAGCGCCGCATAGCGCACGGCCGGGTTCCGGCGCGCGAACCCCCACGCGAGGGCCAGCGCGGCATAGACCGTCCACAGCACCGAGAGGCCGACTTGCACGCGCCAGCCGACAGTCGCCGACGACCCGACGGCCGCCGGCGCGGGCGGCCGACTCGACGGCACCCTGATATCGCGTCCACGCCAGGCTCAGCACGAGCAGCAGCACGAGGCCGGCGCCACCCGAGACGATCCGGCCCGTCAGCTGCGCCGAGGCCCCTGGCGCCCGGCCCAGGAATCCCCCGGCGAGCCCCAGGCCGAGACAGGCCCCGACCCGCGAGAGCAGCGGCAGGCTCAGCAGGGACCCGGCGGCCGCGCGGGCGAGGTCGTCGTCGGCCAGCAGAACCCGGAGGATCAGCACCACGGCCAGGAACGGAACCGCCACGACGAATGCCGGAGAGGTGGAGCCCCGGCCGAGCCAGGCTACCGTGACGATCTCGAAGGTCAGCAGCGTGGCGGGCCAGAGCCCGGTCGGCTCCCGCCAGAAGAGCACGGCCAGCGTCATCGCCGAGGCCACCCAGAGCACCCCCTGCAGGAGGCGCGGGCTTGGCTGGAACCGCTCCGCGGCGCCGATCCGGCCTCCCAGCCACCCCCCGACCGCGAGGGCTCCCGCGACCAGGAGGTGGACCAGGAAGGTCAAGTTCCAGACCGCCACGATGTCGGCTGACCAGTAGCGATCGAAGGCCACCGCCCGCGAGCAGGCGAGCAACAGTGCCGCGAGACCACCCCAGGCCGCCACCGAGATCGGGACCCGCGAAGCGAGCCAGAGCAGCATCACCCCCTGGACCGCCCAGGCGACGGTCACCCACTGCGCGTCCAGGGCGAGCGGGATGGCCAGGGTGAGGAAGGTCCACGACACCCCCTCGTGCACCAGGACCGACCCCGCGTCGTCGGGCACCCGCGAGCCGTAGTCCGACGACACCAGGCGATACAGCACCGCGAGCCCGACCGCCCAGGGGGCCTCGAGCCCCGGCCGCGTGGCCTCCAGGGTGAAGTAGACCGCCCAGAAGTAGGCGGCCGCGTTGGCGACCACGAGGATCAGGTCGATCGGCTTGCTCCGGTGGCCCGTCGCCCGCTCCCGGAACAGCGGCGCGGCCAGGAAGACGAGGAAGAGCGCCGAGAGAAGCAGCAGCCGAGCCAGCGGGCGCGGGGCCTCGGCTGCGCCCCAGAGCGTCTGAAGCAGGAGCAGCGCGCTGCCGCCCCAGGCGAGCTGGGTGAGGGCGGGCCACGTCCGGAAGCGCGCGACCAGCAGCACGAGGACGTCGAGCACCAGCAGGTAGGCCAGCAGGTTACGCTCGTCGGGCCGCTCCACGCGCAGGAGCACCGGGGTGAGCAGTCCGCCCAGCACCGCGAGCACGGCGGTGCTCAAGCGCCCACTGAGGACGGCCACGAGAGTGCCCAGCAGGGTGACCGCGAACATCGAGGTGAACGCGGCCGCGGGCCCGATCAGACCGTAGAGCACGTGGGCGGCGAAGAGCGAGAGGTAGAGACACCCGAGCCCGCCGCCGGCCAGCCCTTCGCTCAGGTACGGGACGTCCTGCCGGCGGCGAAGGAGGAGCCCGCCGAGGAGCATCAGGAGTCCGCCCACGACGCCGACGCCCACTCTCGCACCCGGGCCGAGATACTCGTTGTCGAAGGCCCACTTGAGGAAGAGGGCGGCCGCGACCAGGATGACCACGATCCCGACCCACGTGGCCCAGCGGGCTCCGATGCGCTGCTCGAGGCCGAGCGACGGCCGCGGCGGCATCGGCGGCGGCGGGCTCGACGTGGGAATCGCTGGCTCGGCGAACGTCCGGGGCGGAGCGGCCTCGAACGGGGGCGCCAGGTCGACGGAGGCGGTCACGACCTCGGGTGGTGGCGCCGCGACCGGCGGCGGTGCGGCGGCCGCGGCGCGAGCCGGATGCGCGGCCTCCTCGAGGGTCCGGACCCGGTCGAGCAGCAAGCGCACCTGGGTCTCGAGCGCGGCGACGCGCCCGTCCGCGCCCTCCGGAGCGCGCGCTCGCGCGAGCAGCGCGATGACGGAGGCGACCAGAGCGACCATGGACAGGAGCAGGCCGAGCGCGAGTGACATCGCGGGCACGATGGGGGCGTCTCTCTGCGGCGAGCCTACACCCGGGCCCCGGCGGGTCCGTCCTGATTTGTGGGCCTGAATCGTCGGCCTGATCTGTTGATCCCGGGGGCGGAAACCGTCCGGCCGCGGTGACGGATGAGCGATACTAGGACCCGTGTCACGATCTTCCGCCACTCGCCGGCTCTGGTTGGCCGCGCTCGTGCTGGCGACGCTCACCGGAATCACTCCCGCGAAGGCCGACCCGCTCCGCTTCCGCATCCAGCCCGAAGCCAGCGAGATCACCTTCCGCGCGACCTCCCGCCTGATGAACGCGGAGGGTCACTTCGGGCGCTTCAGCGGCGACGTGGTGGCGGATCCGGGTGGCCCCGCGGGCGCGCGCATCAACCTCACCATCGACGCGGCCTCGCTCGAGACGGGCATCGAGATGCGCGACAAGCACCTGCGCAGTGCCGACTTCTTCGACATCGGGCGCTTCCCCACCATCGCCTTCCAGAGCGTGCGCGTGGAATCGGCGGGCCGCCGCGCCACCGTGATGGGCCGCCTCACGCTGCACGGGGTGACCCGCGAGATCGCGGTGCCGGTGGACGTGCAGATCACCGAGACCGCGCTGGTCGCCTCCGGGGAGTTCATCGTCAACCGGGGCGAGTACGCGATGAACTACAACTCGTTGCTGAATCCGATCGGCAACGAGGTGCGCGTCTCGTTCACCTTCCGCGCCCGGGTTCCCTGAGGAGATACCGATGGACGCACGCACCGCCGGACGACGCATGACCGAGCTGCTCGGGCTGGATCCGCCCCCGGTGGCGGTGACCTTCGCCGCCGCCGCGCCCGCCGGCATTCCGCGGGTGTCCAGGTCCGGCCCCGCCGGCTGTGCCTACTGGAAGCAGGCCGGAGAGGGGGCGGTCTTCTACACCGAGGCCGCCGACCACTTCAACTGCCCGGTCGGCTCGTACACCCACGGGGTCGCGCTGCCGCCCGAGCGCGCGAAGGAGCTGGAAGACGTGGTCGGCACCATGGTGGGCCTGCAGTACATCCGCATGGAGGAGGTCGGCGCACTGCCGCGCCGGAAGGCCGCGCTTCGGCGTCGCGGTGTACGCTCCGCTCGCCCTGACGCCCACCCCGCCGGACGTGGTGCTGGTGCGGGGCCGGGCCCGCCAGATCATGCTGGTGGCCGAAGCCGCGCGGGCGGCCGGGCTCGCGGGCGACGCGGCCGCGATGGGCCGCCCCGCCTGCGCGATGATCCCCGCGGTGCTCGAGGGGCCGGGCGGCGTCACCAGCCTCGGCTGCATCGGCAACCGGGTCTATACCGGGCTGGGCGACGACGAGCTCTACTTCACGATCCCGGGCGCCAAGGTCGGGGAGGTCGTCGAGCGCCTCGAGACGGTGGTGAACGCCAACCGCGAGCTCGAGAAATACCACCAGGCGCGCCGGGCCAGCCTCTAGCCGTCGACGGCCCGGAGGGATGGGGCTATAATCGATCCCCCATGAACGCGGCCCTCGCCGGCCTGCTCGTCGCCGACCTGACCCAGAACGTCGCCGGGCCCTACTGCACCCAGATCCTGGGCGACATGGGGGCCGAGGTCGTCAAGGTGGAGCGCATCGGCCGCGGCGACGACGCGCGGGCCTGGGGGCCGCCCTTCTGGGGCCGCGAGAGCGCCACCTTCATGAGCGTGAACCGCAACAAGCGGAGCCTCGCGGTGGATCTCAAGAGCGCCGACGGTCGCGCGGTGCTGGAGCGGCTCCTCACCCGCGCCGACGTGTTCGTGCAGTCGCTGCGGGCGGGCGCGGCGGAGGAGCTCGACCTCGGCTGGCCGCGTCTCTCCGCGCTCAACCCGCGCCTGGTGTACTGCTCGGTCACCGCCTTCGGCACCGAGGGCCCGCTCAAGGACCGGCCCGGATACGATCCGCTGATGCAGGCCTACGGCGGGATCATGTCGATCAACGGCCACCCCGGCCAGCCGCCCGCGCGGGTGCCGGTCTCGGTGGTGGACATGGGCACCGGCATGTGGGCAGTGATGGGCATCCTGGCCGCGCTGCGCGAGCGCGACCGCACCGGGCGCGGGGCGCTGGTGACCACCGCGCTCTTCGACACCGCGCTGGCGTGGTCGGTCTTCCAGATGAGCCACTACTTCGCGACCGGCGAGGTCCCGCTCCCGCAGGGCTCGGGCACCGCGATGATCGTGCCCTACGAGGCGTTCCCGGCCTCGGACGGCTGGGTGATGATCGCGGCTGCCTCCGACGCGCTCTTCGTCAAGGCGACCGGCGCCCTCGGGGTGCCCGAGCTGGCCCGCGACGACCGCTTCGTGGACAACCCGCACCGCGTCGAGCACCGCGCGGCCCTGCAGGAGGTGCTCTCGCGGGTCACGCGCGGGCTCACCGCCGCCGACGTGCTGGAGCGGCTGCAGCGGGCCGGCGTCCCGTCGGCGCGCGTGTCGACCATGGACCAGGTCGCGGGCGAGCCGCAGACCGAGGCGAGCGGGATGCTCCCCGCGATGAAGCACCCGCGGGTGCCCGACTTCCGCGCGGTGGCGCTGCCGATCAAGTGGGACGGCGAGCGGCCCGCTCCGACCCGCGTGCCGCCGCTGCTCGGGGAGCACTCGACGGAGGTGCTCGCCGAGCTGGGTTACGACGCCGCCACCATCCGGGACCTCGCGGAGCGCCATGTCGTCCAGCTATAGGACCCTGAACGTCGCCGCCTCGGCCGAGGGCCACGTGGTCACGGTGGAGCTGAACCGCCCCGAGGCCCTCAACGCGATGAACACCGCGATGGGCGAGGATCTGCTCCGCTGCTTCGAAGCATTGCGCTGGGATAAAGCGGTGCGCGCCGTGGTGTTCACCGGGGCCGGAAGCAAGGCGTTCTGCGTGGGGGGCGACCTCAAGGAGCGGGAGGGCATGACCGACGAGACGTGGCGCGCCCAGCACGTCATCTTCGAGGCGGCCGCCGCGGGCGTGCTCCACTGCCCGGTGCCGGTCATCGCGGCGGTGGAGGGCTTCGCGATGGGCGGCGGCTGCGAGCTGGCGGTGCTCTCCGACTTCGTGGTGTGCGGCGAGACCGCGGTCTTCGCGGTGCCCGAGGTCACCCGCGGCATCTTCCCGGGCGTGGGCGGCACCCAGCTGCTGCCCCGCATCCTGGGCGCGCCGATGGCGAAGGAGCTGATCTTCACCGGCCGCCGGGTGGACGCGCGGGAGGCCAAGGCGATCGGGCTCGTCAACCACGTGGTGCCGGCGGGCCAGGCGCGGGCGAAGGCGCTGGAGATCGCGGCCACCATCGCGGACAATGGACCCATCGCGGTGCGCCAGGCCAAGAAGGCGATCGCCTGGGGCGCCGAGACCGATCTCGAGACCGGCATGGCGCTGGCCATCGAGGCCTACAACAACACCGTGACCACCGAGGACCGCCTCGAGGGCGTGCGCGCCTTCAACGAGAAGCGCAAGCCCAGATTCCAGGGCAAATAAATGGCGAGAGACAGCAATGCGGGATGGACCGCAACCAGAGGGGCGACGACACGAAGCGGGTCGCCCCGACCATCTCGCCCACGGTCAACATGGCTTCAGCCATGTTGAAGATGAAGAGGGGTCACGCATGACTGCCGACATGACCTTCGTACTCACCGCCGAGCAGAAAGCCCTCAAGGCCGCGGTCTACGACCTCTGCAAGCAGTACCCCGGCGAGTACTGGCGCGACCTCGACTCCCGGCGCGAGTATCCCGAGGCCTTCATCAACGAGCTGACCAAGGCGGGCTACCTCGCGGTCCTCATCCCCGAGGAGTACGGCGGGGGTGGCCTCGGCATCATGGAGGCCGCGCTGATCCTCGAGGAGATCAACCGCTCGGGCGGCAACGCGGGGGCCTGCCACGCCCAGATGTACATCATGGGCACCGTGCTCCGGCACGGCTCCGCGGAGCAGAAGCAGCAGTACCTGCCCAAGCTCGCCACCGGCGAGCTGCGGCTGCAGGCCTTCGGGGTCACCGAGCCCAACGCGGGCTCGGACACCACCAAGCTGCAGACCACGGCTGTTCGAAAGGCCGATCATTACGTGGTGAACGGCCAGAAGATGTTCATCTCGCGCGTGCTCCAGTCGGATCTGATGCTGCTGCTCGCGCGGACGACCCCGGTGGACCAGGTGAAGAAGAAGACCGACGGGCTCAGCGTGTTCCTCATCGACATCCGCGAGCTGAAGGGCAAGGGCCTCGACGTGCGCCCGCTCAAGATGATGATGAACCACTCGACCAACGCGCTCTTCTTCGACAACATGGAGATTCCCGCGTCGAGCCTCATCGGCCAGGAGGGCAAGGGATTCTCCTACATCCTCGACGGCATGAACGCGGAGCGCATCCTGGTCGCCTCCGACTCGCTCGGCGACGCCCGCTGGTTCACCGAGAAGGCGGTCGCCTACGCGGGCCAGCGGGTGATCTTCGGCAAGCCGATCGGCTCCAACCAGGGCGTCCAGTTCCCGATCGCCAAGGCCCACGTCAACATCGAGGCCGCCGATCTCATGCGCACCAAGGCGGCCCGGATGTTCGACGCGGGCATCCCGTGCGGCGGCGAGGCCAACATGGCCAAGTACCTGGCCTCCGAGGCGGCCATCGAGGCGGGCAACGCGTGCATGGACGCCCACGGCGGCTACGGCTTCGCGGAGGAGTACGACATCGAGCGCAAGTTCCGCGAGTCGCGCCTCTACCGCGCCGCGCCGATCAACAACAACCTGGTGCTGGCCTTCGTGGGCGAGCACGTCCTCGGCATGCCCCGGTCCTACTAGGGAATGCTGGGTCCGATCCTCGAGGGCGAGCGCGTCCGGCTCGTGCCGCCGCGGGTGGAGTACTTCCCCGCCTACGAGCGGTGGTTCGCCGACATGGCGGTCACGCGCTACCTGCTCTACCGCTTCCCGTTCACTCCGAAGGCGGAAGGCGAGTGGCTCGAGAACGTGGGCAAGGATCCGCACCAGGTCATCTGGGCGGTCGTGGTCAAGCACAACGACCGCCTGATCGGCGGCACCGGGCTCGAGCACATCGACTGGCGCAACCGCCGCGCGGAGAGCGGGATCATCATCGGGGAGAAGGACGAGTGGGGCAAGGGCTACGCGAGCGAGGCCATGCGCCTGCGCACGCGCTACGCCTTCCGCGAGCTGGGCCTCGAGACCGTCACCACCCGGGTGGTGCTCGCCAACGAGGCGAGCCGGCGCGGGCTCGAGCGGGCGGGCTACCGCCAGGCCGGCGTGCTGCGTCACCACTACTTCGTGGACGGGCACTGGCACGACGCGTGGATCGGCGAGATCCTGAGAGACGAGTGGGAAGCGACCCAGGAGAAGACATCATGAAGCTGCCCCGGCGCGTGACGATCTGCGAGGTGGGAACGCGGGACGGATTCCAGATCGAGCCCGACTTCATCGCCACCGATCGGAAGATCGACGTGGTGAACCGACTGGCCGCGGCCGGCATGCCGCGCATCGAGGTCACCTCGTTCGTGTCCCCCAAGGCGATCCCGCAGCTCCGCGACGCGGCCGAGGTCATGGCCGCCATCGTGCGGCGTCCGGGCACCGTCTACTCCGCGCTGGTGCCCAACGACAAGGGGGCGGTGCGCGCGGTCGACGCGCGGGTGGACGAGATCCACACCGTGGTCTCGGCGAGCGAGAGCCACAACCTGGCCAACGTGAACATGACCATCGCGGAGTCGCTCACCAAGCTCGCCGCGGTGGCCGAGGTCGCGCGGCGCGCCGCGGTGCCGGTGGTCTCCGGCATCTCCTGCTCGTTCGGCTGCCCCTTCGAGGGCGACGTGCCGGTCGATCACCTCGAGTCGGTGGTGGCGCGCCTCGTCGACATGGGCGCCCGCGGCATCGGCCTGGCCGACACCACCGGCATGGCCAACCCGGCCCAGGTCGGGCGCGTGCTCGAGCGGCTGGTGCCCCGCTTCCCGGGCGTCGAGTGGACGCTCCACACCCACGACACCCGCGCGATGGCCATTCCCAACATCATGGCCGCCATGGAGCACGGGGTGACCCACTTCGACGCCTCCATCGGAGGGCTCGGCGGCTGCCCCTTCGCGCCCGGCGCCTCCGGCAACGTGTGCACCGAGGACCTGATCCACTGCCTGCACGCGATGGGGGTGGAGACCGGCGTCGATCTCGACGCGCTGATCGCGGTCTCGAAGCGGGTGCAGGAGATCGTGGGCCGCGCCCTGCCCGGCCAGCTCGTCAAGGCCGGCAAGTGGGACCGGCGCTATCCCCTGCCCGACGGCGTGCGCGAGCGGATCCCGGCCCGCGCATGACCAAGACCGCGACCCGAATGCTGCAACTGATGGACCGAAACCGCACTCTCGCGCGCCCATGACCAAGACCGCCACGCGAATGCTCCGATTGATGGACCGCGCAGTCACTCTCTGGCGCATCCCGGTCATCGGCCGGGCGAAGGGCCGGGTGCTGCGCCGCCTGCTGCTCCGCCACCAGCCGCGACGTGGCATCGAGGTCGGCTCGCTCTTCGGCTACTCGGCGATCCTGGTGGCCGGCCACATGCCGCGGGGCGGGCGCCTGATCTGCGTGGAGCAGAATGACTACCTGGCCAAGTTCGTGACGAGCAACGTCGAGAAGGCGGGGCTCGCCCGGCAGGTCCGGGTGGTGGTGGGCGACGCCCTCCGGGTGCTGCCGCTGCTGCGCGGTCCGGTCGACTTCCTGCTGATCGACGCCAACAAGGAGGACTACCTCGACTACCTGCGCGCGGTGGAGTCGCGCCTGGTCAAGGGGGCCCTCGTGGTCGCCGACAACACCGGCATGTACCGCCGCGACGTGAAGCCCTACCTCGACCACGTGCGGAACGATTCGCGGTACGAGAGCCGCGAGTACGACTTCGACTTCGACTGCATGGAAGTCTCGGTCTTCCGCGGCTAGCCGGGCATGTTCGGCGAGAAGCACGACCCGGAGTTCCTCAAGCACCTCTTCGAGACCACCGAGATCCTGCGCAAGCCGGTCGCGGGCATCATCGCGGGCTACCACGTGCTGCCCTACATCCTGGTCGGCCCGCAGGAGGCGCAGCCGGCCTCGTCGGTGGAGATCCGCGGCAAGATCAAGGTCTCGCCGCGCCTCGTGCTGGCCCCGGGGCGCGCCGGGCAGACCTACGGCGATCTCTTCAAGGAGCACGAGCTGATGGACGAGGCCCTGGTGGCCCGGGTCTTCTCCTTCGCCTACTCGAACCGTCACCAGGTGACGCTCGAGAGCGAGGACCTCAAGATCCAGCGCTGGGACCGCAATCCGCAGGCCCAGGTGGAGCGCGCCCTCGACGAGCTCTCCCAGCGGGAGGTCATCAACACCGGAGTGATCCTGGCCCCCAACGTCCGCTTCTACCCGGTCTCGCTCGATCGCTTCATCACCGAGATCCTCGACCAGGAGTTCAAGCCGTAGCCCATGCCCACGATGGACGAGTACCTCACCCGCCCGCTCGGCGTCCGCCTCGATCGCCTCCGGAGCACGCCGGCGGAGCTGGCGCGCCGGATCGAGGGCCGCGACGCGGCAGCCCTCGCCCGCCGGCCCGACGCAGGCGGGTGGTCGGCGGGTGAGATCGTCTGCCACCTGCGTGACGTCGAGGAGCTGTTCCTCGTCCGCTTCCAGACCATCCTCGCGGCGGATGACCCGCAGATCCTCACCCTCGGCGCCTCCCCGGAAGCCCTCGCGGCGTGGGGCATCGGCGGGGAGATCGGCCACCCGCTCGATCCGGATCGCTGGGCCGACGACCGGCAGTACGAGCGCCAGGACACGATCCGGGCGCTCCAGGCCTTCGGTCGCCGGCGCGGCGAGGTCGTCACCCTGCTCGACGCGCTCTCCCCGACGCAATGGCAGCGCGGCGGCATCCACCAGGCGCGAGGGCGCATGAGCCTCGGCGAGTGGGTGGCGAGCCTCGCCGGCCACGACGACAATCATCTCGATCAGCTGCGACGGACGCTGGAACTGCCCTGAAGAGGCGGAGGACGCCATGACCACCACCGACAAGTACGACTGGGACGCGATCGTGAACGGGCTCAACCAGTACCTGCGCCTGCGCTCGATCCCGATCGGCATGAAGCTCTTCGAGACGGTGGAGGAGATGGAGGCGATCCCCAAGATCCGCCGGCCGAAGGCCAAGCACACCACCGACCAGATCGTGGCCCAGGCCCGCCAGCTCGGCTGGACGGTGGGCATCACGATGGCGGACCTGGTGGGCGCCCAGTGCGGCGCGGTGATCGGGCTCTCGCCGCAGGACGACGAGTGGCTCTCCGGCAAGCGCATGGCCGGGGTGTGGTTCAAGACCCAGGACGACGCGAGCCTGCACCAGCACGCGATGGACTGCGTGCCCTACGGGCGCTACAAGGCGATGGCGGTGGCCCCGCTCACCTCCGGCCGCCTCGAGCCGCCCGACATCTGCCTGATCTACGGCACCCCCGGCCAGATGATCTTCTTCATCAACGGGCTGCAGTGGATCGGCTACAAGAAGATGTCGTTCACCTCGGTGGGCGAGTCGGCCTGCGCGGACTCGTGGGGCAAGGCGCTCAAGACCGGCGAGCCCGCGCTCACCATCCCCTGCTACGCGGAGCGCCGCTACGGCGGGGTGGCCGACGACGAGATGCTGATGGCGATCCCGCCGCGCTTCCTGCCCAAGGTCATCGAGGGCCTGGCCGCGCTGAGCAAGAACGGGCTCCGCTACCCGATCCCGCCCTTCGGCATCCAGTCCGACGCGGGGGCCGGGCTCGCGGTCAGCTACCCGAGCCCGGCCGCCGGGTCGGGCGGCCGCTGAGGCGGCTCAGAGCCCGAGCGCCTCGACCACGAGGCGGGCGAGCTCTCGCCGCAGATCCTCGCGCTCCCGCGCGCGGGCCGGATCGGAGTGGAGGTTCGCGAGCTCGTAGGGATCCGCCGCGAGGTCGTAGAGCTCGTCCACCCCGTCGCGGTTGACCCAGTGGATCAGCTTGGCCCGCTCGGTCCGCACCGCCTTGTAGGTCATCCCCACCAGCCAGGGCATCGCGTTCTCGCTCCAGTACTCGACGAGGAACGAGGTGCGCCAGTCGTCCGGGCGCCGGCCGCCCAGCAGGGGGACCAGCGAGCGGCCCTGGACGTGCGAGCCCGGCGTGCCGCCCGCCAGCGCGATCATGGTGGGCGCGATGTCGAGCGCCAGCACCAGCGCCTCCGGCTGGCTCCCCGCCGGCACGAGCGGCGGGTAGCGCACCAGGAAGGGCGAGCGGATGCCTTCTTCGTAGGCGAAGCGCCGCTCCGGCCCGAGGGCGTGCTCGCCGAAGAAGTAGCCGTTGTCGCCCAGGAAGAGGATGCACGTGCGCTCGAGCTGCCCGGTCTGCTCGAGCGCGTCGAGCAGCATCCCGACCCCCTCGTCCACCGAGGCCATCATCGCGGCGCGCAGGCGGATCTCCTCCTGCGTCCCCGCGTGGATCGCGGCCAGCACCGCCTGCGCGCGCTCCGTCGCCTTGAGCCGGAAGGCCTCCGCCCAGGCCGGCTTCGCCCGCACCACCTCCGCGGGCGGCAGCACGTTGGGCCGCGGCGGGAACACCCGGCCCCGGTAGAGGTCCCGGTGGCGCTCGGCCGGCTTGTAGCCGCCGCGGCTCAGATCGAGCGTGCCGTCGGCGGCCTGGTGCGCGTCCGGGTGCACCGCCTTGTGGGCGAAGAAGAGGCTCCACGGCTTCGCGCGCCGCTGCTCCACGAAGGCGACCGCCTCCGCGTTCAGCACGTCGGTCACGTACCCGGGGACGGCCCGGCGCTGGCCGTCGACGTTCAGCTCGGGATCGAAGAGCTTGCCGTGGCCGTCGAAGCTCACCCAGCGGTCGTAGCCCGGGCGCGGCGAGCCGTCGTTGCCCATGTGCCACTTGCCCACGTGCGCGGTCTCGTAGCCCAGCCGCTGCAGCTCGAGGTGATAGTTCGGCAGCCGGTGGCTCGCCGCGTCGCGCGCCACGTTGTCGATGATGCCGTGGCGGCTCGCGTACTGGCCGGTCACGATCGACGCCCGGTTGGGCGAGCAGAGCGGCGTGGTGTGGAACGCGTTGAGGCACATCGCGCCCTCGCGGGCGAGCCGGTCCACGTGAGGCGTCAGCATGTACGGGTGCCCGCCCGCCCCGAACTCGTCGAAGCGCAGATCGTCGATCAGGATGACGAGGAGGTTCGGACGCTCGACCGCCGAGGGCGCAGGCACGCCGGCAGCCTAGCATGGCCGGTCCGCTGACTCTGAGTTTCAAAGTACTTGACAGAGTGAACCAACGGCGCTATTCCTGACTTCATGCCCTCGAGTGCCGGCAACGAGCCGATCTCCGAGTCGTCGGCCCTCCATGCCCGGGCCATGGCCGATCTCCGCTTCATCCGGGAGACCATGGAGAGCGCCGCCGCGTTCTCCGCGTTCTCCGGCTGGGGCCTGATCCTGATCGGCGGCGTCGCGACCGTGTGCGGGCTCGTGGCCGCCCGGCAGCCCACCCATCTGGGCTGGCTCACGGCGTGGGTGGCGGCCGCCGGCGTCTCGGCGGTGATCGGCGCTCTCTCGACGGCGCGGAAGACCCGCACCGCGCAGGAGCCGCTGATCCCGGGGCCGGCGAGAAAGTTCGCCCTGAGCCTGGCGCCCGCGGTCGTCTCGGGAGCCCTCCTCACCGGCGCCCTCGAGCGAGGCGAGCGCTTCGATCTGCTGCCCGGGATGTGGCTCCTGCTCTACGGGGCGGGACTCGTCGCGGCCGGCGCCTGGTCGGTGAGGGTCGTTCCGGTCATCGGCACCGCCTTCATGGTCCTGGGCGCGGTGGGTCTGGTGCTCCCGCTCCCGTGGAGCAACTGGCTCCTGATCGCCGGCTTCGGAGGGCTGCACGTCGCCTTCGGGGTGATCGTGGGGAGGAAGCACGGTGGCTGATCCGGGCGCGGCACGTCGGCAGCGGGCGGAGGCTTCCGCGCCGCGGGGCCCGGGGTCTCGGCAGGCGCCGCGGCCCGCCGGAGGCCGAGGCTCCGGGGGTCGAGGCTCCGCGAGCCTCGACAACCTCATCCATCATCGCATCCGCCTCGGCATCGTGAGCGCGCTCGCCGCCGTCGAGTCGCTCACGTTCAATGAGATCAAGGCGCTGCTCGAAACGAGCGACGGCAACCTGAGCGTTCACGCCCGCAAGCTCGAGGAAGCCGACTATGTCACCTGCACCAAGAGCTTCGACGGCCGGCGGCCGCGGACCGAGTATCGACTCACCCCGGTGGGCCGCCGCGAGCTCACGCGGTATCTCTCCCACATGGAAGCCCTGATCCGCGCGACGCGCGACACGCTCCGGCGTTGACCGCCGGCGCCATTTTTTTTGCGAGGAGACTTTGATATGCAAAGTACTTCAACTTCAATCCACGTGGCGATCATCATGGACGGCAACGGGCGGTGGGCCCGCCGCCGCGGGCTCCCGCGCTCGGCCGGGCACCACGCGGGAGTCGACGCGATCCGCCGTGTCGTCGAGGCGGCGCCCGAGGTCGGGATCGGAACCCTGAGCCTCTTCGCCTTCTCCTCGGACAACTGGGCCCGGCCCGCGGAGGAGGTGCAGATCCTGATGGCGCTGTTCGCGCGGTTCCTGCGGGACGAGGCTGGACCGCTCCGGGCCCACGACGTGCGCCTGTCCGTGATCGGGCGCCGGGACCGGCTGCCGCCCGAGGTGGTGGCGGCGATCTCGGCCGCCGAGGCGCTCACCGCCCGGGGGACCCGCCTCCACCTTCGAGTGGCGGTCGACTACTCGTCGCGCAACGCGATCCTCGAAGCGGCCCGCCTCGGCGGGCTGGACGACCCGACCCGCGAAGCCTTCGCGAGCCGGCTCGGAGAGGCCCACGGGCGCGCCGGCGCCCGACGTGGATCTGCTGATCCGCACCGGAGGCGAGCAGCGATTGAGCGACTTTCTCCTGTGGGAGAGCGCGTACGCCGAGCTCTTCTTCACGCCTCGCATGTGGCCCGACTTCCGCGAGGACGACCTCGCGGCGGCGGTCGCGGAGTTCCGCGGCCGGGACCGCCGCTTCGGCGCGTTGTCGGAGAGCGGAAGGAGATGAGCGCCATGGCCCGCGCGTTCCTCCTGTGGTCCGTCGCCGGCGTCCTCGGAGCACTCGGCACCGGCTTCCTCTTCCACGCGGCCCCCGGCCTCAACTGGGCCCTCTGGACCCTGGCGTCTGCCGGCAGCGTCCTGCTCTGCGCCCGAGTGGGCGGTTCCCCGATGCGGGCCGCCCTCCTGATACCGCTCGCCCTCGCGGCCGGGCTCGGGGTCGCGGCCGTCGTCACCGCCGCCCCGCCCTTTCATGCCGTCATCGCCGGTGGCGGTGGCCGTGCTCCTGGCGATCGCCGTGCTCCTGGCCGGCGACCCGGGGCGGGCGGGGCTGACCGCACCATTCATGCTCTGGGCGCCCGTGGCCACGCCGCTCCTGCTGGGCGCGGAGGCGGTCCGGCGCGCGTTCGAGCTCGTCGGTCTCGTGGCGACGCCTCGCTACCGGCCTCTCCTCCGCGGCGGGCTCTTGGCACTCCCGGTGGTGGGCCTCTTCACGCTGATCCTCGCGAACGCCGATCCGGTGCTCGCAACGTGGCGTGATGATCTGGCCGAGGCGCTGGCCCGCCTGGAGTTCGTGCCCCGGCTCATGTTCTTCGGCGTCCTGTTCACCATGGCCCTGGGTGGGTGCGGCCTCGTCCTGAATCCCGCCGGCGCCCGGAGCCCGGCGCCGGCGGAGCCGGCTCGGACCCCTCGCCTCGCGGACACCGAGCGCCTCGTGATCCTCGGCGCGGTCGGCGTCCTCTTCGGCGCGTTCCTCCTCCTGCAGCTCACCTACCTCTTCGGCAACGCCCCGATCGTCCGGGGATCGGGCGTCACCTTCTCGGAGTACGCTCGCCAGGGTTTCGCCGAGCTGACCACGGTGGCGACCCTCTGCACGATCCTGCTGGTCGCCCTGGACCACTGGGCCGCGCGCGGCCCGCGCGAGGGGTGGGCGCGCATCGCGGCGGTCGTGGTCGTCGGGCAGGTCGAGGTGCTCCTGATCTCGGCGCTCCGACGCCTCTGGCTCTACGAATCTGCCTACGGCTTCACGACCGTCCGGCTCTACGCCCACGCCTACATGGTCGCGGTCGCGCTCTTCCTCGGAATGCTCGGCTGGAGCCTGGCCAGGGGTTTGACGTCGGGATGGCTGGCGCGAGGGGCGGCGGGGATCGCCGCCGTCGCGATGGCCGCCCTGATCTACTGGAACCACGAAGCGTGGATCGTCCGACAGAACGTCGGGCGCTTCCTTCGAACCCATCAGCTCGACACGTCCTACCTGGTCTGGGGGCTCTCGCCGAACGCCGCGCCGGCTCTGGTCCGCGCGATTCCCGAGCTACCGCCCATCCTGGCCGAGTCGGTGCGCGACGGACTCTGGCAGCGCTACGGGAAGGCCCCCCGCGGCGCCCCGTGCCGCTGGTTCGAGTGGAATCGAGGCCGGGAACGCGCGGCGGCCGCGCTCCGCGCGGGCGGCATCGTGCGAGGCGACGCCCAGCTCCACTCGCACGATTGCGTGCTAGTCAGCCCCGCGAGCGGTCCTCCGGCGTGACCGGGGCAACGGGCGGCGCGCTCTCCGCGTGCACGTGCCCGCAGCCGCCGCACGTGCGCAGCGCGAGGCTCGCGTCGAAGCCCTCGATGGCCGCCTTGAGCTCCCCCTCGATGTCGGCCACGTGCATCGTCACCTGGTGGAGGAGCCGATCGCAGCGCTCGCAGAACCAGAGGAGCGACTCGGTCTGCTCGGGCCGGCGCTTGACCTCGATCACGAGCCCCCACGTGTCGGCGGGGCGGTGGGGCGAATGCGGAACCAGGGCGGGCAGCAGGCACATCTCGCCCTCGCGGATGATCCGCTCGTGCCGCCGCCCATCCTCCATGTACTCGAGCCGCATCGCGCCCCGGAGCATGTAGAAGATCTCGTCGGAGGGGTCCACGTGGAAGTCGCGACGGGCGTTCGGCCCGCGGACGACCATCGCGGTGAACTGCGAGTCCTCCCAGATCACCTTGTTGCCGACCGGCGGCTCGAAGCTGGGCCCGGTTCTCCTCGATCCACTGCCACAGGTTGAAGGCGACGAGGCCTCGCACCGGGTCACCGCCTCAGATATATCACCAGCGACACGAGGCTCATCACCACCTCGCCGCGCTGGTTGCTGATCCGGCTCTCGATCTTCACCGTCCCGCGCTCCGGCCGGCGCCCCTCGACCTTCTCCTTCACCTCCGACTCCACGGTCAGCACGTCGCCCGGCCGCACCGGCTTGATCCACTTGAGGTCGTCGAAGCCCATGGCCCCGGTGGTGGCGTGCACCGGCGTCATGTGCTCGACCACCATCCGGATGAACATGGCGCCGGTGTGCCAGCCACTCGCGATGAGGCCGCCGAACATGCTCTGACGCGCGGCCTCCTCGTCGAGGTGGAACGGCTGCGGATCGAACTGGCGCGCGTACTCGACGATCTCCTCCTTCGTGACCTCGTAGCGCCCGAAGCGCATGATGTCGCCCACCGCGACGTCCTCGAAGTACTTCATGCCGCCGCCCCGCCGGTGGGCCGCCGCCGGTACATCGTGATGCCGACGATCGCCACCACCGCCTCGCCCTGCTGGTTCACCATCTCGACGCGGCGCCGGACGAACCCGATGGGCTTCGATTTCGACGGCCACGTCTCGAGCACCTCGGTGCGCCCGGTCAGCGTGTCGCCCGGCCGCACCGGCTTGAGCCAGCGGCAGGAGTCGAGCCCGGGCGAGCCGGTGGCGGCCGCCTCCTCACGACGGTTGGCCTCCACCGACAGGCGCATCATGATGGCGCAGGTGTGCCAGCCGCTCGCGATCAGGCCGCCGAAGATGCTCCGGCGCGCCGCCTCGGGGTCGGTGTGGAACGGCTGCGGGTCGTACTTGCGGGCGAAGGCCAGGATCTCGGCCTCGGTCATCGAGTGCGAGCCGAGGTCGGTGCTCTCGCCGACCTTGAAATCTTCCCAGTACTTCACGCGTGACCTCCGTGGTGGGGCCCGGACCAGGCGCGACGCGCCCCGATCAGGATAAGGCCGAGGGCAAGCGCGGGCAGCCAGATCCACCGGAGCTCGGACTCGAGCACCGTGATCCCGCGCGCGGACAGGAAGCGGGTGAGCCCGATGGGCGAGGCCGCGAGCACCCGGAGCGCGGCCGGAGCGAAGAAGCGCTCCGCGGAGACGGGCCACAGGAGCGCCACGCCCCGGCCCCCGTCGGTGAAGGCGTCGAGGATGCCGTGAGAGGCCATCGCGACGAACAGGAACAGGACGGTGCGCCCCGCGCCGGCGCGCAGGCTCCGGGAGAGGGCCGCCCCCACCAGCGCCACCGCGGCCGCCGCGCAGAGCGAGTGGGTGAACCCCCGGTGGCCGAGCGCCGACCCGTAGGGCACGCCCCAGGAGAACGCGATCACGTCCAGATCGGGCAGCGCCGAGGCGAGAACGCCCGCGGCCAGGAGGCGCGGCGGGACGATGCGCGGGCCGAGGCCCACCCCCAGCGCGAGGGGCACCGCGGCGTGCGAGAAGACGGTGGGCACCGGGCTACGCAGCTCGAACTCGCCCTAGCGGAGCTCGAACTCGAAAGTGCTGACCACCCGGATGCGCTTGACCGGCGTGCTGGTCGCGCTGAACGGGGCCGACTCGTCGCCTCCGTCCAGGCCGAAGATCTGGATCGAGCCCTGGTTGGCCGAGCGGATGCTGCCGACCTGGGCCCCGGAATCGGCCGCGAACTGCTGGGCGGTGGCCCGCGCGTTCTTGGTGGCGTCGGCCAGCAGCTGCGGGCGCAGGTCGTTGAACTTGGAGACGATGTACCGGGGGTTGGCCGCCCCGCCCTCCCGCTCGCCGTCCAGCACCACGCCCGACTTGAGCAGCTCCTCGGTGGATCCGAGCGCGGTGCGGACCAGGTCGACGTTGGCGGTCTTCACCACCACCGAGGTGGTGACCACGTAGCGGAAGCGGTCGGAGGCCTGGGGCTGTCCGTACTCGCGGGCCAGCTTGTCGACGGTGCGGGTCGGCTGGCGCTCGATCTCCGCGTCCGGGAAGCCCTGCTTCTTGAGGAACGCGACCGCGGCGTCCCGGTCGGCGCTGATCCGGGCGTGGGCGTCCGGGAGCGTCTCGCTCGCCCGCCGGAGGCCGAGCGTCCACACCGCTTGGTCCGCCTTCACCTCGCGCTCGACCAGCCCCTTGACCGTGACCACCCTCGAGTCCGACCGGAACCGCGTGGCGCCCCGGCCGACGAAGTAGCCCGCGACCGACAGCCCGATCACCAGGCAGAGGCCCACGATGACCGCGGCGAGCACCCCCGACCGCCCTTCCATGTACGCCATGTCCGCTCCTCCGGGACCGCGCTAGGCGCGACGGCCCGCCGCCCGCAGTATCGCCAAAGTCATCACTCCCGCCACCAGTCCCCAGAACGCCGATCCGATGCCGGCCGGCGCGATGCCGGACGCGGTCACCAGAAACGTGACGAGCGCCGGCTCCCGTTGATTCTCGCTGCCGACCGCGGAGGCGAGCCCGTTGCCGATCGTGGCCAGCAGGGCGAGCCCCGCGATCGCCGCCACCAGCTCGGCCGGGAACGCGAGGAAGAGGGCCACCACGGTGGCCCCGAAGATCCCGACGATCAGGTAGAAGATGCCGGCGAAGACCGCCGCCACGTAGCGCCGGCGCGGATCCTCGTGGGCCTCGCGGCCCATGCAGATGGCCGCGGTGATCGCGGCCAGGTTCACGGTGAACGCGCCGAAGGGCGCCAGCGCCAGGTTGGCCAGCCCGGTCCAGCCGATGAGCGGCGAGATCGGCACCGTGTAGCCGGAGGCCCGGATGACCGCGACCCCCGGCACGTTCTGCGACGCCATGGTGACCACGAACAGGGGCAGCGCCACCCCGACCACCGCGCCCGGGGTGAAGCGGGGCGTGACCCAGACCGGCCGGGCCAGCGCGAGGCGGACCGCATCCACGTGCAGGAGACCCTGGACGAGCGCGATCGCGACCCCGACCAGGAGCGCCACGATCACCGCGTACCGGGGCGCGAGCCGCCGGGCCGCGAGATACGCGAGGAACATGGCGAGGGCCAGCGTGAGCTGCGTGCTCATGGCGGTGAAGAGACCGAGGCCGAAGCGCAGCAGCACGCCGGCCAGCATGCCGGAGGCGATCGGTACCGGGATGCGATCCATCGCCCGCTCGAACCAGCCCGAGAAGCCGACCAGGGTGACGAGCGCGGCCGAGACCAGGAACGCGCCGGTCGCCTCCTCGATCGAGAGCCCGGCGCCGCTGGTCGCCAGCAGGGCCGCCCCCGGCGTGGACCAGGCGGTGACGATCGGGACCCGGTAGCGCAGCGACAGCAGGCTGCACGTGAGCCCCATGCCGAGCCCCAGTGCGAGCAGCCACGAGCTGACCTGGGCCTCGGTGGCGCCGACCGCGCCCGCCGCCTGGAAGACGATGACCGCCGCGCTGGCGAAGCCCACCAGCACGGTCACGAAGCCGGCGACGACCGCCGAAACCGAGAGATCCCGGACGAACGACATGGAAAAGACCCCGCCCACTATAGCAATGGTCCGCTCCGGGCCGACCGGGGGATCGGGTACACTCCCCGGGATGCGCGCGTACCTCCTGTCGAGGCTCGGGCAGACCCTGCTGGTCGTCTTCCTCTCGCTGACCGCCGTCTTCTTCCTGGTCCGGCTCGGCGGCGACCCGGTCCTGCTGTTCCTGCCGATGGACATCCAGGCCAAGGACCTGAACGAGTTCCGCCAGCGGCTGGGCTTCAACGATCCGCTGGCCGTGCAGTACGGCCGCTTCATGGGGCGCGCGCTGCACGGCGACTTCGGCGAGTCGCTGCGCTACAAGAACGACGCGCTGCAGCTCGTGCTCGGGCGCCTGCCCGCGACGCTGTGGCTCGCGCTGGCCGCGCTCCTGCTCACCTTCTGCGTGGCGGTGCCGGTCGGGGTCTTCTCGGCGGTCCGGCGCGGCTCGCTCTTCGACCTGTTCGGCATGACCGGCGCGGTGCTCGGACAGGCGGTGCCCGGATTCTGGCTCGGCCTGATGATGATCTACCTCTTCTCGGTCCGGCTCGGCTGGCTGCCCACCGGGGGCATGGGCGGCCCGCTTCACTTCGTGATGCCGTGCGTGGTGCTCGCCTCGTTCTACGCCGCCCGCATGGCCCGGCTCACGCGCTCCTCGGTGCTCGACACCCTCAACGAGGAGTTCGTGCTGACCGCGCGGGCCAAGGGGCTGGCGGAGCGCATCGTCATCGGCAAGCACACCCTCAAGAACTCGGCGATCCCCCTCGTGACCCTGGCCGGGCTCGACACCGGCCAGCTCCTCGGCGGGGCGGTCATCACCGAGACCATCTTCGCGTGGCCCGGGCTCGGGCGGCTCACCGTGCAGGCGCTGCTGAACCGCGACTTCCCGGTGGTGCTGGCCGCGGTCTTCGTGTTCTCGGTCACCTACACCCTGATCAACTTCGCGGTCGACCTGCTCTACGGCTGGCTCGATCCGCGGACGCGGACGCCGCGGGCATGAGGGTCTTCGTCGCCCGCCACGGCCGCGGCGTGCTCGGCCTGCTCATCGCGACGCTGGTGCTGCTCGCCGCCGTCGCGGCTCCGATCCTGGTGGCCCAGGACCCGGTGCAGACCGACTTCGCGGCCGGCCTCAAGCCGCCCGGCACGCCCGGCCATCCGCTCGGCACCGACCAGCTCGGGCGGGATCTGCTGGCCCGCGTGCTCTACGGCGCGCGGGTGGCGCTCTTCATCGGACTCTGCTGCGTGCTGCTCACCGCGCTGGTGGGCGGGCTGCTCGGCCTCCTGGCCGGCTTCTACGAGGGCTGGCCGGGCGCGGTGCTCATGCGGATCGCCGACGTGCAGCTCTCGTTCCCGTTCATCCTCCTCGCGCTGACCATCAACGCGATCGTGGGCCTGGGGCTGCGCAACATCATCGTCAGTTTGTCAGTCGCGGGCTGGGTCGTGTATGCTCGCGTGGTCCGGGGGGAGGTGCTGTCGGTGAAGCAGCGCGACTTCGTGCACGCGGCCCAGGCGCTGGGAGTCGGGCGCGCGCGCGTGCTCTTCCGGCACGTGCTCCCCAACGTGGCGCCCTCCATCGTCATCGTGGCCAGCCTCCAGTTCGCCCAGTTCATCGTGGCCGAGGCCGCGATCTCGTTCCTCGGCTTCGGGGTACAGCCGCCGACCCCCGCGTGGGGCAGCATGCTCTCGGAGAGCCGCGACTACCTCTACGTGGCGTGGTGGCTGGCCGCCTTCCCGGGCGCCGCGCTCGCCTTCACCGCGCTCGGCATCAACCTGGTGGGCGACTGGCTGCGCGACGTGCTCGATCCGCGCTTCCGGGTCTGATGGCGGTCGTCATCCGACCCTGCCGTCCCGACGAGGGCCCCGCGCTGCTGGACCTCTGGCACCACGCCGACGCGAGCCCGAGCCCCACCGACACCCCCGAGCAGGTCGACCAGGTGATCCAGGACCCCACCGCCTCGGTGCTGGTGGCGGTCGACCACGATCTGCTGGTGGGCTCGATCATCGGCGGCTGGGACGGCTGGCGCGGCAACATCTACCGTCTGGCCGTGCTTCCGTCGTACCGCCGGCGCGGCATCGCGCGGGCGCTGGTCGCGGCCGCGGAGGAGCGGCTGGCCGCGCGCGGCGCGCGGCGCGTCTCCGCGCTCGTGGAGCACGATCACCCCTGGGCGGTCGGCTTCTGGGACTCGCTCTACGAGCCCGACCCCCGCATGATCCGTTACGTCCGGAAAGTCGACTCGACAAGGAGACCCTCATGACGCGATTCACCCGGATGCTCGCCGCGCTCTCGCTGCTGCTGGGCGTGGCGGTGGCCGTTCCCCTCGCCGATCCCGCCGGGGCCCAGGACCGCGCGAAGACCAAGGAGATCGTGGTGGCCTTCGCGGCCGAGCCGCGCACGCTCCTGCCCGACACCATCGTGGACTGGACCACCAACAACATGGTCGAGCACATGTACGACCGGCTGGTGGACCGCGATCCCAAGAGCTACAAGCCGTCCCCGATGCTGGCCACCGCGTGGAAGGTGGTCAACGACACCACCTGGGAGTTCACGCTGCGGCAGGGGGTCAAGTTCCACAACGGCGAGCCCTTCAACGCCCAGAGCGTGAAGGCCACCATGGAGTACATCAAGGACCCCGCCAACAAGACCCACTACCTGCCGCGCTGGTCGCAGGTGAAGGAGGTCCAGATCGTCAACGACTACACGGTGCGCTTCATCACCGATAAGCCGTGGCCGGGCCTCATCGACCGCATCGCGGGCAGCGACTTCCTGCCCATGCCGCCCAAGGCGCTCAAGGAGCAGGGCGTGCAGGCCCTCGCGACCAAGCCCATCGGCACCGGCGCGTTCCGCTTCGTGCAGTGGGTGCGCGACGAGAAGCTGGTGGTCGAGCGCAACCCCGACTACTGGCAGACTCCGGCGGAGGCGAGCCGCGTCACGTTCCGCTTCATCCCCGAGTTCAGCGCCCGGCTCGCCGCCCTGCTCGCGGGCGAGATCGACGTCATGAAGGACGTGCCGCCCCAGAACGTGGACATGCTCCAGCAGAGCGGCAAGGCGCGCCTGCGCGCCACCGTCTCCTCGCGCATCAACTACCTGGCCCTCGTGAACCTCAAGCCGGGGCCGATGCAGGACCTCCGGGTGCGCAAGGCCATCCACCACGCGGTCAACGTGGACGAGCTGATCCAGCAGGTGCTGAAGGGCCGGGCCACCAAGATGTGCGGCTCGCTCTCCCCCATCAACGTGGACTACTCGCCCAAGATCCAGTGCCTCAAGTACGACCCCGCCCAGGCCCAGGCTCTCTTCAAGGAAGCGGGCGTGGACCCGACCAAGCTGCAGCTCACCCTCGACACCCCGTCGGGCCGCTATCCGCTCGACAAGGACATCTCGCTCGCGATCGCGGCCCAGCTCCAGCGGATCGGCATCAAGACCAACGTGGTGGTCAACGAGTGGGGCACCCACCTCGACAAGATCAAGAACCGCACCACCGGGGACATGTTCTTCCTGGGCTGGGGCCCCGCCCTGGACGCCCAGAACACCATCGACCAGCTCTTCTCGGCGAGCCAGACCTATTCGTCCTACGGCAACAACAAGGCGCTCGACGCCAAGATCGCCCAGGCCGTCGTCATCGTCGATCCGCGGAAGCGGCTCGAGGCCTGGGCCGAGGTCCAGCAGATGGTGTACGACGAGGTGCCGTGGGTCTTCCTCTGGCAGCAGCACGACCTCTACGGCGTCGCCAACTGGATCGAGTGGACGCCGCGCGCCGACGAGCGCATCTGGATGTACGAGGCCAAGCTGGCCCGGTAGGCGGCTCCGATCGCGGCGGGCGCCGGGGGCCGTCCGGCGCCCGCCCGGTTGTCGATCAGCCGCGGTGGGCCTTCTCGGGCGCGGGCGCGCCCCGAGAATCCGCCGGCGCGGCCGGCGCCTCGTCCTCGACACCGGTCACCGGAAGGCTCTCCGCCGCGGCTTCCACCAGCTTCTCCGTCGCGGGGTCGCTCAGATCCGACAGCTCTCGTATTGCCAGGTCGTACCAGATGTCCGAGTGCATGGCGTCACCTCGCTCGATGATCTGCTCCGGCCTGTAGCAGTCGCATCGGCCGTGCCAGCGAGGATCGCCCTATAAATCAATATCTTACGAGCCAGGGCGCGCCCCGCGTCGCCGGGCATTGCGCCCGGAGCGGGCGCCCTTCCCGGCCCCGCGCGTCAGACCGCCTGGGACCGCTTCATCGACGGGCGCTCACAGTATTGATGGAAGACGCGCGAAGCCCAGAGGACGAGCGGGGTCGTGGCCGCCATGATCAGCAGGCTCGACGGCATCCCGAGGCCGATCACGACGGGCCACGTCGCGACCTCGCGGACGACCGGCTCGAAGGCGAGCTGGATGGGCCGGTGCAGCAGGTAGAGGCTGTAGGAATAGACCCCGACCCCGGCCAGATACCGCCCCGCCGCCGACGGGAGCCCCGGTCGCTCGCGAGCGAGCGCCGCGTAGAGGAGCAGGGCGAAGGCCAGGCCGTAGACCGGCTCCTTGACGATGTAGAGACCGTAGGTTCCGGTGTGCCACTCGATCCACACCCCCACACCCAGCATCGCGATCCCGGGCCACGGGGTCCCGAGCACGCGCGGCAAGGTGAGCCGGCCGGCGGCCCATTCCGCCACCGTCGCGCCCAGGACCCATTCGAACCAGCGCGCGAGGAACACCACCCACGCGGGACCGCCGAGCTCCACCGGCAGGGGCACCAGCGCCAGCACGACGCGGTACCCCATCGTCACCGCGAGCACCGCGCCGAGCGCGCGGAGCGGACCCAGACGCGCGCTGAGCCAGAAGACCACGGGATAGGCCAGGTAGAGCTGAGCCTCGACCGCGAGGGTCCAGGCCGGCGGATTGACCCCGTCGAACGTGGCGGTGTGGAATGGGTGCAGCAGCAAGGCCTGGGTCGTGACGGCCATCCACGGGATCGGGGATCCGCCCAGCCACCAGAGCGTGAGCGCGACGACCAGCGCGGCCAGGTAGGGCGGATAGAGCCGCCAGAAGCGCCGGGCGAAGAAGCGCTTCCAGTCCGGCGCGCTCGGCTCCGGACCCGCTGTGGCGAGCGCGCGCGCATACGGCAGGTGGATGCAGAACCCGCTGATCACGAAGAAGAGCGGCACGCCGAGGTACCCGAAGCCCAGGATCTTCCCGAGCCAGGGCCAGGACCCCCCGTCGAGATTCGGCGCGTTCAGGTAGGCGGACACCGAGAGGTGGCACACCACGACCGCCAGCGCAGCCAGCCCGCGCAGCTGATCGACCCGCTCCCACCGGGCGCGTGTCGGCGCCGTCTGGATCTCGACCGCCATCGGGGCAGAAACGGCTGCATCCGAGATGCCACCCGTGTGGGCGTCCCGCAACCACGTGATTCCTCTGGGCTCCGGTCGTCGAGCGTGCGTCGGGACCGAAGCCATGCTGGTAATTCTTACGCGGCGCGGGCGCTTCCGCTAGCCGGCGGGGTTCACGCCCGCGTTTCCTGCTAGAATTCCGCCGCCGATCAATCTCGAGGTCTCGGAGGGCCCCCATGGCGATCACGGTATTCACGAGCGCGTTCCTCATCGACTGCACCGGCAAGGAGCCGGTGGAGGGCGCCGCGGTCGTGGTGGAAGGCGATCGCATCAAGGACGTCATCGCCTCCGGCAAGGTGGGCCCGCTCGGCGGCAAGGTCGACACGATCGATCTCAAGGGCCGCACCCTGATGCCCGGGCTCACCGACGCCCACGTGCACATCTGCGCGGTCGAGGGCAACATCCCGGAGCAGCACCGCTACAACCCGCCGAGCCTCATCGCGGCCAAGGCCCTCCGGCGCATGGAGCAGTGCCTGATGCAGGGCTTCACCACCGTGCGCGACGCGGGCGGCGCCGACTACGGCTTCCGCGAGGCGGCCGAGACCGGCCTCTACCCGGGGCCGCGCATGCTGGTCTCCGGCCGCCCGCTCTCGCAGACCGGCGGGCACGCCGACAAGCGGCGCCGCGCGGAGTGGATCGAGCCGGTGGGCTGCTGCGTGGGCATGGCGGGCATGATCGCGGACGGGGCCGACGAGGTGCGCAAGGCCGCGCGCGAGAACCTCCGCCACGACGTGGACCAGATCAAGATCATGGCCTCGGGCGGCGCGATGTCGCCGGGCGACGAGCTCGACACCACCCAGTACACGGTGGACGAGATGCGCGCCGCGGTCGAGGAGGCGCGCGCGGTGGGCAAGTACGTGCTCGCCCACGCCTACTCCGGCTCCGCGATCCGCAACGCGATCCAGGCCGGGGTGCGCTGCATCGAGCACGGCAACCTGCTCGACGAGGCGGGCGCGCAGGCGATCAAGGCGGCCGGCGCGTACCTCGTGCCGACCATGGTCACCTACGAGGCGATCTCGCGTGAGGGCAAGAACTACGGGATCGGCGACCACCAGATCCAGAAGATCAACATGGCGCTGGAGAAGAGCCTGGAGGGCCTCACCCACGCCTACCGCGCCGGCTGCAAGATCGGCTCGGGCTCGGACCTGCTGGGCGACATGCAGGCCCAGCGCGCGATGGAGTTCGAGCTGAAGGGCCAGGTCATGAAGCCGATGGAGGTGCTGCTCTCGGCCACCATGGTCAACGCGGAGATCTTCCGGATGGCCGACCGCATCGGCTCGGTCGAGCCCGGCAAGTACGCCGACCTGATCGTGGTGGACGGCAACCCGCTCAAGAACC
>CAWJDX010000024.1:0-20891 GCA_963841755.1 uncultured Candidatus Rokubacteria bacterium
CCTCCGGATCTTGCAGAACACCGCCCACCTCCACGCCATCGTGAAGGGCGGCGCGTTCGTCAAGCGCGCGCTGTAGCTCAGGGGCCGAGACGCCAGACCGCCGCCGCGGCGTCTCGGTGGAGCAGGTGCGCGTCGCTGATGGTCTCGAGGGCCGCGTGCTGAGCCGGCAATTCCGAGGAGCGGCCGGGGTGCGGCAGGCGCACCGCCACGACCACGCTGACCCCCGAGGCCGCCAAATTCGCTCGCAACGTCGCCGGATCGACCGTGAGGGCCCCGGGCTCCATCGCGTCCCCGATCGGGCTCGTGGCGACGCGCCCGTCACCGTCGACCCGCACCGGCTGGAGGTGATTGCGATCGCCGAAGGCCGGATAGATCCATTGATCGCCGAACACGGCAACGCGCGCCCCGGACGGTTGACGATCCAGCACCGCGGCCACCGCCCCGAACAGCGGCTCGCGATGGATGAACGCCGTCGTCGCCGCGGTCTTCGCGTCATGCCACCCGGCCACCCCCACGGCACCGGCGAGCGCAAGCGCCCCCAGCACGAGTAACCGCCCGCGCCTCGTCATGCACGGCGGCGCGACGTCGGTCACCCGCGCGCGTTCCCGACGGGCGATGGTGTCGACGAGAAATCCGAGCGCGACCCAGCCGAGGATGGGGACGAGCGCGACGAACCGCATGCTGTCCCAGTGGATGAGGCCCGAGCGGAAGGTCAACGCGTTGCCGGCGGAGTACGGAGCGAACGGCAGCAGGAACAGGCTCGTGGCCGCCATGGCGAGCGCTCCGCCCGCGAAGTAGCGTCGAGCGCGGGTCAGGGACCGCCGATGCCACGCCAGCCAGCCGGCCAGGCCGAGCAGGCCGAGCACCGCGAGCAGGGCGTGTGAGCGCGGCCAGTCGGCATACACGACCAGGGCATCGCTGATCATTCGCCACGCCCCGTACCGCTGCGCGTACTCGAGCAGGGTCGTCTCGGGAAACGTGGTGCCCGGCCAGGCCAAAAACTTCGCCGGGTAGACGGGGTTGCCGGTGTGGACGACATTGCGCGCGTACCAGTAGCCGCCCGTCACCGCCCACGCCGCCGCCACGACGAGCGTGACCGTCGCGGCTCCACCCCCGCGCCCGCGTGTCCACCCGCGTCGCGCGACCATGCCCAGGACGACGACCGCGAGCGGGGCGGCGCTGACCTTCACCCCCAGCGCGATGCCGCTGAGGAGCCCCGCGTACGCGGCATCGGCCCGGATGTCCCGTGCGTCCTCGTCCGTCGCGCGGGGCACCGCGAACGCCAGGCTCCCGAACAAGGCGGCGGCCAGAGCCAGGTCGGCGTCCGAGAAGCTCGACGCCATGACGCCGATCCGTGGCGAGGTCGCGAAGAGGACGATCGGCACCGCCCACGCGCCCGGCCGACACCCCATCCGCGCGAGCAGCGCGGCGGCGCCGCCGGCGATGATGCCGCCATAGAGCGGAGCGGTGAGGCTGACCCAGGCCAGCGCATCACCGCGGGATCCCTGGAGCGGCGTCATGAACCACGTGGCGACGACGCTGGCCGACAGCGGATACCACGCCTGCATCGTGAAGGCCTGCGGCGGGATCGGCGCGGCGATCGCGTGCTGCCGCAGCCAGAGCGCCGGATAGACCATGTGGTAGGTGTAGTCGTCCCAGACCCACAGCCGGATCGCCTGGACGAGATGGGGCCACGCCCACCCGGCGAACACGCCGCCGGCCACGAGGGACATGAGCAGCGCGATGGGCGTGAGCGAGCGCCCCCCGTCCGGGCCGCCGGGATCCGGCGTGCCACGCCGGACGAGCCAGAGCGCCGCGGCGACCGGCACCGAGAGGAGCAGTCCGAGACCGGCCGCCGTGAGGTGGCCCAGCAGTCCGGCGCCGAGGACGAGCGAGTGGGCGAGCACGAGATACCCGCTCGATGTGGCGAGAACCAGGTGGCTCGGACGAGCGGCATACCCGGCCGTGACCGCGAGGGCGACTGCGACGAAGACGACACCGCCGTTGAGGGCCAGCCAGGCGATCACCGCACGCACGCGTCAGAGCGCAAGGTGGGGGACAGCATAGGCCGGGCGCGCGCGGAATGCACGACCGCCCTCTTCGCAAACACGGCCGGCGACCCTCTGCTATCCTGGGCCTGGCTCCAGCCCGAGGGGAGGTTAATCCACCATGCCGAACGCGGCCGACTTCGAGAAGCTCGGCGTCTTCTACCTGGGCCGGCCCTATGACTGGCAGCAGAAGAAGGCCCAGGACGGCCTGATCCTCTACGACTCGAAGGATCTCGTCACCCACGCGGTCTGCGTGGGCATGACCGGCAGCGGCAAGACCGGCCTCTGCCTGGCCCTCATCGAGGAAGCGGCGATCGACGGCATCCCGGCGATCCTCATCGACCCCAAGGGGGACCTCGCGAATCTGCTGCTCACCTTCCCGGGCCTCAGGCCCGAGGATTTCCGTCCCTGGGTGAACGAGGACGACGCGCGCCGCAAGAATCTCTCCACGGACGACTACGCGCGCCAGCAGGCCGAGCTGTGGCAGAAGGGGCTCGCGTCCTGGGGCGAGGACGGCGCGCGCATCCAGCGCCTGCGCGACGCAGCCGATTTCGCGGTCTACACGCCCGGCAGCAACGCGGGCATCCCGCTGTCGATCCTGAAGTCGTTCGCCGCGCCGCCGCCCGCCATCCGCGAGGACGAGGAGCTGCTGCGCGAGCGCATCGGCACCACCGCCACCAGCCTCCTGGGGCTCCTCGGCATCGACGCCGACCCCATCAAGAGCCGCGAGCACATCCTGATCGCCACCATCCTGGACGCGGCGTGGCGGCAGGGCCGCGAGCTCGACCTGGCCGGCCTCATCCAGCAGATCCAGACCCCGCCGGTGAAGCGGGTGGGCGTCCTCGACCTGGACGCGTTCTTCCCCTCCAAGGACCGCTTCGCGCTCGCGATGTCGCTCAACAACCTGCTCGCCGCCCCCGGCTTCGGAGCCTGGATGGAGGGCGAGCCCCTCGACGTCGACGCCCTCCTGCACACGCCGGAGGGCAAGCCGCGCGTCGCCATCGTGTCGATCGCCCACCTGAGCGACGCGGAGCGGATGTTCTTCGTCTCGCTCCTGCTGAACCAGGTGGTGGGCTGGATGCGCACCCAGTCGGGCACCACGAGCCTGCGCGCGCTGCTCTACATGGACGAGATCTTCGGCTTCTTCCCCCCGGTGGCCAACCCGCCGTCGAAGACGCCGCTCCTCACCCTGCTCAAGCAGGCGCGCGCCTTCGGAGTGGGCGTGGTGCTCGCCACCCAGAACCCGGTGGATCTCGACTACAAGGGCCTGTCCAACACCGGCACCTGGCTCATCGGGCGCCTGCAGACCGAGCGCGACAAGGCGCGCGTGCTCGACGGCCTCGAGGGGGCGGCGGGCACCGCGGGCCAGGGCTTCGACCGCGCCGGGCTCGAGCGGATCCTCTCCGGGCTCTCGACCCGCGTCTTCCTGATGAACAACGTGCACGAGGATCACCCGGTGGTGTTCGAGAGCCGCTGGGTGATGTCCTACCTGCGCGGGCCGCTCACGCGCGCGCAGATCAAGACGCTGATGGACGCCCGGCGCGGCGCGGGCGGATCCGCGCCCGCCACCGCCCCGACCGCCGCCACGGCTTCCGCCAGCGCGACGACGCGCCGCCCGTCGGCTCCCGCAGCGCCGGTCCCCGCAGCGCCGGTCCCCGTGGCGCCGGTCCCCGTGGCGCCGGCCTCCGCGCCGCCGGCCCGCGGCAAGGCGGCCCGCCCCGCGGTCCCCGTCGCTGAGCCCGCGCCGACCGAGGCCGCCTCCGGCTCGGGCCAGCGCCCGCTGCTCCCGCCCGACGTTCCGCAGCACTTCGCGCCAGCGCACGGCGCCGCTCCCGCCGGGTCAACCCTCTACTACCGGCCGATGCTGGTGGGCTCCGCCCAGGTACGGGTCAGCGATACGAAGAACGGGGTCGACGTGAGCCGGGATCTCGTCTACCTGACGCCGATCACCGACGAGGCGGTGCCGGTGGCGTGGGACCAGGCCGCGGCGGTGAGCTTCACCACGTCGGACCTGGCCACCGCTCCCGAGGGTGACGCGGCCTTCGAAGAGCTGCCGGCACCGGCGGGGAAGAAGAAGAGCTACGACGGGTGGAGCAAGGATTTCGCGAGCTGGCTCCTCCAGTCACAGAGCATCGACCTGCTGCGCAGCCCGTCGCTCAAGGTCGTCTCGAAGCCGGGCGAGTCCGAGCGCGACTTCCGGGTGCGGCTACAAGAGTCGACGCGTCAGGACCGGGATCGCGCGAGCGAGGCCCTCCGCCAGAAGTACGCGCCCAAGATGGCCGCGCTGCAGGAGCGGCGGCGCCGCGCCGAGCAGGCGGTGGAGCGCGAGAGCGAGCAGGCCAAGTCGCAGGGCATCCAGACCGCGATCTCGGTCGGCGCCACCATCCTGGGCGCCTTCCTCGGGCGCAAGTCGATCACCGCCTCCACCATCGGCCGGGCCACCACCGCCGCTCGCGGCGCCGGACGCGTGCTGAAGGAGACCCAGGACGTGGGCCGCGCCAGGGAGACGGTGGCCGCGGTGGACGAGGCGATCGCCGCGCTCGACGGCCAGTTCAAGGCCGAGGCCGACGCCCTCGGCGCGAGCACCGATCCGCTGACCGAGCGGCTCGAGACCCTCGCGCTCAAGCCCACCCGGCAGAACATCTCGGTGCGGCTGGTGGCGCTGGCGTGGGCGCCCTGCTGGCGCGATCGCGCCGGTGCGGTCTCGCCGGCCTGGGCCTGAGTCGATCCCGGCCGGCTCCCGGCGCCGGACGCTCGTCCCGGTGAACGCTGCCCACATCACCTTCGCCGCGTGCTGCGTCCTCACCCTCGTCGGGTCGGCCGGCGCCGAAGGGGCGTGGGCACTCTGGAAAGGGGGACCCGGAAAGGAAGCGGCGGGGACTCGGGTCACCGTGCACGCGACGCTCGTCGACTGCCTGAGCGAGCAGAAATCTCGGGAGGAGGAACAGCGAGCGTATCTGCGCGCGGCCGGCGAGGCACGTCCAGAGGACCGGCTTCCCCCGCCCGGACCGGCCGACTCCTATCGCTGCCTCCCCGACTCCGACGGCGCGCGAGGGTCGAAGGGAAACTGAGACGGCGGCGGGCGAGTTGGTCTGGTGTATCGTGGGTGATACACCATGCGTGGGCGCGCCCTCGTCGTTCTCCTCGCGCTGGCGTCACTGCTCGCGGTCATCTCGCCGTCGCTCTCTCTCCCCGCAGGGGAGAGGGAGGAGCGCAGCGGGACGGTGGTCCGGACGGTGGATGGGGACACCATCTACGTGCGACTGGCCGGCGGGGTGGAGAAGGTGCGGTACATCGGCATCGACACCCCGGAGGTGCACCACCCGATCCGGGGCGAGGAGCCCGGCGGCCGCGAGGCGACCGACGTGAACCGGCGGCTGCTCGGCCACGACCCGGTGCGGCTCGAGACCGACGTGCAGCTTCGCGACCGCTACGGTCGCCTCCTCGCCTACGTCTGGATCCGCCGGCCCGACGGGGGCGAGACGATGGTGAACGCGGAGCTGGTGCGGCTCGGCTACGCGGCGGTCATGACGGTGCCGCCCAACGTCCGCCACGCGGAGCTGTTCCGCAAGCTGGCCGCCGAGGCGCGGGAGCACCATCGCGGCCTCTGGTCGCAGCCCGCGAGTCCGGCTCGCTAGCGCGGTCGAGGGTATACTGAGCGTCCCATGAAGATCGGCGCCGTCGAGATCCCCGCGCTGGCCCGGCTGGCCCCCATGGCCGGTATCACCAACGCGCCCTTCCGCCTGATCGCGCGCGAGTGCGGCAGCGGGCTCACCACCTCCGAGGAGATGGACGCCGCCGCGCTGCTCACCGGGCACCCGTTCGCCGACGCCATCGCGGCCTACTACCCCGCGGAGCGCCCGCTCGCCATGCAGCTCCTCGGCAAGGACCCCGACCTGCTCGCGCGCGCGGCCGAGCGCTGCCAGGTGCTCGGGGCCGACATCGTGGATCTCAACATGGGCTGCCCGATGCCCAAGATCACCGGCAAGGGCAAGGGCGCGGCGCTCATGCGAGACGTCGCGGCCAGCGCGCTCATCCTGCGCGCGCTGCGCAAGGCGGTGAGCGTGCCGCTCACGGTCAAGATCCGCGGCGGCTGGGACGACGAGCACCTCAACGCGGTCGAGGTGGCCCAGATGGCGGAGGCGGAGGGCGTGGACGCCATCACCGTGCACCCGCGCACCCGGTCGCAGCGCTTCACCGGCAAGGCTCCGTGGGCCATCATCCGGGAAGTCGTCGAATCGGTCTCGGTCCCGGTCACCGGCAACGGCGACGTGCATTCGATGGCCGAGGCCCGCCGCATGGTCGCCGAGACGGGCTGCGCTTCCGTCATGATCGGCCGCGGAGCGCTGGGCAGTCCCTGGATCTTCGACGAATCCTTCGAGACCCTCCCGCGCGAGGCCCAGCGCGACCTCAAGGCGCGGGTCATCGCCCGCCACGTGAGCCTCATTCGCGAGCACTTCCGGGAGAAGTACGCGCTGATCCAGATGAAGAAGCACCTCGCGTGGTACACGGAGGGGCTCGGCCACGCCACCGAGTGCCGCGCCCGGATCTTCCAGACCCGCAGCCCCGAGGAAGTCTGGGAGGTGTTCGAGTCCTACTGGACGTCCACGCACCGCGCCGTCGTCGCCTAGAACCACTCTCCTCCTGCAAGCGCTCTCAAGGACTGTGCACGTCGAGTGCACCAAGCTGCAATTGCGTGCATTCGGTCACCGCTCGTGCACTGATCTTCTCGGCCGTTCATCGAGCTCGCAGTCGGAGGGTAGAGCAATGACGCGTCGTGCGCTGACCGTGATCGTGGTGGTGGCAATCCTGGCCTGGGTCGGGCCGGTGGGAGCCACGCCCTTCTTCTTCAGCTCCGGCAATCCGGACGGCCTCATGGCCACCGGGTCCCGGCCTTCGTCCGCGGGAAAGATCGAGATCGAGACCGGCGATGACTTCGTCGTCGGCGGGGGAACTCAAGCTCACCAGCGCCACCTTCCAGGGGCTGCTGCCGGTCGGCTCCCAGCTGAGCAATATCTCGCAGGTCGTGGTGGAGATCTACCGGGTGTTCCCCAGTGACTCGACGAATCCTCCGTCGGGCAACGTGCCCACCCGGGTGAACTCGCCTTCCGACGTGGCCTTCGACTCGCGGGACAGCGGCTCGGGTACGCTCGGCTTCACGCCCGGTATCCAGGCGTCGAGCTTCACCGCCGCGAACTCGGTGCTGAATGGCATCAACAGACTCCCCAATCAGACGACCCTCGGGGAGGGGGCGGTGACCGGGCAGCAGGTGCAGTTCAACGTGGTGTTCAACACACCGTTCGTGCTGCCGGCCGACCACTACTTCTTCGTCCCCCAGGTCCAGCTCGCCAGCGGAGACTTCTTCTGGCTCTCCGCGCCGCGCCCGATCGTGCCCCCGGCACGCCCTTCCCAGCCGGCGCGACCGACCTCCAGAGGTGGATCCGCAACGAGAATCTCGACCCGGACTGGCTGCGGATCGGCACCGACGTCGTCGGCGCGGGCGCGTTCAACGCCGCCTTCACGGTCAACGGCGACCTGGAGCCGGTCCCGGAGCCGGCCACCCTGGCCCTGCTCGGGTCGACGATGGCGGGTCTCGGCGCCGCAGGCTGGAGGCGGCGCCGCGATCGCTAGCGCCTACCGCGAAGAGCCCCGGTTGGCGACGACCGCGTCGTAGAACCGCCGAGCGTTCTGCCACTTCACCTTCGGCCCGGTCGCGGCGTCCGAAGCCGCGAGGGCCGAAGCAGCGAGGGCGTTGGCCGTGAAGTCGGAGCCGGCCAGCGCGGGCCAGTTCAGGGCGTACTCGAGCGGCTCGGCCCCGGCCTTCACGGGAACCGCGTACTGCACCGCGCTCCCCTCGTAGCCCCGGCACAGCGCGTCGCGAAGGCCGGGCCGGCGCCAGCAGGATGGGTGAAACGCGCCGCCGACCCATTCCTGCGACTGCTCGGTGTGATAGGCGTCGATGATCGGCTGCCCGACGTAGAGCTCGTTGGCCGGATCGATGACGCAGTCGCCGAACGCCAGTCCCGCGCGGAGCGGCATCGAGCTCATCGCCCTCCCCATGATCTGCCCCAGCACGCTCGGAAGGAGCTCCATCGCCTCGCCGGCGGGCGCCCACATGAGGATCGTGTCGCTGAACACGACGCGATTGAGAACGATCTCCCGCGCGTAGGTCCCGGTCTTGATGCGGAACAGGGGGTGCGGCTCGAGCTGGGCGAGCAGCGCCCGGTACCGCGCGTGGATCTCGTCGAGAGGGGTCGTGGCCACCAGGCGGGTGAAGCCCAGCACATCGCACATGGCGATCAGATACGGGGCGGCGGGCATTCGGGCCCGATCCTCAGGGATACGCGGTGATCGCCACGACGATGATGTAGTCCGCCAGCGGCCCCTGGTGCCAGAAGACTCGATGGGCCGCGGCGGGGACCTTGGTCTCCACGTGGGACTCGAAGACCTTCTCGCCCTTCGCGCCCTTGATCGTCCGGTACTCGTAGGTGTGCAGCCTACGATCGTGCGGATCGATCTCCATGAGAGCGAGAGTCTTGCGGACCGCGGTCAGCCGCTTCGCCCGCTTCGGATCGCCCTCGAGGGCCGTCAGCTCGAGGTCGGCGACCGGCGTGCAGAGCAGGGTGAAGCGCGGGATCGGAGCTACCCGGCGTCGTCGTCCGCGTGCTTGGCGAACGATCTGCCCTTGATCGCCTCACCGCGGCCGGCCTGAGCGATGCCGGTCCGGACCGCCTTCAGCGCCTTGGGGTTTTCGTGGAGCCACGCCTCCCGCAGCGGTACCGTCGTCGCCGGAGCGAGGACGATCGCGCCCGTCGACTCCTCGATGAAGACGTTGAACCGGATCTTGCGGTCACCGAAGCGGGCCCGGAGCTGCCGGAGGGCGCGCGCCAGCGTCACGCGCTCCTTGCTGTCCGCGGTGGTCTCCCCGATGCCCTCGAGCTCGTCCAGCTTGATGGCCATGGCGTGGCTCCTTGGTGGGATTATCCCACCTCCCCACTCCCTGTCAACCCCGCTAGACCCTCCCGGGACCAGCTCGCATGTAACTATCTCTACAGGCTTATTGGGACCGTCCCCGCCCGGAGACTTCCCAGACCGCCTCCACCGTGCTCCCGCGCATCGCGTAGATGCGATCGTAGAGGTTGATGGTGGGGTCGCAGTGCGGGGGGAAGAACTCGATGAGCTGCCCGAGCTTGGGCAGCCGCTCCGGCTCGGCGGTCATGAGCCGCCCGTGCTCGTCGCCGGCCCAGGAGTACTCCACGCCCGGCCACTCCACCGCCTCCGGTACGAAGGGCCGGTCCGTCGAGAAGGCCTTGAAGCCGCCGTCCACCATCGCCATCTCCTGGCTCGGCACGCTGACCACCGTGGTCAGCACGGTGAGCGCCATCTCGAACTCGTCGTAGGCGGCCCCGCGCGGGCTGCCGATGCGCCGGTAGTCGAGGTCCATCACGCAGTAGGACCCGGACTGCAGCTCGGTCATCCCCTCGAGCTCGCTGTCGATGTTGAACGTGCCGCTCGAGCCGCCGGTCACGATGTCCACCGCCATGCCGTGCTTCTCGAACAGCTCCCGCGTCTTCATGAGCCGGCCCATCCAGCGCCGCGAGGTGCGCCGCCGGTCGTCGAAGCCCATCACGTGCGCGCAGTGGCCCGCGTAGCCCTGCAGCCCGCGCAGGTGGAGTGCGGGCTGGGCCATCACCTCGCGACCCAGGTCGCGCGCGGGCTCGCCGGGCTGCGCGCCGGTGCGCCGGCCGCCCACGTCGACGTCCACCAGCACGTTGAGCACGAGGCCGGCCTTGGCCACCGCCGCCCCCAGCTCCCGCACGTTGTCCGGGTGGTCCACCACCACGAGCGTCTCGGGCTGTCGCCGCAGGACACCCAGCAGGCGCCCGATCTTCTCCGGGCCCACCACCTCGGTCGTGATCAGGAGATTGCGCACGCCGGCGGCCGCCATCACCTCGGCCTCGCCCACCTTGGCCACGCACACGCCGACCGCGCCGGCCGCAATCTGGCGGCGGGCGATCTCGGGGCACTTGTGGGTCTTGGCGTGGGGGCGGAGCTTCTTGCCGGCCGCCTTCACGTGGGCGGCCATCTTCTGGAGATTACGCTCGAAGCGATCGAGGTCCAGCAGCAGCGCGGGGGTCGGAATCTCGGCGCGGTTCATGGCGGGGGGAGCATACCACGCGCCGGAATCGGCTCCGGCGCCCGCCGCCTGCGATCAGGTGAGCGGGCCCGCCACCCACTGGCTGCGGAAGGCCTGCACGCGCCGTTGCGCCAGATCATCCCCGGAGCGCCTGGCCATCTCGGTGGCCATCGCGAGGGCCTGCTGCACCACCTCGCGGTCGCCGAGCCGGCCGAAGGCCTCGCCGGCCGCCAGCACTCCGTCCAGCGAGCCGTGCCGGCGCGCGCGGAACAGGGCGGTCAGGTAGACGCGCCGGGCGCGGCTCTCCGCGACCGCACCCGTGTCGGTGGCGCGACCGAGCCGGAGGGCCGCGTCGCCGACCGCCACCATGCCGGGCCATTCGCGGCCGACGTGGGCGGCGGCGTAGGCCTCCCGCCACGCGGCCTGGGCGGCGGCTGCGTCGCCCCGCGCGAGGGCCGCGTCCATCGCCTGGATCTCGGCGGCCCAGTCGGGCCCGGCCGCCTCGGCGGTCGGGATGACCGGCAGCGCCACCGCGGTCGTCAGGAGGAACAGGAGGAGCAGCGCAACCTGCGTCCGGTGTCTCATGGGAGCCTCCTCGGCTGGATCGGCATCCGCCGGCAAGGCAAGCACCGGCCATGCCAGGGGTCAAGTATCTGGAAAAACATCGGAAGCTCCCGAGAACCGATCGACAATGGACGGGCATGACGCCCGGCGGTGGCAGAATGCCTGACGCCGGGTTGGGCCCCACCACGTGTATGATGGCCGCCTGAACCTCCTGGTCGCCTTCATCTCGAGCGCGGTGTTCTACCTGTGGCCACTGGCGGCCCTCGCCCAGGGCATCAACCCGGACCGGCCGGATCTCACCACCAGCGCCGAGCTGGTCCCGGTGGGCGCGCTGCAGATCGAGACCGGCCTCGAGTACGAGCGGGCGCGGGTCGGCGGCGGGCCCACCCAGCACCAGATCAGCACCCAGGCGGTGCTCCGCGCAGGCGTGGCGACCGTGCTCGAGATCTCGCTCGAGGGTGAGCCGTTCGTGTGGCAGCGCGCCGACCACGACTCCGCGGGAAGCGGCGACTACACGCTCGGCCTCAAGTACCGCCTCTACGCCCCGCCCGAAGGGAGCGGTGGCCCGCTCGTGGCCGTGAAGCCCTTCGTGAAGCTGCCGGCCGCCCGGGCCCCGATCGGTAGCGAGCGGCCGGACGCAGGAGCCCTCCTGCTGCTGAGCATCGGCCTGCCGTGGGGGTTGAGCCTCGACGTCAACGCCGGGGCGGCCGCGCTCGGGCAGCGGCGCCCGGAGAGGTTCCTGCCGCAGGGGGTGGCCTCGGGGTCGCTCTCGTGGACCGTGACCGAGCGCCTGTCGACGATCACCGAGCTCTTCTTCGCCACCAAGGAGGAGCGCGACGGTCGCGCGAATCTCCGGACGACGGTGGCGCTCCTCTACAAGCTCACGCCGCTCATGGCGGTCGACGCCGGGATGCGCACCACGCTCGTCGGCCCCGGGCCCGACTGGTCGGCCTTCGTCGGGTTCAGCGCCCGCTTCGGCCGCTAGGGCCCGCCTCGGCCGCTAGGGATCAATGCTCACCTGATCCGACAGCTCGTTGACGTCCCCCGGCCTCCGCGGGAAATGCCGGGCGAGGACCGCGCCCACCTCGGCCACCGCGTGCAGCAGCCCGTCGCGCGGGCGCTCCTCCCGGAAGTGCGCGAGCACCGCGTCGACGAGCCGCTCCCAGTAGACCTGCCCGACCCGCTCGTGGATCCCCTGGTCGCCCAGCACGGCCAGCTTGTGATCCCCCACGCTCACGTAGATCAGCACGCCGTGGCGGGCCGCAGTCCGGTGCATGCCGAGGTACTCGAAGACCGCGACCGCTCGCGCCATCGGCTCGCCCGGGCAGCGGTGGTCGAGGTGCACCCGGATCTCCGCCGACGTGCGCAGCTCCGCCGCCCCGATGGCCCGCGTCACCGCGTCGAGATCGGCCTCGGCGAGGAACCCGCGCACCCACCTCGGATGACGCGCCATCACCAGCTTCCGCTCGAGCCGCCGCCGCCGAAGCTGCCCCCGCCCCCGCTGAACCCGCCGCCCCCGCTGCTGCCACCGCCGCCGCCCCATCCCCCGCCGAGGCCGGTCCCGCCGATGAAGGGACCACCCCAGCCGGTCGACCCGCCGGTCCACCCGCGGCGCCGGAGCGACGCCTGCTGCATCCGGTTCTGCACGAGCACGATGATCAGGAGGCCGACGAAGAGCAGCCCGAGCCCTTCCCGCCAGCCGAAGCCATGGGTCGGCTGCCCGCGATTCGGGCCGGGCGGGCGCTGGTACGTCCCCGCGATCGCGCGGTCGATCGCGTCGAGCCCCGCCCCGATGCCGTCGGCGACCTGGCCCGCGCGGAAGCGCGGGGCGACGACGTCGCGAAGAATGGAGGACGAGATGGCGTCGGTCAGGCTGCCCTCGAGCCCGTAGCCCACCTCGATGCGCATCTTCCGGTCGTCGAGGAAGACCAGGAAGATGACTCCGTTGTCGAGGCCCTTCTGCCCGATGCGCCACGCCTTGGCGAGCCGGATCGAGTAGTCCTCGAGGCTCTCGCCCTCGAGCGAGCGGAAGATCGCCACCACCACCTGGTTGCGGCTCGTGGCCTCGCGCGCGATCAGGGCCTGCTCGAGCCGGTCGCGGTCGGCGGGGGCGAGCGCGCCCGCGTAGTCGTTGACGCGGTGGTCGGGGGGCGGCGGGATGCGCAGGGCCGCCGCACCCGGGGCGGCGAGCACGGCGAGCAGGAGCAGCGCGGGAGCGAGGCGGCGGAGCACGATTCCCCCGCCCGGCGCGCCGCCTAGAACTTCACCTTGGGAGCCTCCTGGGAGCCGGGAGCGGCCTCGAAGTAGGCCTTCTCCTTGAAGCCGCGCAGCGAGGCCACCAGGCTCCCCGGGAACAGCCGGATGCGTGTGTTGTAGTCGCGCACCGCCTCGCTGTAGCGCATGCGCTCGACCGCGATGCGGTTCTCGGTGCCCTCGAGCTGGCTCTGGAGCGTGAGGAAGTTCTGGTTGGACTTGAGGTCCGGATAGCGCTCGACGGTGACGAGGAGCCGGCTGAGCGCACCGCCCAGCTCGGCCTGGGCCTGCTGGAACTTCTGGAACGCGGCCGGGTCGTTGATCAGCTCGGGGGTGGCCTTGATGCCGGCGACGCTGGCGCGGGCCTTCGTCACCTCTTCCAGCACCGTCCGCTCCTGGGTTGCGTACCCCTTCACGGTCTCCACCAGGTTCGGGATCAGGTCCGCGCGGCGCTGGTAGACGTTCTGCACCTGGGCCCACTTCTCGTTGACCAGCTGCTCCTGCCCCACCAGCTGGTTGTTGATCCCGATCGCCCAGCCGATGCCGCCGACCACGATCAGGATGATCACGCCCAGAACGATCAGTCCGGTTTTCATGCTGGCAGTATACCCCCCGTCAGAGGTCGTTTCCCGAATACGACTGGTTGAAGGACTTGTTGCAGAGCGGGAAGTCCGGAACGATGTTCTGGAGCAGCGCGTGAGAGAGCGGCCGCCAGTTGAGGAACGACGGGTCCATGATCTTGACCCGGTGGAGCCGCCCCGCCCCGTCGGCCATCACCCAGTGCAGGATACCGCCCCGCCAGCCTTCCACGAGCCCGCACGCGGGCGCGAAGGCCGGCAGCGGCCCGAGCGGGACAGCGAGGGGTCCGGTGGGCAGGGAAGTCAAGGCGCGGCGGACGAGCGCGGCCGACTCCCGCGCCTCCTCGATGCGCACCATCGTTCGCGCCTTGACGTCGCCGCTCTCCCACACCGGGACCCGCAGACCCAGCTCGCCGTAGGCCGCGAACGGATGGTCGCGGCGCGCGTCCGCGTCGATCCCGGAGGCCCGCGCCACGAACCCCAGCACGCCGTGGTCGCGCGCGATCCGGTTGGTGAGCCGCCCGGTATCCTCCAGCCGGTCCATCACCAGCGTGTTGCGGAGGGTGAGCGCCGCGATCTCGTCGAAGTCCGCGAGCGCCGCGTCCACCTCCGCGGGCAGGTCCAGATCCGCGGGCAGGTCGCGGCCCACCCCGCCCGGCACGATCCCGCCGCGGAGCAGCCGGTTGCCGGTGAGGCGCCGGTTGAGCTGGAACAGCCGCTCGCGGATCCGGAAGCAGTGCGAGTGGGCCACCGCGTAGCCGGTGTCGTTGGCGATCATCCCGAAGTCGCCCACGTGGTTGTAGAGCCGCTCCATCTCGAGCAGGACGACGCGCAGCCGACGGGCGCGCGCCGGCACCGTCGTGCCCGCGGCCGCTTCGAGCGCCTGGCAGAAGGCGAGCCCGTGGCCGACGGTGGTGTCGCCCGAGACCCGCTCGGCCAGCGCCACCCCGTCCGCGGGCGCCCGGCCCTCGAACAGCTTCTCGGTCCCCTTGTGGGTGAAGTAGAGGCGCGCCTTCATGTCGATGATGGTCTCGCCCACCACGCTGAACCGGAAGTGCCCCGGCTCGATGATCCCGGCGTGGACCGGCCCCACCGGGATCTCGTAGACCCCCTCGCCCTCCACCTCGGTGAACGGAAACGCGCGCCCGTCGTCGTGGAACTCGCGCGCCACCGCGTCCTTGCGGAGCGGGAAGTAGTCGGCGGGCCAGAAGGCGTGGCGGACGAGCGGGCGCGGATCCGGATGGCCCGCGGCCTCGATCCCGAACATGTCGAAGATCTCGCGCTCGAAGAGCGACGCGGGGTGATGGAGGGTGGCCAGGGAGGTGAGCGCGGGGGCCTCCGGGCCGAGCCACTGCACCGCGTGCACGAACCAGTTCTCGGCGGGATGCGCGAACAGGGCGTAGACCTCGAAGCGCCCGGCGTCGCTGCGGCGATCGGCGGCCACCATCAGCCGCAGCTCGGCTCCGTGCTCCGCGCGCAGGGCCTGCGCGAGGCTCCGCGCGTCGCGCGGCTCGACGCGGCAGTGCAGCTCGCGCTCGCGCACCACCCGGGGCTCGTGGAGCCGGCCCTCCAGCCGGCCCGCGAGGGCGCGCGCGACCGCGTCCAGGTCTCTCATCGCGCGGTGATCTCCACGATGCGGTCGAGCAGGGTCTCGATGGGGGCCGGGAGCACGAGGCCGAGCCACACCAGCGCCAGCGCGCACGCGGCCAGGGGCACGAGGCCCCAGCGTCCCGTCTCGCCGGTGGCTACCCCGTCCGGCGGCGCCCCGTACAGCATGTGGTTGAGGTGGCTCACGAAGGCCACGAACGCGACCGCGAGCAGCCCCAGCAGCGCGGCCATGAGCCAGGCGTGCCCGGTCGCGAAGCCGGCCCGCAGCATGGCGAGCTTCGAGAGGAAGATGCCGAACGGGGGCAGCCCTACCAGCGCGAGGGCGCCGACCGCGAACAGCCCGCCGGTGAGCGGCATGGTCCGCAGCAGGCCCGAGACGTGGCGGATGTCGGCGGTGCCGTAGCGGGCGAGGATCCGTCCCGAGAGCAGGAACATCATCGACTTGGCCGCCGTGTGATTGATCAGGTGGAGCATCGCCGCGAAGACGCCGAGCGGGCCCAGCGCCAGCCCCACGCACATGAGCCCGGTGTGCTCGATGCTGGAGTACGCGAGGAGACGCTTGTAGTGGCGCTGCCCCAGGAGCGAGAACGCCGCGATGGCGACCGAGAGGAGCCCGAGCCCGATGAGCAGGCCGTCGGCCAGCGGCCCGTCCACCGCGAGGTTGACCACCGCCTTCCAGCGCACGATCGCGTAGAGCGCCACCGCGAGCAGCACGCCCGACATCATGGCCGAGAGCGCGGACGGCGCCTCCGCGTGGGCGTCGGGCAGCCAGGTGTGCATCGGGGCCAGGCCCGCCTTGGTGCCGTAGCCCACCAGCAGGAACACGAAGGCGAGCTGCATCGCGGCGGGGTGGAACGCCGGCGCCGCGGCCATGAGCACCGTCCAGTGCAGCGCCGACTCCTGCGGCCCGGCAACCGTGACGAAGTCGAAGTAGGCGAGGACCGTGCCCACGAAGGCGAGCGCGATGCCCACCGAGCCGATAAGGATGTACTTCCAGGAGGCCTCCACCGAGGCCCGGCTGACGTGGAGCGGGACCAGCAGCGCGGAGGTGATCGTGGTCGCCTCGATGGCCACCCACATCACCGCCACGTTGTTGGTGGTGACCGCCACCAGCATCGTGACGGCAAAGAGGCTCGCAAAGGCCCGGAACCACCGCACCTCGCGCGGGCTCTCGAGACCTCCGCCGGGCCCGAGCCCGAGCGCGAGCGCCGACACGAAGGCCACGCAGACCGCGAGCACCGCCGAGAGCGCGTCCACCCGGAAGAGCTCGCCCGGCCCCCAGGTGGGCACCCCTCCCGCGACCACGCGGGCGGCCAGCCCGAGGGCCGCCCCGAGAGAGCCGAGCGCCAGCAGCCCGGTCAGGACCGCGACCGGCCGCGGCGCGGCGGGGCCGGCGATCGCGAGCAGGGCCGCGACCAGCGGTGCGCCGAGCAGGACCAGGAACAGGACGGGCTCGGGCATCCGTCAGCGCCTCAACCGGTTGAGCTGCTGGACGTCCAGGCTCTGGAAGGTCTCGTGGATCTGGTAGACGAAGATCTGCATGACGAGGAAGCCCATCATCACGTCGAGGAACACCCCGATCTCGACGATCAGGGGGATGCCGTAGGTGCCCAGCACCGCGAGCAGGGCGATGCCGTTCTCGAGCATGAGGAAACCGATCACCTGGGTGAGCGCGTGCCGCCGGCTGATGATCACGAAGAGGCTGACGAAGACGAGCCCCATCGCCAGCGGCATGCCCGCGCGCGTCGGGAGCAGGCTCAGCTGGACCACCGGCCGCATCACGATGTAGGCGAGCAGCACGAGCAGCCCGCCCACCAGCAGCGACGTGGCGGTGTTCACGTAGGGCGGCACCCGGCGGCCGCTCCCGAGCCGGCGGTCCATGCGGCGCAGCAGGATCGGGATGCCGACGCCCTTGATCGCGATCAGGAGCGCGGCCACCAGGTAGAGCTCCACGTTCCGCGTGAAGTGGCCGACGACCGCGGTGGTCGCGCCGAGAGCCAGCGACTGCAGCGTGAACGCGCCGATGTACGCCGGGATCCCGCGCCGCCACAGGAGCAGGAACGAGGCGATGAGCACCAGGCTCGAGCCGAGCATCGCGAGCTGGGAGAAGAGGCCGTCCATCGCGCTACCTCGACAGGAACGAGGCGGTGATGGCGAGCAACGCCAGCACGAAGGAAACGCTCAGCAGCTCCGGCACCCGGAAGAGCCGGAGCTTGGCCACCCGCGTCTCGAACACCGCCACCACCGCGGCCAGCGCCGCGAGCTTCGCCACGTAGGTCAGCGCGGCGAGCAGGAGAGCCCCCGCGCCCAGGTGGACCGCGACTGCCCCACGGCACGAAGAGGTTGGCCATCAGGGTGAAGAAGACCAGCAGCTTGAGCGCGGCGGCCCACTCGATGAGGGCCAGGTAGCGGCCGGAGTACTCGAGCACCATCGCCTCGTGGATCATGGTCAGCTCGAGATGGGTGGCCGGGTTGTCCACCGGCAGCCGCCCGGTCTCGGCCAGCGTCACGATGAACAGCGCGGTGAACGCGAGCAGGTAGCCCGGGCTCACCGCCTCCGCCGGCCGCGCCATCGCCCGGGCCACGATCTCGCCCAGGTTGGTGGAGCCCGCGCCCAGCGCCAGCGCGAACATCGCCATCGCGATGGTGGGCTCGGCGAGCGCGGCCACCGTCATCTCGCGGCTCGACCCCATGCCGCCGAACGGCGACCCCGGGTCGAGCCCGGCCAGGGCCAGGAAGAAGGTGCCGAGCAGGAGCAGGTAGACCACCACCAGCAGGTCGCCGACAGCGTCGAGCGGCAGCGGCACCGCGAGGACCGGCAGCAGCAGCACGACGCCGAGGGTGCTGGTGAACACCACGTAGGGCGCGAGCCGGAAGAGCCACGACGCGTTGGTCGAGACCACCGTCTCCTTGGCCGAGCAGCTTGCGCAGCTCGAGGTACGGCTGCCAGACCGGCGCGCCGCGGCGGTTCTGCATCCGTGCTTTCAGCCACCGGATCAGCCCGATGAGGCCGGGCGCCAGGGCCACGCACAGGAGGGTCTGGCCCAGCGCCAGCGCGTAGCCGCTCGACGCTCTCACGGCGCGCCGGTGACCATCAGCACCCCGAGCAAGATCACGAGCGCCCCGACCACGTAGGCGAGGTAGGCGTGCACCGAGCCCGACTGCAGCGCGAGGGCGCGGCCTCCCCAGCGCGCGATGAAGCCCAGCACCGGCTCGTAGAGGTAGCGCTCGAACCAGGGGAGAATGCTGGCCCGGTAGGCGATGGCCTGCACGAAGTAGTGCGACTCGGGATGGTGGTCGACGGTCACGTCCTCGGTCGGCCGGTAGACCGCGGAGAATACCCGCCGGAGCGGCTCCGCGTAGGCGGTCGCGGTGTACTCCATGCGCGGGCTCTGGCCGACCCGCCCGCAGCCCCACGTGTCCGCGAAGCGCAGCGGCCGCCGCGAGGCGACCGCGCGGACGATCAGCCAGACGATCGCGAGGCCGCCCAGCAGCCCGACGATCACCGCGGGCGGCGACATGCGCGCGAGCCCAGTCGGCGTCCGGAACGAGAGCCAGAGCGCGAAGGTCGGCGGCTCCGCCGAGATCCCGAGCAGCCCGGCGGCCACGACCCCCGCGGTGGCCAGGACCGGCAGCGCGCCCGCGGCCAGCACGACGCACGCGGCGGCCAGCGCCACCATGCCCGCGCGCATCGACACCGGCGCCTCGTGCGCCTCCGTTGCCGCGTCCGAGCGCGGGAGCGCGAGGAACGTGATCCCGAAGGCCTTGGCGAAGGCGGCCGCGGCGAGGCCCGCGGTCAGGGCGAGCATGCCGAGGGCCAGCACCATCAGCACCGCCACCACCGGCGAGGCCACCCCGATGCCGGGCAGGAGCGACTGGAAGAGCAGCCACTCGCTGAAGAACCCGTTCAGCGGCGGCAGGCCCGAGATCGCGACCGCGCCGAGCAGGAAGCACGGGGCGGTCCACGGCAGGCGGCGGATGAGCCCACCGAGCCGGTTCATGTTGCGCGTCCCCGTCGCGTGCAGCACGGAGCCCGCCCCTAGGAACAGCAGCCCCTTGAACGCGGCGTGGTTGAGCGCGTGGTAGAGCGCGGCGGCCAGGGCCAGCGCGGCGGGGCCCGGCATCGCGAGGCTCTGGAAGAGGAAGCCCGCCCCCACCCCGAGCGTGATCATGCCGACGTTCTCCACGCTCGAGTAGGCGAGCAGCCTCTTGATGTCGTCCTCCATCAGCGCGTAGAGCACCCCCAGCACCGCGGAGACCGCGCCCAGCACGATCAGGAGCACGCCCCACCACGGCGGGCCGCCGCCCAGGAGGTCGAGGCCGACGCGCAGCAGCCCGTAGACGCCGAGCTTGATCATCACGCCCGACATGAGAGCCGAGACGTGGCTCGGCGCCGCCGGGTGCGCGCGCGGCAGCCACACGTGGAGCGGGATCAGCCCCGCCTTGGAGCCGAAGCCGACCAGCGCGAGCGCGAACACCGCGCCGCGCGCGCTCCCGCGCAGCCCGGCGGCGGCCGCCCGGAGATCGACGAAATCGAGCGAGGGCGCCCCCGCGCCGAGCACCGAGGAACGCGGCGAGCAGGAACGCGAGCCCGACGTGGGTCATCCCGAGGTACCAGTTGCCGGCGCTGACGCGTCTCCGGCTCGCTCGTGGTCGGTCAGCACCAGGAAGTACGAGGTCAGCGACATGCCCTCCCACGCGAGCAGGAAGGTCACCACGTTGTCGGCGAGCGGCACCAGGCTAGTGGCGAGCAGGAACAGGTTGAGCGCCGCCCCGAGGCCGCGGAGCGAGTAGCGGCCCGTCGTACCCCGCGGAGTAGCCGACGCCGTAGAGGGCCGCGGGCGCCGCGACCATGCCGATCAGGACCAGGAAGAACGCGCCGAGCGCGTCCATCCGCAGCGCGATGCCGCCCGCGAGCCCGACCACGTCGGGCGCGGCGAAGCTCCAGGCCGGGCCTCCGGCGAGCGCCTGCAGCCCGAGCAGCAGCCCGGCCGCCGCGCCGGTCATGGCGCCCGCGGCGAGAGCGCGCGGCCGGCGCGATGGCCGCCGCCCAGGAGCGCCGCGGCGGCGCCCGCGCCGTAGGCGCCGAGCATCACCGCGAGGAGAAGGGCGGCCACGGATCTAGGCGGGCAGAGGCCGGCGCGAGGGCGGTCAGGATACCGCGCAGGATCTCGGCCGGCTCGGGCGGACAGCCGTCGACGAACACGTCCACCGGGATGACCCGATCGACGCTGCCCGCCACGGCGTAGCTGCCCTGCGAAGACCCCGCACGTCCGGGCGCAGTCGCCCACCGCCACCACCAGCTTGGGGTCGGGGGTGGCTTCGTAGGTCTTGCGCAGCGGCACCTCCATGTTGCGCGTCACCGGTCCGGTCACGAGGAGCAGATCGGCGTGGCGCGGCGAGGCCACGAAGTGGATCCCGAACCGCTCGCTGTCGTAGACCGGCCCCGTCAGGCCGCTGATCTCGATCTCGCAGCCGTTGCACGATCCGGCGTCCACCTCGCGGATCGCGAGGGCGCGGCCGAAGAGCCGCTGGACCCCGCGGTCGATCTCGCGCAGCAGGTGGACGACGTCCTCCTCGCCCGGCGCCGGCGGCCCGATCGGCACGGAAACAAGTCCCACCTTTAGCATCTTCGCAAATAGCAGCATCAGCCGCCTACTATGGGGCCCCGGTCCGTCAGGACCAAGGAATCAGACGGCGGGA
>CAWJDX010000025.1:0-299827 GCA_963841755.1 uncultured Candidatus Rokubacteria bacterium
CGTTCTTCGGCGCCCCCGGCGTACGCGTGGCCATCGGGGCGCCGTTCGTGAGCTGGGTGGCGCTGGGCTGGGGTGAGCCGTGCGTGCCGTGGTGGGGCCGCCCGGGCTTCATCGGCCGCGCCTGGTGGGGTGGCTGGGGCGGGCCCCGGGTCGTCAACACCGTGGTGGTCAACCGCACCACCGTCGTGAACGTGCGGAACATCACGGTCTACCGGAACGTGAACGTGCAGAACGCAGTGGTCGCGGTGCGGCCGGATCGCTTCGGGCGCGGGCCCGTCGGCGAGGCCCGCATCCGTCAGGTGGACACGCGGCGACTCGAGCCGGTCCGCGGGGCCGTCGACCTCCACCCGGATCGGGCGAGCTTCGCGGCGGCGAGCGGCCGCGGCGTCCGGCCGCCGGACAGCGTGCTGGCGCGCCCGACGGTGGCCACGCGCGCGCCGGTGACTCGCGCCCTGCCGCACGAGGCCGAGGGCCGCGGGCCGGCGCCCCGCATCGTGCCCGCCCCGCGCGCGGGGGAGCCCGGCGCGACGGGCGCGCGGCCCCCGTTCGGCGAAAGCCGCCTGGAGCGCGCGCGCCCACCGCAGGCACCGCGCTTCGATACCGGTCGCCGGCCGGACGCGACGGCGCCCACGCCGCCCGCCGCGCGTCGTCAGGAGGGCGGCCCGGACGCCACGCGAGGGCGCGGTCCAGCCACTCCCCGAACGGAGGCACCGCGGGGGACGGAGGCACCGCGGGGGACGGAGGCGCCGCGCGGGACGGAGGCGCCGCGGGGAACGGAGGCACCGCGCGGGCCCGAGCCGAGCCGCGGATCTCAGGCTCCGACCCCGGCGGACGCCCCGCGCGCGCCGCAGGTCCAGGCGCCGCGGCCGCCGCAGGCGCAGGCGCCGCGGCCATCCGAGATCCAGCGCGGGGTCGAGCCGCCCGCGCGCGCTCCGGAGGCGGCCACGCCGCGCCGGGCGCCCGATGCGGCGCGGGCGCCGCGTCCGGAAGGTCCTGGCGCGCGCGGGGCCGCGCCGCGCCCCGCGGCCCCGACCCCGCGAGCCGAGACACCTCGCCAGGCGCCGCCGCGCGCGCTGCCGGGTGAGCCCGCCAACCGGCTCTACCCGGGGCGGGTGGAGGGGTCGGCGCCGCGCGGACCGGAGCGGCGGCCGCAGCCGAGCCCGCGACCGGCCCCCGCGCCCAACGTCGGCCACAAGGACGGATCCGCGCGAGAGGGACGCTGACTCGGGAGTCGGGCGGTCACTCCGCCGCGAGCGAGCGGCCCAGTCGACGCAGGGCCTGCGCCTCGAGCTGTCGGGCGCGCTCGCGGGTCACCCCGAAGCGCGCGCCGACCTCCTCGAGGGTCAGCGCCTCCTCCCCGTCCAGGCCGAAGCGCAGACGGAGGACTTCCCGCTCGCGGGGAGGCAGGCTCTCGATGGCGATCCCGAGCCGGTGCGACCGGTCGGCGCGAACGATCGTCTCCTCCGGCGAGGGGGTGATGCGATCGCGCACGAACTCGCCGAGCGTCGAGTCCTGGCCGATCGGGGCGTCGAGCGAGACCGGGGTCGCCGCGCTCAGATCGACGAGGCGCACCGTCCTCTCGGGCACCCCGGTCCGGCGGGCCAGCTCCTCGACGCTCGGCTCGCGCTCGTGCTCGGCCTGGAAAGCGCTCCGCTCCCGCATGAGCCGATGCATGCTCTCGATCACGTGGACCGGCATCCGGATCGTCCGGGCCTGGTCGGCGAGCGCGCGCCCGACCGCCTGACGGATCCACCACGTCGCGTAGGTGGAGAACTTGAAGCCGCGATGGTAGTCGAAGCGCTCGACCGCCTTGATCAGCCCGATGTTGCCTTCCTGGATGAGATCGAGCAGGGTGAGCGACCCACCCGCGTACCGTCGGGCGATCGACACCACGAGCCGCAGATTGGGCTCGACGAGGGCCCGCTTGGCCTCGCGGAGCGCCCCGTCGCTCTCCTCGACCTCGCGGAGCGCGGGCGTCCATCGGGCCCCGATCGACCCGTTGCCGCGCCGCACGGCTCCCACCAGATCGTCCATCACGTCCGGCCGCAGGGGCAGGCGCTCGACCAGGCGCCCGGCGCTCCGGCGCGCGATCGCGGAGCGCGTCAGGCGCGGACGCAGCCGGCGCAGGCGCGCGAGGACCTCGAAGATCCGATCCCGCTGCCGGACGGTGAGGGGCGCGCCGCCCGGCAGCGTCAGGAGCGCGTCGAGCGACCGGTCACCCCGCCCCACGTCGCGCGTCACCGCGAGCAGGGCGTCGATCCCGGCGGGGAGACCGGCCAGCGCGCGACGGCGCCGGGCCCGGCAGACCTCGATCCACCGCCCCCGCTCGCGCTCCTGCGCGGCGGTGAGGCGATCGACGGAGCCGATCTCCCGGAAGTAGAGCGCCACCGGGTTGGCGCGCGCGATCACGGCAGCCGATCGCAGGTCGTGGTCCGCGAGACCGTTCGCCATCGCGCGCGCTCCCGGCCCGGCTACGACGTCAACGCCGCGTAGAGGCTGTTGCCGTCCCGGTGCAGCAGGACCACCACCGGGGCGCCCTGCGCGTGCTTGGCCAGCAGTCGCTTCACGTCGGCCGTGCTGGCCACCGGCTGGTGATCCAGCTCGGTGATGACGTCGCCCGGACGGAGCCCCGCCTTCTCGGCCGGGCTCGAGTCGCGCACGCCGCGCACCACCACCCCGCGCGCATCCGAGAGCCCCAGCTGGCGGCCCACGTCGGGCGTCAGGGTCTCCACCGTGAGACCGAGGGGCTCCTTGCCGTCGTCGCGCTGGGCCAGCGCCGGCTGGTCCGGCTCGTCCATCCGCGCGATGCGCGTCTGGAGCGTCATGGTCTTGCCCTCGCGGATGATCGCGAGCGGGACCTCGCGCCCGACCGCGGTGGCGGCCACCAGCTTGGAGAGATCGCCGGGCTGGGGCAGCTTGTGACCGTCGAACCCGATGATCACGTCACCGGCCTTGATCCCGGCGCGCGCCGCCGGCGAGTCGGGCTGGACCGACGCCACCAGCGCGCCGCCACCCGGCGGCACGTTGAAGCCCTTGGCCAGCTCCGGGGTGAGCGGCTGGATCATCACGCCGAGCCAGCCCCGCGTCACCTTGCCGGTCGCGGCGAGCTGGGTCGACGACCGACTTGGCCAGGTTGACCGGGATGGCGAAGCCGATGCCGTCGCGCCGCCGCGGCGGATGGCGGTGTTGATGCCGATCGACCTCGCCCGCGCGAGTTGAAGAGCGGGCCGCCGCTGTTGCCGGGGTTGATCGAGGCGTCGGTCTGGATGAAGTCGTCGTAGGGCCCGGCGCCGATGACGCGGCCTTGGCGCTGACGATGCCGATCGTGACGGTGTGCCCGAGGCCGAACGGGTTGCCGATCGCCATCACCTACTCGCCGACGCGCAGCTCGGCCGAGTCGCCGAGCGGGACCACCGGCAGGTTGGTGCGCGTCGATCTTGAGGAGCGCGAGGTCGGTGCGCGGGTCGCGGCCGACCACCTTGGCCTTGAACTCGCGCTCGTCGGCGAGCTGGACGCGGATCTCGTCGGCGCCGTCGACCACGTGGTCGTTGGTGACGATGTAGCCGGCCGGATCGATGATGAAGCCCGAGCCCATGCTGCGCACCGTCTTGCGCCCCGGCTGGCCGAACTGCTTGAAGAACTGCTGGAACGGATCGTCGTCGCCGAACGGGCTCTGCATCGACGTCCCGTCCTGGACCCGCTTGGTGCTGATGTTGACCACCGCCGGCTTGAGCGCCCGGGTCAGCTCCACCCAGTTGGGCGCAGGCACGGTGGCGGCGGCGGTGACCGACACCGGCCGCTCGCTCCAGATCGTCGCCGGCGCGGCGCTGGTGAATCCCAGGTGCGGGGCGAGGGCCACCAGGCCCACCACCGCCGCCACCACCAGCGCCGTCCAGGCGGTGCGATATCGCATCGTCAGTCGATTCATGGACGTTCTCTCCTCTCGTCGTTTGGTCTACGGGGCCGCCTGCTCGCGGGCGGACCGGAGCTGTTCACGGGCCAGCGCCCCCAGGGTGTCGCCCCCGGCCAGGCGCATCGCGATCCGATATTCGCGCTCCATCCCATCGGTGTCGCCCGCCCGCCGGAGCGCCTCGGCGAGCAGGAGTCGGATATCGGGTGAGGCCGGCTTCATGTCGACGGCCCGGCGCAGGTGCGCGATCGCCTCCTGCGTCCGGCCCGCATCGAGGAACAGGGTGGCCAGGCCCGCCTCGTACCGCGCGTCCCGCGGGGCCAGCCGGACCGCGTCCTCCGCGTGGCTCAGGGCGGCCGCGTCCTGTCCGAGACCGGCGTAGGCGAGGCCGAGGTAGTAGTGCGCGCGCGCGTCCTGGGGCGCGGCCGCGACCGCCTGGACGAGCTGGCGGACGGCGGGGAGATACTGGCCGTCCGACACGAGGGTGGCCCCGCTCTCGACGAGGCCGTGCGCGCGCCACCAGGCGGGCCCGCTCGCGAGCGCGGCCAGCGCGGCCGCGAGCACTCCGCCCATCGCGAGGCGGCCGACCCAGGGCGAGCGGGAGATCCACGTCTGCGCCATGCCACGAACGTAGCCCGCCCACATGAGGGACGGGTGAAGCGGCGATGAGAAACTTCTTAGTCGGCGGAGCGGGCGGGGGCGGGCTCGGCGGCCGTGGTGGCGAGCGTCAGGTTCCCGTGGCACTTCGGGCAGTCGAAGCTGCGGCCGTCGACGAATCGCCCGCCCGGACGGATCTCCTGCACCGCGCCGCAGCGGGGACAGGCCCCGCGCACCAGCAGCAGGCGGCGGTCCTCCCGCGCGCGCTTGACCGCCATCACGATGCCCGCCACCACGAAGGTCGGGACCAGGACGAAGTGGGCCACCGGGATGAACACCGAGGCCAGCGCGAGCCCCCAGAACATCCCGAGCCCGGCGAGGGTCCGGGCGAAGCGCTGCCCCGGCGCCTGCTCGACGATGACCGCCTGCACCGGCTGCGGCGGATGTCCGAAGGCGGTGAGCCGCGCGGGAACCTCGGTCTCGGTCGACATGGGATCGTCTCCTCTCCTCCCCATGCTAGCCCGGATCGGCGCGCGCCCGGAGGCCGACCGCTTTTCTCACGTCGCTCTCATCGATCTCTCACCCGGCTCCCGTAGAGTCCAGGCGTCATGCTCACGAGTCTCACCGGCCTGGACGACTACGCGGTCGTCGGTCCCGCCGCCGACGGCCACCTCGGCCGCGTCCGCGACACCTACTTCGACGACCGGCGGTGGAGCATCCGGCACCTGGTCGTGGAGATCGGGCACTGGCCGGCCCACCAGCGCGTGCTGATCTCGCCCTGGTCGGTGCGCGGGCTCGATCTCCGGCACCGCCTGGTGCGGACCGATCTGACGCGGCGCGAGCTCGCGGAGAGCCCGGACGCGGAGACCGATCGGCCGGTCTCCCGCCAGCACGCGGTCGATCTCGCCGGCTACTACGGCTTCTACGGCTTCCCCTACCACTGGCTCGGCACCGCGCCGGCCTCGGAGCAATGGAGGGCCGCCGGCGGCGGGGAGGGCGCGCTCGTCACCCTCGCCCCGCGGCTGCGGAAGGCCGGGGACCGTCACCTGCAGAGTGCGCGCGCGGTGCTCGGCTACTACGTCCACGCCAACGACGACGACGTCGGCCACGTATCCGACTTCCTCTTCGGGGACGCGTCGTGGGCGATTCGCCACGTGGTCGTGGTGCTCCGGCACGGGCTCGCTCGACGACGCGTGCTGGTACCGGTGGGGTGGGTCACCCGGGTGATCTGGGATGCGGGCGCGCTCGGGGTGACGCTGCCGGGTCCGGTCGTGCGCGGCGCCCCCGCGTACGACCCGGCCGAGCCTCTCGGTCCGGACCTCGAGGCTCGGCTGGTCCGCTACTACGGGCCCGCTCCGTTCGGGGAGCGCTGAGGCTCACGCCGCCGCGGCGGGGCGGATCGCCATCGGCTCGATGAGCCGGCGCTCGACCGCGTGCCAGTCGACGTTGCGGAAGAACGCGTCCAGATACCGGCCGCGCTCGGTCGCCTTGTAGTCGCGCATGAAGGCGTGCTCCCACACGTCCATGACCAGGAGCGGCTTGAAGCCGGCGGGCACTCCGTTCTGGTGCAGGCTGACCCAGTGGTTGGTGAACCGGCGGGTCATCGGATCCTCGCAGAGGATCACCCAGCCGACCCCGCGTAGCCCTCCGATGGCCTGGAAGTCTTTTCGCCAGTCCTCGACGGAGCCGAACGATTCCGAGAGCGCCTGGGCCAGCGCCGAGGTCGAGCCGGGCCGGGGCTGGGCCCCCGCTCTCAGATTCGAGAAGTAGTACTCGTGCAGGATCATGCCGTTGTACTCGAAGCCGAGCCGCCGCGTCAGCTCCGCGAACTCGAGGTCCCGTCCCGAGGCCCGGCCTCGCGAGCGGAGCGCGGTCAGCTCCTCGTTGAGCGCGTTCACCTGCCGCACGTAGCCCGCGTAGAGCGTGAGATGCTCGCGGATCTGCTCGTCGGAGATGCCGTCGAGCCCGCTCAGGCGGTCGAACTGCTGCTCGGCGTAGGCGCTGCGCTTGGTCACTGCCATGCGGGTGCCCTCCCGTCGTTCCCACTCGGTTTAGGTTGTCGTCGAGATCTCGATGGAGGCACCCTACCCGCGGCGGATGAGAGCCGGGTGAGGCCCGGATGAGAATCAGGCCGCCGGCGAGGGCAGGCGGACCGTGAAGCGGCTGCCCGATCCCGGCCGGCTCTCGACCGTGATGGCGCCCCCGTGGGCGATCACGATCGAGCGCGCGATGGCGAGGCCCGAGGCCCGCGCCGCCGGTGTCGCGCGCGCGGGCGGCGTCGAGGCGCAGGAAGGGCTCGAAGATCCGCTCGAGCGTCGCCGGGCTCGATGCCGATGCCGGTGTCCGCGACCGCGACCTCGGCCACGCCGTCGCTCCGCCCGAGGCGCGATCTCCACCTTGCCGCCCGACGGCGTGTACTTGACCGCGTTCTCGACCAGGTTGAGGAGCGCGCGGCGCAGCGCGGCCGCGTCGCCGGTCACCGCGGCGGGCGCGCGTCGCGTCGACGCGCACGCGTCACCCCGGCGGCCCGCGCGAGCCGCGCGCCCACCTCGAAGACGCTCGAGCACGAGCGGCTCCAGGTCGATCGGGGCCCGGCCGCCCTCCGGGCCGGCGAGCGAGCGCGAGAGCAGCAGCAGGTCCTCGGCGAGCCGGATGAGGCGCTCGACCTCCTCGAGGCTCGAGGCGAGCACGTGCCGGTACTCGTCCGGCGACCGCGCCATGCGCGGAGCGCCACCTCGATGCCGCCGCGCAGCACGGTGAGCGGCGTGCGCAGCTCGTGGGCCGCGTCGGCCGCGAAGCGGCGCGTCTGCCCGAAGGCGTCCTCGAGCCGCGCCAGCATGCCGTTCAGGGTCTCGGCGAGCCGGTCCAGCTCGTCCCCGCTCCCCCGCCGCTCCGACGCGCCGGCTCAGGTCCTCGGCGGTGATGCGGCGGGCGGTGCGCGCCATCTCGTCCACCGGGCGCAGGGCCGCGCGGGCGATGACGGCCCCGCCGAGCGCGGCCAGCCCCACCCCGAGCGGGATCAGGACGATCAGGGTGTCGAAGTAGCGGTCGCGAACCGCCTGGGTGCGCCGCAGCGCCATGCCGACCTGGATCATCTCGGTGACGCGGCCGTCGCGCACGATCGGCAGGGTGAGGAGCCGGACCGGCTCGACGCCCGCCCACCACCACCGTCTCGATGGTGCGCAGGCCGCGGCGCGGCACGGGCGCGGGCCTGCGGCGACAGCGGCAGCACGTCGGTCCGGCGGCCCGCGCGGGCGGGCGTGCGGCCGCCCCTCGGGGTCGAGGAGCTGGACGAACTTGTCGTAGAGCTCGGGCCCCAGGAGCTGGCGCAGGAGCGCCTCGGAGTCGTCGGACGCCCGCTCGGAGGAGCCGGTGTCCTTGATCACCTGCGCGACGGTGAGGAGCGAGGCGTCGAGGTCCTGCTGGAGGCTCGAAGCGCAGCCACGGAGTAGGAGATCGCGCCGATCGTCGACCAGGATGGCGAGCAGGATGCCGCTGTACCAGAGGGTGAGCTTGGTGCGGATCGAGAGCGGCAGCCGGAGGCCTCTCACGGCTCGGCGCTCAGCATGTAGCCGGCGCCCCGCACGCGTCTGCAGCAGCCGGACCTCGCCCTCCGCCGTCGATCTTGCGGCGCAGATAGCCGACGTACACGTCGACGACGTTGCTCTCCGGGTCGAAGTCCAGGCCCCACACGTGCTGGGTGATCATGGGGCGCGTCAGCACGCGGTCCGCGTTGCGCAGGAAGTACTCGAGCAGCGCGTACTCGCGCGCGGTGAGCGTGATGCGCCGGCGCCCCGCGTGACCGCGCGGGTCGCCGGATCGAGGCAGAGGTCGCGCCACCTGCAGCGCGCGGCTCGGCCCGGCCCGCGCTCCGCCGCAGGAGCGCCCGCACCCGCGCCACGAACTCCTCGAAGGCGAACGGCTTGGTGAGGTAGTCGTCCGCGCCCGAGGTCGAGGCCCGGCGACCTTGTCGGCGACCCCGTCGCGCGCGGTGAGGAGCAGGACCGGCGTCTGGACGCGCCGCTCGCGCAGGGTCTTGAGCACGTCGAAGCCGTCGCGCTTGGGCAGCATCACGTCGAGGACGACGAGGTCGTAGGCGGGATCGCTCCGCGATGCGCGTCGAGCGCGGCCGCCCCGTCGGACGGCGACCTCGACCGCGTGCCCTTCCTCCACCAGCCCCTGGCGGATGAACGCTCGCGACCTTGCGCTCGTCTTCGACCACGAGGATCCGCATGTCGGATGTAGAATCGCACCGGGCCCCGGGAGCCGCAAGCGGCGCGGGAGATCGGGGGAGCGCGACTCATGCTGGAGCGAGTGGACCGGATCCAGATGGCGGTGGCCGACGCGGGCGAGGCCGCGCGCGCCTTCCAGGACCTGCTGGGCGCGGAGCCCGCCGGCGAGGAGGACAGCGACTACCTGAACGCGCGCCGGACCCTCCTGACCCTCGGGTCGAGCCAGGTCGAGCTCTGCGCGCCGCGGGGGGCCGGGGTGGTGCGCGCGCACCTGGACCGCTGGGGCCCCGGGCTGCTCACCGCCGGCTTCTCGGTGGCGAGCGTGCCCGCCCTGCGCGCGCACCTCATCGCGGAGGACGTCGAGTTCACCAACGAGGGGGAGCAGATCTACCTCGAGCCCACCGAGACCGCCGGCATGCGCGTGGTGGTGAGCCCGGCCGCGGCCTCCGGTCGCCTCGGGCTGGTCAGCCACCTCTACGAGGTCACCAACACCCTGGTCTCGCCGTGGGCCGCGGCGGCGGAGCGCTACGCGCGCATCTTCAAGCTCGACCCCGCGCGCTTCTCCCCGATCCGGAGCGAGCACTTCGGCTACACCGGCACCCTCACCCTCTTCGATCCGCCCGGGCGCCTCGACCGCATCGAGATCTCGCAGGTGACGGATCCGCAGACCGCGATGGGCCGGTGGGCCGCGAAGCGCGGGGACTCGCTCTACATGTGCTACGCCGAGACCCCGGACGTGGGCGCGATCGTGCGCCGGCTGAACCGCAAGCACGCGCGCTTCACGGCGCGCGGCGGCGACCCCGAGGCCGAGCGGGACGGGCTCTGGATCCACCCGAGCGCGCTCTCCGGACTGCTGCTCGGCATCTCGCGCACCACCGCGGCCTGGGAGTGGTCGGGCCGGCCCGAGCTCGTCTCCAACTAGAGGAGCCCATCGTGATCGATCTCTTCAGCGATACCCTGACCAAGCCCACTCCCGAGATGCGCCGCTTCATGTGCGAGGCGGAGGTCGGCGACGAGCAGAAGGGCGAGGACCCCACCGTGAACCGGCTGCAGGAGATGGTGGCCGAGCTGCTCGGCAAGGAGGCCGCGGTCTACCTGCCCTCCGGCACCATGTGCAACGAGATCGCGGTGAAGGTGCACACCCGGCCCGGCGACGAGGTGCTCGCCGACCGCACCTCGCACCTGATCCACTTCGAGGGCGGCGGCCCCGGGCTGCTCTCCGGGGTGCTGATGACCGCGCTCGACGGCGACCGCGGCGTCTTCACCGGCGCCCAGGTGCGCGCGGGCGCCCACGGCCGCTCGCGCTACGCGCCCCCGACGCGCCTGGTCTCGGTGGAGAACACGAGCAACCTGGGCGGCGGGAGCGTCTGGCCGCTCGCCGCGGTGCAGGACGTGGCGGCCGCCGCCAAGGCCCTCGGGCTCGCGACCCACATGGACGGAGCCCGGCTGCTCAACGCGGTGGTCGCCTCCGGCACTCCCGCGCGGGCCTACGCGGCCGCGGTCGACTCGGCGTGGATCGACTTCAGCAAGGGCCTGGGCGCGCCGGTGGGCGCGTGCCTGGCCGGCACCCGCGCGTTCATCGAGGAGGCGTGGCGCTACAAGCAGGCGCTCGGCGGGGCCATGCGCCAGGCCGGCATCATCGCGGCGGGCGGGGTGTACGCGCTCCGCCACCACGTGGACCGGCTCGCGGAGGACCACGAGCACGCCCGGATCTTCGCGCGGGGCATCGCGGGGCTGCCCGGCATCGCGCTCGATCCGGCCCACGTCGAGACCAACATCGTGATCTTCGACGTGACCGCCCCCGGCCTCACCGCGCAGGCCCTCGCCGATCGGCTCCTCGCGGAGGCGCAGGTGCGGCTGAGCGTGATGGGCGAGCGGCGGCTGCGCGCGGTGACCCACCTGGACGTCTCGCGCAAGCAGATCGACGCCGCGGTCGAGGCGTTCGCGCGCGCGCTGACCGGGCGCTAGTCAGCCGAGGAGCCACGAGGCCCAGCGCCGCGCGGCCAGCACGCGGGCGCCCACCCACGCGAGGGACGCCTCGCGGAGCGCCATCGCCAGCTCGCGCGCCTCGGCCTCGGTGGAGGCGGGCGGGAGCACCCCGTGGGTGGCCAGGTAGAAGGTGGCCCCCCAGAGCAGCAGGGCGTTGAACGGGGGCAGGCGGTCCATACGCCCCTGAGACGCGGCCACCCGGGCGGGCGTTTACGCTGGACGGCGCCTCGGCCACCGGCTGCGCCGCACCGCTCGCAGCAGATCACGCTCCCTGTCGCTGGTCAATAGAAATGTCGTGGGTACTGCCACATAGAAATGTCATGCCCAGCGCTCGGTGTAGCCGGCCTTGATCGCGCGCGCGGGATCGTAGGCGCGGCGCCAGGGATGGGGCCGCGCGGTGGCGGCCGGCAGGGCGGCGGCCAGTTGGGCGAGGGCGGCGGCGAGTCGGGGCGGTGGCCCGGGCCGCGGCCGGCGGCGCTGCGCGCTGGGGTGGCTGCGCGGCGTCAGGGTGAAGTCGGGGCCGGGCGTGGGGGCCCGGGCAATGATCTGCGCGTCGGCCAGCACGATCAGGCGGCCGTCGAGGAGCTCGCGCACCTCGACCCGACGCCGGGCGTAGGAGCGGCCGCGGGGGCCGCGGGGGATCTGGACCAGGCGCGGGCCGAGCCGGAGGGTGTTGTCGCGGGCGACCTGGCGGGTATAGCGGCAACTGAGCACGAGGGCGAGGTCACGCGGGGGCCGACGCCACACCGCCTGCGCCTGGGCGGCGGGCCGCGCGAACCGGCGGTTGAAGTCGGCGAGGAACTCCGGCAGAAAGGCATTGGCCGCCGCCCGCGTGGCCACCGCGCGCAGCCGCAGTTCGCTGACCAAGCGGTCCTGCAGCGTGCCCCACAGGCGCTCGACCCGGCCCTTGCCCTGCGGCGAGCGCGCCTGGACATAGCCGATCCCGAGCTCCTGCAGGACGCGGCCCAGATGCGTGGGGGCCTGGGTGCCGGCGAGCTGTTCGGCCAGCGTCCAGTGCCGATCGGTGCGCACCAAGATATTGACGCCGTCGCCGTACAGGGCCACCGGGAGCCCGACGCGGGTGAAAACCTGATGCAGCAGGGTGGCGTAGCCGTGCAGGTCTTCGGTGGGGCGGAAGTGCAGGGCGATGACTTGCGAGGTCGCGTCGTCGATGGCGCCGAGCAAGGTCATCGTCGGCCCCCGTCCCTCGAGCCAGTCGAACGGGCTGCCGTCGAGCTGGAGCAACTGGCCCGCGGCCTGTTCGCGCGGGCGCCGCGCCCGATGCTGGGCCGGGCGGCGGCGGTGCACGGCGGGCCGGCCGAGGGCGCGGCGCAGGCGCCGGACCGACTCCCGGGAGATCGCCAGGCCGTGGATCTCGCGCAGCTTCTCGGTGCAGTGGGTGTCATTGAAGCCCGCGTAGCGGGCCTGCAGCAGCGCCTGGACTTGCGCGCACAGCGTTGCCGGCAGCCGCCGATGGGAGAGCCGCCCGCGGCCCTGGTGGCGCACCGCCGGGGCGCCCCCCACCCGAAACCGCTGCTTGAGACGCTGAAACTGCCGGGGCGTCACCTGCAAGGCCCGGGCGCCCTCCCGATTGGTGATCCGACCCGCGACCGCCGCGGCGAGCAGGCCCGCCCGGGGCAACTCCTTTCGGCTCATCGTGAAAGTCTCCATAGGGGGATGACCTTTTCACGGAGCAGTTACCCCACGACATTTTTATGTAGCAGTAGCACCCGGGATACATTCCTTGACAGGGCCGTGATGGCTCGGTAGCCTGTGCATCGGTGCAAGGGCTAGCGGGCACGGGGTTCGAGCGTAACGCCGGGCGGATATCAGGTCGCTCGGCGTTTTTGTTTGTCCTCCACTTCAGGAGGGCATCCCCGCCATCGGGGCGGGGTTTGACGGAGGCGTAAAGCCTCGCCAGAAAGAGGGCGCGTCGATGGCACAGGGTACGGTCAAGTGGTTCAATGATGCGAAGGGCTACGGTTTCATCACCCAGGAGGCTGGCGAGGACGTGTTCGTGCACTTCAACGCCATCCAGGGCCAGGGCTTCAAGAGCCTGGCCGAGGGCGACAAGGTCGAGTTCGAGGTGACCAAGGGTCCGAAGGGGCTACAGGCCGCGAACGTCCGCAAGGTCTGACCCGCACCACCGCATCACCCAACGGCCGGATCCCCTCCGGGGACCCGGCCGTTTCATCTCCTCCGCCCCTCCCGCACCGCCAGGCCGAGCCCGATCACGCTCAGCGCGACGCCGAGCCAGAAGGCCGCCTCCCGGGTCGCGGTTCCGTCTCCGAGGTGGCCGATGATCACGAGCACGATGCCGACCGCGAGGAGGACGTGCTTCGCCGGGGCCGCCATGACGCCTCCTCCCGCCGCGGCGGGCATTGCCGGGGGCCATCAATCGTGATATAAGTTACATAACAAGATATAAGTATATGTCGGACGGCTTCATACCCGACTGCTCCATACCCGGTCGTGCATACAGGGTCGCTGCATACACGGTCGCTGCAGGACGGAGGTGGCGATGTTCGAGGACAAGGCCCGGGTCCTGCTCATTCTCCCCCAGGAGGTTCTGGATCGGGCGCGCGTGTTCGCGGGCGAGTCGATCACGCGATTGAAGGCCCCGGTGAGCCTGCAGATGGTGCTGCGCGCGCTCATCGACGAGGGGCTGAAGCGGGACCGCGATCGGGCCATCGTGGCCAACATCGAGGGCCAGATGCAGGCGGTCCGGGCGATCCGGAGCCGCGGCCGACGCCGCCGCGGTGGGTCACCGGTCCCCCCCGAGCGCCCGCGCGGCGGGACGGAGGGGCCCGAAGGGGCGGGTGGGGGTGGCGCGCCATGGAGGCAAGTAGGCGGTACGTGGCGACCCGACGGCACTTCATGGGTGATCGCACCTACAAGGGTGTGACCTATACCCTGCAGCTCGAAGCGATCGAGGATTGCGTGTTCAAGGCGCACGCGAGACTCCTGCCCTCCGGCCCCGAAGTGTCCTTCGTGGACGAGGCCTCCGACCGCGCGCTGAAGCAGGCCGAGACCGAGATCAAGCAGATCATCGAGCGCCGAGAGGCGAGCGCGGTGGTGCGCGAGCGGCTGCCGGAGCGGAAGTACCGCGACGTCACCTACACGATCATCGTCCGCACCGAGGCGACCCGCGTGGTGACCGAGGTGTACTTCATCCGCACCAACGCGGTCCAGCGCCGCCCGGGTCCCGGCACCTTCTTCGCGCTCTTCCAGGGCAAGACCAGGGAGCGGGCCATCGCCCAGGCCGAGCGGACCTTCAAGGCCAAGATCGACGAGGAGCGCGGGGACGCCCGGGGCCGGAAGGTCTAGGCGTGTCGGACGTGGCAGGAATGCGGGAGCCGGGGCTCGGTCTGGACGTCTGGTGGGGCGAGCGCGAGTACCGGGCGTGCGGCGCGTCGCTCGAGTGTCGAGGCCGGTACATCGTCGGCAAGCTGTTCGATCTCGACACCCGGATGCTCCAGACCGCGTGGCTCGCCGCCTTCGGACGGCGGCTGCTCGGCCCCCCCGAGATCCAGGCCCACGAGATCACCCGGTCTCAGTGGCAGCTGATCCTGTCCCACATGGGCGCCCGCGCGGACGAGATCGTCGACGTCCAGACGCGGATGGGCCGGATCTAGGGCCCCTCGCGCCCCTTCCCGGGAACCGCGTGCGACCGACAACCGTCTGGAGTATTGTGACGGGGTTCTCTCACGTGCGAGCACAACCCAATGACCTCTCGGAGGGGAGCTGATGGCGAACTCGGCGGGATATCACGAATCGGAGGGCAAGCTCAGGCCGGAGACGCAGGACAATCACCGCGCGCTGACCTCGATGCAGGAAGAGCTGGAGGCGGCCGACTGGTACGACCAGCGGGTCGACGCCGCGACCGACCCGGACCTGAAGGAGATCCTGGCCCACAATCGCGACGAGGAGAAGGAGCACTTCGCGATGCTGCTGGAGTGGTACCGGCGACGGGACGCCAAGATGGACGAGCATCTGAAGGAGTACCTGTTCAGCACCGGCTCCCTCATCGCCCGGGAGCAGGCGGTGACCGGTGAAGGGGGCGGCGCCGCGGGCGCCTCGGCCGGTGGCGGCGGCTCGCTCGGCATCGGCAGCCTGAAGGGAGGGCAGGGGCTATGAACAACCTGAAGCGAGAGCTGGCCCCGATCTCGACGGCGGCCTGGCAGGAGATCGACGCCGAGGCCACCCGCGTCCTCAAGCTGAAGCTGGCCGGCCGGAAGCTGGTGGACTTCGAGGGGCCGCTCGGGCCCACCGAGGCCGCGGTGAACACCGGACGCCGCGAGCGGCTCGGCGCGGCGCCGGTCGCCGACGTGGAGGCCTCGCGCCGGCAGGTGCTCCCCCTCGTCGAGCTGCGGGCGTACTTCGATCTGTCGCGCGAGGAGATGGACGCGGTCGAGCGGGGCGCGAAGGACCCGGAGCTCCAGCCCCTGATCGACGCGGCCACCCGGATCGCCTACGCGGAGGACACCGCGATCTTCCACGGCTACGCGGCCGGCGGCATCAAGGGGATCGACCAGGTCACCGCCTATCCGATCCTGCCGATTCCCGACGACTACCAGGACTATCCCCGGAGCATCGCGGAGGCGACGCGGCTCCTGCGCCTGGCCGGCGTCGACGGCCCCTACGCCATCGCGCTGGGACCGCGCTCCTACACCGGCCTCACCCAGGCGGTCGGCGACGGCGGCTACCCGGTCCTGAACGTGGTGCGGAAGCTGGTGGACGGGCCGATCGTGTGGGCTCCCGCCATCAGCGGCGCGGTGGTGATGAGCCAGCGCGGGGGCGACTTCGAGCTGACCGTCGGTCGGGACATGTCGATCGCCTACCAGAGCCACAACGACACGTCGGTCCGCCTCTACCTGGTCGAGTCCATGACCTTCCGGGTGCTGACGCCGGAGGCGGCGGTGGCGCTCGCCCACAAGGACACCAAGGCGTCGAAGAAGGGCTGATCCCGCTTCGCGCCGAGGACGACGGCGACCGGCCGCGGGGATGAAGCTCGTCGCGCTCGGACTCACCGTCGTCGTCGCCCTCGGCGCCCACGGCCCCTCGGCGCGAGCGCGCAGTCGTCCCCGACCGGGGCCGCGCGCGTGGGAGATCTGGCGCTCTCGTGGGCCATCGGCCCGCCCGAGCTGCCGCCGCAGTACTGGGACGCGCTCCGGGCCGGTCTGCGCGAGCGCGGCTACGTCGAGGGCCGGAACGTGGTCTTCGAGCGCCGCGAGGCCCGGGACCGCCCGGACCTGCTCCCGGCCGCGGCGGCCGAGCTGGCTCGACTGAACGTCGACGTCATCCTCGCGCGCGGGGCGCAGGCGGTGCGGGCCGCGATGCAGGCGACGCGCACCATCCCCATCGTGGCCATGGACCTGGACGGCGATGCCCTCGCCCCGGCTCTCGCGGCGGGCCGGCCGCCGGCGGACAACGTGACCGGCGTGGCGCTCGACGTGGCCGACCTGAGCGTCCGGCAGCTGGAGCTGCTCCGAGAGCTGCTGCCGAGCCTCGCCGCGGTGACGATCGTGGGCGATCCCGAGGTCCACATCGCCCACTTCCAGGCCATGCAGCGGGCCGGGAGCGCGCGCGCGGTGACGGTCCGGGATCTCGAGATTCGCAGCGCCCAGGAGTTCGGCGACGCCTTCTCGATGCCGCCGGGCCGGGCGGGCGGCGCCCTCGTCGTGCTCTCCTCGCCGCGGCTCTTCGCGTTCCGGCGCGACGCGGCCGAGATCGCGCGGGAGCGGGGGATGCCGACGCTCTTCCTCTACCCGGCCTACACGGACGCGGGCGGTCTCGCCGCCTACGGGCCCGATCTGCCGGAGGTGTTCCGGCGCTGCGGGGAGTACGTGGGCCGGATCCTGGCCGGCGCCCGGCCCGCCGAGCTGCCGCTCGCGCGGCCGGAGCGCTTCCGGCTGGTCGTCAACGAGCGGACCGCGCGAGCGCTCGGGGTGACCATTCCCGAATCGGTGCGGCGGCGCGCCGACCAGGTGATCGAGTGACCGCTCAGGCGGGCTTGCCCTGGACGATGACGCCGGCCTGCTGCAGGCGCGCGAGATCCGCCTCGTCGAGGCCCGCCTCGCGGAGGACCTCGAGGGTGTGCTCGCCCAGGCCCGGGGCCATGGTGGCGGCCACCTTCTCCTGACCCTCGATCCAGAGCGGGCTGCTGACGGTGAGCGCGGCGCCGGCGCGGGGGTCGTCGAGCGGGACGAGCGCGCCGCTGTCGCGCATCTGCGGGTCGTGGGCGATGTCGTCGAGCGTGCCCACCACGCCGAAGGCGATGCCGCTCGCCTCGAGCACCCGGCGCCACTCCGCCCAGTCGCGCTCGGCGAAGACCGCGTCGAGGATCGCGATGAGGGCGCGGGTGTTGCCGCGGCGGGCGGTCGGGGTGGCGAACCGCGGGTCGGCGAAGAGCTCCGGCCGGCCGATCGCGGTCGTGAAGTCCTGCCACCGGCGGCCGTCCGGGGTGAGGGCGATGAGGAACCACCGGCCGTCGCGGCAGCGATAGAGGTTGCCGAGGGCGTCGACCGCCTCCTCGCGCGGCGGGCGCACCACGGTGCGCGCGCCGCACAGGATGCCCTGGACCGCGATGGCGTTCAGCCAGAGCCCGTTGGCGAGGAGCGACGTGGAGACCATCGCGCCGCGGCCGGTGCGCTCCCGCTGGTAGAGGGCGGCCATGATCGCGCCGAAGAGCGACATGCCGGTCGGATGGTCGCCCATGCCGGGCAGCGAGCGCGAGGGCGGCGCCTCCGGCGACGGGCGCACCAGGTCCATCAGCCCGGTGCGGGCCCAGAGCGCGGTGCTGTCGAAGCCGGGCCGGCTCGCCTCCGCGCCGGCCTCCCCGTAGGCGGTGATCGAGCCGTAGATCAGCCGGGGGTTGAGCGGGGACAGGTCCTCCCAGCGCACGCCCAGGCGGGCCCGCCCGTCGAGCGGGGCGTTGGTGACGAACACGTCGGCGCCCCGCACCAGGCGGTGCAGCACGCCGCGGCCGTCCTCGGAGCGGAGGTCGAGGACCACGCTGCGCTTGTTCCGGTTGTCGACGATCCAGGGGAAGTTGTGAGGGCTCGGCGGGTAGCCCGCGTTGCGCAGGCGATAGGTATCGCCGCTCGGCGGCTCGATCTTGATCACGTCGGCGCCGAAGTCGGCCATCGCGGTGGTGGCCACCGGCCCCGCGATGTAGCTCGCGGCGTCGATCACGCGGATGCCGTCCAGCAGCCTCACCGCCGCCTGCCCTCAGGCCTCGCGCGGGGCGGCCGCCTGCTCGACCGCGTTGCGCAGGAGCGCGGCCCCGCGGTAGATGCCGTGCACGAACTTGCTGTAGGGCATCACCACGAAGAGGGCCAGCACGCAGCCCAGGTGCACCGCGAGCAGGGTGCCCATGGCGCCCGTCGCGCGCAGGGCGAGGAGCACGAGCCCGGTCACCGCGGTCAGCAGGATGAGGAGGATGAACGCGAAGTCGGTGCCCAGCAGGCGCGGCGCGCCGGGCTCCGGGTCCGCCGCGATCTTGAACCAGAGCATGCCCGCGGTGCCGACGGTCATGCCGAGCCCGCCCACCGTGCCGAGCAGCACCGGCAGGCTCGCGAAGGGAAACGGGGAGAGCCGGCCCAGCCCGTGCTCGTAGAACGCGGCGACGGTGGTGGAGGCGAAGCAGAGGGCGAAGCCGTAGAAGAGGGCGTGGTGCAGCCAGCGGCGTGCCTGGGAGAACCCCTCGTCCTGCTCGTTGCACCCGTCGCCGCCGCCGCCCAGGTTGCGCAGGGTGGCCACGTCGACGAGCGCGCGCCACCACGCGCGCGCGCCCGGGAACGGGCCCGACGCGGTGCCCTTCCAGTACCGGACCGCGCCCGCGATCAGGGCGACGATCGAGAACGAGAAGGTGGCCGCCGCCACGGAGACCATGGCCCAGGACGGGATCACCAGATAGAACGCGCCGGGGGCGGTGTGCACGCCGTAGAGCACCGCCGGATCGCGCAGGAGCCCGGTGAGGAGGAGCAGCAGCGCGATGCCGAGCGCGGTGGCGAGGGCCACCACCGTGCCGTTCCGGCGGAACAGCCCGGCGAGGAACCCGGGCCACGCGTACTCCTCCCAGGTCTCGGCGCGCAGGTCGGCCAGCGTGCGCGGCAGGTTGATCCCGAACTCGTGGGGCGGCGCGTACTGGCAGGCGTAGAAGCACGCCCGGCAGTTGTGGCAGAGATTGGCGAGGTAGGTGAGGTCGGTGGCCGCGAACTCGCGCCGGAGCTCCATCGCCGGGAAGACGGCGCAGAAGCCCTCGCAGTAGCGGCACGCGTTGCAGACCTGCATGGCGCGGCTCGCGTCCTGCAGCGCGTCACTAATGGGCAGTGCGACGCGCATAGACGGCGGCCTCCCGGCCCGCGATCCGGCCGAACACGGTTCCGATGGTCATGCCGAAGCCGGCCAGATAGCCCTTGCCGAGGATGTTGCCGGCCATGATCTCGCCGGCCGCCCACAGGTTCTCGACCGGGCGGCCGTCCTGCATCAGCACCCGCGCGCACTCGTCGACGCCGACGCCCAGGTAGGTGAAGGTGATGCCGGGGCGCAGCGGGTAGCCCAGGAAGGGCGGGGTGTCGATGGCCCGGGCCCAGTGCGTCTTGGGCGGGGTGAGCCCCGCGGTGGCGCAGCCGTCGAGGGCGTGGCCGTCGAAGCGGCCCGGTCGCACCGCGGCGTTGAACTGCTCGACCGTCGACTCGAGCGTGCCGGCGTCGAGCCCGAAGGCGCGGGCCAGCTCCGGCGATCGAGCCGGCGCGGATCGCCGGGAACACCGACGGCATGAAGAGGCGCTCGGCCTTGGCGTCGACGATGCAGTAGGCGATCTGGCCCGGCTGCTGCGCGACGAGACGGCCCCAGATCGCGTAGCGCTTCGGCCACAGGTCCTCGCCCTCGTCGTAGAAGCGCTTGCCCGCGCGATCCACGACGATGCCGAAGGGAATGCAGTCGAGACGGGTCACGATGCCGCCGTCGAATCGGGGGGCGCGCGCGTCGATGGCCACCGCGTGGCACTGGGTCGGATCGCCCACCGAGGCCACGCCCTGGTCGAGCAGGTTGCGCAGGATGCGGCCCCGCGCGTACGGGGTGCCGCGGATGAGGAAGTTCTCGGCCGCCTCGCCCCAGTACTCCTTGAGCCATTCAATATTGCCCTGGAACCCGCCGGAGGAGGCCACCACCGAGGTGGCGCGCACCGTCTCCGGGAAACCCTTGCTGCTGAGGACGGCCTCCCGCACGCGGCGGTCCTCGAGGGCGAGCGACTGGACCTCCGTGTCGTAGAGGACGTCGACGCCCAGGCGCTCGGCGGTGCGGTAGTAGGCGTTGACCAGGGCCTTGCCCCCGCCGAGGAAGAACGCGTTGGTCCGGGAGAGGTTCAGGGTGCCGGTCAGCGACGGCTGGAAGCGGACCCCGCGCGCCTCCGCCCACGCGGTCGCCTCCGCGGAGGCGCGGATGGTCATGCGCGCGAGCGCCTCGTCGGTGGCGCCGCCGGTCACCCGGCGCAGGTCGTCCCAGTACTCGGCCTCGGCGTACGCGTCGGTGAGCACCGAGGTGGGCGCGGTGTGCATGGCCCGCAGGTTGCGGGTGTGCCGGCTGTTGCCCCCGCGCATCGCGCGGGGGGCGTGCTCGACGAGGAGCACGCGGGCCCCCGCCTCCCGGGCGGTGATGGCGGCGCACAGGGCGGCGTTGCCGCCGCCGATCACCAGCACGTCGTAGGGACGGGTCAGGTCGGCCATCTCACCGCTCGGGTGGCCGGCGCGTGTGCCAGTCGGTGGCCGCCTCGTAGGCCCAGCCGATGCGGAGCGCGGTGGCCTCGTCGCCGGCGTGGGCCACGATCTGGAGCGAGAGCGGCAGGCCTCCTGCGGTGAAGCCGTTCGGCACCGCGAGACCGCAGAGCCCGAGGTAGTTCACCGGGCGCGTGAAGTGGGCCGCGGTGCCGGCCTGGTCCGCCTGGTCGACCGGGATCGGCGGGGTGAGCGCGGTCGGGGTCAGGAGGGCGTCGACGTCGGCCAGCGCCGCCTCGACCGCGCGGCGGTGCGTCTCCCGCTCGGCCAGCGCGAGCAGGTAGTCGCGCGCGGACACCCCGCGGCCGAGCTGGATGCGCGGGCGCACGTGCGGATCGACCGGCTGGGCCGCGTCGTCGACCAGGTGGCCCACGAAGCGATAGCCCTCCGCGCCGATGATCCGCCCGGTGGCGGTCGCGTAGTCGCCGAAGCGGTGCGGCAGGGTCACGCGCGAGACCTGGGCGCCGAGCTTGGCGAGCGCGTCGACCGAGGCGTCGTAGGCGGCGAGCACCTCGCGATCGACGCCCGCGCGCTCCGCGTCGGGCATCACCGCGATCCGCAGGCCGGCCACGCCGCGCCGGAGGGTGGGCAGGGGATCGGCCGCGGCCCACGAGAGCGTCTGAGGATCGAGCGGGTCGGGCCCGTTGAGCAGGCGGAAGAGGATCGCGGCGTCCTCCACCGACCGCGCGATCGGCCCCGGCGTGTCGAGCGTGAAGGAGAGCGGCAGGACCCCGTAGGTGCTGATGCGCCCCGCGGTCACCTTCAGGCCGACGATCCCGCACCAGCCCGCGGGCAGCCGCACCGAGCCGCCGGTGTCGGTGCCGATGGCGATGGGGGCGAGGCCGGCCGCGACCGCGACCGCGGAGCCGCTGGAGGAGCCGCCCGGCGTGCGGTGCACCGCGAGATCCCACGGGTTCCGCGGGGTGCCCATGTGGGTGTTGGTGCCCCAGCTCCCCATCGCGAACTCGACGGTGTGGGTCTTGCCGAGCACGATCATGCCCGCCGCGATCGCGCGCTCGGCCAGGGTGGCGGTGACCGGCGAGACGCGGTTGGCCCAGACCTTCGAGCCGCCGGTGGTGACCCGGCCCTCGAGGTCGACCAGGTCCTTGAGCGCGATGGGCACGCCGTGGAGCGGGCCCATCCGGTGGCCGGAGCGGATCGCGCGGTCGGCGCCCTCGGCGGCGAGGCGGGCGTCGTCCGCGTACACCGCGATGAAGGAGTGCAGCAGCCCGTCGCGGCGCTCGATGCGCTCGAGCAGGGCGTTGACCGCGTCGACGGGAGAGAGGGTCCGGGCGGCGAAGGCCTGGGACAGCTCGGTGACGCCGGCCCACACGGGATCGATCCTGGTCATGTCGATGGCTCCGATGCGCGCTTGTCCGAGACGATGCGCCCCTCTTTGAGCACGAGGAGCAGTCGGCGGAGGTTGGTGATGTGCTCGAGGGGGTTCGCGGCCACCACGATCAGGTCCGCGAGCTTGCCGGGCTCGATGGTGCCGAGGTCTCTGCCCACGCCGCAGAGCGTGGCCGCGTGCCGGGTGGCCGCCAGCAGCGCCTGCCACGGGGTGGCGCCCGCGGCCACCCAGAGGCCCAGCTCGAGCAGGGCCGCGTCCTTGAGCGGGCGGATGTCGGAGCCGAGCGCCATCGGCACGCCCGCGGCGAGCGCGCGGCGGAACGCGTCGCGATGGGGCTCGGCCGCGTCGTCGGCGCGCCGGCAGAGATCCGGGGCGAGGTCGCGCTGCTCCACCCATCGCTTCTCCCACGGATCGCGGGCCTGGTCCGGCGTGAGCTGCGTGATCGCCAGCGTCGGGACGTACCAGGTGGCGTGCGCGCGCAGGGCCTCGATGCAGGCGTCGTCCATGATGTAGCCGTGCTCGACGCTGTGGGCGCCGAGACGGGCCGCCGCGCGCCACCGTCTCGGGGTTCGCGGCGTGCGCCATGACCGGGAAGCCGCGCTTGCGGCAGATCGCGAAGGCGGCGTCCAGCTCCTCGTCGAGGAGGAACGACTGGGTGTGGCGGTCCCACGCGGGCCCCATGATGCCGCCGGTCAGGTTCAGCTTGATGTGGTCGACGCCGTTCTTGATCTGCTCGCGGATCGCGCGCACGAAGCCGTAGGGCCCGTCACACTCCCGCGCGTGACCGGAGGTGAGGAAGTGCCCCCCGGTCGTGGTCAGGAAGTGGCCGGCCGCGAAGACCCGCGGGCCCACGTACTGCCCCGCGTCGAAGGCGCGCTTCCACGCCACGTCCATGAAGTGGGCCGCGCCCGCGCACCGCACCCCGACCACCCCGCTCTCGGTCAGGGCCTCCATGAGGCGATGGCCGAAGATGGCGGTCTGCTCGGCCACCGAGGCCCCGGTGGAGGCGAGGTAGTCGGGATGGATGTGGACGTCCCACAGGCCGGGCAGCAGGTAGGCGCCGCCGAGATCGACGACGTCGGCGCTCCGCGTGTCCGGCGATCGGCTCCCGTCGAGCACCTCCACGATGCGGCCGCGCTCGATGACCACGCTGGCGCCGGGGATGGGCCGAGGGGTGACGCAGTCGATCACCGTGGCATTGGTCAGGACGCGTCGCATCGTCACGGTCGCTCCCGCCCGTCAGAGGCGGGGGCGCTGCTCCACCAGCTTCCAGTAGGTGTCCTTGTTCAGGATCTTGTCGCCGCGGAACTCGTAGATGTCGCAACCCTGGTAGTTGAGTTTCTCGCCGTCGGTCCCGGTGCCGGTGACCATCCAGACCGAGACCGCCCGGTCGCCGGTCACGAAGTGGTCGACGTGGTCCCAGCGCATGTCCGAGATGACCTTGAAGCGGTCCGCCAGCACCTGGCCGATGGCCGCCTTGCCGCTCACCCGGCGGCCGCAGGGCTCGGGCCCGCGGGCCATGAGGAAGGTGGCGTCCTCGGCGAAGAAGGCGAGGATCTTGTTCACGTCGCGGCTGTTGAAGGCCGCGTTGATCTGGAGCATCAGGTCGATGGTCGGTCCCATGGTCAGGCTCCCTGAGCGGGCCCGGTCTGCCGCCCGACGAAATCCAGCACGTCCGCGACGCACTTGTCGGTGGCCGGGCTCGCCTGCTGGGCGAAGCCGTGACGGGACTCGGGAAAGTGCACGCGGTCCACATGGCCGCCCGCCTTCCGGTAGGCGTCGACGAAGGCCTCGGTGATCGCGGCGGGCACGTTGTCGTCCAGGTCGGGCTGCGCGAGCCAGACCGGCGGCCGGGCGGTGGCCAGGCCCTCCGCGACGAGCCGGGTGACGCTCGCGCCCGCCATCGCGGCCTCGTCCGCGAAGAAGGCGCGGTGCGAGGCGATCAGCCGCTTGGCGTCGAACCCCGACGGCGGGGGCGGCTCGTGCTCGCGCGAGAGCGCGTAGCGGTAGCGGGCGAGCGGATCGGCGACCGGGTAGAGCGCCACCACGAAGGCCACCTCCGCGTCGCGCGGGCTCGCGTCGAGGGCGCCGTCCGGGGTCACCACCGGCGTGCCGGCTCCCTCGGGCGCCCCGGGGCGCACCGCGTGCAGGAGGGCCAGGTGGCCGCCGCTCGAGCTGCCGAGCAGGCCGACACGCGCGGGATCGACGCCGAGGCGCCCGGCGTGGGCCCGGGTGTAGCGGACGCCGGCCGCCACGTCGGCGCTCGCGGCGGGGAAGCGATGGTCGGGCGCCTGGCGGAAGTCGAGCGCGACCACGACGCGGCCGGACGCGGCCAGCGCCTCGCACAGGATCGCGTCGCCGGTGCGATCCGAGCGCGCCCAGGCGCCGCCGTGGACGTAGACCAGCGCCGCCCGCGGTGCCGGCGCCGCGTCCCGCGGGCGGTAGACGCGGGCCAGCAGCTCGAGCCCGGCCGGGCGCGCGTACGGCGTGTCGATCACGTCCACTTCGTGAAGTCCGGGCATGGGCTCCGTCTCCGTGCTCAGTCGACCAGCGCCTGCTGCACCAGCTCCTTGAAGAGCTGCCGGTAGTAGGTCCGCGAGGGCCCCGGGGCCTGGGTCATCAGGATCGCGATGAGCTGCTCCTTCGGGTCGATCCAGAAGTAGGTGCCGCCCGCGCCGGCCCAGCCGTACTCGCCGATCGAGCCCGACTGGCCATCCAGCCCCACGTCCTTGCGCACCTGGAAGCCGAGCCCGAACGTGTAGCCGGGCCGGCGCATGGTGCCGCTGATCGGCCCGAGGTGATCGGACGCCATGAAGGCGACGGTGCTACGGCTCAGCAGCCGGGTGGCGCCGAGGTGGCCGCCGTCGAGCAGCATCTGCGCGAAGCGTACGTAGTCGTCGGTGGTGGAGACTCCGCCGCCGCCTCCGGATTCGTAGCGCGGCTGCGTGGTCACGTCGATCAGCGAGATCTTCTCGCCGGTGGCCGGATCGATCGGGAGCGCCTGGGCCACCCGGCCGAGCTGCGCCTTGGGGACGAAGAAGCCGGAGTCCTTCATGGCGAGCGGGCGGAAGATGCGCTCCGCGAAGAACGCGCCCGAGGGACTTGCCGGAGATCACCTCCACCAGGCGCCCCAGCACGTCGACCGAGCGGCTGTACTCCCACGCGGCGCCGGGCTGGTGGGCGAGGGGCACGGTGGCCAGCCGGTCGACCAGCTCCGCGTTGCTCAGGTCGCGCGAGTCCACGCCGGCCCGGGCGTAGGCCTCCTTCACCGCGGCGTTGGTGGTCCGCGCGCCGTAGGTGAAGCCGGAGGTGTGACGCAGCAGGTCCTGGATCGTGATCTCGCGCTGGGCGGGCACGAGCTCGACGGTGGTCTGGCCGGTGCTCGGGTCCTTCTTCTCCACCGCCACCTGCAGGTGCGCGAGCTGGGGGAGGAACTTCGAGACCGGATCGGTGAGGACGAGCCGGCCCTGCTCCTGCAGCATCATGACCGCGACCGAGGTGATCGGCTTGGTCATCGAGTAGATGCGGAAGATGGAGTCGCGGGTCATCGGGGCGCGGGTCTCCGGATCGCGGACTCCGAAGGTCTCGTAGTACGCGATACGCCCCTTGCGGGCGACCAGCGCGATCGCGCCGGGGAACTTGCCCTTCTCGATCTCCTCCCGCAGCACCCGGCCCACCTGGGCGAGACGCTCGGAGGAGAGGCCCACCTGCTCGGGCCGGGCCTGCGGCAGCGGCTGGGCCAGGGCGGGTCCGGCGAGGAGCGTGAGGGTGATGCACACGGCGAGCAGCGCGGTCTTCATCGCGGTGGTCCTCCTGGGGCCGGCGTCCGGTCCGCCGAGCATAGTAGCACCGAGGCTTGCGCCGCGTCGCGGGGCTGTGCGAGATTGGCCGCCATGCGCCGGGCGGCCGATTACGTGGCGGGCCTCCGCGACGGCCGCGCCGTCTTCCTCGACGGCGAGCGCGTCGCGGACGTGACGAGCCATCCCGCGTTCGCGGCGCCCATCCGGCGCATCGCGGAGCGCTACGACGCGGCGCGGGAGGCTCCCGAGCTCACCACGTGCGTCGATCCGGCGAGCGGCCAACGCATCGGGTCGATGTGGCTGATCCCGCGCTCCGCCGAGGATCTCGGCCGCCGCCGGGCGGTCCACCGCTTCTGGGCGGAGGGCTCCTACGGGCTGATGGGCCGGACGCCCGACCACGTGGCCTCGGTGCTCACCGGCTTCGCGGGCTGGCGGCAGCTCTTCGACCGGGGCGGCGCGCACTTCGGCGACAACGTGGTCCGCTTCCACGCCAAGGCGCGCGACGAGGATCTCTACGTGGCCTACGCCATCGTGCCGCCCCAGATCGACCGGGGCACCCCGGCCCACCGCCACCCCGAGCCGTTCCTCCACCCGGGCGTGGTGCGCGAGACCGACGCGGGCATCGTGATCCGCGGGGCCCACTCGATCGCCACGTCGGTGACCATGGCCGACTGGCTCTTCGTGAGCTACATCACCCCGCTCGTCCCGGGCGACGAGGACTACGCGATCTCGCTGGTGGTGCCGGTGGGCGCGGCCGGGCTCCGCCTGCTCCCGCGCCGGCCCTACGCCACGCTCGCCACCAGCGTCTACGACTACCCGCTCTCCTCGCGCTTCGACGAGATCGACACCACGGTGGTCTTCGACGACGTGCTGGTGCCGTGGGAGCACGTGTTCGTCTACCGGAGCGTGGAGCGGGTGACCGCCCAGTTCCACGAGTCGCCCGCCCACGTCACCGCGAACTTCCAGTCGCTGGTGCGGTTCGGGGTGAAGCTCGAGTTCCTCGCCGGCCTCGCGGTGAAGCTGGTCGAGGTCGGCCGCGGGGAAGGCGACCCGGTCACCCAGGCGACCCTCGGAGGCGACATCGCGACCTTCTGCGCGACCTTCGACGCCCTGGTGGCCGCCGCGGAGCGCTACCCGCTGGTGAGCGAGGGCTACGCGCGCCCGCACCCGCAGTACGTCTACGCCGGCATGAGCCTGCAGCGGCGGCTCATCGGCGACCTCTACAAGACGGTGCGCGAGCTGGCCGGGGGCGCCTTCCAGCACCTGCCCTCGTCGGAGCGGAGCTTCGAGTCGCCGGAGACGCGCGCGGCCACCGAGCGCTACTACCAGTCGATCGGCACGCCCGCGCGGGACCGGGTCAAGCTGCTCAAGCTGATCTGGGACTTCATCGGCACGGAGTACGGGGGGCGCCAGCTCCAGTACGAGATGTTCTACTCCGCGGCCCAGCCGGTGGTGAACCGCCGCATGTTCCGCTCCTACGACTGGGACGCGGCGCGGGCGATGGTCGACCGCCTGCTTTCGGAGTACTGAGACGCGGGCCGGCTAGCGGCGGGCGACGAGTCTCCGGAAGACCCCGCCGTACTCGAAGCCGTAGCCCGCGGCCAGCTCGGCCGCGTTCTTCTTGACCCGCTCGCCGATGGTCACGCCCTCCGGCACGTTGAAGCCCGGCATCTGGCTCTGATGGCGGACGAGCGCCGCGATCTGGCGCTCGATCCCGGCGGTGACGTCCACGATGATGTCCGGCTCGTCGGCGCCCCAGTACCAGAGCTCGCGCACCTTGTGGGGCTCGAGCCCGTCGCGGGTGATGTGCTCGGGGAAGTGGAGGTGGTCGCGCGCGTAGGGGTACACCGCGTCGGTGGTCACGATGCCGGCCTTGCGGTGGTCTCGATGCTGAAAGCCCTTCATGCGGTACGGGTCGTGGACGAGCACGGTGTGCGGGCGGTGGCGGCGGATGGCCCGCACCACGTCGCCCATGAACTCCCGCGTGTCCTCGAGAAAGCCGTCGGGGTACCCGAGCATCTCCACATGGCGGACCCCCATGAAGTCGGCGGCGGCCCGCTGCTCGTGCGCCCGCTTCTGGGACAGCTCGGCCGGGGTCAGGTTGCGGTCGGCGGTGCCGGCGTCGCCGTTGGTGCACAGCACGTAGGTCACGTCGCAGCCGGAGGCCACCCAGCGCGCGATGACCCCGCCCGAGCCGATCTCGGCGTCGTCGGGGTGGGCGAACACCACCATGGCGGATTCGGGGACCTCGGTGACGATCTCGAGCTTGCGGTCGGTGTGGTCGGGCATGACCCGATCTTACGCGGTCCGGGCCCCGGGCGGCAGCAGGTCAGTCGGGGTCGTGCAGGGCGGCCAGCGCGGGCGGCAGGGCCGCCAGCACCTCCCGGAGGCACTCCCGGACGCGCGCGATGTTGCGCTCGGCCTTCTCGGGGACGCCGCCGCGGGAGATGAGGGCGATGAACTCCTCGCGGCCGGTCGTCATCAGCAGCGACGCGTTGATCTCGAGCTGGATCGCGTGGACGCGCCGGGTGTCGGGCCGGCCGAAGGTGGCCACGATGTTGCCGCCGGTGTAGCCGCTCACGTTGTCGTGCACCTCGAAGCCGTGACCGGTGAAGATCGCGGCGACCATCGCGGCGAGCCCGGGCGCACAGGTGGCCCCGTGGCGGGTGCCGATGATGACCTGGTGGTCCTTCATGCGGCGCGGGCTGCCGGTGTGCGCGTCCAGCAGGAGCGCGTAGCCGTAGGCGGAGCGCAGCTGGTCGAGGAGCCCTTCGCACGCGGTGTAGTAGGGATCATAGAGCGCCCGCAGGCGCTCTTCCAGATCCGCCGGGGCGAGGGGCCGGGCGAAGATCGGCACCTCGCGCATGGTGTGGGTGCGCACCACCCCGCGGCGGGAGCGCACCTCGCCGTCGTGATGCTCGAAGTCGTCGCGTCGGCGGTTCACGTCCACGAACATGCGGGAGAACGGGGTGGCCAGCAGGGTGGCCCCGTGCTCGTGCAGGTCGTGGTAGAGATCGCTCGCGAACGTGTCGGCGAAGCCGTAGGCGAAGGTCTCGAACCAGGGCTCCGAGTAGTCGTCGCGGGTGATGTGGGGCAGGGGCTGGGTGCCGTAGTGCGGGACGCTCACCAGGATCGGGATGCGCGCTCCCGTGGCCGGATGCCGGACGATCGGGAAGGGCGGCTCCCGCATGGCCGGATCGTCCCAGAAGCGCCGGGAAATCGCAAGGCGCGGGGAGGGGGTGTACCGTGCGCGGTATGCGTCGCCTGCCGCGCGCGGTGGTCGCGGTCAGCGTCGGCCTGGCCCTCTCCGGGCTGGCCGCCTGTGCGACGCCGTCCGCCCCGGTGCCGCCGCTCTACACGCCGGCCGAGCGGCGGGCGCAGTGCGAGCGGCACGGCGGCTGGTGGCATCTGGACGACCTGCGCGGCGACTACTGCGAGCCGAACAGCCAGATGTAGAGCGCGACCGGCCGCCGGCGGCCGGCTAGGCAGCCCGCGTCCGGATGAAGCGGCCGATGCCGTCGACCGCGGCCTCGGCCTCGTCGAGCATCGGCAGGAACCAGTGCCAGACGTGGATCATGCGATCCCACACCTCGAGCGTGGCGTCCACGCCCGCCGCCCGCGCCCGGTCGGCCAGCTGGGTCGAGTCGTCCAGCAGCACCTCGTCGCTGCCCACGTGGATGAGCAGCGGCGGCAGGCCGCGCAGGTCGGCGAAGAGGGGGGAGGCCAGCGGCGTCCGCGGTGCGGCGGCGCCGAGGTAGGCGCGCGCCATCTCCTCCACCCCGGCCCGCTGCACGATGGGGTCGGCGCCCGCCTTCGTCCGGTAGCTCGCGCCGCTGCAGGTGAGGTCCACCCACGGCGAGATGCAGACGCCGCCCGCCGGCTGGGGCAGGCGCGCATCGCGGAGGGCCAGCAGGGTGGCCACCGTGAGCCCGCCGCCCGCGGAGTCGCCCCCGATCACGATCTGGCCCGGGGCGATGCCCTGGTCGAGCAGCCAGCGGTAGGCGGCGGCCGCGTCGTCGACCGCCGCCGGGTACGGGTGCTCCGGCGCCAGGCGATAGTCGAGGAGCAGCGCGGCGGCCTGGCCGGCCGTGGCGATGGCCGCGGCCAGGTGGCGATGCGAGCGCGGCGAGCCGATCACGTAGCCGCCCCCGTGGAGGTACAGGACCACGCGCCCGGCCACCGCGCCCGGGGGCCGCAGCCATTCCGCGGGCGCGACCGGGGCGCTCACGCGCTCCACCTTGACGTCGGCCGGAGTCGGAAAGGCCTTCTCGGCGCGCTCGTACTGGGCGCGGCGCTCGGTCACCGTGAGCGAGTCGGACGGGGGGAGCTTTGCCAGGTGCGCGCGCACGACGTCGATGCCGCGGTCCGCCATGTCGATCCTCCTGGACGCCGAGCTTAGTCGCGACCGATGCGTGATTCAAGACCGCCGGGCGGTCGCCGTGGCAGAATGGCGCGATGTCACCGAACCCGGCCCCGTCCGCGCCCGCCTTCCTCTACGGGACCGCCTGGAAGGAGGACCGCACCCCGGCCCTGGTCGAGCTGGCCCTGCGGACGGGCTTCCGCGGCATCGACACCGCGAATCAGCGGCGACACTACTTCGAGGCCGGGGTCGGCCAGGGGCTCACCGCGGCCTACCACGCGGGGGTGGTCACGCGGGACGACCTGTTCCTGCAGACCAAGTTCACCTACCAGCCGGGGCAGGACCACCGGCTGCCCTACGACCCGGCCGCCGAGCTGTCCACCCAGGTGGCCCAGTCGATGGCCAGCTCGCTCGAGCACCTGGGCACGGACCACGTCGACAGCTTCGTCCTGCACGGCCCCGCCTCCGGGTACGGCTGGAGCGACTACGACGTCGAGGTGTGGGGCGCCATGCTGGCCGAGCGCGCCGCCGGACGCACCCGCCTCGTGGGCGTGAGCAACGTGTCGCTGCTCCACCTGCGCCAGCTCGCGGCGAGCGGCGCGGCGATGCCGGCCTTCGTGCAGAACCGCTGCTTCGCCCGCCGCGGCTGGGACCGCGACGTCCGCTCGTTCTGCACGGAGCGCCGCATCGTCTACCAGGGCTTCTCGCTGCTGACCGCCAACCCGGAGGTGGTCGGGCACCCCCTCATCGCGCGGATCGCGGTCCGGGAGCGGGCCACTCCGGCGCAGGTGGTGTTCCGCTTCGCCCTCGCGGTGGGGATGCTGCCGCTGACCGGGACCTCCGATCGCGAGCACATGGCGCAGGACCTGGCGAGCGCGGCGCTGACGCTCTCCCCCGACGAGGTGGAGACGATCGAGTCGATGGCCGGCTGATCCCCGGCTGATCCAAGGAGAGGACCGACGATGCGATACCACAGGAGAGCGATGATCGTGGCCCCGCAGCCGGAAGCGGCCGAGGCCGGCGCCGACATCTTGAAGTCGGGCGGCAACGCGGTGGACGCCGCGATGGCCTGCGCGCTGGTGCAGGGCGTGGTGGATCCGATGATGTGCGGCGTGGCCGGCTTCGGCAGCTGCGGCATCGTGATGCCCGCGGCCGGCTTCCACGGCTACCTCGACTTCCACGCCCCCGCGCCGCTCGCGGTCCGGCCCGACATGTGGGCCGATCGCATCGAGTCGGAGGCGCGCGACGGCTACGGGTTCATCCTGCGCGGGCGCGTGAACGACATCGGCTACCAGTCGATCTGCGTGCCGGCCAGCCTGCGGGCCTACCGCGACGCGCACCGGGAGCACGGCCGGCTGCCGTGGGAGCAGATCGTGGAGCCCGCCATCGGCTGGGCCGAGGGCGGGTGGACGGTGCGCCCGCACGTGGGCTCGTGGTGGGCGGAGGACGGGCAGATGGGCCGGGCCGCCAATCACGAGCGGCTCGGCTTCACCCCGGCCTCGCGCGCGCTCTACTGCCGGCCCGACGGCACGCCCAAGCGGGTGGGCGATCGCGTGGTCAACCGCGACCTGGGCCAGACCCTGCGCCTGATCGCCAAGCACGGCGACCGGGTCTTCTACGAGGGCGAGATCGCGCACGCCATCGTCGAGGACATGCGCCGGCATGGAGGCCTGCTCGGGGCGGCGGATCTCGCCGGGTGGCGCACCGTCCGCAACGCGCCGCTCTGGGGCACCTACCGCGGCTACCGCGTGTCGAGCAACCAGCCGCCCGGAGGCGGGGTGATGCTGCTCGAGATGCTGAACGTGCTGGAGCGCTTTCCCCTGGGCCAGCTCGAGCACAACTCGGCCGAGTACGTGCGGATCGTGGCCGAGACCATGAAGCGCGCGACCATCGACAAGGACCGGCACGTCGGCGATCCGCGCTTCGTGGACGTCCCGGTGGAGCGGCTCATCGGCCGGGAGTACGCGGCGGGGCTCGCGGAGGATATCCGCGCCGGCAAGAAGGCGCAGGTGCCGCGGCTCAACGCGGGCGCACCGCGGCCCGACACCACCCACGTCTCGGTGGTCGACGCCGACGGCGGCTGCGTGACCATGACCCACTCCCTCGGCATGCCCTCCGGCGTGATCACCGACGGGCTCGGCTTCATGTACAACGGCTGCATGGGCGTCTTCGACCCGCGGCCGGGCCACGCAGGCAGCCTGGCCCCCGGCAAGGCCCGCTTCAGCTCGGTCGTCCCGTCCATCGTGTTCGAGGGCGAGCGGCCGCACATCGTCATCGGGGCGCCCGGGGCGACTCAGATCGCGATGGGCGTGCTCCAGGTGCTGCTGAACGCCATCGACTTCGACATGACGATGGTGGAGGCGGTCAGCGCGCCGCGGTTCTCGGCGACGAGCGACGCGATCGACGTCTCCAATCGCATCCCGCGCGCGGTGGAGCGCGAGCTCGCCGCGCAGGGCTACGAGGTGGTGCGTAGCCCCAACACCTACGGCTTCGCGGCCGTCCACGGGATCCGGGTGCATCCGGACGGGCTCGACGGGGGCGCCGACCCGGGCCACGACGGCATCGTGCTGGCGGTGTGATCGGCGGCTCTCCCGTGCGCCATCTCTTCGCCTGGGCCGCCTTCGGCCTGACCGGCGTCTCGCGCTGAGCGGCGCCGGCCCGTCGAGCGTCTTCGGGGCGCCGCTGCCCCGCAAGGAGGATGCGCGGCTCGTCGCCGGCCAGGGGCGCTACGTGACCGACGTGGAGCTGCCGCGCATGCTCCACGTGGCCTTCGTGCGAAGCCCGCACGCGCACGCGCGGATCCGCCGGATCGACACGGATGCGGCGCGCGCGGCGGCCGGCGTGGCCGCGGTCGCGGTCGGCGCCGACGCGGACGTGGCGTCGCATCGCATCGAGGCGCGCTCGGCCCTGCCCGGCTACGTGATGACCGGCCAGCCGATCCTGGCCTGGCCGGAAGTCCGCTTCGCGGGCGAGGCGGTCGCGGCGGTGGTCGCCCGCGACCGCTACGCGGCGGAGGACGCGGCCGCGCTGGTGTCGGTGGACTGGGAGCCGCTCCCGGCCGCGCTCGACCTCGTCGATCCGGCCCGGAGCGGCGCGGTCGTGCACGAGGCCGCGCCCGGCAACGTGCTCCTGGCGCGCCGGTTCGAGAGCGGCCAGGTGGAGGCGACGCTCGCGTCGGCGGCCGCGGTGATCGAGCGCGTCTTCCGGACGAACCGGCAGACCGCGGCCCCGCTCGAGGGGCGCGCCGGCGTGGCCGACTGGAGCGCGGGCGAGGGCAAGCTCACCCTGTGGCTCGGCACCCAGGTGCCGCACCTGGTGCGGCACGCGCTCGCCGAGATGCTGGCGCTGCCCGAGAACCGCATCCGGGTCGTGGCTCCCGACGTGGGGGGCGGCTTCGGGGTGAAGGCGGTGGTCTATCCGGAGGAGGTGGCCCTGTGCGTGCTGGCCATGCGCCTGGGCCGCCCGGTGAAGTGGGTGGAGCAGCGGCGCGAGGGCTTCCTCGCCTCCGTGCACGCGCGCGACCACCACTACGCGGTCGCGGGCCGGCTTCGATCGCGACGGCCGCCTGCTGGCGCTCGACGCGCGGATCGCGTGCAACGCGGGCGCCTACTCGGTCTTCCCGTGGACCGCGGGCATCGAGGCCCTGATGGCCGGCGGTCTCCTCGCCGGGCCCTACAAGGTCCCGCACTACCGCTGCGAGGTGACCGCGGTGGCCACGCACACGACACCCGCGGGCCCCTACCGCGGCGTGGCGCGCCCGGCCACCACCTTCGTGATGGAGCGGCTGCTCGACCTGGGCGCGCGGGCCCTCGGCCTCGATCCGGTCGCGGTGCGCCGGGTGAACCTGATCGGGCCCGCGGACCTGCCCTACACGTCGGCGACCCGTCTCGTCCACGATTGCGGCAGCTATCCGCTCTGCTTCGAGAAGGCGGTGGAGGCGATCGACTACGCGGCCTTCCGCGCCGAGCAGGCCCGCCTGAGGCGGGAGGGCCGCTACCTCGGCATCGGCTTCGCCAGCTACAACGAGCTGACCGGGCTCGGCCAGGCCGCCTCCGCGGGGCCGCGCATGCCGTTTCGCACCGGTCACGAGGGCGCCACGGTGCGGATGGATCCCTCCGGGGCGGTGACGGTGCTGGCCGGGGTCACCTCGCAGGGCCAGGGGCTCGAGACCACCATGGCGCAGCTCGCGGCCGCCGAGCTGGGGCTGCCGCTCGGCGCGGTGCGGGTGATCTTCGGCGACACCGACGCGACACCGTTCGGGCTCGGCGCCTTCGCGTCACGCCAGGCGGTGATCGGGGGCGGGGCGGTCACGCGCGCGGCGCGCGCGCTGCGCGAGAGGATCACCGCCATCGCCGCGCATCTCCTCGAGGCGGCCGCCGCCGATCTCGAGGTGGCCGACGGCCGGATCGCGGTGCGCGGGATGCCCGGGCGCGGCGTCTCGATGCTCGACGTGGCGCGGGTCGCCCACCTCGAGACCCACCGGCTGCCCCCCGAGACCGAGCCCGGCCTCGAGGCCACGCGCTTCTACGATCCGATCCGCGGCACCTTCGCGGCCGGAGCCCAGGCCGCGGTGGTCGAGGTCGACGTGGCGACCGGCCGCGTTCACATCCGCCGCTACGTCTGCGTCGAGGACACCGGGCGGGTGATCAACCCGCTCATCGTCGAGGGACAGGTCCAGGGCGCGATCGCCCAGGGCATCGGCGGCGCGCTGCTCGAGCACTTGATCTACGACGACGCCGGGACAGCTCCTGACCGGCACGCTGATGGAGTACGCGCTGCCCACCGCGGCGGACGTGCCGGCCCTCGAGCTCTCCCACGTCGAGGTCCCCGCCGAGAACCTGCTCGGCGTGCGTGGCGTGGGGGAGGGCGGCACGCTCGGGCCGCCCGCGGTGCTGGCCAACGCGGTCGCCGACGCGCTGGCGCCGTTCGGGGTCGAGGTGAACGAGCTGCCGATCACTCCGGCCCGGCTGTGGAAGCGCACGTCTAGTGCATCTGCAGCACGGATGGAGTAGCGCGGGGGTGCTATAGTCGCGGCGGGCGCATCGCCGGTGAAGCCGCTTCGCCTCGTACTGGTACTGGGTTGCCTGCTGGGTATTCCGGCCGGCGTCGGCGCGTTCACCTTCGTCTACGCCAAGGGTTTCTCCTACCTCTCCACCGATCCGCGCGCCTGCGTCAACTGCCACGTCATGAACCAGCAGTACGACGCGTGGCTCAAGAGCGGGCACCGCCACACCGCGACCTGCGTGGAGTGCCATCTGCCGGATCGAGGAATCGCCAAGTACGTGGCCAAGGCGGACCACGGGTTCCGGCACTCGATGGCGTTCACCCTGCAGAATTTCCACGAGCCCATCGAGATCACCCCGCGCGACCGCGACATCGTGCGGGTGAACTGCGTGCGCTGCCACGAATCGTTCGTCCACGCGGTGGTCGGCACCTCGACCGGCCGCGAGCTCGACTGCCTCCATTGCCACGCGACGGCGGGGCACGGGGCGGGGGGCTGAGGCCCACCATGGAGGAACGGATGCGATCGAACGCCTCGTCCGGTAGCGCGCGGGTGTGGCGTGCTCACGATCCTGGGCTTCTCGGGTATCGCGGGGCTGACCGTTCTGGTGCTCGCGTTGCTCACCAACATCTTCGAGCGCAAGCAGGAGGCCCGCCAGCCCTTCGTCCGGGTCGTCGAGGTGACCGAGGCGACCATCGATCCCAAGGTCTGGGGTCAGAACTGGCCCAACGAGTACGACTCGTACCTCAAGACCGCGCTGCCGACCACGACCAAGTATGGCGGGCGCGGGCTCGGGGCGAGCGACGCGGGCCCGGCCGAGCAGAAGATCGAACGCGAGCCCTGGCTCAAGCGCATCTTCGCGGGTTACGCCTTCTCGATCGACTATCGGGACCGGCGAGGGCACTCCTACGCACTGTTCGATCAGGAACAGACCAGGCGGGTGACCGAGCGCCGGCAGCCGGGAGCGTGCCTGCAGTGCCACGCTTCCAACCTGGCCGCCTACCGGTTCGCGGGCAAGGGCGACATCATGAAGGGCTTCGAGGTGGTCTCGGGCATGCCCTACGCGGACGCCCGCAACCTGAAGGACGACGCGGGCCAGCCGCTCATCCAGCACCCGATCGCCTGCGTGGACTGCCACGATCCGAAGACCATGGCGGTGCGGGTCACGCGGCCCGGCTTCATCAACGGCATCAAGGCGCTCAAGGCCAAGCAGGGCATCGCCGACTTCGATCCGAACCGGGACGCTTCCCGGCAGGAGATGCGGTCGTTCGTGTGCGGCCAGTGCCACGTGGAGTACTACTTCAAGGGCCCGGGCAAGGTCGTCACCTACCCGTGGGCCAACGGGCTCAAGGTCGAGGAGATCGAGGCGTACTACGACGCGGAGGGCTTCACGGACTGGGTGCACGCGGAGACCGGCGACAAGGTCCTGAAGGCCCAGCATCCGGAGTTCGAGCTGTGGAGCCAGGGCGTGCACGCCCGGGCCGGGGTGGCCTGCGCGGACTGCCACATGCCCTACCAGCGTGTCGGGGCCCAGAAGGTGAGCGATCACTGGGTGCGGAGCCCGCTGCTGAACCTGAACCGGGCCTGCCAGACCTGCCACGCGGTCGCGGAGGCGGAGCTGGCCGCGCGCGTGCTCAACATCCAGGACCGGCACTACGCCCTGCTGCAGCGCGCGGCCAGGGCCACTGTCGACATGCTCGACGCGATCGTGGCCGCCAAGAAGGGGGGCGCGTCCGAGGCGCGACATGCAGGCGGCGGCCACGCTCCACAAGAAGGCGCAGTGGCGGCTCGACTTCGTGGCCGCCGAGAACTCGATGGGCTTCCACGCGCCGCAGGAGATGGCCCGGATCCTCGGCGAGGCCATCGACTTCGCGCGGCAGGGCCAGGTCGAGGCGGAGCGCGCGGGCCGGAAGCGCTAGCCTCGGTTGACACCCCGTAGCACGCTTGCTAACCTCGCCGCCGATGGCGTCCGCTCGCGTAGTGGCCGAGCTCGAGTGTCTTCGCTGTCACGCGGTCTACGATGATCAGCGGCTCTTCACCGGGTGCCCTCGCTGCGCCGAGCAGTCGGTCAACGTCAACCTCACCGTCCGCGTCCCCGCCGCCGCGCGCGGCCCGCTGACCCCGGAGAGCTTCCCGGCCGCGCCGCGCAGCCTCTGGCGCTTCCGCCGGCTGCTCCCGCTGCCGGACGCGGAGCCGGTCACGCTCGGCGAGGGCGCCACCCCGCTGGTGCCGCTCGAGCGGCTCGGGCGCCGCCTCGGCGTCCCGCAGCTCTACGCCAAGGACGAGAGCCAGAACCCGACGTGGTCCTACAAGGACCGGCTCTGCTCGCTCGCGGTGACCCACGCGGTGGCCACCGGGGCCCGGGTGATCACGATCGCGTCGACCGGCAACCACGGCGCGTCCACCGCGGCGTACGCGGCGCGGGCCGGCCTGCCGTGCGTCATCTTCACGCTCGCCTCGGTGCCCGACACCATGAAGACGCTGATGCAGTCCTACGGCGCGGCGGTGGTGGCGTGCGCCACCTCCGAGCAGCGCTGGACGCTGATGCGCGAGGGCATCGAGCGCTGCGGCTGGTATCCCACCAGCGGCTGGGTGGTGCCGCCGATCGGCTCGAACCCGTTCGGGGTGGAGGGCTACAAGACCATCGCCTACGAGATCGCGGAGGATCTCGGCTGGACCGCGCCCGACGTGGTGGCGGTGCCGAGCTGCTACAGCGACGGCCTCTTCGGGATCTGGAAGGGCTGGGTGGAGCTCGAGCGCCTGGGTCTCGTGAAGACGCGGCCCCGCATGCTCGCGGCGGAGCCGTTCGGGCCGCTCGCGCACGCGCTCGAGCGGAAGCTCGAGACGCCCGAGAAGGTGGTCGCGGGCTCCTCGGTCGCGTTCTCGATCGCCTCGCCGTACGGGACCTACCAGGGCCTCACCGCGCTGCGCGACTCGGACGGGCTCGGGGTGCCGATCACCGACGAGGGCATCTTCGAGGCCCAGCGGGCGCTCGCGAGCGAGGAGGGGCTCTACGCCGAGCCCTCCGCGGTGGTCGGGCTGACCGCGGTGATGCAGCAGGCCCGCGCGGGCAACCTGCGCCCCGATCAGCGTATCGTCGTCGTGCTCACCTCGGGCGGCCTCAAGGACTACGGGGCGAGCCGCGCCTGGCTGCCCGACGTGCCCGCCGCGGGCGAGCGACTTCGCGTCCACGCTGACGGTGCTCGAGGAGCGCTATGGCCTTCGGCTCCGGCCCTAGCCTGGGCGCGGTGCTGCTGGGCGAGGGGACGCCCGGCCACGTCGTCGAGCGGGCCCGGGCCGCCGAGCGGGGCGGCCTCGACAGCCTCTGGTTCATCGAGGACTACTTCCAGACCGGCGCCTTCGCGGTGGCGGGGGCCGCCGCCGCGGTGACCACCCGGCTCGGGATCGGCCTGGGCGTGGTCAATCCCTACACCCGCCACCCGGCGCTGCTCGCGATGGAGACGGCCACGCTGGCCGGCATCGCGCCGGGACGCGTGGTGCTCGGGCTCGGCGCCGGGGTGCGGCGGTGGATCGAGGATCAGATGGCGATCCCGGCGCCGCGGCCCCTCGCCACGCTCGCCGAGTGCGTCGACGTCGTGCGCCGGCTCTGGGCCGGCGAGCGGGTGAGCCACGAAGGCGCCGCGTTCTCTCTGCGAGACGTCGCGCTCGAGTTCAAGCCGGCGCAGGCCACCCTGCCGATCGTGCTGGGCGTGAAGGGGCCGCGGGCGCTCGCCCTCGCAGGCACCGTCGCCGACGGGGTGGTGTGCTCGATCATGTCGTCGCCCGCCCACGTCCGCCGCGTGTGCGACACCGCGGCCGCGGCGCGGCGACGGGCCGGCCACGCGGGGCGGTTCCCGGTGCTCGCCTACGTGCCGACCGCGATCGGCCGCGACCCGGAGGCGGCGCGCCGCGCGGTCCGCCCGCTGCTCGCGCGGTACCTGGCGCACCTGCACGGCCAGTCCATCCTGGCCGACGCGGGGGTCACCGCCGCGGAGACGCTGGCCATCCGCGCCGCGCGCGCGGGCGGCGAGTCCGGCGCGCGCGGCGTGACCGACGCGCACGTCGACGCCCTCGCGCTCGCGGGCACGCCGGACCAGGTGCGGGCGCGGCTGCGCGAGTGGCGCGACGCGGGGCTCGACACCCCGATCGCGCTGCCCGCCGGGGAGGCGGACCCGGTGGAGCAGCTGGGGGTCATCGGCGCCGAGCTGGGGCCGTGGTGGAGGAGCCGCGCGTGAGGTTCGGCGTCCACATCCCGACCTGCATCGAGGGCATGATGTACCCGGTGCCGTTCGCGGCGCCGGCCGACATCCTGCCCACCGCGCTGCTCTGCGAGCGGCTCGGGTTCGACTCGGTGTGGGGCAACGACCACATGACGACCCAGCGGTACGTGCAGCGGGAGTTCCCGGACCCGCCCAACTTCTTCGAGCCGCTCATCACGTTCAGCTACTGCGCGGCGCGCACCACGCGGCTCCGGTTCGCCACCGGGATCATCGTGCTGCCGATGCGCAACATGCCGGTGCTCGCCAAGCAGGTGGCCACGCTGGACCAGCTCTCCGGCGGGCGGGTGATCCTGGGGGTCGGCACCGGCGCCTACCGAGAGGAGTACGAGGCCCTCTTCCCGGACGCGCGCGGGGCGCGCCGCGGGACCATCGTCGACGAGGGGATGCAGGCGCTGCGGCTGCTCTTCACCGAGCGGCGGGCGACCTTTCGCGGCCAGGCGGTGCACTTCGAGGAGGTGGAGTGCTTCCCGAAGCCGGTGCAGCGGCCGATGCCGATCTACGCGGGCGGCAATCACCCCGAGGTGCGGCGCCGCGCCGGGCAGTACGCGGAGGGCTGGATGCCCGCGGTGCTCTCGCCCGAGGAGATCGAGCGCGGGGTCGCCGACATCCACCGCGCCGCCGCGGCGGCGGGCCGCGACGGGGCCGCCATCGACATCGCGCCGCAGTTCGCGGTGTCGATCGGGCGCACCCACGACGAGGCGGTGGCCCGCTTCCGCGGCTCGCAGCTCTTCAAGCACCTGGAGTCGCTCAAGAAGTCGACGCTCCGGGAGCAGACCGGGGGCTTCGACCAGCGCAACCTGATCGGCAGCCCGGCCGAGATCTGCGAGCGCATCCGCAGTCTACGAGCGGGTCGGGGTCAACACCTTCGCGGGCATGCTGTTCGTGGCCAACACGGTGACCGAGATGCAGGAGGCCGATCGAGCTGTTCGGCCAGGAAGTCCTTCCCAATTTCCGCTAGGCTCAGACGTCCGAGGAGATCGTCATGGATCAGCACGTGAAGGCGCGGCTCACGAAGGTGCTGGACGCGGAGGGGCTCGACGCCCTCGTGGCCACCACCCCCGAGAACCTCCAGTACGTCACCGGCTTCCGCTCGGTCGCCCACGCGCTCTTCCGCGGCCTCGAGCTCTACGGGGTGTTCACGCGCCAGGGGGTGGGGCTGGTGATCCCGTTCATCGACTCGACCGGGGTCTCGGCCGACGGCATCGAGGTGGACCGCATCGCCTGCTACGGCAACTTCTTCTTCAACTACACCGACGAGCCGGGCCCGATCGGCACGCGGGTGCGGGAGATCACGAGCCGGCCCGCCGCCGGTCCCGGGGAGGCGCTGCGCGAGGTGCTGGGGGGCTTCGGGGTCACCGGCCGGCGGATCGCGGTCGACGAGGCGGGCGTCTTTCCCGCCACGTGGCAGCGCCTCGGCGAGCAGCTCGCGGGCACCACGATCACGCCGGCCTACGCCCACTTCCGGACGGCCCGGATGGTCAAGAGCCCGGAGGAGGTGCGGCGTCTCGAGCGGGCGGCCCGCATCGCGGAGGACGGGATCGCCGCGATCTTCGGCATGCTCAAGGCGGGCGTCACCGAGCGCGAGGCGGCGATCGCCTTCGAGCAGGAGGTGATCCGCCGCGGGGCCCAGACGTTCTTCACGGTGGTGACCATCGGCCCCCACCGGGCCGCGCTCGCCGACGTGTACGCCTCCGAGACCGCGCTCAAGGCGGGCGACCTGATCCGCCTCGACCTCGGCTGCGTCTACCAGGGCTACCGCTCGGACATCTCGCGCACCGCTCTGCTGGGCACGCCCACCGAGAAGCAGCGGCGCTACTACGACGCGATCCGCGACGGCGAGATCGCGGCCATCGCGGCCATGAAGCCGGGGGTGCCGGTGAGCCAGATCTTCGAGACCGGCATGAAGGTGACCCGCGAGCACGGCATGCCGCACTACCAGCGCAACCACGTGGGCCACGGCATCGGGCTCGAGGCCTACGATCCGCCCACCATCAACGCGGCGGGCCAGACGGTGCTGGAGCCGGGCATGGTCTTCTGCGTGGAGACGCCCTACTACGAGCACGGCTGGGGCGGGATCCAGGTGGAGGACGCGGTCGAGATCACCGCCGCCGGCGTCCGGCGGCTCACCCAGTCGAGCCAGGAACTGCAGATTCTCGGCTGAGGGCCGAGCGAGGAGAATGCGATGACACGCACCGGATACCGGGCAATCGGGGTCGCGATCGCAGTGGGGCTGGCGTGGGGGCTCGCCGCGGAGGCGCCGCCGGCGGGGGCGCAGGCCGCGCCGCCGATCCGGGTGGGGTTCTCCTCCGCCATGACCGGGCCCTCCGCCATCACCGGGGAGGGCGTCAAGTGGGCGGCCCAGATGCTCGCCGACGAGTACAACGCCAAGGGCGGGATCGCGGGCCGGAAGATCGAGCTCTACTTCGGCGACAACGCGGGCACGCCCGGCGAGGCGGTGAGCGCGGTGCGCAAGCTGGTCGACGTCGACAAGGTGGACGTCATCGTGGGCCAGACCCACAGCGGGGCGTGCCTGGGCGCGCTGCCGGTGGTCAAGGAGCTGCAGGTGCCGATGGTCATCGAGGCGTGCAGCCATCCCAAGATCCGCGACCAGATCGGCAAGAACGGCAACGAGTGGGCGTTCCGGGTCAACCCGGACGACGTGATGCTCGCCAACCAGTTCGCCAAGTACATGGTCCAGCACGCCAAGACGGTGTCGATCTTCGCCCAGAACGACGACTTCGGACGCGGGGCCGCCACGGCCTACGACGCGGCCTTCAAGAAGGTGGGCATCAAGCTCGTGTCCACCGAGTTCTTCGACCGGGGCCAGGCCGACTACCGGCCGGTGCTCACCCGGGTGAAGCGGGCCAACCCGGAGGCGGTGCTGCTGGTCATGCTGGCCAGCGAGGGCAGCGTGTTCATGCGCCAGTTCCGCGAGATCGGCCTCACCCAGAAGCTCTTCGCGCGCGGGAGCATGGGCACCGTCGAGTTCCTCTACCAGGTGCGGGACAACCCCAACATCGCCGACGGCCTCGTGGAGGCCACCTACTGGACGCCCGCGCTCGATCCGGCGTGGGAGAAGCAGTGGCTCGAGCGGTGGAAGGTGCCGGTGCGCATCCACGGCAGCCTCGCCGCCATCGCGTTCCGCTACGCGGTCGCGCCCGCCATCGAGCAGGCGATCAAGAAGACGGGGAAGGCCGACCGCAAGGCGATCCGCGACGCGCTCGAGGAGGTGGACGTGCCGAACACCCCGGTGGGGCGCATCAAGTTCGACGACACCCACCAGGCGTTCATCAACATGCTCCTGGTCGAGATCAACGGCGGCCAGCTCAAGGTGCTGGAGAAGATCCCGATCCAGCCGTAGCGCGCGCTTGAGCGATCTCGTCGAGCAGCTCGTCCACGGCCTCACCCTCGGATCGCTCTACGCGATGGTGGCCACCGGCCTGGCCCTCATGTTCGGGGTGGTGCGCCTCATCAACTTCGCCCACGGCGAGTTCTACATGCTGGGCGGCTACGCGTTCTGGTACGCGTACGCCGAGCTGGGGCTGCCGTATCCGGTGGCCGGGCTCGCCGCGGTGGCCGCGATGGCGGTCTTCGGGCTCGCCTACGAGCGGGCGGTGATCCGCACGATCCTGACCCGCACCTGGCACGTGCAGCTCATCGCCACGCTCGCCACCTCGATCACCCTCACCAACCTGGCCATCATCGTGTTCGGCACCCAGCCCAAGGAGGTGCCGACCCGGCTCTCGGCCGCCATCCTCGACGTGGGCGGCGTGCGGATGGCGTGGCAGCGGCTGCTGGTGCTGGTGGCGGCGGTGGCGATCTTCGCGGCGCTGGAGTGGTTCGTGGCCCACGCCAAGCTCGGGAAGGCGATGCGCGCCATGTCGCAGAACCGCGAGGCGTGCGCGGTGGTCGGGGTCGACGTCCAGCAGGTCGCGCTCGCCACCTTCGGCATCTCGGCCGGGCTGGCCGCGGCGGCGGCCACGCTGGTCTCGCCGCTCTTCAGCATCTTCCCCGACGTGGGGGCGCTGCTCACCCTGAAGGCGTTCGCCGCGGTCATCGTGGGCGGCTTCGGCTACGTGCGGGGGGCCATCGCGGCCGCCTTCCTCATCGGCATCGCGGAGTCTCTCGCGGCGGGGTACCTCTCCTACGCGTACAAGGACGCGATCGCGTTCGTGGTCATGGTGGCGGTGCTGCTGGTGCGGCCGCAGGGCCTCTTCGGCCGGCGGATCGGGATCTGACCGTGCGCGCGACCCGGTGGGCCCTGGGCTCGGCCGCGCTGGTCGCGGTCCCGTGGATCGCCGCGGCGGTGGTGCCCGGCCAGCAGCGCTACGTCCTCCACGTGCTGATCTTCACCGCGCTCTACGGGGCGCTGGCGCTGAGCTACGACCTGGTGGTGGGCCACGTGGGGAGCCTCTCGCTGGCCCACCCCGCCTTCTTCGGCCTCGGCGCGTACACCGCTGGCCCTCCTCGCCACCGAGGCCCGCTGGCCCTTCGCGGCCGCGCTGCCCGCCGGCGTCGCGCTGGCCGCGCTGGTCGCGCTCGCGGTGGGCGTGCCCATGTTCCGGCTGACCGAGCACAGCTTCGCGATGGGCACGCTCGGCTTCGCGATCGTGACCCAGGTCGTGGCCACCAACTGGGTGGACTTCACCCACGGGCCACTCTGCGTGACCGGCATCCCCAAGCCGCAGGTGGGCGCGCTCCGGATCGCCACGCTTCCCGCCTTCTACTGGATGGGCCTCGGCGCCCTGGCCCTGGTCGCCCTTCTCTATCGCGGCCTGACCACCTTCCGGCTCGGACGGGCCTTTCACGCGGTCCGGGACAACGAGACGCTGGCCGCGGCGGCGTCGATCGATCCGCTCAAGTACCGCATGCTCGCCTTCGTGATCGGCGGCGGGGTGGCGGGCGGGGTCGGCGCGCTGTACGTCTCCTACGTGGGCGTGCTCTGCCCGGGGGAGCTGACCGTGAGCCTGAGCGTCAACCTGCTGGTCATGGTCTTCCTCGGCGGGGTGGGGAGCCTGCGCGGCGTCCTGGTGGGCGCGGCCGCCTTCACCGCGCTGCCCGAGATCCTCCGCATGGCGCCGACCTGGCGCATGGTGATCTACGGGCTCCTGCTGCTGGTGATCGTGATCCGCGCCCCCGACGGGCTGGAGGGGCTGATGCGCCGGGGCTCGTGGCGCGGCCGGCGGCCGTCCTCGTCGGGAGCGTAGCGATGGCGCTCTTCGAGACGCGCGGGCTCACCAAGCGCTTCCTCGGCGTCACCGCGGTCGACGCGGTGGATCTCGCCGTCGAGGCGGGGGAGCTGGTGAGCCTCATCGGCCCCAACGGATCGGGCAAGACCACGCTCTTCAACTGCGTCACCGGCTACCTGGCCCCCGACGCGGGGCGAGTGACCTTCCGGGGCCGCGACGTGACCGGGGTCGCGTCCCACCGGATCGCCCGCCTCGGGATCGGCCGCACCTTCCAGCTGGTCAGCGTGTTCCCGCGGCTCTCCGCGCTCGAGAACCTGCTCACGTTCCTACAGCAGCACCAGGAGGAGAATCTGATCGGCCGGCTGGTGCGCGCGCCGCGGGTGCGACGCCTGGAGGCGGCGGCGGTGGAGCGGGCGCGGACCCTCCTCGACTCGGTGGGCCTCGGCGGGCGGGCGGAGGCGCCGGCGGGCACGCTCTCCTACGGCCAGCGGAAGCTGCTGGCCTTCGCGGCCGCCCTGATGCCGGATCCGGAGCTCTTGCTGCTCGACGAGCCGGCGGCCGCGGTCAACCCGACCATGATCGAGCAGATGAAGGCCCAGATCCGGGCGCTCCACCGGCAGGGCAAGACGGTGCTGCTGGTGGAGCACAACATGGACGTGGTGATGGACATCTCCCAGCGCGTGATCGTGCTCGACCACGGGCAGAAGATCGCGGAGGGCCCGCCCGAGGTCGTCCGGCGGGATCCGAAGGTCGTCGAGGCGTACTTTGGCCGCTGACGGGCCGGGCGAGGTCCTGCTGGAGCTCCAGGACGTCCACGCCGGCTACGGCGAGATCGAGGTGCTGCGGGGCGTCTCCGCCGACGTGCGGGCCGGCGAGATCGTATCGATCATCGGGGCCAACGGGGCGGGGAAGTCCACCCTCCTCCGCACCGTGTTCGGCATGGTCACCCCCTCGCGGGGGCGCATCCGGCTGGGCGGCGAGGAGATCGCGGGCCAGAACCCGGTGGCCGTCCTGCGCCGCGGCTGCTCCTACGTGCCGCAGGGGCGGTGCAACTTCCCCGCGATGACCGTGGAGGAGAACCTCGAGATGGGCGCCTACACCCGGTCCGACGCTTCGGTGCGCCGGGACATCGAGGCGATGCTCGAGCGGTTCCCCATGCTGGGGACCAAGCGACGGGAGCCGGCCGGCACCCTGTCGGGCGGCCAGCAGCAGATCCTCGAGATCGCGATCGCGCTGCTGCTCCACCCGCGAATCTTGTTGATCGACGAACCGTCGCTCGGGCTCGATCCGCGGATGGTGGAGATCGTGTTCTCTACCATCGTGACCGTCAACCGGTCGGGCACCGCGGTGCTCATGGTCGAGCAGAATGCCAAGCAGGCGCTGGCCATCTCGCACCGAGGCTTCGTGCTGGAGCTGGGCCGCAACCGGTTCGAGGGCACCGGCCGGGCCCTGCTGGACAACCCGGACGTGCGGGCTCACTACCTGGGAGGATGAGAGGCATGGACGCGAGAACCCTGGGATCGATCACGCTGCTGGTCGCGAGCATGGCCGGCGCCGGGCTGCCGCGCGCGAGCGAGGCCGCGACGTGCGACGCGCTCGTCGGCAAGTGGGCGTGGTTCACCGGCGGCGTCGTCTCGATCAACCCGGACGGGACGATCAGGCATGATCCCGGCAACGACGGCACCTGGGAGTGCACGGATCGGGCGCGGGGCCAGGCGACGCTCAGGTGGCGGGTCGGGGGCTACGTCAACCGGCTGGCTCTGTCGGGGGATGGCCGGGCGCTGTCCAGCACCGATCCCACCCAGTCGTACGTGACGGCGAGGAAGGTGGACGCGCCGCGGCCGGCGGAGGCTCCCCGCCGCGCCGACCCGCCACGTAGTGCCGATTCGCCACGTAGTGTCGATTCGCCACGTAGTGTCGATTCGGAGGTCCCGAAGGCCAAGACCCCCGAGCCGCCCCGACGGGCAGACGCCGAGACCCCGAAGCCGAAGCCGTCCACCGAGGCGGCGAAACCCAAGGCTCCGGAGTCGCCACGCGACACCTCGGCTCCGGCCCAGACCGCCGCCATGCCTTGCGTCGGCACGGCCTGCCAGAGCCTGGGGGTCGACAGGCCCTCGTGCAAGGTGACGCATACCGGCACGCAGCCACTCAAGATCCGGGCCTACTCGGGTCAGCGCATCGTCCTGGCCCCGACCCCTCTCACGCCCGGGCGCGTCTTCGACCTGCCGGAATGCGCGGCGCTCACGCGAATCGAGGCGGTGTTCGAGACGGAGTCGTTCCCCGGCGCCAGCAAGAGTGAGGCCGCCGGTTCCGGCCCGTGCGCGGGCGACGCCTGCATCTACCTCCGGATCACGGTCACGGACGGGTGCGTCTGGATCCGCAGCGGCGGCCCGGACGTCGTGCACGTCGAGCTGCGGCTGCAGGGCGAGGCGGTCACGATGACCCTCGAGCAGCCCGACGCCACGAAGGTCGCGAAGGTCTCCGACTCCGGGGGGCGGAACCCTCGGGAGGCACAACAGGCCGCGGCGCGGAAGCGGCTCGACGAGCTGCGCCGCAAGGGCATGAACATTCCCTACGATCCGAAGGTCGAGGGACCGCGCTCGGCTCCCGAGAAGGCGGAGGGCAAGGACAAGGGGCAGAGCTGGCACGGCACCACGTACGACGCATTCCGTGGCTCGGACGTCCCCGTCTTCAACGCCCGGGTCAACCGTGCGGCCGGATGCGTGACGAAGCCCGAGGAGATCATGAGCTATCGGGCGAGGCTCGCCTCCTCGAAGGGGAAGGTGGCCGAGGGCCCGGCCATCGAGTGCGTGGGCGACGCGTGCCGGGATTTGGACTACGGGCCCGAGCAGATCGCGGCGTGCCACCTGGTCAACCTGGGCCGCCGTGAGATCGCGGTGGGCGTCGTGAAATCGGGGAGCCGCGAGCCGTCCATCAGCGCCTCGGTCGCTCCCGGCCGGACCGTGCGCCTGGAGCAGATCATGGGATGCCTGAAGGCCCAGGAGATCGGGCGCATCGACGCCCACTACAAGCAATGAATCGAGGAGACACGACATGATCAGACCGAACCTGCTCACATGGCAGTGGAGCGACTATCCGGCCAAGCATCGGGATCGCGTGAACCTGGTGCTGCACCTGGTCGCGGTGCCGCTCTTTCTTGCCGGGACGCTGCTCCTGGTCGCGGCCGCGCTGACCGGCTCCGGGCCCGGAATCGCCCTCGGGGTGGGATGCCTGGTCGTGGCGGTGGTGGTGGAGGGCCGCGGCCACGCGCGCGAGCGGGAGACCCCGACGCCGTTCGCGGGCCCGCTCGACTTCGCGAGCCGCTTCGTGGTCGAGCAGTGGATCACGTTCCCGCGCTTCGTCCTGACCGGCGCGTGGAGCCGGAGCTTCCGGGCTAGGTGACGCGCCCGGTGCGCGGCGGGATCGCGGCCAGGATCCCGGCCCGCGCCGCGGCCGCTTCCGCGGGGGGCAGCTCGGCGATCCGGACGGTGCGCTCCACGAACCGGCTCTCGTCGCCCACCACGAGCAGGTCGAGGAAGCGCAGCGTCCCGGGGATGGTGGCCCTCCGGCCGAGCGGTCCCGCGCCCGCGGTCCGCTTGCTCAGGAGCGCCTGGATGGTCCGCGTCACGCGCGGCAGGACGAGGCGCTCCGGCTCACCGTCCACCTGCACCCGGTAGACGCCGTCGGGATCGACGCCCTCGACCGCGAGCGGCTGCGCGCGGCAGACCTGCACCCGGATGCGCGTCTCGCCGGTCGCGCGGGTCGCGGCGGGCGTCGAGGACGGCGAGACCCTTGTTGCTCGGCTGCCGGACCAGCGGGGCGTCCGGCTGCTCGGCGGCGAAGCGGAGCGTCACCGCGGCGCCCGGGTGGCAGCGGCGGGATCGTGACGAAGGCGCCCCGTACCACGTGCACCAGCTCCTCGGCGCCCGTCCCAGACGCTGCCGAACGGACGGCGCTGCTCGAGCATCATCGCGGCGATGCGCCGGCCGGTCGGGTTCGTCACCGTCACCGCGCCGGCCGTCGTCCCGCGTCTGGAAGACCAGCTCCTCGTAGTCGGCCATGCGCTGGTAGAGGTCGCGCTGGGTGGCGATCCAGAAGTTGCTCCGCTCGGCGAGGTTGATCGCGTAGCGCAGGTAGTCGAGCGTGCCGCGGCCGTCGTTGACGGACGGGTCGCGGGCCAGCTCGGGGTGGTACTGGAAGCTGTAGACGCCGTTCTCCAGGTGGTCGTCGACGCCGGGCACGCCGCGCGCTGTGGCCCCCGAAGATGGTCTCCACCAGCTCGTAGGCGGCGTCGAACTCGTGGGTGCGGTCCCAGCCGCGCAGCGGCCGCCACTCCGCGTCGGTGGTGACGACCGGATGAAACGGGAACCAGATGCCCGGCGTCGCGATGGTGCGCCGCACGTCGGTCACGTAGGTGAGCGGCTTGCCGCCGATCTGGCCGCCGACCATCACGTCCGGGTTGCGCACCCCGTACTCGATCATGTGGTAGTAGCAGAACGTGCACGTGCCGAGGATCCGCTCGTCGTGCGCGTAGAGGTAGTCCATCGCGTCGAGGGTCTCGGGGTGCATGTGGCCGCCCGCGTGCCGGCCGCAGGTGTAGACCGGGAAGCCGAGGCTCTCGGTGGCCTGGCGCACGTGGTCGTGGAGGCCGGTGCCGTGGATCGCGGTCGGCGGGTCGCCGATCGAGCTGTCGTTGTGGAGCGCGGGCTCGATGAAGTCGTGGCGGCTCGTGCGCGCCACCCAGTCCGCGCGCCATCTCGTCGGTGATGTTGGTCGAGAAGGCCGGGATCCTCGATGTCGTAGCTGGCCGGGATCAGGTTCTGCGATCTGGTAGTCGAGGAAGGTGAAGTCGCGCATGCCGTGCACGTCGTGGCGGAACGACAGCACGCCGTCGTGGGTGCCGAACGAGCGCAGCCGCGTCTGCCAGAGCGGCTCCCAGCCCGACCTCGAGCAGCAGCCGGCGCAGGAAGAAGAGCAGGCGTGTCGCCCCAGTGGGTCGGGTTGGCCCAGTGGCGGACCGCCTCGACGTTGAGGTGCGCCTGGAGCATGCCGCCCAGCAGCTCGAGGACCTGGTTGGCGACGTAGGCGGTGCGCGTCGGTGAGGACGATGGCGGGGCCGAGCGGCGCGGCGGTGGCGGTGCGTCGCGTCGGTCAGGTCGCCGGTCAGCTCGACCAGGTCGGCCAGCACGCGGCTGCCCGGCGGCGGGCTCGACCTGCTGCGCCTCGTGGCCGGCGTAGCCGCTCACGTAGAGCGGCTCCCAGGCCGGGCCCGCGAACGGCGAGCCGGGCCGCCAGCGCCAGCCGGTATAGCCGGTCACCGGGCGCGGCGCGCATGCGGGCGAGCCCGAGCAGCGCGCGGCGGCAGGTTGGTCTTGCCGGTGACGATCAGGCGTCGATCGCCGCCGCGCGAGCCAGCGCTCGATGCGCGCGATGGTCCGGTCGGCCAGATGGCCGGCGTTGGGCACGAGCAGGGCGCGCATCCGCGTCGAGCCGCTCGTCGGTGAGGTCGGCCTCCTCCACGAGGTCGTGCTTGAGGTTGCAGCGGGCGAGCAGCAGGCCGCGGCGCCGGCGGGCGCCAGGTAGGCGTACTCGCCCTTGAGCCAGGTGCGGGGCCGCCCCCACGCGTCGGTGAACCGTGTAGGTCTCGCCCCGCGACACGGCCCGGGCCGCGTAGGCGTCGCGGCTCGGCCGGCTCCACAGCACCGCGACGTCGTGCCCCCGGGGAGCGATCACGCCGGGCAGTCTAGCGGGCGGGCGCGCGACTTGTCGAGCCTCGTCTGCCCGCGGCGGCCGCGGTATATTCTGACGATGACCACCGCGGCCGATCCCTCTCGCGAGCGCTGGAACCGGCGCTGGGCCGGCGAGCGCGCGAATGCCGCCACGACACCGAGCGCGTTCCTGATCGCGGAGACCGAGACGCTGCCGCCGGGGCGCGCGCTCGACGTGGCCTGCGGGGCGGGCCGCAACGCGGTGTGGCTGGCGCGGCGCGGCTGGCGGGTCACCGGGGTGGACTTCTCCGACGTGGCCCTGCGGGCGGCCCGCGAGCTGGCCGCCGCCTCCGGCGTCGAGATCGAGTGGATCGAGGCGGACGCGGTGACGTGGGTGCCGCCCGCCCGGGCCTACGACCTCGTCGCCGTGATGTACCTGCAGCTGCCCGCGACGGAGCGCCGGTCCGCGCTGGCGCACGCCGCCGCCGCGGTGCGGCCCGGCGGCACGCTCCTGGTGGTGGGCCACGACCTGCTGAACCTCACCGAGGGCGCGGGCGGGCCCACCCAGGCCGACGTGCTCTTCACGCCCGACGACGTGGTCGCCGAGATCGGCGATCTGGCGATCGAGAAGTCGCTGCGGGTGCGCCGCGCGGTCGACGCGGACGGGGCGGGCCGCGACGCGATCGACGCGCTGGTCCGCGCCCGGCGGTCCGCGAGCGGCTGAGGCGGGTGCGGCCTAGCCGGCGGCGGGCTTCCCGGCGTCGCGTGCCGCCGCGCCGCGCACCGTGACCCCGGTCCACTGCTCGTAGAGCCGGGTGACGCCCGCCATGTCGAGCTGCCCGAAGCCCTGGGCGTGCGCGGCCTCGTAGACCTGGCGCACGGTGGACGCGAGCGGCACCGGCATCTCGAGCCGCGCCGCCATCGCGAGCGCGAGCGAGACGTCCTTGCGCGAGAGGCCGATGCTGAAGTTCGGCGTGAAGTCGCCGGCCAGCACGTTGGGGAAGCGCTTGAGGAAGTGATGCGAGCGGCCGCCGCTCGTCGAGAGGATGTCGAAGAGCCGCTGCGGATCGACGCCCGCCTTCACTCCCAGCACCATCGCCTCCGCCGCGACCGCCACGTTGGCCATCGACATCATGTTGTTGACGATCTTGACCACCAGACCGGAGCCGAGCGGGCCGATGTGGTGGAGCTCGGTGCCGAGCGTGAGCAGCAGCGGTCGGACGCGCTCGAGCACCGCCGCGTCGCCGCCCAGCAGGAAGACGAGCTTGCCGTTGCCGGCCTCGACCGGCCCGCCGCTCACCGGCGCGTCGAGGCAGTCGACGCCTCCGGTCCGGGCCGCGGCCGCGACCTCGCGGCAGGTGTCGGGGTCGATCGTGCTCATGTCGACGAGGATCGTCCCGCGGCGCGCCGCCCCGAGCACCCCGTCGGGGCCGAGGTAGGCCTGGCGGACCGCAGCGGGATCCGGCAGGCTCGACAGCACGACGTCCGCGGCCTTCGCCGCGGCAGCCGGGGAGGCGGTGAGGGTGACGCCCGCGGCGGCGGCCTGGCGCGCGCGATCGGCGCTGGGGTCGTGGCCGGCGACCTCGTAGCCGCTCGCGACGAGCCGCCTCGCCATCGGCCCGCCCATGGTGCCGAGCCCCACGAATCCGATCCTTGGCTTGCTCGTCACGCGCGATCCTCCGTTGCTCGGATCGGGCGCCCGGTCAGGCGCCCGCCGCCTCGGCGCCGGCCAGGCGGCCGAACACGGCGCCCGACATGAGCCCGGTGCCGCCGGGATAGTTGCCGTGGAAGAGGCCACCGACCATCTCCCCACAGGCGTAGAGGCCGGGAATGACCGACCAGCTCATGCTCACCACCTGCGCGCGGTCGGTGACGCGCACCCCGCCGAAGGTGAAGGTGATGCCGCCAGTGACCGGGTAGGCCGCGTAGGGCGGGGTGTCGAGGCGCTGGGCCCAGTTGGACTTGGGCAGGGTGAGCCCACGGGTGGCGAGGCCGTCCCGCACGGTGGGATCGAAGCGGCCCGGCGTCACCGCCGCGTTGTAGGCATCGAGCGCGCGCCGGCACGCCGCCTGATCGAGCGGCAGCTTCTCCACGAGGGCCTGCAGGGTGTCCGCCACCACCGGGGTGCCGGTCTGGTAGCGCCCTTCCAGGAGATGCGTGACCTTGGCGTCGAAGATCTGCCAGCCGACGCCGCCCGGCTCGTTGAGGATGATCCCGCCGAGCTTGGCGTAGGTGTAGAACTGGAAGTCCTCGCCCTCGTCGAAGAAGCGCAGGCCGCGCGTGTTGACCAGCACCCCGTAGGGGTACGAGAGGCGGTTGGTCTTGTCGGTGAGCTTGCGGTCGCCGTGCGGGGGCGCGTTGGCGTCGATGGGCGTGGAGTGGCAGCCGGTCCACTGGCCGTGGGGCAGGGCGCCCACCTCCATCGCCATGCGCAGGCCGTCCCCGGTGTTGTAGCGCGTGCCGCGCACCTTGGCGTGATCCCACGGCCGCCCGAGGTAGCGCGCCCGCCACTCCGGGTTGGCCTCGAAGCCGCCGCAGCCCAGCACCACCGCGCGCGCGGACAGCTCCTCGAGCCCGTTGGGGCCGCGGGCGGCGACGCCGGTGACGCGCCCGCTCCGGTCCTGCAGCAGCCGCTCCGCCGCGGTGTCGTAGCGCACCTCGACGCCCTGGCGCTCCGCGATCTTGAACCACATCGCGGAGAGCCCGACGCCCTCGTGCCGCGCGCGGATCACCGCGCCCGGCGACCACTTGTAGGTATCGCCCACCTTCACCGCGGAGAGCGAGACCGCCGGCTCCATCTCGATGCCCTGCCGGGCCATCCAGCAGGCGGTGTCGTGGGAGCGGCCGATCAAGAGCTCGGCCAGCTCGGGATCGGTGCGCCCGTCGGTCACGCGCAGCAGGTCGGCCATGAAGAGGCGATGCGGGTACGGCTCGACGCCCGCGTAGAAGCCGGGGACCTCTCGCTCCGCGTCCGGCACCAGCGGGCGCAGGTCGTCGGGGCGGTCGAACGCGATGCGCAGCAGCCCGCCGCTGTAGTGGGTGTTGCCGCCGCGTAGCGCGCGCGGCGCCTTCTCCAGCGCGAGCACGCGTCCCGCGCCCTGCTCGCGGGCCGAGACCGCCGCGGCCAGCGCCGCGTTGCCCGCCCCCACCACGATGACGTCCCAGTCGCTCATCGGCGGCGGCTCGCTAGCGGTAGGCGGCCAGCACCGCCTGCGCCATGTCGCGCGTGCGGGCGCTGCCGCCCTGATCCGGGGTCAGCACCTTGCCGTCGCGGTAGACGCGGCCGACCGCGGCCTCGAGGCGCTGGGCCTCCGCGATCAGGCCCATGTGCTCGAGCATGAGGGCGGCGGAGAGGATGGTGGCGGTCGGGTTGGCGACGCCCTTGCCCGCGATGTCGGGCGCCGAGCCGTGCACCGACTCGAAGTAGGCCCAGCCGTCCCCGAAGTTGCCGGAGGGGGCCAGGCCTAGCCCGCCCGCGGTCTCCGCGCCCAGGTCGGACAGGATGTCGCCGTAGAGGTTCATGCAGAGCACGACGTCCATCGCCTTGGGGAAGCGCACCAGGCGGCGGGCCGCATCGTCGACGTGGAAGTGCTCGAAGGTGAGGCCCGCCTCGCGCACGACGCGGCCGACGATCTCGTCGTAGAGGCCGTCGGTGCGGGGGAGCACGTTCGACTTGGTCACGCACGTGATCTTGCCCGGCTTGCCGCGCGCCTGCCGCCGGCGGGCCAGGTCGCACGCGAACCGCGCGATGCGCTCGGCCCCGCGGGGGGTGACGATCTTGACCGCGAAGCGGCCGTCGGTGCCGAAGTCCTTCACGGTGCGGCCGGTGCGGTCGTGGAGGTCCGGCATCAGGCGCACCAGGTCGGCGAGGTCGCCCTCGCGCCCGGGGTAGAGGCCCTCGCTGTTCTCTCGCAGGAGCACGTAGTCGATGCCGTCGGGATCGGCGAGCGGGGAGCGCATCCCGGGAAAGTACCGGATGGGCCGCACCCCGGCCCAGGCCGCCATCTCCCAGCGCAGCCAGGAGACCACCGGCGAGGTGGACGGGCCGGCGGCCCCGAAGAGCACGCCGTCGGCCTCGCGGGCCGCGCGCTTGGTCTCCTCCGGCAGGGGCGAGCCCTGCGGCGGGGTGAGGATCTTGAGCGGCAGGCCGGTGCCCATCAGCAGGTCGCAGGTGGCGTCCACGACCTCGGGGCCGATCCCTTCACCGGGCAGCGCGACGACCGTCTTCATGGCTCACACCTCCTTGGGAGAGGCTTACCATAGCACTGCCGGGGCGGAAGGGATTATCATGGCCGCGCCGGAGGAGGCGCCCAATGGAATACACGCGAATCTCGGCCGACTGCCACATCGACATGCCGTGGATGCCGCCCGACCTGTTCACGGCCAACGCCACCGCGGCCCTGCGCGACCGCATGCCCTACGTCACCGACGGGCCCGACGGCCCGCGGTGGACGTCGCGCAACGGCGCCGCCTTCGGCCTCGCGGGCGGGGTCGGGCCCTCGGGGCAGAAGTACGTCCCGGGCGTCCACTACCGCGCGGACGTCATGGCGTCGACCGGTCTCTATGACGATGGGCGAAAAGGGATCCGGCGGCCGACCGATCCGCATCTCCGCGTGGCCGACATGGAGCGCGACGGGGTGCAGGCCGAGGTGATCTTCGGCATCCTGGGCGCGGCCACGCGGCTCGGCGATCACGAGGCGGCCGCCGAGATGTTCCGCATCTACAACGACTGGCTCGTCGACTTCTGCCGCCACTACCCGGAGCGGCACGTGGGCCTCGCGTGCCTGCCCTACGGCGACATCCCGGCCGCGGTGCGGGAGATCCACCGGGTGGCGAAGATGGGCCTGCGCGGCCTCGAGCTGTCGTGCTCGTGGGACATGGAGCCGATGTGGCATCCGGTGTGGGAGCCGCTCTGGCAGGCGGTGAGCGAGGTCTCGCTGCCGCTGCACTTCCACACCTTCCCGACCATGCCGCCCGGCGTGCGCGAGAAGGCGACCGGGCTCACCAAGCGCGCCGCGATGTTCACGAGCGTCTCGGGCTTCCAGATGAACCTCGTCAACATCCTCGCCGCGGTCATCGGGGCCGCGGTGCTCGAGCGCTACCCGAGCCTGCGCATCTCGTTCGGCGAGAGCGGCATCGGCTGGCTGCCCTACGCGCTCGACCGGATGGACTTCGAGTGGGAGGACCGGTTCCGCGACCTGGGGCTCAGCATGCGGCCGAGCGACTACTGGCGGCGTCAGTGCAAGGCCACCTTCCAGTTCGATCGCATCGGCACCCAGATGATCCACGAGATCGGCGAGGACACCCTGATGTGGGGCTCCGACTATCCGCACGGCGACGGGGTGTGGCCCGAGTCCTCCAAGTACATCGAGGAGCAGTTCGGGCACCTGCCGGCCGCGACGGTGCGCAAGATCGTCTGCGAGAACGCGGGGAAGTTCTACGGGTTGATGACGTAGCCGGAGACGTGGCCCGAATAGGCTGGCTTGCCACCGGCGCCCGTGCTACCGTCGCGCTCGATGGACCCCGCCTCCCATCGTATCCAGGCCAAGCTGCAGTTCGGGTTGCTTCCCTCCGCTGATCCCGTGAAGACGTGGCTCGGTCAAGGGAGCGGTGCTTACTGTGATGGCTGTGACGTGCGGCTGCTGGCCGGCCAGGCCGAGGTGGAGCTGAGCTTCGCCGACGGGGAGGCCCTGCGGCTCCACGAGACCTGCGCGGAGATCTGGCTGGCGTTGAAGGGGGATCTGGTCCAGGACGCGGCCGCCGATCTCCAGCGCCGCGACCAGCCGGCCCCTCCGCCGTCGATCCAGGTCGAGCCGCACCCGCTTCCGACGTCCTCCTGACCGGCGCTCGCTCCCGAGCGGCGCGGCCCCCGCGCTCCAATCCTTGACACGCTCCGGGCGTCGTGTTATTCGGCGCAGTGGCGCAAGGCACACGCGAGTCGTTCCTTCAACGACGAGAGGAGAATCGCGATGACTTCAGTCACCGTCAATGGCCGGCGCTACGACGTCGACCTCCCCGATGACACTCCGCTCCTGTGGGCACTCCGTGACGAGCTGGGCCTGACCGGGACCAAGTTCGGCTGTGGCATGGCGCTCTGCGGCGCCTGCACCGTCCACGTGGACGGCCAGCCGGTGCGCGCCTGTCAGACCCCGATCTCCGCGGTCGGCACCGGCAAGGTCACCACCGTCGAGGGCGTCGGCGCCGACCGGGTCGGCCGCGCGGTGCAGGCGGCCTGGGTCGACCTGGGCGTGCCCCAGTGCGGCTACTGCCAGGCGGGCCAGATCATGTCCGCCACCGCATTGCTCAAGCGCAACCGCAAGCCCACCGACGCCGAGATCGACGAGGCGATGAGCGGCAACATCTGCCGCTGCGGGACCTACGTCCGGGTACGCCAGGCCATCAAGCAGGCGGCGGCGCAGGGAGCGGCGTCGATGAGTCCGCGGGGCACGGAAGGCGCGACCGATCGTCCGATCGTGATCGCCAATGTGAGCCGGCGGCAGTTCATCCAGGGAGTCTCCGCGATGGGCGGCCTCGTGCTGGCCGCGGGCTTCTCCTCCGCCGCGAATGCGGCCGATCCGCCGAAGTACGGCCGGGACGGCATGCCCAACGGCTGGAGCGACGACCCGCTGGTGTTCGTGGCCATCGGGGACGACGGCATCGTCTCCATCGTCTGCCACCGCTCGGAGATGGGGCAGGGCGTCCGGACGGGCATGCCCATGATCGTGGCCGACGAGCTCGAGGCCGACTGGAAGCGCGTCCGGGTGGTGCAGGCCACCGGCGACGAGAAGCGCTTCGGCAACCAGGACACCGACGGATCGCGGAGCACCCGCCATTTCTTCGAGCCCATGCGGCGTTGTGGCGCGGCGGCTCGGACCATGCTCGAGGCCGCGGCCGCCGCGAAGTGGGGCGTGCCGGTCTCCGAGGTGGAGGCGAAGAACCACGAGGTCGTGCACGCCAAGTCGGGTCGGCGGGCCGGCTACGGCTCGCTCGCCAAGGCGGCGGCGACCCAGACCGTTCCGGCGCGGGAGACCGTGCGGCTCAAGGATCCGTCGAAGTTCCGCTACATCGGCAAGGGCAACCTGAAGCTGGTCGACGCCCCCAATATCACGACCGGCAAGGCGCAGTACGGCATCGACACGCGCCTGCCCGACATGGTCTACGCGGTGGTGGCGCGGCCGCCGGTCTACGGCGGCAAGATGGTGAGCTACGACGCGGCCGAGACCCTCAAGGTGCCGGGCGTGCTCAAGGTGGTCGAGATCGAGCCGAGCCCGGCGCCGGCCCAGTTCAACCCGCTGGGCGGGGTGGCGGTGGTGGCGAAGAACACCTGGGCCGCCATCCAGGGCCGCCGGGCCCTCAAGGTGGTCTGGGACGACGGGGCGAACGGGAGCTACGACTCGGCGGCCTTCAAGGCCCAGATGGAGGAGTCCGCGCGCAAGCCGGGCAAGGTGGTGCGCGACAACGGCAACGTCGACACCGCCCTGGCCGGGGCGGCGAAGCGAGTCGACGCCGAGTACTACATCCCCCACCTGGCGCACGCGCCGATGGAGCCGCCGGCCGCGACGGTGCGCATCGTCAACGGCAAGGCGGAGGCGTGGGCCTGCGTGCAGTCGCCCCAGGCCGCGCGCGACCTGGTGGCCAAGCGGCTCGGCATCCCGGCCGAGGACGTCACCGTCAACGTGACCCTGCTGGGCGGCGGGTTCGGCCGGAAGTCCAAGCCCGACTACGTCATCGAGGCCGCGGTCATCTCGAAGGCGATGGACGGCAAGCCGGTCAAGGTGACGTGGACGCGCGAGGACGACCTGATGCACACCTACTTCCACACCGTGTCGGTCGAGCACCTGGAGGCCGGCCTCGACGCGCAGGGCAAGCCGGTGGCGTGGATGCATCGGAGCGTCGCGCCGACGATCTTCTCCACGTTCGTGGCGGGCGCCAAGAACGAGGCGGCGCTCGAGCTGGGCATGGGCGTCATCAACGTGCCGTTCGCGATCCCCAACGTGCGCATCGAGAACCCGGAGGCGGAGGCGCACACCCGCATCGGCTGGTTCCGCTCGGTGTCGAACATCCCGCACGCGTTCGCGGTGCAGTCCTTCGTCGCCGAGCTGGCCGCGGCGGCGGGGCGCGATCAGAAGGACTATCTCCTGGAAGTCATCGGGCCGGCCCGCCGGGTCAGCCCGGAGACGCTGGGCGATACCTGGAACCACGGCGAGTCCCCCGAGCGGTACCCGGTGGACACCGGCCGGCTGCGGCGCGTGGTGGAGACCGCCGCGCGCGAGGCGGGCTGGGGGCGCAAGCTGCCCAAGGGGCGCGGGCTCGGCATCGCCGCCCACTACAGCTTCGTGAGCTACGTCGCCTCGGTGGTCGAGGTGGCGGTGGACGATCAGGGCGTGGTGAGCGTGCCACGCATCGACATCGCGGTGGACTGCGGCGCGACCGTCAACCCGGATCGGGTGCGGGCGCAGATGCAGGGCGCCGCGATCATGGGCCTGGGCATCGCCACCCTGGGCGAGATGAGCTTCAAGGGCGGGCGGGCCGAGCAGCAGAACTTCGATACCTACGAGGTCACCCGCATGTCGGGGGCCCCGCGCGAGATCCGGGTGCACGTCCTGCCCGGCGACTACGCCCAGCCGATGGGCGGGGTGGGTGAGCCCGGCGTGCCGCCGGTGCCGCCGGCCCTCTGCAACGCCATCTTCGCGGCGACCGGGAAGCGGATCCGGCGCCTGCCGATCCGCGATCAGCTGAAGGCCTGAGGTCGCTTCACGGAAGTAGAGGGCGGGGCCGGGGGGCGGTTGCTCCCTCGGCCCCGCTACTGTTTGTGTGCTCCCCTCCAGCATCCGGTCCAGCACGTTGCGCGTGATCCGCTGCGCCGCCGCGCTCACGCGGTCGGCGTGCCACCGCGGGCGCGTTGTAGCCGTCGAGCCCCCAGTTCCAGTGCATCGAGCCGGTGGCGAACACGAGCGCGCCGGCGGCCGACTCGTGGATGGTCATGTCGGCGTAGCTGCGTCTCGCCGGACGGCCGGGTGAAGGGAGAGTGCGCCAGCCGGCGGAGCCCGGGCGGGCTCCCCTCCGCCACCGCGTCCACCTCGTAGCCCAGGAGCCCGGGCAGCACGCTGCCCCGGCGGAGCCCGGTTCCCGCGAAGGCCCAGTGATCCGCCTCGTCGACGACCACGTCGCCGTCCACCGGATCGGCGACGTACATGATGCCGATCAGGGCCGCCTCCGGCCGCGCGGTGGGCGCGTCGCGCCAGCGACCGGTGGCCAGGCGGGCCTGCGCCGCGCTCGGGTCGGCCGCCACCGGATCGGTGGCGACCGCATCCTTGTACGCCACCACCGTGCGGTCCGGGGCGCCGCTCGCGCCGGGCTCGAGGCGGATCTGCCAGAAGCACGCGTTGGCGCCCAGGAACGCGAGGTGGACGCCCCCGTCCCGGGCGGCCTCGACGTGCTCGCGCATGGCCCACGACCAGTACTCGTCGTGGCCGACCGAGAGGAAGACGCGGTGCCGCGGCAGCAGATCGGCGCGCGCGTGGGTGTCGACGTCCGTGAGGTAGGCCACGTCGTAGCCTTCGCGCTCGAGCCAGCGGAGCGTGTTGTACTCCCAGCGCCGCAGGAAGTCGCCCGCCCCGTCGAGCCGCACGCCGTACGGGCTCATCGCGTAGGGGCGATCGAAGGAGACCTTGCGCGCGGGCCGGCCCCCGCTGTTGAAGGCGTAGAGCGACCGGCCGCCCCAGTTGTTGTAGGCGGCGTACGTGGTGACGCTCGACTGGAAGAGCAGGGCGGACCGGCGCTCGTCGTCGCGCACCACGAACACGATGTAGGCCTGCCGCCCCGACGGGCTCGCGGTGAGCCGCGCCAGGTAGACGCCGCTCGGCCAGCGGGCCGGCCGCGTCCGCGGTCGGCAGGCGGTACGGCTCGCGCCAGCGACACTCCACGAGCCCGGTGACCGGGTCGGGGGGCGGCACCGGCTGCCGGATGCCCGGACGGGCGATGGGGCCGGCCACGAGGCGCGCGCCCGCGCCGCCGTACCAGCCCATGCGGAAGACGTCGATCCGGTAGCCCGGATCGATCGTGCTGACGAACAGGTCGATGGTCTGGCCCCGCTCGACGCTGGTGGCCGACGCGTAGCCCTCGATCTCCCCGGCCTCGGCCGGCGCGGTGATCTCCCAGTCCGCGGAGCCTTCCTTCTCGTTCTCCAGCACGGTCGGGTTGCGCGCGAGCGCGCCGGGGCCCGGGACCGCGAGGGGACGGCCGTCGCACGCGGCCAGCGAGAGCGCCGCGACGAGGGCGGCGACGAGAGCCCGAGACCTGCCGCTCACGCGATCTCCGCCTCCGCGTCGTGGTCGAAGAGCCAGCCGCGCGCCGCGTAGGGCGCCTCGCGCGCGAGGGCCACGTAGCGCGCGTCCCGCGCCTCCTGGGCGGGCCCGTCGGGCAAGTGATAGGCCGTCGCGTTCTCGAACGAGCCCTGCTGCACCCGGGTGGCGCGCGGCCTGCGCAGCGCCTCATAGCGGGCGAGCCGCTCCGGCACCGCGGAGGGCTCCGCGTCACGCAGCAGGCGGGCCAGGGTCGCCGCGTCCTCGATGGCCTGGCAGGCGCCCTGGGCTAGGAACGGCAGCATCGGGTGCGCCGCGTCGCCCAGGAGCGTGACCCGCCCCACCGACCAGCGCGGCAGGGGCTCACGGTCGTAGAGCGCCCACCGGTGGGTCTCGTCGACGGCTCCGATGATCTCGCGCACCATGGGATGGAAGCCGGCGAACTCGGCGAGCGCGTCGGCGACGCGGCCGCGCGCGGACCACGACTCGAGGCGCCACTCGCCGGCGGGGCAGACCGCGACGAAGTTCATGAGGCGCGCGCCGGCGACGTAGTAGTGAACGAAGTGGCGATCCGGGCCGAGCCAGGCGTAGCCCTGGCGCGGCAGGTCGAGGTGGGCGAGGCGCTCCACCGGCACGAGGCCGCGGTAGGCGGTGCTCCCCGAGAAGCGCGGCGACTCGGGCCCGAAGAGGGTCGCCCGCACGGTGGAGTGGATGCCGTCCGCGCCGAGGACCACGTCGGCGCGGGCGCTCGAGCCGTCGCCGAAGCCGATCGCGACGCCGTCGGCGCGCTCGGCGAGGCCGGTCACGCGGTGATCGAGGCGGAGCACGCCCGGCGGCAGGGCGCCCGCGAGGACGGCGAGGAGATCGGGACGGTAGAGGTGGTAGTAGGGCGCTCCGAAGCGCTCCTCGATCATCGCGCCCAGGGGCTGGCTCCAGAGCACCCGCCCGTCGTCCCACCGCCTCACCTCGGAGCAGACCGGCCGCACCGCCACTCGGGCAAGCCCTTCCGCGAGCCCGAGCCGATGGAGGATGCGCGTGGCGTTCGGCGCGAGCTGGATGCCGGCGCCCACCTCGCGCAGGGCGGGGGATTGCTCGAAGACCTGCACCCGGAGCCCGGCCCGCGCCAGGGTGAGGGCCGCGGTCAGGCCGCCGATTCCCGCGCCGATCACCACCGCGTCCACGGTTGCATCCTCTCACAGGGGCCGCGGGCCGCGTGCTAGACTGCCGACCGCTCGACGACCGGGACCCTGGAGTGGAGGAACCCACGCAAGCCCGCCTGCCGATCGCGCTCGTCGCCCTGCTCGCGCTCCTCCTGCGCGCCTATCACCTCGGGCACCTCGGCTTCTGGTACGACGAGGGCGCGAGCGCCTACCTGGCCGAGGCCGGTCGCCTGGCGGTGTGGACGCGAGACGTGCACCCGCCGCTCTACGTCGCGCTGCTCTCGGTCTGGCGCCGCGTCGCGGACGGCGACGTCTGGCTCCGGTCGCTCTCGGTGCTCTTCGGCGTCGCCACCGTTCCGGTGGTCTACGCGATCGGTCGGGCGCTCTTCTCCCCGCCGGCGGGCCTGTGGGCCGCCGGGCTGCTCGCGGTCACCTACTTCCACGTCAAGTACAGCCAGGAGACGCGGATGTACGCGCTGGTGGGCCTGCTCTTCGCGGGGGCGCTGTGGGGGCTCGTGGTCGCGGTGCGCCGGGCGCGGCGGGTCGGCTGGACGGTCTACGTGATCTGCGCCACGCTGCTCCTGTACAGCCACGGGATCGCGGCGGTGTACGTGGCGGCGCTCGCCTCGCTCTTCCCGCTCCTCGCCCCGCGGCTTGACGGCCGGTGGGCGTGGCGGCCGTGGCTCGCGGCCCATCTTGCGGTGGGCGTCCTCTTCCTGCCCTGGGTGATGGAGGCGCTGCAGGATGCCGGTCAGGTGAGTCGCGGGTTCTGGATCCCGCCGCCGTCGGGCGCGGAGCCTCCGCTCTTCTCGACGCTGCAGCTGATCACGGTGGCGCCCATCCCGGCGTTGTACGCCATCCTCCGATCGCGATTCGGGCTGAGCGCACCTGCGGTCCTGGGCCGGTGGGTGTGGTTTGCGCCGGTGCTCGTGGCGGCGGTCTGGGTGATCGTGCGGCTCGGCCGGCGGGACGCGGCCGCCACCCGCGTGCTGGTGACCGGCTACGCGCTGCCGATCCTGCTGCTCACCGGCCTGAGCCTGACCGTGGCGCCGGTGCTGATCCCGCGAGTGCTCCTGCCGACCGTGATCCCGGTCGTGCTGCTGCTGGGCGCGGGTGTCGACTGCGTGTCGCGCTCGCGCCGGCTGAGCCACGGGATCCTGGCCGGAGTCGCCGCAGTGCTCCTCCTGGCCACCGTCTGCTACTACCAGTGGGGCGTGAAGGAGGAGTGGCGGGAGGCCTCCCGCTATCTCGCCGAGCGCGCCGGCCCCGGCGATCTGCTGCTGCTCGACGTGGACGAGAGCCCCGTCGCAGGCTACCTCCTGCGGCGGTACGACGGGAGCGGTCGACTCGGGAGCCTGCCCACGCTCTCGGTCGGGGAGGTGCTGGAGGCCTGTCGCGAGGAGGCGGCGGCGTGCCTGAGCCGTGCGCTCGAGCCCCATCGCTCGCGCGAGATGGTCTGGGTGCTGAAGGCGCATACCGAGCTCCGGCCGCGCCACGACCGTGTGGACGCCTGGCTGACCGCGACGCTCGAGCCTCTCGAGACGCGGGAGCTCGACGCCATCCGGATCGAGCGCGCGCGGGTGCGGGGGCGCTAGGCGGATTCACGCGGCGCCCGCTCCCGGGCGCGCGATTCCCGTCGCGGGCCGACGAAGTCGATCGCGCCCGGACGCAGCGGTGCTAGGATGGGCGCCGCCATGCCGGCACGCACGGGCAAGGAATTTCTGCAGGCGCTCAGGGACGAGCGGCGGATCTGGGTGGGCGACGAGCGGGTGTCCGACGTGGCCGCGCACCCCGCCTTCGCGGGCGCCGCGCGCTTCGTGGCCTCGCTCTTCGACCTGCAGCACGAGGCGGCGGCCGCGTGCCTGATGCCCGATCCCGAGACCGGCGAGCCGATCAACGTGAGCCACCTGATCCCGCGCTCGCGCGAGGATCTCGCCCGCCGTCACCGCTGCCTCGAGCGGATCGCGGAGTGGAGCGTCGGGATCATGGGGCGCACGCCCGACTACATGAACGTCACCTTCGCCGGCTTCGCCGGGCGCCACGACGAGTGGTCGGCCGACGGCAACGAGGCGGGCGCGGCCAACCTGGTCGCCTACCAGAAGCTGCTGGCGCGGCGGGACTGGTGCCTGACCCACACCCTGATTCATCCGACGGTCGATCGGGCCTGGGGAGACGCCCCCGCGGCCGGCAACGACGTGGCGGTCCACAAGGTGGCCGACACCGCGCGGGGGATCGTGGTGCGGGGCGCGCGGATCCTCGCCACCCTCGCCCCGTTCGCGGACGAGCTGGCGGTCTACCCCGCCGCGCCGCTGCCGCCCGGGGCGGACGCCTACGCGCTGTCGTTCGCGATCCCGATGGCCACGCCCGGCCTCAAGTTCCTGTGCCGCGACAGCATGAGCGCGCCGGCCGGACCGGACCACCCGCTCTCGAGCCGCTTCGACGAGCAGGACGCCTTCGTGATCTTCGACGACGTGGAGGTGCCGCGCGAGCGCCTCTTCATCGACTGCAACCTGCCGGTCTACAACACGGTGGTCGCCTCGAGCTGGCCGCCCAACTTCATGCAGCAGACGTCGATCCGGGCCCAGACCAAGCTCGAGTTCGCCTGGGGCGTCGCGACGCGGATGGTGGAGGCGACCAACGGCCTCACCCCGGCCGCGAAGGAGATGCTCGGCGAGATCTGGAGCTACGCGGAGCTGACCCGCGCGGCGGTGCAGGCCGCGGAGGACGGGGCCCACGACTGGGGCAACGGGATCTGGTTCCCGGCCGCCGAGCCGTTCCGGGCCCTGCGCGGGCTGCTGCCGCTGTGGTTTCCGCGGGTGAACGAGATCATCCGCCAGCTCGGCTCGCACAACCTGCTCGCCGCGCCGCCGGCGGCCCAGATGCGCGATCCGGAGCTGCGCCCGCTGATCGAGCGCTACCTGCGCGGGGCGGGCGACGTCGCGGCGCGGGATCGCGTCCGCATCTTCCGCCTCGCGTGGGATCTGGCGGGCAGCGCGCTCGGCAGCCGGGGCGAGCAGTACGAGCGGTTCTACATCGGATCGAGCGGGCGGTCGTTCCAGCGCGCCCACACCCTGGCCGCGCCGGAGCGGGCGCGGCGCCTGGTCGATCGCTTCGTGAAGGAGGAGCTGTGAGACGCCTCACCGTCCTGATGCCGTTCCACACCCCGTTCTACACCCCTCTGGCCGCCGGCGTGGCGCTCGGCCACTTCCGGGACGCCGGGCTCGACGTCACCGCGGTGCCCGCGGCCACCTTCGGCAAGCCGACGATCGACGCGCTCCTGGGCGGCGACATCGAGATCAGCCTGGGCGGGCTCATGCGGAGCTTCGAGCTGGCCGACCGGACCGGGCAGATCGTGGTCCACTTCGCCGAGGTGTGCAGCCGCAACGGGTTCTTCCTGCTCGCGCGCGAGCCGCGCCCGGCCTTCCGCTGGAGCGACCTGGTCGGGAAGACCGTGCTGTCCTTCGCGGAGGCGCCGACCCCGTGGCAGTGCATGCTGACCGTGCTCCGTCGCCACGGCGTCGATCCGGCCCAGGTGAAGATCGAGCGGCATCGCCCGGGGCCCGAGGCGGTGGCCGCGTTCCTGGCCGGGACCGGCGACTTCCTGGAGCAGCCCCAGCCGGTGATCGAGCGGCTCCTGACCGAGGGGCGCGGGCACCTGGTCGCGTCGATGGGCGAGGCGACCGGGCCGGTGCCGTTCTCCTCCTACATGACGACGCCCGCCTTCCTCGCCCGCGAGCCCGACGTGATCGCCCGCTTCACCCGCGCGACCTACCGGACCCAGCGCTGGCTCGCCTCGCACGGGGCCGGTGACATCGCGCGCGCGGTCGCGCCGGCCTTTCCGGAGACGGAGCTGCCGCTGCTCGAGCGGGCGATCGGCCGGTACCTCGGGCAGGGCACCTGGGCGCGGGACCCGCTGCTGCGGCGGGAGGGGTACGACTACCTCGAGCGCATCCTCCTGGACGGCGCGTTCATCCGCCGCGGGCGGCCGTACGAGGACCTGGTCGACACCGCGGCGGCCCGGCAGGTCATGGCGGAGGCGCCGTGAAGTTCGGCATCGGCTTCTTCCCCGACGGCGGCCCGGACCGGATCTCGGCCCGGCAGTACTTCGAGGAGGCGCTGGCCCTGGCCGAGCGGGCGGACGCCCTCGGCTACGACAGCGTGAAGATGGTCGAGCACCACTTCACGTCCTACGGCGGCTACAGCCCCGACCCGTCCGTGTTCCTGGCCGCGTGCGCCCAGCGGGCGCCGCGCATGCGGATGGTCACCGGCGCGGTCCTGCCCGCGTTCAACCATCCTCTGAAGCTGGCCGGGCAGCTCGCGATGCTCGACGCGCTCTGCGGGGGCCGGCTCGACGTGGGGGTGGCGCGGGCCTTCATGCCCTACGAGTTCGACGGCTTCGGCGTCTCCATGGAGGAGAGCCGGCCGCGCTTCGAGGAGGGAATCCAGGCCCTGCGGCGGCTGTGGACCGAGGAGCGCGTGACGTTCGAGGGCCGCTTCCACCGCTTCCGCGACGTCACGGTGCTGCCGCGTCCGACCCAGCGTCCGCATCCGCCGATCTGGGTGGCGGCGGTGGTGAGCCCGGAGTCGTTCGTGTGGGCCGGCGAGCAGGGCTACCACATGATGGTCGTGCCGTACCTGGGCGAGCATCACGAGCTGGCCGAGAAGCTCCAGCTCTACCGCCGGGCGTACCGGGAGCACGGGCACGAGGCGGCGCGCGGGCCCGGCGAGGTGATGATGGTGCTCCATCTCTACGTGGCGCCGACCGCGCGCGAGGCGCGGGAGGAAGGCCGCGCCTACATGGAGCAGTACCTCCTCAACTTCCGCGCCTCCGCGCGCGCGTGGACGGGACGGCAGTCGGGGCAGTACAAGGCCTACTCCGGGCTCGAGCAGATGCTGGCGGAGATCACCTACGAGCGGGTGCTCGACGAGACGCGCGCGATCATCGGCGATCCCGAGGACGCGGCCCGGCAGATCGCGTACGTGCGCGACACCTTCGGCGACGTGCACGCGAGCTTCCAGATCAACTTCGGGGTGATGGAGGAGGCGCGCGCGCGGCGGAGCATCGAGCTGTTCGCCCGCGAGGTCATGCCTCGCTTCCGCTAGCCGGCTGCCGATAGAGGCCCATCTGCTTCGTTGGCGCCCTCGGCTGCCCGCTCGACGTACAGAGAGTACGCCTCGCGGGCAGCCTTCGGGCGCCGCCTCGCAGCTGGACCTCTCTCGACAGCCGGTCTGGGCGGGGGCTAGCGGGTGGGCGGGGTGGCCGGGCGGGCGGTGAGATCGGCGAAGGGGCCCGCGATGCGCACGATCTCGTTGAGCTGGAAGGCGCCCGAGCGGACGACCGCGACCAGCAGGTCGCCGGCCAGGCCGGCCGCGCGCGTCTCCGCGGTGGCGGGCACGAAGGCCAGGCCTCGCGGCGCGTCGCCGTCGGTGAAGCGCGCCAGGCTGGTGCGCCCCCCGTCCGCGGTGAGGGCGAAGATCTCGGTGCCCTGCCGGTCGGCCACGAAGAGCAGCCCGGCCGGGCCGGCCGCGAGGGCCTGCGCCATCGGGCCCTCGAGGACGAGGCGGGGCTCGCCGCGAGGGCTCACCCGCCAGATCGCGCCGGGGCCTGCCTGCCACGGCGCCTCCGCGGCGCCGTCGCTGCCGACCCAGAGGTGATCCGATTCGTCCACCGCGAGCGCGCGGGGCCGCGCCACCCGCACGTTGTCGAGCATCCGCCCGTCGCCGTCGAGGCGCAGCACGACGCCGCGGTCGCGGTCCGCGACGTAGATCTCGCCGGCCGCGCTCGCCGCCGCGCCCTCCGGCTGGACCATCAGCGGCGCCCGCGCGGGCTCGGGCGGGGTGCCCCCGGCGAGGAAGCTGATCCGTCCGTCCGCTACGCGGTAGAGCACCCCCACCCGCCGATCGCGGTCGAAGGTGGTGACGAAGAGGTCGCGGCCCGCGCGGCCGGCGCTGACCTGGGCGTTGACCAGCGGCGGGCCGTGGAGGAAGCGGGCCTCGGTCGCGGGCGTCAGGCGCGCCCCGCCCGGCGGGATGCGATAGAGCGAGGTGAGGTAGTCGAACTCGCCGCCGCTGTAGCGCCGGCCGGTGCGCGCGAGGTAGAGGGCGCCGGTCGGGTCCACCGCGAGGGTGGAGGTCGACGGGATGCCGCGGCCGCGCGGCCCGCTGTCGCCGCCGAAGCCCTCGCCGGTCACGTAGACGCGCGCGGTGAAGCCGGGCGGCAGCAGGATGTCGGCGGCGGCCGCGGCGGGGGAGAGCACTCCAGACAGGAGCGCCAGCCCCAGCCCGATGAGCTTCCGCGCCGTCCGCGTCGTGATCATCCGCCGAGATCATAGCCTCGGCGATCGGATGCGGCAACCGCGGGGGTCCGGACTAGGGTGCGCGGTCCACGATGAGGGCGGGCAGCGCCTCGAGCGGGAAGCCGGCGTCGATCCACGCCGTGAGCCCGCCGTGCAGCGGGTAGACCCAGCGGACCCCGCTCCGCTTGAGCTGGAGCGCCACCCGGGCGCTCGTGGCCTCGTTGGGTCAGGAGCAGTAGAGGACGACCTTCCGATCGAGGGGAATCTCGGCGCGGCGGCTCTCGATGACCTCGGCGGGGATCCAGAGGGCGCCGGGGATCTTGTGGGGGGCCGCGCCCACGTCGAGGGTCGAGCGGGTGTCGATCACGATCAGGTCGGGGTCGGCCGCGTCGAGGCGGCGCTTGAGCTCCGCCGGCTCGATCCGGGCCACCCGCAGGCTGCGCAGGAAGCGCCGGCGGCGGACGAACTTGACCACGACGTAGCCGGCGAGGGCCACCGCGCCGGCCGCGAGCCCCCAGTGGCCCACGCGCGCCCCCAGATCGAGCAGCGGGGCCAGCGCGTCGCTCGAGAGGTAGCCCAGGGTGATCCACGTCCCGGCCCAGAGGAGGGCGCCCATGATGTCGAGCACGAGGAACGACGCCCGGCTGAGGCCGACGATGCCGGCCAGCGGCGGCGCGATGGTGCTGAGCCCGGGCAGGAACTTGGCGACGAGCAGGGCCCAGCGGCCGCGGGTCATGAACAGGTTCTCGGTGCGGCGGACGCACGAGTCCGGCTCGAGAGAGAGCCGACAGATGACGTCGAGGACCCGCTTGCCCCGTGCGCGCCCGAGCTCGTACCAGACGACGTCGGGGGGCAGGGAGGCGGCCAGCGCGGTGGCGAGGCCCGCGAGCGCGCTCATGCGGCCGGTGCCCGCGAAGGCCCCGACCCCCAGCAGCAGGGGGACCGCGGGGATCGGCAGGCCGATCTGCTCGGCGAGCACGAAGGCGAAGAGCATGAGGTAGCTGTCCATGGCCACATCCTAGCTTGACAGGGTCCCGGATCGCGCTATACGGGAGCGGGAGGATCGCGACATGGCCGGCGTGACGGTGCGGGGCGGCATCGGGAGCCTGGAGCAAGAGGTGATCGTGGGCCGGCATCGCCTGGTGGGCGACGAGCCGGAGGGGCAGGGCGGTCACGACGCGGGCCCGTCGCCCTACGACTTCCTGCTGGCCGCGCTCGGCACCTGCACGTCGATGACGCTCACCATGTACGCGCGGCGCAAGCGCTGGCCGCTCGAGACCATCACCGTGAGGCTCCAGCACTCGCGCATCCACGCGACGGATTGCGCCGAGTGCGAGACGAAGGACGGCCACATCGATCGGATCGACCGCGAGATCGCGCTCGGGGGGCCACTCGACGACGAGCAGCGCGCCCGATTGCTCGAGATCGCCGACCGCTGCCCGGTGCACCGCACCCTGACCTCCGAGGTCAGCATCCGCACCCGCCTGGCCCCGGGGGCCGCCGCCCGCCCCTTGACAAGTCCTCCGGGGCGGGTGTACTCATCGGCCCACCAACGACGCTAGACGCTGTGTTCTCTCTTCAGCGCGGTGTGCTCGCAACGATGCGGTGCCCAGTTCACTCGCAACCCGGGCTCGCTCAGCGGGCGCCGGGCGGAGGAGGGTGTCATGGAAGAAGAGCGCACCACGTTCGAGACCCTCGAAGCGGCCTTCGTCGAGGGACGGCTCACCCGGCGTGAGCTGCTTCGCCGCAGCGCCCTGATCGGGGCCAGCGCCGCCGCCGCGCACCTCCTCGGCTCGCTCGGGCTCGCCCGTCCGGCGCACGCGCAGGGGACCCCCAAGAAGGGCGGCACCCTCGTCATCGCCAAGGAGAGCGAGCTCGACATCCTCGACCCGCACAGCGCGGGCGGCTGGGTGACCTGGCGGGTCAGCAAGCAGATGCACGAGGGCCTGATCGACGAGGACCTCACCCAGGCCAACGTGCCCTACCCGAAGCTCGTCCCCAAGCTCGCGACCTCGTGGGACGTCTCCAAGGACTCGCTGACCTACACCTTCAAGCTCCGCAAGGGGGTCAAGTTCCACGACGGCACGAACTTCGACGCGGCGGCGGTGAAGTACAACATCGACCGCTGCGCGGCCAAGGACTCGCCCCAGTTCTACGCGCGGGCCAACGCCTACACCACGTGGATCTGGCAGTTCCTCAAGGAGGTGAAGACCCCCGACGAGGGCACCGTGCAGATCGTCCTGCGCGAGCCCTACGGCGACTTCCTCCGCCAGCTCGTCCAGGGCGGCGGCGGCGCCGCGGTGTTCATCAGCCCCACCGCGCTCAAGAAGTACGGCAACGAGGGCATCGCCGAGCACCCGACCGGGACCGGGCCGTTCCGCTTCGTGGAGCGCGTGCGCGGCGAGAAGGTGGTCACCGAGCGCAACCCCAACTACTGGGGGACGCAGCCGTTCCTCGACCGGATCATCGACCGGCCGATGCCGGAGCCGGCCGCGCGCATGACCGCGCTGCAGGCCGGCGAGGTCGACATGATCTACGTGCCGCATCCCGACGGCATCGCGGAGCTCAAGACCAAGGGCTTCAAGCTCGAGCAGGGGCCGGCCCCCCACGTCTGGTACTTCGCGTTCAACCTCAAGGACAAGAACTACCAGGACGTGCGCGTGCGGCGGGCCATCAACATGGCCATCGACCGCGAGGGCATGGCCAAGCAGCTCCTGAAGGGGACCGCGGTCGCCGCGCGCGGGCTGCAGGCGCCGTGCTGCCCGTCCTACGATCCGAACTTCAAGGACTATCCCTACGACCCCGCGCAGGCCAAGAAGCTCCTCGCGGAGGCCGGCTTCCCGAACGGCTTCGAGACGGTGTGGCAGACGTCGGTCGACGGCAGCGGCCAGCTCATCCCGGTGCCGATGGCGGAGTGGATCCAGCGCGACCTCGCCAAGATCGGCATCCGGATGAAGCTGCGCACCTACGAGTGGATCACCTACATCGGCTACTGGATCAAGGGCATGGACGACGCCTCCAACAAGGTCGGCGGCCAGCAGATGAGCTGGGGGATGACGAGCGACTACTGGCTCGACATCGTCACCAACTCCTCGCACATCGCCCCCGCGGGCGGGGCGGGCCAGAACGGCGGCTACTACTCGGGCGCCGACGCGATGCTGAACGCGGCGCGCGGCGAGATGGACGAGACCAAGCGCGCCGGCTCTCTACCGGAAGATCAACCAGAAGATCAAGGAAGACGCCCCCGCGGTGCCCATCATCAACGACCTCGCGCCGCTGATGCTGAGCCCCAAGGTGAGGGGCTTCGTCCACGCGCCGGAGGAGTGGTACGACATGACCACGGTCTGGCTCGCGTGAGCCCTCGCGTCGGCCCGGGAGGCGCAGGCCTCCCGGGCTGACCTCTCGCCATGCTCAAGTTCCTCGTCTACCGCGTCGCGACGATCGTGCCCGTCCTCTTCGGGGTGTCGGTCGTGGTGTTCCTGATGATGAAGCTGATCCCGGGCGATCCCGCGGAGGCGATCCTGGGCCCCGCGGCCACCACCGAGAAGATCGAGATGGTCCGGAAGTCGCTCGGGCTCGACCAGCCGTTCTACGTGCAGTACGTGCGCTGGCTGTGGAAGGTCCTCCAGGGCGACTTCGGCACCTCGATCGCGGTCAACGTGCCGGTGGCCCAGCTGGTGTGGCCGAAGTTCTGGAACACGGTGCTGCTCACCGCGGGCAGCCTGGTGATCTGCATCGTGATCGGCCTCGGGGTGGGCATCGTCTCCGGGACCCGCCAGTACTCGTGGTTCGACCGCATCAGCATGTCCCTGACCCTCATCGTCGCCAACACCCCCGCGTTCTGGCTGGGCCTCATCCTCATGGTGGTGCTGGCCCTCTATCTCGGCTGGTTCCCGGCCACCGGGATGTACTCGATGCGGGCCTCGCAGAAGACCTTCGGCGACCTGATCCACCACATGGTGCTGCCCGCGATCACCACCGCCTCGGTGTCGGCCGCGATCATCGCGCGGCTGGTCCGCTCGTCGTTTCTGGACGTCATCCGCAAGCACTACATCACCGCGCTGCGGGCCAAGGGGCTGTCCGAGCGCGACATCATCCTGCGCCACGGGATGAAGAACGCGCTGCCGCCGATCATCAACATCGTGGGCCTCCAGGTCGGCTACCTGATGGGCGGGGCGCTGTTCACCGAGGTGGTCTTCTCGTGGCCGGGCATCGGGCTGCAGATCTACAGCTCGATCGTGGCCCGGGACCTGCCGGTGGTGCAGGCCGCGGTGCTGGTGACCACCTTCGTGTTCGTGCTGGTCAATCTCGGGACCGACGTCGTCGTCGCGGCCCTCGATCCCCGAATCCGTCGGGCCTGAGGAGGCGCGCGATGAGCGTCGTGAATCTGCCCCTGAAGGACGAGCCGGTCGATGGGCGGGCGCTGCCGCTCGACGCGGCCGAGGCCCAGATGTTCCGCCGGCCGTCGGAGTGGCGGATCTTCTGGGAGGCCTTCAGCCGGGACCGCCTGGCGGTGGGCGCCGCGGCGCTGATCGGGCTCGTGTGCCTGATCTCGGCGCTGGCCCCGGTGCTGAGCCCCTACGACCCGACGGTGGGCGACAACGCCCTGCGCCTGGCCCCCATCGGCACGCCGGGGCACCTGCTGGGCCTGGACGGGCAGGGGCGCGACATCCTGAGCCGGCTCATCTGGGGCGGCCAGGTCTCCATCATCATCGCGCTGCTGCCGGTGACGGTGGCGAGCCTCATCAGCGTGCTGCTGGGCCTGGTGGCGGGGTTCTTCGGGGGCAAGGTCGACATGGTGATCATGCGCACCCTCGACGTGTTCTTCGCCTTCCCGGCGGTGCTGCTGGCGGTGGCGATCGCGGGGGTGCTGGGCCCCGGCATGCTCAACGTGATGCTCTCGCTCACCATCGTGCTGATCCCGTACATCTCGCGGGTCGCCTACATGGCCACCGTCACCGTGAAGAGCGAGCTGTTCGTGGACCAGGCGCGGGTGTCGGGGGCGCGGCCGAGCCAGATCCTCTTCCACCACATCCTGCCCAACACGCTCTCCCCGGTGATCGTCTACGGCAGCACCCTGGTGGGCATCCTGATCGTGCTCGGGGCCGGGCTCTCCTTCCTCGGGCTCGGCATCACCCCGCCCCGGCCGGACTGGGGCATCATGTGCTCGGACGGGCGCAACTTCCTCTCGGTGGCGCCCCACGTCTCGGCGGTGCCCGGGATCATGCTGATCCTGGTCGCCATGTCCTTCAACATCGTCGGGGACGGCCTGCGGGACGCGCTCGACCCGAAGCTCCGCAAGTGAGCCCCGCGATGAGCGAGGCGCTCCTCGAGGTCGACGACCTCCACACCCACTTCCACCTCAAGAACAAGACGGTGCGGGCGGTGAACGGGGTCTCGTTCGCGATCAAGCGCGGGGAGATCGTCGGGATCGCGGGGGAGTCGGGGGCGGGCAAGAGCGTGGCCTGTCTCTCCATCCTGCGACTCGTCCCGAGCCCGGGGCGGATCGAGCGCGGCCGGATCCTCTTCTCCGGCGAGGATCTGCTCACCAAGAGCGACCGGCAGATGCGGGATCTACGGGGCCAGACCGTCTCGATGGTGTTCGAGGACCCGCTGAACTCCCTGGACCCGGCCTACACGGTCGGCAGCCTGATCGGGGAGGCCCTGATCCTCCACAAGGGCCTGTCCAAGCGCGCGGCCCGGGCCAAGGCGGGGGATCTGCTGCGGCTGGTGGGCATCCCGGACCCGGAGCGGCGGCTCGACAACTACGCCCACGAGCTGTCGGGCGGCATGCAGCAGCGGGTGATGATCGCGATCGCGCTCTCCTGCGACCCGGCGCTGCTGATCGCGGACAACCCGACCACCGCGCTCGACGTGACCATCCAGATCCAGATCCTCGACCTGGTGAAGCAGCTCCGCGACCGGCTCGGCATGGGGGTGCTGTGGATCACCCACGACCTCGGGGTGGTGGCCAAGCTCTGCGACCGGGTGGTGATCATGTACGCGGGCGAGGTCATGGAGCAGGGCCGGGTGTACGACGTGCTGAAGCACCCGCGTCATCCCTACACGCGCCGGCTCATCGACGCGCTGCCCAAGCTCGGGCGCCCCGACCAGCGGCTCATGCCGATCGAGGGGCGCCCGCCCGATCCCGCGAACCTGCCCGCCGGATGTCCCTTCGCGCCGCGCTGCCACCGGGCGCGCCCGGAGTGCGAGGCGGGCGACGTGCCGCTCGTCGAGACCGGCGACGGGCACGCGGTTCGCTGCCTGTTCCCGGAGGAGTGAGATGACGATCGCCGCGCCGCCCGAGGCGCCCAAGCTGCTGGAGGTCCCCATTCTGCTGGAGGTGAAGGATCTGGTGAAGCACTTCCCGGTGCGCCGGGGGCTCTGGGCGAGCGGCCCGCCCGCCGCGGTGCGCGCGGTCGACGGCATCAGCTTCGACATCCGGCGCGGCGAGACGGTCGGGCTGGTGGGCGAGTCCGGCTGCGGCAAGACCACCACCGGGCGGATGATCATGAAGCTGATCGACCCGACCTCGGGGGAGATCCGCTTCGAGGGCAAGTCGATCGGGGGCATCCCGTTCGACGAGGAGCGCGCCTACCGCCGCCACGTGCAGATGGTCTTCCAGGATCCGTACTCGTCGCTGAACCCGCGGATGACGGTGGGCTCGATCATCGGCTACCCGATGCGGATCCAGAACGCGTACCCCGGGGCCGCCCGCGACGCCCGCATCCGCGAGCTGCTGGAGCTGGTCGGCCTCTCGCGCTACCAGGCGAGCTGGTACCCGCACGAGTTCAGCGGGGGCGAGCGCCAGCGGGTGGGCATCGCGGCCGCCCTGGCGCTGAACCCCAAGTTCATCTTCTGCGACGAGCCGGTCTCCTCCCTCGACGTCTCGGCCCAGGCGCAGATCCTGAATCTGCTGAAGGACGTCCGCCGCGAGTTCAACCTCACCATCCTGATCGTGACCCACAACCTGAGCGTGGTGGAGTACCTGAGCGATCGGGTGGTGGTGATGTACCTCGGCAAGATCGTGGAGGTGGCCAGCACCGCCGATCTCTACCGCGAGACGCTCCACCCCTACAGCAAGGCCCTGGTCTCCGCGATCCCCACCCCGGACCCCGACGTGGAGCGCGAGCGGGAGCAGATCATCCTGAGAGGGGAGATCCCGAGCCCGCTCAATCCGCCCACCGGGTGCCGCTTCCACACCCGGTGCCAGGCCTACATCGGGGACGTCTGCCGAGACGTCGAGCCGGAGCTGCGCGAGGTGCGCCCCGGCCACTTCACCGCCTGTCACCTCTACTCCGGGCTCACCGCGGCGCCGGCCGCGCCCGGGGCGTCCCGCGCCGCCGGCCAGCTCGTCTAGCGCCAAGGAGGACACCACCATGCCCGTCTCGCTGCCCACCCCGGACCAGCTCAAGCGCATCGCCGAGAAGATGAACCTCTCGCTCACCGACGCCGACGTCGCGTCGTTCCTCGGCCTGATGAAGCCGAGCATCGACGGCTACAACGTGGTCGACCAGCTCCCGGACAACCTGCCGCCGGTGAAGTACCCCCGCACCCCGGGCTACCGGCCCGGGCCGGAGGAGAACAAGCACAACGCCTGGTACTACAAGTCGAAGATCGAGGGCGCGCCCCAGGGCAAGCTCAAGGGCAAGCGCGTCGTCGATCAAGGACAACGTGATGGTGGCCGGGGTGCCGATGATGAACGGGGCCTCGACCCTCGAGGGCTACACCCCGGAGATCGACGCCACCGTGGTGACCCGCATCCTGGACGCGGGCGGCACCATCCTCGGCAAGGCCCACTGCGAGTACTACTGCCTCTCCGGCGGCAGCCACACCAACGCGACCGGCCCGGTGCACAACCCTCACAAGATGGGCTACTCCGCGGGCGGCTCCTCGTCGGGCAGCGCGGTGCTGGTGGCGCTGGGCGAGGCCGACATGGCGATCGGCGGCGACCAGGGCGGCTCGATCCGCATGCCCGCCTCGTTCTGCGGCATCTACGGGATGAAGGCGACCCACGGGCTCGTGCCCTACACCGGCATCATGCCGATCGAGATCTACGTCGACCACACCGGCCCGATGACCGCCACCGTGGCAGACAACGCCCTGCTCCTCGAGGCGATCGCGGGACCGGACGGCTACGACCCGCGGCAGTTCGCGCCGAAGGTCCATCCCTACACCCAGCTTCTGGGCGGCGGGGCGAGCGGGCTCCGCATCGGGGTGGTGAAGGAGGGCTTCGGGCATCCGCAGTCGGAGGCGGTGGTCGACGCCAAGGTCCGTCAGGCGGCCGATCTCTTCAAGCGCCTCGGGGCCACCGTCACCGATATCTCGATCCCGGAGCATCTGCTCGCGGGCGCCTTGTGGCTGCCGATCGGGGTCGAGGGGCTCACCCAGACCATGATGTGGGGCGACGGCTACGGGGTCAGCCGGCAGGATCTCTACGTGACCAGCCTGATGGACCACCAGCGTGGCTGGCGCCAGCGGGCCAACGAGATGTCCGAGACCACCAAGCTCTTCACGATGCTCGGCACCTACATCAACGAGCAGCACGGCAGCCGCTACTACGGCAAGGCGATGAACATCACCCGGCGCCTCACCGCCGCCTACGACGCGGCGCTGGCCGACTGCGACCTCCTGCTGATGCCGACCACGCCGATGAAGGCCCAGCCGATGCCGGGGCCGGGGGCGTCGCGGGAGGAGTACGTCGGGGGCGCGCTCAACATGATCACCAACACCGCGCCCTTCGACATCAGCCACCATCCGGCGATGGCGATCCCGTGCGGCATGGCCGACGGGCTGCCGGTCAGCGTGATGCTGGCGGGCAAGCACTGGGACGAGCCGACGATCTACCGCGCGGCGCATGCCTTCGAGCAGGCCGGCGACTGGAAGGCGATGTAAACAGGCCCTACACCCATCGCTCGGGAGGAGACACCATGACTCGACGTGTGCTCGTGACGGCAATCGCCCTCATCGCCCTGGTGACCATGCTCGCCGGCCTGCCCGCCGGCCTGACCGCGCAGGGCAAGGTCGTGAAGATCGGCCTCTCGCTGCCGCTGACCGGGGCGGACGCCGACGGCGCGGACGCGATCCTGAAGGGCGCCCAGATGGCGATCGCCGAGATCAACGCCAAGGGCGGCGCGGCGGGCTACAAGCTCGAGGCGCTGGTCTTCGACAGCGCCACCCCCGCGGCGGGCCAGTACGATCCGGCCCAGGCGGCCACCAACTACAAGAAGTTCATCGCGGACGCCCTCGTGCTCGCCGCGGTCGGGCCCAACATGAGCGGGGAGGGCAAGGCGATCTCGCCGATCCTGTCCGAGGCCGACATGGCCACGATCACCCCCAGCTCCACCAACCCCGACATCACCGATCCCAAGTTCCAGTCCCAGTACCGGCCCAAGGGCAAGGCGGTGTACTTCCGCACCGTGACCACCGACGCCTACCAGGGCCCGAACATGGCCAACTACCTCTTCCACGCCCAGAAGGTGAAGACCGTCTTCGTCCTCGACGACGGCGGGGCCTTCGGGGTGGGCATCGCGGACAGCTTCCAGAAGCGGGCCACCGACCTCGGGGTGAAGATCCTCGGCCGCGACCGTCTCGATCCCAAGGAAGCCGACTACAAGACCATCCTCACCAAGATCAAGGGCCTGAACCCGGACGCGCTCTACTACGGCGGGGTCATGCAGGCCGCGGCCAAGCTCGCCACCCAGGGCTTCGAGGTGATGCCCCGCGTGATCAAGGCGGGCTCGGACGGGGTCTACGACCTCTCGTGGCCGAAGCAGTCGGGCAAGGAGTCGGTCGAGGGCTGGTTCTGCTCGCAGGCCTCCCCGGAGCTGGTGACCTCCCAGAAGCTCGAGGCGTGGGTGACCAAGTTCAAGAACGAGATGAAGCGCGAGCCCACCAACTACGCGATCACGTCCTACAACGCGGTGCTGGTCATCGCGGACGCGGTCGGGCGCGCCGCCTCCGGCAACAAGCCGGTCACCCGCAGCAGCCTGCGGGACGCGATCCAGGCCACCAAGATGTCCTCGATGCAGGGGCCGATCGCCTTCGACGCCAACGGCGACATCCTGACCCGGACCGTCTCGATCTACCAGTGGCGGGACGGCGAGATCAAGTACGTCGGCGTGGCGCCCGAGAAGTAGGCGGAAGCCCGCGGGAGAGAGCCCCGGGCCCGGCGCCCTCGCGCCGGCCCGGGGCGCCTCTCGCCCGACATGATGGACGTCGTCCTGCAGCAGGTGGTCAACGGGCTCGCGCTCGGCATGATGTACGCCCTGCTCGCGCTCGGCTTCACCATGGTCTACGGCATCATCGAGCTGATCAACTTCTCCCACTTCAGCGTCTTCATGACCGGGACCTTCGTGGGGCTCACCGTCCTGAACCTCATGGGCGTCACCGCGGTGTCCCGGGCGCTGACCGGCTGGACCCTGGTGGCCACCCTGATCGTCCTCTTCCTCGTCACCATGGTCATCACCGGCCTGCTCGGGATGGCGATCGAGCGGCTCTGTCTCCGCCCGCTGCGCAACGTCTCCGGGACCGCGCCGATGATCACCACCATCGGGGTCGCCTTCGTCCTCATCAACGTCATGCTGCTGACCTTCGGGCCGCAGGCGCAGCGCTTCCCGTCGCTCCTGCCGAACTGGCGCTGGCCGCTCTACGGCACCGCCGAGATCACCTTCAAGCAGCTCGTGCTGTTCGCGGTCGGGCTCGTGCTCATGGTGATCCTCTCCCACCTGGTCAAGCGGACCACGCTCGGCAAGGCGATGCGCGCCACCGCGCAGGACGCCGACGCGGCCCGCATGATGGGCATCGACGTGGACCGGGTGGTGGTGCTCACGTTCTTCCTGGGCTCGGCGCTGGCCGGGGCGGGGAGCCTCTTCTTCGGCCTCTACTACGGCTTCACCGGCTACTACATCGGCTACACCACCGGGCTGCGCGCCTTCACCTCGGCGGTGCTCGGGGGCATCGGGAGCATCCCGGGCGCGGTGCTGGGCGGCCTCTGCATCGGGCTCACCCAGTCCCTCGGGGGCCAGCTCCTGGGCGTGAAGTGGACCGACGTGATGATCTTCTCGATCCTGATCTTCGTGATGGTCCTCCGCCCGAGCGGCCTGCTCGGCGTGCGCGCGCCGCAGAAGGCATGATCGCGCTGCTGCTGCGGCGGCTCGGCGCGCGCCTGGGGATGGAGCGCTGGCGCGCGCTGCCGATCTCCCGGCGGCGGCAGATCCTCACTCCGGTGCTGCTCGGTCTCGGGCTGCTGTTCCCGGTGCTCAGCGGCAACGCGGGCAACGTGGACGCGGCGGCCAACGCCTTCACCTACGTCCTGCTGGCCCTCGGCCTCAACATCGTGGTCGGCTTCGCGGGCCTGCTCGACCTGGGGTACGCCGCGTTCTTCGCCATCGGGGCCTACGGCTACGGGATCGCCGCCTCCGGCCAGCTCAAGCCCGAGTGGTCGAGCTTCTGGGCGCCGCTCGAGTGGGCCGGGCAGGTGAGCCGGCTCGTGATCCCCGGCCAGCCGGACACCGTGCAGTTCCACGTCGCGTTCTGGCCCATGCTGGCGGTGGCCGCGATCATCTGCGCGATCTTCGGCATGCTCTTCGGCGCGCCGACTCTTCGTCTGCGCGGTGATTACTTGGCGATCGTCACCCTCGGCTTCGGCGAGATCGTGCCGGTGGTGGCGCGCAACTGGGAAGGGCTCACCAACGGGGCCCAGGGGCTGGGCGGCATCCGGACCCCGCGCTGGTTCGGCTACGACTTCGGTTTCTCGCCGTACCCCTACTACTTCCTCGGGCTGGCGCTGGTGGCGGCCGCGGTGTGGATCTCGATCCGGCTGCAGGAGTCGCGGGTCGGGCGGGCCTGGATGGCCATCCGCGAGGACGAGCTGGCCGCGGGGGCGATGGGGGTCAACCACGTCCACTACAAGCTGCTCGCCTTCGCGATGGGCGCGGCGGTGGGCGGGCTCGGCGGCACCTTCTACGTGGCCAAGCTCACCACCGCCACCCCGGACATGTTCACGTTCCCGGTGTCGGTGATGCTGCTGGTCATGGTGGTGCTGGGCGGCCTCGGGTCGATTCGCGGGGTGGTGCTGGCCGCCCTCTTCGTGTCCTTCCTCCAGTCGGTGATCCTGCAGGACCTCACCGAGTACGTCCACGCCCTCGGCCGGCTCGTCGGGAGCGCCTTTCTCCAGCGGGTCGAGCTGATCACCTCCCTCGAGCTGATCTTCGGGGTCATCCTGGTCGTGATGATGATCTTCCGGCGCGAGGGCCTGTGGCCGGCGGTGCGGCGGGTGTCGGCCCTCACGCGCGAGCAGCAGACCGCGGCGCCCACCCGCGGCTCGGTCGTGGACCTGGCGTGGGCGCGCCCGGAGGCGGCGGGCGGGGCGGGCCGGCCCCTGCTCGAGATCGAGGGGCTGCGCAAGAGCTTCGGCGGGGTCGCGGCGGCCGACGACATCGCCCTGACCGTTCACGCCGGCGAGCTGGTCAGCGTGATCGGGCCCAACGGGTCCGGCAAGACCACGCTCTTCAACCTGATCACCGGGCTCATCGTGCCGGACGGAGGGAGCATCCGGCTGGAGGGCCGCGAGATCGGCGGGCGGCCGTCGCACGAGATCGTCGCCGCAGGGGTCGGGCGGACCTTCCAGAACATCCGGCTCTTCAACAACCTGAGCGTGATGGAGAACCTCCTGGTCGGCGAGCACGCGCGGCTCGGGGCGGGCGTGCTCGGGGCGATCTTCCGTCCGCGGCGGGTCCGGCAGGAGGAGGCGCAGGCGGTGGAGCGCGCCCTCGAGGGCGTCGCGATCTTCGGCAACCGGCTGCTGCCGCGCATCGACCACCCGGTGTACGGGCTCTCCTACGCCAACCGGCGACGCACCGAGATCGCGCGCGCCATCATGACCCGGCCCAAGGTGCTCCTGCTGGACGAGCCCGCCGCCGGCATGAACCCGGCCGAGACCCTCGAGCTGATGGACCTGATCCGCGGGCTCCGCGGCCTCGGGATCACGATCATCCTGATCGAGCACAAGCTCGACGTGGTCATGGACGTGTCCGACCGGGTGGTGGTGCTCGACCACGGGGTGAAGATCGCGGAGGGCGCGCCGGCCCAGGTCCGGAGCGACGAGCGGGTGATCGAGGCCTACCTGGGCCGCCGGCGGCGCGCCGCGTGAGGACCCCCGGCGCCGTTCTCCTCGACTTCCGCGACGTGCACACCCACTACGGCGCGCTCCACGTGCTGAAGGGGGTGAGCTACGAGATTCGCGAGGGCGAGATCGTCTCGCTGCTCGGGGGCAACGCCTCCGGCAAGTCCACCACCATGAAGACGGTGCTGGGGCTGGTGCGCCCGAGCGAGGGGACGATCAGCTTCCGCGGCCAGCCGATCCACGGCCTGCGCACGAGCGAGATCGTCCGGCGCGGGATCGCCCCGGTGCCGGAGGGTCGGCGGGTGTTCCCGCGCATGAGCATCCTCGAGAACCTCGAGATGGGCCGCTACACCCGCCGCGCCGAGCCGGGCTGGGACGAGGATCTCGACCGGGTGTTCGGCCTCTTCCCGGTGCTGCGGGACCGGCGCCACCAGCTCGCGGGCACCATGTCGGGCGGCGAGCAGCAGATGCTCGCGATCGGCCGCGCCCTCATGACGCGGCCCACGCTGCTCTGCATGGACGAGCCCTCGATGGGGCTGGCGCCGCGCCTGGTGGAGGAGGTCTTCGACATCATCCGCGCGATCAACGAGCAGGGGACCACCATCTTCGTGATCGAGCAGAACGTGAACATGGCGCTCTCGATCGCGGACCGGGGCTACGTGCTGCAGATGGGCGAGGTGGTCCTCACCGGCTCCGCCGCGGAGCTGCTCGAGAGCCCGCTGATCCAGAAGGCCTACCTCGGCAGCGGCGCCGCCTAGGGCCGGCGGCGCAGCCTAGGGCCAGCGGCGCCGCCTACGGAATGGTCGGCACGGCGCACAGCGCCGCGAGCTCCGGCGCGGTGACCTCCACCTCGAACCCCGCCTCCTGACGGTCCCGGTCCGGCCCGAGCTCGGTGAAGCACGCCTCGTCGCCGTAGCGGTGCGGGCCGAGCCGCTGGTAGAGCAGCGCGGTGCGGAACGCGGAGCCGGCGGCGCGGGCGGAGACGCGCAGGTAGCGCTCGGCCGGGGGCGCCTCCGCGACCCTGGGCGAGCGCCTCCCGGATCACCCGGCCGCTCAGCGGGCCCTTGGCCTGTAGCTCGATGCCGAGCACGTGGGCCAGCGTGATCGCGATGTCCGCGTTGCCGACCGGGGCGGTGTTCACGAAGCCCGGCTTGAAGTCGGGCCCGGCGGCGGCCATGAAGTTGTAGGTGTCGGCGCGGCTGAAGCTGCCGTGCATGCCCTGGCCGTGCTGGAGGTTGTTGTCGGTGATCTCCACCGCGGTCATGTAGCGGTTGCCCGGGTCGGTGGCGAAGCTGCGGAAGTTCAGCACGACCGCCGGCGTGGGCAGTGTCGGCGAGCCCTTGAGGCCGATGGCGCTGAGCGGCAGCGTCCCCGGCACCTCCCCGTAGTTGTCGTCCACGAAGAGCCCGCCGGTGTAGTCCTGGCGGGACAGGATCGCCACGATCTGCCGCACCAGCGCCGGATCGCGGTCGGGCACGTAGATGAGGTCGGAGCCGCCGTTGGCCGCCACCACGACTTTTGCATCAGTGGGGGCGTTGGTGGCCGGATCGGTGGGGCCGCCGACGCGCCCGGTGCCGCCCACCAGGCCGTGGCCGGTGGCGGGCCGCGGCCGGGTCGTCGCGGTCGGCTGCTCGACGGTCGGGTCCACCGACTGGTAGACCCGCCGGCCGTCGACCGTGATCTGGCTGTCGGGGTCGAAGAGCGGCAGCGAGAGCCCGTGGGCGAGGTCGATGGCCACGAACCCCGGCGGCAGCGAGCCGGCGGTGACCTCCTGGCGGCCGGAGGCGTCGCGATAGGTCCGGCTCGCCGCGTAGCTCCGGGTGAAGCGCCGGCCGGAGGCGTCCAGGTCGCGCTTGCTGACCGTGGAGAAGCCGTGGTCGGCGGTGACGAAGACGTCGGTGCTGGCGGCCAGGTCCGGGTCGCTCTGGACGTAGTCGAGGATCTGCCGGAGGTTGTCGTCCGCGTTGCGGATGGCCGCCCGGGACGTCGGGCCATTGATGCCGGGTACGAGCGAGCCGAGGCTATCTCCCTGGTTGTGCTGGGTTCCGTCCGGGTCGCGCGACCAGTAGACCAGGATGAAGCCGGGACCGGCGGGCGAGGCCGCCTGCTGCTGCCTGAACGCGGGCAGGATCGCGCGGGTGATGGCGTCGGTGAAGTAGCGCTGCTGGGCGATGTTGGCCTCCCGCGTGCCCGGGGTCACGTTGTTCCCCGCGCGGCTGGGTGCGGGGAGGAGGCGCCAGCGGCAGGCCCGCCGCCTGCAGCGCCGCCTGGATCGTCGGCGTGAGCGGCAGGCCCGCGGGCGAGCCGGTGCGGTCGTCGATCACCACGGTGTCGGGCATCGCGAAGGCCCCGTTGACCGGGTTGCCCTGGGTGACGTCCTGGATGAGGGTCGGCCCGAGCTTGCCCACCGCGGCGGTCCGGAAGCCGTGCCGGCGTCCGGCGGCCAGCAGCGCCTCCTCGCCGAGGAAGTTGCCGCCCGGGACGTGGGCGTCGATGTCGCCCAGCACCTGGTTCTCCTCGATGAATGGAGTGAGGGTGCCGGGGCTCTTGCCGGTGAAGCTCGCGGGCCGGCCGTCGAAGACCGGGAAGCCCGCGAACAGGAAGTTGCTGAAGTCGGCGGTGTCCCCGGGATAGTGCCCGGTGGCGATGGCCGCCGCGTTCGGGGTGGTGAAGGTCGGGAACAGGGCGTGGCTGTTCGCGAAGTGGACCCCGCGGGTGCGGAGCGCGGTCATGGTCGGCGCGTCGGTCGGGTTCACCGCCTCGGCGCGGAGCCCGTCCATCACCACCACGATGACGTTGCGGCGCGGCCGGCTCTCGCGGCTCTGCGCGGACGACTCGCCGGTGGAGACGAAGCCGGCGCCGCAGATGATGACCGCGCCGAGAAGGAGCGGGAAGAACCGTCGACCTCGCATGGGTGCACCTCCGAGCGGGATCGTAGCGGAGCGGGATGACGCCACGATGACCGGCTCGCTACGGTTGGATCACGCCGCGCGCCGGCGCGATGTGGAAGAGGACGTCGCCGCCGGCCTCGCGCGCGGCGTCGAGCCGGAGGCTCCGATCGTGCGCCGCGAGGGCGCCCCGCCAGAGCTCGCTCCACGCCTCGAAGGCGGCGGGGTCGAGCGGCTCGAGGCCGCGGACGAGCCGCCAGCCCCGCAGCCGCACCGAGGCGACGCCGGATCCGCCCGTGACCTCGACCGCCTCGCCCTGCGCCTCCGCGAGCGCGGCCAGGTAACGCGCGAACGGCTCGGGCCCGCGGCCCTCGATCTCGAGGAGCCGCGCGGTCTCGTCGTGGTACTGCATGCCGATGAGCCGGGCCGCGTGGCCGAGGAGCGCGCGGGTGTCGTCGGGCCCGAGCAGCGCGAGCGCGACCGGCAGCGTGGTTCGCACGTACTCCATCGCGTACCGGGCGACCACGGTGTCGAGCCGCTCGGGCGGCCACGCCACCGGGTCGAGCCGGGGCGCGGCGGCGGGGTCGAACGCGGGCATGCGCTCGCCGCGCGCGAAGCGCACGCGCTCGTCGGGGGCGAGGTCGCGGTCGTGCTCCAGGTAGTAGCCCTCGAGCCCGGGGTCGCCGTCCACCGTCTGACCGGTGCAGACGAAGCCCAGGCGCGGGTTGCCGAGGGTGACCCCGTTGTGGCCGTGCCAGCCGTGGAGCATGGCCGCGTTCACCCGGCTCGGGATCCCGCAGATCGACGCGCCGTACCAGATCCAGCGGGGCGGCGGGTAGCGCACCCACGCCTTGCGGTCGGACTCGCGCGCGTACTCGGTCTTCACCCCGCCGACCTGGTTGGAGAGGTAGTGGTACTGCGCGCACGCGACCGGGTGGGGCAGGCGGTCGAGGCCGAGCTTGGCGAGCCCGGGGAGGAACTTCTCGAGGTGCTGGCGCCGGAAGAGCCGGAAGACGAACTCCGCGGCCTGGTCCTCGCCCCGTCGCGTGACCAGGGTGAGGACCAGGCCGGTCAGAAGCGCCTGGTAGAGGACCGAGACGGCCCGGTGGCCGGCGGGCAACGGTCAGTCGACGAGCGCCGCCTGCACGAGCTGGCGGAAGAGATCGCGGTCCTCGCCGCGCCGCGGCCCCGGCTGCGCCTGGGTCATCCACACCACGATCATCTGCTCCTTCGGATCGACCCAGAACGCGGTGCCGGCGGCGCCGCCCCAGCGGTACTCGCCCGCCGAGCCGGTGACCCAGCTGAGGCCCGTCTCCTTGCGCACCGCGAAGCCGAGCCCGAAGCCGTAGCCGCGCGCCAGGATCGGGGAGGCCACCCGGATGTCGCCCAGGTGATCGGAGGACATCTGGGCCACGGTGGCGCGGCCGAGGATCCGGACGCGGTCGAGCTGGCCGCCGTTCAGCAGCATCTGCGAGAAGCGCGCGTAGTCGGCGACCGTCCCCGCGCTTCCCGCGCCGCCCGCGTCGTTCTTCTGCGCCACCGTGACGTCGAGGAGCTTCACCGCGTCGCCGCTCACCGGGTCCTTCGCGAAGGGCTGCGCCAGGCGCGCCGCCTTGCCGTTCGGCACCAGGAACGCGGTGTCGGTCATCCCGAGCGGGGCGAAGAGGCGCTCCTGGAGGAACTGGCCGAGGGTGGCGCCGCTCACCGATTCGACCACACGCCCCAGGACGTCGGTCGAGAGGCTGTACTCCCAGGCCGATCCCGGCTGGTGCGCGAGCGGCACACGCGCCAGGCGCTCGATCTGCTCGGCCGGCGTCACGTTCTCCCAGTCGACGCCTTCCTTCGCGTACGCCTCCTTCACCCCGGCGTGGCTCGTGAAGACGCCGTAGACGAGGCCCGACGTGTGGCGCAGGAGATCCTGGATGGTGATCTCGCGCTCGGCCGGCACCAGCGCGTAGGACACCCGGCCGGTCTGTGGATCCACGCGCGGGACGCTCACCTGGAGGCCCTTGAGCTTCGGGAGGTACTTGGAGACCGGGTCGTTGAGCAGGATCTTGCCGTCCTCGACCAGGGTCATGACCGCCACCGAGGTGAAGGGCTTCGTCATCGAGTAGAGGCGGAAGATGGCGTCCTTGGTCATCGGCGCGCCGGACTGCGGATCGCGCTGGCCGAGCGCCTCGAAGTAGGCGACCTTCCCGCGGCGGGCCACGAGCGCCACCGCGCCGGGGTACCGGCCCTTGGCGATCTCGCCCTTCACCAGCTCGGTCACGCGCGCGAGGCGCGCGGAGGAGAGGCCGACCGCCTCGGGGCTGGCGGTGGGCAGGCCCTGGGCGAAGGCGAGGGAGGCGGTGAGGATGCAAGGCGAGCAGCGTGGCGCACGTCAGCGAGCGCTTCATGGACGACCTCCTGGGCATGTGAAGGGTCACGGGGTCACTGCGCCTTGAGGCGGATGTCCTCGTAGGCCGGGAAGGCGAAGACGGGGATCGCGTTGATGGTGTGCTCGGCCACGCGGGGTCCGACCCCGATGAGGCCGCGCAGGTCCATGATCGGGGCGAACATCACCCGGTCCACCGTGGCCTGCTGGATCCGGTGGAGCAGCGGCCTCGCGGCGGGCCGGGTCGCGCTCGCGCGCCTGCTGCAGGAACAGCTCGTCGAGATCGGGGTAGCCGCCGTAGGCCGCCGCGCCCTTCGAGTAGACGAACGATTCGATGCGGCTGGCCGCGTTGCCGGAGTTGCCGACCGCGACCATGAAGAGCCCGCGGAGCTTCTTCTCCTGCCAGTCCGCGTAGAAGGCGGCGCGCTCGGTCGGGCGCATCCGCACCCGGATGCCGACCGCGTTGAGGTTGTTGAGCACGGCGTCGCCGACGGTGGAGAAGCCGGGAATCGCGGTGAAGGTGCCCGCGTCGATGCCGCGCGGGTAGCCGGCCTCCGCGAGGAGCTGCTTGGCCTTCGCGGGATCGTAGGCGGGCGGCGGGACCTGGAGCGCGAAGTCCATCACCCGCGGCACGAAGACCCCGGTGGGCGGGCAGTGGCCGAGGCAGGCCGCCTCGTTCGTGCGCCTTGCGGTCGAGCGCGTGGTTGACGGCCAGGCGCAGCCGCCGGTCGGCCCAGGGCGACTTGGGATCCCACTGGTCCGCGAACTCGATCCAGAAGATCGACGCGTGGCGCGTGGCCACGAGCTGGTAGCGCGGGTCGCGCGTCACCGCCTCCGCCTCGGGGCCGTCGAGGAAGAGGGCGTAGTCGGTCTCGCCGCTCTTGAGCATGGTCAGGCGCGTGGTGCTGTCGGGCACGCTCTTCATGACGAGCCGCTTGACGTAGGGCGCGTGCCGCCAGTACCCGGGGAAGGCCTCGAAGGTGATGTCGATCCCGGGCCGCTGGCTCACGAACTTGTAGGGGCCCGCGCCCACCGGCCGCTGGCGGAAGCCGTCGGCCCCGACCTGCTCGAAGTACTTGCGGGGCAGGACGATCCCGGCCGCGGTGGCGGTGGTCCCGTAGAAGGTCATGAAATCGGGCCACGGCTCCTTCAGAGTGGAAGCGGATCACCGTCGGGTCGACGACCTCCACCTGGCGCACGCGGGCCCGGAACTCGCGCGCGCCCGCGCCCTGGTAGCGCTCGAAGCTCCACTTCACGTCGTCGGTGGTGAGCGGGTCGCCGTTGTGGAACTTGAGGCCGCGCCGCAGCCGGAACTCGTAGACGAGCCCGTCGGCGCTCTCGGTCCACGACTCGGCGAGGCTCGGCCCCATCTTCTGGCCCGGGAGCGGGCGGACCAGCGCGTCGTGGATCGCGTAGAGCACGCCGAAGGGCGTGATCTGGGCCGGCGCGGTCGAGGGATCGAACCAGGTCGGGGCCAGCGTGACGTGGAAGGAGACCGCGACCTCGCCCGCGGGCGTCTGGGCCGCGGCCGGCGCCGCGCCCAGCAGGAGCAGCAGACGATCAGGAGCATCGACTCTGAGCATCGGCGGCCCTCCTCGAGACCCCTCAGGCGTAGGTGAAGGCCCGGCGGGGGTTGTCGACCAGCAAGGTCTGGATGGTCCGGTCGTCGGCGCCCCGGTCGCGCAGGCGCGGGATCACGTTGACGAGCAGGTGGTGATAGCCGAAGCCGCCCCACTTCGTCAGGCAGTGCTTGTAGGCGATGTCGTGCGACATGAGGATCTGGGCCAGGTGGCCGCGCTCGATCAGGAACAGGATCTGCCGCATCCGCTCGCCGTCGTTCGGCATGTCGAAGGCCGGGTTGTACGGGTAGTACGAGGTCTCGAGGCCGAAGAGGTCGTACTCGAGGCGCACCCCGGTCGCGGCCAGCTCGAGCAGCACGCCGCGGTCGGCGATGGTGCGCTCGATGTGGCACATGATCGTGCGCTCGAGATCGGCGCCTTCTTTTCGGATGAAGTCGACGATCGCGAGCGGCAGCCGCTCGTGGCGGCCGGGGTGGATCATGAGGGCGGCGCCGGTCTCGCGCTGGGCCGCCACCGCCGCCCGCACCACCTTCTTCTCGTTGTCGGTCCAGGGCCACGTGGTGCCGATCTCGCCGATGAAGCCCGCGCGCACCCCGGTGCCGTCGACCCCGACGGTGAGATCGGTGACCAGCTCCCGCGCGATGTCGTCGACGGTCCTCGTGTCCATGCCGGGCGGGTGAGCGGCCGCGACGTAGTAGCCCGAGCCCATGATGATGTTGAGGCCGGTCGCCCGCGCCACCCGCGCGAGCGCGAGCGGATCGCGCGCGAGGCCTCGATTGGTCGGGTCCACGAAGGTCTGCCCGCCCGCGTGCTTGAACAGGAGGGCCTCGTCGCGGGCCACCGTCTCGTCCAGGAGCTGGAGGTTGTCGAGGTTGGAGCTGAAGTGGTGCCGGACCCATCCGAGGTTGGCCAGGCTCACCGGCTGCCGCGAGAGCCCGCGCTCAGCACCGGTGGCGGGCTCGCGGAACATGACCTCGAAGTCGATGAGCAGGTGCTCGTGGGGCAGGGTGATGCCCATCGCGTCCCCCGCGATGGGGCCGAGCACGGTCTGGGCCTGGCCGGCGAGCGCGTGCGTGCGCCATTCAGATCCCCGCGTACCACTCGTAGCCGCGGTCTTCCCAGTAGCCGCCGCGGCCGCGGGCGATGTGGTCGAAGCGCTCCACCAGCTCGACCGCCATCACGTACTTGGCCATCTTGTAGCCGAGCTGCCGCTCGACGCGCAGGCGGAGCGGGGCGCCCTGCGCCACCGGCAGGGCCTGGTCGTTCATCTCGTAGGCCAGGATGGTCTGCTCGTGGTAGGCGTCCACGAGGTCGATGGATTCGTAGTATGCCTCGCCCGAGCCCGCCATGAGATCGGCGCAGCGGAGGACCACGTAGCGGGCCTCGGGCCGCACCCCGGCCCCGTCGAGGAGCGCGCTCATCCGCACCCCGGTCCACTTGGCGATCGCGCTCCAGCCCTCGACGCAGTCGTGCCGGGTGACCTGGGTGCGGGCGGGCAGGCGGCGCAGCTCGGCGAGGGACAGGCGCGCGGGGCGCTCGACGAGGCCACGGACCTCGAGCCGCCAGTTCGCGAAGCCGGCGGTGGCCATGGCCTGGTAGGCGTCGGTGCCGGGATCGATGGTGCCGTTGCCCGGGAACACCGCGGAGCGGGCGGACTCCGGGAACTCGCGGGCGAGGGCGCCCCGCCGCGTGAGGGTCCGCTGCACCCGGTGGGTGACGGCCTCGCCCGCGTGCAGGAGCCGTGCGACCCACGGCGTGCCGGAGAGACGATCGCAGCCGGCCAGGAGCGGGGCCGCGGCCAGGGCCAGGCCGCGCAGCACGAAGCGCCGCCGGTCGAGCGGACGCGGCTCAGCCATCCGACCCTCCCGGGTGATGCACGCGCGCCCAGCCGGTGAGGATCGCGCGCAGGTTGTTGACGACGCCGGTCGCGGCCACCATGAAGACGTGCATGACGGTGAACCCGACGAGCGCCCAGGTGAGCGCGAAGTGCACGGTGCGCGCGGACTGGCGGCCGCCGAGGAGCGCGGGCAGGAGCGGCAGCGTCGCGTCGGCCCACGGGCGACATGGCGAGCCCGGTGAGCACCACGAGCGGGCCCAGGACGACGATCACGGTGACGTAGGCCATCTTCTGCAGCACGTTGTAGCGCGGCTCGCCGGCCGGGAAGCGGAAGCGCAGGTGATCGCGCAGGGAGGCGCCGAGCCCGGCCAGGTCGCGCCCGCCCGGGACGAGATCGCGCGTCAGGTGGCGGCTCAGGAGCGCGTAGACGCCGAAGGTCAGCGCGTTCAGCACGAAGATCCAGGCGAAGAAGAGGTGCCAGCGCCGGCCCATGGCGAGCCACTGCGATCCCGGCAGGGTCATCCAGGCCGGGAAGCCCCGCGCGACGCGCTCGCCGTCCTCGGTGGAGGCGCCCAGGAGCCCGGTGGTGTCGAGGCGGTGGCCCCAGAGCTCGGTGACGCCGCGGATCTCGTCGTCGCCGGTCTCGATCGCGCGGAGGGCGAAGACCGCGTGCTCCGGGTCGGAGCGCTCGCCCCAGTAGAGCGCCGGGTGCGCGTTGAAGATCTGCAGCCCGCTGGGCACGAGCACGAGCAGGCAGAGCACGGTGATCCAGTGCGAGAGGCGGGTGGCCGCCGTGTGGCGGTAGAGCCAGGTGCGGGACGCGGGCCCGTCGGTCATGCCGAGGACCCCGTGGGTCAGGCGGGCGAGGGAGGCGGCGTGCCGCCGCCACCGCCACCACCGCCGCGCCGGCGGCGGCCTCGACGGCGGCCCCGGCGCCGCGGGCGCCCGGGCGCGCCGTCCGGCGGGGGCGCGCCCGGCTCCTGGTCCGCCTCGTTCCCGGGCTCGGGACCGGTGTCGGCGTCGTCGTCGGTCTCGGCCTCGACGTCGCGAGGACCGCGATCGTCCTCGACCTCGGGCTCGGGGCCCTCGTCCCTGCCTGGTGTCGCCCTGCGGCCCGGAGACCCCCACGAGGGTGATCATGCCGGTGCGGCTCACCGCGAGCTCGTGGATGCGCCGCAGGCGCGTGATGAGCCGCGGCGAGTTCGGCGGGCGGCTGAAGCCGCGCTCCTTGAGGGTCCGGGCGAGGGTGTCGATGAGGACGGAGCCGTTGGGCGAGCGCTGCGCCAGCTCGCGCACGATGTCGACCAGCTCGTCGAGCGGCGCGGTATGGGCCTGGCCGTCGGCGGCCGGGACGGCGGGAGCCGGGGCGTGGTGAGCGACCGGGCGCGGGGGCATCGGGGCGCGAGGCGCGTGATCGGGGCGCCCTCCGCCACCACCACCCCGGCCACGACGGCGACCGCGCCGACCCCGCCGGCCCGAGCCCTCGCGCGGGGCCGGGGCCTCCAGCTCCACCGGCTCCACGATGGAGGAGGCGCCGGTGAGGCCGCGGTGGGACAGGCGCCGGTACTCGACGCCCAGCAGGGCGGCCACGTCGCCGACCGCGTCGAACGCGCGATCGTCCGAGATGATCTCGATCAGGTCGCCGGGCCGGGCGCTGCCGAGCCACACCCCCGCGCTCACCGCGATGCGCAGGTCGCTCCAGTCCTTCACCCCGGTGGACGGGGCGCTGTGCACGAGGTGGGCGCCGCGCCGGGCGAGCAGCCGGGCGCTGTCCGCGCCGATCACCCGCCAGTTCCCGACCGCGATCAGGTCGACCCGGCGGTCCTGCCGGTCGATGGCCAGGTGGTCGAGGACGCGGCTCACGTGGTCGGCGCGGCTCGAGTTCTCCACGTCCACGAAGATCGCGCGGCGCCCCGTCGGCAGCGGCGGGCTCGGCGCCGGCGGCTTGAAGCGCGCCGCGAACCCCCGCTCGGGCGTGGCGGTGCGCACCGCCGGGAGCGTGCTCTCGGGCTCGGGGGCCTCCACCGGGGTCGGGGCGGTCGCGGCCCGGGGGCGGGTGGGCTTCGGGGTCGGTTTCGGGGTGGGCTTGCGGGTGGGCTTCTTCGTCTGCTTGGCGGCGCGCTTGGGTTTGGCCATGTCTGCTGAGCCGAAGAATCGCAGAAGTCGGCACGCGAGCCAAGCACTTCGTCACGGAGCGGCCCCGAGCCCAAATCTCCGGTTGACAACGCCGCGGGATACCCCTATCACCGTCGGCACAGGAGGCCCCACCCCATGGACGTGACCCGTCGAGATCTGCTGAAAGGCGCGGCAATGATCGGGCTCGGCGGCACGCTGTCCCGGCCGGAGCCGACCCACGCCCAGACCACCCAGAAGCGGGAGCTGGTGACCGCGCAGGGCGGCGACATCGCGAAGCTCGACCCGCACTTCAGCACGAACTCGAACGAGATCCGGGTCTCGTTCAACCTCTTCGACAACCTGACCTCGCGCCACCCGGACGGCAAGCTCTACCCCGGGCTCGCCACCGAGTGGAAGCTCGAGGGGCAGACCACGTGGCGCTTCAAGCTGCGCCAGGGCGTCAAGTTCCACAACGGCGACCCGTTCACCTCGGCCGACGCCAAGTGGAGCATCGAGCGCACCTACGACCCGGCGGTCAAGACCATGGTGGCCACCGCGCTCACCACGATCGACCACATCGACGCGCCGGACCCCTACACCCTGGTGATCACCACCAAGAAGCCCGACCCGCTGCTGCCCGCGCGCCTCGCCTTCTACGGCGGGCAGATCGTGCCGCGGAAGTACGTCGAGGCGGTGGGCAACGACACCTTCAACGCCAAGCCGGTGGGCACCGGGCCGGTGCGCTTCGTGTCGTGGGTCAAGGACGACCGGGCCGTCTTCGACGCCAACCCGGACTACTGGGGCGGGCGGATCGACGTGGATCGCTGGATCATGCGCCCGATCCCCGAGACCGCCCCGCGCATCGCCGCGCTGCTCAAGGGCGAGGTCGACATCATCACCCAGCTGCCGCCCGACCAGGCGGAGCGGGTGACCGGCAACGCCTCGACCCGGGTCACCGGCGCGCTCTACGCCGGCCTCTACGTGCTGGGCGTGAACAGCAAGCGCCCCCCGCTCGACAACCCGCTCGTGAAGCAGGCCCTGTCGCTCGCGATCGACCGCGAGGCGATCGTGAAGGAGCTGTGGCGCGGGCGCGGGCTCGTGCCCAACGGCCCCATCGCGAAGGGCGACAACCACTACGACGCGAGCCTGCCGCCGCTGGGCTACCGGCCGGGCGAGGCGCGCGATCTCCTGAAGAAGGCGGGCTACCGGAACGAGGAGATCTTCATCGAGACCACGGTGGCCTACGTCTCGCAGGACAAGGCGATGTCGGAAGCCATCGCCGCGATGTGGCGCGAGATCGGGGTCAACGTGAAGGTCGAGGTCATCGAGTACTCGGTGCGCGCGCAGAAGAGCCGCGAGAAGAGCTTCAAGGGCCTCTGGTGGTCCGATCCCACCTCCACCCTGGGCGACCCCGACGGCATGATGTGGCGCCTGCTCGGCCCGGGCGGGCCGATGGACTACTGGCGCGACGCGCGCTGGGACGAGCTGGGCAACGCGGCGCGCTTCAGCGTGGACGAGCGCTTCCGCGGCCAGGCCTACCGCGAGATGACCAAGATCTTCCTCGAGGTGCTCCCGTGGCTGCCGGTCATCCAGCCCTACGAGGACTACGGCCTGCAGAAGTACGTGGAGTGGACCGCGAACCCGAACCAGCAGTTCGAGCTCCGGCGCTTCAACTTCAAGCTGAAGCGCGCCTAGTCGAGCGCACGGTCGAGCAGGGCGCCCTCGACCGCCTCCATGCGGAGGCCGAGGGTGGCCGCCACCGTCGGGGCGACATCTCGGCTCCGGATCGGGCCGAGCGCGACGCCGCGGCGGATCCCCGCGCCGGCGGCCAGGAAGAAGGCCGCGTTGTCGGCGTAGAGCGGGCGCTGGCCGTGGGTGCCCAGGTACTTGGGCGCGCCGTGCTCGTCGTCTCCGTCCGCGCCGTCACCGCCCGCACCATCACCAAACGAGTAGCCGGGCGCGGCCTCGAACATCACGTCGGCGACCTGGTGGTGCGCGGCGGGCGAGGGCAGGCCGAGAGGCCCGTACTCCGCCGCCGGCCACATGCCGCTCACGCCCTCGATGGACGCGATCTCGCGCGCGAGCTGCGCGAGCGCCGAGGGATCGGCGTCCAGTCGATAGAGGGCGCCCGCGCCGTGATTCATCACGAAGCGGGCCTCGCGCTGCGCGCCGAGCTTCCGCAGCCGTACGTTGGGCCGGATCTCGCGGCTCGAAGGCAGGAAGCCGTGGTCGGACACCACGAACACCGACGTGCGGTCGAGGCCGGGATCGCCGAGGGTGGCGAGGAAGCGGCCGATCAGGCCGTCGACGTACTCGAGCGCCCAGTAGGCCTCCGGCGAGCGCGGGCCGTGGAGATGCTGGAGGCTGTCCACGCAGAGGAAGTGGAGCAGGAGCAGGGCGGGCTCGTGGCGCTGGGCCACGTGGGTGGCCACCCGGCCCACCATCTCGTCCTTGTGCAGGCGCCTGGGCAGGAGCGCCCACTCGCCCTGGCGGTGCATCGGGAAGCCGAGCGCGGTCAGCTCGTCCCACACCGCCTTCGCGGTCTGGGTCTCGAACACCCGCTGATCCTTGAAGAACGGGAGGTTGAAGTCGAGGGTGGTCGCGTTCCGGGTGGCCGGCCAGTCGATCGCCGCGGTGCGATGCCCGGCCCGGTGAGCCAGGTCGTACACGGTGGGCGCGCGCAGCAGCGCGGGCGCGTCGTAGATGGGATCGCCGGTCAGGTCCTCGGTGGCCCCGGTCCGGCGGTTCAGGATGTGGTTGGCCACGACGCCGTGCGTGCGCGGGCTGACGCCGGTCACCATGGAGACGTGGGTCGGCCACGTGGTGCTGGGGAAGACCGTCTCCATGCCCGAGGCGCGGGCGCCGCGCTCGGCCAGGCGCCGGAGCACGGGCAGGCGCGCCTGCAGATCGTCCCAGTAGAACGCCGCGAAGCCGTCGATGCTGATGACGACCACGCGGGGCTTCACGACGCGGACCGGCGACTCAGGCCGTCGCGGGGGCGGCGGCCCGCGCGCGGGCGCGGTACTTCTCGAGGTTGCCGCCCGACTTCAGCTTGCCGGGCAGCGGGTGGCCCACCACGCGCTCGGCGAGCTGGCCCGCCTCGATCATCGCGTCGAGGTCGATGCCGGTGTCCACCCCCAGCTCCTGGCAGAGGAAGACCAGGTCCTCGGTGGTCACGTTGCCCGCCGCGCCCTTGTGGGCCGCGAAGGGGCAGCCACCCAGGCCCGCGACCGCGCTGTCGAAGCGGTCCACGCCCATCTCGAGCGCGGCCACCACGTTGGCGATGGCGAGCGCGCGGGTGTCGTGCAGATGGAGCTTCACCGGGATCTCGGGCCAGCGCGCCCGCACCGCGCCCACCAGCCGCTTGATCTGGAGCGGGTTGGCCCAGCCCATGGTGTCGGCCAGGCTGATGTTGCCGAGCCGCGAGCCGCAGCCCACCGCCTGCGCCTCGACCTTCTCGATGACGCCGATCACCTGGGCCGGCGTCACGTCGCCCTCGTAGTTGCAGCCGAAGGCGGCCATCACCCCCACGTCGATCCAGTCCATGCCGAGGGCCTGGTAGCGCCGGGCCCAGCCGGGCAGCTCGGCGATCTTCTCGTCCACGCTGCGGTTGGTGTTCTTGCGCGTGAAGGTGTCGGTGGCCGCCACCCCGAACATCGGGCGCAGCGCGAGCGACTCGCGCAGGCGCGCGGCCCGCTCGAGGCCGGCCTCGTTGAGCCAGATCGCCTCGTAGGCCACCCCGGGCACCCGCTTGATGCCGGCCACCATCTGCTCGGCGTCGGCCATCTGGGGCACCCACTTCGGGCTCACGAACGAGGTGAACTCGATCGTCCCGACGCCGGTGTCGGACAGCGCGTCCACGAGGGAGATCTTGGCCGCGAGGGTGATGTCGCCCTTCTCGAACTGGAAGCCCTCGCGCGGGCCCACTTCCTTGATGTGCACGTGCTTCGGCATGTCGCTCATATGACCCTCCGTGACGCGAGCGCGTCGATCTCGTCCTTGTCGAGGCCCAGCTCGGCCAGCACCTCGCGGGTGTGCTCGCCCAGGCGCGGGGCGGGCCGCCGCAGCTCCATCTCGAACGCGCTGCTGTGCACCGGCAGCTTGGGCAGCTTGGCCGGCGCGCGGTCGGGCAGGGGGGTGATCATGAACTGCCCGGACGCGTTGAGATGCGGATCGTCCACCAGCTGGTCCGGCCGGCGCAGCGGAGCATACGGCACCCGCGCCTTCTCGAGGCGCTCCGACAGCACGGCGCTCGAGTGCCGCGCCATCTCCTGGGCGATGCGGCCGGGCAGCCAGTCGCGGGCGGCCACGCGCTTGGCGTTGTCGTCGAGGCGCGGATCGGCCAGCAGATCGTCGAGGCCGAACTCGGCGCAGAAGCGCTCCCAGTGGCCGTTGGAGGTGATGCCGATGAAGACCTGCTCCCCGTCGGCGGCGGTGAAGAGCTGGTAGACCCCCCAGCCCATCCGCGTGCCCTGGCGGATCTCCGGCATCGGCACCGACGGCTGGCCGGTGGCCGCGTACTGCGCGAGCCACTGGCCGACCCAGAAGACGGTGGTCTCGAAGAGGCCCGAGGTGATCTTCTGGCCGCGCTTGGTCTCCGCGCGCTGGTGGAGCGCGGCGAGCACCGCGATCACCCCGTAGGCGGCGGCGCCCACGTCCACGATCGAGGCGCCCGCGCGCAGCGGCTGGCCGCGGGGCCCGGTCATGAAGGCGAGCCCGGCGGACATCTGGGCCAGCTCGTCGAGGAAGGGGCGCGCCTCGTGCGGGCCGGGGAGGAAGCCCTTGAGCGCGAGGTAGATGATGCCGGGATTGGTCCGGGCCAGCACGTCGTAGCCCAGGCCGAGGGCCTCCACCGCGCCGTGCGCGAAGTTGTCGATGACCACGTCGGAGCCGGCCACCAGCCGCAGGAAGAGCGCGCGGGCCTCCTCCGACCCCTTGAGATCGATCGCGATCGAGCGCTTGTTGCGGTTGAGGAAGTGAAAGTTGGCCGAGGTCCCGGCCGGCATGCCGCGCGACTGGTCGCCCTCGCCGGGACGCTCGATCTTGATGACGTCGGCGCCCAGGTCGGCGAGCAGGAGGCCCGCGGAGGGCCCCGCGATGATGTGGCCCAGCTCGAGGACGCGCAGGCCCTCGAGCGGTAGCGCGCTGGTCATGTCGCCCCGCATTGTACTGCAACGCGAGGAGTACGGGCTTCGTGAGTGCCCGTCGGTCGCGCAAGCGGCGGGGCGCTAGTTCTCGAACGCCAGCAGCGCCGACCGCAGCAACGCTTGGTCCGGGTCCTCGGGCGCGACCCACTGCGTGAGCTCTCGCCCACAGCCGCACTTGACGAGCACGCTATAACCGGAAGGGGTGGCTAGGCTCGTATCGGCGCGGCGTCGCCCCGCGCACTTGCGATGCTCCAGTGCGAAGTGGCGAAGCTCGGCATAGGCGCCGGCCATCACACACCCGCCGGCGAGGGCCAACTAGTTTCCGAACACCTGCTCAGGATTTACCGTGATCGCGCCGCCGATCGCGCCGCCCCGGCTGTCCGCCGAAACGCCGGCCGTTCTGTACTCTCGTATTCTGCAAGGCGGGCATTGAATGGCTCTTCCGGTACCTGTCGTGTGGCGCATCCGAAGAGCGCTGCGCTGCCGATCACGAACACCAGAACCCGGGTTTTCATGATTGCCCCCCTCACTCGATGAGTCCAGAGCGACTCCCGGCATCGACTGGTCGCATAGCGCATGCCAGTGGGTTGTTCAACGCAAGCCCGCGCTGTAGAAGCACATCCGCGCGCCCGACGCGAGCCCAGCAAGAGGGAGTGGAAGGAACTACCGCGTAAGTCTGGGATCAGCGTGCGCGGGCCCCGCCGCTTCCAGGAGGGGAGTGTTCGCTCAAGGAAAACGGGAGGATCGAGCAGAGCGGTCACGCCCCGCCGAAATTGGACCGGGCTTAATTCGCTCGGCAGGACAATTGAGGCGAAGGTTTGGCGAGGCGAAGGTCTGGAGCGCCAAGGGGGACAACGATGCTGAGATTGCTCGTGATTGCGCTGGGATTGGGAGCGGTCGTCGCCATGCCGGCTGCCGCGCAGTACCGGTACACGAACGACAAGGGCGTGACCAAGGAGGCGCAGTACAAGCTGGACGTGCCCGAGCCGTACCGCGATGCGGCGGTCTGGGTCGGGCCGACCGGGGTAGGCAAGCCGGCCTTGAGCGAGGACCAGCGCAAGATGAAGGAGCGCTGGGATCCGATACAGAAGAAGGCGGACGACGCGAGGAAGGCGGAGGACGCGCGGGCGGCCGAGCGCCAGCGGCTCGCGCCGACCCGCTAGTCGCCCGGCGGCTTGCCGGGTCCGCATCGCTCTGATACCGTCCGCGAGGTGAACGGCAAGCTCGACCGTCCCGGCGGCGCGCTCCATTTCGAGGTCATCGACGCCACGCCTCCGTGGCTCGGAGAAGCGCCGCTCATCGTCTTCCATCACGGCATCGGCGCGACCGCCGACATCTGGGCCGAGTGGCTTCCCGCCCTCGTGGACCGCTTCCGGATCGCGCGCTTCGACACCCTCGGCTTCGGCCGCTCCGCCGTGCCCGGTCCCGGGTACGCGTGGTCGCTCGACGGGCTCGTGGAGGACGTGCTCGCGGTGGCGCGGGCCGCCGGCGGCGGGCCCTTCCACTTCGTGGGTGAGTCGCTGGGCGGCACCGTCGGGCTCCGGCTCGCGAGCCGGCATCCGGAGGCGCTCCTGAGCCTGACCGCGTCCAACGCCTCCCACCGGGGCGGGTCCATCCAGCGCGCGCGGGAGTGGCGCGAGTTCATCGGGGCGAAGGGCATGGCCGCCTGGGGCGAGATGATGACCCCGCTCCGGCTGGATCGCGCGCGGGTGTCGGAGGCGCAGTGGCGCTGGTTCGAGCGGGCGCAGGCCGAGGCCTCGCCCGATTCGGTCCTCGACCTCGCCGACCTGCTCATCGGCGCCGATCTCACGCCGGAGCTGGGGCGAATCGGCGTGCCGACGCTCCTGCTCGCGCCCGCGCGGAGCCCCTTCGTGCCGCTCGCGGTGATGGAGGCGATCCACGCCGCGATCCCGGGCTCCGAGCTCGCCGTGTTCGCGGACGCGCGGCACGGGCTGCCCTGCTCGCACGGGCCGGCCTGCGGTCGCGCGCTCCGGGCGTTCCTCGACCGCCGCGTGCCCTCCGCCGCCTAGCGCATGCTCTCGCCCGCGTGTGCCGAGGCGACCGGGGCCCTGCTCTCGGCGCTGCTCGGCGCCCTCGATCGCGCGGAGTGGGTGCAGCGCCAGCTCTTTCCGCCCCAGGCCGGACGGCTCGCCCAGCAGCTCGCGCCGCACGCCGAGCGCCTGGCGGGGCCGCTCGCCGCCTTCGAGGCCCAGGCGTGGCCGGACGATCTGCGATTCCTGCGCGAGCGGCTGGCCCAGGTGGCGCGCCAGGCCCTCGAGCTGATCGAGGCCTTCGGCGTCGCGGCCGCGACCGGCGAGCCGATCGGGCTCTACCGCGCGCTGCGGCGCTTCGGCCCGCTGCAGGAGGCGCTCTACCCGCTGTACCCGGTGCTGGGGCCGGTCAGCCGGTGGTTCCTCGAGGCCGGCCGCCGCGACGACGACGACCTCGTGGAGCGCCTGCGCGCGGGCGCGCTCCGGGAGGACGGCGTGCGGAGCGGCATCCTGCACGCGCAGAACGACCGGGCCAGCCGCGGCGGGCTCTCGCTCTACGTGCCCGAGACGTCAGATGGCCGGAAGCAGGCGCCGCTGATCGTCGCGCTCCACGGCGGCAGCGGCCACGGGCGCGACTTCCTGTGGGCCTGGCTCCGCGAGGCGCGCACCCGCGGCGCGCTCCTGCTCTCGCCCACCGCCCAGGATCGCACCTGGTCGATCATGGGCGGCGAGGACGTCGACGCCCCGCGGCTCGTCGCCGCGGTGGAGGAGGTGGCGCAGCGCTACCCGGTCGACCGCTCGCGGGTGCTGCTCACCGGCATGTCGGACGGCGCCACCTACGCGCTGCTGGCCGGGCTCGCCGAGGACACGCCGTTCACCCACCTGGCTCCGGCCTGCGGGGTGCTGCATCCGTACCTGCTGGCCGAGGGCGGCATCCACCGCGCGCGCGGGCGACCGATCTACCTGGTCCACGGCGCGCTCGACTGGATGTTCCCGGTGGAGACCGCGCGGATGGCGCGGCGGGCGCTCGAGGGCGCGGGGGCGCGGGTGGTCTACCGCGAGATCGAGGACCTCTCCCACACCTATCCGCGCGACGAGAATCCGCGGATCCTCGACTGGCTGGGCGCCGCGGGCTAGCCCTCGCCCTGGGGGTTGAGCCAGGGGCACACGAAGCGCTCCACGAGGGAGACCGCCGCGAAGAGGACGATCGCCATCAGGGAGAGCAGGATCATCGCGCTGAACGCGACCTCGGTCTTCCAGTACGAGGTGGACGAGAGGATCACGTAGCCGAGGCCCCGGTCCGAGCCCACGAACTCGCCCACCACCGCGCCGATCACCGAGAGCGTGATCGCGACCTTGGCCCCCGCGAAGATGAACGGCAGGGCCATCGGCAGGCGCACCTTCATGAAGGTCTTGAACGCGCTCGCCCGGTAGGAGCGGCTCAGGTCGAGCAGCTCGGGCGGGGTGGCCGCGAGGCCGGTGGCGGTGTCCACCACCACCGGGAAGAACGCCACCAGGAAGGCCACCACCATCTTCGGGACCTCGCCGTAGCCCAGGACCAGCAGCAGCACCGGGGCGATGGCGATCTTGGGCACCGACTGGGCCAGGATCACCAGCGGGTAGATCGCGGCGCGGAGCACCGGCGAGTAGACGATGAGCACCGCCAGCGGCACCCCCACCACCATGGAGAGGGCGAAGCCGCCGAGCGTCTCGTAGAGCGTCACCCACGTGTGGCCGATGAAGCGGTAGCGCCACTCCCAGCCCTCGCCGAGGATGGCCGACGGCGCGGGCATGATGAAGCGCGGGATGCGGAAGGCGTGCGTGGCGATCTCCCACGCGAGCAGCGCCGCGAGCAGGGTCGCGGCGGGGATGAGGGTCTCGCCCAGGAGCCGGCGCGCCGTCCTCACGGCCGCTCCTTCCGGCCCGAGAAGATCAGCCCGCGCACCTCGTCGCTGTGGGCCTTGAAGCGCGGGTCGAACTCGAGGGCCATGGTGCGCGGGCGGGGGAGGTCGACCGTGATCATCCGCGCCACGCGGCCGGGCCGCGGCGTCATCACGACCACGCGGTCCGCGAGCAGGATGGCCTCCGGGATCGAGTGGGTGACGAAGAGGATGGTCTTGCGCCGCTCCTCCCAGATGCGCAGCAGCTCGAGGCTCATCTCCTCCCGGGTCAGCGCGTCGAGGGCCCCGAAGGGCTCGTCCATCAGGAGCAGGCTCGGGTCGGGCAGCAGCGCGCGGCAGATGGCCACCCGCTGCTGCATGCCGCCGGAGAGCTCGCGCGGGTACTTGGTCTCGAAGCCGGCGAGCCCGGTCAGCTCCAGGAGATCGCCCGCCGGCTTGCGGTACTGGCGGGGATCGAGGCCGAGCATCTCCACCGAGAACAGGACGTTGTCGAGCACGCTGCGCCACGGCAGCAGCACCGGCTGCTGGAAGACGAAGCCCACGTCCGGGAACGGCTCGCGCACCTCCTGGTCCCGCACCCGGATGCGGCCGCGGGTCGGGCGGCACGAGGCCCGCGACCAGCTTCAGCAGCGTGCTCTTGCCACAGCCGCTCGGCCCGACCAGGGTGACGAACTCGTTCTCCCCCACCGTGAGGGTCGTCTCGGCGAGGGCGTGGACCAGGTCGCCGGTGCGCGTGCGATAGGTCTTCTCGACCGAGTCGAGCCGGATCACGCGGAGGGCAAGGCCGCGGCGAAGCGATTGATGGGGAGCGGTGTGGTCACCGCGCCCCGGCACGCCGCCGCGACGAAGGGCGCGAGGCGCTCGGCCAGCGCCCACGCCTGGGCGCTCTGCCCGCGCTGGCGATCGGCCGCCGCCTGGGCCTGGGCGTAGATGCGGTCCTCGTCGACGGTGGTCACGCGGCCGCGCTCCAGCACGACCCGGCCGTCCACCAGCACGGTGTCGATGGCCCCGCCGGTCTCCGCGTAGACCAGCGCCTTGACCGGGTCGGCCAGGGGACGCAGGAAGACCGAGTCCGCGCGCAGCAGGACCAGGTCGGCCTTGCGCCGGGGCGCCACCGCGCCCAGATCGCCGGCCTGGCCGAGCACCCGCGCGCTGCCGCTGGTGGCGAGGCCCCAGACGGTGTCCGCGTCGAGCCAGCGGGCGGTCTCGTGCGGGAAGCGAATCGTGCTGATGACGGAGGCGATGCGGAGGGCCTCGAAGAGGTTCTGGTTGTCGGCGCAGACGGAGCCGTCGGTGCCGAGGCCCACCGCGACCCCGCGGTCGAGCATCTCGCGCACCGGCGCGATCCCGCAGCCCAGACGCAGGTTGCTGCCGGGATTGTGGGCGACGGCGGCGCCCGCGTCGGCCAGCATGCGCAGATCGTCGTCGGTGAGCCAGATCGAGTGCGCGCCCACGAAGCCGGGCCCGAGGATGCCGTGGTCGGCCAGGCGGGCCACGATGCTCTTGCCCCAGCGCCGCTGGCTCTCGACCGCCTGCACCTTGGATTCGGCCAGGTGGGTGTGGATGCCCACGCCGTACTCGCGGGCCAGCGCCGCGCAGCCGTCGAGGAACTCGTCGGTGGCCTGGTTCGGGATCGTCGGCGCGACCCCGATGCGCACGCGCCCGTCGGCCCCGCCGTGCCACCGGCGGATGGCCCGCTCGGTGAGGCCCAGCAGCCCCTTCGTCGGCGCGGGCTGCATCTCCTCGACCGTCCGCCGCAGGTCGGCCGGGAGCTGGTCGGCCAGGCCCGGGACGGTCTGGTAGAAGACGACGTCGGCGACCGCCGGGGCCAGCACCACCCGCACCCCCACGTCGGTGTAGGCGCGGACCACCGCCTCGAAGGCCTCGTCGGTGATCGCGGGCACCGCCATGTAGAGGTCGTAGGCCGACGTGCAGCCGGTCTTGAGCATCTCGATGGCCCCGACGGCGGCCGAGAGGTACTCGTCTTCCGGCGTCCTGAATCCATAGTTTGCCGCCGAGTGGGTGAGCAGGTCCTCGAGCGTCCAGCTCGCGGCCCGGCCCCGCGCCAGGTGGCTCGCGGCGTGGGTGTGGGCGTTGCCCATGCCCGGCAGCACGATGTGGCCGGAGGCGTCGACGACCGGGGTGCCTTCGGGGGCGGCGAGACCCGGCCCCACCGCGGCGATGCGATCACCCTCGACCAGCACGTCCGCTCGCGTCAGCGCGGCCGGCGTGCCGGCCAGGACCTGCCCTCCCCGGATCAGCAGAGCCATCGGACGCCTCCGTGCTCCCGCGCCTTACTTCTTCGCGGGAAGCAGGTCGTTGGTGTAGATCTCCTCGAGGCCGACCTTCCGCTTCAGCTCGAGGTACTGGGTGTAGAGATCGCGGGTCTTCTCGAGCTGGGCCGGATCGAACTGCCCGACCGCCATCTTGCCGCTGGTGACCTCGCTCGCGTACACGAAGCGCGCGCCCACCTGGGCGGCGCCCACCGCGCCCTCCGTATCGACCTCGGGGTGCGCCTTGACCACGTAGCCCACGCCCTCGTCGAAATGCTTCTGCCGGAACGCGTAGTCCGCCCCCTTGAGGGTGGCGCGCAGGAAGGCCTTGAGCCCCTCGGGGTCCTTGGCGATGGTCTCCTCGCGCGCCACCAGGGAGGTCGAGGCCACGTCGAAGCCGAGGTCGGCCCACGCGGCCAGCACCCGGATGTCCGCGTTCTGCTGCTTGGCGATCTTGCGGATGCGCGCCTCGTGCACCACGAAGAAGGGCACCGCGTCGACCGCGCTGCGGATGAGCGCGGGCGGCATCGAGGCCGCGTCCATGGTGACCCAGGTCACCGAGCCGGGCTTGAGGCCGGAGAGCTTCTCGAAGACCGGCCAGAGGATCTGATGGCTGTTGCCCGGCGAGATCGCGAGCTTCTTGCCCTCGAGCTCCTTCGAGGTCTTGATCGGCGAGTCGCCCCGCACGAAGACGCCGTGCGGGGGCCGGCGATACCAGAGCGCGATGGCCTTCACCGCCACGTCGGTGTTGGCGCGGGCCGCGATGAGGGCCGAGATGTCCGCGACGCCGACCTCGCCCTGGCCGGCCGCGATGCGCTTGACCGTGTCGCCCGAGCCCTGGCCCCGGAGAATCTTCACGTCGAGGCCTTCTTCTCGGTAGTAACCCTTTTCCAGGGCGGTGTAGTGCGGGGTGTACTCACCGGTCGGAACGAAGTCGAGGATCAGCGTGTACGGGCGCAGCGGCTTCTGCTGGGCGCCGCCGCCCGCCGGCCAGAGCAGCGCCGCGGTGACGAGCAGGGCCCCGGCCAGGTACCGGGTCAGGTACCGGGTGAGCGACGGGCGAGTCGACCGGGTCATCGGCATTCTCCGTGGTGGTGGCGGGTCAAGCCGCGCCGGTCTCGGCCGGAGGCCGCGCGGCGAGGTCGTCGAGGTGCGCGATGCAGTTGAGCAGCCGGACGCGCCACGTGGCAGCGCCCGCGGCCGATTGATCTAGAATGGTGACCGCGGTGTTCTCCCATCGCTCCGGGACCTCCGCGCCGTCGGGCAGGGTCAGGTGCCGGGCCGCGAGCGAGCGGCAGACGAGCCCGTGGGTGACCACGGCGAGGTGGCCGGGAGTCGCGGCGGCGGCCGCCTGCACGAGGGCCCAGGCGCGGTCCACGCGGGCGTGGAAGACCTCCCAGGTCTCCCCGTTGGGCGGCGCGTAGTCGGGCTCGAACATGTCGAAGCCCAGATCCGCGTAGGCCGTCCCGCGGATGTCGCCGAAGTTGCGCTCCTGGAGCAGGGGGTCGTGCCGGACCGCGACCCCGGTGACGCGCGCCAGCTGCTCCGCGGTCTGGGCCGCCCGGGCGTAGTCGCTGGCCAGGATCGCGGTGATCCCCTCTCGCTCGAGCCGCTTGGCGAGCCGCTCGGCCTGGGCGAGCCCCCGGGGCGACAGCGGGTTGTCGGGGAGCTGGACGGTGCGCGACGCGTTGCCGAGCGTCTCGCCGTGACGGATCAGGAAGATGGCCATGGGCTCTCGCGGTCGCGGGCGGCCGCGCCGGTCGCGCTCAGACCACGCGCTCGCGACGCAGCTCCGCGACCTGGGCCGGCGCGTACCCGAGCCCGGCCAGGATCTCGTCGGTGTGCTGGCCGAGCCGGGGCGCGGTCCGCCGCACCGCGACCGCGCTCCGCGACATGCGGATCGGGGTGCGGATGTGGGGCACGCGGCCCAGCTCCGCGTCGTCGGCGTGGACCACCATCTCGCGGTGCTTCACCTGCGGGTCGGAGAAGAGCTGCTCGTAGTTGTAGACCGGGCCGCACGGAACCCCCGCGTCGTCGAGCACCTTGGTCCAGTGCGCGGTGGGTGCGGTGGCGAGCACCGCGACGATCTCCTTCTCGAGCGCGAAGCGGTTCTTGCGCCGCTCCGTCGCCTTGGCGAAGCGCGGGTCCGCGAGCCACTCCGGGTGGCCGAGCGCGCGGGCGCAGCGCTCCCAGATGGACTGCCCGGCCGCGCCGATCATCATGTAGCCGTCCTTGGTCTCGAAGCGCTGGTAGGGCGCGTTCTGGCGGTGGCGCGAGCCCATGCGCACCGGCTCCTGGTGATCGACCAGCCAGCCCGCGCTGGTCCACGAGGAGAAGGCCACCGCGGTCTCGAGCAGCGAGCACTCGATCTTCTGCCCCTGGCCGGTGCGGTGGCGCTCGCAGAGCGCGGCCAGGACGCCCTGGGCCCCCCACATGCCGGTGCCGAGGTCGCAGATCGGCAGGCCCACCGAGGTGGGCGGCCCGTCGGGCTCGCCGGTGACGTGCATGATGCCGCCCATGCCCTGGGCGATCAGGTCGAAGCCGCCCTTCTCGCGATAGGGGCCGTCGGAGCCGAAGCCCGAGAGCTGGGCGTAGATCAGGCGGGGGTTCGCCTCCCGCAGCACGTCCCAGCCGAGCCCGGCGCGCTCCATCACGGTCGCGCGATAGTTCTCCACCAGCACGTCCATCGACGGGAGCAGTCGGAGGAAGACCTCGCGCCCCCGCGCGCCCTTGTAGTCGAGGGTGAGGCTCTTCTTGTTGCGGTTGATGTAGCGGAAGTAGGGATTGCGCTCGGTGCCATCACCCATGCCTCGAGAGGAATCACCCGCGCCGGGGCGCTCGAGCTTGATCACCTCCGCGCCCATGTCGGCCAGGATCATGGTGCAGAAGGGGCCCGCCATGTGCTCGGTCATGTCGAGCACCTTCACGCCGTCGAGGGGGCCCCGCGCGTTCGTCTCAGCCATGGTCGGTCGTATCTCCGGCGATATCTCGCGCGTGGCCCAGGACGTGGGCCACCGCGATCTGGTGGAAGACGAGGGCCAGCGGGCCGACCACGCCGCCCGCCGAGCGGATGCGCCGGGCGAAGAGCGCCTCGTCGGCCGCCTCCACCGCCTGGATGGTCGCGGCGCGGTTCTTCTCGAACTCGGCGAGCAGCTCCGCCACCGTCAGGTGCTCGCGCTTGGCCACCTGGCGGTCGTTGTAGGAATCGTTGCCGCCCTTCATGGTCCGGGTGGGCGGGGCGGATTCCTCCGCCGGCGGCGTGCGGGCGATGTCGATCAGGCGCGGATAGCTCCACTCGATCGACGCGATGTGGGCCAGGATCTGCCGGCCGTTCCAGCCGCTCTCGTAGCGGCCCTCCTCGAGGCGGGCCGGCGGCAGCGAGGAGATCAGCGCCACGACCTCGTCGCGGCTCGATCGGAGCGCCCGCAGCAGCTCCGCCTTCGACGGAGCGGGAGTGTCGGCCGTCGCGTGGTAGTCGGCCATGGCGGGAGAATGGGGCCACGCGCGGAGGCTGTCAAGTCGCCCCCCGGTCGGCGCTCGCGCGGTCGGTGGCGCCGATCGCGACGCCGCCCAGCACCAGGACGATCGCGACCACCAGCTGCACGGTCAGCGGCTCGCCGAGCCAGAGCGTCGCGGTGATCGCGCTCACCACCGGCGTGGCCAGCAGCCCGAGCGAGGTCGTGACCGCGGGCAGATGCCGGCTCGCGGTCGCCACCGCCCAGTAGGCGATCGCGGTGCCCACGATGCCCAGGTAGAGCAGCAGCACGGTGAACTCGGAAGTCCACTCGAGATGGGTCGGCGGGCCGGCCGCGAGCGCGATCGGCGCCAGCAGCACGGTCGCGAGCAGGGTCTCCCACGGGATCAGCGCGAACGGGGTGGAGCGCCAGCGGTGCGCGCGGATGTGCAGGATGCTGGCGGCCCAGAGCAGCGCGCCGGCCAGGATGGCCAGGTTGCCGAGGACCACCGCGCGGTCGCTCCAGTCGAAGGTGAGCGGGTTGAAGAGGGTCACGAGGCCGGCGAGGCCGACGAGCACCCCGACCACCCGGCGCGCGGTGAGCGGCTCGCGCAGGAAGAGGGCCGCGCCGGGGGTGACCCAGAGTGGCGTGGTGTAGGCCAGCACCACGGTGCGTCCGGTGGGCACGAGGCCCAGGCCCCAGCTCGCGAGGAGGTTGAAGCCCACCATGTGGAGCAGGGTGATGCTGATCAGCACCGGCAGATCCCCCGCCGGGGGCAGCGCCACCCGGCCGCGCCAGGCGGTGAGGGCGAAGAGGGCCACGGTGGCGATGGCCGAGCGCAGGGTCACCGCCCAGAGCGGCGAGAGGCTCAGGAGAATGACCTTGTTCACCGGCCAGGTGAGTCCCCAGGCGGAGACCACGATGAGCAGGGCCGCGATGCCCTGGCCACGAGCGGTCGAAGGCACGATCAGCCGCGAGGCGGCGTGGCGGCGAGGGCGTGGGGCATCGGGCGCGATACTGCCGCGCGCCCGACCGTCGCGTCAAGGCGGCCCCGCGCCGCGCGGCGATGGTAAGATCGCGCCCAGAGAGGACACGCCCCAGAGAGGACACGCCATGATCACGCTGCTCACGGATGCGGGGGAATTCGCGGTGGACGGGGCGGCTGCCTCGACGACGACGCTCTGGTGTCCCGCGCGCGACGCGGAGGCCGCCACGGGCTGGGTCGCCAAGCCGGAGGGGCTCTGCCGGGGGCCGGTCTGCGTGCCGCTGCCCGCGGGGCGCGAGCGCGAGTTCGTCGACGGTGGGCGCATCGACCTGGCCGCGCTCTGGCGCCACCTCGGTCAGCCCGCGATCCACGGCGACCGGGGCGACGCGTGGGTGCTCTCGCAGAGCGCGCGCGACCGCGCGGCGACGCTGGGCGCGCTGGAGGCGCCGGACTTCGCGCTGCCCGACGCGGCCGGCCGGCTGCACCGGCTCTCCGAGCATCGCGGGAAGAAGGTCCTGCTCGTCACCTGGGCGTCCTGGTGAGGGTGCCGTCGCGACCTGCCCGTGTGGCAGGCGCTCTACGAGGAGCTGGGCGATCGCGGCTTCGTGGTGATCGCGGTGGCGATGGACAGCCGCGAGGGCGATCCGCTGCCGTGGATCGAGGCGGCCCGGCCCACCTATCCGACCCTGATCGATCGCGACCATCGGCTCGCCGAGCTCTACGGCATCGTCAACGTGCCGCAGGCGGTGTGGATCGACGAGGCCGGCCGCATCGTGCGTCCCGCGGAGCCGGCCGGCGCCTATGAAGGCTTCCGCAAGATGAACCGGGCGACGCGGGAGATGCCGGAGGACGTGGCGCGTCTCACCGCGCAGGCGAAGGCGACGTATCTCGACGCGATCCGCGACTGGGTGCGCCTCGGGCCGAAGAGCTCCCACGCCCTCACCGCGGCCCAGGCGCGCGAGCACCTGCCCACGCCGCGCGAGGACACCGCCCGGGCCCAGGCGATGTTCCGGCTCGGGCAGCTCCTGATCCGGCGGGGAGAGCGCGAGGAAGGCGAGCGGTGGATCCACGAGGCGAGCCGCCTGCACCCCGACTCCTGGTGCATCTGGCGCCAGGGGGCGGGGGTCAACGAGACGGGGCTGGCCGCGCTGCCCGAGTTCTGGCAGCGGGTCGACGCGCTCGGGGAGGCGCGCTACTACGCCCGGGTCGACATGCCCGGCATGCCCTAGCCGGCGATGGCCGGCCCGGAGCCCTCGCACACGTTTCCGGCCAGCCGAGACTTCAGCTCGCTCTCGGTTCGCGACCTGATCGAGGCGCGCGACCACTACCACGTCCACCTCGCGCACCTCCAGAACGTCAAGGCCACCGCGATCGGCCGCTACCTCATCCGCGCGGACGACTGGTACGCGGAGCATCCGCCGTCGACCCGGCCGCCGAAGGGGTACCGCCGGCCGACCGGGCCGCGCACCATGTTCAACTCGGTGGTGCGCGAATGGTCCTGGCCCTGCGTGCTGGTCTTCGTGGACCGGTGGGCCGATCGACGGCGCCTCGACAACGTGGACGATCCCGACCAGATCGTGCCGCGCCTGCTCTACCTGCCGGACGGGCGCGTGGTCCCCACCTGCGTGGTCCAGGTCAGCATGCACACGGCGCCCGCGGGCCTGCCTCACGACTACCGGTTCCCGAAGGCCTTCGTCGGGGGCGGCTACCCGGTGCTCGCGGCCGTGCAGGGGCGCGAGCACGTGGGCTCGCTCGGTTGCCTCGTCACCGACGGGAGCGTGACCTACGCGCTCACGAGCCGTCACGTGGTCGGCGACGCGGGCCGCGAGATGTACTCGATCGTGGGCGGCCGCCGGGAGCGCATCGGGGTGTCCGACGCGCGGCAGGTCGGCAAGAAGCCGTTCGAGGCGGTCTATCCCGGGTGGCCGGGAAGCCACGTGTACAGCAATCTGGACGCGGGGCTCATCCGGGTCGACGACGTCTCGCGCTGGACCACCCAGGTGCTGGGGGTGGGCGAGATCGACGAGATGATCGACCTCAACACCGACACCATCACGCTCGACCTGATCGACTGCCCGGTGCGCGCCTTCGGGGCGGCCTCGGGCCAGCTGTTCGGCCGGGTCGCCGGCTTCTTCTACCGCTACAAGTCGGTGGGCGGCTTCGACTACGCGGCCGACCTGCTCATCCGGCCCCGGCCCGATCCGGCGGATCCGGCCCGGACGCCGAGCACGCTGCCCGGCGATTCGGGCACGCTCTGGTGCCTCGAGGAGCCGTGGCCGGCGGGCGACGAGCGCTCGCACCGGAGCCCGACGCGCCTCCGCCCGATCGCGCTGCAGTGGGGCGGGCAGGTGCTCGTGGAGGACGGGATCGCCTCGTCCACCGCCCGGAGCTTCGCGCTCGCCACCTCGCTCAGCACCGTCTGCCGCGAGCTCGACCTCGACCTGGTGCGGGACTGGAACACCGGGCTGCCGGAGTACTGGGGAGCCGTCGGCCACTACACGATCGCCGCCATCGCGTGCTCGCGGGTCAAGAGCACCAAGCTCCGGAAGCTGCTCGCGGCCAACCTCGAGCGCATCTCGTTCCCGCGCGCGGTCATCGAGAAGGGTGCGAACGCCTTCGACGGGCTCTCCAAGAAGCCGTTCATCCCGCTCGCCGACGTTCCGGACTACGCCTGGAAGGGCGGCGGGCGCAGCGGCGAGCAGCCGAACCACTTCGCGGACATGGACGCGAAGGTGCCGTCGGGGGAGTGGAAGGGCAAGACGCTGCTCGACCTGTGCCACGACGAGGCCAACGTCGACGTGGGGGTGTGGACGCAGTACTACAAGCTGGTGAAGGACCGCAACAAGGGGACCCTGCCGTTCCGGGTCTGGCAGATCTTCTCGGCGATGAAGGGCTTCGCCCGCGCCAAGGACGTGCCGCAGTTCGTGGCCGCCGCGGGGGTGCTCGCCCACTACGTGGGCGACGCGTGCCAGCCGCTGCACATCTCCTACATGTACAACGGCAAGCCGGTGGCGGGCGGCAAGAAGGGCGAGGGCGTCCACCACGAGTACGAGGCCGCCATGTTCAACGCGCACGTGGCCGAGCTGTGGGACGGGATCACGGCCAAGATCCCCGGCGGGGCCTTCGCCTCGATCACCACCGGCCGGGCGGCCGCGGTCGCCACCGTGCGCTTGATGGACACCACCTTCACCCTCATCCCGCCGGAGGACATCGTGAACGCGTACGCGCAGGGGCAGGACCTGTGGGCCCGGTTCGGGGATCGGACCAAGCAGACGATGGCGAACGGGGTGCGCGCGCTCGCCGAGCTGTGGGAGAACGCGTGGAAGGCCGGCAACGGCAACGCGATCGCCACCACCGCGCTGGGGGCGGTCGACCCGGGGGTGCTGGCCGGCATCTACACCCGCGACGACTTCCTGCCCTCGCACCGGATCAAGGACATCGCCTCCGTGCTGGACGCGACCTGAGCCCGATGCCCCCGCTGCCGCGCTTCGGGCTGAACCGCTTCGACTCCCGCTCGGTCGACGCCTTCGCGGCGGACGTGCGCCGCGCCGAGCAGCTCGGCTGGGACGCCGCGCTCCAGCCGGACTCGCAGCTCCGCCGGCGCGACACCTACGTGCTGCTCGCCGCGGCGGCGCGGGTCACCGAGCGGATCGCGCTCGGGCCGCTCCTGGCCAACCCGGTGAACCGCCATCCCACCGTCACCGCGTCGTCGATCGCCACCGTGGACGAGCTGGCGCCGGGGCGGGTGCTGCTCGGCTGGGGCGTGGGCGACACCGCGGTGCGCCTGGCCGGCCTCAAGCCGGCGCGGGTCGCCGAGCTGGAGGCGAGCACGCGGCTCATGCGGGCGCTGCTCGACGGGCAGGCGGTGGAGGTGGGCGCGGCGCGGCCGGCGCGCCTGCCGCATCACCGGCCGGTGCCGATCTGGATCGCCGCCGGCGGCCCGCGCACCCTGCGCATGGCGGGCGGCGTCGCGGACGGGGTGTTCATCCGGGTGGGCACCCATCCCGCCAACATCGCCACCGCGGTGAGCGCGATCCGCGCCGGAGCCGTCGCGGCCGGCCGCGACCCGGCCTCGGTGCGGCTCGGCGCCGTCTTCCACACCGTGCTGGTGGACGACGCGGAGCGCGCGCTCGTCATGGCGCGCTCGATGGCGGCGGGCTACTACGAGTACTCTCCCGCGCTCTTCGACCCGCCCGGGCTGGCCTGGACCGGCCCGGATCCGGAGAGCCTCAAGCACGCCCGGGGAGTCTGGCCCGATTTTCACCACGCGACGGATCTGGAGGCGAGCGGGCGGGCGGTGGACTTCCTCCCGGAGAGCGCGGCCGATGCCTTCAGCCTCCGCGGGGCGCCCGCCGAGGTGGCGCGGCAGCTGGTGACCGCTCTCCGCGACGCGCCCGCGCCCTTCGACTACGTGGTGCTCCACCCGATCCCCGACCCGAAGTGGCCGGGCGACCCCGAGCGCGACTACACCGCCCGCGTCGCCCGCGAGGTCCTCCCGCTCGTCCGCCGCGCCGCTGGGCAGCTAAGCGAGCTGTTTGTGGACGAACTCGATGATGCGCGCGATCGTCCGCTCGACGGCGGGTGAGGCCGGCTTGCGGCTGATGTAGCCTTCGGCCTCGCCGGCCAGCAGCTCGAGGTCGAGCGCGCCGCCCGCCTTGCGGTAGCCCGCCACGAAGCGATCGAGGTCCGGGCGCGGGTGCGCCATGTCGCGATCGCCCTGGATGTAGAGCACCGGCGGCAGCTCCACCGACTCACCGCGCTCGAGCGCGAGGGTCGGGTTGCCCTCCGCCATCGCGTCCTCGGTGATCCAGTACTGGTCGTGGCCGGGCAGCACCCGGTCGACCACCTCGGGGTAGGGCGCGCCCCCGGCCTTGAGCTTCTTGGCGTAGTGGTAGCGCCCGAGCGGATCGATGACCGGCCAGCAGAGCACCGCGCAGCGGACGGAGCCGTCCGCCGCGGCGGTGCCGGCGGGCAGGGGGAGCCCCGCGTACTTGGGATCGCGCGGCTTCATCGCGAGCAGCATCGCCTGATGCGCGCCGCTCGAGGCGCCCATGATCCCGACCAGGTCCGGCCGGCTGCGCAGGGTGGTCGCGCGGCTCTTGAGCCAGCGGATCCCGTAGCTGATGTCGACGAGCGAGCCCGGATACGAGGCGTCGGGCGGCATGCGGAAGTCGAGCGCGGCCACCACCACGCCGCTCCGGGCCAGGGGCTCGTTCATGACCGCGTCGTTGGTGCGGTCGCCCCGGCACCAGGCCCCGCCGTGCAGGTCCACGATCATCGGGAAGGGTCCGTCGCCGCGCGGGCTGTAGAGCCGCGCCAGCAGCGGCCGGTCGCCGTGACGGAGGTACTCCACGTCCTGGACGTCGATCTCGTAGCCCGCGCTCGCCTGACTCGTCATGGTCGCCTCCTGGGAGGGTCAGCGTCGGCGCCGATGATACACCCAACCCGGGCCGCCGCGCGGGGCCCGCTTGCCAGCCGGCGGGCCCGCCCGGCATACTGCCGGGGATGGCATCGGACCCGGGCTTCGGGGAAAAGCTCCGCACGGTCTTCGGGCTCAGCCCCACGATCCTCTGCCTCACCGGCGTGAGCGACGGCCGCATCCGCGACGCCAACGACGCCTTCCTGGCCACGACCGGCTACCGCCGGGAGGAGATCCTCGGCCGCACCCCGGTCGAGCTCGGCCTCTGGGTGGATCCGAGCCAGCGCGACGACGGCATCCGGGAGCTCAAGGCGGGCCGCCCGGTGCGCAGCATCGAGTGCCGCTTCCGGGTCAAGAACGGCGACATCCGCGTCACGGTGCTCTCGGCCGACATCGTGGAGTTCGACGGGGAGGCGTGCATCCTGAGCGCGCTGACCGACATCACCGACCGCACGCGGGCCGACGAGGCGCTGCGCGAGAGCGAGCGGCGCTTCATGGTGGCCTTCCACGCCAACCCGCTGCCCATGTCGATCACGAGCCTGCGCGATCACCGTCACCTGGAGGTGAACGAGGCCGCGGTCCGGCACGGCGGGTACTCGCGCGAGGAGATGCTCGGCAAGAGCAAGATGGACCTCGGCTTCTGGGTGACCGGCGAGCAGCGCGAGCGGATGCTGCGGCTGCTCCACCAGGAGGGGCGCGTGCGCGACTTCGAGGTCGCCTTCCGGACCCGCGCGGGCGAGGAGCGCCGGCTGCTCGTGAACTCGGAGGTGATCACCTTCGGCGGCGAGCCCGCGGTGCTGAGCGTGTCGCTCGACATCACCGAGCGCAGCCAGCACGAGGCCCACGTGCGCGAGCGGCGGGAGGAGGCCGAGGCCCTGGCGCGGTCGCTGCGGGAGGAGACGCAGGCCAAGGACGAGTTCCTGGCCATGCTCGGCCACGAGCTGCGCAACCCGCTCGGCACGCTCTCCAACGCGGTCGCGGTGCTGGAGCGGCTCCAGGGCGACGAGACGATGCGCCACGTGGTGGCGATCATCGGGCGGCAGACCGGTCACCTCGCCCGCCTGGTCGACGACCTGCTCGACGTGGCCCGCGTCACGTCGGGCAAGATCGACCTGCAGCGGCGGCCCGTCGAGCTGCACGCGCTCGCGCGCCGCTGCCTCGACGCCCTCGCGCAGGCCGGGCGCACCGAGCGCCACGACGTGCGCCTCGAGGGCGAGGCCGTCCACGTGCACGCCGACCCGGCGCGGCTCGAGCAGGTGGTCAACAACCTGCTCGACAACGCGCTCAAGTACACGCCGCCGGGCGGGCGGGTCCGGGTGACCACCGAGGCGGTCGGCGACGACCGCGGTGCTGCGGGTGCGCGACAGCGGCCAGGGCATCCGCACCGACCTGCTCGGCCGCGTGTTCGACCTGTTCGTGCAGGAGCCGCAGAGCCTGGACCGCTCGCGCGGCGGGCTGGGCCTCGGGCTGGCGCTCGTGAAGCGCCTGGTCGAGCTGCACGGCGGCGCGGTCGCGGTGTGGAGCGCGGGCCCCGGGCAGGGCAGCGAGTTCACGGTGCGCCTGCCCGCGGTCGCGGCGCCCGCCGCCGAGGCGGCCCGAGCGGGAGGAGGCGACGCGCGCGACGGTCGTCCCCCGGCGCGTGCTGGTCGTGGAGGACAGCCCGGACGCGCGCCAGAGCCTGCGCCTGCTGCTCGAGATGGCCGGCCACCACGTCGAGACCTCCGAGGACGGGCCGAGCGGCCTCGCCAAGCTGGGCGCGTTCCGGCCCGACGTGGCGCTGATCGACCTGGGCCTGCCCGGCATGGACGGCTACGCGGTCGCGCGCGAGCTGCGCCGGCGGCCGGACACGCGGGCGATCCGGCTCGTCGCGGTCACCGGCTACGGGCAGGCCGAGGATCGGCGGCGGGCGCTGGCCGCCGGCTTCGACCAGCACGTGACGAAGCCGGTGGACGCCACCATGCTCGACGAGCTGCTCGGCCGCCCTAGCTCGTGAGCGCCGGCTCCGCCTCGGCGGGCGGGCGCAGGGTGGGCGGCTCGAGGGCGTGGACGCGCTGCAGGTGCTCACGCGTCTCGACCAGGGTCACCCCGACCGAGTCCGCGCCCGCGGCCTCGAGCTGCCGCCGCGCGCGGGCCTCCGCCGCCCGCAGGCCCCAGCGTCCCACGATGATCCGGAGGTCCGGGAAGCGCGCCCGCAGCCGCTTGCAGAGATAGCGGGTGTGCGTGCTGCGGCTGCCCGCGGGGATGCGCGCCCAGGCAGACCACCGCGGGCCGCGTCTCCTCGACGAGGGCGACGACCTCGGCGGCGAGGAGATGGGGCGAGGTGAGGTCGATCGTCCAGTGGGCCGGGCTGACGAGGTGCTGGAGCATCGACGAGGCCGAGGTGGTCGGCCTCGTCCCGCACCGGCACCGCGAGCACGCGGACGTTGCGCGGCGGGCGCGCCGGCTCCTCGGCCGGGGCCGCGGACGCGGCGGCGTCGCGGCGGCGCTCGCGGTGGCGCGCGCGCTCGCGGCGACCTCGTCCACGATCTCGCGCGTGGCTTCCCAGACGTAGCGCTGTCCCCCCTCCGGCAGCGCGCCCCGGCGGCGATCGCGGCGGGCGTGGCGGAGCGCGGGCACGATGACGTGGTCGTACACCGCCTCGAGCGGATGCTCCTTCGCGTGCTCGGTCACGATGCGGAGCGCCTCGTCGCGGTCCTTCGCGAGCAGCCGCTGGTAGTACGCGGCCGCGGGCGTGATGGGCGGCTCGTCGGCCATCAGGATGCCGACGAACTCGAGCCCGGGGACGTGCTTGGCGAAGACGACCAGGCAGACCGTGAGCGGGGTGGCCAGCAGCAGGCCGACCGGCCCCCAGAGCCAGGCCCAGAACGTGATCGAGCAGAGCAGCGCCACCTGGGAGACGCCCGCGCTCTGGCCGTAGATGAAGGGCTCGAGCGCGAAGCTGCAGGCGAGCTCCAGCACCACGAAGAGCGCGCCCACCAGGAGCGGCGTGAGCCAGGTGGGGAAGGCGGCCAGCGCGAACACCACGAGCACGAGCGCGCCCAGCCAGACGCCGACATACGGGATGAAGCGCAGGACCGCGGCGAGGAAGCCCCAGAGCAGGGCGTAGGGCACGCTCAGCAGGAGCAGGCCGAGCGCGATGCCGAGGCCGAAGCTCACGTTGATGATGGTCTGCATCAGGAGGTAGCGGCTGATGCGCTGGCCCGCCTCGTCGAGCGCGCGGGTGGTCGTGGTCAGCCGCCCGTAGCCCGCGAGGCGGATGACGCGGTTTCGCAGGTCCTCGCGCTCGATCAGCATGAAGATGACCAGGACGATCACCGCCGCCGCGCCGCCGAGGCCCTCGAGCAGCGTCGGGAGCTGCCAGAGGCCGGTCGGCGCCGAGGTGACGATCACCGGGGTGGGCTTCTGGCGCGGGCGCGCGGTGCCGGTGTCCTTCTGCAGCTCGTTGGCGACCTCGGTGACCGCGGTCTGCGCCTTCTCGAGCGCGCCGCCGCGCCCCATGCGCCGCACCTGGTCGATCTTCATGATCAGGTTGTCGCGGTAGGCCGGGAATCTCGGTGGACAGGCTCGAGAACTCGATCATCAGGATCCAGAACACGCCGCCCAGCGTCGCGAACAGCATCGTCACCACCACCGAGACCGACAGCGCCCGGCCCGAGCCCGAGCCGGGTCAGCCGATCCACGATCGGGTACACCATGAACGCCAGCAGCATCGCCAGCGCGATCGGCACCAGCACCGCCCGCGCCAGATACAGCGCCGCCACCCCCACGATCAGCGCCGCCACGGTCGCGAGGCGATTCATCACGCTGACTACGGAGCAATCGATGTGCCACAGCGCGCGATGGTAGAAACCACAACTGAAGGTGAGCGATGCAAGAGATGCAGGAGGAAAGAACCAAGCGCAAGGGAGGGAGCGGGCGGGGGGCGGGCGGCGGGGGTGGGGGGCCGGGTGACCCGTTCCCCGCCAACGGCCGCCTGCACCCGCGACTATCAGATTGGGAACTCCTCACGCAAGCTCGATGAGGAGCGGGTCGTGGTCAGAGGCCCCCCACCCCCGCCGCCCGCCCCCCGCCCGCTCCCTCCCGCCTCCTGCCGCCGCTCAGTAGTTTGTTCGCGGTAATTCTGACTGCGCGACGGCGCCGATCAGGCGTGGTGGTGGCCGTGATCGTAGTGCGCCTTGAGCAGGTCGAGGCCGAAGTCGCGCCGCGGGTCGTGCCACACGGAGTGGATGTGGTTGGCGTCGTTCTGGGTGTTGTCGTACTCGATCAGCAGCGTGGGACCGTGGAGGCGATAGTAGTGCGGCTTGCCCGGCTCGAGCGGGCCCGCCCACGCGAAGCGGATCAGCTCGGGGCCCGCCTGGCGCATGCGGCCGAGCTCCTGCTCGGCGAGCTCGCCGCGCATGTTGCGCGCGTACTCCTCGATCAGGCGCAGCGCCTGGCTCCGCTGGTCCCCGGTCATGTCGGAGAGGGCGAGGCCGGTGGGCGTCGCGAGGCTGTCCGCGCGGCCGGGGCCGCTGACGATGTCGCCGAGCGACTGGGCCGCGATGACGCCGCGGGCGCGCTGCGGGTCGCTGAGGCTCCGCGCGAGCGCCCGGCCCAGGTCCTGCTCCGCGGCGAGGACGCGCTGGCCCTTCTGGGGACCCGACGGAACCTCGGCCGGATTGGCGCCGAGGAAGGCGGGCGTCATCGCGACCGGCCGGCCCGGCACGAGCGTGAAGTTGAGCGAGAGGTGATGGCCCTCGACCCGCCAGCCCCACGCGGCCGACGGGCCCGGATTGCCGAAGACGGTGAACGCGTAGTTGTCCGGGTCCCGCATGAGACCGAAGGTCTCGAGGCGGCGCAGCACCTCCTCGAGGCGGATGATCCCGACCGCCTTGCCGTAGCCCACCGCGCTCAGGCTCGCCTTCATGAGCTCGTGGGCCGCGGCGCGCCCCGCCGCCGGCATGTCCTTGAAGGGCACGCCCGCGCGCCGGCGTGGGATGTAGTGCCAGTCGAGCCGCTCCTTGTCCTCGACCGCGAACACCGCGTGCCGCCGCGTCTCCGCGGGCAGCGCGCCGAGGAGCGCGAGCGCGGCGCCGGCCATCGCCGCCCGCGGGGCGTCGCCGACATCGGCGAGGGACGGCGCGGGGGCGAGGGACGGCGCGGTCGGCGGGCTCTGCCCGTGCGCGGGCCGGACCAGCGCTCCCGCCGCCGCGCTCGCCGCCAGCCCGTGGAGCAGGCGGCGGCGCGTGAGCCCCGCCATCTACGAGTACTTGACGGTGCAGCCGTACGCGCGCGTGATCGGCGTCTTCACCGGCTGGCCCGCGCTCACCGACTCGAGGGCCGCGCGGACGTAGTTGCTGGCGCCCGGCACGTCGGCCCGCCGGGTGGTGGGCCGGTCGTCGATGGCGCCCGCGTAGATGAGGGTGCCCGCCTTGTCCACCACGTACATGTGCGGGGTGTTGGTGGCGCCGTACATGCGCCCGACCACGCCCGGCTCGTCGAGCAGCACCGCGGTGGGCGCCGCCTTGCGGCTCGTGGTCAGCTCGTCGGCCTGCGCGGCGGTCACGTAGCCCTGCTCGCCCTTGGCCGAGGAGATCAGGGTGAGCCAGACCACGCCCTGCCCGGTGGCCTCGCGCTGCAGCGCCTGCATGTTGCCGGTCTCGTAGTGCTTCCGCACGTAGGGGCACTCGTGGTTGGTCCACTCGAGCACCACGATCTTGCCCTTGTAGGACGCGAGGCTCACCGGGGAGCCGTTCGTGGCGTTGGCGGTGAAGGCGGGGGCGGCCTCGCCGACCTTCGCCTGCACCGCGGCGGAGGCGGCGCGCGGGCCGAGGGTGGTGGCGACACCGCCGACCAGGATGGCGGCACCGGTGCGGGTGAGGAAGCGGCGGCGGCTCAGTGACTCGGGCATCGGGTGGTCTCCTTTCGCTGACGTCGGGCTCAGAGCTTCCGGACGGCCTCGATGATGGTTCCCTCGCTCAGGATCTGCGGTAGCACGCGCGGCGGCGAGCTGCCGCCGCGGTAGAGCACGTAGAGCGGCACACCGCTCCGCCCGAAGGATTCGAGCAGCGCCGCGATCTCGGGGCTCTTGCTGGTCCAGTCGGCCTTGAGGTAGACGACGCCCCGCCGGGCGAAGGCGTCGGTCACCGCGGGCGAGTGCAGCGCCACCCGCTCGTTCACGAGGCAGGTGATGCACCAGGCGGCGGTGAAGTTGACGAAGACCGGCGTGCCCTGCGCGCGCAGCGCGGCCAGGCGCTCCGCCGTGAACGGCTCCCAGGCCGCGCCCGCGGGCGCGGCCGCGGCGGGCGCGGGCGACGGGCTCGTCGCCACCAGCGGGCCGAGGCCGAGCGCGCCGGCCACGCAGCCGAGCGCGAGCACGGTGGCCGCGCGACGCCAGCGCACGGAGGTGCCCGCGCGGGTGGCCTGGTGGAGCCACGCCGCGAAGCCGATCAGGAGCAGTCCGATCAGGACCAGCGCCACTCCGTCCGGCCCGGCCTGGCGGCTCGACCACCCACACGAGCCAGGCCACGGAGGCGTAGAGCGGGAAGGCGAGCGCCTGCTTGAGCCGCTCCATCCAGGGGCCCGGGCGGGGCAGCAGGCGCCGCCACGCGGGGACCAGGGAGAGCGCCAGGAATGGCAGGGCGAGGCCGAGCCCGAGGGCCTCGAAGACCAGCAGCGCGGTGGCCGGCGGCTGGGTGAGCGCGTAGCCCACCGCCACGCCCATGAACGGGGCGGTGCAGGGCGTCGCGGCCACCGCGGCCAGCGCGCCGGTGAAGAAGGAGCCCCGGTAGCCCGGGCGGGCCGCCAGCCCGTGGCCGACGCCGGTCAGCCGGGTGCCGAGCACCAGGACGCCCGAGAGGCTCAGGCCGAGCGCGAAGAGCAGGTAGGCGAGCGCGCCCACGACCACCGGGGACTGGAGCTGGAAGCCCCAGCCGACCTCGGCCCCGCCCGCGCGCAGCGCGATCAGGGCACCGGCCAGCGCGGCGAACGAGACCAGCACGCCGGCCGTGTAGGCGAGCCCGTGGCGCCGCAGGACGGCCGACGAGGTCTGGGCATGGGAGACCAGGGCAATCGCCTTGACGGAAAGCACCGGTAGAACGCACGGCATGAGATTCAGGATGAGCCCGCCGGCGAGGGCCAGGCCGATCGCGACCACGAGAGAGAGCCCCGCGCGGGCGGCGGAGGACTTCGGGGGCGGCGGTCGCCCGGATCGCGAAGGCCTGGGTCACCAGCCCCTGGTCCAGCCGCTCGCGCATCACCAGGACGCCGTCGAGATCGGTCGCGGGGCCGTCCGGCAGCGCGCCGCGGGCGATGCGCAGCGTGATGCCGCCCTCGTCGATGGTGACCGCCTGGGCCGCCGCGTGATCGATGACGCCCCAGCGGGCCGGGAAGAACCACACGTCCGAGATCCGGTCGGCGGCCAGGCGAGGGGCCGCGACCGACACGCGTCACGGTCTCGGGCGTCGCGCTCAGCGTCGCGGGCCACGGGCTCGGGGCCGGGACCGCGCGGCGGGCGCTGCTCGATGGCCGGCGCGGTCACCGCCGGGGCCGGACGGCCCGCGATGACCGGCAGGGTCAGCGCGACGTCGGCCTCCTCGGGGATGCAGGTCTTCTCGCACACGAGCCACGAGGCCCGGCCGCGCAGCGTGACGCGGCTCCCGGGCTGGGCGTCGGCCGGCACGGTGACGCGGGTGAGCAGGACGACCTCCTTGGTGTAGCCGTAGCTCATCACCGGCCCCACCGGCAGCCGCTCGGGCCGCGGCCACACGATCGGCTCCGCGCCGAACCCGGTGGGAAGAGACCATTCGATGCTCGGCGCCTCGCCGGAGTCGCCCGGGTTGAGCCAGTAGGTGTGCCAGCCCGGGGCGATGCGCTGCCGGAGCCCCACCCAGAGCGGAGAGCCCGGCTCGATGGACGCGCCCTCGCTGATCAGCGCCACCGAGACCTTGGGCGGGTCCGGCGGGGGGAGGGCCACCGGCGCGCGGCGGGGCGGCGAGCGCGGGTCCGGCCAGGAACCCGACCAGGAGCGCGGCGGCGAGCAGGCGAATCGCCATCGCGGGGAAGCCGGCTACGACTACGGCTTCACGTTCTCGAAGAGCGCGCGGTACTTGCCGTACCCTTCCTCTTCGAGCTTGGCGACGGGGATGAAGCGGAGCGCCGCCGAGTTGATGCAGTAGCGCATCCCGGTCGGGCGCGGGCCGTCGGGGAAGAGGTGGCCCAGGTGCGAGTCGCCCTCGGTGGAGCGCACCTCGATCCGGCGCATGCCGTACGAGGTGTCCGAGTGCTCGACCACGTTGGCCGGCTCGATCGGCTGCACGAAGCTCGGCCAGCCGGTCCCCGAGTCGAACTTGTCGGTCGAGGAGAAGAGCGGCTCGCCCGAGACCACGTCCACGTAGATGCCGGGCTCGTGGTGGTCCCAGAACTCGTTCCGGAACGGCGGCTCGGTGGCGCTGCACTGGGTGACGTTGTACTGTTCCGGGGTCAGACGCTTCTGCAGATCCGGATCGGCGGCGCGCTTGTCGGTAGCCATGGCACCAGTGAGTATACCCTCGAGAGGCAAGTCATGAGCGACGAGATCAATATCCAGTTCACCCGCTTCTCCGCCTTCTACTCCCCGCTGATCGCCACGATCGCGGGCGGCTTCCTCCGGGACGAGGGGCTCACCCCCCGGCACTCGATCGCGCCCCTCGGCAAGTCGGCCATCGAGGGGGTGGCGGCCGGCACCGTGCACGTCTGCCAGTCCGCGCCGTCGCAGGGCTTCGGCCCGCTCGAGAAGGGCCAGACGCCGCCCGCCGTCCACTTCGCCCAGATCAACGAGATGGACGGCTTCTTTCTCACCGGCCGGGCGGCCGACCCCGGGTTCGCCTGGGACAAGCTCAAGGGCAAGCGGGTCCTCGTCGACCACGGCGGCCAGCCCCTCGCCATGTTCAAGTACGCCTGCCACAAGCGCGGGCTCGACTTCGCGGCGATCCAGGCGGTGAACGTGCCGAGCGACCAGATGGACGCGGCGTTCCGGCGCGGCGAGGGCGACTACATCCATCAGCAGGGCCCCGCGCCCCAGCAGCTCGAGCACGACCGGGTCGGCCACGTGGTGGCCTCGGTGGGGCAGGCGATCGGCCCGCTCGCCTTCTCGAGCCTGGCCGCCACGCGCGCGTGGCTCCAGACCGACATGGCCCGGCGGTTCATGCGCGCCTACCGCAAGGCGCGGGCGTGGCTGCTGGCCACTCCCGCCGCCGACGTCGCGAAGGCGGAGGCCTCGTTCTTCCCCGAGATCGACCCCGCGGTGCTGACGTCGACGATCGGCTACTACCAGAAGCTCGGGTGCTGGTCCCCGCACGTGGAGATCACGCGGCCGGCCTTCGAGGTGGCGCTCGACGTCTTCGAGTACTCGAAGCTGATCACGAAGCGCCACCGCTACGAGGACGTCGTGGCGCCGCCCCCCGCGGGCTAGGCCGCTCCGAGCGCGGGCTTCGCCCGCGCAATCCTGGGGGGAGGTTTCGGAAGGGGGGCGAAGCCCCCCTCCGAGTCAACGATTGCCGGTCGGGAGCTGCTCGAAGGGCAGGTCGCGGTCCACGCGCACGTCCTGGGGCAGGCCGAGCACGCGCTCCGCGATGATGTTGCGCAGGATCTCGTCGGTGCCGGCCGCGATGCGGCCGCCCGGCGAGGTGAGCAGCGACTCCTGGAAGGCGGCGCGCAGCGGCGCCACGTCCTTGTCCATCACCACCCCGCCCATGTCGAGCAGATCCATCGCGAACGAGGCGATCTCCTGGGCCTTGGGCGCGTTGACCAGCTTGCCGATGGAGTTCTCCGGCCCCGGGGTCTCCCCGCGGGAGAGCGCGGTCATGGTCCGGAAGCGGGTGAGCCGCACGCCCTGGGTCTTCACGTAGAGGTCGGCGAGCCGCTCGCGCACCGCCGCGTTGGCGATGGCGGGGCCGTCCTCGAGCGTGGTCACGCGGGCGAGGCCGAAGATCTCCTCGAAGTCGGGCCCGCGCAGGTCGCCGGAGGTGAGCCGCTCGTTCATGAGCGTGGTGATGGCCACGCCCCAGCCCGCCCCCACCGCGCCGAGGCGCTGGCTGTCCGGGATGCGCACGTCGTTGAAGTACACCTCGTTGAAGTGGGACGCGCCCGAGATCTGCTTGATGCGGCGGGTCTCGATGCCGGCCGACTTCATGTCGAGGAAGAAGAAGGTGAGGCCCTTGTGCTTGGCCGCCTTGGGGTCGCTGCGCGCGACCAGGATCGCCCGGTCCGCCCAGTGGGCGCCCGAGGTCCAGATCTTCTGCCCGTTGATCACCCAGTCGTCGCCGTCGCGCTGGGCGCGCGTGCGCAGGCCGGCCAGGTCGGAGCCGGCGCCCGGCTCGGAGAAGAGCTGGCACCACACCTCGTCGCCGCGGAGCGCGACGGGGGCGTAGCGCTGCTTCTGGCTCTCGGTGCCGTAGGCGAAGAGCGTGGGCATGCACATGCCGAGGCCGATCTCGAAGTAGCCGCGCGGGACCAGGAACTTCGATTCTTCCTGGGAGTAGATCACCTGGTAGATCGGCGGCAGCGCGCGCCCGCCCCACTCGGCGGGCCAGTGGAGCGCGGCGAAGCCGGCCTCCGCCTTCTTCGACTGGAAGGCCTTGGCGCGCTCGAGCCCGTCCCAGCCCTCGCGGCCCGGGTACCGGCTCTGCCAGGTCTCGAAGGCGCCGCGCTTGGGCTCGGCGTGGGAGGCGAGCCACTGCGCGCGCCTCGGTGCGGAACGCCGCTTCTTCTCGCGTGTCGTCGAAGTCCACGGTGCGCTCCTAGGCGGCGCCCGCCTCGAGGCGGGAGACCAGCAGATCCTTCCAGCGACGGGCGCTGCCCAGCATGAGGCCGGTGAGCTTGGCGCGCCGGTAGTGGAGATGGCAGTCGAACTCCCAGGTGAAGCCCATGCCGCCGTGGATCTGGATGTTCTCCTTGGCGGCCTGGTAGTAGGCCTCGCTCGCGGCGACGCGCGCCGCGGCGGCGGCCACCGGCAGCTCGGGGGCGTCCTTGGTGAGCGCCCACGCGCCGTAGTAGGCATTCGAGCGCGCCAGCTCCACGCCCACGTACATGTCGGCGAGCTTGTGCTTGATCGCCTGGAACGAGGCGATCTGCCGGCCGAACGCGAAGCGGCCGAGGGCGTACTCGCGGGCCATCTCGAGCGCGGCCTGCGCGCCGCCGAGCTGCTCGAAGGCCACCAGCACCGCGGCGCGGTCGAGGAGCCGCTCGGTGAGCGGCCAGCCCTGGCCCGGCGCGCCGAGGGGCTCGGCGGGCGCGGCGTCGAACGAGAGGCGCGCGTGCGAGCGGGTGGGGTCGACGGTGGCCACGGAGGCGCGCGTGACGCCGGGGCCCTTCAGGTCGACCAGGAAGAGCCCGGCGCGGCCGGCGCCCTCGGCGGCGAGGACGATGGCGAAGTCCGCCACGTCGCCGTCCGCCACCGGCACCTTGGCGCCGGTCAGGCGCGAGCCCTCGGCGCGCGTCGAGAGGTTGGCGGGCGTCGCCACCTGCGGCCCTTCGGCGATCGCGAGGCAGCCGATGGCCTCGCCCTGCGCGATGCGCGGGAGCCAGCGCTTCTTCTGCGCGTCGCTGCCCGCGAGCAGGAGCGCCTCGGCGGCCAGGTAGATCGTCGAGGCGAACGGGGTGGGGGCGAGGCTCCGGCCCAGCTCCTCGGCGATGACGCACAGCTCGAGGTGGCCGAAGCCGGCGCCGCCGAGGGGCTCGGGGATCGCGGTGCCCATCCAGCCCATCTCGCCCATCCCGCGCCAGAGCTCCGCGTCGTAGGGCGCGGCGCCCTCGAGGATGCGGCGGACGCGGGTGGAGGAGGCGTGCTCGGAGAGGAACTTCCGCGCCTGGTCGCGCAGGGACTTCTGGTCGGCCGAGAAGTCGAAGTTCACGGCGGGGGGATCATACGGCATCCGCGGCGGGACGCCAGCCGGGGGCGCGCTTCTTCGGGCTTGCGCGCGGCGCCCGCGCCCGCGAGACTACGCGCCACGGGTCTACACCCCTCAGCTCTAGACCCCTCACCCTGCCCTCTCCCCTCAGGGGAGAGGGAGACATGGAGGCGAGCCATGCAGGCGACGGCGGCGGTGCTCTACGAGGCGAAGAAGCCGGTGGTGGTGGAGGACGTGGAGGTGCTGGAGCCCGGCTCGCACGAGGTGGCCGTGCGCTGGGCCGCCAACGGGGTGTGCCACAGCGACCTGCACGTGGTCACCGGCGACTACCCGCATCCGCTCCCGGTGATCCTCGGACACGAGGCGGCCGGGGTGGTGGAGAAGATCGGGCCCGGGGTGGAGACGGTGAAGGTGGGCGATCACGTCTGCTCGAGCTACATCCCGTCGTGCGGCCGCTGCGCCTACTGCATCGGGGGCCAGCCCACCATGTGCGCGCTGCGCGACAAGCCGCGGTGGTTCATGCACGACGGCACGAGCCGCTTCCGGCGGAACGGCCAGCCGCTCCATCACTTCCTCCAGGTCGCGGGCTACGCGACCCACGCGGTGCTGCCCGAGCTGAGCGTGATCCCGATCCGGGCCGACGCGCCGCTCGACGTGGTCTGCCTGGTGAGCTGCGGGGTGCTGGCCGGGGCGGGCCCGGTGTTCAACCGCGCCAAGGTGCCGCCGGGGGCGAGCGTGGCGGTGTGGGGCGCGGGCGGGGTCGGCCTCAACACCATCCAGGCCGCGCGCATGGTCGGCGCGGGCAAGGTCATCGCGGTGGACGTCATGCGCCAGAAGCTCGAGTGGGCCCAGGAGTTCGGGGCCACCCACATCGTCGACGCCTCGAAGGAGGACCCGGTCGCCGCGGTGCAGCGGCTCTCGGGCACCGGCGGGGTGGACTTCGCGTTCGAGGTGGTCGGGACCCAGAAGACCATCGAGCAGGCGGTGCTGGCCACCCACCGGGGCGGCACCTGCGTGGTGGTCGGCGTCTCGCCGGCGGGGACGCGGATCTCGCTCGATCCGTCGCTCTTCCTGCAGCAGCGCGTGCTCACCGGCTCGTCCTTCGGCGGCGGGCACCAGCGCACCGACGTCCCGATGCTGATCGACCTCTACATGGCCGGGCAGTACAAGCTCGACGAGCTGATCAGCCGGCGGCTGCCGCTCGCGGAGCTGAACGAGGGCTTCGACCTCATGCTCCAGGGCGAGGTGAAGCGGAGCGTGATCGTCTACTAGCGATGGCGCCCGGTACGTCACGTAGTCGTGCTCGCAGGGCGGGCCGACCGCGACCTCCATCCGTCCGGCCTCGAGGTCGGAGATGATCGAGGCGAAGCTGTAGGAGACGCGCTCGCCGGGGTGCGCGCAGATCGAGTGGGGCCGGTTGGCGTGGTCGCGCAGCACCGTCTTGAGCGTCTCCGCGTCGAGCCGCCCGCGATGCGTCTCCATCAGCGCCGCGATGCGCTCCTGGCGGCAGGTGGAGTTGTGGAGCTCGTCGGCGTTCGCGGTCTCGTGCGCGGCCATCCCGGGGACCACGTGGTGATTGGCGTGCACCAGGCAGCCGTCGCCCCAGGCGAGGCCGTGCTCCCGCGCGGTGGTCTCGATGTCGACCATCGCGCCGGCGCGGTCGGCCAGCAGCAGGTTGCGTGACGACGCGCGCCGCGGGGTCAGCGCCGCGTCCACCGCGGCCTTGAGGGTCGGCTGCTCGATGGCGAGCCGGGTCAGCAGGTAGCGCGGGAAGCCGGTGCGCCAGCCCGCCGAGCGCAGGAAGTTGGCGTCGGCCGAGAGGCCCTCGCTGCTCATCCCGAGGTAGCTGATCTGCCCCGCCGGCACCAGCATCATCACCGCGGGCTTGCCGGTGACCGCGAAGGTGAGCACCGCGCTGAAGGCCTCGATGCCGCCCGCGAGGTCCGCGTTCTGGCCCGCGAAGGTCCCGCCGGTGCGGGTGTAGGGGCCCGAGACCGCGAAGCTCGTGCACTCGAGGTCCACGGTGCCGAAGCGGGCCACGTGCGCGACCTCCTGGCGGACCTGCAGCAGGAGCGCCTCCGCGAGCTCGATCCCGGCCCCCTCGGCCACGCCCTCGATCTCGTCCAGGAAGTGGGGCGCGGCCTCGCCGATCATGGGCCCGAAGGCCAGCGCCCAGCGTCGCGCGGTATCCGGGGCGAGCTGCGAGCGCTGGGCGCCCTGGGTGTAGATCAGCTCGAGGTGCGCCCGGATCATCGGACGCAGGGCCTCGCCGTGCAGCCGACCGACTTCACGGTGGCTGCCGCGCAGGACGTGGTGCGGAAACGTCGCGCTCATGCCGCGGCCTCCGGGCAGATCTCGGGGATCACCCGGTCCAGCACCGACACGATGCGGTCGATCTCGGGGCGGGTGAGGACCAGCGGCGGCGCGAGGACGAGGGTGTTGCCGAGATGGCGGCCGCCGCCCGAGCGGCCCACGATCACCCCCAGCTCCTGGCAGCGCTCGGTGATGCGCTTGATCTGGGCCTGCGGCATCACCGCCTTCGAGGCGCGGTCGGTCACCAGCTCCACGCCCGCGTAGAGGCCCTTGCCGCGCACGTCGCCCACCCACTTGTGCCGGGTCAGGGTCCGGAGCGCGTCGAGCAGGTACGCGCCGTTCTCGGCGGAGCGCTCGGCGAGCTTCTCCTGCAGCAGGATCTCGATGTTCCGGAGCGGCCACCGCGGCCGCCACCGGATGGCCGCCGTAGGTGTTGACCTGGTTCACCTGCCGGTTCTCCGACGGATCGCCGAGGAAGGACTGGAAGACGGTGTTGCGGACCACGGTGGCCGCCATCGGCAGGTAGGCGCTCGAGATGCCCTTGGCCACCGTGACGATGTCGGGCTTGATCCCCGCGTGCTCGTGGGCGAAGAGCCGGCCGGTCCGGCCGAAGCCGTTGATGACCTCGTCGACGTGCAGGAGGACCCCGTGCTTCTTGCAGAGCTCGGCCACCGCGGGCAGGTAGCCGTCCGGCGGGACCGCGACGCCCACCGCGCTCATGATCGGCTCGATGATCACCTCGGCCACCGTCTCCGGCCCCTCGCCCTGGATGGTGGTCTCCATGTTCTTGACGCAGGCCAGCTCGCAGCTCGTCGGCTCGAGCCCGAACGGGCAGCGGTAGCAGTAGGGCGGGGCCACGTGGACGAAGTCGTTGCCGGAGAGCGGCTCGAACTTCATCTTGCGGTCGCCCATGCCGCCCGCGGCGAGGGTGGCGAGCGTGGTGCCGTGATAGGCGTAGTAGCGGCTGATCGTCTTGTAGCGGTTCTGCTGGGGGAACTCGTGCCGCGCGTACTGCCGCGCGAACTTGAAGGCGGCCTCGTTGGCCTCCGAGCCCGAGCTGACGAAGTAGACGTGGTTGTCGCCGCCCAGCAGCCCGTTCACCTTCTCGGCGAGCGCGGCGGCGGGCCGGTTCATCGCGGTGTGCGGGTAGTAGGCGAGATCCCGCATCTGGTCGGCCGCCACCTCGGCCAGCTCGGTGCGCCCGTAGCCGATGTTCACGCACCAGAGCCCGGCCATGCCGTCGAGGTACTCGCGGCCGTCGGCGTCGACCACGGTGGAGTCCTTGCCGGAGACGATGACGAGCTGCTGCTGCTCGAGCTGCTTGTGGGGCACGATCGGGTGGATGACGTTGTCCAGGTCCTGCCGGACCACCGCGGGCCGGTCGGGGGCGTTCGACATGGGGAGTCTCCTGTCTTCCCGCGCTAGCGGGAGGCGCGCTCGCGCTCGAGGCCGGGCCGCGGCAGGCGGAGCGGCGGCACGGGCGTGGGCGGCGCGGCCGGGACGCGGGGGGCGTAGAACGAGGCCTCGTGGGCTCCGCGGAGGCACTGGCGGGTGAACTCGATCAGGTGATAGCTCACCACCGCGGCCTGGATCAGCTCCTCGATCTGGCCGCGGCGCAGGGCCTGGCGGGCGACCCGCCAGAAGGTGCGCCGGTAGTCGCCGCGCACTCCGACCCGCCAGACGATGCGTCCGAGCAGGGCGAGCCCGGACACCGCGTTGCGCATCGACGCCCGCCGCGGGTTGCGCGGATAGGCCGGGCGCTTCGAGAACGTGTGCGCGAGGTTGTGGGCGAAGCGCCGGTAGATGGCCTCCGGGGCGTAGGCGGCCCCGATGGCGCGGCGCCACATGCCGATCACGGTCTCCTCGGGCAGGCGGAACACCACGTTGGACTCGCGCCCGCCCTGGGGCAGGATGCGGCCCTCGGCGGCGAGCCGGTCCCAGAGCGGGGTCCGGGGCAGCGCGTAGAGGATGTTGATCGTGAGCATCGGGATCTGGGAGGCCTCGATGAACTCGATCAGGTGATCGGCGGTCGCGGGGGTGTCGGTGTCGAGCCCGAGGATGATGCCGGAGACCACCTCGAGGCCGTAGTCGTTGAGCTTCCGCACCGCATCGAGGATCGGCATGCGGAGGTTCTGGTCCTTGGACATCGACCGGAGCGCGTCCGGCTCCGGGGTCTCGATGCCGCAGAACACCACGTGGAAGCCGGCGTCGCGCATGAGGCCGAGCACGCGCTCGTTCTTGGCGATGTTGAGCGTCGCCTCGCAGGCGAAGCGCACCGGGAACCGATGGCGCCGCTGCCATTCCACCAGGTGGGGGAGGAGCTCGAGGGCCGCCTTCTGGTTCGCGATGAAGTTGTCGTCCACGAAGTAGATCGCGACCGCGCCGCCCGCGACGAGGGCGTCGAGCTCGGCCAGCACCTGCCCGGGCGTCTTGAGCCGCGGGATTGCGGCCGTAGAGCGCGGGGATGTCGCAGAACTCGCACGTGTACGGGCAGCCGCTCGAGAACTGGACGCTCGAGATGAAGTACTGCGGCAGCCGGATCAGGTGATAGGCGGGGAGCGGGAAGTCGGTGAGCGGCAGCCGCGTCGTGGTGTCGAAGCGGAGCTGGGCGGCCGGGCGTCCGGCGTGCTCGTCGAGCCAGCGGATGATGGAGTCGGTGGAATCGCCCATCTCGCCGACCTGGATCAGGTCCGCGCCCGGGTAGTGCTCGGGGCAGCCCGACACCGAGGGCCCGCCGAGCACCACCGGCTTGCCGGCGCTGGTGGGCCCGCGCGATCGCGTCCTCGATGAACGGGCGCTGCACGTGCATGCCGGAGAGGAAGACCGCGTCCGCCCACGCGAGGTCCTCCGCGGTGGCCGGCCGCGAGTTCTCGTCCACGAAGCGCACCTCCCACGACTCCGGCAGGTAGGCGGCCACCACCAGCAGCCCCTGCGGCGGCATGAAGGCCCGGATGCGGCCGCCGAAGAGCGGGTAGGAGTAGTGGAACGTCCCGAACGACGGCGCGTAGCGCGGCGAGATGCAGAGGATCCGCCGCCGGTGTCGGGGCTCGTAGGGCGTGCGCATGGGGCGGGCGGGTCGAGGCCGGGAGGCGACGGGAGGGGGCCGGTCAGGCCCCGGTGGTCACGGCGGCCGGCTGCTCCACGTCGAGGGTCGTCACGCGCCGCAGCTCGCGCCGGTAGCGCGCGTCGTCGAACGGGCGCGCGCGGTGCATGGTGGCGCGGTTGTCCCAGATCACGAGATCGCCGACGCGCCACTGGTGCCGGTACACGAAGCGCGGCTGGGTCGCGTGCTCGATCAGCTCGCGGAGGAGCAGCCGCCCCTCCGGGACCGGCCAGTCGATGATCCGCGAGGCGTGCGAGGCCAGGTAGAGCGAGCGCCGGTTCGAGCGGGGGATCGTGCGCACCAGCGGGTGCACCGCGCCCTTCAGCGCCTCCTGCTCGTTCTCCGAGAACTCGAAGCCGAGGGTCTGGCGCGAGTAGGCGATCGAGTGGTGCACGCGCAGACCCTCGAGCCGCGCCTTCTCCGCCGTCGGACAGGGCGTCGTAGGCCGCGCGCATGTCGGCGAACTCGGTGTCCGCGTCGACCGGCGGCACCACCTTGGCCGAGAGCATCGAGTAGCGGCCGGGCGGGTCCTGGAACGAGGCGTCGGTGTGCCAGAGGCGGTTGCCGAGGCCGTACATGCGCCTGCGGTTGTCCGACTTCATGATCTCGCCGCTCTCGTCGAGGTTCGAGATGTCGCCGAGCGCCTCGTTGCCCAGGCGGTTCTTCTGGAGCGCGCTGATGCCGAGCTTGGTGTGGAGCCGGCCGTCGAGGCGCTGGGCGAAGTCGAGGTGCTCGGCGTCGCTCCAGATCTGGTCCCGGAACACGAGGACCGCGAACTCGTCCATGCCGGCGCGGATGCGCGCCGAGCGTGGCCTCGTCGTGGACCGTCTTGAGGTCGACCGGGCTGACCTCGGCGGCGAAACACGGGTGAAGCTTGCGGAATGTCAGCGCCATTGGGCTCGCCTCCCGGGACCGAATCTAGGCCGGGCGGGCCGGGGAGTCAAGCAAACGGTCGGGCGCCTGTGCCAAGATGCCCGCCGGGAGGAACCTCGTCATGAAAGTCGGGTTCATCGGTCTCGGCATCATGGGCGCCAGCATGGCGTCCAATCTCCAGGCGGCGGGTCACGCGCTCGCGGTGCACGACGTGCGCCGGGCCGCGGCGGCGCCGCACCTGGCCGCGGGCGCGGTCTGGAAGGACACCCCGCGGGCCCTCGCGGAGGACGTGGACGTGGTGTTCACCTCGCTCCCCGGCCCGCCCGAGGTCGAGCAGGTGGCCCTCGGGGCGGACGGGCTCATCCACGGCATGCGCGCGGGCACCGCGCTCTTCGACCTCACCACCAACGCCCCGGCCCTGGTGCGGCGCCTGCACGGGCTCTTCGCGGCGCGCGGGGTGCAGGTGCTCGACGCGCCGGTGAGCGGGGGCCCGGTCGGGGCGAAGACGCGGAAGCTCGCGATCTGGGTGGGCGGCGATCGCGCGGTGTTCGACCGCCTGCGACCGGTGCTCGAGGCGATGGGCGACCAGCCCTACTACGTGGGCCCGATCGGGGCGGGCGCGGTGGCCAAGCTCGTGCACAACTGCGCCAGCTTCACGATCCGCACCGTGCTGGCCGAGGTGTTCAGCATGGGGGTGAAGGCGGGGGTGGCGCCCGAGCTGCTGTGGCAGGCGGTGCGGCAGGGCGCGACCGGCCGCCGCCGCACGTTCGACGTGCTGGTCGACAAGTTCCTGCCCGGCGAGTTCGAGCCGCCGTCCTTCGCGCTGCGCCTCGGCCACAAGGACGTCTCGCTCGCCACCGCGCTCGGGCGCGAGCACGGGGTGCCGATGCGCCTCGCGAATCTCGCGCTGGAGGAGATCACCGAGGCGCTCAACCGCGGCTGGGGCGACCGCGACTCGAGCAGCTTCATGCTGCTCGAGGAGGAGCGGGCGGGGGTCCAGATCGCGGTGCCGCGCGAGCGGCTGCAGCAGATCCTGGAGCAGGACGGGCGGTGAGGCGCCCGGCGCGCGCGCTCCTGGTCGGCCTGGCGCTCCTCGCCTGGCCGGCCGGAGCGCTCGCGCAGGGCGAGCCGAGCCCCGCCCTGCGCGCCTACGTGCAGGGGCTCGACGCCATCCGCCAGGGCCGCTACGCGGAGGCGGTGACCGCGCTCGGCCAGGCCATGCAGGCCGCGCCCGATCCCGCCTTCATCCTGGCCCGCGGCGTCGCGCAGTGCCTGGCGCGAGCAGCCCGGCGCGGCCATCGCCGACCTCGAGCTGGCCAAGCGCTCCGGGCTCAAGGGGCGCGAGGCCGATCTCTGGACCTACACCGCGCAGATGATGAGCAACGGCCAGCAGCGGTCGAGCCTCGACAACAAGGGGCCGGGCGGACGCGGCTGGTTCGGCGGCGCGCCCGGCCACATCATCCAGGGGCGCGACGACTACCCGACCGACTACGCCTCGTTCGTCTACTACGAGATGGCGACGCCCTACGCCAAGGGCGTGACCCCGGCGGTGCGGGAGGCGATGCGGCAGGCGGGCGCCTGGTTCGCCAACCGCGCGGCCACCCGCGCCGATCTCGTCCCCGCGCACCTCGCGCGGGCCCGGGAGCTGTACGCCCAGGGCGCCTGGGCCGCGGTGCTCGACGAGGTGGCCTTCGTGCGGCCGGTGCAGCCGGCCAGCGGGGAGGTGCACATCTACTCGGGCGGCGCGTGGCTCGAGCTGGGGCGCGCCGCGACCGCGCGCCGCGAGCTGACCATCGGGCTCACCGCCCAGACGAGCGTCGCCCGTACGCCTACCTGGGCCGCGCCCTCGCGGCCGCGCGTCTGGGCGACGCCGCCCGCGCGCGGAGCGATCTCGACACCGCCGCCCGCTACGACGCCGGCCTCGCCGGCCGCCGGCGCGCCGCGATCGAGCAGGAGATCGCGGCCGGCCACGCGGACGGACAGCCCGACGCGCTGCTCGCCGCGCTCGAAGCGAGCGCCCGGGCGGGCGCGGCGCAGGAGGCCCTGGTGGGCCAGGCCCTGACGCTCCACCGGGCGATGGCCGGGCGCCGCCTGCGCTACGACGAGTGGTACCAGGATCACGTGCGCGAGCTCGGCGATGCGGTGCGGGCGGCCCCGAAGTCGGCGGCGCCCTACGCGGAGCTGGCCCGGTTCGTGATCGAGGAGGCCAACCTCGCGTACCGCGGCGAGGACGTGGAGCCGCGGCACGGCCCGCAGCGTTCCGCTGGCAATCGTCGCAGGCGGCGGAGCTGCGCGCCGCGGTCGGGCTCTGCGACGCGGCCCTCGCGGCGCAGCCGGACCACATCGGGGCGCAGACCGTGAAGGCGATCGCGCTGGTGCGTCTGGGCGACGAGGCCTCGGCCGAGCAGATCGTCAACCGCGTGCTGGCCGCCGCGCCACGGAACCCGGAGGCGCTGCGGCTGCGCGCCCGGTTCCTGGTCGAGCGGGCCAGCGCGCTCTATGCGCGCGCGGCCGCGCTGCGGGCACCGCGCATCGAGAGCAGCTCCTACACCGAGACGCGCTCGGACGGCGTCTACCGGGTGACCGAGACCCGCTACTACCCGCCCACCGGGGAGGCGATCGCGCAGGCCGCCCAGCTCGAGGCCCAGGCCGCGGAGCTGATGCGGGCGTCACGGGCCGCGCTCGACGCGGCGCTCGCGGTGCTGCGGAACACGTTCGAGGGCGACATGCTGCAGGCCGAGGTGGAGTCGGCCGCGGGCCGGTCCGACGCGGCCTTCGCCGCGCTCGGCAGCGCGCTGCGCCGGCAGCCGCGATCACTCGAGGCCAACCAGACCCTGGCCGAGCTCTACCGGCGGCTCGGGCGCGTGGACGAGTCGGACCGGCAGATGTCGGTGACCACCAACCTCGTCCACACCAACGCGGGCTGGCTGCTGCGGATGGCGTGGCGCAAGACGATGGGGCACGATCCGACCGGCGCGCGCGCCGCACTCGACGAGGCGCGGCGGCTCGATCCCACCGACGCGCGGACGCCCGCCTACCTGGGCTCGCTGCTGGCCCAGCAGGGGCGGGCGCCGGAGGCGGAGGCCGCCTATCGGGTGGCGCTCGCGCTCGAGCAGGCGCGGCTCCGCCTGGACGAGGGCCAGGGCGGGACCGCGCTGCCACGCGAGGCGGAGGAGCTCGCCACGCTCATGAAGATGCGCAACGTGCTCGCCGCCACGCGGCTCGAGCGCGAGCCGCAGGGCGCGCTCGAGTATTACCTGCCCAACACGACGCTCGCCCGGCGCATCACCCGCGGCGGGCGGGCCGCCCAGATGTTCGGCGCGATGCTGCCGGATCCGAACGCGCCCGCGATCCCGGTGCCCGCGCCGCCCAACGCGGCCCAGCTCATGGCCGAGGCCTACAACGGCGCCGGCCGGGCCTACAAGGCGCTCGGGAGGACGCAGGAGGCGGCGCAGCAGTACCAGGCCGCGATCGATCTCACCCGCAAGCCCGGCGTGCCCGGGGTCGGCAGCGGCCGCCCGGGCGACACCAACTTCGCGGGCGATGCGGGCGGGGGCGTGGCCGCCGAGGCCTTCATCGAGGTCGTGCGGGCGGCGCTGGCCCGCGGCGACTGCCAGGGTGCCGCGACGACCATGCGGCGGGCCACCGAGGCGCGCTTCCCTCCCGACAAGCGCGAGGAGGCGAACCGGCTCCAGTTCGAGATCGCGCAGGTGCTTCCAGTCCCACCGGTAGCGCGGCGGGGTCAGCCCTTGAGGCCGCTCAGGCGCACGCCTTCGACGATGCGCCGGTTGGCCACGACGAAGACCACCAGCAGCGGCAGCGCGCTCAGCGCCGCGCCCGCCATGATCGGCCCGTAGGACTCGGAGCTGTAGGCGCTCCGCAGCAGGGCGAGCGCCACCGGCAGCGGGAACATCTCGGGCTTGTTCACCGCGATGAGCGGCCACAGGAAATCGTTCCACGCGGAGCGGAAGGCGAAGATCGCGAGCGCGGCCAGCACCGGCTGCGAGAGCGGCAGGATGATCCGGGAGAAGACCTGCCAGGGACCTGCGCCGTCGATCAAGGCCGCGTCCTCCAGCTCGCGCGGCATCGTGAGGAAGAACTGCCGCAGCAGGAAGACCCCGAACGCGAAGAGCATCGCCGCCTCCGGCACGATCAGGCCCTGGTAGGTGCTGAGCCAGCCGAGCCGCTGGGTGAGCACGTACTGGGGGACCAGCAGCACCGCGTTCGGGATCATCAGGCTGCCCACCAGCACCACGAAGACCAGGTCACGCCCGGGGAAGCGCATGCGGGCGAGCGGGTAGGCGGCCATCGCGCTGGTGGCGAGGACGACCAGCACGCTGCCGGTGGCCACCACCAGGCTGTTGGCGAACGCGCGTCCGATGCGGGCGGTGCGGGAGGAGCCGAGGAGCACCTCGTGGTAGTGGGTCAAGGTCGCCGGCCACGGGATCCACTCGGGGGGCAGCCGGATGATGTCGGCGCTCGGCTTGAGCGAGGTCACCACCACCCACGCGATCGGGCGAGAGCCAGAGCACGGCCAGCGCGAGCAGGGCCAGGGTGAGCGCCCAGCGCTGCCGGTCCAGGGGGCGGCCCGCGCGCGCCATCGCTCAGTACTCGGTGTGGCCGCGCAGCAGGCGGAACTGGAGCAGCGAGAAGGCGAGGATGACCGCGAAGAGCACCCACGCCATCGCGGAGGCGGAGCCGAACTGGAAGAAGTTCTGGAACGCGGTCTCGTAGAGGTGCTGGACCACGGTGCGGGTGGCGTCGCCGGGGCCGCCCCCGGTGAGGACGAAGACCTGACCGAAGAGCTGGAACGAGCCGATCACGTGGGTCACCACCACGAAGAGCAGCACCGGGCGCAGCAGCGGCAGGGTGATCGCCCAGAACGCGCGGCCGCCGGAGGCGCCGTCGAGCGCGGCCGCCTCGTACAGCTCGCGCGGGATGTCCTGGAGCCCGGCCAGGTAGACCACCAGGTAGTAGCCGGTCACCCACCACACGGTGGTCAGGATGATCGCCCACATCGCGGTGTGCGGATCGGCGAGCCAGGAGCGCGCGGGCGCCCCGAGGGCGCGCAGGTAGTAGTTGAACGGGCCCACCACCGGGTCGAGCAGCCAGAGCCAGGCGAGGCCGACGGTGACCACCGAGAGCGTGAACGGGAAGAAGAAGACGCTGCGCAGCAGGTTCTTCAGCCGGCCGCGGTTCAGCGCGAGGGCCAGCACGAGCGGCACCGCGAGGATCGGCAGCGTGCTGGCCACCGTGTAGAACGCGGTGTTCCAGAGGCTCACCTGGAAGCGGGTGTCCTCGAGCAGGCGCGCGTAGTTGGCGAGCCCGACCCACTGCTGGGTCGGGCGGCCGAGCCGCGCGTTGGTGAAGGAGAGCCGCAGGCCCTCGAGGAGCGGGTAGAGGCGATAGGCCGCGAAGAGCAGGAGGCCCGGCGCCAGGAAGGCGTAGGCGACGCGGGTCTGGCGCGACACGCTAGTCGGGCAGCGCGTTGATCTGGCGGGCCAGATCCTCCATCGCGGCCTTGGGCGGCTTCTGCCCGGTGTAGACCGCCTCGATCACCGGCCGGGTCAGGTTCTCGGCCGCCACCCACTTGGGGGTGGGCTGGCCGACCTGCCAGCTCGGCGCCTGGGAGAGCAGCGCGCGCAGCACCGGGTCGGCGGTGACGCGCGGGTCCGAGTGAGCCTTGCGGCTCGCCGAGACCTGGCCGGCCTTGAGCGTCCACTCCGCCACGTGGTCGGTCATCCAGCGCACGTGGGCCCACGCCGCGTCGCGCTTGGCGCGGTCGGCCGCCTTCGGCTTCGGGAAGGTGTACTGGTGGGGCATCGCCCAGACCACCGCCTGCTTGAACAGGCGCGGCACCGGCACCGCCACGAACTCCACCTTGGCCTCGCGCAGGCCGGTGAAGTTCCAGGAGCCCGCGATCCACATGCCGAGCTTGCCCGCGATGAAGGCGTCGCGGCAGTTGGCGTTGGCGGGCGGGGCGATCTTGTGCTGGCCCTCGAGCGCGGCCCAGAACTCGGCCACCTCGAGGGCGGCCGGCTCGGCGACGCCCGCCTTCTTGAGATCCGGTGCGTAGACGTTGGCCCCGTTCTGCCAGAGCAGGTTGTGGAAGCCCCAGGTGTAGCGGCCCGGGCTCACGGTGCCGATCGCGAAGCCGAAGGTGTCGGCCTTGGCCGCGATGCGCTTGGCCATGGTCACCAGCTCGTCGCGGCCGGCCGGCACGCGCGGCCGCCCGTCCGAGCCGGTGAGGCCCGCGTCCTTCATCACCTTCACGTTCATGTAGAGGATGTGCTGGGGCACGTCGAGGGGCAGCGAGTAGCGCTTGCCCTGGAAGGTGCCGCCCTGCCACATGGCGGGCAGGTAGTCCTCGCCGCGGAAGCCCTTGCCGGTGGCGGTGGCGTCGTCGATGACCTCGAGCACGCCGTCGCTCGCGAAGTGGGGAACCTCGACGGTGTGGATGAGGGCCAGATCGGGGCCCTCGCCGGCCGGGACCGCGACCTGCAGCTTGGCGTAGAGGTCGGCCCAGGGCAGGCGCTGCTGCTCGATGCGGATGCCGCTGTCGCGGGTGAACTGGTCGATCAGCTCGTCCATCACCTTGCCGTCGGCCCCGGTGAGGCCGTTCCAGTAGGTGATGGTGGCCTTCGGCTGCGCGCCGGCCCGGCGGGCCCACGCGGCCACGGAGGCCGCGCCCGCTCCGGCGACGAAGGCTCGACGGCTCACGCCCGCGCGTCGCGCGGTGCCGCGCGTGGCGCCCCCGGTGCTGCCGTTCACGCCGTTGACTCCGTTGTCGTGCCCGCTCATTGGCGTATCCTCCGGGCGAGACTGTACGGCCCCGCGCGCCACACTGTCAAATTGACAGGCCCGGAGCCCGCTCCTAGACTCTGGCGCCATGACCACGCGCATCGGCATCGACCTGCGGCGGCGCATCGGCACGGTGGACCCGCGCATCTTCGGCCAGTTCATCGAGCACCTCGGCCGCTGCATCTACGGCGGCATCTACGACGAAGGCTCCCCGCGCAGCTGACTCGCGCGGTTTTCGTCTGGACGTGCTCGAGGCGGCGCGGCCGCTCCGCTTCCCGGTGCTCCGCTGGCCGGGCGGCAACTTCGTGAGCGGCTACCACTGGCTCGACGGGGTGGGGCCGAAGGAGTCGCGGCCCCGGCGCAGCGAGCTCGCGTGGTACGCGGAGGAGTCGAACCGCTTCGGCACCAACGAGTTCATCGAGTACTGCCGCGAGCTGGGGACCGAGCCGATCATCTGCGTCAACATGGGCTCCGGCACCATGGACGAGGCGCAGGCGTGGGTCGAGTACTGCAACGGCACCGGCGACACCTCGTGGGCCAACCTGCGCCGGAGCCACGGCTACCCGGAGCCGCACCGGGTGCGCTACTGGGGGCTCGGCAACGAGATGTACGGGGGCTGGCAGATCGGCAGCCTCGAGGCGCACGACTACGTGAAGAAGGCGCGCGCGTTCGGCATGGTGATGAAGCGCACCGATCCGTCCATCCAGCTGGTGGGCTGCGGCCTGAACGGCTGGAGCCAGTGGGACGAGGTGGTGCTGGACGGCCTCGCGGAGATGGTGGACTTCCACTCCATCCACCTCTACACCGGCGGCGTCGACCACTACACCACCGTCATGCAGTCGCACCAGGCGGAGCGCGCGGTGCGCATCTGCGCCGCGCTGATCGAGCGGGTGCGCCACATGCGGCAGATCGCGCACCCGATCCACATCGCCTTCGACGAGTGGAACGTGTGGTGGCGCACGCGGAGCCACGCGGACCGGGTGGGCGGGGTCGAGGAGCGCTACACCCTGACCGACGCGCTCGCGGTGGCGACCTATCTGCACGGCTTCATCCGTCACTGCCGGGTGGTGCGCATGGCCAACTTCGCCCAGCTCGTCAACGCGATCGCGCCGATCTTCACCCGCCGCCAGGGCCTGTTCCTCCAGACCATCTACCACCCGCTCCGGCTCTACGCGGAGCACACGCGGCCGGTGGCCCTCGACGTGCACGTGGACGGGCCGCAGTACGCGCTGCCGCCGGAGCGCGAGACCGACGAGGCCGGGGGACGCGTGCACCACGTCTCGGATCTCGGGCCGTTCTCGCTGATCGACGCGGTCGCGAGCTGCGACGAGGCCGGGCGCGAGATCACGGTGGCCCTGGTCAACCGCGACCGGGACCGGGAGCAGCCCGCGACCATCGAGGTGGCGGGCGCGGACGTGGCGGGCGCGGTCGACGGCTGGGAGGTGAACGGGCCGGAGGTGGGGGCCACCAACTCGTTCGAGCATCCCACCCGGGTGGACGTGCAGGAGCGCCGCGCCACCGCGCGGAGCGGCGGGCTCGACTACGTGTGCCCGGCCCACTCCATCACCTTGCTCCGGCTCCGGGCCCGCTGATCCTCCTACGGCCCCTCACCCTGCCCTCTCCCCTGAGGGGAGAGGGTGGGGTGAGGGGTCGGGGTGAGGGGTCAGGCTTCGGCCGCGACGCGTCCGGAACGCGCGCTCGGTCGCCTCGCAGCGTCCGCGCCACGTCCTCCTCGGTGTGGGCGGCCGACACGAACCAGTTGTGGGCCGGATGCGCGTAGGCCCCGCCCTGGGTGACGAGCGAGCACCAGCGGCGGATGCGCCGGCGCTCCGGATCCTCCGGGAAGCGGATCACCGGCATCGCGGGCTGACCCGGCGGGAGCATCGGGACCCCGTGGCGCCGGGCCTGCTCGGCGAGGCCGTCCACGAGCAGGCCGCCGATCCGCTGGATCTGCGCGATGGCGTCGGTGCGCTCGAGCACCGCGAGGGTGGCCAGCGCGGCCGCGAAGGCGCCGCTCGCGAAGAAGAAGGAGCCGGTGAAGTAGATGCGCTCGGCGGCGCCCCGGAGCGCCTCGCGGGCGAGCGCGGCGGACAGCGGGTGGCCGTTGGCGATGGCCTTGGAGTAGCAGATGAGATCGGGGGCCGCGCCCCAGTGCTCGCACGAGCCGCCCAGGTGGAAGCGAAAGCCGGCGCGCACGTCGTCCATCGCGAAGAGCGCGCCGTGCTCGTCGCAGAGGGCGCGGAGGCCGGCGAAGAAGCCGGGGGCGGGCGCGGCGCCGGTCTGGTGGTCGAACGGCGTCGTCATCACCACCGCGATCTCGCCCGGATGCGCGGTGAAGCGCGCCCGCAGCTCGTCCAGATCGTTCCACGCGAACTCGAGCAGGTCGTCGCGGTAGTGGGCGGGCACCCCGGGCAGGTGGGGGAGGGCCCAGGGGCGCGCCGCGTGATAGGCGCCGCGCACCCGGAGGATGCGCGGCCGGCCGGTGTGGGCGCGCGCCACGTCGACCGCCCAGCTCGTCGCGTCGGCGCCGTTCTTGCCGAACACGACCAGGTCGGCGCGCGGGGTGAGCGCGACGAGACGCTCGGCCAGCTCGACCATGCGCGGCCCGGGCAGCGGCAGGCAGTCGCCCGCGGCCACCTGCTCGGCGACCGCCGACTCGACCGCGGGATGGCCGTAGCCCAGGATCATCGGGCCGTAGGCGCACATCCAGTCGACGTACTCGTTGCCGTCGACGTCCCACACCCGCGCCCGCTCGGCCCGGGCGAGGAAGCGCGGGTGGCCCTCGCCGAGTGCCGCGCCGTTCTGGTGGCCGTAGACGCCGCCCGGCATCACGCGGCGGGCGCGCTCCCAGAGGGCATGGCTCGCGGCCTGACGGGGAGGCGGGGCTTCCATGGCCGGGCATGATAGCACCCGGCCCGCGCCGCGGGCGTCGAGCCGACTACTGCTCGAGGCCCAGCGCGCTGATCGTGGTCTGGTCGGGGCGGCCGGTGACCGGCAGCCCCTGGCGGCGCTGGAAGGACCGGATCGCCTCGGCGGTCGGCGGGCCCATGGCGGCGCCGGTCGGTCCCGCGTCGTAGCCGCGCTGCCGCAGCGCCACCCGCACCGCGCGCAGCCGATCCTCGTAGCGGCTCACCATCACCGTGGGCTGATGGGCGCGGTAGTACTCCGCGCGCGCCATCAGGCTGCGATCCCAGCGATCGGTGAGCACGAGCCCCGTCTGGATGACCCCGTAGACGGAGAGCATGGCCACGCCGGCCAGGAGCGGGAAGAAGACCACCGGGCGCAGGATCCGATCTCTCAGGGAATCGAGTCGTGGGTCGCTCATGGCGGGCGACAAATGCAACGGATGTGCCGCGAGGGCATCGCGCGCGATGCCGCGAGAAAACGGAGGATCCGGGGCCGCGAGGGGTGCGGCGCGCGAAGAAGCTACCGGGTCGGAAGTTCCGGACCGGCTCCCGTCCGGCTCAGAGGTGCGGCAGCACCGCGGCGGCGAACAGCCAGGTGCCTTCCGGGCGCGGCACGTCGGCGAAGTTGACGGTGAGGCGGTCCGCGCCCTGCGCGATGATCCCCCGCAGCGCCTCGGTCACCTGGGCCGGCGTGCCCACGAGCTGGATGTCGCTCAGCGAGCGGGTTCCCGGAGCCGCCTTGAGGCGCTCGACCTCGCGCTCGCTGTCCGCGATCAGGATGCCGACGCGGACCACCTGCTCGATCTGGTCGTAGTCGCGGCCGGCCTCGCGGCAGTGGGCCTTCAGCACCTCCTGCTTGTGCGCGTAGGCCTCCGGGCCCTTCCAGACGTAGTTCCACCAGTCGGCGTGCCGGGCGACGACCCGGAGCAGGAACTTCTCGCCGGACCCGCCCACCATCACCGGTGGGATCGGGCTCGGGCGCGGCTCGCAGTGGGCGCCGGTGACGGTGTAGTGCTCGCCGTGGTGGTCGACCGGCCCGCCCGCCCACATGCGGCGGATCAGCTCGATGGCCTCGGCGAGCTGGGCGATGCGCACCTTCGCGGTCAGGTACGGCCAGCCGTAGGCCCGGTACTCCTCCTCGTTCCACCCGGCGCCGATGCCCAGGATCAGGCGCCCGCCCGAGAGGGCCTGGGCGGTGGCCGCCATCTTGGCCAGGTGCGCCGGGTTGCGGAAGCTGTTGCAGAGCACCTCGTGCCCGCAGAGCTTGCCCGGGTAGCGCGCCAGGGCCCAGGTGAGCAGCGTCCAGCCCTCCGCGACCTTGTTGGCCCCGTACTGCACGTGGTCGGGCAGCCAGAGCGAGTCGAACGGCGCGACGGTCTGGTCGTAGTACGGGAAGGTGTCCTCGACGAGGCGCGACCAGATGTTGAGGCCGACCGGGATGCGCCGGGTGCGATTGGCGGCGGGCATGGCCCGGCGATCCTACCGCGCGGGGCGCCCCGCCGTCCAGGCGCTGGGCTATACTCGTCGCCACTCCCGAAAGGAGATCCCTGCCCATGCCGCCGTGCCCGGTCGCCCGCCTCGCCCTGATCGCGCTCCTCGCCCTCGTCGCCTGGCTCGTCCCGGGCGGGCCCGTGCCCGCGGCGGCCCAGCCGCTCAAGAGCGTGGGTGACGAGCGGGTCATCGGCAAGAACCGGACCGGCGAGGAGTGCCGCCTGCGCCTGCTCGATCGGCGCACCGATCCGATCCCGTTCGAGCGCTACGGGCTCTTCTGCGAGGGATGGAACCAGCCGAGCGGCGAGGTGCGGCGCTTCGGCGTCTCGCGCGAGGCGACCCCGCAGACCGTGCTCGGAGAAGGCTGGTATCTCAAGTCGTACGAGACGCGGGTGGGGGACTGCAAGCCGCTCGAGCCCACCACGGTCTCCGCGGGCGGCGCCGCCGCGCTGCGGGAATGCCAGCGGCTCGACGGGAACTGGCGCGTCCTGGTGGTGGGCGCGGTGCTCGGCCGGCGAGGCTACGGGCTCGAGACGTTCCCGACCAATCTCCCGCTGCTGGAGGTGGCGGTCGAGGTGCTCGAGGGCAAGCGCAGCATCGATCAGCCCGGCGCCCCGCCGCTCTCGGCCGCGATCCGGCACGCCGAGACCATGGTCGGGGCCAGCGGCAAGCTCATCGGGGTGCAGGACATCGGCGCGCGCGCGAGCCTCTACCGCCTGGGCCAGCTCCAGAACTGGTCGGCCCACTATCCCGAGTCGGAGGCGACCTTCCGGCGCCTGCTGGAGCTGGAGGAGCGCCTCCTCGGCAAGGACGACCCGGGGTCGGCCAACACGCTCAGCTGGCTCGGGCTGAACGTGGGCGACCAGCGGCGCTTCACGGAGGCGGACCAGGTCTTCGCCCGGGCCGAGGCGCTGGTGAAGCGCTCCTCGTCCCAGGACGACAACATCCGCTACCTCGACCACCGTGCGCTGGTCGAGCGGCTGCGGCCCGACTACCCGCGGGCGATCGCACTCGCGGAGGAGGCGGTGCGCTTGAGCCAGGGCAACAATCCCGACTCCACCCGGATGGCCTGGAGCCTCCTGACGCTGTCGCTGACCCAGCGTCCCGCCGGCCGGATCGACGAGGCGAAGCAGAGCGCGGAGCGCGCGCTGTCGATCCTGAACAAGCCGGGCCCCAACCCGGAGTTCCGGCTCTGGTGGGCCGGGGAGGCCTACGCGCAGCTCGGCACCATCCATCGGGAGCAGAAGGATTTCGCGGCGGCGCGGGCCTCGTACCAGAAGGGTCTCGAGCGCCGCCAGCTGCTCCTGGGCGACTCGGTGCGCGCCGCCGAATCGTATGTGCTCCTCGGACGGCTCGGGCGGGTCGAGGGCAATCTCCCGGTCGCGCTCGCCGACTACCGGCGCGCGGCCGCGATCCAGGTCTCCGACCGCCCGACGCGCGAGCGCACGCGGCCCGACGGGGTGACCGGCTACCTCGACACCCTGATCGACCTGGCCGCCACCTCGCAGCCGCGAGCGGCCGGCGCTGCTCGCGGAGGCCTTCGCGGCGGCGCAGATCCCGCGCGGGGGCGAGACCGCGCGAGCCATCACCAACATGGCGGCGCGCCTGGACGTCGCGGATCCAGCCGTACGGGCCGCGGCCCGCGAGTTCCAGGAGGCGACCCGCGCGCGCGACCGCATCCGGCAGACGCTCGCGGTGGAGACCTTCAAGGAGCAGGAGAGCCGCAACCTGGCGCAGGAGGAGACGACGAAGGCCGAGCTGCGCGCGGCCGAGGAGAAGATCGCGAGCCTCGAGGGCCGGCTGCAGGCCGAGCTGCCCCGCTACGCGCAGATCACCGCGGCGCGCCCGGTCCCGGTCTCGGAGCTGGCCCCGCTGCTGCGGCCCGGCGAGGCGGTGGTGCAGCTCCTGCCGACCAGCGACGGGACGTACGTGCTCCTGGTGCGCGACGGGCAGGCCTACGCGCATCGCGCCGCGATCACCACCGGCGAGCTGACCCGCCTGGTGCGCGGGATCCGGGCGAGCCTCGAGGTCGCCGACGGCAAGCTCAAGCCGTTCGACACCGCGGCCGCCGCGCGCCTCTACACTCTCCTGCTGGCCCCGCTTGCCGAGCCGCTGCGCGGTGCCACGCATCTCATCGCGGTGCCGAGCGGCCCGCTGCTGAGCCTGCCGCTCGGCCTGCTCGTGACCCGGGTGCCGGCGGCCGCGGGCGACTACGCCCAGACCGGCTGGCTGGCCCGCGACGTGGCGATCAGCGTGATCCCGTCCGTCTCGTCGCTCAAGTCGCTGCGCCAGCTGGCGGGGCGCTCCGCCGCCACGCACCCCTTCATCGGGTTCGGTGATCCGGCCTTCGCGGGGGCGCCGGGAGCCACGAGAGGGCTCGACGCGCTGGGGGAGCTGTGCCGGCAGGGCGAGCCCGTCGACACCGCGCTGGTGCGCGAGCTGCCGCGGCTGCGCGAGACCGCGCGCGAGCTCGAGCAGATCGCCACCGCGCTCGGCGCGGACCGGGCGAGCGTGATCACCGGCGCGGCCGCCACCGAGCCCGCGGTGCGCACCGCGAACCTGGCCGACTACCGCGTGCTCGCCTTCGCCACCCACGGGCTGCTGCCCGGAGAGCTCAAGTGCAAGTCGGAGCCGGCCCTGGCCTTGACGCCGCCCGCCACCGCGACCGCGGCCGACGATGGGCTGCTGGACGCGAGCGAGGTGGCCCAGCTCAAGCTCGACGCGGACTGGGTGCTGCTGTCGGCCTGCAACACCGCGAGCCCGGACGGCAAGCTGGGTGGCGAGAGCCTGTCGGGCCTCGCGCGCGCCTTCTTCTACGCGGGCGCCCGCTCGGTGCTGGCCTCGCACTGGGCGGTGGCCTCGCGCGCGACGGTGGCCCTCACCACCGGCGCCTTCGACGCGCTGGCAAAGGACGCGTCGCTCGGCCGCGCGGAAGCGCTGCGCCGCTCGGCCCTCAAGCTGGCCGGAGAGAAGGACACCGGGCACCCGTTCTTCTGGGCCCCGTTCGTCCTGGTCGGCGACGGCGGGGCGCCGAGCCGCCCCTGAGCGCGCGTCCCGGAAGGCCGGTGGCGTGCCGGGACGGTGGCGCGCTGCGCGTTGACGCGCCGATCGACCGGGGCGCACACTCCGGCCATCGTCGGTGGTGGAGGGTGGAGCGAGTCGATGAGCAGGAGCCGGAGGGCGGGGATCGTCCTGGTGATCGCGGTGGCCGCGCTGGCGGTCGCGCCGATCGACGCGCTCGCTCAGCGCATGGGCGGAGGGGCCCGATCCGGCGGCCAGGGCGGCGGCAGCCACGGCGGATCCCATCGAGGCGGCTCCCACCACGGAGGGCCGGGGGGGCGCTCCTTCGCGCACCGGCGCTTCGGCGGCGGCTTCGTCGTCTTCGCGCCGCCGTTCTGGTACGGATCCGATTTCTCGTACGACCCCGGCTCGGCCTACGCCACCCGCCGCCGGCCTACGGCCCGGCCGTCTATCCCGGAGTGGGGGGCCCGGAGTGGGGCCCGGAGTGGGCGGGACGCTGGCGCTCGCGCCGTCGGCTCCGTCGACGCCGAGCGTGATCGAGTATCCGACCGGCCGCTGGGAGCTACGTGGCGACGGCCTCACGATTCCGTATCGCTGGGTGTGGATTCCGAACCCGCCGAGCGCGCCGCCGTCGCCAACCCCGCCGAGCGGTGAGCCGGTGACGCCCGCCCCGCCCGACGTCGAGCCGGCCGGAGCCCCCGGGCAATACGAAGATCTATCGCTGGACCGACGGGCAGGGGGTCCTCCACCTCACCGACCGGCTCGACACGGTTCCGGAGCGCTACCGGGCGCAGGCGCGGGCGCAGCCGCCCGTCGTAGCCGCTCAGCCTGGTCGCCCGGCGCTCGCGCGCTAGCCGCGGAACTGGCGGCGGTCGCCGGCGCGCAGCCAGAGCCGCACCAGATGGCGGCGCAGCTCGGGCTCGTCCTGGTCCTCGTAGGGGGTGCGACCGTGGACGATCACGCGGTTGTTCAGCACCTGGATCTGGCCGCGCTCGAGCCAGAGATCGAGCCGGTGCGCGGGATCGCCCAGGAACTCGTCCATGAGGCGCACCGCCTCGGGCCCCCTCGGGGTCGAGCGCGCGCCCGGTCTTCTCGTAGCCCCGGACGATGTGGCGGGCGTTGAAGCGCGTGCGCAGCCGGCCGTCCCACGCGAAGACGGGCCGGAAGTTGGTCGCGGCCGCGTCCGCCGCCTGGTATTCCTGGTGATCCCGGTAGAACACGTCGTAGAGACGTCGCAGCAGGGCGGGGTGCTCGGTCAGGAAGTGGTTGTGGGCCGCCGCCGCGCTCGACACGATGCTCATCCCGCCGCTGCGCGCCGGGCGCAGGCAGAAGAGGCTCACGTAGCTGGGCGGCGCCTCGCCCATGCTGCTGTCGGTGTGCATCTCGAGCCCGGCCGGCGTCAGCGCGCCCCGGGTGTCCTCGGAGTACTCCCGGCCGTCGTGGCGCACGTCGTAGATCACGGTGCCCTTCCACTCCTGGGCCACCGGGGGCTCGAGGAAGCTCATCAGGACCCAGTACAGCGCGATCGCCTCGTCGCGGCTCATCGCGTCCACCGGGAGGCGGTCCAGCATCACGAAGCCCGGGCCCTCGTCGAGCCGGCGGCGAGCCTCCTCCATGAAGCGCGCGGTCGCGGTGAGCGCGAAGTGCTCGGGCAGGAGCAGGAGCGTGGGCACCGGGGCGCGCCGCAGCTCGGCCAGCGCCGCCTCCAGCTCGGCCTGGACCTGCGCCGGGATCGGCAGCAGGTAGTGGTCACGCGCGAGGGAGGGGCCGTGCCAGGCCCGGGGCGAGGGGATCAGGGTGTCGAGCGTCGCGGGCGCGGTGGAGGTCGTCACGGGGGTGATTCTACCAGTCGGAACCGCCGCTGGCGCGCGCCCCTTTACCTTGACGCGGCGGCGCGCTAGCATGCGGCCCGCGACAGGAGAAGCGCACCCCGCAGGACCCTGGGGAGGGTCGTCATGAGATACGCCTCGATGGCGCGGCGGATCGGATCCCTGATCATCGCCGTTGCCGGCCTCGCGCTCTGCGCGTGGCCGGTCATCGCCCAGCAGAGCACACCGCCGGCCGAGCCTCCGAAGCAGGAGGAGGTGCCCTTCTGGGCCATCGGTCGGCCCCAGGCCGGCGCGGGCGCGCAGATGGCGCCGGTGCCCGCGTTCCCGATTCCCACTCCGGCCGACAAGCTGCCGATCGCGAAGATGAAGGTGCCGCCCGGCTTCAAGGTCGAGCTCTACGCGGCCAACGTCTTCGACGCCCGCGGGCTGCGGCAGGGGGACAAGGGCACCGTCTTCGTCAGCTCGCTGTTCGGAGCCGGCAAGATCTACGCGCTGGTGGACAAGGGCGGCACCCGCGAGGTGAAGACCATCGCGGAGAAGCTGATGCTGCCGAACGGGATCGAGTTCCACAAGGGCTCGCTCTACGTCGCGACGCCGAAGGACATCACCCGCTACGACGACATCGAGGCCAAGCTCGACAGCCCGCCCGACGCCGGTGATGGTCTACGACAAGCTCCCGGGCGACGTGCCGCACGGCTGGAAGTTCATCAAGATCGGGCCCGACGGCAAGCTCTACGTGCCGGTGGGCGCGCACTGCAACATCTGCGAGCCCGACCCGGAGAAGTACGCCCAGATCCGCCGCATGAACCTCGACGGCAGCGGCATGGAGATCGTGGCCCGCGGGGTGCGCAACACGGTGGGCTTCGACTTCCACCCGAAGACCGGCGAGCTGTACTTCACCGACAACCAGCGCGACTGGCTCTCGGAGGACCTGCCGAACGACGAGCTGAACCGGGTCACCAAGCTGGGCCAGCACTTCGGCTATCCCTACTGCCACCAGGGCGACTTCGCGGACCCGCAGTTCGGCTGGGGCAAGGCCTGCGACGACTTCGTGAAGCCGGTCCTGCTGCTGGGCCCGCACTCGGCCCCGCTCGGCATGCGCTTCTACACCGGCAAGATGTTCCCGCCAGAAGTACCAGAACGCGATCTTCATCGCCCGCCACGGGCCGTGGAACCGCACCAAGAAGTACGCCGCCGACGTGGTGGCGGTGTTCCTGAACCCCAACGGCACCGTGAAGTCGATGGAGCCCTTCCTCACCGGGCTGGTCGAGAACAACGGCTATCTCGGGCGGCCGGTCGACGTGCTCGTGATGAAGGACGGCTCGCTGCTCGTCTCCGACGACCACGCGGGCGCGGTCTACCGGATCAGCTACAAGAAGTGACGTCTCGCCGCGGGCCGGGGACGGTACGCATCGTTCCCGGCCCGCGCCGTTCTCGGCTTCGCTCACGCTGGCGCTGCTCGCCGCGGCCGGCAGTGGCTCACGCCCAGACCGTGGACGAGCGGTTCACGGTCTGCCTGGCCTGCCACGGCGCCGACGGCCAGTCGCTCATCCCGGAGACGCCGTCCCTCGGCGGGCCAGCCCTCGTTCTTCGTGGTCGCCCAGCTCTTCCTGTTCCGTGAAGGCCGGCGGGACAACGCCGCCATGATCGCGGCGGCCAAGGGGCTCACCAACGACGACCTCACGGGCCTTCGCCGAGCGGGTCACCAAGCTGCCCCCGCCCCCGCCGCCGGAGGACCCGGCCGATCCCGCCCGCTTCGCGCGGGGCCGGACGCTGACCCTCCGGCACCCCTGCGGGGTCTGCCACAACCCGGACTTCTCCGGCCGCGAGCAGATGCCGCGCCTGGCCAATCAGCGGGAGGAGTACCTGCTCAAGGCCATGCGGGAGTACAAGAGCGGCGCGCGGCTCGGGCTACGGCGGAGCCATGTCGCAGGAGCTGGCCGGGCTCACCGACCAGGACCTGATCGACCTCGCGCACTTCCTCGCCCACCAGGGCGCAAAGCCCTAGAAGAGATCGGAGATCAGGATGCGCCGATCGGGTCGAGCCAGCGGTGACACGGAGGCGCCCGGCTGCAGGCCCGGCTCCAGAACGGTGATCGAGCGGTATCGCCAGCCGAACGGGGCGGTCGCGTCGGGCTCGGGGTCGCGATAGACCTCGAGTCGACGCTCGGGCAGGTTCACGATCCAGTAGTCGACGAGCCCGGCCCGGGCATAGAGGCTGCCCTTGTGGGCGCGATCCAGGGCCAGGCTGGTCTCGCTGATCTCGACCACGAGTGACGGGCTGGACGGGTGAGCGAGCCCGGTAGTCGCGAAAGGTCCCGGGCACCACCGCCAGATCCGGCTCGGGCTCGGACTCATCGTCGAGCGCGATCGGCCCCTGGCCGCGAATCTCCCACCCGTCGCCGAAGGCCTGCCGCAATGCCTCCTGGGTGGCGCGCAGGGCCGCGAAGTGGCGGCTGCCCTGGGGCTCGGCGACGATCATCTGGCCCCCGAGGAGCTCGACGGGATCTCCCGGGCGAAAGAAGCCGGCGTCGATCAGGCGGTCGTACTCGATGCGCGTCCAGCGTCGCGTCCGTACGTCCGGCCCGGCCATGGGGAGAGCCTAGCGAGCCCGTCGCGACCGGTCAATGTCTCCAGGCAGAGACGCGTGGAGCGCGGCCCAGACCCGCGCCGGCGACATCGGCAGGTCGAGCTCGCGCACGCCGCGCGTGCCGAGGGCGTCGAGCACCGCGTTCACCGCCGAGGGGAGCGCGCCGGCCACGCCCGACTCGCCCGCGCCCTTCACCCCGAGCGGGTTGGTGGTGCAGGGGACGCCGTGGTGGCCCACCCGCAGCGACGGGCAAGTCGTCGGCGCGCGGCAGCATGTAGTCCATGAAGGACGCGGTGAGGAGCTGGCCGTGCTCGTCGTAGACGACGTGCTCGCCCAGCACCTGGCCCAGCCCCTGGGCGATGCCGCCGTGGATCTGCCCCTCCACGATGGTCTCGTGCACGATGCGCCCCACGTCGTCGACCGCGGCGTAGCCGACCACCGCCACCCGGCCGGTCTCCGGGTCGATCTCGACCTCCGTGACGTGGCAGCCGTTGGGGAAGCTCATCTGGGGCGAGACGAACTTGGCGGTGGTGTCGAGGCCGTCGGCCAGATCCGCGGGCAGCCCGGGCAGCGCGCGGGCGCGGGCGGCCAGATCCAGCAGGCCGATCGCGCGGTCGGTGCCGCGGACGCGAAAATGCCCGGCCGCGAACTCCACGTCGGGCGCCGCCGCCTCGAAGTAGTGCGCCGCCACGCGGCGCCCTTTGTCGACCGCGCCGTCGCAGGCGAGCGCGGCCGCGCTGCCCGCCATCATCATGGAGCGCGACGCCACGCTCGGGGTGCCGGCCGGGACCAGGTCGCTGTCGCCCTGGACGAGGCGCACCGCGGAGGGATCGATGCCGAGGCGCGCCGCGATCACGGGCGGGAAGGTCGAGAGGTGGCCCTGGCCCATCGGCTGGGCCCCGGTGTGGAGCGCGACGGTCCCGTCGGGGCCGAAGCGCAGATCCACCGTCTCGTCCAGGATGCCGCCCGCCACCTCGAGGAAGCAGCCGAGCCCGATGCCGCGCAGCCGCCCCGCGCGCTCCGAGGCGGCCCGGCGGGCCGGGAAGCCCGTCCAGTCGGCCAGCTCGAGCGCCCGGTCCATCACGGTCTCGAACTCGCCGCTGTCGTAGATCGGCCCGTTGGGCGTGCGGTAGGGCATGGCGGCGGGAGGGATCAGGTTGCGCCGGCGCAGCTCGACGCGGTCGATGCCGAGCGCGATCGCGGCCTGGTCGATCAGCCGCTCGATCACGTAGAGCGCCTCCGGCCGCCCCGCGCCGCGATAGGGCCCGAGCGGCGCCGCGTTGGTGAAGGCGAGGGTCACGTCGATGCCGATGACCGGGATGCGGTAGACGCTCGAGAGGCAGTTCTTGGTGTTGTTGGTGCCGAACACCGCCGCGAACGCGGTGACGTAGGCGCCGAGGCCCACGCGGGTGCGCATGCGGAGGCCCAGGAAGCGGCCGCCCGCGTCCAGCGCCAGCTCCGCCTCCAGCATGCCGTCGCGGCCCGCGGTGTCGGCCAGGAAGCTCTCCACGCGCGTGGCGCGCCACTTCACCGGCCGGCCCACCCGGCGGGCCGCGAAGAGGAGGGCCGCGTACTCCGGGTAGGCCTGGACCTTCATCCCGAAGCCGCCGCCCACGTCGGGGGTGATCACCCGGAGCTGCTGGACGGGGATCTTGAGCACGCCCTCCGCGAGGAGGCGGCGGACCACCGCGACGCCCTGGGTGCTGGCGATGAGGGTGTAGCGCCCGTCGGCCGGGTCCCAGCGGCCGATGGCCGCGCGCGGCTCCATCGCGGCGGGGGCCAGGCGCGTGTCGTGCAGCCGGACGCGCGCGACGTGCGCGGCGCCCGCGAAGGCCGCGTCCACCGCGGCCGCGTCGCCGTCGGCCCAGTCGAACGCCACGTTGCCGGGGGCGTCGGGCCAGATCACGGGCGCGCCGGGGGCCAGCGCGGTCTCCACGTCGGCCGCGGCGGGGAGCGGATCGAGATCGACCCCCACCGCGGCCGCCGCGTCCGCGGCCTGCTCGGGGGTCTCCGCGATCGCGATGGCGACCGCCTCGCCCACGTAGCGGACGCGGTCGATCGCCAGCGGGGGGATGGGCGCCGAGGCGAGCGGCTTGCCGCCGCGGCCGGGGAAGGAAGCGGCCGGTGGGATGGCCCCGAGGCCGGCGGCCCGCGCGTCGGCGCCGGTCAGGATCGCGAGGACGCCGGGCAGGGTGAGCGCGGTCGCGACGTCCACGCGCCGGATCGTCCCGTGGGCGACCGTCGCGCGCACGAAGACCGCGTGGGCCTGGCCGGGAACCGTGAGGTCGTCGGTGAAGCGGCCGCCCCCGGTGAGGAGCGGTCCGTCCTCGCTGCGCCGCGCGCCGGCGGCGGCGCCGAAGCGCAGCGAGGACTCGGGCTGGGTCAATTCCGGCCAGTCAATTCCGGAAAGACGAGTCCGTGCGATCCAGCCGGCGCAGGAGGCCCGGCCACACGAGCCGGCCCTGGCCGCCGTTCTTGCGCTGGTTGGCCACCGCGTTGGCGTAGCCCTTGTCCATGACTTCCTTGGGGACCGAGATCAGCTCGCCGCCGCCCGACTGGGCGCGCACCTGGATCTGGCAGGACGCCTCGAGGTAGTACATGTTCACGAAGGCGTCCGCCACCGTCTCGCCGACGGTGAGCAGGCCGTGGTTGCGGAGGATCAGGCAGCGGTTGTCGCCCAGGTCCGCCTGCAGGCGCGGCTTCTCGTCCGCGTCGAGCGCGGGGCCCTCGAAGTCGTGGTAGCCCACGCTGTTGAGGATGAACAGCGAGTGCTGCGAGATCGGCAGGAGGCCGGCCCGCTGGGTGGAGACCGCGACCCCGTTCGCGGTGTGGGTGTGCAGCACGCACTTGGCGTCGTGGCGGACGGCGTGGATCGCGCTGTGGATGATGAAGCCGGCCGCGTTGACGTTGAACGGCGAGTCCCCGAGCTTGTTGCCCTCCTGGTCGATCTTGACCAGGCTCGACGCGGTGATCTCGTCGAAGAAGAGGCCGTAGGGGTTGATCAGGAACTGGTCCTCGGTGCCCGGGACGCGGGCCGAGATGTGGGTGAAGACCAGGTCCTCCCAGCCGTAGCGCGACACCAGCCGGTAGGCGGCGGCCAGGTCCACCCGGACGGCCCACTCCTCGTCCGACACCTTTCCCTTGAGCGACGGAATCTCGAGCGCGGTCGTGGTCATGGGGTCCTTTCGCTCAGCGGAGGTTGTAGAGCTTGACCACGTTGTCGTAGGTGATCTTGCGCTGCACGCGCTCGGGCAGGTTGCCGAGGTTCTTCTCGAGGTGGCGGCGCGAGTCCGGCCACACGCAGTCGGGATGCGGATAGTCCGCGCCCCAGATGATGTTGTCCTCGCCCACCAGCGGGATGATCGGCTCGAGGAACTGATCTTGCTGGTAGGTCACGTAGCCCTGGCGCTTGAAGTAGTCGCTCGGCTTCATGGAGAAGCCGAGGCCGCGGGCGCGGTCCTCGTACTCGGTGTCGAAGCGATCGAACACGTAGGGCAGCCAGGTCACCCCGGACTCGCCCAGCACGAACTTGAAGTCGGGATACTTCTCGCACGCCCCGGAGGTGATGATCGAGACCAGCACCTCCATGGTGTCGAGCTGGAAGAGCGAGGAGCGCACCAGCCGCCACTGCAGCATGTACTGCTGCTCCATCGCGGGGGTGTCGGGGGCGCGCACCGCCTTGAAGCCGGTCGAGTGGAACGCGATCGGGAAGTGGCACTCCGCCGCCGCCTCCCAGAGCGGGTACCACTCGTGCTGGTAGAGCGGGATGGACATGGACTTGAAGCCGAGGTCGCCGCCCTTGAGGCCCATCTTGGCGCAGCGCCGCACCTCGGCGGCGGCCACCTGGGGATCGTTGTTGGGCACGATCGCCAGCGGGTAGATCCGGTTCGGGTCCGACTTCTTGGCGAAGTCGGCGGCCCAGTCGTTGTAGATGGCGTTGGCCCACGCCCGGCGCTCGCCGCTCGCGATCATGTCGTTGATCATCAGGCAGCCGTAGACCACCTCGGCGTCGAGGCCGTCGCGGTCGAGGTCGGCCAGGCGCAGCTCGGGGGTGGTCGGCCGGGGCCTGGCTCCGGCCCGGTGGTCCCACTCGAACCCGCAGGAGGCCATCTCGTCGATCCGCGCGAAGGTGCCCGGGGTCCGCTTGAGGAAGCCGGGGCCCACCCCGTTCCACATGCCCTTGTCCTGCGCCTCCACGAACCAGTGGCAGCCGTCTTCCAGCTCTTCCACCCGCGGCACCAGGAGCTTCCACTTGGAGGGCGCCTGACTGGACCAGAGGTCGGGCGGGCAATAGGTGAGGTCGATGTGGTTGTCGCCGGAGATGAGCCGCTCGAGCATGACGCCCTCCTTGGCGGTACGGGGGAAGCTCCTCGTGGCGCGATCGTACCCCCAGAGCGGCGGCTAGGACAAGTCTACGTCTACCGTGACCTGGGCCGGCCCGCGCGAGGTGAAGCTGGTGACGACCGAGGGCACCCGGAAGCCGTCGTCGCGGTCGTGAGCCTCCCGCAGGCGCGCCCAGTCGGGCTCGGGCGTGGCGGTCAGCGCGGCCACCGTCGTCCAGGCGGCGAGCCGTGCTCGGTCCTCCGGGCGTACCGGCCCGCCGGGGCGGAGCCCGAGCGGGAGCCCCCAGACGTCCCAGGCCAGCATCTCGCGCTTGTTGAGCGCGGCCAGGTCACGGGCCACGCTCGCCGCGATGAACCCGTGGCCGCCGACCCCGATGCTGGAGACCCCGCAGGTCGCCGGGTCGATCGCGCCGGCGCGCACGCGCCGCCAGACCTCCCCGGCGACCAGGAAGGCCTCGCGGGGCACGTCGGCCGGATCGAACGCGATCCCGAAGTGGGCCCGCACGCGGGGAGACAGCTCGGGATCGAGGAGCCGCCAGCGGTCGCCGGCGTGGTACTCGCACACCCAGTGATCCTCGAGATAGCCCGGCGTGAAGTAGGCGGCGAAGCCGACGCGGAGGCGCGCCGGGACGCGGTGCTGGCGGAGCGCGGCGCACGCCAGCAGGGCGTAGTCGCGGCAGATGCCGATGAAGCGGCGCTCGGGCGGGCGCTCCACGTCGAGGGGTGCGTCGCGCTCCAGGATGCGGTCGAGGATCGCGGCACGGTGCGGCTCTCGACGTCGTCCTCGCTGCCCGCCGGCGCGGTGATGCCGAGCGGGCCCACGAAGAGCGGTGGAGGACGAGGCCGGAGATCGCGGGGACGAGGCCGCGGGATCGGCGGGCAGGGCGGCGAGGAGCGCGCCTCGATCCCGGATCGAGACCCGGCTCTGGGTCGCGTAGTACCGGCGCTCTTCCGGAGTCATGGGCGGAGTCACGGGCCGCTCACGGCGGTGAGGAGATTGAAGTAGGTCTTGTCCCTCCGCCGGGCCACGAGGTCGAGCGGGCTCTTGCCGTCCTTGCTCTTGATCGTCGGGTCCGCGCCGTGGCGCATCAGCATCGCGACGTGCTCCGGAGCGCTGTCCTTCTTGAGCACCAGGTGCAGCGCGGTCACGCCCTTCGAGTTCTGGAAGTTCACGTCGGCCCCGTGATGCAGCAGCCGCTCCGCGGCGGCGAAGCGGCTCCACTTGATCGCGCCCAGGAACGGGGTCTCGTCCTCGGCGACCGGGTCGATCCGCGCCCCGTGCCGGACCAGCAGGTCGATCGCCTCCACGTCGTCCGCGAAGCCGGCCGCCCAGAGGCAGTGCTCCGGGGTGGAGCCCTCCTCGAGGAGGAAGCGGGCGAGGGGGAGGTTCCGTCCGCGCGAGATGCTGTACCAGAGCGGGGTGGCGCGGAACGGGCCCTCGACGAAGGCGGGCGCGTCGATGTCGATCCCGGCGCCGAGCAGCTGACGCGCGAGCCGGATCGAGCGATCGCGGGTCTTCGGGCCGGCGGGCAGGCTGCACAGGAAGTGGAGCGGGTTGCGGCGACGATCGTCGGTGGCCCGGGTGAGCTCGGGCTGCGCGGCGAGCACCGCGGCCACCGCGTCCAGGTCGAGGGCCTTGATCGAGCGGAAGAGGCGCGCCCGGCTCATGACCTCCGTCCCTCAGGGCGCCTTGTGCAGCGCCCCGTCCTTCATGATCATGCGCAGCGCGGAGCGGTCCTGCAGGATCGCGATGTCGGCGAGGGGATCGCCGTCCACCAGCAGGAGATCGGCGAGGGCGCCCGCCTTCACGACCCCGAGCTCGCCGGGCTGCCCCATGATCTCCCCGCCCAGGCGGGTGGCCGCCACGAGCGTCTCCATCGGGGAGAAGCCGAGCAGCTTCACGAAGAGCCAGAGGTCGCGCGCGTACGTCCCGTGCGGGGTGTAGACGAAGCCGTAGTCGCCGCCCGGCAGTACCCGGATGCCGCGCGCGCGCATGCGGCCGATGGTCTCGACCGAGGCGGCCAGCTCGCGCTCGAAGCCCACCGCGCGATCCGGCGTGATGCCCCACTGGCCGTTGGCCTGGGTCAGGTTGTAGGTGATGCCGAGCGCGGGAGCCACGAAGACGCGGTCGCGCGCGGCCTCGAGCGCGTCCAGCGCCTGCTCGTCGCAGTAGTTGGCGTGGTAGACGATCTCGATGCCGTGCCGCACCGCCATGCGCACCGAGTCGCCGCTGCGGCAGTGGGCGCAGACGCGCAGGCCCCGGGCGCGGGCGACCTCCATGGCCGCGCCGACCTCGGCCTCGGACATCGGCGTGAGCTCCGACGACCAGGCCGAGGTGCCCAGGTCCCCCGAGAGATTCAGCTTGAGCAGGTCGACGCCTTCGCGCGCGAGGAGCCGGCAGACGCGGCGGATGGCGTCGGGGCCGTCGGCCACCCAGCAGAAGGTCGGCGTCTCGTGGTAGGGCAGGTGCAGGAGGTTGCTGTCGCCGAGCCCGCCGGTCACCGTGATCTCGGGGCCGTTGGCGAGGGTGCGCGGCCCGGGCAGCCGTCCCGCGTCGATCTCGCGCTTCAGCACCACGTCGAGCCGCGGCTTGGCCGCGGCCGCCGACAGCGCGCTCGTGTAGCCGGAGTCGAGCATGGTGCGCGCGTTGCGGATGGTCGCGAGGAGATGCTCCTCGGGCGGCAGGCGGGTCAGCTCGTAGGAGACGACGTCCGCGAAGCTCAGGTGAGCGTGCGGCTCGATCAGGCCCGGGCATCAGGGTCGCGCCGCGCCCGTCGATGATCCGGTCGGCGGGCGGCCCCGCCGGGCCCGCGCCGGCCGACACCTCCGCGATGCGGTTGCCCTCCACGCGCACGGACCCGGCGAAGGGCTCGCGGCCGGTGCCGTCGAGGATGCGGACGTTGGTGATGCGGCAGCTCGTCATGTCGGCGGGATTCTAGCACCGCGATCGGAGGTGCGCGATGGCATCCCTCTTGCCTCCTACTGCGCCTTCATGAGGAGGACGACGCCATGCCGAGCTACACGATGACCTGTACGCACTGCGGCTACGAGGTGATCTTTCGCACCGAGCCGGACGCGAAAACCGAAGGCGTACGCCATCTTCGGCAGCAGCCGACTCATGGGGTGAAGGTGACGCCGAGCGAGGACGCGCTGATCCGCGAGGCTGAAAAAGTTACCAGGTAACTTCCGCCGGTCCCGCCCCGGGATCTGCGGCTAGAGGTACTGGCCCGGGTCGCGGGGCGGCCCCATCTCGGGGCCTCCGGGACCCGGCGGCAGGCCGCGGCGGCGGCGCATCTCGTCGATCTCGGCGCGCGCCTGCATGTGCTGCGTCCAGAGGGCGGCCTGGATTCCCTGGAAGAGGCCCTCGAGCCATCCCAGCAGCTGGGCCTGGGCGAGCCTCACCTCGGATTCGCTCGGGGTGTTGTCGAGCGGCAGGGTCAGCGTCTCGAGCTCGTCCTGCAGCTCCTTCGACACGCCTTCCTTGAGCGCGGCGAGCGCCCGCTGGTAGACCTCGCCGAGCCGCTTGCGCCCGGCCTCGTCGGGCTGGGACTGGCGCACGTCCTGAAGCAGCTCGCGGATCATCGACGCGATGCGGATCAGCTTGGCCGGCTGCTCGACGACGGGGCCCTGCGCGTTGCCGGGGAGGATCATCGGCAGGGATTGCTGCTCTTCCGCGGGCGGATCGTTCTCGCTCTGGGTCGCCATGGCTCGAATCCTACCACGCCCCCGAGCGGCCCCGCCCCCGATCCGGTCGAGGGAACGCGGTAAGACATTCCGGCGGACCGTGCGGCTCTCACGCGCCGGTCGAAAGAATCGCGGAACCGCGGGTCGTGAGCTCGGGCACGGACCTTGCCTGAACTCTCATGGCGGAGCGGATCGGGACAACACGTGAGACCGGGAAGGGAGATCACAATGACACGCTGGCTCGTGATCGTGGGACTGGTGCTGGGAGCGACCGCGGCAATCGGCGTCGATCACGCCGCCGCGAGCATGGCCTCCATCGTGACGGTGGCCCCGGTGGCGGAGAACGAGGGGCAGGCCGGCGTCGAGGCGGCGGCGGCGAGCGCGCTGCGCCGCGCGGTCCGCGGCGCGCAGGCGATGGGGCTCGACGAGATGATGCTGAAGAGCATCCGGCTGGTGCCGGGCACCGGCGTGGTCGTGGAGATCATCGCGTCGGAGTCGAACGAGCCCGACGCCGATACCGACGGCGACGTCGAGCGGTCGAAGCTCGAGATCGCCCCGCGCACGCGGCTCTAGGTCTTCTTGCTCGGCCGCTCCGCCACCGGGAAGCCCTTGCTCTTCCACTCGCTGAAGCCGCCGTCCATCTCGACGACGGACTCGAGGCCCATCTGCTGCGCCACGTCGGCGGCGAGGGCGGAGCGCCAGGCCCCGTTGCAGTAGAAGACGAACTCCTTGTCGGCGTCGAACACGTCCTTGTGGTAGGGGCTGTCCGGGTCGATCCAGAACTCGAGCATGCCGCGGGGGCAGTGGAAGGCGCCCGGGATCATGCCCTCGCGCTCGAGCTCGCGCACGTCACGCAGGTCGACGAATACGACGCGATCGCTCCCGAGGCGCTGCTTGGCCTCCTCGAGGCTGATGGTCTTGATGCGGGACTTCGCCTCGTCCACCATCTGCCGGAATCCCTTGCGGGGGGTCTTCATACCTCGAGGTTCTCCTTCCGCACCGCGGCGTTGGCGGCCAGGGCGGCCGGCGTGCCCTCGAACACGATGCGGCCGTGGCCCATGACGTACACCCGGTGCGAGATCTTGAGCGCGATGGTGAGCTTCTGCTCCACGAGGAGGATCGAGACGCCCCGACGGGCGATCTCGTCGAGGAAGCGGCCGACCTGGGTGACCAGCATGGGGGCGAGGCCCTCGGTGGGCTCGTCGATGATGACGAGCTCCGGATCGCCCATCAGGGTGCGGCCCATGGTCAGCATCTGCTGCTCGCCCCCCGAGAGCACGCCCGCGATGTTGTGCTGGCGCTCGCGCAGGTGGGGGAAGAGCTCGAACATGTCGTCGAAGGACCAGCGGCCGAAGCGCCCGGCCTGCTTGAGACCCAGCTCGAGGTTCTGGCGCACGGTCAGGGTGGGGAAGACCTGGCGGTCCTCCGGCACGTAGCCGATGCCGGCGTGGGCGATGACGTCGGCGCGCTTGCCGGCCAGGCTCTGACCCTTCCAGATCACCTCGCCCACCGGCTCCACCAGGCCCATGATCGCCTTGCACGTGGTCGAGCGGCCGACCCCGTTCCGCCCGAGCAGGCTCACGATCTCGCCCCCGCCCACCTCCAGGTTCACGCCCTGGAGGATGTGGCTCTTGCCGTAGTAGGCGTGCAGGTCGCGCACCGAGAGCATCAGGCGATCCCGGTCTCGACGGGGGCCCCGAGATAGGCGTCCTGCACCGCGCGGTTCGCGCGGATCTCGGCTGGCGGCCCGGAGGCGATGACCTGGCCGTACACCAGCACCGTGACCACGTCGGCGAGGTCGAAGACCACGCTCATGTCGTGCTCGACCATCACCAGCGTCTTGCCCGCGGTGATGCGCCGGATGAGGGCCACCGCGTGGTCGGCCTCGCTCCGGCTCATGCCCGCGGTCGGCTCGTCGAGCAGCACGGTGTCGGCGCCGCCCGCGATGGTGATGCCGATCTCGAGGGCGCGCTGCTCGGCGTAGGAGAGGAGGCCGGCCGGGAGGTCGCGCCGCGCCTCGAGGTTCACGTCGGCGAGGAGCCGCTCCGCCGCCTCGTTCAGCGCCCGCTCGCGGCCCAGGAGGTGCCAGAAGGAGTAGCGATAGCCCCGCGACCAGAGGAGCCCGCAGCGGATGTTCTCGAACACGCTCATGCGGGAGAAGATCGACGTGACCTGGAAGCTGCGCGAGAGGCCGCGCCGGGTGATCTCGTGCGGCTCCAGGCCGTCGATGCGGCGGCCGTGCAGCTCGATGCGGCCGGCGGAGAGCGGGAAGCGGCCGCTCACGAGGTTGAAGAGCGTGGTCTTGCCCGCCCCGTTCGGCCCGATGATGGCGTGGCGCGAGCCGGTGGTCACGTCGAGGCTCACGCCCATGATGACCGCGGTGGGGCCGAAGCTCTTCTCCACGTCGATCAGGCGCAGGGCGGGGACGCTCACGCGCGCATCCCCGCGGCCTTGATCTCGTCCACGACCGCGTGCCAGGCCAGCGCGAACCCGCCCGCCGCGTGGCGCAGCCAGAGACCGCCGCCGACCAGCAGCACCGCGGCCACCGCCCACGGCAGCGGGGTGCGCGGCTCGATGGTGATGCGCGACAGGGTGAAGGTCTTGCCCTGGGCGGCGCCGATGGTGAGGAAGGAGCACAGCTCGACCACCAGCACGAAGCCGACCACCACCAGCAGGCCGGGGACCAGCAATCGCAGGTAGGGCCCGGCGAGGCGCCCCAGCCGGTGGGCCCGCCAGATCGGCTGGTGCATCATCACGAGGCCGCCGATGCCGCCGGGGGCGAAGGTGACCATGAGGATGAAGAGCACGCCCGCGTAGACGAGCCACGAGTTGGAGAGCAGGCTCACCCAGCTCTGGAGCAGCACGATCAGCACCGCGCCGATCACCGGCCCCGCGAAGACCCCCACCCCGCCGATGTAGGTCATGAGCAGCGCGTTGGCGGACATGGACGCGGCGACGGTGTCGAAGGTGACGATCTCGTAGGTGAGGGTGTAGAGCGCGCCCGCGATGCCGGCGAAGAAGCCGGAGAGCGCGAACTGGAAGAAGCGGACCCGCCGCGGGTCGTAGCCCACGAACTGGGCGCGCTCGAAGTTGTCGCGGCACGCGTTGGCCATCCGGCCGAGCGGGGTACGGGTCAGCAGGAGCATCAGGGCGATCGAGATCGCGGTCCACGCCACGATCAGGTAGTAGACCTGGATGGACGCGCCGTAGGCGAGGCCGAAGAGGCTGTGGCCGGTCATCCGGTTGGTGCTCACCCCGCCCTCGCCGCCGAAGAAGGTCTGGAACATGAGGGCGCAGGCGGTGATCAGCTCCCCGATGCCGAGCGTGATCATCGCGAAGGCGGTGGCGCGCTGCTTGGTCGCGAAGTAGCCGAGGACGATCGCGAAGAAGAGGCCGCCGAGCCCGCCCACGAGCGGGGTGATCTCCAGCGGCAGCGGGAGCGCGCCGGCCTTGGACGCGGTGATCACGTGCGCGGTGACGTACCCGCCCAGCCCGAGCAGGACCGCGTGGCCGAAGGAGAGCAGCCCGGCCTGGCCCATCAGCATGTTGTAGCTGAGCGCGAAGATGACCATGATGCCGATCTGGCTCAGCATCGCGACGACGAAGCCGGAGTGCCGCGCGGTGGTCCAGTCGAAGAAGAACCAGGGGACGACGAGGGCGAAGGCGAGCGTGGCGAGCCAGGGCCACTGGCGCCGGAGGAGGCCGCCGGCGCGGCCGGCCGCGAGCGGCGCGGCGGTGGTGCCGACCGCGCTCTCGCTCATGTGTCGCGGGTGCCCATGAGCCCGCGCGGCTTGATCAGCAGCACGAGGATCAGCATCAGGTACGGCAGGAGCGCGCCCACCCGTGGCAGGGGGATCGTGAGGACCTCCGCGAGCGGGGTCGTCGAGCTCACCGTGAATCCCAGGCGCGCGAGCAGGTCGGCGAACGAGACGTCGAGCACCACCGCGAAGGTCTGCACGAGCCCCATGATCAGCGAGGCGATGAAGCAGCCGGCCAGGGAGCCCAGACCGCCGAACACGACCACCACGAACACGATCGGCCCCATGGTGGCGGCCATCGACGGCTCGGTCACCAGGTAGTTGCCGCCGATGACCCCGGCGAGGCCGGCCAGCGTCGAGCCGCCCGCGAAGACGATCGTGAACACCCGGGGCACGTTGTGGCCGAGGGCGCCCACCATCTCCGGGTGGGTCAGCGCGGCCTGGATGACGAGGCCGATCCGGGTGCGCGTGAGCAGCAGCCAGATCGCGATGAACATCAGCACCGAGATCAGCAGCATGAAGGCGCGATAGGCGTGGAAGTTCGAGCCGTAGACGTGGAAGAGCGCGCGGTCGAGCACCGGGGGCACGCGGTAGGGAACCGGCAGGAGCCCCCACGCCATCTGGGTCGCCTTCTCGATGATGAAGGCGAGGCCGACCGTGAACAGCAGCTCCGCGATGTGGCCGTTCCGGTGGACGCGGCGGAGCGCGTACATCTCGATGAGGGCGCCGAGGACGCCGCACAGGACGGGGGCGATGACCAGCGCGGGCCAGAAGCCGATCAGCCGGCTCACCGAGTACGCGAAGTAGGCGCCCAGCATGTACATGCTGGCGTGGGCGAAGTTGAGCACGCCCATCATCGAGAAGATGAGGGTGAGGCCGCTCGCCAGCATGAAGAGGAGCATGCCGTAGACGAGGCCGTTGAGGAGCGAGACGAGCAGGACTTCCATATGAGAGAGCCGTTCCACACCTGCACCCTCGCCCCCTCACCCTGCCCTCTCCCCGGAGGGGAGAGGGTTGGGGGGAGAGGGGAGAGGGCGGGGTGAGGGGCGATTTCCCCCGGCGGCCTAGCTGGTCGGCCGCTTCATGTTGCAGGTGTTGGGCTGGTCGAGGTCCTTGGGCAGCACGGTGGTCTCGGTCTTCCACCCGAGGCCGGTCTTCTCCGAGTCGTACTTCACGCCCTTGGTGAACACGCCCACGAAGTACTCGCTCAGGATCTGGTGGTCCGGCTTCCGCATGGTGACCTGGTGGCCGAGCATGTCGGTGATGGTGAGGCCCTCGAGGGCCGTGGCGAACTTGAAGCGGATCGGCGGAGCCGGCCTTGTTCATCGCGGCCTGGAGGAACTCGAAGATGGTCCGGAAGCCGGCCGCGTAGAAGTCGAAGTCGTGCTGGGAGCGGAACTGCCTGGTCCAGCCCTCGGTGTCGGTCTTGCCGGTCTCCACCGCGATGTTCTCGTGGAAGGACATGACCGAGCGCACCTTGCCGTTGCCGGCGGGGCCGATCGCGGTGGCGCCGCCGCCGAGGTGCGCGTACATCGTGTAGTAGCGGATGTCGAGGCCGGTGTCCATGCCCGCCTTGATCAGGAGCGTCATGTCCGGGCCCCAGTTGCCGGTCAGGAGGGCCTGGGCGCCCGGAGGCCTTGACCTTGGTGACGTAGGGCGAGAAGTCCTTCACCTTGCCGAGGGGGATCAGCTCGTCGCCCACGACCTTGACGTCGGGTCGGAGCTTGCCCAGGAACGCCTTGATGTCCCGCTGCACGGACTGGCCGAAGAGATAGTCCTGGTTGAGCAGGTACACCTTGGTCACGTCCTTGGGCAGGGCGCGCACCATGGTCTCGGCCTTCATGCCCACGTGCGCGTCCATGCGGAAGTGCCAGAAGCTGCACTTCTCGTTGGTCAGCTCGGTGGCCACCGCGCCGCAGTTGACGTAGACGATGCGGTTGGTCGGGTTGCGCTCGTTGTGCTTGTCGACGCCCTCGATCAGGGCCGCCGCGATGTTGGAGCCCGAGCACTGCATGATGACCGGGATGTTCTGGTCGGTGGCCGACTTCAGCGCGAGCAGCGCCTCGGACGGCTGCGACTTGTTGTCGAACGAGACCAGCTCGAACTTCTTGCCGAGGGCCCCGCCGCGCCCGTTGATGTAGTCGATGATGTACTTGAACTGCTGCAGGTTCTGGTCGCCGACCTGGGCGAAGGGACCCGAGAGCGGGTCGGTGTACATGATCTTGATCGTGCCCTGAGCGTAGGCGGTTCCGGTGGTGAGGGTGAAGGCCAGGGCCAGCAGCGTCGAGCCGATGCGCTTGATCCAGTGAAGCATGGGGCCTCCTCTTTGAGTGGCGCGGCGCGCCTTCATCCGGTGTCTGAGCAGGGCGAGGGTATCCGAGTGCGTTGATCAAGTCAAAGGGGGCGGGGGCTCGCCCGCGGGGCGGGGAGAGGCTAGGATGGCGGCCATGCTCAACGTGCTCGTGACCATGCGCTTCGACCAGGCCCAGCTCGACCGGCTGCGGGCGGTGTCCCCCGAGATCTCGGTCTCCCAGGCCGATCCGGACACCGCCGACTACGCCAAGACCCACGTCCTCTACGCGGGGACGCCTCCGCGCGATCTCGCGCGCGCCCCCGCCCTGCGATGGGTGCAGCTGCACATGGCGGGAGTGAACGCCCTCGCCGACCACCCGCTCTACACGGAGACCGCGCTGCCGCTCACCACCACCAGCGGGGTGCACGCGGCGACCATCGCCGAGTACGCGGTGACCATGCTCCTGGCGCTGGCCCACCGGGTGCCGCGCATGGTCGAGTGGCAGGGGCGCGGCGGCTGGCCGCCCGACGAGCAGCGCTGGCCGCTCTTCGTGCCGTCGGAGGTGCGGGGGGCGACGCTCGGCATCATCGGCTACGGCAGCATCGGGCGCGAGCTCGCGCGCATCGCCAAGTCCGCCTTCGGCATGACGGTGCTGGCCGGCAAGCGGGATCCGTCCCGGCGCGCCGACGACGGCTACTGCCTGCCCGGCACCGGCGATCCGGAGGGCCGGCTGCCCGACGAGTGGCTGGGCATGGCCGCGCTCGACACGCTGCTGGCGCGCTCGGACGTGGTCGTGCTGTGCGCGCCGCTGACCGCGGAGACCCGCGGGCTGATCGGGGAGGCCGCGCTGCGGCGCATGAAGCCGTCGGCCTACTTCATCAACGTGGGGCGGGGCGCGAGCGTGGACGAGGCCGCGCTGGCCCGTGCGCTGCGCGAGCGGTGGATCGCGGGAGCGGCGCTCGACGTCTTCGCCCAGGAGCCGCCGCCCGCGGGGCATCCGTTCTACGGTCTCGACAACGTCATCCTCTCGCCGCACGTCTCCGGCTTCCTGCCGAGCTACGACGAGAAGTGCTCGGTGCTCTTCGCCGAGAACCTCCGCCGCCACCTGGCCGGGGAGCCGATGCTGAACCTGGTGGATCGGGCACGCGGCTACTAGTAGACGCGACCTGCTCGAGCGTGCACTGCCGCGGCGCCTTGTCGGGCCGCCAGCGGAGGAAGCGGGTGGCGTGCCGGAAGCGGTCGCCCGTGAAGTGGTCGTAGCTGACCTCGACGACCAGCCGCGGCTCGAGCGGCTCCCACTCGCCGGAGCGCTCCGTGCTCCAGCGGCTGGGCCCGCCCGGCGCGCGCCCGGTGAAGCCGGGCGGCTTGCGCAGGGGCGCGAGCCTGGCGCAGGAGCGCCTTGCGCTCCGCGGTCGCGAAGCCGGAGGTGAAGCCGACGTGGTGGAGCAGCCCGTCGGCGTCGTAGAGGCCGAGCAGGAGCGAGCCCACCACCCGGGCCCCGGTGGCGTACCGGAATCCCCCGACCACGCAGTCGACGGTGCGGCGGCGCTTGACCTTCTGCATGCCGGTGCGCTCACCGGTCTGGTAGGGCAGGTCGAGGCGCTTGGCCACGATGCCGTCGAGCGTGCCGCCCGCCATGTCGAGCCAGGCGCGCGCCTGCTTGGCGTCCTCGGTGGCCGGAGAGAGGCGGACGTCGTCGCGACCGGCGAGCGTCTTGGCCGCGAAGGTCTCGAGCATCCGCCGGCGGTCCCGGAGCGGCCGGCCCACGAGCGACTTCCCGGCCGCGTCCACCAGCAGGTCGAAGACGATGAGCACCGCCGGCCGCTCCCGGGAGAGGCGCGCGATGCGGCTCGCGGCCGGGTGGATGCGCTGGAGGAGGTCGTCGAAGGAGAGGCGCCCGTCGACCGGGACCACGATCTCGCCGTCGAGCACGAACGAGCGGGCGGGCAGCGAGCGCAGGTGCTCCACCACCTCCGGGAAGTAGCGGGCGAGCGGCTGGCCGCTCTTGGACTGCAGCTCGATGCGATCGCCGTCGCGGAAGGCGAGGCAGCGGAAGCCGTCCCACTTGGGCTCGTACTGCCAGCCCGGGCCGGCCGGGATCTCGTCGACGAGCCGCGCCTCCATCGGCGCGTAGGGCGGCCGCAGCGGCAGGCTCACCGCAGGCGCTCGAGGCGGAAGCGGCCGGTCCGGGCCAGGAGCGGCTTCCACAGGTCGCCCTGCTTCGCCACGCGCGCGGCCATGTTGTCGACGCGGAAGTCGTCGATCTGGAAGCCGCGCTCCACCTCGCGCCAGGTCACCGGGGCCGACACCGGGGCCCGCGGCCGGGGCCGCACCGAGTACACCGAGGCGAGCGTGCGCCCCCACGCGTTCTGGTTGTAGTCCACCAGCACGCGGCCGAGCGGCCGCTTGGCGATCCGGTACTCGGCGGTGATCAGGCCGGGCCGCGCGATGGCCAGGGCCTGCGCGATGGCCTTGCGACACGCCCCAGACCTCCTTCTGGGTCGGGCCGCGCACGATCGGCACGTAGACGTGGATCCCGCGCGAGCCGGTGGACTTGGGGTAGCTCGGCATCTTCAGGCCGTCGAGCGCGTCGCGCAGCACCAGGGCGGTCTGCCGCACCTCCTCGAAGCCGGCGCCCTTGACCGGGTCGAGATCGAAGTGCAGGTAGTCGGGGCGATCGACGTCGTCGCAGCGCGCGTACCAGGGATTCAGGTCGATGCAGCCCGAGGTTGACCACCCACAGGAGCGCGGCGACGTCCTGGATCACCGGGAAGTCGATCACGCTCTTCGACGCGTGCTCGATGGCGCAGGTCTCGATCCAGTCCGGCCGGGGAGACGGGGCGCGCTTCATGAAGAAGAACGGGCCGCCCGCCCCGTTCGGGTACCGCTTCATGACCATCGCGCGATCCTTCAGATGGGGCAGGAGCACCGGCGCCAGGTCGAAGTAGTACTGGAGCAGGTCTCTCTTGGTGCGGCCCTCCTCCGGCCAGAACGGCTTGCGCAGGTTGGTGAGCGTGACCGCGTGGCCCCCGACCCGCGCCTCGACGGTATTCGTATCGCGCGGGAGCAGGCGGGCGGGGGACGCGGCGGCCGCGCGCGGGGCCCGGCGCCGGGCGGCCGGCCGCGGGCTCATGGCAAGCCGCTCCAGCCGGGGCAGGCGCTCGAGGCGGGCGGGGCGGCCGCCGCGACGCACCGCGCCGGCCACCGGCACGTAGGCGAGCTCGCGCCCCGCCCGCACGCAGCGGAGCAGCAGCCCGCCGCGGCTCATGTCGCCCCGGCCGACGAAGTCGGCCGGGAAGCGGAGGCGATCCCCGAGCGCCTCGGTGAGGGGGTCCACGTACTTGCCGGTGGCGACGCTGCCGAGCAGCACCGCCTCGCCGGCCGGGCCGAGCTCCGCGGCGACGCGGGCGACGTCGCGGCGGAGCGGGCGATGATAGCGGGCGTCGGCGGCGTCGATGTCCACCTGGGCGAAGCCGCGCAGCCGCGCCAGGTCCACCAGCTCGTCCGCGCGGCGCAGCCCCTCGTTGGGCGTGATGACGTACACCCCGGCGAGGCCGGCCGGGGGTGCCGCGAAGGCCTCCGCGTAGGCGAGCTTGCCCCGGAAGTAGAGGCCGCTCAGGAACGAGAAGACCTCGCCGAGCGGGACCCCCGGCGGCCTTCGCACGCGACGGGCCAGATCGAAGTCGGCCTCCTTCCGGAAGAGGAGGGCGGCTCTCTCCCCGCCGCAGTGGGCGGGGGAGAGCAGGAAGACCCGGGGCGGCGCGCTCATCGCCCGACCGGCTGTCGCTCCCGGCGGGCCCGGCGAGCGCCCGTCGGGGAGACCGCGCGCACGAAGGCGTCGACGTCCAACGTGTTGAGCACCTCGCCGCGGCGCACCCAGCCGCGGCGGGCCATCGCCACGCCGTAGCGGACGTTGCGCAGCTCGCCGGTGGCGTGCGCGTCCGTCGAGACGACGAAGCGGATGGAGCGCTCCCGGGCGGCCCGGAGAAAGCGCGGCTCGAGGTCGAGCCGGTGCGGGTCGCCGTTGATCTCGATCGCCGCGCGCGACTCCGCGATCACGTCGAGGATCGCCTCGACGTGGGCCTCGATCGGCGGGCGGGAGAGGAGCAGGCGGCCGAGCGCGTGGCCCCAGATCTTGAAGCACGGGTGCCGCATGGCGCGGACGATGCGCTCGGTCATGCGGGCCGCGTCCATGCGGTGGCGGGCGTGGATGCTGGCGATGATCACGTCGAGCTGCTCGAGGATCCGGTCCGGGTAGTCGAGCGCGCCGTCGGCCAGGATGTCGGACTCGGTGCCGCGCAGGAGACGCACCGCCACCCGCTCCTGCACCCGGGCGAGCTCGTCCCACTGCGCGCGCAGCCGATCCACCGCGAGGCCGTTGGCGTAGAACGCGGTCGGCGAGTGGTCCGTGATCGTGAGATAGCGCATGCCGAGCGCGTCGGCGGCGCGCGCCATCTCCTCGATGGTGTGCCGGCCGTCGGAGTAGACGGTGTGGCAGTGAACGAGCCCCTGCACGTCGTCCGGCGTGACCAGATCGTCGGGCAGGGTGCCGGCCTGCGCGGCCTCCACCTCGCCCACGCCTTCCCGCAGCTCCGGCGGGATGTAGGGCAGGCCGAGCCGGCGGTAGAGCTGCGCCTCGTCCTGTCCGGGCGCCTGCTCGAGGTCGACCTTCCGGGCCCGGGCCAGCGGCGCGAGATCACGGAGGTGGCCGTCGGAGCCGGTGGCGGCCAGGAGCGTGGCCGCCCAGCGGTCGGGCGCGGTCGCGCGCAGCTCGAGCGGGAGGCCGGTCACGAGCGTGGTGCGCGCGACCAGCCCGTCGCGCGTGCCGCGGGAGACCAGCAGGGGGGACGAAAGCGCGGCGTCGAGGGCGGCCCCGGGCCTGGGCGAGGCGAGGACCACCACCAGCCGGTCCACCGTCTCCGTCCACCGGCGGAGGTCCCCGGCGACCTCCGCCGCGGTCACGCCCGGGATCGCACGCACGTGGGCGAGGACGCGCTCCGCCACGTCGAGGGCGTGGGGCAGGAGCACGCGGCTCGGCGCGGGCGCGCCGTCCGACGACGCGGCGTCGAGCGCGCGGATGGACTCGAGGATGCGCCGCTCGGTCTTCTCGCCGAATCCCTTGACCGTCCGCACCCGCCCGGCCTCGCAGGCGGCGCGCAGCGCCTCCACCGTGTCGACGCCCAGCGCGGCGTGGAGCGCCTGGATCTTCCGCAGGCCGAGGCTCGGGATGCGGCCGAGCTCGCGCGCGCCGGCGGGGAGCGAGCCGCGCACCTTCTCGAGAGTCTCCGAGCGATCGGCGTCACGGAGATCGCCGATCACCGCGGCCAGGCCCCGGCCGATGCCGGCCAGCGTGGTCAGGCGGCCCTCGGCCACGACCCGCTCGAAGTCGGGCTCGCTCAGGCCCTCGAGCACGCGGGCGCCCCGCTCATAGGCCCGCGCGCGGAAGGGCTCCCGGCCGGTGAGGGCGAGCAGGTCGGCCGTCTCGCGGAGAGCACGCGCGATTGCGATGCGATCCATTCGCCCCATTGGAGCAAGGCACGTGCCGGGGTGCAACAACTCGCGCGCGTCGTGGCACGGGAGATGCTGAACTCAGGGTGGAGCAAAATACTCCGAGGAGGATCCCTACATGTTCGGAAGACTCTTGATTGCTGCGATCACCGGGCTGGTGGTGTGGAAGTACCGTGAACCGATCACCGAGTACGTCAGAGGCAATGCGGGACCGGCCAGGGAAACGGTGGATGAGGTGCTGCGGGGCGTAAAGGACAGGTCCGAGAGCTTCCTCGACCAGGCGAAGGAGCGCATCTCCTCGGGGCTCGAGAGCACCCGCGACAAGGTGCGCGGAGGCGCGCTGGAGCCCGGCAGAGGAACACCTACCGGGTAGTTATTACTTTCGGGAGCCTACGCCGGGAGCTCCCTACGCCGGGAGATCCCACGCCGGGCGATCCCACGCCGGGCGATCAAGGACGCCCGAGTGCACCGCGCGCACCTCGACCAGGTCGTGATCGCCACCCGACAGCATGGCGATCGCGCCCGGCGCGATCTCGGCGCGCCCGCCGTTGCCCGGCAGGAGCGCGGCGACCCACGCGCGGAGCGGCGCCCCGCGCGGGTTGACCAGCTCGACGATGGCGCCCGGCCCGACGCCCAGTCGCCCGGCGGTCTCCGTATCGATCCGCACGAGGCGGCCCCGATCCGCGTCGAGATCGGAGACCGGAGTCAGGCGAACGCGCGGCCGCGCCGCGCGTAGGCTCTCGCGGCGGGCGCGCGTGGCGACCTCGTCCACGCGCCCGCTGCGCCAGACCACCCCGTACTCGCGCTCCGCCCCGGCCGGCGTCACGTAGCCCTCGGCCAGATCGGCGGCCACGCGCGCGGGATCGCGCTCGAGCGGATCGCCGAAGCCGCCGCCGCCCGAGCTCTCCATCAGGACCACGTCGCCGGCCTCGATCGGGAAGCCGCCGACCTTGCCGGGCAGCGGGGAGGGCTGGATCGGCCGGTCGCCGCGGCGCACCCAGAACCGGTTGGTCGCGCCGGCCGCGCCGCCGCAGACGCCGAAGGGCGGGAGCACCGCCTTCTCGGCCAGCACCGAGAGACGGCTCGACGCCACCAGCACGCGGACCTCGCGGGTGAGCCCGAGGCCGCCGCGCCAGCGGCCGGGCCCGCCCGAATCCTCGCGGAGGCGGGTGGATTCGATGCGCACCGGGTAGAGCTGCTCGACCGCCTCGATCGGCTGGAGCGTGGTCATGTCGCTCTCGGTCCACGTGCGGACGGTGTTGCTGCCGTCGCCGCCGTCGAAGCCGCCGGTGCCGCCGGCCGGGTACTCGTAGAAGATGAAGGTCTCGCCGGTGCGCGGATCGGGCCCGCCGACGTAGCAGTGGTTGCCGCCGCCCTTGAGATCGCCGGCCACCCGGCCGTCCAGGGCCTGGGCCAGCGCGCCCATCACCGCGGTCTCCACGCAGTACTTCACCTCGACCATGCCCCCGCAGGGCGCGGGCGGGTCCGCGTTCACCACGGTGCCGCGCGGCGTGATCACGGTGAGCGGGCGGAACGCTCCCGAGTTCACGTCGGTGCCGGGGTCGAGGAAGGACTTGATGATGGTGAAGGCCCCGGTGGGCGCCATGGCCGGTCCCACGTTGGTCGGGCGCCGCGGTCTGGGGCGACGTGCCGGTCAGATCGACGGTGATGGTCTCGCCCGCGACGGTGACCCGGGCCCGGATGCTGAGCGGCTCGAGGCGGGTCCGCCCGCTCTCGAGGTGGGACTCGTAGGAGTACTCCCCGTCGGGCAGCGCGCCGATCGCGCGGCGCATGCGCTGCTCGGCCCGGTCCATCAGCTCGACGACCGCGGCGCGCACCACCGGGGCGCCGTAGCGGGCGGCGAGCGCCTCCACGCGCTCGGCCGCCTTGCGGCAGGTGCCGATCATCGCGTCGAAGTCGCCGATGCGCTCCCGGGGCCCGCGCATGTTGGCGAAGATCAGATCGAGCGCGGCCTGGTTGGGCGTGCCCCGGTCCACGATCCGGATGGGCGGGATGCGCACGCCCTCCTGGAAGATCTCGGTGGCGTCGCCGGTGAGGCTGCCCGGGCTCATGCCGCCCACGTCGCCCCAGTGCGCGCGCACCACCGGGAAGACGAAGAGGCGGCCGTCCGCGAAGAGCGGGTAGATCATCGCCACGTCGTTCAGATGGGTGCCGCCGGTGTAGGGGTCGTTGTGCAGGAAGATGTCGCCCGGGTGGATGTCGTCGCCGAACTTCTCGCGCACCGACTTCATCGACCAGCTGATCGGCACGATGTGGAGGGGGTGGTCCTGGCCCTTGGACATGGAGACGAGCTGGGCGTCGCCGTCCATCAGCACGCAGGAGAAGTCCTCGCCCTCGTAGAGGATGGAGGAGTACGCGGTCCGCACGAGGGTCACGCGCATCTCGCGCACGATCGACGAGAACGTCTCGCGCAGGACCTCGAGCGTGATCGGGTCCACCGTGGCCGCGCTCATGCGCGGGCCTCCCGCTCGAAGCGCAGGTTGCCGTGGCCGTCCAGCGTGCCCCGCCAGCCGGGCGGCACGACGGTGGTCGCGCCGAACTCCTCGACGATGGCCGGGCCCTGCACCTGGGCGCCCTCGGGCAGGCGCTCGCGGTCCCAGACCGGGCAGTCGTGGGCCTTCGCCCGCGAACCAGACCGGGCGCCGCTCGACCAGGGCGCGCCTCGAGGCGTCGCACCGGAGCCGACGTGGCGCTCCGCGGCGGGCTTCGGCACGAGCCCGTAGGCGGTGAGCCGCGCGTTGACCAGCTCGATGGCGGCCTGCGGGTTCGAGTGCCCGTAGATTTCTCGATGGTGGCGATGGAAGTCGGCCTCGATGTCTTGCAAGACGCTCGGCTCGCCTTCGGCTGCACCTCGCCCAGCCACTGCCGCTCGCCGACGGTTCAGCTCGAAGGCCTGGCCGCGGTAGCGGAGATCGAGCGAGCGGAGCAGCTTCTGCTGCTCGGGCGCGAAGCCCTCGCGCTCGAGCTGCTGCCGGGCGGCGGTCTCCATCTCGGCGAAGGCGTCGCGCAGGGCGGGCAGGCGCTCGCGCAGGAGGCCCACCCGGGTGCGCACGTCGTCGTGCTTGATGTCGGCGGCGAGGAGCCCCAGGGCCGAGAAGTTGCCCGGGTGGCGGGGGACCAGGACGCGCGGGATGCCGATCTCGTCCGCCATGGCCAGAGCGTGCATCGGGCCGGCCCCGCCGAAGGCGATCAGGGTGAAGTCGCGCGGGTCGTGGCCGCGCTGGATCGAGATCTCGCGGATGGCGGAGGTCATGCGCGCCACCGCGATGGTGACGATGCCCTCCGCGAGGGCCTCCACCCCGAGCGGGCGCTCCATGCGCCCGGCGAGCGCGGCCACCGCGGCGCGCGCCCGCTCCACGTCGATCGAGATGCTGCCCCCGAGGCGCCGCCGGGTGCCGATGCGGCCCAGGACCACGTTGGCGTCGGTGACCGCGGGCTCGGTGCCGCCCAGGCCGTAGGCGGCGGGGCCGGGGGAGGCGCCCGCGCTGCGCGGGCCGACCGCGAGGCTGCCGTCCACGTCGAGCCAGGCGATCGAGCCGCCGCCGGCGCCGACGGTGTGCATGTCGATCTGCGGAGACCTTGACCGGGAACGCGCCCACCATGGCGTCGGCGGTCATCAGCGGCTGGAGATCGCGCACCAGGCAGACGTCGGTCGAGGTGCCGCCCATGTCGTAGGTGATGAAGTCGCGGATGCCGGCCGCCGCGCCCACGAAGCAGGCCTGGCTCACCCCGCCGGCCGGGCCCGAGAAGATGGTCTTGATCGGCAGGCGGCGCGCGGTGTCGGTGGTCATCATGCCGCCGCTCGAGGCCACCGTGAGCACGCCGTGGACGTAGCCGGTGGCGAGCAGGCGCTCCTCGAGCGAGGTGAGGTAGCCCTCCATCAGCGGCTGGAGATAGGCGTTGAGCACGGTGGTGGAGAAGCGCTCGAACTCGCGGTACTCGGCCACCACGTCCGCCGAGCAGGAGACGGGCAGGCCCGGCGCGCGGCCCTTCACCGCGTCGGCCACCGCGTGCTCGTGGGCCGGGTTGAGGTAGGCGTGGAGCAGGCAGACCGCCACCGCCTCGGCGGGCGCGGCCAGCGCCGCGTCGAGCGCGCGCTCGATGGACGCGGGGTCGAGCGGCACCAGCACCGCGCCGTCGGGGCCGAGCCGCTCGGTCACCTCGAAGCGGTCCTTGCGCTCGACCACCGGCTTGGGGCGCACGAAGGTCGGGATGAACAGGGCCGGGATGTTGCGCTTGGTGCGGCCGATCTCGATCAGGTCGCGGAAGCCCGCGGTGGTGAGCAGCGCCACCCGCGCCCCGCGGCGCTCGAGCACCGCGTTGGTGCCGACGGTGGTGCCGTGCACGAGGCGGCGCACGTCGGCGCTGGCGATGCCGAGCGCCTCGAGGCCCGCCAGCACCGCGGCCGCCTCGTGGCGGGGCCGCGACGGCACCTTGGTCACGACCACCCGGCCGGTCGTCGCGTCGACCGCGGTCAGATCGGTGAAGGTGCCGCCCACGTCGATGCCCACGATGTACACGGCGGTCAGAGCCCCGCCGAGTCGAGCACGAGCTGCGCCGCCGTCACCAGCGAGGGCGCCCGGTCCGCGATGTGGGCCATGCGCGGATCGGTGGACTCGCCGCGCACCCACCGCCGGTGGAGCTGCACGACCACCACCACCGTCTTCCAGAGCGCGAAGGCCTCCCACCAGCGCGCCGCGGCCGGATCGGTGCCGGTGAGCGCGGCGTAGCGCTCGGTGATCTCGGCGCGGGTGGGCAGACCCATGTGGGCCAGGCCGGGCCGCGTGCCGCGCTGGGTGGCGGGCGTGTCGGTCGGGTCGGGCCAGTAGTTCAGGAGCGTGCCCAGGTCCACGAGCGGATCGCCGAGCGTGGTCATGTCCCAGTCGAAGATGGCGGCCACGCGGTCGGGGTCCTCCGGGGCGAACTGGCAGTTGTCGAGCTTGAGGTCGTTGTGGACGATCGACGCGCGCCCGGGCGCGGGCTTGCCGCGCGCGAGGCGCTCGTGGATGCGCTCCATGGTGTCGTCGGCGCCGTCGGGGCGGGCGAGGGCCCAGCGCTTGGCCCAGCCGTCGAGCTGGCGGTCGACGAAGCCGTCGGGGCGTCCGAGGTCCGCGAGGCCGCACGCGGCGGGATCGAGGGCGTGCAGCTCGGCCATGGCGGCGACCAGCGCGAAGGCGACGCGGCGGCCGACGTCGGCGTGCGCCTGGAGGGCCGGCGGCATGGTGTCGCGAATCACCTCGCCCCGGCGCCGCTCCATGACGAAGAAGTCGGCCCCGAGCACCGCGGGGTCGTCGCAGAAGAGGTAGCCCCGCGGGGCGCGGTCGAAGTGGCGCCAGAGCCGCGAGAGCACCCGGAACTCGCGCTTCATGTCGTGGGCGCCCGGCGCGATCTGCCCGAACGGGGGCCGGCGCAGCACCAGCTCGGTGGCTCCGACGCGGAGCAGGTAGGTGAGGTTGGCGGAGCCGTTGGGGAACTGCAGCACCTCGATCGGGCCGCGCGCATCCGGGAGGGCCTCGGCCAGTCGCGGGCGCAGCCACGCCTCCAGCGCGGCCCAGTCGAGCGCCTCTCCCGAGCGGACCGGAGCGATCTCGGCGGGCGCGTCGGAGACGGGGGCTTCCGGGACGTGCGCGCCCTCCGCGGCCGGGGCGCGCGGGGAGCGGGCGGTCAGGCGGCGCCTCCGTGGATGCCGAGCACCGCGCCGGTGGTGAAGCTCGACGCGCTCCGAGGCGAAGTAGAGCGCGGCCCCGACGATCTCCTCGGGCTCGCCGCCGCGGCCGAGCGCCATCGTCTCCTTGGCGCGCGCGCGGAAGGCTTCGAGGTCCCACGCCTTCGAGATGTCGGTGAGGAAGGGGCCCGGCATGATGCAGTTCACCCGCACCGTGGGACCGAACGCGCGCGCGAAGCCCTCGGTCAGCGCGTTCACCGCCGCCTTGGCCGCCGCGTAGGGGATGACGCCGGCGGAGGGCCGCACCGCGGCGGTGCTCGACACCATGATGATCGAGCCGCCCGCGCCCGCGGCCATCCGCGCGCCCACCATCGCGGTGAGGCGGAACGGGCCCTTCAGGTTCACGTCGAGGACCTTGTCCCACAGGTCCTCGGTGACGTTCTCGATGCGGTCGTAGAGCGGGGACATCCCCGCGTTGTTGACCAGCACGTCGACCCGCCCGAACTCGGCGTACGCGCGCTCGGCGAGGGCCTCGACCTGGCCCCAGTGGCCGACGTGGCAGGCCACCGGCAGGGCACGGCGGCCGGTGGCCTTGCGGACCTCCTCGGCGGTCGCCTCGCAGGAGGCGAGCTTGCGGCTGGCGATGACCACGTCGGCGCCCGCCTCCGCGAAGGCCAGGACCATGGCGCGCCCGAGGCCGCGGCTGCCGCCGGTGACCAGCGCGACCTTGCCGCTCAGGTCGAAGAGGCGGCTCAGCATTCGAGCCGCTCGGCCAGCTCCACGAAGTCGCCCACCACCACGTCGAACGGCTGCGCGGTGTCGGGCTCGTCGGCGCCGCGGCCGGGGCCGTGCTCGAGCGGGCGGGGGACGTAGGCGGTGCGCAGCCCGCAGCGGGCCGCCGCCTTGAGGTCGCCGGGATGCGCCGCGACCATCAGGCACTGCTCGGGGCGCAGCCCGAGCGCCTCGGCCGAGCGCAGGTAGGCCTCGGGGGTGGGCTTGTAGGCCTGCGCCACCTCCGCGCCCAGGATGGTGTCCCACGGCAGGCCGGCGCGCTTGGCCATGTTCACCATGAGCGCGATGTTGCCGTTCGAGAGCGTGGCCAGGACGTAGCGGCGCTTGAGGCGGGTGAGACCCGCCACCACGTCCGGCCACGGGTCGAGCCGGTGCCAGGCGCGGTTGAGATCGTCGATCTCGGCCGGAGAGAGGCCCTCGATCCCGAAGTCGCGCAGCAGGCGGACCAGGCTCTCGCGGTGGAGGTCGTCGAGGCGCACCCACGGGCGGCGGCCGCTCCGCACCTCCTCCATCGCGGGCTGGTAGAGCCCGCGCCAGGCGTCGGCGAACTTCGCCCAGTCCACCGAGAGGCCGCGGTGCTTGCCGAAGGCCTCGCCCTCCCGGGTGACGCTGCTCCGCCAGTCCACCACCGTGCCGAAGACGTCGAAGGTGAGCGCGCTGATCGAGGCGGGGTCCATGAGGTCGCTCCTTGTGTCGGGATGCTACGACGGCGGGGACGGGGAGGCAAGCCGCGGGCATTGTGGTAATGTCGGCCGCGGCGGCGCAGCGACCACTTCGCAGGACGGAGGCGACCATGATCGCGATATGGGTGAAGGTGCGGATCAAGCCGGACATGCGGGAGAAGTTCCTGAAGGCCATCGAGGTGGACGCGCTCGGCTCGGAGCGGGACGAGCCGGGCTGCCTGCGCTTCAACGTGCTCCAGGACGAGAAGGACGCCAACGTCTACTACTTCTTCGAGGTGTACAAGGACCAGGCCGCCCTCGAGGCCCACCGCAACACGCCGCACTACGCGGTCTGGCGCGGGGTGGCCGACGTGCTCGAGGGCCCGACCGAGCCCACCCGCTGCACGACGGTGTTCCCGGCGGCGCGCGCCTACTGGGGGAAGGTGTAGCGGCTAGCGCTGGCCGATCGCGCGGTTGGCGACCTCCACCGTCTTCTTCTCCACGTCGAAGCGGTGGGTCTCCTTGGTCTCCACGTCGCCGCCGGTGACCCGGATGAAGAAGGTGTCGTCGCCGAACTCGATCGAGTGGATGTCGCCCACCGCGAAGGCGGCCGCGTGGCCGGGCTCGTTCATGAACTCGCGCTGCAGGGTGAGCTCGGCGTGGCCGGGCTTGCTGCCGTCGTCCAGCCGGCGCCAGCGGCGCATGCGGGTGGCGTTCTGGTAGTTGCCGTAGACGACCCAGCACGGCCCGTGGTCGTGCACCGAGGACTTGGCCGCCTTGGCCCGCCCGTGCACGAGCACGTGCACGTCGGTCTCCGGGTCGTGGCCGATGGTGGTCCGCTCCACGTGCGGCACCGGGTCGCCCAGGTGCTTCTTCAGGAGCTCCGGGTTGTGGAGCAGCTTCTCCAGGTGATCGCGGATCTCGGCGAGCCCGGCCGGGATGCCCTTGGTCTTGATGGTGGTCCGGGTGTCGGCGAGGAACTGATCGAGGGAGTACGTCGTTTCCATTGGGAGTCTCCTTTCCGAGCGAGGAGATTCTAGCAGAAACCGAGAGCTCGGGGGGTGCCCGGGGCCGGGACCGCGGCCATGGTGTAGACTGGGGTCCCGTGCCCGCCTCGACCGCTCCATCCGCCCTGCGCCGCGACGTCCGCGTCATCGGTCTCATCGGGGCGGCGCACTTCTTCAGCCACTTCTTCCAGCTCGTGCTGCCGCCGCTGTTCCCGCTGCTGAAGACCGTGTTCGGGGTGCCCTACGTGGCGCTCGGGCTGACGATGAGCGTGTTCTTCGCCGCCTCCGGCATCGGCCAGACGCTCTCCGGCTTCCTGGTGGACCGGGTGGGGGCCCACCGCGTGCTCATGGGCGGCATGGCTCTCTTCGCCGGCTCCATCGCGCTGGCCGGGCTGGTGCCGACGTACTGGATGCTGCTGCCGGTGGCCATGCTCGCCGGGCTCGGCAACAGCGTGTTCCACCCCGCCGACTACTCGATCCTGAACTCCTCGGTGGACCCGCGGCGGATCGGGCGCGGCTACAGCGCGCACGCGATCTCGGGCAACCTCGGCTGGGCGGTGGCGCCGCCCGGTCGTCTTCGCCCTCACCGCGCACTTCAGCTGGCGCGTGGCGCTGGTGACGGTGGGAGGGCTCGGTCTGGCGATGGTGGCGGTGCTGGCCACCCAGGGCGGCGCCTTCGGGGCCGTCCGCTCCGGGGCGCGGGGCAAGAGTGCAGTCGCCGATATGCGTCTGCTGCTCACCGCGCCGATCCTGTCGGCTTTCGCGTACTTCGCGTTCATCGCGACCGCGCTGATCGGCGTGCAGACCTTCGGGGTGACCGGCCTCGTCCGGGTCTACGACACGCCGATGGCGCTCGCCACCGCCGCGCTGACCGCCTTCCTGTTCGGCGGCGCCGCCGGCATCCTGGCCGGCGGGATGCTCGCCGACCGTACGAATCGCCACGACCTGGTGGCGGTGGCCGGCCTGATCGCGGCCGCGATCCTCATGATGCTGCTGGCCACCGGCAGCGTCGCGGCCTCGCTGCTGCCGGTCGTCCTCGCGGTCGCCGGCTTCAGCCAGGGCGTCACCGGGCCCTCGCGGGACATGCTGGTGCGCGCGGCCACGCCGCCCGGCGCCTCCGGCAAGGTCTTCGGCTTCGTCTACTCCGGACTCGACCTGGGCTCCTGCCTCGTGCCGGTCGCCTTCGGCTGGCTCCTCGACCACGGCGACCCCCGCATGCTCTTCCTCGCCGTCGGCGTGCTGATGCTCTGCACCATCGGCACCGTCGTCCAGGTTCGCCGCAGCGCCCAGCCTTCGCCGGCCGTCGTCGCGCCCTAGCCTCTTCCTCCGGGTCTCGCGGGTCTCGCGCGTCTCGCTCGTCTCGGCGCGCGAGGCGGCCGGGTCCTGTCGCCGGGGTGGGCTCCGTGTCCGGGGCGGAGTGGGCCCCTCGAGTCCGGTGCGCCGCTCGAAGAGCGGCGAATCCGGCGAGTGGGTGACGGAGCCCCGGACACGGAGCCCACCCCGGCGCCACCCGGCCGGTCACCCTCCGGATGCGCAACGAAGCCTAGGTACGAAAACACCATGCCCACGACAGGCCGCGCCCGACTCGCGCTCCCGAGACAGCCGATGGGAGTGCGTGAATGCGTGAGTACGCGAGCGCGCGCGCCGACGCTAGAACCAGTGGGCCTTGTCGACGATGTTGCGGAGGGGTTGGCCGGCGAGGAAGCGGCGGCAGTTGTCGAGGAGGATCTCGCCGCGGCGGTCGTCGAGGTAGGGACCGTAGCCGGCGGTGTGCGGGGTGATCAGCACGTTGGGCGTGGTCCAGAGCGGGTGATCCGCGGGCAGCGGCTCCTGCTCGAAGACGTCGAGGGCCGCGCCGGCGATCTCGCCGGCCCGGAGCGCGGCCACCAGGTCGTCGAGGCGGGTGGTCATGCCGCGCCCGATGTTGATGAAGAACGCGGTGCGCTTCATGCGCTGGAAGCGCTCGCGGTGCATGAAGCCTTCGGTCTCCGGGGTGTGGGGGACCGTGAGGATCACGAAGTCGGCCTCGGGCAGGAGCGCGTCGAGGGCGTCGGGTCCCTCCAGCTTGAAGACGCCGGGCGGCGCCTCGCGGCGGCGCGCGTCGATGCCGATCACGCGCAGGCCGAAGGCCTCCGCGAGGCGCGCGGTCTCGCTGCCGATGCCGCCCACCCCCACGATCAGCGCGGTGGACTCCGGCAGGTGGACGACTCCGGTGTCGACCGGCGCGGGCTTCCACTCGCGCCGGAGCTGCAGCGGCAGGTAGTGGTGCAGGCCGCGCGCGAAGGCGAGCACGAAGGCCATGATGTGGGCGCCGATGTGGTCGTTGTAGATCTCGCGGAAGTTGGTGACCACGACCGGGTGGGCGACCAGATCGCCGAAGTAGTAGCCGGCCGGCGGCGCGGCCTGGGGCGCCTGCAGCCACCGGAGGCTCCGGGCCTGGCGGAGGAGGGTGGGCGAGATCGTGCCGAAGGCGGCCTCGGCCGAGGCGATCTCGCGGGCGGCCTGGGCCTCGTCCTCCGCGATCACCACCCGGAGCGCGGGCAGGGCGGCGGTCACCCGGGCGGCCCATTGCCGGGTGGTCTCGGTCTGCGGCGGCAGCATGAGCAGGGTGGTCATGGCGCCGAGCATCCTATCATCTGGGCGGGCCATCAGGGCGGGCCACCTGGGCCGGCGGCGTGCTCCCGGCTAGGTGATTGGCGGATCGGGGCGCTAGGATCGAGGCAGGATGGCGAGCCGGGTCGGGGTGCTGGGCTGGGTGACCGGCGTGCTGTCGGCGGTGCTCGGCGCGCTCGCCTTCGGCGCGGTGCTCTGCCTCTGGTTCCCCGCGGTTCTCACCACGCCCGCGCTGCGCGACGTGTACCCGATGGAGATCGTCCGCACCACGATCAAGATCGCCCTCGGGGTGGCCTTCGTGCTCGGGGTGATCAGCGTGCTGCTCAAGCGACGGAAGGCCCTCGGGCTCACCGGGGCGGGCCTGGCGCTGCTGGCCACCCTGATGGGCGGCTCCGAGGTGGCGGTGGCCACGCCGGTGGCGCGCTCGAACCACGTGGGCCTCGACTGGTTCCTGCTCGATCTCTTTCTGCTGTCGGCCATCTTCGTGCCGATCGAGCTGCTCTGGGCCCGGCTCCGCGAGCAGTCGACCTTCCGGCCGGAATGGCGCACCGATCTCTGGCACTTCGGGGTCAGCCACCTGCTGGTGCAGCTGACCGTGTTCCTCACCATGGCGCCCGCCGCGCTCTTCTTCCGCTGGGCGGTGGCGCCCGAGGTGCAGGCCGCGGTCGCCGCGCAGCCCCTCGTGCTCCAGTTCGTCGAGGTGCTCCTGGTGGCCGATCTCACCCAGTACACGGTGCACCGGCTCTTCCACCGCGTGCCGTGGCTCTGGCGCTTCCACGAGATCCACCACTCGAGCCGCTACATGGACTGGCTGGCCGGCTCGCGGCTGCACCTGGTCGACATCGTGGTGACGCGCGGGCTCTCCTTCGTGCCGCTCTACGTGCTGGGCTTCGCCCAGGCCGCGGTCTTCGCCTACGTGCTCTTCGTGTCCTTCCAGGCGGTGCTCATCCACGCCAACGTGAGCTGGCGGTTCGGGCCGGTGCGCTGGCTCCTCGCCACGCCGCAGTACCACCACTGGCATCACGCGGTGGAGCCGGTGGACGTGAACTTCGCGGTCCACCTGCCGGTGATCGACGCGGTCTTCGGAACGCTCTATCTGCCTCGCGACCGCTGGCCCGCCGCCTACGGGCTCGCCGGGCCTCCGGTGCCGGACGGGTACTGGGTCCAGCTCGTTTTTCCGTTCCGGCCGTTCCGGCGAGTCCGCCCGTGACGCGGCGGCCTAGAAGCGGGCCGGCCCGGTAGGTCTCGGGGGCGAGCCGGGCGAACAGCAGCGCGACCGCGGTGAGCATGACCGCGGTGGCCGCGAGCGCCGCGTTGGCGCCCGCGAGGTCGGCGGCGAGGCCGAGCGCGATGGGCCCGACCACGTAGCCCAGGTCCGAGAGCATCCGGTAGGTGCCGAGCGCGGACGCGTTCATGCCGGCCGGCGCGGTGTCCGCCGCGTAGGCCGCGGGCGCGGCGCCGCTGATCCCCATCGCCACGCTCCACGCCGCGCAGGCGACGAGGAACCACGCGTAGGTCGGCGCCATCAGGAAGAGCACGAGCGAGACCCCGGACAGGATGGTGGCCGGCACGATGATGATCTTCCGCCCGTAGCGGTCGACGAGCACGCCCGCGGGGTAGGCGAGGGCGAGGCCGACCACGCTCGCCAGCGCGAGGCCGAACCCGATGCGGTCCGGCTCGAGCGCGAGCCGGTCGCGGGCCAGGATCGGGATGATGTTGAAGAGCGCTCCGGTGCGGGCCACCGCGTTCACGAAGGCGATCAGGCTCACCAGCAGGAAGCCCCGATGGACGGTCAGGAGGCGGAGCTGCGCGCGGAACGGGATCTCCGCCGCCTCGGCCTCGCCGGCGGGCCGCGCGGGCCGCGTCTCCGGGATCGCGAGCCAGGCCACCCCGGAGGCGACGAGCGAGGTGGCCGCGTAGGCGAGGAACGGCGCGGCGAGGCCCCAGTGGGTGGCGAGCAGCCCGCCGGGGAAGGGGCCGATCCCGACCGCGAAGATGAACACGCCCTGGTAGACCGACATCATGCGGCCGCGATTGGCCGGCGTGGAGATGTCCGCGAGCACGATCAGGCCGGTGGTGAGCACGAGGGCGGCGCCCGCGCCGGCCACGAAGCGCGCGCCGACGAACGCGGGATAGGTCGGGGCGATCGCGCAGAGCACGTTGCCGAGGGTCGACACGAGGCCGCCGACCGCGAGCGTCGTGCGGCGCCCGAGCGCGTCCGCGAGGCGGCCGGCGGGCACCGCGACCAGGAAGCGCGCGAGCCCGTACACCGCGATGGCGAGGCCGATGGCGGACTGCGCGACGCCGAAGGAGCGCGCGTAGAGGGCGAGCGCGGGCACGATGCTGCCGAAGCCGAGCTGGTTCACCGCGATGAGCACGCACATCCACGTCAGGATGCGCGTACGCGCGGGGGCTGGCATGACCGTTCGGGTGTATCCCGTATTGCGATGGAGCGCAAGCCCGGCGCGGCGTATGATCGGGCCCACCACACGAACAGGAGGCGGTCATGGCGGCAGATATGGCGAAGGGCTTCGCGGTCTTCGCGGGCGTGGCACCGGAGATCATCCGCGCGTCGGCGCGCGAGGCCGAGGCGCGCGGCTTCACCTCGTTCTGGGTGAACCATCCGGGGCCCGTCGACGGCCTGGGCTCGCTCGCGCAGGGCGGCGCGGAGACGCAGCGCATCGATCTGGGCGTCGGCGTCATCCCGCTGCACACGCGGGGTCCCGAGGCCATCGTGGCCGGCGTCCGGCAGCACGGGCTCGCGCCCGGCGCGGCTCCTGCTCGGGGTGGGCAGCCCGAACCCGCAGGCGCTCGCGCGCGTGCGCGACGGGGTGGCCGCGATCCGGAAGAGCCTGACCACGCGGATCATCGTGGCCGCGCTCGGCCCGAAGATGTGCGAGCTGGCCGGGCAGGTCGCCGACGGCGTGCTCTTCAACTGGCTGACGCCGGAGTACGCGCGCCGCTCCGCCGAGCTGGTGCGCGCCGGGGCCAAGGCCGCCGGGCGGCCGATGCCGCGGACCTACGCCTACGTGCGCGTGGCCCTCGGCCCGGGCGCCGCCGACCGGCTCAGCGACGAGGGCGGGCGCTACGCGGCCATTCCCGCGTACGGCGCCCACTTCGTGCGCATGGGCGTCAAGCCGGTGGACACCGCGATCGCGGCCACCTCACCCGAGGGCCTCAAGACCGCGCTCGCCGCCTGGCGCGGCGCCGTCGACGAGGTCGTCCTGCGCGCGATCGTCGCCCACGACACCGTCGAGGACCACCTCACCCTCCTCCGCGCCATCTGATTGGGGTCAGGTCTTACATTCCGACATTTTGCGTGAGTCGCGTCGGTCTCGACTCACGCGGAAAAATGTCGGAATGTAAGACCTGACCCCTACTGCAGCTCGCGGCGGACGAGGCGGGCGCCTTCGACGAGGGCGGCGAGCTTGAGGCGGGTGGCCCAGCGCGGGGTCTCCCAGAAGCCGCAGTCGGGGTTGAGCCAGAGCTTGTCGGGGGCCACGTGGCGGAGGATCGCGCGGATGCGCTCGGCCACCTCGGCGGCGGTCTCGGCCTTGAAGGCCTTCACGTCGATGACTCCCGCGCCCAGCTCCTTGTCGGTGGGGAACTCCTTCCACAGGGGCAGGTCGTCCATGCCGCGGTTGGCGTACTCGAGGACGATCTGCGAGGCGGTCAGCTCGTGGAGCGCGGGGTAGACGTTGCGGTAGCTGCGCACCGGCTGGAACGGCCGCCCGTAGAGGTTGCCGAAGCAGACGTGCACCGCGATCTTGGCCCGCACGCCCTCCACCGCGCGGTTGACCCCGAGCGCGAACTGGGGCGTGCTCCCCGCGTACATGCCGCTGTGGGGCTCGTCGATCTGGATGAAGTCGGCGCCCGCGTCCACCAGCGCCCGGCACTCCGCGTTCACGATGGCGACCAGGTCGGCCAGCAGCGTGTCGCGGTCGCGATAGGGGCCGCCCGGGCGCAGGGGGAACATGAGGGTGTAGGGCCCGGGCACGGTGGCCTTGAGCGGCCGGGTGGTGAGCGACCGGGCGAGCTTGAACTCGTCGACGATGCCGAGCCCGGCCGGGGCCGTGACCTTCTCGATCACCTGGAACGGGGTGTTGGTGTCCCAGTGCGGCTGGCCGAGCAGGCGCGGCTCCGGGAGCGCGCGGATGCCCTGCAGGTGGTCGTAGAAGCCGATGATGAAGCGCACGCGCCCCATCTCGCCGGTGCTGAGCACGTCGACGCCGGCCCGCTCCTGGTCCAGCAGCGCGACCTGGGTCGCGTCCTCCATCAGCTCGGCGAGATCGGTGGCCCCGAGCCGCCCGGCCTGGATCGCCTCGCGCGCGAGCCAGACCCAGCCCGGCAGCCCGTGGCTGCCGATCACGGAGGTGGGCAGGAGCGGGCGCGCCGCGGTCATCGCGACCGCTTCTCCATGCCGGCGCGGATGTCGTCCATGGCCGCGCGATGCTCGGCCGAGTCGAGGCACTCGCGGAAGCCCGCCTCCATCTCGCGGCGGAACTGATCGAACTCGAGATCGAAGGCGCGCGCCATGAGGCGCTTGCTCCAGGCCACGCTGGTGGCGGGCAGGGCGAGGAAGCGCTCGACGCGACTCCTCGAGCGCCCGCGCGAAGTCGGCGCCGGGCACCACGCGGTGCACGAGGCCGTACTGCTCGGCGCGGGCCGCGGTGATCGGCTCGCCGGTGAGGACCAGCTCGCGGGCCCGCGCGTCCCCGATCAGCCGGGGCAGGCGGTAGAGGGCCATCGACGGGATGAGGCACTCCTTCACCGCGGGCAGCCCGATGGTGGCCTCCGCGGCGGCGAGCCGGTAGTCGCAGACGAGCGCCAGCTGGAGGCCGCCGCCCAGACAGTGGCCGTTGATCGCGGCGATGAAGGGCAGGGGCAGGCGCTCGATGGCGGTCATCGCGTCCTCCCACGCCACGAAGTGGGGCAGCGTCATCGCGCCGGCCGCGAGGGCCTTCAGATCGACGCCGGTGCAGAAGGCGCGGCCCGCGCCCGCGATCACCGCGACGCGCAGGTCGCTCCGGACCGCGATCGCCGCGACGGCGGCGCCGAGCTCGGCGACCCAGCGCGGGTCGCCCGCGTTGAGGACCTCGGGCCGGTTCAGCGTGATCCGGGCCACCGGCCCGTCGAGGCGTGAGATCGACGGCAGAGGCAAGCATCGCGGGCGGAGCGTACGTGGCCCCGGACCGGGCTGTCAAGGCGCGGGCCGGCGCTGGCCCCTCCCGGCGGCCGCGTGCTACCCTTTGCGCGTTGGCACGCCGTACGCGCGCGAGGAGGATCGAGGCATGCTGAGCCGCGAGGACAACGAGCTCCTGACCCGGACCGGACCGGGGACGCCGATGGGCGATCTGGTCCGCCGCTACTGGATTCCCGTCGTGGAGTCGAAGGAGCTGGCCCCCGGCGGCCGCGTGAAGCGCGTGCAGCTGCTCGGCGAGCGGCTGATCGTCTTCCGCGGCAAGAGCGGTCGGGCCGGACTGATCGCCGAGTTCTGCCCCCACCGCTCGGCGTCCCTCTTCTACGGGCGGGTCGAGGACGCGGGCATGCGCTGCGCGTACCACGGCTGGAAGTTCGGGCTCGACGGCCAGTGCGAGGAGATGCCGAGCGAGCCGCCGGAGTCGGGCTTCGCGTCCAAGGTGAAGACCGGCGCCTACCCGTGCGTGGAGGCGGGCGGCGTGGTCTTCGCCTACATGGGCCCGGAGAGCACGCCGCCGCCCCTGCCCGAGCTCGAGTGGACGCTGCTGCCCGAGGGGCACACGTTCACGTCGCGCCGGGTCCAGGACTGCAACTGGTTCCAGGCTCTCGAGGGCGGCATCGACTCGAGCCACATCTCGTTCCTCCACGCGCCGATCGATCACCGCAACAGCGAGGTCACCCAGGACATGGACCGGGTGAGCTTCGGGGTCGGGGCGGCGGTCTCCACCGGCGACCGGGCCCCGCGCTTCGAGGTGGTCGACACCGACTACGGCGTGCTGATCGGAGCCCGTCGGGCCAACCCGGACGGCCGCTGGTACTGGCGCGTCACCCAGTTCCTGCTCCCGTTCTACACGATGCCGCCCACCGACCTCGACGAGCGCGTCGTGCAGTCGCACATCTGGGTGCCGATGGACGACACCCACGTGGTGAACTGGATGGTGACCTGGCACCCGGACCGCAAGCTGACGCCGGAGGAGATCCAGCTCCACGTCGAGGGCAAGGGCGCCCACGTCTGCGACTACGCGCCGGCCACCTCCGAGCCCTACGGCGACGTGCGCACCGCGGCCAACCGCGAGAACGACTACTTCATGGACTGGGAGGTCCACCGCACCCGGATGTACTGCGGGATTCCCGGCTTCGGGGTGCAGGACCAGGCGGTGCAGGAGAGCCAGGGCGACATCGTCGACCGCAGCCAGGAGCGCCTCGGCAGCAGCGACACCGCGATCATCCAGGTGCGCCGGCGCATGATGACGGCCGCGCGCGCCCTCCGCGAGCACGGCACGCCCGCCCCGGGCGCGAACCCGCGCTCCTTCCTGGTGCGCTCCACCTCCGTGGTGCTGGCCCCGGGCGAGAGCTGGGTGGACGGCGCCCGCGCGCGGGTGCTGGTGCGGGCGGGGGACCAGCTCACGCTCGTCTGACGCGGGCCCCGATGCCCGGGCGCATGGCCGGCCGCGTCGCGCTCGTCACCGGCGGTGGTGGCGGCATCGGCGAGGCGACCGGGCGACTCTTCGCGGAGGAGGGCGCGGCGGTGGCCCTGCTCGACGCCGACGGGGACGCCGTCGCCCGGGCGGCCGAGGCCATCCGGGCCGCGGTGCCGGGCGCCTCGCTGCTGCCGCTGGTCGGCGACGTCACCCGCGAGGCGGAGGCGGCCCGCATCGTGGAGGAGACCGCGACGCGCCTCGGCGGGCTCCACACCCTGGTGAACGTGGCCGGGGTGCGGGTGTACGCGTCGCTGGCCGAGGCCGACGCGGCGGACTGGGAGCGGATCATCGGCGTCAACGTGCTCGGCACCGCCCACTGCTGCAAGGCGGCGCTGCCGCGGATGCGGAGCACCGGGCGCGGGACCATCGTCAACGTCTCGTCGGTGTACGGGCTGATGGGTCGCACCGGCATGGGCCAGTACGACACCACCAAGGCCGCGGTGCTCGGCTTCACCCGGGCGCTCGCGGTCGAGGAGGCGCCGCACCGGGTGCGGGTCAACGCGGTGTGCCCGGGCGGGACCATCACGCCCTATCACATCCGCCGGGCGGCGGCCCGGGGCGTCTCGGAGACCGAGCTGCGCGGGGAGCGGACCCGCGACAACCTGCTGGGCCGCTGGGCCGAGCCGCGCGAGGTGGCGTATCCCATCCTGTTCCTGGCCTGCGACGAGTCCTCGTTCGTGACCGGCGCCACGCTCATGGTGGACGCGGGCCGATCGATCCTGTGACCGCACCGCCGGGCGCCCCGCCCCGGGTCGTCTCAGTGGACGTGCTCCGCGGCCTCACGGTGGCCGCGATGGTGCTGGTGAACAATCCCGGCTCGTGGGCGTCCGTCTACTGGCCCCTCCGGCACGCGGAGTGGAACGGGTTCACGCCGACGGACATGATCTTCCCGTTCTTCCTCTTCATCGTCGGCGTGTCGATCCCGCTGGCGCTCGGGCCCCGGCTGGAGGAGCGGCGGGCCGCGGGGCTGGTGAGCCGCGTGCTGTGGCGATCCCTCGCGATCTTCGCCCTCGGCCTCCTGCTGCACGCGCTGCCCTGGTTCCACTTCGCCACCCTCCGCATCCCCGGCGTGCTCCAGCGGATCGCGGTCTGCTACCTGCTGGCCGCGCTGCTGGTGCTCGTGAGCGGCGGCGTGGCGGGCTGGCGGCTGCAGGCCGTCGTGGCGGGCGGGCTGCTCGTCGGCTACTGGCTGCTCATGACGCGCGTGGCTCCTCCGGGCGGGGTGGCCGGAGACCTGAGCCCGGCGGGCAACCTGGCCGGCTACGTCGACCGCGTGGTGCTCGGGCCGCACGTCTGGCAGGTGTCGAAGTTCTACGACCCGGAGGGCGTCCTGAGCACGCTGCCCGCGGTGGCGACCACGCTCCTCGGCGTCCTCGCCGGCCACTGGATCCGGGAGGTCGGGCCGACCCGCCGAGCCGTCGGTGGGCTCCTGATCGGCGGCGTCGCCGCGACGGCGGCGGGCTGGCTGTGGGCGCAGTCCTTTCCGATCAACAAGTCGCTCTGGACCAGCTCGTATGCGCTGTTCATGAGCGGCCTCGCGGCGCTCGCGCTCGCCGCCTGCTACTGGATGATCGAGGTGCGCGGCTGGCGGCGCGTCACGGGACCGTTCGTGGTGCTGGGCGTCACCGCGCTGCCGCTCTTCTTCCTGTCGAGCTTCATGGCGCGCCTGCTCCTGCTGATCCGGGTCGGGCCCGACCGCATCCGCCTGCACGCCTGGCTCTTCGAGCATCTCTTCGCGCCGTGGGCTTCGCCGTTCAACGCGTCCCTGGCCTTCGCCCTGGCCTACGTCCTGCTCTGGTGGGGCCTCATGTGGGCGCTCCACCGGAGCGGGCTCCGCCTTCGCGTCTGACGCCCGCTCGCCGATCGGCTCACGAAGGGATTGTCCCGGAGCCAGAAGCGCCACGGACGGTCCACCCACGCCTCCGCGTAGTCGATGCCCACGCGCGGGCCCGCCGCGATGGCCCGCGCCGGCACCGGCGGGCGCGGCTCGATCCAGATCCGGTCGCCGAGCAGGTCGGCGCGGTCGAGCTGCCGGTCGATGCCGAGCGCGATGCAGAGCTTGCCGGGGCCGCTGGTCAGCCCGTGGAGCGTCCCGCCGCCGCGCCGTCGCCGCATGAGGGCCACGCCCTCGACCGGCTCCACCGCCCGCACGAGGACCGCGTGGGGGACGTCGGCCATCCCGGTCACCACGTTGAACTGGAAGTACATGCCGTAGACGAAGTAGACGTAGGCGGTGCCGCCGCGGGCGTACATGGTCTCGGTGCGGAGCGTCCGGCGGCCGCCCCACGCGTGCGAGGCGCGGTCCTCGGGACCACGGTAGGCCTCGGTCTCCACGATGATGCCCGAGACCCGGCCGGACCGGGTCGGCACCACCAGCAGCTGGCCGAGGAGCCGGCGGGCGACGGTGACGACGCTCGAGTGCGTGTAGAACTCGCGCGGCAGCTTCGGAGCGGGGAGGGGGCTCACGGCCCGCCAGTGTGCCACGAAAGCCACCGAGCGGGAGAAACACCGCGGGCGCGGCCGAGAAGGGACCGCGCCCGCGGTCGCACCGGATGGGGCGCTTGGGGCGCCCGGCTCCGGTGACGGGGATGCCGGAGGCTCGCGCTAGCGGCGCGCCCCGGCCACGAGCAGGACGACGCCGCCGGCCAGGGCCAGCCCGCCCAGGATCGGCGGCAGCGGAAGAGTGTGCTCCTTGTCCTTCGTCGCCTTGATGGGCCCGACCTCGAGGACCTTCTCCCGGGTGGTGTAGGTGATGCCCTGGTAGGCGAGCGAGACGACGCCGATGGCGATCAGCACGATGGCGACGACGAGGACTCCGCTTTTCATGGGCCCCCCTCAGAAGCGGGCGGTGTAGCGCCCGGCTTTGCTGTCCTTGTGGCGCTGCTCGACGACTTCCCAGTTCACGTTGTCGAGGAAGGCCGCGATGTAGTCGGCCCGCCCGCCCGCGCCGTAGTCCACCATGAACGCGTGCTCGAAGACGTCGAGGACCAGGACCGGGTGGAAGCCGGCCGGATGACCCTGCTCGTGGCTCGAGATCCAGCAGTTGAGCAGGGTCCCGGTGGCGGGATCGTGGTAGAGAATCGCCCAGCCCACTCCGCGCATGCCGCCGGTCTTGGTGAAGTCCTCCCGCCACGCGCCGACCGAGCCCCACGCCGCGCCCACGTCCGCGGCCAGATCGCTACCGGGGGACAGCTTCGAGCCCGACGCGAGGTTCGCGAAGTAGTACTCGTGCAGCACCAGCCCGTTCATCTCGAAGCCGAGCCGCCGCCTCAGCTCGGCCCACGCGGGTGAGCCGGCCTCCGCCTTCGCGGTGTCCTCGAGGAGGCCGTTGGCGTTCTTCACGTAGCCCTCGTAGAGCGCCCAGTGCTGCGCGATCTGGTCGTCCGAGATGCCGGCCAGCGCCTTGGGCTTGAGGTGCTCCTGGACTTTGTAGTTCATGCCGATGGGTAGTTCATGTCGGTGGCGCCCCTATACGGGTCGGCGCCCCTGGATGATGCGGATCAGGACCACCGCGATGGCGATGAGGAGCAGCAGATGGATGAAGCCGCCAAGGGTATACGAGCTGACCATGCCCACCGCCCACAGCACCAGCAGGATCACGAAGATCGTCCACAACATGAGTTGCCCTCCTCGGGTATCGAGCTGTGAGTGTCGAGTTCGTACGTTCGGCGGGCTGTATACGCACGCGACATGCCAGCGAGCGCGATGCCGGCAAACTGCCTGTAAGCCCGGCAGATGCCGCCCGTATCCCGCGTCAGCGGACACGCGGATGATCGCGATCCGGTCAGGACTACTCGGTAGAAGGGCCTCGATCCGAGGCTCGAAGACCGGATACCCGTGATACGCCGCGGCGCGAGCCGGTGGCACGGGGCTTGCGATTCCCGCGGCTCATGATCGGTCGAAGCGAGGATCTGCTGGGAGAATGCCGGGCCGCCGACAGCGGTCTGGCCGCGGTCGTGGAGTCCGTGCTGCGCGAGGGAAGTCCCTACAAGGTCGTGGCCGCGGCGGGCGTGGAGGCCTGGCGCGAGCGAGAGCCGAATCTCTGGAGAAAAGTGGCGGAGTGGCTGGACGAGCGCGGGGTCACGCTCGTCCCGGTGTGAGCAGGATGCGCCGAATGCCGGCCAGCGGGATGGCCACCCAGTCCGGCCGGTTGTCCCGCTCGTAGCGCAGCTCGTAGCAGGCCTTCTCGAGCTCGAAGGCGGCGCAGGCCGCGATCAGCGCGCCCTCCGACGGAGGGATCAGCGCCACCGGGCTCGCGCCGGCGGCGCCCCGGTAGCCCTCGAGGAAGGCGCGCCGGGCCCGGGCTTCCCACGCGGTGAGCGCGGCCAGGGCCGTCGTGCGCTCGGCCGCGGGCACCTCGAAGGCCACCGCGTGCGCCGCGTAGTCGAGCGAGCGCAGCATGCCGGCCACGTCGCGCAGGGCCGACTGCCGGGCCCGGCGCTCCGCCAGGGGGCGCGCGGGCTCGCCCTCGAAGTCGATCACCGCGAAGCCGTCCTCGGTCTTGAGCACCTGTCCCAGGTGATAGTCGCCGTGGCTCCGGATCTTCACGGTGCCGACGAGCGCCTCGAGCGAGGAGAGCGTCCGCTCGACGCCGTCCCGGCTCGCGTCGGCGGGCGCGAGGACGTCGGCGGCCTCCACGTCGCGGCGGATGTCGGCGGCCCAGCGCGCGACGTCCTCGCGGCCGATCGGCTCCGGCGCGAAGTCCGGGTCCGCCGCGTCCGAGGCGAGCGCGGCGTGGAGGCCGCCGGTGATCGCGCCGAGACGCCGCATGTCCTCGATCAGCGGATCGGAGGCGAGGCGCCCGGCTCCGGCCGCGAGCCCCTCGCGGAGCGTCGTCACCACGTGCTTCCACCCGTCGCCCCGGTTCGCCACGAACTCCTGGAGCACCGCGAGGTCGGAGAGCCCGTCGGGGCCCTCGTACTCGACCCAGCCGGCCAGGCGCGGGACGTGACGGAACGGGGTGCGGGTCGTGAGGAAGCGCGTGATCTCCAGATCCGGGTTGAGGCCGGGCTGCGGCCGGCGGAGGGTCTTGAGCACGAGCCCGCCGCCCAGGATCACCGAGGTATTGCTCTGCTCGCCGGCGTGGCGGCGCGCCGGGAGCGCGTCGAGGTCGGGCGGGAAGGGGAAGCCCGGGGTGGGGTGGAACGCGAAGCGCCCGGCGCGGCCGTCCAGGCGGCGGCCCTCCGCGATCGCGGCGAGGACCCGCCGGGCGAAGCGCGGGTCGTCGTGCGCGTCGATGACCGCGGCGCCGTCGAGGCTCGCCATCGTGGACGCCGGCGCCGCCGTCGCGGCCACGGTCACCGGGACGTGATAGCGGTCGCCGTCGACGTCGAGGAGCAGCAGGACGAGCGGGCGCGTCCTCGTCGAGCGTGGCCCAGTCGCGGACCGCGAGCGCGCCGATCCCGCGGGTCTTGGCCGCGAACCAGCGCTGGCGGACCAGGTACTGGGCGAGATCGGAGCGGCCGGGGCCCGAGAGCAGCGCGACGATGCGAGCCGGGGTCAGAGCGGGGCGGCCTCGATGCCATAGAGGGGCTCGGCCGAGAGCGGCGGCTGGAGACGGAACCAGTAGTAGCCGTAGGGCGCCAGGCTGATGAAGTAGGGCAGGTCGCCGATGGTGGGGAAGCGGGTGTCGCCCAGCATCTCGATCGGGGTGTACCCGCGCCACGCGCGCAGGTCGAGCTCCACCGGCTGGGCGGATCCGGCCAGGTTGTGCACCGCGACCAGGATCTCGCCCTCGTGCTCGCGCACGTGGGCCAGCACGCTCTCGTTGGCCGGGCGGAGGAAGTGGAGGGTGCCGCGGCCGAAGACGGGCGTCTTCCGGCGCACCGCGATCAGGCGCTTCATCCAGTTCAGCAGCGACGACGGGGTGCGCTGCTGGGCCTCCACGTTGATGGACTGGTAGCCGTAGACCGCGTCCACGATGAGGGGCAGGTAGAGGCGCGCGGTGTCGGCGCGGGAGAAGCCCGCGTTGCGGTCGCCCGTCCACTGCATCGGGGTGCGGACCCCGTTGCGGTCGCCCAGGTAGATGTTGTCGCCCATCCCGATCTCGTCGCCGTAGTAGAGGATGGGGCTGCCGGGCAGGGTGAAGAGCAGGCTCGTCGAGCAGCTCGATCTTCCGCCGGTCGTTCTCGAGCAGCGGCGCCAGGCGACGCCTTATCCCGAGGTTCAGGCGCATGCGCGGGTCGGAGCCGTAGGCGTAGTAGAGGTGGCGCCGCTCCTCGTCGCTGACCATCTCGAGGGTGAGCTCGTCGTGGTTGCGGAGGAAGAGGCACCACTGGGCCGCGGGCGGGATCTCGGGGGTGTGCACGAAGATGTCGGTGATGGGCCGGCGGTCGCCGTGGCGGACGGCCAGGAAGATGCGCGGCATGAGCGGGAAGTGGAACGCCATGTGGAACTCGTCGCCGTCGCCGAAGTAGGGGCGGACGTCGGCGGGCCACTGGTTGGCCTCGGCCAGGAGGATGCGGCCCTGGTACTGGGCGTCGATGGTGCGGCGGATCTCCCGGAGGAACTCGTGGGTCTCCGGGAGGTTCTCGCAGCTGGTGCCCTCGCGCTCGAAGAGGTAGGGCACCGCGTCGCAGCGGAAGCCGTCGAGCCCCTTGTCGAGCCAGAACCGCATGACGTCCAGCAGCTCGCGCCGCACCTGGGGATTGTCGAAGTTGAGATCCGGCTGGTGGTGGAAGAAGCGGTGCCAGTAGTAGGCCTTGGCCACCGGGTCCCACGTCCAGTTGGACTGCTCGGTGTCGACGAAGATGATGCGGGCGTCGCGATAGCGCTCGTCGGTGTCGCTCCAGACGTAGTAGTCGCGGTAGGGCGAGTCGGGGTGCGCGCCGCGCCGCCTGGAACCACGGGTGCTGGTCCGAGGTGTGGTTGACCACGAGGTCCGAGATCACCCGCATGCCGTGGCCGTGGGCCGCCTCGAGGAAGCGGTCGAAGTCGGCCATGGTGCCGTAGTCGGGGTGGATGGCCCGGTAGTCGGCCACGTCGTAGCCGTCGTCGCGCAGCGGCGAGCGGAAGAACGGCAGCAGCCAGAGGCAGTCGACCCCCAGCTCCTTGAGGTGCCCGAGCTGGCTGGTGAGCCCGATGAAGTCGCCGATGCCGTCGTCGTTGCCGTCCCGGAACGCGCGGACGTGCAGCTCGTAGAACACGGCGTCCTTGTACCAGAGCGGTGCGCGATCGCTCACTCAGGCCTCACGGGTACGAGAGGAAGTCGGTCTGTCCGCCCGCAGACGAGCGTCCGGGGCAGTGGCCTGGCGAGGTGCAGCCGAAGGCGAGCCGAGCGGATATATAAAGCTTTCAAGGTTTTCACGCGTAGTAATCGAAGTCGCGCTCGCGCCGGCGCCAGCGGCCGACGCGATAGACGTGGGCGGTGGCCACCCGCGGATCGAGGCTCACGGTGTGGCGGGCGCCGCGGATCAGGCGCCGCTGGTCGGCGAGCAGCTCGTGCAGCTCGTAGGTCTCGTCGGCCGCGATGCCGATCTCCTCGAGCGGGAGCTCGAGGGTGGTCTCGTGGGTGGCGAACGGGTCGAGGTTCACCGCGACCAGGATCACGTTGTCGCGGGCGGGGGTCATCTTGCCGTAGAAGAGCACGTGCGGGCTGCTGGAGGCGTAGAAGCGCAGCCCGCTCATCGAGTGCAGCGCCCGGTTCTCGCGGCGGATGGTGTTGAGGCGCGCGATGTGGTCCTTGAGGTTGCCGGGGGCGTCCCAGTCGCGCACCCGGATCTCGTACTTCTCGGAGGCCTGGTACTCCTCGCTGCCGGGCAGGGCCGCGGCCTCGCCGAGCTCGAAGCCGCTGTAGACGCCCCACACCGAGGCCAGCGTCGCGGCCAGCGTCGCCCGCATGCGGAAGGCGGGCGGGCCGCCGCGCTGGAGCACCTCGGGGAGGATGTCCGGGGTGTTGACGAAGAAGTTGCCGCGGAAGTACTCGGCCATCTCCGAGCGGGTCAGCTCCTCCAGGTACTCGGTCAGCTCCTCCTTGAAGTTGCGCCACGTGAAGTAGGTGTAGGACTGGGTGAAGCCGGCCTTGCCGAGCGCCCGCATGACCTTGGGGCGCGTGAAGGCCTCGGAGAGGAAGATCACGTCCGGATCGCGCTCCTGCACCTGGCGGATCAGCCACGCCCAGAAGTCGAGCGGCTTGGTGTGGGGGTTGTCGACCCGGAAGGTCCGCACGCCCTGCTCGATCCAGAAGCGGACCACCCCGAGCAGCGCGTCCCAGAGCGAGGCCCACGCCTCCGTCGCGAAGTTGATCGGGTAGATGTCCTGGTACTTCTTGGGCGGGTTCTCCGCGTACTTGATCGTCCCGTCCGGCCGCGGGTAGAACCACTCGGGGTGCTCGCGCACCCACGGGTGATCGGGCGAGCACTGGATCGCGAAGTCGAGCGCGATCTCGAGCCCCAGGCCCTGCGCGCTCTTCACGAGCCGGCGAAAGCCCTCGAGCGTGCCGAGCTCGGGGTGCACCGCGGTGTGGCCGCCCTCCGGCGAGCCGATCGCCCACGGGCTGCCCGGGTCGCCGGGCCCGGCGGCGAGCGCGTTGTCGGGGCCCTTGCGCGCGGTGCGGCCGATCGGGTGGATGGGCGGCAGGTAGACGACGTCGAAGCCCATCCGGCGGATGTCGGGGAGCCGCTCGATGCAGTCGTCGAAGGTGCCGTGGCGCCCGGGCACCCGGCCCTGCGAGCGCGGGAACATCTCGTACCACGCCGCGAAGGCGGCCTCCGGGCGGTCCACCACCACCTCCAGCTCGCGGTCGTGGCGGGTGAGGTCGGGCCGCGGCGCGACCCGGGCCATGAGCTGGCGGAGGTCGCCGTCGAGCAGGACGTCGAGGCGCGCGTCCTGGGAGGGCGCGCCCGCGAGCCGCTCGAGCGCGCGGCCGAGCGCGGCCGCGTCGGGCCCGGCCGCGGCGGCCTGCGCGCGGCGGACCATCTCCGCGCCCTCGAGCAGCTCGCTCGCGAGGTCGGTCTGCCCGCCCGCGATGCGCCGCCGCATCTCCTCCACCCACGAGCCGAAGGTGTCGGTCCAGGCCTCCACGGTGTAGCGATAGCGGGTGTTGGCCTCGAGGCGGAACGCGCCGCCCCAGCCGTCGTTGTCGACCGGCCGCAGGGGCGCCTCGCGCCACGCCGACTCGTCGTGGGTGCGATAGCAGATCCGCGCGGCCAGCAGATCGTGGCCCTCCTTGAAGATGTCCGCGGAGACCGCGAGGACGTCGCCCACGACGCGCTTGGCCGGATACCGGCCGTCGTCCACCGCGGGACGCACGTGCTCGATGACGATGGGGCGGCGCGCGGGCTTCATCGCCAGCGGTCCACGAGGTAGGGCTTCTCCTCCTCGAACATGCCGCCCAGGCGCGCCGCGCTCTGCAGCATGGCGAGCGGCGGGCGGCCCTGCGTCTCCAGAACCACCGACGCGGCGCGGCCGAGATAGAGCGGGGCCAGCGACTGCGCGGCGTGGCTCCGGTAGACGACGCGGGTGCGGTAGGCCAGGACGAAGTCGTAGACCACCCGGGTCCACAGCCGGTCCGAGAAGCGGAAGCGCTCCAGCGGCCGATCGCTCAGCTCGAGCACCTCGCCCAGGTTCTCGGGGGCCAGGATCCGCTCCCACACCGGGAGCAGGTCGCGCACGCCCTGCACGAAGCCCACCTGCATCAGGGAGGGATCGACCGGGGGGCCGCCGGGCAAGGGCTCGGGCGGCACGCCGAAGCTCACCACCGGCTCCGAGCCGTGCACGTCGAGCCAGAAGCTCTCGGTGCGGTCGGCGAGCGCGAAGAGCGCGCCGGCCACGCGGCCCACCGTGCGGCCGAGGGGCGCGGGGGGATGGGCGGCGGCGGCCACCGTGCGCGGCCCCAGCACCGACTGGCCGACGGTCAGCCCCTGCTCGATGGCCGCCGCGGGCAGCCAGAACTCGAGACCCTGCCGCCCCAGCTCGGTGTCCCAGATCGGCTGCTGCGAGGAAGAAGTCGGCCGCCGCGCCGGAGCAGGCGAACTCCTCGGCGAGCGGGTGCGCGAGCTGGCGGCCGAACAGGCTCCGCATCAGGGGGACCACGAGGGCCTGGGTGAGCGTGCCGTCGTAGCGATAGCGCCGGTAGAGCGGCAGCATGAGGCCGTAGTCGTCCTTGAGCACCGGGAGCGCGAGCCCGCGCAGCCACTCGCTGGTCATGCTGCTCAGCTCGGCGTTCAGCATCACGATCGTGCGCGCCTCGAGCCGGCGGGCCACCGTGAGCACCGCCCGCACCGCGGCGGACCAGTCGAGCCCGTCGTCGCCGTGGCCGCCCGGAGCCGGCACCGACACCACCCGGAGGTCGCCGAGGGCCGCGGTCATCGCGGCGGCGCTCGCCTCCGACGGCGTCTGGTCGACGTGGACGACCGCCGCGGCCTGGCCCGCGCAGTGCGCGTCGAGCCCGGTGCGCACCGCCGCCGCGACCGCGGCCAGGGCCGGGATCGGGCCCGAGGTGGCGAGGCCCACCACGACGTCGGCGCCGCCGAGCCGCTCGACCACCGCCTGGACCTCGTCGGGCAGGGTCGCGGTGTCCATCACCGGGTGAGGTGGGCGAGCAGGGCCAGGTAGTCGCTCAGGTGGCGGGTCACCAGGAAGTTCCGGCGCACGTGCTCGCGCCCCGCCGCGCCCATGCGGCCGATGAGCTCGGGGTTGGACAGCAGCTGGCGGATGCGGAACGCGGCGCCCTCCACGGTTTCCACGGTATACCCGGTGACGTTGACGACCATCTGAAATGGGATGCCGCCCGCGATGGTGCCGATCACCGGCTTGCCCTTCCACATCGCGCTCGCCACCTCCAGGGTGAAATCGGCCTTGAGCGGCTTCTGGATGGCGATGGTGGCGGCCCGCTCGAGCGCGTTCAGCTCGATCTGGGGATCCGGCGGGAGCAGGATCACCGCGATGTCGGGGTCGTGCGAGGCGGCCTCCTGCACGTCGCCGAGGGCGTCGCCCCCCGGCGCGGGCGGGGGCCCGGCCAGGACGAGGCGGACGTCGTGGTGCCGCTTCACGAGCCGGTAGGCGTTGATCACCCCGATCGGATCGTGCTGGCGCTCGAACGGGCCCACCTGGAGCAGGATCGGCTTGTCGCGCGGCACGTGCAGCCGGTCCAGCTGGAGCGCCTGCTCGCTGCGCGTCATCTCGCGGTTGCGCTCCGAGAGCGGGTCGATCGCGGGGTAGACGATGAAGCGCGGGATGGACAGCGGCGCCGCGAAGCGGGCCAGGGAGAAGACCGCCGCGTCGTAGCGCTGCACCATCGGCCGCAGCGCGTTCCAGAGCTGGGGCTGGGCCGACGAGAGATCGTGGTGGCAGCGCCACACCCAGCGCGCCGCGTCCCCGCGCTGCTCGACCAGCCCCAGCGGCGGCGCGTCGTGGACCATCACCAGATCCGCGTCGAGCCGGAGGCGGCGGGCGTTGTCGACCCCGGTCTCGCGCAGGCGGCCGAGCATGGCCTCGGTGATGACCTGCTCGGTGCCCGCGAGGCCCTTGGCCACCGCGCGGCTCACCTGGTCGAAGTCCGCGGTGCCGATGGTGATCTCCCAGGTGGTCTCGACGCCCAGGTCGTTCAGGATGGCCACCACCCGGTTGAGGCCCTCGGCGAGCGCGCCGTAGCGCGAGGCGCTCACGTGGACGAGGCGCTTGCCGCGCAGGCGCTCGCCGATGCGCATGAGGAAGTCCACCGTGCCGCGGGGCGCCACCTGGCGGTAGTCGTCGAGCTTGAGCGAGCGCGCCCGGGCGCCATCAGGACATCTCCCCGGAGATGGCGTCGCTCAGCACGCTCAGGTGGCGGTCGCGGATGCGCTCGAGGCTGCCCGCGTGCGGATCGATGTGGGCCAGGCGATCGGCCAGGTCGGGCCGGCCGAGGGCGCCGCCGACCCACTCCGCGAAATCGCCCCGGCCGCGGCCCGCGCGGTAGCGCGCCTCGATGGTGTGATAGAAGAGCGCGCTCACGTCCACCTCCGCGAGGGCGTCGCGGAACTCGCCGAGGGTGCGGGCCTGGTGGCCGGTGGGCACCGGCACCAGGTGGACCTGGAAGAAGCGGAAGCGCTTGCCCTGGGTCCGCGGCGGGGCCGCGCCGAGGTGCTGGAGGTGATCGGAGATGGTGGCGATCAGCTCTTCGCGCACCCGCTCCATGGACCCCGCGTGGAAGGCGTCGACCGCGGCCAGCCGCTCGGCGAGCCGCACGTCGCGCACCTCGGTGCCGACCCAGAGCGAGAAGTCGTTGGGATAGGCCTCGGCCAGCACCGGGCGGTGGAGGAGGGCCGCCGAGGTGTGGCAGAAGACCGACTCCACCGGCACCTTCTCGAGCTGCTCGAGCAGCTCGCGGGCGTCGTGGGCCTCGTGGGGCAGGAGCTCGTTCAGGTCGAGGCAGCCGAGGAAGACGAAGGGCTTGGTCTCGCTCATGCGGTAAGCTCTCCGGAAGGACGGTGCGAGTGAGAATCCTGCTCCTGAGCCGCGAGTACCCGCCGCACGTCTACGGCGGCGCCGGCGTGGTGGTGGACCACCTGAGCCGCGCGCTGGCCCGCCGCGCCACCGTCGAGGTGCGCTGCTTCGGCGACCAGGCCCTGACCGCGCCGGGCCTGAGCGCGCGGGGCTACGCGCCGTGGGAGCGGCTGGCCGGGGGACCGGAGACGCGCCTACGCTCCCGCGCTCGAGGCGCTCTCGGTCGGGCTCGCGATGGCCCGCGATCCGGTCGCCGCCGACGTGGTCCACACCCACACCTGGTACGTGGGGTTCGGCGGGATGCTGGTGCAGTCGATCCACGACCTGCCGCTCGTGGTCACGCTGCACAGCATGGAGCCGCTGCGACCGTGGAAGGCCGATCAGCTCGGCACCGGCTACGCGGTGTCGAGCTGGGCCGAGCGGCTGGCCGTCGAGCGCGCGGAGCGCGTGATCGCGGTGTCGGCCCAGATGCGCGGCGACATCCTGACCCACTTCCGGGTGGACCCGGACCGCGTGGTGGTGATCCACAACGGCGTCGACGCGGAGGCCTTCCGGCGCACCGAGCAGCGGGAGGCCCTCGCGCGCCACGGGGTGCGCGAGCCCTACGCGCTCTTCGTCGGCCGCATCAGCGAGCAGAAGGGCATCTTCCAGCTGCTGGAGGCGGCCCGGACCCTGCCCGAGGAGGTCACGCTCGTGCTCTGCGCGAGCAGCCCCGACACGCCGGAGCTGGCCGCCCGGCTCGAGGCCGCGGTGGCCGGCCGCTCCCGCATCCGCTGGATCAACGCGATGCTGCCCGGTCCCGGAGGTCGTGCAGCTCTACAGCCACGCCGCGGTGTTCGTGTGCCCGTCGATCTACGAGCCGTTCGGCCTCATCAACCTGGAGGCGATGGCGTGCGGCACCGCCGGTGGTGGCGAGCCGGGTCGGCGGCATCCCCGAGGTGGTGGTCGACGGCGAGACCGGCTGGCTCGTCCCGCCGGGCGATCCCGTCGCGCTCGCCCAGGCCCTCCGCGGCGCGCTCGCCGATCCGGCGCGCGCGCGGCAGATGGGCGAGGCCGGCCGCCGGCGCGTCGAGGCGCACTTCTCCTGGGATCGCATCGCGGACCGCACGCTCGCGGTCTACCGGGACGCGATCGCGGCCAAGAAGGCCGCCCGCGAGGCCGCCGAGGGCGGTCACCGCGCCGACTCCGCGAGGTAGAAGGCCGCGCTCCACGGCGGCAGCTCGCGCCACCCGGGCGCGGGCAGGAGGAGCGCGTGGAGCCGCCGGCCCCAGTCGGGGCCGGGCCCCGGATGCGCCACCGGCACCGGGCCGAGGTTGGCCACCAGGCGCAGCGTCCCGGCCGGGAACTCCCACGTGACCTCGAGGGCGCTGTCGCCCAGGGCCTTCCACGAGGCGGCCGGGACCGGCTCGCCCGCGAGCAGCGGCACGATGGCGGCCGCGCGCAGCTGGAGGAGCGTCGCGGTGGAGCGCGAGCCAGGCCTGGTGCTCGGGCTCGGCGAGCCGGCTCCAGTCGAGCACGGAGCGCGCGCGCGTGGTCTCCGCCTGCGGATCGGGAATGCGCTCGCGGACCGCCGGATCCGCGAACTCGGGGAACCGCGCGAACTCGCGCCGGCGGCCCTCCGCCACCGAGGGGCCAAGGTCGGGGCCCAGATCGCTGAAGAAGAGGAAGGGCTCGTCCGCGCCCCACTCCTGGCCCATGAACAGCAGCGGCAGGGCGGGGGAGAGCAGCAGGACCGCGGTGACCGCGCGCACCGCGTCGGGCGCGGCCGAGCGCGGTGATGCGCTCCCCGAGCGCGCGGTTGCCGACCTGGTCGTGGTTCTGGAGGAAGCTCACGAAGGCGGTCGGCGGCAGGTGGCCGCTCGGCTCCCCGCGCAGGTCGCCGCGATACCGGGAGCGCTCGCCCTGGAACGCGAAGCCCTCGGTGAGGCAGCGCCCGAGGTGCGGCAGCGGCGGCTGGTAGTCCTCGTAGTAGCCGCCGCTCTCGCCGGTGAGCGGCACGTGGAGCGCGTGGTGCACGTCGTCGTTCCACTGGGCCTGGTAGAGGGGCCGCCGGCCCGCCGCGCGCTCGAGGTAGCGGGCCTCGTTGGCGCCGTTCTCCAGGACGAGGTGCACCGGGCGCTCGCGGCCGGGCCCGTCGGCCACCGCGCGGCCGAGCTCCACCAGGAGATGCGCGGCGGAGTCGTCCACGATCGCGTTGACCGCGTCGAGGCGCAGGCCGTCCAGGTGGAACTCCTCGAGCCAGTAGAGCGCGTTGTGGATCATGAAGGAGCGGACGATCTCGGCGCCCGGCCCGTCGTAGTTGATGCCGTCGCCCCAGAGCGAGCGGTGGTGCGGAGTGAAGAAGGCGGGGGCGTAGCGGTGGAGGTAGTTGCCCTCCGGGACCGAAGTGGTTGTAGACCACGTCGAGGAAGACCGCGAGGCCGCGCGCGTGGCAGGCATCCACCAGGGCCTTGAGATCCTCCGGCCGGCCGTAGCGGGACTCGGGAGCGAAGAGCAGGACCCCGTCGTAGCCCCAGCCCCAGCGACCCGGGAAGTCCGCGAGCGGCATCAGCTCGACCGCGGTGACCCCGAGGGCGGCGAGGTGGTCGAGCTTGCCCGCGACCGCGGCGTACGTGCCCTCGGGCGTGAACGTGCCGACGTGCAGCTCGTAGAAGACCAGGCGCTCGGGCGGCAGGCCGGCCCACGCGCCGTCGCGCCACGCGTAGGCGAGCGGATCGACGACCTCGCTCGCCCCGTGCACGTCCCCGGGCTGATAGCGGGCGGCCGGGTCGGGCACCAGCATCTCGCCGTCGATACGGTAGCGATACCGGGTGCCGGCGGGCGCCTCGCGGCTCACGTACTCGGCCCAGCCGCCCGCGTCGCGCGGCATGGGCACCGCCCGCTTCGCCTCCTCGAGCCACAGCTCGACCCGGTCCGCGCCCGGCGACCAGAGACGGAAGCGGGTGCTGCCGTCTTCGAGCGGGGAGGCGCCGAAGGGCATCCGGTGCGCGCGTCGGACCGTCGGCGGCAGGCTCATCGGGCGGCGGGCCCGGGAGCGACGCGCTCGAGCAGCGCGACCGGGAAGTGGGCGAAGAGGGTCCCGGCGGGCAGCACCACGAGGCCGTCGCGCCGCTCGCTCGTCACGGTGAGGCCGGTGAAGCGGTCGCGGTAGACGCCGGCGAGATCCTCGGCGAGCACCACCGCGGTGCCCTCCCACGCGGGGGCGCCGAGCAGGATCCGGCCGGTGAGGCCGCCGAGCCGCACGGTGAGGCGCGGCACCGCCACGACCACCGCGTCCGTGCCGTCGGCGCGCGCGAGCGCCAGCACGTGGTCGGCGCCCGGGCCGTCCGCTCCGAGGGCGCGATAGCCGCCCACCGCGAAGAGCGCGCGCGCGCTCCTGCCGGAGGGTCAGCGCGCGATGGGTGAGGTAGAGCTTCACGCGGCCGTCCGGCCAGTGGGCGAGCAGCTCGGCGCAGAGCCGGTGGCGTCGGTCCCCGCGGCCGCGTCGGCCGCGATGCGGGCGCGCAGGGCCTCCAGCAGCGCCTGCCGTCGCGGGAAGTCGACCGGGCGGCGGTTGTCGGGATCGACCAGCGCGAGGTCCCACAGCTCGGTGCCCTGGTAGAAGTCGGGGACGCCGGGGACGGTGAGCTTCAGCAGCGTCTGGGCCAGCGAGTTGACCGCCCCGTGGGCCGCCACCAGCCGCTGGAAGGGCCGGAACGCGGGGAGGAAGGGACCGTCCGGGGCGAGGAGGCCGCGGATGAAGTCGCCCACCGACCGGTCGTACGGCTGGCTCGGGTTCACCCAGCTCGTGCGCCGCTTGGCCTCCTTGGTGGCCTTCTCCATGTAGGCGACGAGCCGCGAGGTGACCGTCTCGAGCGGCTCGTCCTCGTCCCGCGCGGGCCACGCGCCCACCAGGGTCTGGTACAGCAGGTACTCGTCGTTGCTGTCGGGCGCGGCGTGGCCGTCGATCTGCCGCTTGAAGCGCCGGGCGATCCCGCGCCAGCGGCGCACCTCGGCGGCCCACTCGCCCGGCACCTCGGAGAGCACGTTGATGCGCGCGCGCACGTCCTCGCCGCGCTTGGTGTCGTGGGTGGACGTGGCCAGCATCGACTCCGGCCACCGCTCGAGCCGCCGCTCGTTGCGCGCGTGGAAGACGGGGACCGGCTCCCCGTAGCGCGCGGGGTCGCCGCCCACCTCGTTGAGCGAGACCAGGCGGTTGTAGAGATAGAAGGCGGTGTCCTCCACCCCCTTGGCGGTGACCGGCCCGGTGGTCTGCTGGAAGCGCATCGCGAAGTGGCGCCGCGCGGCGCGCTCCTCGGGGCCGCTGCGGTCCGGATGGCGCAGCAGGAGCACGTCGCGGACGAAGTCGAAGATCGAGACGTTCACGGTGGGGTTGCGGCGCTTGGCCTCCGCCACCGCGGACTCGATGTAGCCGCGGTCGCGCGGGCCCGGCCCGTCGCTCCCGTCGTCGCCCACGTAGGTGCGGTAGACCGCGAAGGCGGCCACCACCTCGCGGATCGCGCGGCCGAGGCTCGGCAGGGTGAAGTCGCGGGCGAGGCGGTCGCGCTCGGACATGCGGTCGAGGTGATAGCCGAGCTGGTTGATCTCGCTCGCCATCGAGACCTGCATGATGAGCCGCTTCGCTCCGTAGGTGAGATCGGCCATGCGGGCGCCGTCGCCCGCCACCCGCGAGTAGAGCGCGGTCATCTGCCGGGAGGTGCCCCGGTCGACGAAGAGGCCGTTCACCGCGGCGAGGAAGTCGTAGCCGGTGGTGCCGGCCACCGCCCACCACTCGGGCAGGGGCTCGTCCGGGCCGAGGATCTTCTCGGCCGCGATCCAGAGCGGCCGCGCCTCCAGCGGTGGCGGCCCGGTCCGCGGCGCGGGTCCGGTAGAGCGCGGCGAGCGCCTCCGCCTCGGCGGCGCCCAGCTCGGGCACCAGCCGCCGCGCGGTCGCGATCAGGGCGCCCTCCTGCAGCCGGCGAAAGTACTCGCCGGGCGCGTAGAGGCCGTCCGGGTGATCGATGCGCAGCCCGGTGACCTTGCCCTCGCCGACCAGACGCAGGATCAGCTGGTGGGTCGCGTCGAACACGTTGCGCCGCTCCATGCGGATCGCGGCCAGGTGGCTCACGTCGAAGAACCGGCGGTAGTTCACCTCGTCGCCGGCCACCCGCCAGTCGGCCAGGCGATAGGTCTGCGCGGAGAGGATGCCATCGAGGGCGTCGAAGGAAGCGGGATCGCCCGGGACCCCGTTGAACGCGACGCACCGTCTCCTCGATGTGCTCGCGGATGTCGGCCGACTCCTTGGCGAGCGCCATCGAGCCGCCGCTTGACGATCTCCTTCTCGCGCAGCCGCTCCTCGACCCGCCGGGGATCGGTCTCGGTGCGCCCGGGCAGGTGCTCGATCGCGGTCAGGATGCTGCGCAGCTCCTGGAGCCCCGCGTCCTCCGGCGCCCAGGCGCTGGGCGAGCGGCTCGAGCCCGTCGGTCAGGATCTGCGGGTAGGTCCGGGGGGTGATGGGCAGGCGCGCGCCCGCGTAGCGCAGGTGGAAGGCGCCGTCCGACGAACTCGAGCGCGAGCTGCTGCGACTCGAGCACCCGGCCGTACTGGTCGGGGAGGATCGGCAGGAGCACGCGGTTGCGCAGCTCGGCCTTGGCCGGGGCCCAGTCGATGTCGAAGAACTCGGCCCGCGGCGAGGCCGGGCCGTTCTCGAGCACGTCGAGCCACCAGGGGTTGGCGTCGCCCGCGATGCCCATGTGGTTCGGCACCACGTCCAGGATGAGGCCGAGCCCGCGCGCGGCCAGCCCGGCGGCCATCCGGTCGAAGGTGGCCGCGCTCCCCAGCTCGGGGTTGAACGCGTTGTGGTCGGTGACGTCGTAGCCGTGGGAGCTGCCGGGGCCGCAGCGGAAGCAGGGGGAGAGATAGACCTCGCCGATCCCGAGCGCCTCCAGGTAGGGGCCGAGGGCCGCGACCTCGTCGAAGCCGAGCGCGCTCCCGAGCTGCAGGCGGTAGCTCGCGCGGCGCTCGTGGCGCAGCGCCGCCGCCGCCTGCTGGAAGAGGACGTCGGCGTCGATCATGCGGCCTAGAGGTGGGTCAGGGTCTCGCGCGGATGCGGCTCGCGACTGCGGAGGTGGCGCTCGAGGATCTGGCGGGCCAGCCCGCGCCCGCCGAGGCCGAAGGCCAGCGCGAGGGCGAAGATCAGCCCGCCGAAGGTGATCCCGAACGCGACCAGCACCATCTCCTTGCCGATGCCCAGGTGGGTGATGGCGGTGGCGCTCGCGAAGAGGAGCACCCCCCACCGGATGGCCCGGGCCAGGAGCCGCGCCTCGGGGAGGCGGGCGTTGACCGCGGCGATGAGGACGCCCTCGCCGAGGAAGTTCGCCACGAGCCAGCCCACGAGCAGGATCAGCGCGGCGCCCATGACGCGCGGGACCCACGAGAACACGAACTCGGTGAGGCGTCCGGTGCCGGGGATGGCGAGCGCGTCGATGGCCACCGGCAGGAACAGGACGAGCACGCTCCAGAAGACGACCACCCCCAGCACCTGCGAGGGCGGCTTGCGCACCCCCGCGCGGTTGAGGGCGGCCACGATGCCCCACGCCTCCGCGCGGCGATCGAAGGCCACCGCCTGCGCCAGCCGGCGGGCGACGCGGGCGCTGACCCACGCCCCGGCGAGGCCGACCGCGGCGAGCGTCAGCATCGCCAGGATTCCCGGCAGCACGAGCATCAGCCGCGTCTTGAGATCGGCGAGAGCGGCCCACACGAGATCGCCCCACATATCGGTCATGATCCGCGCCTCCAGGAGAGCAAGGTCGACGCCAACAGGGTCGCTCACACGGTACCACGCGGGCCACGCGCCAGAAAGGCGCGACGGGCGGGTCGGCATTACCGGGTTTCTCCGGTAACGTTTACCGGCGGCCCGCGCGCGCCGACACCGATGCGCCCGGGCCCGCGCGTGCCCTCGTGCGTCCGTTTCCGAGCGCTTAGCGGCGCCGCGCGGGTGCTCGGTTCGCTGGCACAGCGATTGCCGCGTAGCGGGCCGGAGGCACCCCGCACATGTCCCGCGTGTTGATCGTGATCCTGCTCGTGCTGGCGCTCGGCGCGGTGCCCGCGTGGCCGCACAGCCGGGACTGGGGATACTACCCGAGCAGCGCGCTGACGGTGGCGGGCCTCATCCTGCTCGTCCTCGTGCTCACCGGCCGCCTGTGAGCCGGTGGCCGCGCCGCCCCGGGTCGTCGCGCCGTGAGCCGCGCCAGCCAGTCCGTCCCCGCCCGGGAGCGGATCGCGCAGGCATTCACCAAGGTCGAGGACGTGCTCTACGTGGGGCTGGGGGTCGTGCTCGCGGCGGGGGGCGTGGCCCTGCTCGTGAACGCGGTGATCCACTTCGTCCGGAGCCTCCTGGGCGGCGCGATCGGGCCGAGCGTGGTCACGGTCCTCGACCAGCTGCTCCTGATCCTCATGATCATCGAGATCCTCTACACCGTGCAGGTCTCGTTCCGCGAGCACGTGCTGGTGCCCGAGCCGTTCGTGCTGGTGGCCCTGATCGCGGGCGTGCGGCGCATCCTGGTGATCACCGCGGAGTTCGGCACCCTGACCGACCAGGGCGAGACCGTGTTCCGCTACGCCATGATCGAGCTGGGACTGCTCACCGCGATGACCGGCGTGCTCGTGACCTGCCTGGTGGGTCTCCGCAAGCGGGACAAGGAAGCGGTGGCCGAGCGGGCGTGATGGGAGGCGCATCGTGAAGATCCGGCAGCTGGACGATGTGGGCGGGCGCCGCACCTTCGTGCTCGTGTGCGATCGGGGCGACGACCCGGTGGAGGCCCTGACCGCCGCGGCCAAGCGCTACGACCTCCGGGCCGCCTCCCTGACCGGCATCGGCGCGTTCGCCGGGGTGACCCTGGGCTTCTTCGACCACGCCCGGCGTGACTACCGCCGCCGGGTCATTCGCGAGCAGGTCGAGGTGGTATCCCTGATCGGCAACATCGCGCTGGATCGGGGGGAGCCGCGGGTGCACGCCCACATCGTGGTGGCCCGGGCGGACGGAGGGGCCCTGGGCGGCCACCTGCTCGGCGGCTGCGTGGAGCCCACCCTCGAAGTCACCATCGTCGAGGCTCCGGCCACCCTTCAACGAAAGACCGATCCTTCGACCGGCCTCGCCCTGATCGATCTGGGGTAGGGACGCTCTCCGGCCGAGGGCCATTGTTACACGGTAAAATGTTCCCTCAGCCGAGGGCCCCTCACGGGAGACAGCGGTAAAGTCGTCTCGGAGACTTTTCCGGTAAGTAATCATATTTGTTTAGCTTGTATCGATGCGCTCGGTACCTCTTTCTACCCGGAATACTCAAGGCACATCGATTGCAGCCCGGTCGCGCAGTCGGAACTAAATGACTCCACCGACCGACACCAATCACCCGAGAGGGGACGACCAATGAAGCATCGCATTCTGATCGCCGACGACGACGAGTCGGGCCGCAGCGGGCTGGCCGCGCTCCTGACCATGTGGGGCTACGAGGTGCAGGAGGCCGTGGACGGCAAGGATGCGCTCGAGCGGGCGCCGGCGTTCCGGCCGGCGGTCGTGATCGCGGACATGATCATGCCGGTCATCGACGGCATCGGGCTCCTGAAGCCCCTCGCCGCCGCGGTACCCGAGGCGGCGGTGATCTTGCTGACCGCCCACGGCTCGATCGAGACCGCGGTGTCCGCCATGCGGGAGGGCGCCTACGACTACATGACCAAGCCGGTGGATCCCCGCCGGCTGCGCGTGCTCGTCGAGAAGGCAGTCGAGAAGGTCCAGGTGAACAAGGAGGTCACGGTGCTGCGCCGGCAGCTCAAGGAGAGCCGCGGGCTCGGGCCGCTCCTCGGGGTGAGCCCCGCGATGCAGGAGGTCTACCGCCTGATCGAGATGGCCGCACCGAGTCCCGCCCCCGTGCTGATCCTGGGGGAGACCGGCACCGGCAAGGAGCTGGTGGCCCGCACCATCCACCAGATGTCCCAGCGGGCGAAGGGTCCGTTCGTCGCGGTGAACTGCTCGGCCATTCCGGAGACCCTCCTCGAGAGCGAGCTGTTCGGTCACGAGAAGGGCGCGTTCACCGGAGCGATGGCCCGTCGGCCCGGCTACTTCGAGCTGGCCGACGGCGGCACGATCTTCCTGGACGAGATCGCGGAGATGAGCTCGAACCTCCAGGCGAAGTACCTTCGCGTGCTCCAGGATAGCCAGGTGCGGCGCGTCGGCGGCCACGACGAGATCGGCGTGGACGTGCGCGTGGTGGCGGCCACCAACAAGGACGTGGTGAAGGCGGTGCAGGAGGGCACGTTCCGCGAGGATCTCTACTACCGCGTCAACGTGCTGACGATCCCGCTGCCCCCGCTGAGGCGGCGGCCGGAGGACATCGCGCTCCTCGCGGACGCGTTCATCGCCGAGTTCAACGAGAAGTACGGACGGCAGGTGCGGAGCGTGGACGGGGCGTCGCTCAAGCTCCTGAACGACCACGCCTGGCCGGGCAACGTCCGCGAGCTCCGGAACGTGATCGAGCGGGCGGTGGTCTCGTGCGAGGACGGGCTCATCACGCCCGAGTGCCTGCCGCTGTCGCCGCTCGGCGCGCCGCCGGCGGAGCGGGCGAACGTGGTGGTGCTGCCGCTGGGAACCACGCTGGACGACGGCGAGCGGGCGCTCATCCTGAGGACGCTGCAGTCGGTGAACAACAACAAGACCCGCGCCGCGGAGATCCTCGGCACCACGCCGAAGACGCTCCACAACAAGGCCCGCCGCTGGCGGGAGCTGCAGCTGGATCGCGAGCCGGAGAAGCGAGCCTAGACCGCGCGGCCTAGCGGCGGCGAGAGCCGCCGCTAGGCTGGGCGCCGATCCACACCACCCACGGCCGCGACGACGAGGCGTCCTGTCGGATCTCGACGGGATAGCCCTGCTTCTCGATGCTGCTCGCGAGGCGACTCGCGGCCGCGCGGTCCGTGAAGGCGGCCGCCGGCGTCCAGTCGCGTGGCTCCCGGGGGGCGCGGCGCGGCTCCGCGGCTGCGCGCGGCTCTGCGGCGGGCGGCGGGATAGCGGCGGCGCTCCGCGATGGCTCCGGGACGCGGGGCTCCGACGCGACGGGCGGCGTGGTCGGCGCTCGGCCGCGCCGGCGGCAGCGAGGGGACCGGCTCGGGCGCCACCGCGGTCGCCCGCTCCTCGACTTTCGGCTCGACCCTGGGGGGCTCGACTCGGGGAGCCTCGACTTTGGGAGCCTCGACCTTGGGGGGCTCCGCTTTGGGCTCGTCGGCGACCGGCGGGGTCGACCGGAACGGATCGGTCGTCATGCGACCACCCAGCGCTCCCCGCGTATCTCCGAGACCGCTCCGCGAATCCGGGCCGCTCCGCGAATCGCCGCGGGCCGCCTCCGACGACGACGGGAACGCCTTCGGGTCGATCTCGGGAGCCGGGGAGGCGACGGACGCGCTCGGCGTCCGGGCCGGCACCGCAGAGCCCACGAGGTACGGCAGGCCGAAGAAGATCAGCAAGAATGTGGGAGCGAAGGCGGCCGCCGCGATGGCGAATCCCCGGAACGGGAGGCCTCGCCCAGGTCGACCGGAGTCGTATTCGAGGTATCCCGTGTCCTCGATCTCGTTCGATTCGTCGCCCGGGAAGACGTCCTTGCCGGTGAGCTCGTCGGTCTCCTCGATGTCAACCAGGCGAGGTCGGACCTCGTCCTCACGCAGGGTGTCGTCGTCCCGTTCTCCTTTGAGCCTGAGCATGGTGACGAGAGTAGGCAAGCCGTGTGCCACCGTCGGCGACGCTCCGATCGCGCCTTCGAGGCCGGAGTGGGCGAGGGCGCGACGCCCGCCGCCGCGTGTGCGAATCGGGGCCGGGAAGAAGTACTCGACCGAGGCGGAAGTTTCTTCGCGCGCGCTCGCTCGAGAGCCGGTTCATTGGCACGCGGGTTGCGGCAGGGCGCGCCTCAGGAGGTGTCCATGCGTGTGATCGGCAAGGTGTGGAGGAGTGGCTCGCCGCGATGGCGCGTGGCGGTGCTCGACGGGGACACCGCGTCGCGCGCGTCGCTGCGGGCCGCGGTCGAGGACGCGGGCGGAACCGTGGCGCTGGAGGCGCCGCTGCGGCTCGACGCGGTGGCCCTGATGCAGCAGACGCGACCGGACGTGCTGATCATCGCGCCCAGCCTTTCCGGGCGGCGCGAGCCGGCGCTCATGCCGCAAATCACCGCGGCGTGCGACTGTCCCGCGGTGCTCTTCACGCGCGACACGGGATCCGCGGTGGTGAAGCAGGCCAATCGCGCCGGGGTGTTGGGCTTCATGCTCAAGCCGCTTCGCGCGGCGGAGGTGGCGCCGACCCTCGATCTGGCGCTCGCGCGCTTCCGCGACATCCGACGGATGCAGCAGGCGAGGGCCGAGCGGCCGCTCGTGGACCAGGCGAAGGGCAAGCTGATGACCGATCGCCAGCTGAGCGAGGCCGAGGCCTTCCGGTGGCTGCGAAAGCAGGCGATGGATTCCCGGCAGCGCCTCGGCGACGTGGCGCGGGCGGTGCTCGCGGAGGAGTGGACCTGGGATCCTCTGCCGCAGGGGGCGCGTTGACGCGGCGCGTGCGCGAGAAAGCTTTACACGATCGGACTGGAAATTCCTACTCGGTCCGGACGCTTCGTCCAGTTGTGGTGGCCGACGGCTTACGGGGTGGTAACTTGGGAGCCGAAGGTTGGTCGTGATCCGTGGCATGCGCGATGCAGTTTGCGGGGCCAAGGGAGGAGACCACCATGGAAATCATCGTCGTCGCAGCGATGCTGTCCCTGGTCGTACTGCTGGGGATCGCGGTGAAGCTCTACGATCTCAAGCGCAAGCGCGAGGAGGAAGCGGTGGCGGCCCAGGCGAGAGTCTCCGACGCGCTCCTGATGGACGCCGCGCTGTCGGGCCTGCCGCTGACTCCGACCGCCCATCTGCCGCTCTGGAAGGGCACGCCGCTGGTGGTGGAGATCACCGGCGCGGTGCCCCGTCCGGAATTCCGGCGCGCCGCGGTGGACGTCGCCACGCGGGAGATCTCGCGGAGCCGGTCCGACTTCCGGATCGAGGACCGGATCAAGGTGGCCGCCTGAGGATGCGCCTCGCTCGGGTCGCGCGCATCGTGCTGGTGGCGGTCGCGGGACTCGTGGTCTCCGCCCCGGCGTCCGCGAGCGCCGGGGCGCCGACCGACCAGCTCAAGGCCTCGGTCGAGCAGATCCTCAAGGTCCTGGAGGATCCCGCGCTCAAGGCGGAGGCCCGCGCGAAGGACCGCCGGGCCGCCATCCGCAAGGAAGCGGAGGGCGTCTTCGACTTCACCGAGACCGCGAAGCGGGCGCTGGGACGCCACTGGCAGAATCTCTCCGAGAAGGATCGCGAGGAGTTCACCGGGCTCTTCACCGACCTGATCGAGCGCGCCTACATCTCGAAGATCGAGAAATACAGCGGGGAGCGCATCGCCTACGCGGGTGAGGCCGTCGACGGCGGGCTCGCGACGGTGCGCACCCGCTTCGTCACGAAGCAGGGAACCGAGGTGCCGATCGACTACCGCATGCAGCAGCGGGGCGATCGGTGGCTCGTGTACGATGTGTCCGTCGAGGGAGTGAGCTTGATCAACAACTACCGGACCCAGTTCGACAAGATCATCCAGACCTCCTCGTACGCCGAGCTGGTCCGCAAGATGAAGGCGGCCGAGGTGGGGGCTCCCCCCTCGCCCCGGTCGTGAAGCGCCCGGTGCGGGGGCGGGTGAGGTCCGGGAGCGCCCTGGCCGCGCTCCTCATGAGTCTGCTGGCCCTGACCGTGACGCCGGCCCCGGCGCCCGCGGGGGAGCGGCACGCCGGGACGGTGCTGGCGGTGGATCCGCAGGCGCGCACTCTCACCGTCGACGAGTTCGGAGTGGGCGGCGAGCGCCGCGCCCTCCGGATCCAGGTGCCGCGTGAGGCGCTCGTCGTCTGGTCGCAGCGGAACCAGACCGGGCGCGATCTGAAGGACGCGTTCCGGGACAGCACGATCACGCTCGACGACGTCCGCATCGGCGACTTCGTGGTGGTCGAGCTGTCGGATAATCCCGAGGTGGCCCGGCTGGTGATGGTCACCCTGCGGAGGGGCGCCGGCTCCTGAGCCGCTCACCCCTCTCCCCGAGCGTGCGCGCGGACGCGTGATGGCCGCGTTGTGGGAGGGCCGCTTCCGGGTCCTGCGGCGGCTCACGCTGTTCGCGGCCGCGCTGCTCGTGATCCTGATCGTGGTGGGCGGCGGGCTCGCCATCTACTCGCTGCGCGCCCTCTCCAAGTTCGAGCGCGTCGAGGCGCGCCGCTCGACCCTTCTCTACGCGGCCCCGCCGGTGCTGCGGTCGGGCGTCTCGATCGGCGCCCTCGACCTGGCCGGCATCCTCGGCCGGCTCGGCTATCGCGAGACCCGCACCACCGCGGGGCCGGGACAGTTCTCTCGATCCGACAGCGCCTGGGACATCTACGTGGGCTCCGGGGCCGGCGGCGCGGGCCGGGTGAGTCTCACCGTGTCGGGTGGACGGATCACCCGGTTGCGCCAGAACGGGACCGAGGTGCAGAGCGTGGCGCTCCCGCCCGAGCTCCTCGCGAGCGCGGGCGCCGGGCATGGGAGAGAGCATCCGCCCGATACGCCTGCCCGACGTGCCTCCGGTGCTGCGCACCGCCGTCCTGGCCATCGAGGACGAGCGCTTCTACGAGCACGGCGGGCTCGACCCGCGCGGGGTGCTGCGGGCGCTCTGGGCCAACGTCCGCAAGGGACGGGTCGTCGAGGGCGGCAGCACGATCACCCAGCAGCTCGTGAAGAGCCGGCTCCTCACCCCCGAGCGGACGTATTCGCGCAAGCTCAACGAGGCCCTGCTCTCCACCGCGCTCGAGTGGCGGTACTCGAAGGACCAGATCCTCGAGGCGTACCTGAACGAGATCTACCTGGGACAGGCGGGCGGCTCGGCGGTGCGCGGGGTCGGCGCGGCCTCGCGCGCCTACTTCGGCAAGGAGGTCCACCAGCTGACCCTCCCGGAGGCGGCGCTCCTGGCCGGGATGATCCGGGGCCCCAACAACTACTCGCCGGTCGCCAATCCCGACCGGGCCCGGGAGCGGCGCGACGTGGTGCTGACGCGCCTGCGCGATCTGGGCAAGATCTCGGAGGCGGACTACCGGCGCGCGCGCCGCGAGCCGGTGAAGGCGCGGATCACGCCCGGCAGCGGGCTGGTGGCGCCCTACTTCGTCGACTACGTCCGCGCGGATCTCGAGCGCTCCACCGAGATGGACCTGGCCGACCAGCACGGGGTGCGGGTCTACACCACGCTCGACCCGGTGCTGCAGCGCCTCGCCGAGGCCGCGGTGGTCAAGGGGATCGATCGGCTCGAGACCTCGCGGCCGCGCCTGCGCCGCCCGAGCCCGGAGGAGCGCTTGCAGGCCGCGCTCATCGTGCTCGATACCTCCACCGGCCAGGTGCGCGCGCTCGTGGGCGGCCGCGACTACCGGCTCAGCCAGTTCAACCGCGCGGTCCTCGCGCGCCGCCAGCCGGGCTCGGCCTTCAAGCCCTTCGTGTTCCTCGCCGCCCTGACCCCGCGGCCGGACGGGCCGCGCTTCACCGCCGCGTCGCTGATCGAGGACGCGCCGATCACGATCGTGGTGGACGGCAAGCCGTGGAGCCCCAAGAACTACGACGACCGCTATCAGGGACAGGTGACGGTGCGGCGGGCGCTCGAGGGCTCGCTCAACACCGCGACGGTGCGGCTCGCCCAGGCGGTGGGCCTGAACACGGTGGTCGGAACCGCGCGGAGCCTGGGGGTGGAAGGCGACCTCAAGCCGGTGCCCGCGCTGGCCCTCGGCGTGTTCGAGACCACGCCGCTCGATCTCGCGCGCGCGTACCTGCCGCTCGCGAACGGCGGGATCGCGCCGAGCGGGGGCGTGGTCGACACCGTCACCGACGACTCGGGCCGCGCGATCTGGAGCGCGAGCCGGGAGACGCGGCCGGTGATCGGCGCGCCGGAGGCGTTTCTCGTCACCTCGCTCCTCGAGGGCGTGATCAACTCGGGGACCGGCGCTTCGGCGCGCACGCTGGGCGTGCCCGGCGCGGTGGCGGGCAAGACCGGCACCACGAACGACGGGCGCGACGCCTGGTTCGTGGGCTACTCGTCGAACCTGCTGGCCCTGGTCTGGGTGGGCTTCGACGACGGAGCGCCGGCGGGACTGTCCGGGGCGGAGGGCGCGCTCCCGATCTGGTCGGAGTTCATGCGCCAGGCCCTCGACATCTATCCGGGCGGCGCGTTCCCGGAGCCGCCGGGCGTCACCTACGCGAAGATCGACGCGACCAACGGGCGGAAGGCGACGGCGTACTGCCCGGTCGTGGTCACCGAGGTCTTCCTGACCGGGACGGAGCCGCCGCCGTGCGAGGAGCACGGGGGCGTGTCGGAGCAGATCGGCCGCTGGTGGGACAAGGTCTGGGACTGGTTCAAGAAGTAGCGGCCGCCCGCCGGCTCAGCTGGCGAGCAGGCGGCCGTAGCGGCGGAGACGGTCCTGGATGTCCCCCATGAAGAGGAAGGCGAGCCCGTCGGAATCCGTGCGCCAGACCAGCGCGGGCACGTTGAACGGCGTCCCGTCCGGGGGCCGGAAGCGGAGCTGGGCCGGCGTGCCGATGTCGAGCCGCTCCCGCGGCCGCACCTTCGTGCCGCGGGCCGAGATGTCCATCGTCTGGAGGAGGAAGCGACGCTTCCCGGCCTCCACCACGACGAGCCAGGAGACGTCCGAGCGGGGATGGCGGCGGCGATCGCTCTGTCGTGTCATCATGGGCGCGCTTGGAGCAACCCACGTGCCTGGACTCGGGAAGGCAGGATTTGCAGCCACTTGGACTATGGTCAGGGAAGTATTGGAGCGTCACCATACCGTCGTGACGCTGACAGTGTCCACCACGCGCCGGCCGGTTTTCTTGCCCGCTCAAAGCGTGTAGAGTCGTCCCGCCAATGAGCGCCCCGACGGCGGAGGTCGTGATCTGCGGGGCCGGCATCGCCGGCGTCGCGGCGGCCTATCACCTGGCGGTCCGGCGGGGCATCCGCTCGGTGGTGCTGGTCGACGAGCGCCCGCCGCTCTCGCTCACGAGCGACAAGTCGGCGGAGTCCTACCGCAACTGGTGGCCGGGTCCCGGCGACGACATGGCCGCCCTCATGAACCGCAGCATCGACCTCATGGAGGAGCTGGCGCGCGAGAGCGACAACGTGTTCCTCATGAATCGGCGGGGCTATCTCTTCGCGACCGCCCAGCCCGGTCAGATCGAGGGCTACGTGAAGGCCGCGGAGGACGCCGCCGCGCGGGGAGTCGGCCCGCTGCGCCTGCACCGATCGTCGGGCGGGGACTATCAGCCGTCGCCGGCGACCGGCTACGAAGGGCAGCCCACCGGGACGGACGTGGTCACCGATCGGAGCCTGATCCGCCGCCACTTCCCCTACCTCGCCGAGGAGACGGTCGCGCTGCTGCACGCGCGCCGCTGCGGCTGGTTCAGCGGCCAGCAGCTCGGCATGTACATGCTCGAGCGCGCGCGCGAAGCGGGCGTGCGTCTGACCGAGGGGCGAGTGGACGCGGTGGAGACGGCGGGGGGACGCGTCACCGGCGTGCGGGTGAGCGGCGCAGGCGGCGGCCGGACCATCGGCACGCCACGCTTCGTCAACGCGGCGGGCCCGTACGTCAAGGCGGTCGGGCGGCTCCTCGACGTCGAGATCCCGGTGTTCTGCGAGCGGCACGCCAAGGTCGCCTTCCACGATACGCAGGGCGTGGTGCCACGCCACGCGCCGATGATGATCTGGACGGATCCGGTGCGGCTGCCGTGGTCCGACGACGAGCGCGAGGAGCTCGGGCAGGCCGAGGGGCTGCGGCACCTCCTGGACGAGATGCCCGCGGGCGTCCACGGCCGGCCGGAGGGCGGCGGAGACAGCCCGGTGATGCTCGGGGTGTGGACCTACGACGTGGAGCCGATGGAGCCGCGCTTCCCGGTGGAGTTCGATCCCGCGTACGCCGAGATCGTGATCCGCGGGATGACCCGGCTGATCCCCGGCCTGAGCGCATACGTCCCGCGTCTGCCGAAGCACTTCGTGGACGGCGGCTACTACACCAAGACCGAGGAGAACCGGCTGCTGTCGGGACCGCTACCGGTCGAGGGCGCGTACGTCCTGGGAGGCCTCTCCGGCTACGGGATGATGTCCTCGAACGGCGCCGCCGATCTGCTGGCCGACTACATCGCGGAGCGGCCGCTCCCCCGGTACGCGCCCGCGTTCCGCCTCGATCGTTACCAGGATCCCGCCTACCGGACGCTGCTCGCCGAGTGGGGGGATTCGGGGCAGCTCTAGCCCCAGTACTGCATCGCGTCGCGCAGGATCAGCTCGAGCTCCGGCTGACCAACCGGCCGGGGCGCCCCCGACAGCAGGCGCGGCTGGCGCAGCGTGCCCTCGATCAGGGCGGGCACGTCGCGCTCGGTGTAGCCGATGGCGGTGAGGCCGTTGGGAATGCCGATATCCCGCATGATCGAGAGCAGCGCCCGCGGCAGCGCCTCGCGCCGCTCCGCCTCGCTCAGGTCGGCCACCGGGACCCCCAGCAGCTCGGCGGCGCGAAGGTGGCGCTCCGGCGACGTCGCGTAGGTGAAGCGGAACGCGGCGGGGGCGGTGAGGATCACCGACATGCCGTGCGGCACCATCGGGTGGCGGGTGCGGTAGCCGCTCGGGACGTAGTCGCGCACGAGGCCCGCGATCGGATAGGCCACCGCGTGGGGGATGTGCACCCCCGCGTTCCCGAAGCCGATCCCGGCGTAGTTGGCGGCCAGGGCCAGGTGCAGGCGCGCCTCCACGTCGAGGCCGTTCAGCACCGCGCGGCGGAGGTAGCGCGCCGCGTACTCCATCGCCTTCTCGCACCAGATGTCGCTCGCCGGGTTCGCGCCGATGTAGGCGGGCCGATCCGGCGGGTGATGCTTGGCGCGGGCGTTGTACGGCCGCGTGGTGTACGACTCGATGGCGTGGGTGAGGATGTCGGCGCCCGCCGCCGCGGTCACCTCCGGCGGCGCGCTCAGGGTGTTGAGCGGATCGACCACTCCGAGCGCGGGGCGCAGGAGCCGATGAGAGACTCCCGCCTTCACGTTCTGATCGACGATGTGCGTCACCGCCACCGCGGTGGTCTCGCTGCCGGTTCCCGCGGTGGTCGGCACCGCGATCAGCGGGCGCATCGGGCCGGGTACCGGCACGCCCCGCCCCACCGGCTTGTTGATGTAGTCGAGCAGCGGAGCCGGGTAGCAGGTGAGGAGGTTCGCCGCCTTGCACGTGTCGATGGTGCTCCCGCCGCCGACCGCCACGAGGCCGTCGAACTCCTTGGAGCGCGCGTACTCGCCCGCCTCCTCCATCGACCGGTCGGTGGGCTCCACCTCGACCCCGTCCCACACGTCGGCCTTCACGCCCTGCTCCTCCAGCAGGGCGCGCACCCGCTCGGACAGGCCCAGCTCCGCCACGTGGCGATCGGTGAAGATGAGGGCCTTCTTGATGCCGAGGCGAGTGGCGTCGAAGCCGATCTCGTCCATGGCCCCCAGCCCGAACTTGATCGGCGAGTTCTCCATCACGAAGACGGTCTCGGTCGGCAGGGTCACGCCCTTCATACGGCCTCCAGTGGGTGACGAGGGATCGGGCGGCCGGCCCCGCGGCCGGCGTGGCCGCCATTATAGGCGTCGGCGCGGGTTGCGTGTTGCCGGGGAGCGGCGGGCTGCGCTATCTTCGGCCCGCCCCAAGGGAGGGAAGACCGATGACGCTCTTCGGCTGCCAATGACGCGCTTCTCCTGGCTGGTGCTCTCGCTGCTCCTGCTCGCGGCTCCGGTGGCCGCCCAGCCCAGCCAGCTCACCATCGTCCAGCCCGCCGAGGCGACCACGATGGACCCCGGTCGCAGCACCCAGGTGCTCACCGTCAACTACTTCTACAACCTCTACGACTCCCTCACCCGGTGGGACGCCGCGCTGCAGCTGCAGCCGGGCCTGGCCACCTCGTGGAAGGCGGTCAACGACACCACCTGGGAGTTCACCCTGCGACCGGGTGTGAAGTTCCACGACGGCTCTCCGCTCACCGCGGAGGACGTGCGGGCCACGATCGAGCGCAACCTGGTTCCGGGGAAGACGGTGGTGACCGCCGGCTTCACCACGATCGAGTCGGTGCAGGCGGCGAGCCCCACGCTGGTGCGGGTCGTGACCCGGAAGCCGGATCCGCTCCTGCCGGTGCGCATGGCGCAGATGGGCTCGCAGATCCTGCCCGCCCGCCTCACCACCGACGAGGGCGCGAAGGAGCTGGCGCGTCGCCCGATCGGCAGCGGGGCGTATCGCTTCGTGGAGTGGGTGAAGGACGAGCGGCTCGTCATGGAGGCCAACCGCGACTGGTGGGGCTGGGAGGGCCGCGCCCCCGCGGTCGACCGCGTGCTGTGGAAGGCGATCCCGGATGATTTTCCGCGCCTGGTCGCGCTCGAGAAGGGCGACGCGGACATCGTGACGAGCGTCCCGCCCGACCGCATCAAATCGGTCGCGGAGGGCCGGAACACGCGGGTGGTGAGCGTTCCGTCCACCCGCACCGTCGAGTTCAACATCAACTCGACGCAGCCGCCGCTGTCCGACAAGCGGGTGCGTCAGGCGCTCCACTACGCGCTCGACGTGCCCGCGATCATCCGGAGCCTCTTCGCGGGACTCGGCCGGCCGCTCGCGGGCGGGCTCGCGGATACCGACTTCGGCTACAACCCCGCGCTCAAGCCGTATCCGCACGACCCCGCGCGGGCGCGGGCGCTCCTGGCCGAGGCGGGGAGCCCGGGCGGGATCGACGTGACGCTCCACGCGGGGATGGGCACCATGGTCAACGACAAGCAGCTGCTCGAGGTGATCGCCGACATGTGGGCGAAGGTGGGCATCCGCGCCCGCGTGGCCATGATGGAGATGGGAGCGCGGCAGCGCATGGTCAACGAGCGGGCGCTGCCGCCCGGGGGCCTGCTCCTGATCAACGTGCAGTCGACCCTGCTCGACGCCGACGGAAGTCTCTGGCGCATCCTGCACCCGACGGGGCTGGGCGGCCGCTACTGGGCGGGAAGCCAGCCCGGCCACCGCTTCCACGAAGTGATGGAGCAGGCGCGCTACACCCTCGATCCCCGGAAGCGGAAGGCGCTCTACGTCGAGGCGACCCAGCTCTTCGACGACGAGAAGCCGTGGCTCGAGTTGTTCCAGGAGGTCATCGTCTACGGCACCTCCAAGCGCGTCACCTTCCGGCCCCGCCCGGACTTCCGCCTCATCGTGTCCGAGATGACCCTCGCGCCGCGCTAGCCTCGATTCACTCGTGGTGGGCCCGTCGGAGACGGGCGCGGATCGCGGCCAGCCCACCGCGGACCGGAGTGGGGAGGTACGAGACGACGGCTCTGACGAGCGGCCACGTCCCGCCGCCGAGCCACCAGGCGCGGAAGTAGTGACGGCGGGCCTCCCGGACGAGGCCGTCCGCTTCCGCGAGCCGACCGACCGCGAGCAGCGGGCGCCAGCGCTCGACCGCGTAGAGCGCCACGGCCTCGGGTGGATACTCGGTCGGATGGGTGGCCATCAGCTGCCAGAGTCGGACCGCATCCAGCGCTTCCTCGTACGGCCACCGGCGCCGGTCCGGATCGGGGACGTCCACGTCGAGGCGGCCAGACATGAGCGGCTCCTCGAGCACCCCGAAGCGGGCGGTGGCCAGGAGCCGTAGCCAGCAGTCGCGGTCTTCCAGGTGGACCAGCTCCCGATCGAAGAGGCCGACGCGCACGAGCACCTCCCGTCGCGCCAGGAGCGTGGAGCGTGACAGGAAATTCCCGAGCAGGAACTGGCGCACGAGGCTGCGGGGCTCGCACTCCTTGACCCCGGGCGCGATCTCGCGGCGCTCCACGGCCCAGTAGTGGCTCTTCTGCTCGAGGAACGGCCGCGTGATCCGTCGCGCCTCGCTGACTTCCCACGAGTTGGCGAAGACGACGTCGAGGCCCGGGCAGGCCTGGACCGCCCGCCACTGCGTCTCGAGCTTGTGGGGCGCCCACGTGTCCTCACAGTCCAGGAAGGCGATCCACGGCTGGCGGGCCTCGAGAATGGCCACATTGCGGCCCACGTTGGGCCCGAGGGGATGGCGCAGCCTCCCCACCCCGGCCGTCTCGATGATGCGCGCCACGTCGATGCCGGGGAACGTGTCGTCGACCACGACCGTCTCGGCCGGGATCGCGGTCTGCTCGCGAATGCTCGCCAGCGCGTGCTCGAGGTGGCGGGCCGAGCCGTGGGCGGTGATGATCACCGCTACGGGGAGTGTCGGACGAACGGATGATCGGGTGGTGTGATCGGCCGCGGTGAGCTGGGGAGTGGAGCTCATCGGATGTCCTCCTCCGGAGCGCTGCCTCAGGGCGCTCTCGACGACACTAGGCCATCGGACGGGATGGGCGAGTTACGTGTTCGTTGCGCGCGGTCGCGCGAGCTCGCGGCGACCCGGACGCTCATTAGGTACCGCCGGGCCGCGCCGCAGACAAGGAGAGACAACGCGTCGCGTTGCCGCCCTTCCGGGCGGCGGGGCTCGGGGCGGGTCGCTGGGCGCGAGCTTAGGAGGGTAGGGCGACGCGAGAGAGCAGCTTGACGTCGTCCAGCAGCGCCCCCGCCCCGCGCACCACGCAGGTGAGTGGATCGTCGCTCACGCGGATCGGCAGGCCGGTCTGGTCGTGGAGCAGGGGACCGAGGCCGCGCAGCAGCGCCCCGCCGCCCGACACCACGATGCCCTTGTCCACGATGTCGGCCGCCAGCTCGGGCGGGATCTGCTCGAGGCAGGTATGTACCGCGCTCACGATGGCCATGATCGGCTCGCGGAGCGCCTCGCGGATCTCCTCGCCGGTGACCAGGATGGTCTTGGGGATCCCGACGATGAGGTCGCGCCCCTTGACCTCCATCGTGAGGTGCTCACCCGGGATCGGGTAGGCCGAGCCGAGCTTGAGCTTGATCTCCTCGGCGTGCCGCTCGCCCACGAGCAGGCTGTAGCTCTTGCGGATGTGCTGGATGACCGAGGCGTTCATCTCGTCGCCCGCGATCCGCACCGACTTGCAGTAGACGATGCCGGACAGCGACATCACCGCGACCTCGGTCGTGCCGCCGCCGATATCGACGATCATGTTGGCTCCCGGCTCGGCCACCGGCAGCCCGGCGCCCAGCGCCGCGGCGATCGGCTCCTCGATGAGGAAGGCCTCGCGGGCGCCCGCCTGGCGAGCCGACTGACGCACCGCCCGCTTCTCGACCTGGGTGATGCCGGAGGGCACGGTGACCACCACGCGCGGGTGGACGATGCTCCGTCGCTGGCGGGTCTTGGCGATGAAGTAGTGGAGCATCTTCTCGGTGCTGTCGAAGTCGGCGATGACACCGTGCCGGAGTGGGCGCACGACCGAGATCGTGCCCGGCGCGCGGCCCAGCATGGCCTTGGCCTCGTGCCCGGCCGCGAGCACCGCGCCGTCCTTCATGGCCACGATCGAGGGCTCGTTCAGGACGATGCCTTGCCCCCGGACGTACACGAGGGTGTTGGCGGTGCCCAGGTCGACCGCGAGGTCGTCGGCGAGGAAGCCCATGAGAGATGTCAGGCGCATGCCCCACTCCTTTCGCGGGGGACAGGACGCAACGGATGTGCCAGAGGGGCGGCATCTCTCGACGACGGGGAATGGTTGCCCGAGTCCGTTCTTCCACAATAGGCGGGGGTGACGGGGTCGACTGCGCGGTCGAAAGTGTCAGCTCGTGTAGGTTTTACATGACACTCGTGTAAAAACTACTCCGGACGAGCGGTTCCAAGGGCCTTGTCAGGCGACGGAACGCGTCGTAGTCTTGGGGCCGCGCGCCGGGCGGCGTGGGAGAAGGGAAAGGACAGGACACCGGATGGAGGTCACGCGCAAGCCACTCGCGAAGATCGAGGGACGGAAGCGGATGCAGGTCAGCGGCCTGACCGTCTCGTGGCATGGGACCCGCAGCCTGAAGGACTGGGTGGCGTACGTGGAGGACGGCGACGAGCACGGCCGTCTCCTGCTGGCCCACCAGGTCTCCGAGCGGACGGTCAAGGGCCTTCTGGCCCGCATTCAGAATCTCTCCCGGGACGAGCTACACGCGATGGCTCGGCCGGTCGAAGCCGTTGCCCAGCAGGGCGGTGGACCTCCGATCAGAAGGCCTCCCGGCACCGGCCAGGCCAGTCCGGGGTCCCAGATCGCGGTGCCGGCGACCGGTCGGCAGCTCGCCCTGACCGGCGACGACGTCGGGGAGTCCAGTCCGACCGAGCGCTCGCGCCGCCGACGACTGGCCACCGCGGTCGAGACGGCGGCGCCGGAGACCCGGCGCGCGGCCCGCGCGGGAGCGCCCCGCGACCTGGCCGGTACCGTGCGGCAGCTCCGCTCGCGTCTGGAGACCCTCGAGGAGGAGCAGGAGCAGCTACGCGCCGAGCTGGCGGTCCTGCGGGGGGAGGCGGAGGTCTACGACGGGCCGCCCAGCATCTTCGTGACCGGGTGGTTTCGCGCAACCCTGGTGCTGATCGTGCTCGCGATCGTCGTGGTGGTCACGGTGCCGTGGCTGATGGATCTGTTCGAGGGCGGGACGCGCGAGCCACGACCACCCGTCCGCACCGACGCACCGACGGGCACCCCGACGCCGCCTGGACGCTGACGGGTCGTTACTGCTCGGCGCAGCGGAGATCGGCGCGCGCGTACTCGAGACCCCTCGGGTAGTAGTGAATCGTCCCCGAGTCCCCGTCGCGCGTGAATTCCTCCGCCGACCAGCTGTCGTTGATGGCCTTGAGCGTGACGATGTGCCGCTCGAGCGCGACCTTGCACTCCTCTGCGGTCTCGTAGCTGCCGGCAACGATCTGATCGGTCTGCAGGCGCGGCACGCGGGCCAGCCAGCGCAGCACGATGGTGTCGAGCGGGTTGTCCTTGGAGATGATGGAGAGGTCAGACCAGAGCAGCCACACCAGGCTGAAGGCGCCGATCCATTTCCTCATGTCCCGATGACTTTAGGACTCGCGCGCGGGCCTGTCAAGGCGGCGGGGAGCGCCGTGGAACCCTCGGGCCTGGCCGCCGGTTGAACACGGCACGTGCAGGAAAGCGGGCTCCGGGGAGGTAGAATAGGCGCGCATGGAGACGATCCTGGTGGTGGACGACGAGGTCCAGGTGAGGGCCCTCGCCCGGGACATCCTGGTGGGCGCCGGCTATCGGGTCCTCGAGGCCGAGGACGGGGAGACCGCGCTCCAGATCGCCGAGGAGCACCAGGGGGCCATCCACGTGCTTCTCACCGACATCATGATGCCCGGGATCAACGGCAAGGAGCTCGCCGACCGGGTCGCCGCCCTCCGACCGGACACCAAGATGATCTTCATGTCCGGGCGTGCCGCGGAGGTGATCAGCGACGCCGGGGTGCTCATTCCGGTCGATGCGTTCGTCGCGAAGCCCTTCACCGTCGAGCGGCTGCTCAACAAGGTCCGCGAGCGCCTCGAGTACCGCTCGCCCTTCTCCCGGCCCCGCTAGCCGGCGCCTCATCCGGCGCCGGGTCCCGCCCCACCGCATGGCGAGCCATGACGTCGATCCCATCGAGGCGCTGTTCGCCCGTGGGGTGACCGACGGGCTCCCCGCGGTGCCGCCCACCGCGGAGCGGGTGGCGGCCGCGGTCGCGGCGAGCGGGCGGGGAGCCGACGAGCTGGTGGCCGAGATGCCGCCGCGCTTCGGCCGCGCCACCGTGCAGAAGATCGCGATCAACGCGGTCATGGCCGGCTGCCGGCCGGAATACCTGCCGGTGGTGCTGGCCGCGGTGGAGGCGATGTGCGACGAGCGCTTCTGCCTCCTGGGGGTGTCCGGCACCACGGACGCGGTCGCTCCGCTGGTGATCGTGAACGGCCCCATCCGCGCCGCGCTCGATATCAACTCGGGCGCCGGCGTCTTCGGCCCCGGCTGGCGGGCCAATGCGACCATCGGGCGCGCGGTGCGCCTCTGCTGGGTGAACATCGGCGGGGCCCAGCCGGGGGTCATCAGCATGTCGACCTTCGGGGGCCCGGGGCGGTACACCTACTGCATCGGGGAGAACGAAGAAGCGAGCCCGTGGGAGCCGCTCCACGTCGAGCACGGGTTCGCGCCCGGCGACAGCACGGTGGCCGTGATGGCGGCGGAGGCCCCCCAGATCGTCGCCGACACCCGGAGCCGCTCCGCGCCGGATCTGCTCGCCACCGTGGTGCGAAGCGTCGAGGTGGTGGCTCACCACAAGGCCACGGGGCTGGGTGACACCGCGCTGGTGTTCTCGCCCGAGCACGTGACGACGCTGGCGGCCGACGGCTGGTCGAAGAGCCGGGTGCGGGAATACCTGTGGACGCGCTTGCAGAAGCCGGTGCGTGAGCTGGTGCCGGGACGAGACGGTGGGGAGGGGCTCTCCGACGAGGCGCTCGCCGCGTTTCCGGAGGGCGCGGAGAGCGGGGTGCTGGTGCCGAAGTTCCAGTCGCCGCAATGCTTGAAGCTGCTGGTGGCGGGCGGAGCCGCGGGCCGCTTCACCGCGATCGTCCCGGGATGGCCCTTCCGGAACGCACCCTCCCGACTGGTGTTCCGGAAGCTGCCCTAGCCGCTGTCCATCTGGGCCGGCCGGTTCACCCGGTCGCCGGGTCGGAGATTCAGGATCGCCTCCGGGAAGACCCGCGCCAGCCAGCTCACCACGTCGTTGACCGTGACGATGCCGATCGGGTGGTGCCGGGCGTCGACGAGCGGGACGGTGCGATAGCCGGCCGCGTGCATGCGGTTGATCGCGAAGCAGATCCGGTCGTCAGGCGCCAGCGCTTCCGGTTCGGGCGTCATCACGTCGCCGATCCGCGTCACCGCCAGGTCGCGTCCGAGACTGACGACGCGGGTCAGCAGGTCGCGCTCGGTAAAGATTCCCGCGAGCCGGCCGGTGGCGTCCACGATGACCACCGCGGCCCGCCGGTTGTCTACCATCCGGGCGACCGCTTCGGCGACCGTCGTATCCGGGCTGACGCGAATCGGCTCGCTGGGGGCGAGCAAACGCACCTGGTCGCTCAGCAGGGCGTCTTCGAGCTTCCGGAACTCACCGTCGAGGGCTTCCGAGTACTCGTCGTGGAATTCGCTCATCGCCGCCACCTCGGGGATGGCAGCCATGCTAGGATCAGGTCCCGGTGCTGTCAAGGCTGCGCACTCGGCCTGATGGGAAGGTGCTTACCTACTCAGGGTGGTTCAGCGGCCAAGCACGGTCCGCCTCTTCCCACCAGATGCTGCGCACTCCACGGCGCACATGGCAGGTCGCTTCGACTCAATCATGTTCGAATCTAATGTGATCTATCGCTGACTACTATCTAAAGTGCTTCGGCGGCGGACGTAATGTAAATGCGTTCCGACAAGGTTTTGGGCCCGCCACGGATTGCTTTCCACGCCTGAGCTTGGGTCCTCGATCCGCCCAGCGTGGCACCGAGTTTGCCCGGTATCGAGCGCCTTGAAAGTCATTTGCCCGCGGTGTCGTCAGGAGGGGAAGCCTTGCCTCCTGGTCACGATCGATATCCCGGGGGACGACCGCGAAGTGCACGGGCTCTGCTGGACCCACCGGCTGCGCCTCCTCGCCCGGAGCGAGGATCCCGCGGCGACCGACCCCGGGCCGCGCTAGAGCCATGTTGCTGACCGGCCGATTCCGACGAATCTCACTGTGGCTCTGGAGCACCCCGTCGCGCGGGCCCATGCAGGTATTCGTGCGCCCCGACCGGCCCGCGCTGGTGGAGCGCATGCAGCGGCTCTTCGCGGAGGACGCAGGCGAGGTCGAGGTGATGCTGGACCGTCGGCGCCGCGAGCGGCGGAGCGCGGCGGCGGCGTACGAGCCGGAGCGCCGGCGCGCCGATCGGCGCCGGCCGCGCGTCCCCCGGCGGGTTCCGGGCGCAGCGGTGGCGATCGGCCACGCGTCGCGGCCCGGGCTGGACTACACTCCACTCAGTCGTACCCAAGGAGAGGATCGGATGATGAGCGTCGAGTCCAAGCAGGTGCGCGATGGCGACGAAGTGCGGCGCTGGCTCGAGGCCGGGCAGACGCAGCTGGCCTCGCTGCTGGAATTGCTGCACGAGCACGACCGCCTTCGCGAGCGGGTGGAGGCCTCCGAGCGCGAGAACGAGCGGCTGCGCGGCGTGACCTACGAGAACGAGCAGCTGCGCAACCGGCTCGAGACATCCGAGCGCCAGGCGGAGCACCTGCGCCAGAGCATGAGCGAGCTGCGGGGGGAGAACGAGCGGCACCAGAAGGAGCGGGAAGACGCGGCGGAGCGGCTCAACCACCTGGTCAACGAGATCGCGCAACGGCTGCGCCCGGGCGGCGGGACACCGCGCTCCTGAGCCGGCGACCGGAGCCGCCGACGCTCGACGCCTCCGTCCGGTGATGGTCGCGACGCCAATTTTTGTCCGCTCTCTGGCGCGTGGTGCGCGTCAGGGAGCGGGCATGCGTGCGAGTTCAGCGGTTTTACGAGCGGGTTCCCGCTGGCACTTGCGTTGCAGCCTTCACCAGGCTGGTGGCCCCGCGCAGAACTTTCTCTATGAGCGAACCCGTGATCGAGACCGAAGAGAAGCCTCGCGTGCTTCTCGTGGACGACGAGGAGGGAGTGCGCATGAGCTTGCGCGCCTTGCTCGATCGCGAGTACCGGATCTCGAGCGTGGCGAGCGGCGAGGCGGCGGTCGAGGAGCTGCCCCGCTTCCGCCCCGATCTGGTGCTCCTCGACGTCAAGCTCCTGCCCAGCATGAGCGGGCTCGACACCCTCCAGTACATCAAGAGCTTCGACGAGCGGATCGAGGTGGTGATGATCACCGCCTTCGCCTCCCTCGTCACCCTCAACGAGGCCTTGCGTCGCGGGGCGTTCGGCTATCTGATCAAGCCCTTCCCGCGCCGGGATCTGGCCCTCATGGTGCGCGACGCCCTGGCCCGCCGCAACGGCCGGGTCGACGGGGCGTGACCGAATATATCCGGTCGTTGACAGAACCGCGCCGCGCGGTGAGAATTTCCCGGTACGTGCTGTCACCGGGACGCGGGCCCGCCTGCATCCGAACGTCGTGTCTCTCACCGGGAGGACGTCATCCATGAGTCTCACGAGTCAAGTCGAGAAGTGGGTGGATGAGGTCGCCGCGTTGACCGGCCCGGCGAAGATCGCCTGGGCCGACGGGTCGAAGGCGGAGTACGACCGCCTGGTCGACGACATGCTACGGGACGGCACCCTGCTCCCCCTGAACTCGCGGACCTACCCGAACTGCTACCTGCATCGCAGTCACCCCTCCGACGTGGCGCGTACCGAGCAGCTGACCTTCATCTGCACGCCCACACGCGAGGAGGCCGGGCCCACCAACAACTGGATGGCCCCCGCGGAGGGCAAGGAGCGGCTCAAGGGGCTCTTCCGTGGCAGCATGCGCGGCCGCCCGATGTGGGTGATCCCGTACCTCATGGGGCCCGCCGGCTCGTCGATGAGCCGCGTCGGGGTGATGGTCACCGACAGCGCCTACGTGGTGGCCAGCATGCACATCATGACGCGCGTGGGAGCGCTGGCGCTGGAGCACATGCGCGACGGCGACGACTTCATCCGGGGCCTGCACTCGCTCGGCGACCTCTCGCCGGACCGCCGTTTCATCATGCATTTTCCGGAGGAGCGGCTGATCTGGAGCGTGGGCTCGGGCTACGGGGGCAACGCCCTGCTCGGCAAGAAGTGTCACGCCCTGCGCATCGCGTCTCACCAGGCTCGCACCGAAGGATGGATGGCCGAGCACATGCTGATCCTCGGCCTCGAGGACCCCGAGGGCCGGATCACCTACCTCGCGGCCGCCATGCCGAGCGCCTCCGGCAAGACCAACCTCGCGATGGTGGTCTCGAGTCTGCCCGGCTACCGGGTGTGGACGGTCGGCGACGACATCGCCTGGATCCACGTCGACAAGCACGGACAGCTGCGCGCCACGAATCCGGAGCGCGGCTTCTTCGGAGTGGCACCCAACACCAGCGCCAAGACGAATCCCAACGGCGCGGCCATGGTGCGCTCGAACACCATCTTCACCAACGTGGCGCTCACCCCATCCAACGAGCCGTGGTGGGAGGGAATGGGCCCCGAGCCGCCCGCCGGCCTGCTCGACTGGCAGGGCAAGCCGTGGACCCCGGGATCGGGCCCGGCCGCGCATCCCAACTCGCGGTTCACGGTGCCCGCGCAGCAGTGTCCCTCCATCGCCCCGAACTGGGAGGACCCCGAGGGGGTGCCGCTCTCCGGGTTCATCTTCGGCTCGCGTCGCGCGCGGGTGGTGCCGCTGGTCTTCGAGGCGTTCGACTGGGATCACGGGGTCTTCCTCGGCTCCGCGATGGGTACCGAGACGACCGCGGCCATCACCGGCCAGGTCGGAGTGGTGCGGCGTGATCCGATGGCCATGATCCCGTTCTGCGGCTACAACATGGCCGACTACTTCGCGCACTGGCTGTCCTTCGGTCCGAAGCTCAAGAACCCGCCCAAGATCTTCCGGGTGAACTGGTTCCGGCGCGACCGTGACGGCCAGTTCCTGTGGCCGGGCTACGGCGAGAACGTGCGGATACTCAAGTGGATCGTCGAGCGGATCCAGGGCGGCGGGAAGGCGGTCGAGACGCCGATCGGGCACGTGCCGGCGCCGGGAAGTCTCGACGAGACGGGACTGTCGCTGGCCCCCGGCGCGCTGGACGCCGCCCTGCACGTCGACCGCGAGGAATGGCGTCAGGCGCTCGAGGAGCTGCGCGAGTTCTACGAGCAGTTCGGCGAGCGCATGCCGCGCGCGATCTGGAAGGCGCACGCCGAGACGGCGCGGCGCTTCGGGCTCTGATCCGAACGTGGCGAGCCATATGAGGCGAGTCGGCGCGCGACGGGCCCTCGCCGGGCTCGGACTGGTGGTCGGACTCTCCGGGTGTGCGAGCAGCGACGCCAGCTTCCCGCCTCCGCAGCCGCCCGCCGCGGCGCAGCACTTCAAGGCGACCGCGCCCGGCCAGTTTCCGATCGACGTGTACTTCACGGCCTGGGGTGAAGGCTACGTGATCTACGCGCCCGGTCAGGCGCCGATCTACCTCATCTCCGACAAGCAGGGCGGGTACATCATCCAGCGTCCCGGCGAGTCCGCCGCCTTCGTCACGCGACGAAAGGACGACAGCGGGTGGAACATTCTCAGAGCCAATGCGCCGGCGACCATGTTCCTGAAGAACCCGGAAGGCGAAGGCTGGATCCTCCAGCCCCCCGGTGAGCTGCCGACCTTGATCGTGCCCCTGCCTCAGTAACGCACCGTTTCCCAGCTGACACTCGTTCGTCCCGCTAACGTATCGCTCAGGTGGCTTGTCTCCAGCCGCGACCGGGATACGCCTTTGTTAGCTATAAGTTAGCTGGTTCCTCCCAGTGGCAGGGTGATTGCTCTCCTGTGGAGCGCTTTCCACAACCCCAGCCGCCACCAGGAGGCCGCGATGTTCGGATGCAAAGGTGCCACAGGCCTCCTCGCCCGGCCTCCGAGGACCGAGGCGCATCGCCTCGGGGCGCAGGCGTAGCCGTCGCATGTGGCCCCGGAGTCGCCCCTCCGCCGCCAGCAGCCGCAAGAAGCTGACCGCCTTCCTCGATGAGGGCTCCGACATCGAGGGCAAGTACACCTTCACCGGCACCGTGCTCCTCAACGGGAAGTTCCAGGGCGAGATCGCCTCGCCCGACACGCTGATCATCGGAGAGCGCGGCGTGGTGAACGCCAGTGTCCGGGCCGGCACGCTCGTGGTCAACGGCGAGCTCGTCGGCAATATCTACGCGAGTGAGCGCGTGGAGCTCACCCGGAAGGCCCGCGTCCACGGTGACATCGAATCCCCGATCCTCGTGCTCGAGGAAGGGGGCACGTTCGAGGGCCGCTGCCGGATGCCCCGGCCGGACGCGATGGGCTCGGCTCGCGACGCCACCGTGATGCCGCTCAAGCGCTCATGAGCCTGCCGCGCGGGGGCTTCACCCTGGTCCTGGTGCACGGCGGCGGCAGCCGCATGCTCCACGTGGGTTGCCCACGCTGGCTCCTCTGGGGAATGTTCCTCGCGGTGACCGCGTTCGTGGCCCTCCTCACCGGGACCTGGTGGGATTACTTCGCGCTGAAGCGGGCTCAGATCCAGGCGGCCAGCGTCGAGCGCCGGGTCGAGGAGCAGCGGGTGATGCTCGACTCGGTCGAGCAGCGAGTGGCTGATCTCAACCGCGAGGTCGGAGGGTGGCAGGCCGCGCACCTGCGGGTGTGGAGCACGTTCGGGCCGGCTCCCGGAAGCAGCGTCAAGGGGACGGGCATGGGCGGTGCGATGGCGGTGCTCCCGCTCGTCTTCGCCAACGAGGCGCCGGCCCTGCCGCAGGCGCTGGCGCTCCTGTCGAGCAGCGTGGGCGAGAGCGGGCAGAGCCTGCGCGCACTCGGGCGTTTCATGGAGCGCACCCGCCCGATGCTCCTGTCGCTGCCGCTGCGCTGGCCGGTGCGCGGGCCGCTCAACTCGCGGTTCGGCATGCGCCAGTCCCCGTGGACCGGCGAGCAGGAGTTCCACCGCGGCCTCGACATCAGCGCGAACCGGGGGACCGCGGTCCTGGCCCCGGCCTCCGGCACCGTGTACTTCGCGGGCAGCAGCGGCGAGTACGGCAGCACCGTCATCCTCGATCACGGCCACGAGCTGCGCTCGCTCTACGGGCACCTCCAGGAGATCCGCGTGAAGCCGGGCGAGCGCATCGAGCGGGGACAGGTCATCGCGCTCACCGGGAACACCGGCCGCACCTCCGGCCCGCACCTGCACTACGAGATCCAGATTCACGGTCAGGCGGTGGACCCTCGCCAGTTCCTCTGGGACTAGCCCAGTCGCCTCCTCCGCCGGGGCCTCGCCCCGGCCCCGCAGTTGTGCTGTGATCCTCCTCACTCGACGTCACTCGAACCACCGAGGAGGACTCGCATGCCGTCGCTGTCCGCGAAGGAGCTCACGACCGATCTGCTGATCCGCTACGGCTTTCAGATCCTGGGGGCGCTCGTCATCCTGGGGGTGGGCCTGCTCCTGGCCCGCTACGTGGGCAACCTGACCGGGCGCTGGCTCGAGCGGCGGTCGCTCGAGCCGCCGGTGCGCAGCCTCATGGTGAAGACGGTGCGGGTGGTGGTGCTGATCTTCACCCTCGTGGTTGCCCTCGACAAGTTCGGCTTCCAGGTGGCCCCGCTGGTGGCGGGCATCGGGGTGGCCGGCCTCGGCGTCGGGATCGCGCTGCAGGGCGTGCTGGGCAACCTGGTGGCCGGGCTCAGCATCATCCTCACCAAGCCCTTCCGGGTGGGCGAGTGGATCTCGATCGTGGGTGTCTACGGGCAGGTGAGCAGCATCGAGCTGTTCGCCACCACGCTGCTGCATCCGGACCAGTCGCGGGTCATCATCCCCAACCGGAAGATCGTCGGAGAGATCCTCCACAACCACGGGACGATCAGACAGCTCGAGCTCACGGTCGGGGTGAGCTACGCGACCGATCTGCCGAAGGCTCTGGCCGCGGCCCGCGAGACCCTCCTGGCGAATTCGCGCGTGCTCAAGACGCCGGCGCCGATGGTGGGCATCGCGAGCCTCGGTGACTCGGCCATCAACCTGGCGCTGGGACCGTGGGTCGCGGTGCCGGACTACGCCCCGGCGCAGGGAGAGCTGTACCAGTCGGTGGTGGAGCGCTTCCGGACCGGCGGGATCGAGATGCCGTTCCCCCAGCGGGAGATCCGCCTGCTCGGCGCTGCCTGACCGGAGCGGGCGCTCGACCGGCGTGGCATGATGGCCCCATGGTGCTTGCGGATCAGCCGGTGGGCCTGGCGATCATGGCGAAGGCGCCCCGGGCGGGGGCGGTCAAGACGCGGCTCTGCCCGCCGCTGCGTCCGCCCGAAGCGGCCGAGCTGGCTCGATGCTTCCTCCTGGACGCGGTGGAGCGGGCGGCGGGCGTGGTCGGCGTCCGGCCGGTGCTGGCGTACGCTCCGGTGGAGGCACGGGGAGAGTTCGAGAGCGTCGCGCCGGGATTCGCCCTGCTGGCCCAGCGGGGGGAGGACCTGGGCGCGCGGCAGGCGCGGCTCATCTCCGAGGTGCTGTCCCTTGGCCACCAGGCGGCTCTCGTGATCGGCACCGATTCGCCGACCCTGCCTCGCGAGTGCCTCGACGAGGCGGTGAGCCTGGTCATGGCGCCCGACGTGGACCTGGTCCTCGGACCGACCGACGACGGCGGATACTATCTGATCGGGCTCCGGGCTCCGTGCCCGGCCCTGTTCGAGGACATGCCCTGGAGCACTTCGGCGGTCCTGTCCCGCACGCTCGATCGAGCCCAGCGCCTCGGGCTCCGGGTGGCGTGTCTGCCCGCGTGGTTCGACGTCGACACCAAGGCCGACCTGGAGCGTCTGGCCGCCGACCTGGCGGTGACTCCCGGGCTCCTGCCGCGGCACACCCGTGATTTTCTCGCGCGGCGAATCTCGCCGGGCCCCGCCGGCGTCAAACCTCCTGATCATGCGAGCCACGCGACGCACGGCAGAGGAGCCGTGGCGTCGCGCGGTGACTGACACGCGCGTGGCGACGCCCACGACGGTCGGCCAGGAGCAGGGGCCGCTCGAGCGGCTGGCGAGCAGCGCGCTCGAATATGTTCGCGACGGGATGCGGGTCGGCCTCGGCTCCGGCCGGGCCGCGTCGGCGTTCGTGCGTGCGCTGGGTGCGAGGGTGAGGGAAGGGCTCGCGGTGCGGGGCGTACCGACGTCGGAGAACACCGGGCGACTGGCCCGAGACCTCGGGGTGCCCCTGTCGGGACTCGACGAGGGGCTCATCGACCTGACGGTCGACGGGGCGGACGAGGTCGACCCGCGGCTCGACCTGATCAAGGGCTATGGCGGCGCGCTGGTGCGGGAGCGAATCGTCGCGGCAGCATCGCGCCGGGTCGTCATCCTGGTGGGCCGCGAGAAGCTCGTACCGGTGCTCGGGACCCGCGGTCGGCTCCCGGTCGAGGTCGTACCGTTCGCGGCCCCGTTGACCATTCGCGAGCTGGCCGATCTCGGCTGCCGCCCCGTGCTGCGGATCGAGGACGGACGGCCGTTCGTGACCGACAACGGTAACTGGATCGTGGACTGCGGCGTGCGAGCCATCGAGGCTCCGGTCGCCTTCGCCCGCGATCTCCGGGCGCTGCCCGGAGTGGTGGACACGGGGCTCTTTCTCGGCGTGCCGGACCTGGTGCTGGTGGCCGATGGCGCGGTCATCCGGGAGATGAGGCGAGGAGATCCGGCGGCGTGAGACGGCTCCGGCAGCGGTGAGGGCGATCCGGCGGTACCCCGACGCCGAGGCGGTGAGCCGGGCGGCGGCCCAGGACCTGGTGGAAGTGGCGCGCGCGGCGATCGCGGCCCGGGGACGGTTCTGCGTGGCGCTCTCCGGTGGGTCGACGCCCCGGCGCATGTACGAGATCCTGGCCGAGGGCCCCCGCTGGGCCCGACTCGAGTGGGACCGGGTGGAGTTCTTCTGGGGCGACGAGCGCGCAGTCCCGCCCGACCACCCGGAGTCGAACTACGGGGCGGCGGCCGCCGCATTGCTGAGCAAGCTCGCGATCGCACCCGAGCGCGTCCACCGAATCCTGGGCGAGCTACCGGATGCCGAGGAGGCGGGCGCGCGCTACCAGGCGGAGCTGGCCCGTGTGTTCGCCGCGCCCGTCGACGGGCTGCCGCCGATCTTCGACCTGGTCCTGCTCGGCATGGGCCCGGACGGTCACACCGCCTCGCTGTTTCCCTATAGCCAGGCGCTCACCGAGCGACGCCGATGGGTCGTCGGCCACCACGTGGCCCGTCTCGGCAAGGCGCGGATCACCATGACGCCGCCGATCCTGAATCGGGCCGCCGAGGTCCGCCTGCTGGTGACCGGGGCCGACAAGGCCGGTGTCCTTCGAGAGGCCCTGGTGGGAGCGCGGGAGCCGGAGCGCCTTCCGGTCCAGCTGGTGGCGCCCGAGGCCGGCCGCCTGGTCTGGATGCTCGATCGGGCCGCTGCCGCCGAGCTGCCCGCCGACCGTCCGGTCTGATCGAGCCCCACCGCCGCGGGGCCCGCGTCGGGCGGAGTCGGCCTAGCCCAGCCCGTGGAGCAGGTGCGCGGTGGTGAGCACGCCCTGGTAGAGATGATCGAGGCGCAGATGCTCGTTGGGACTGTGCTGCCGGTTGTTGGCGTTGGCGTAGGGCACCACGATGGTCGGGAGCTTCAGGATGTCGGTGAAGGCCCAGAGGGGCACGCTGCCTCCCATGGTCGGCAGGACTACCGCGGGCTCGCCACCGTGGGCTTGCTCCACCACCTCGATCACGCGGCGGGAGACCGGCAGGTCGGCGGCGGTCTTGGCCGGGTCGTAGCCGCGCTGCTCCACCACCCGGATCGCACGCCCGCGCAGGTTGTCGGGGATCGGGGCGTCGGGCGACTCGATCACCGTGAAGCCCTGGCCGCGGATGTGTTCGAGAATTCGCCGGTATACCGTCTCGACGCGCTGATTCTTCACGAGGCGCGCGTCGAACGCCACCGTCGCCTGGTGGGGGATGATCGTCTGAGCTTCCTGGCCGGTGAACCCGCTCTTGAGGCCGCGAATGCTCAGGGTGGAGCGGAACATGAGCCGCTCGAGGTACTCGGGAGGGAGCGCAACCCCGAGCTCCCGCTCGATTGCGGCCCGGTCGAGCGGGATACGGCCCATGAGGTCGCGCTCCGCTGCGGTGGGCGGGACCACGCCGTCCTCCAGACCCTCCACGAGGGGGGTGCCGTCGGGCGCGGCCATCGAGGCGAGCAGGCCCACCAGCCGCCAGGCCGGGTTGGGAACGCTGAAGTTGCCCGAGTGCACGTCACGGCGGGCGGACTCGAGCGTCAGCTCGAGCGAGAGAATCCCGCGCGCGCCGAAGGCCACGGTGGGCCGGCCGCTGGCGTCCTTCGGCCCATCGGTCACCAGGACGAGGTCGGCGGCCAGCAAGTCGCGGTGGCGCTCGGTGAAGGGGCCGAAATGCTGGCTGCCCATCTCCTCCTCGCCGTCGAAGATGAACTTGACCGCTACGCGGGGGCTGATGCCCCGGGCACGCATCAGCTCGACCGCGGTGAGGTGCGCCCAGATCGGCCCCTTGTCATCGGAGGCGCCGCGGCCGTAGAGCTGGTGACGGGGCAGGGCCTCGTCGGCGACCCCGCCTAGCCCCAGGGCCGGGGCGCCCTCCTCGGCAGGCCCGGCCCGGAGGACCGGCTCGAACGGGGACGGCTGGAGCCAGCCGGCCGGGGGGGCGGGCTTGACGTCATAGTGGCAGTAGATCAGGAGGGTGCGCTCGGCTCCGGGTGCCGGGAGGACTCCGAAAACGGCCGGGTTGCCGCCCGTTTCCAGGACGCGAGCCTCGAGCCCGCGCGCCAGCATGGCCCGGCTGAGCCACTCGGCTCCCGCGCGCACGCGGTCGGGCTTCTGGCTCACCGTATCGAGGCGGAGGAACTCGGCCAGGCCCTCCATGATGGGGCGGTGGCGGGTGGTGACCGCGTGACGGAGGCCTGCCCAGTCGGGTTCGGGGACGCTCATCGGCCCACCTTACCCACGGATGACGCTCTGCGCTAGTCCCCTTCGGCAGGTGCGCAAAATTGGACTATCCGGGGCTCTTCTCGGTAGAGTAGCGGCTCGCGTGACGGCCGGCTCGGTCCGGTCCCACGCCCCGATGAGTACGCTCTTCGATCGACTCGGCTTCAGGCGGACGCGACGCGGGCTGCTGGCGCTGCTGCTCGCGCTGGATCTGCTCGCCGCCAACGCCGCCCTGCTGACGGTCGCCCGGCCGGCCGCGGCTCAGCAGTCCGAGGCCGACGTGTTCGTGGCCCAGGCCATCCTGGCCTACGACGCCCGGCGTTACGACGAGGCCCTGTCCCTCCTCAAGGAGGCCCTGGCCCAGGACCCCAACAACGTCGAGGCCCTCTACTACAGCGGCCTCGTCCTGATGGCCCAGCAGAAGACGGACCAGGCGGTCGAGGTGCTGGAGAAGGCCCGGGCCCGGTCGCCCCGGGATCTCTCGATCCAGTTCCTGCTCGGGGTCGCCTACTTCGCCCTCGAGCGCTACGACCAGGCGGAGGCTCCGCTCACCCAGGTCTTCAACGAGCGGCCCCAGACGGAGGGCGTCGGCTACTACGTCGGCCTGATCCGGTACCGGAAGAAGGATTACCAGGGCGCGCTGAAGGCGTTCCGGGCCGAGACCTCGAAGAACCCGAACATCCAGCAGCTGGTGAAGTTCTACTCCGGGCTGACCCTCGCGATCCTGGGCCTCCCGGAGCAGGCGGTGGCCGAGGTGGACGCGGCCCTGCGGCTGCAGACCGGGTCGTCACTCACCGGCCCGGCCGAGCGCATCCGCGACACACTGGCCTCCGCCCGCGACGCCGAGCGACGCTTCCACGCCGAGGTGCGGGTGGGCTTCCTCTACGACAGCAACGTGGCGGTGGTGCCGCAGCCGAGCCACGACCCGACCGCGGAGTCGCTGCGGGGTCGCAAGACCGCGACGCCGGGAGAGCTGGGCGCCCTGCGCCTGGACTACGCTTGGCTGCGCCGCGGGCCCTGGGAATCGACCGTCACCTACTCGTTCTTCCAGACGTACAACAACCGGCTGCCGTCCTTCAACGTGCAGAACCATCTGGTCGCGGGCGCGTTCTCGTATCGCGCCGCGATCGGCTCCATGCCCTTCCAGGTGGGCGCGCAGTACTCGTGGGACTACCTCTCGCTCGGGGGCGACGACTTCCTCCAGCGCCACACCGCGACCCTGTTCGGCACGCTGGTGGAGAACAAGGGCAACCTGACCACGCTCCTGGCCCGGTTCCAGAACAAGGACTTCTACGCGACCCCGGGGCAGCTCCGTGACGAGGATCGCGACGCGAAGAACTGGATGGTCGGCGGTATCCATGTCTTCCGCTTCGCGGAGGACCGGCACTACATCCGGGTGGGCTACCAGTTCGACTACGAGAATGCGGACGGCCGCAACTACACGTACGCGGGCAACCGCTTCCTGGCCGGCGGGCAGTACACGCTCCCGTGGGGATCGACCCGGCTGAAGTACGACTTCGATCTGCACCAGCGCCACTACCTGCACGCCAACACGCTGCTGCCGGCGGTCAACCCGGGGACCCGGGAGCGCGAGGATCTCGAGCAGAACCACGTGTTCCGCATCGAGCAGGTCCTGGCCAAGAACCTGGGGCCGACCTCCATCGGCTGCGCGCCGACCGCGCCTTGCCCGCTCACGCTCGCCGCCGAGTACCAGCGGACCATCGCGGACTCCAACCTGGCGGTCTACGCCTTCAACCGCAACGTCTGGTCGCTGACCCTGTCCTGGCAGTACTGAGGCGGGGAGGGGCTACGGGCCCTGCTTGACCAGCGCGCCGCCGGTCACGACGATCGCGGCGGAGCCGGCGGTGATGTTGAGGTGGTTGCCGGTCAGGTTCAGGATCGGGTTGCTGAGGATGATCGCCTGATTGATCGGCACTCCCGCCGGCACGAAGACCGGCAGGCTCCCGATCATCGCGCAGCCGTTGCCGCAGAGGTTGTTCGTGATGTTGAGGGTGTTGCCGGTGCCGATGAAGTTGATCAGCGCGCCGGCCACGGTCAGGGACGACCCGCCACTCAGATTCAGCAACGCGCCGTTGCTGATGGTCAACGTGCCGCCGTTGGCGATGCGGAAAAGATCCCCCGCGACGGTCATGGTGGCGCCGCCGCTCAGGCTCAGGCCGTGCCCCTGGACGGTCAGGCTGCTCGCGGTCAGTGAGGCGAGCTGGCCGAGCTTGACGCTCGCGCCCCCGGAGATGTCGGCGAGGCTGGTTCCGGTCGCCAGCGCCGCGCCGCGGGTCAAGCTGAGCAGCGGGGCGCTCGCGTTGACCAGATCCATCACCGCGCCGCTGCTCACCGAGAGCAGCCCGCCCGCGCTGCTGGCGGTCGCGCCGACCAGATCCACGAGGGCCGACGCGCCGCTGCCCACGAAGCTGCCGCCCCCGGAGAGCCGCAGGAAATCGGACTGCAGCGTGAGGGCGCCGCTCTGATCGTGGAACAGGGCGCCCACGAGGCTGACCTGGCCGCCTCCGCTGAGGTTCAGCAGGCTCGCCGCGGTGAGCGGGGTGGGATCGAGGTAGAGGAGAGGCGCGGCGCCCGTGCTCGAGAAGGTGGCGCCGCCCGAGATCTCCATCAGGTTCTGCCCGATCGTCAGCGAGCTGTTGGTGGCCTCGAGGATCGGTACCGCGGCGGCGTCGGTGAGGCCGCGCGATAGCGAGTAGAGGCTCCCGGCCTGGGTGACGGGCTGGCCGCTGAAGGAGAAGCGCGCGAGACCGGTCGGCCCGGCGGACCCGCCGCCCGCGCCGGCCTGGGACGGGCTGCTCGCGATGAGTGGAAGGACCGGTGCATCCGCGATGCCCGGGGTGGTGGCGCCGTGGGCGCTCGGGGGTGCGGCCGGCCCGTTGCCATCGCCGCCCGCCCCGGCCCCGGCTACCTCGGGAGCCAGGAACTCGGCGACCGCCACCGCCTTGGCCTGCTCGCGAACGGTCACGCGGTGGATGAACTCGCTCGGTCCCTCCGCGATCTGGGGTGCGGAGTGCAGGCCGACGAACACCTGCTCGGCCGCGGCGGGCGACATCGGCACGAGGGCGGCCGGCTCGCTGCCGGTACGGCTCCAGCTCTCGAGCGCGCCCACCTGCGCGGGCGGAGTGCCCGGGTTCTTGGGGTCGGAGACCTCGACCAGGCCGTGGAGCACATGGACCTTGGTGGTGTACCGCGGGGATCCGGCGGAGCCGCCCGGCTCGGGAATCAGCTCCACGACCAGCACCGTGCCCCGGATCGCCGCGATGGCGTTCGGGGTCCGGATCTCGATCACCTCTCCGGGGCGCATCCGCTGCCGCAGCACGCCCATGGCGACCTTGCCGGACGAGAGGTCGATGGTGGAGCGGCCGGTGTGCTCGGTGATGGTGAGGGCGGAGAGCTCGCGCACGGTGACGAGCGCCTTGCCGCCGAGCAGCACGCGGACGATCGATCGCTCGGCGGTGGAGATCCGGTCGAGCACGAAGACGTCGTCCTTGAAGCGCAGCGCCTGAGGGCTCGCCAGCGAGGCTCGCGCCACCGTCGCGTTGCCGGCCAGCGTGGTCACGACCCCGACGTTGCGGCTCGAGTTGCCGCCGGTCTGCGCCGAGGCCAGCGCGGGGCACACGCCCAGGACGAGCAGGACCGCAACGATTTGCTTCAAGCGGTTCATGGCCTCGACGACCCTCCGTGCACGGGTTGCGCGGTCGCTTTGACGCGACGCCGAGCATCAGAGGTAGCAAGCGGGTTGCCACGAGGAGATCCGGCGGGGTGTCGCGGAAAGGGCTGAAAAATGGGCCCGGGATGGTCTCGGGCCGAGGCCATCCAACTGAAACGTGACGGGCTCCGGACGCTTTTCGTCCGGAGCCCGCCTGTTACCGTGAGTCGGCCGGCGGCCGAGCCGCTACATCCCGTTGATCGTGACCTTCGTGCCCGCGCCGTCGACGCGGATGACCGCGGCATTCGGCGCCACGTTGAGCGCGCCGAGTCCGCCGTTCTTGATCGCGCCCGCGATGGTCACGTTGCTCGCCAGGGCCCCGTTGGTCAGGCTGACCGGGAGGCCGCCGATCGTCGTGCAGGGGCAGAGGTTGTTGGCCACCGACACGCTGTTTCCGCCGGTGCCGCCGAAGCCGATCAGCGCGCCGTTCACGTTCAGGAGCGAGCCACCACTCAGGCTGACGAGGGGACCGTTCATCAGCTGGAGGGAGCTGCCGTTGGTGAGGCTGAAGAGATCTCCGGTCACCCGGAGGAGGCTCCCGCCGGCCAGGTTGAGGGCCGCACCCTGGGCCACCACGAGAGCGCTCCGATCGAGGCGCATCACCGACCCCAGGCTCGTGACCTTCGCCTGGTAAGACAGCTGCACCGTGTCGCGCGCGGTCGTGAGCTTGCTGCCGTCGCGCAGCGCCAGCAGCGGGGCGGTCGCCTCGAGGAGCGCGGTATCCACGCGCACCGCCTGGTGCGCGGTGACAGTGGCGTTGGAGGCCTCGAGCAAGGTGCCCGCGTGCTGCAGCGGACGGTCGGTGCCGACGGTGAGCCCGGTGTCCGCGTCGGTCGCGGTGTTGACCCCGGACAGGTCGAACATGGCCACGCCCATGCTGCCGAAGCTGTGCGTGCCGCCCCTCAGGAACGCGAGCGGCTCGGTGGAGGAGGTCGTGAGCGTCCCGCCCTGGAACACGGTGAGCAGGCTGAACGGGACGGTCAGATCACTATCGATGGCGCGGAGCAGGGGACCGCCCAGGCTCGCGCGGCCGCCCGAGCCGACCGCGAGCAGCGTGTCGAAGGTCATCGGGGTCCCGGTGAGCGAGAGCAGCGGCTCGCTCGTGGTCCGGGTCAGGGTGTCGCCCGCGCGCAGGAAGTAGAGCGGCGGATCCTCCAGCACCGCCACGTTGTCGATGAGGATGGCGGAGTCGACCGAGGTGTCGCCCACGTCGAAGATCCTGAACGCCAGCTCGCCGGCGCCGGTCGAGGTCGGCGTCCACTGAAGCGTCAGGTCGCGGAAGCCGGTGAGACCGTACGGCCCCGGGCCGTTCGTGGTGAAGCCCCCGCCGCTGGCCGGCGCGGTCGCGGTGTTGACCGAGGTGTTGCCGACCGGGAACACGTCGGTCCGGGTCTCCTGCTTGAGGAGAGTGGTCGCGGTCTGCCCGGGGCTGCGCGCCGTGATCTGCCACGTGTCGTTGAAGCCGGCGGACTGCGACGGGTGCTCGTCGCTGTAGAAGCTGACGCTCGCCTGCACGATGTAGAGCTTGCCCCCGGTCACGTTGAAGGACTGGGCGAGGGTGCTGGTGGTACCGCCCACCGCGTTGCCACCGGTGAAGATCATGCCCATGAAGCCGCCCTGCGGTGGCGTCGTCGGGCCGAGACTGCTGAGGACGGCGCCCGCGCCGCTGAGAGCCCAGGAGGAGAACGAGCCGGTCTCGAAGCCGCCGTTGGTGAAGCTGCCGACCGGCGTGCCTCCACCGCCGCCGCCTCCGCCGGTGCCACCACCCGTCCCTCCGCCGTTGCTGCCGGTCGTGTCGCCGCTGGTCTTCTTGCCGGGTACGTCGCCACTGGAGATCCCGGTACCGGTGGTTGAAATGACCAGGTCCGTCGTGACGTTGTTCACGACGGATGGAGTGGGCAAGGAAACCACGCCAGTCGTCGCGAACTGCGGCCACCTGTATCGCCTTGCCCGCCTCGCCCTGGAGAGAGGCTCGTCTGGAACGCCTGGTCCGGCTCATTGATGGCGTGGCTCGTGGTCTGCACGTTGACCGCCGCGTTCCGCTCCGCCTCGGTGACCGGACCGACCTGGCCATTCTTGCCGCCCTGGCCGGGCGGGAGCGGGTTGGTGGCCCCGCCCGCGATACTGGTAGGTGCAGTCGCCGGAATGGCAGATGGCGGTGGTCATGTTCTGGACCCTGTCGTAGGCGACCGCGAGAATGCTGCCCCGCACCGCCGCCACCGCGTTCGGCGTGCGGATCTCGATGGACTCGCCCGGGCGCATGCGCTGCTTCTGTACCGCGAGGACGACCTTGCCGCTCGGCAGGGTGACCACCGCCCGGCCCGGCTCCTCGCTGATCGTGACCTCGGAGAGCTCGCGGACGGTGAGGATCGCCTTGCCGCCCAGCAGCACGCGCACGAGCGAGTTCTCCTGGGTGCTGATGCGATCGCGGCCGAAGACGTCGTCCTTGAACTTGAGCGAGAGCGGCGAAGGGACCGCGGGCCGCGCGACGGTGGCGCGCCCGTCGATCGTGGTGACGACACCGACGGCGTCGGAGGTTTGTGCGGTGGCCGCGACCGGCTGGATCGCCGCCATCACCACTGCGAGCACTGCGGTTGCCGTCCAGCGTGTCATCGTTTCCGCCTCCGTACCGACGTGGGAATGTGTCTCGGCCCGCGACCGAGTGCCTGATTATGCGTGGACCGTTGGGCCCGCGCAAGGAGAAGCGCGTGCTAGAATCCGCTCTGCGTAGCGACTCGCCGCGTCGGGAAGGCCGGTCGTGGTCCAGAAGCCGAGAACGCGCACAAGTTGCGCTCGGCGGCCGGCCTCGCGTGGGGTGATATCATCGCAGCCTGAGGAGCCTGAGCAGACCCACTCATGTTCGACATCGGCCTGCAGGAGCTGGTTCTCATCTTCGTCATCGCCCTCCTGGTCTTCGGGCCGAAGAATCTTCCGCAGCTGGGCCGATCCCTCGGGCGTGCGATGCGTGAGTTCCGGCGGGCCAGCGACGAGTTCCGGTCGACGATCGAGACGAACCTCAAGATCAACGAGCCGGACCCCCTCCCGGAGCCGCCGCCGACGACCGCGGCGCTGGAGCCGGTCCCGGCGGCCGTCGCGACGACCGAGGCCTTGCCGGAGTCGACCCACAACCCGTACGACACACCCGCCATTCCGGTGCCGGAAGGCGAGGCCTACGTGGCGCAGCGCGGGGGAAAGCTCTTTCACGGCCGCGACTGCGGCTGGCTCCGGCGGATCGCCGAGCCGGAGCGGGTCTACTTCAAGCGGGTGGCCGAGGCCCGGGAGGCCGGCTTCGCCGCCTGCCCGTCGTGCGAGCCCTGGGAGCCTGCCGGGTAGCCCCCCTTTTTTTGCTTGCTGGACTCAACGGGTGTTGACTATCATCCTGTTGAGGCTCGATCCAGAGAGGGGGGCCACGGTGCGAGAGATGACAGCCCGGCAGCGCGAGGTACTGGAGTTCATCCGCGTCTTCGGAGAGCGGCACGGCGTGCCGCCCACGGTCCGCGAGATCGGCGAGAAGTTCGACTTCACGGCCCGCGCCGCCTTCGACCATCTGAAGGCGCTCGAGCGGAAGGGCATGCTCGAGCGGCGGGTCACCGGCAAGCGGGCGTCCCGTACCCTGGTGCTGCCCAGCCAGAAGGGGCCTCGTCGGCTCGACCCGATCGGGATCCCGGTGGTCGGCCGGATCGCGGCGGGCCTGCCGATCACCGCGGTCGAGAACCACGAGGACACGATCCCGCTCCGGCCCGACTGGCTCGGCACGGGTGGGCAGGACGTCTTCGCGCTGCGCGTCCGCGGGGACAGCATGATCGATGCGCACATCGTCGACGGCGATCTCGTGCTGGTGCGCAAGCAGGAGACCGCGGGGAGCGGGGACATCGTGGCCGCCATGATCGACGGCGAGGCCACCGTGAAGCGCTTCGGGCGGGAGGGCGGCGCGGTCGTGTTACGGCCGGAGCACCCGACCATGAAGCCCATCGTGGTGGAGCCGGGACGCGGGGAGTTCCGCATCCTCGGCAAGGTAGTCGGCATCATGCGGCAGATCTGAAAGGAGCAGGTGATGCGACGAATGGTGATGGTGACACGCGGGAGGAAGCGGCGGCCGATCACGCGCCGCGACTGGCGGAGCGTCGCGCGCCGACGCGGCCGCTCGAGGGTGTGGATCGGCTCGCGCGCGCGGGCGGGTGCGAGCCCGCCCCCTTTTTTTGGCGCTCAGGACTCAACAGATGAGGAGACCGCGGCCGAGCGAGTGGCTCGGAGCGGCCGCGATGCTGCTCGGCGTGGCCTCGTGGGGCGTGCTGGCGGCCTTGCTCGCCGCCTGAGGGCGCGAGGACGGAGATCAGGCCGGGTCGACCCGCTCCCAGGGGCGCACCGCGATGAAGAGGGAGAGCAGCTCTCCGTCGAGGGCTCCGGCCTGCCGCTCCTGGCCGAGGATGTCGAGCGCGCGCTCCACCGGGACCGCGGGCTTGTACGGGCGGTCGCGCGAGGTCAGCGCGTCGAAGATGTCGGAGATCGTCATCATCCGCGTCTGGACTGGGATCTCCGGCGCTCGCCAGCCCGCGGGGTAGCCCGAGCCGTTGAGCTTCTCGTGATGCGAGCGGGCGATCTCCGGGATGCGCCGGAGCTCCTTCGTCCACGGGATCTGCCTGAGGAACTGGTAGGTGTGGACGACGTGCGACTGGATCTGGCGATACTCGTCCGGGGTCAGGCTGCCGCGGGGGATCGAGAGGACCCGCGCTTCATCCGGCGTGATCAGGGTGAGTCCCTCGCCGAGGTGATCCGGGAAGGCGCGCCCGGCCAGATCGCGGATCCCGGCCGAGACGTCGTCCGGCATGACGGTGGGCTCGTTCGCGGCGGCGACCGCCTTCAGGTGCACGTCGAGATCGGCGAGGACCGCGGCCAGCTCCGCGTCCCATTCGGCGGAGCGGTCCGCGAAGGCGTCACGGCCGTGCTGGAGGAGCCACTCCGTCTTGCGCCGCGCGTGGCGCAGCTCGAGCCCGCGCCGGATGATCTCACCGCGCTGACGGATCAGCTCGAGCTGGCCCGGCGGCAGCTTCTTGGCCTTGACCAGCACGTCCTCCCGCACGCCCACCTTGCCGAAGTCGTGAAGGAGCGAGGCGTAGCGGATCTCCTTCATCTCGTCCACCGAGAATCGGACGTCGCGGAAGGGGCCGTGGGCGGTGCGGTCGACCGCGGCGGCGAGGGCCACCGTGAAGTCGGCCACCCGGAAGGAATGGCCGGAGGTGGTGGGGTCCCGCGACTCGATGGCGGTGACCGACGCCTGCACGAAGCCCTCGAACAGGGTCTGGATGGACTGGTACAGACGGCTGTTCTCGAGCGCGACCGCGGCCTGCGACGCGAGCGAGGCGGCGAGGCCGCGGAAGTGCTCGGGGTAGGGAACGACCGCGGCCTCGACGGCGGCGGCGGTCCCCAGCGTCGCCGAGACGTCGCGCTTGCAGTTGATGAGCTGGAGGACGCCGATCACGGTGTCCTGGGGAGTGACCATCGGGACCACCAGCATCGACCGGGTGCGGTAGCCGACCCGCTCGTCGAACTCGCGGTTGATCTTGAAGGGCGAGCCGGGCGGCAGCACGTAGGCGTCGTCCAGCTGCAGGATCGAGGAGGTCAGGGCCACGTGACCGGCGACGCTCGCCGCGTCGATCGGCAGCGTGAACTCGGTGAACGGCACGTGGACCGAGTCGTTCTGGGCCAGCTTGAAGCGGAGCCGCGCCGGCCCGTCCGGCGATTCTTCCACCAGGTAGACGGAGCCGGCGTCGCTGCGGGTGATCTCGCGGGCCTTGCTCAGGATCAGCGTGAGCAGGGCGTCGGTGTCGCGCTCGGCGGAGAGGCTGACCCCGATCTGGTTGAGCTGCTCCATCTCTCGCCGGGTCGTGTCGGCCTCGCGGCGGGCCCGCGCGTGATCGCACGCGTTGCGCAGCGTGACGGCCAGCAGATCCGGCGCGGCGGGCGTCGTCACGTAGGCGTAGCACGCCGCGGCCGGCGCCGCGCCCGGGGCGACCAGGGCCACCACGGGGAGATCGGGCGCCCGCGCGGCCAGGTCGGCGGCGGTGGCGGCGTCACCCGCGGTGAGGTCGACCAGCACGACCGCGCCCTCGTCGGGCCCCGACCGCGGCAGCCCGCGCGCGGGCAGCGGCGTCGCCTCGAGATCGCCGGGGAGCGCGGAGAGCAGGGAGGCCGCCGGGGAACCCGCCGGGTACCAGACCACTCGGCGTGGCATGTATCGAGCGTAGGACTCACCTCGGCGGTGTGTCAAGGTTGCTTGACCGCCTCGCGAGCGGGCCGCTAGAATCCTTCGTCTATGACCACGCGAGTTTCCACCGGAAGTCCGAAGCTCGACGAGATGCTGGGTGGGGGCCTGCTTGCCCGGCACCCTGACCGTGATCTACGGGGCGACCGGGATCGGCAAGACCCACCTGGGACTCAGCTTCTGCGACCACGGGGCCCGGGCGGACGGGGCCCGCGGCATCGTGTTCGACATGAACGCCCGCGGGGATTCGCAGCAGCACCACGGCTACGCGGCGCGGCTGCACGGCTGGGATCTGAAGCACTGGACCCACACCGTCCTGCCCATGGCCGATCCGTACCCGTCCCCCGAGCAGATGCAGGCCTTCTACTGCGACGCGCTGCCGTGGGTGGGGAAGCTGCGCGACTACCAGGTCCCCACCGCGGACGGGCTCGAGTTCGACTGGAACTGGAAGGCTCAGTACAACCAGGCGCTCTACACGGTGCGCCCGTTCGTGTACTTCCACCTGGGCGCGGGCAGCCGGCGCATCGTGGTGGACGGCATCGAGCCGATGGACGTGCCGGGCGACTACATCCAGCCCTACATCTTCGACGACCTCTACCGGAAGCTGATCCACCGGGACAGCGAGACCCTCGGCATGGAGATCTGCATGCCGGTCTGGCAGCACCGGGCGTTCATCGACGCGCACCGCTACGATCACGCCGCGGTCACGACGCTGCTCCTGGTGACCACCGAGGAGACCCAGCTCGAGCACCTCATCGCCCGCAAGGTGGCCGCGGGCGACGTCGGGGCGGTGGCCAACACCATCGTGGTGATGGGGAGCGAGCGGGTGGGCAACCGGCTCGGCCGCTTCCTGTGCGTGGTCAAGCACCGGGGCAGCGCCAAGAGCGACGACATCGTCGAGTACCGCGTCACCGAGCGGGGCTTCGAGCTCGGCTAGTCGGCATGGACGCGGCCGCGCTGCTCGGGCGCCGGCGCTCGAACTTCCGTCAGGTCCAGACTCGCCGCGTGAAGTCGGCGAAGAGGGCGCTCGCCTTCGTCGACGCGGTCGGCCTCTGCTCCACCTTCTACGTCTTTCCGGAGGGCGTGGGCTGCCTCTGGGAGGCGGTGGTGGGCCGGCCCGCGCCCCGGTGGCCGCGTCGCTCGCACCACGACGCGGGCATCGGGCTCACCTGGGAGCTGAAGGACGTGCTGCCCGCCCGCCGCCAGGTCTACTACGGCAAGCTGGTCAAGGGCCGCCCGATGCTGGTGGCGCTCGACCTCTTCCCGGTCTTCTACGCCCTCGTGCGGGGCCGCCAGCGGGCCCGGGACTATCGACGAGAGTACGAGGAGGGACGCCTCTCGGCGACCGCCAAGCGCATCATGGACCGCCTGGTGCGCGAGTCGCCGCAGTACACGCGAGGCCTCCGCGCGGAGTGCTTCATGCTGGAGGCGGCCAAGACCCGGGAGTTCGAGCGCGCGATGGGCGAGCTGCAGCAGGGCCTGTGGATCGTCAAGACCGAGGAGCGCTACGAGCCCACCTTCTCGTATCGCTGGGACCTGGTCGAGCGCTGGCTGCCCGACGAGGTGGCCGCGGGCCGCCGGCTCCGCCGACCCGCCGCGCTCGAGCGGCTGCTCGCGCGGTACCTGGCCGGCGCGGTCTACTCGACGCCGGCCCTGCTGGCGCGGCTCTTCGGCCTCGGGCGCGACGAGGTCCAGGTCGCCCTCGACGCGCTCGCTCGTGCGGGCGCGGTGGAGACCGAGGTCGAGGTCGCGGGCTGGCCGGGGCGCTTCGTGGTGCACGCCTGATGGCGACCGCTCCTGCGGGATTCCGCTACATCGACATCCACACCCACCTGCACCCGCCGTGGCTGTGGAAGGCGATCCGCCGCTGGTTCGAGGGCCGGGCCGGGTGGGAGTTCCGGTATCCGACGGATCCGGACCAGGTGGCCCGCTTCCTCGGCGAGCAGGGCGTGGAGCGGTTCGTCTTCTTCTCGTACGCGCACAAGCCGGGGCTCGCGCGCGAGCTGAACCGGTGGCTGCACGAGACGGCCGGGCGGCTGCCCACCGGGCTCGCGCTCGGTACCGTGCACCCCGGCGACCCGGACGTGCTCGACGTCGCGCGCGAGGCCCTCGATCGCTACGGGTTCAAGGGCTTCAAGTTCCACATCAACGTGCAGCGCTTCCACCCCGACGACCCGCGGATCCTGCCGGTGTACGAGCTGCTGCTGGCCCGCGGCGCCCTGCTCCTGATCCACGTGGGGAGCGCGCCGTGGCCCAACGAGTACGACGGCTTCCCCCGCTTCGAGCGCGTGATGACGATGTTCCCGGAGATGAAGGTGATCGTGGCCCACATGGGCCAGTGGGAGACGCGGCGGCATCTCGAGCTGATGCCCCGCTGTCCCAACATGTACCTCGACACCACCGCCGCGATGGCGGCCCAGAGCCCGATCTATCTGGGGGGCGGTGGAGCGAGCCCGGCCGACGTCACCGACGAGGATCTCGTGCGCTGGCAGGACCGCGTGCTCTTCGGGAGCGACTTCCCGAACACTCCCCACGCGTACGAGGAGGAGCGGCGCCCGATCTGGGAGCGGGCCTTGCCGGCGGCGGTCCACCGGAAGATCTTCTTCGACAACGCCCGGCGTCTGCTCGATCTGTAGCCGGATGGCCCCTCGCGTCGCGCTGGCGGCCATTCCCGAGTCCGGCCGGCGGACGCTCGGCCTGCTGGTCGAGCTGGCCGGCGCGGACCGGCCGCCGTGGCTCGTGGGCGGGGCGGTCCGCCAGCTGCTGGCCGCGGAGCCACTGGGCGACCTGGACGTCGCGGTGCCAAGCGGAGCCCTGGCGCTCGGGCGGCGGCTCGCGGATCGGCTGGGAGCGAGCTTCGTGGTGCTCGACGAGAGCCGCGGCGCCGGGCGCATCGTCGGCGCTGAGGTGGAGCTCCCGGTCGACCTGGTCGACTTCCGCGCCCCCACGCTCGAGGGCGACCTGCGGGCGAGGGACTTCACGGTCAACGCTCTCGCGGTGCCGCTGGCGGATGTGCTGCGGGACGGCAGCGCGGAGGTCACGGATGCGACCGGCGGCGTGGGCGACCTCGGCGATCGCGTGGTGCGGGTCTGCGGCCCGACCGCGATCGTCGACGATCCGGTCCGGGCCCTGCGCGGCGTGCGGCTCGCCATGCGAGAGGGCTGGCGGCTCGAGCCGGGGACGGAGGCCGCCATCCGGGCGGGCGCGCCGCTCCTCGCGCGCGTCTCCGCGGAGCGGGTGCGGGACGAGCTCGTGGGCATCCTGGGCGAGTCGCGTGCCGCGGCCGGACTGCGGATGCTCGATCGCCTGGGGGCGCTGACGGTGCTGTTACCCGAGAGCGCGGCGATGCGCGCCACCTCGCAGCCGTTGCCGCATCGGTTCGACGTCTGGGAGCATTCGATCCGGACGGTCGAGGGCGTGGACCTGCTGCTCTCCGATCTCGATGCGCTCGCCCCGTGGGGCGCGGCGCTGCGGGCGCACCTGGACGAGCCCCTGGGCGGCGGACTCTCGCGGCGGGAGACGCTCCGGCTGGCCGCGCTGCTCCACGACGTCGCCAAGCCCGAGACCCGCACGGAGCAGGGCGGACGGGTCCGCTTCTTCGGCCACGACGCGACGGGCGCGCGTCCGGACCGGCGCCATCGCCGAGCGCCTCCGGCTCCCCCGACGGGCGAGCCAGGTCCTGGAGCGGCTCGTGGCCGAGCACCTCCGCCCGATGCACCTGGCGCAGGCGGGGCAGATCACGCGGCGGGCGCGCTTTCGCTTCTTCCGCGATCTCGGCGAGGACGCGCCCGATCTCCTGCTCCTCGCGCTGGCGGACGCGGCCGCGCTCACCGGCGGCTCGCCCCTGGCGGTGTGGGTTGCGGAGGGCGGGGCGGTGGTGCGCGAGCTGATGGCCGGCGCGGAGGAGGCGGCGGCCGCCGCGATGACGCCCCCGCTCCTGCGTGGGCAGGAGGTGATGGAGGCCTTCCATCTGCCGCCGGGTCCCGCGGTCGGCCGCCTCCTCGGCCGCGCGCGGGAGGCGCAGGCCCTGGGGCTCGTGACCACGCGAGAGGAGGCCCTCGACTACCTGCGGCGCGGAGGCGCCGCCGACGCTTGAGTTCTCCGCGAGGCGTCCCCCAGACGAGCTGATCAAGGGCTACGAGATGGGCCTGCGCGAGGCGCTGCTGACGGCCTCCGGAACTTGACACCGGAGCCCGCGGTTGCCTAGAGTGTGACCACTTTCCCCGCAACGTCCCGGTTCCAAGGAGGATCCCAATGCTCGTGAAACGTCTCAGTGCGCTCCTGATCGCCCTGCTCGTGGCGCCGGGGCTGTCGTGGGCGGCGCCCGAGGGCAAGGTCGTCATCGCCCAGGGGGTGGATCCCAGCACGCTCGACACCATGAACCAGCAGGAGACGCCCGCCTCGGTGGTGGCGGCGCACATCTTCGACACGCTGGTCGAGCGCGATCAGAACCTCAAGGCCGTGCCGGCCCTGGCCGCGGAGGTGCCGAAGCTGGTGGCCCCCACGGTGTGGGAAGTGAAGCTGCGCAAGGGGGTCAAGTTCCACAACGGCGAGGAGTTCAACGCCGAGTCGGTGAAGTATAGCCTGGAACGGGTCAAGACCGGCCTGCGGGCGAGCTCGAACTTCCGCCCGATCGATCACGTCGAGATCGTCGACCCGTACACCGTGAAGGTACACACCGCCAAGCCGTGGCCGACGTTCGTGTCGATCATGACCTTCCGCCAGGCGTCGATGTACCCGCCCAAGGCCTACGCGGGCAAGGACAGCGCGTTCATCTCGAAGAACCCAATCGGCACCGGGCCCTACAAGCTCGTCCGCTGGAGCAAGGACGAGGAGATCGTGCTCGAGGCCAACGACCAGTACTGGCGGGGCGCCCCCAAGATCAAGACGGTGGTGTTCCGGCCCATCCCCGACGACGCGGTGCGGGTGGCCGCGCTGCAGAACGGGGAGGTGGACGTGGCGGTGAACATCCCGCCGCACCTCGCGAACATCATCGCGGGCCATCCCAAGGTCTTCCTCTCGACCGCGCCGTCCATCCGGACGCTCCAGCTGATGTTCGTCACCCACGAGTTCGACGCCCAGCACAAGCTGGTGGGGCCGTACAAGGGCGTGACCGCGGACAAGCGGGTGCGGCAGGCCATCGCCTACGCGCTCGACGTCGACGAGATCATCAAGGGCGTGCTCGACGGCAAGGCGATCCGGACCGCGACGCTGCTCACCCCGATGCACTTCGGCTACGACGCGTCGCTCAAGCCGATCAAGCAGGACCTGGGCAAGGTCAAGCAGCTCCTGACCGAGGCCGGCTTCCCGGGTGGTCTCGAGCTGACCCTCAACAGCCCGCAGGGCCGCTACGTGCGCGACAAGGAAGTGGCCGAGGCGGCGGCCGGGCAGCTCACCAAGGCCGGCATCAAGACCCAGCTCAAGACCTACGAGTTCGTGAGCTACCTGAACAACCTGGTGTACGCCCACAAGCCCGGCCCGGTCTGGCTGATCGGCTGGGGCACGGGCACGCTCGACGCGGAGACGGTGTACGGGCCGCTGTTCCGCACCGGCAGCAACCTCGGCAACTACAGCAACCCGGACTTCGACGGCATGGTGGACCAGGCGCAGACCGAGATGAACGAGAAGCAGCGGCTGGCCATCTACCATCGGATCAACAAGCTCTGGATCGACGACATGCCGGCGGTGCCGCTCTACCAGCAGCTCGACCTCTACGGGGCGAGCAAGCGGCTCAACTGGAAGGCCCGCAGCGACGAGCTGATCAAGGCCTACGACATGTCGCTCAAATAGATTCCCGCCGGGTTTGACAGGGCGGGGGCGAAGACTAGAATAGGGGGCACGAGCGGCCGTAATTCAGTGGCAGAATGCCAGCTTCCCAAGCTGGACGTCGCCGGTTCGAATCCGGTCGGCCGCTCCAATTCTCCGAGAGGGTCGCGGTGCAGCGCCGCGGCCCTCTCGTCGCGTCCGGCACCGCTGGTCCGCGCGGCGCGGCTCACCGCCACGAAGGTCCGGATGTCTGGTCATGCGCAGTATTCATGTGCAACATGTGGGCGGCCCCGGTATCCTCGCCTTCATGGCCACGCCGCCCGTACCCGCATCCGCGTCGGTGGTCCGCTCGTGGTCGGCCCGCGCGACGCCGGCGGGCGCCGACGCGTACGTGGCGCACTTCCGGTCCTCGGTTCTTCCGGAGCTCCAGCGCCTGCGGGGGCACCGCGGGGCGATGGTCCTTCGCCGGTCGCAGGATGGTCTGATCCGGATCACCGTGCTCACGCTCTGGACGTCGATGGCGACCGTCGCGGAGTTCGCGGGAGCCGACACGGACGCGGCGGTCGTGGAGCCCGCCGCCCGTGACGTGCTGGCCGACTTCGACGCGCGCGTCGAGCACTTCGAGCTGGCGCTCCACGCCGAGCCCTGAGGGGCCCATGTCCCGCTACTTCTGTCACGAGTACCCGGAGATCCTGCTGGTCGAGACCTGCGTGGTGGACGCGCGCCCGGGAGCGGTCCTCCTCGAGCAGTCGCCGTTCCACCCGGGTGGGGGCGGGCAGCTCGCCGACCGCGGCGTCCTCCGCTGGAGCGGAGGCGAGGCGCGGATCACCGCCATCGAGGCGGTCGACGGGCGCTACTGGCACCGGCTGGGCGAGCCGGTGGAGATGTCGGGGGCGGTGCAGGCGGCGGTGGATCCCGCGTTCCGGTCGATGATGGCCCAGCTCCACACCGACACCCACGTGCTCAACGCGCTCGTCTTCCAGCGCTTCGAGGGCGCCCTCGTCACCGGCGCCCAGCTCAACGAGGACGGCACCGCGCGCATGGACTTCGACCTGCCGGACGCGGACAACGACCGCCTGCGAGCGCTCGAGCCCGAGATCAACGAGGTGATCCGGCAAGATCTCCCGCTGCGCTACGCCTACGTGGCGGAGGCCGACGCGCTCGCGGCGCGGGGACTCATCCGCAACCGGTCGGTGGCGCCGCCGCCCGCCTCCGACGGGACGGTGCGGGTGGTGGAGATCGTGGGGCTCGATCGGCAGGCGTGCGGCGGCACCCATCTGCCCTCCACCGGCGCCTCGCGGCCGGTGCGGATCCTCAAGATCGACAACAAGGGCCGGCACAACCGGCGGATCAAGATCGCCCTCGCGGGCGGGAGCGAGTGAGACCGGCGCCGCCCGGACTCGTCCCGTTCCGGATCGAGGTTCCCGCGCACGTCCTGGACGACCTGGCGGAGCGGCTCGCCCGGGCCCGGCTGCCCGGCGCACCGGCGGATGCGGGCTGGGACTACGGGATCGAGCCCGGCTACCTGCAACGGCTCGTCGACTACTGGCGTACCGACTACGACTGGCGGGCGGTCGAGGCCCGCCTGAACCGCCTGCCGCAGTTCATGGCCTCGGTCGGGAGCTACCGCGTGCACGTGGTCTACGAGCCGGGCAGCGGGCCCGCGCCCCTTCCGCTCGTGCTCACCCACGGCTGGCCCGGCTCGTTCGTGGAGTTCGAGGCGGTGGTGGAGCCGCTCGCCCATCCGGAGCGCTTCGGTGGACGGATCGAGGACGCCTTCGACGTGGTGGTGCCGAGCCTGCCCGGCTACGGCTGGTCCTCCGCGCCACCGGCCCCGATCAGCCCCCGTGACATCGCGCAAGTCTGGGACGAGCTGATGACCTCCGTGCTTGGCCGTCCGCGGTACGTCGCGCAGGGCGGCGACTGGGGCGGGCTCGTGACGTCGTGGCTCGGAGTCGACGCGCCCTCCCACGTGGCGGCCATCCACCTCAACATCATGGGCCTGCGCCCGTACCTGGGCGAGGGTAGCGCGCCGCTCAGCGCGGAAGAGGAAGCGTGGGTCGCGCGCACACGCGCCCGGCTCGCGCGCGAGACCGGCTACCAGGCCATCCAGGGCACGAAGCCCCAGACGCTGGCCTACGCGCTGACCGACTCGCCGGTCGGGCTCGCCGCGTGGATCGCGGAGAAGTTCCACGGCTGGAGCGCGCCGGGCCCCGATGGCCCACCCTTCACGATGGAGCAGATCCTCACCGACGTGATGATCTACTGGGTGACCGGCAGCGCGAACACCGCGAGCTGGCTCTACACCGCGGCCCGGCGGCTCGACGGCATGCGCCTCGCGCGCGGCGAGTTCGTCGGCGTGCCGACCGCCTTCCTGGCGAGCCCGCACGATCTCTTCCCCGCGCCGCCCGACCACTGGGTGCAGCGCGTCTACCACTGTGTGAGGCGGACCGATCTCACGGTCGGCGGGCACTTCCTGGCCTACGAGCGCCCGGCCGAGTTCGTCGAGGACGTGCGCGCGTTCTTCCGCGACTACCGGGACGGGCGGTCCGTCTAGGCGGGGCCGAAGCCGATCATGGTCCGGCCGTCGATCTCGAGCGGGCGGAAGCGGACGGGCAGGCCCGCCTTGAGGGTGTCGAACGGGATATCGACGACCCGGCCCAGGAGGGAGACGCCCTCCGTGAGCCGCACCACCGCGACCGCGTAGGGAACCTCGCCGCTCCGGCCGCGCGGGGCGACGCGGATCACGGTGAACGAGACCACGGTGCCGGCGCCTTCGAGAGCGACCGGCTGCCATTCGCGCGGGTGGCCCTGCTCGCAGAACTCCTTGGGCGGAATCGCGAGGGCGCCGCACCGTGCGCAGCGGATGCCGGTCAGGTGCCCGGCGCGGGCCTCCTCGAAGAAGTCCTTCAGGTGGATCACGCGCTCAGTCACGGCCGAACAGGCTCACCAGGACGGTCGCGGTGTTCCCGCCCAGCGTGTGGGTGAGCCCGGTGGACGCCCCGTCGACCTGCCGCTTGCCGGCCTCGCCGCGGAGCTGGGTGACGATCTCGGCGATCTGGGCGGCCCCGGTCGCGCCGATCGGATGCCCCTTGGCCTTGAGGCCGCCGGACGGGTTGACCGGGAGCTTGCCTCCGAGGCTGGTCCAGCCCTTCTCGGCCGCGAGGCCGCCGGTGCCGGGCTCGAAGAAGCCGAGGCCCTCGGTGGCCACGATCTCGGCGATCGTGAAGCAGTCGTGCAGCTCCACCACGTCGACGTCGGCGGGAGTCTTGCCCGCCTGCCGGTAGGCCCCCTGCGCGGCCCGCTCGGTGGCGGTGACGCGCGAGAGGTCGCGCTTTTCCTGCACGAACATGGTGTCGCTCGCCGCGTGCGTGCCCAGGACCCAGATCGGCCGCCGGTGCCGGCGCGCGACCTCTTCGGAGGCCAGCACGAGCGCCGCACCCCCGTCGGTGAACGGGCAGCAGTCGTAGAGCTTGAGGGGATCGGCGACGTAGGCGCTCTTGAGCACCGTCTCGAGCGAGATCTCCTTCTGGAACTGGGCCTTGGGATTGAGGGTGCCGTGGCGGTGGTTCTTGACCGCCACGTGGGCCATCTGCTCCTCGGTGGTGCCGTACTTGTCCATGTGAGCGCGCGCGATCAGGGCGAAGACGCCCGGGAAGGTGAGTCCCGCGGGCTGCTCCAGGGAGGCATCCGAGCAGTAGGCGAAGAACTCGGTCGCGGACTCGGTCGGCACGTTGAGGACCCGCTCCGCACCGCCGACCAGGATCACGTCCGACACCCCGCTCGCGATCTCCATGACCGCGTGCCGGAACGCGACGTGGCTGGTCGCGCAAGCGTTCTCGAAGCGGGTGGTAGGAACATTGGGCAGGCCGAGCAGCGTGGCGGCCAGCGGGGCCATGTGCAGCTGCCGCTCGGTCTCCCCGCCGGTGACGTTGCCGAAGTAGAGGGCCTGGATCGCGCTCGGCGCGATGCCCGCGTCGAGGATGGCGTCGGCGCCGGCCTGCGCGAACAGCTCGGCGCTGGTGCGATCGTGCTTGCCAAACTTGGTGACACCCACTCCGATGACGGCCACGCGGCGCATGCGGTCTCCTCGGGTCCAGCGAAGATTTGCAAATCGGTCGCTGCTCGCATCATACCGCGGCGCGCCACGCGAACTCAAAGGCGGCTCGCGACCCGGCAAATGCTCGTGGAATGCCGGGGGGTCATGGTACGGTGAGCCGCATGATGCCGGTCGGATGCTCCCGGGGCAGGGCGTGACCGTCGAGGAGGCCCTTCTCGCGCTGCTCGCCGGCGTGGCGATCGTGCTGCTGTTCCTGGGGCTCGCGGACGCGCTCGAGGGCGACGCGCGCGCCCGGCTCCGCGCCCGCCGACGCGAATTGGCCCGCCGGCCGCCGGCCCCGCGGGCCGCGTCCGAGCCGCCTCGCACGGAGCGCCCGGCGCTCGCCCGGCGGCCCGCCGCCGGGCGCCCCAGGGCGGTGGAAGCCCCGCGGATCGCCTCGCCGCCCGCCACCGAGTCCGTCAGCGAGCCCGCCACGGAGGAAGACGCGCCCGAATGGCGAGATCGCGCCGCGGCCCTGATGCGCGGTCGCGAGTGGGCCGAGGCCCGGCGGGTGGTGGAGTCGGCGCTCGCCGCCCGCGATGCCCGCCCGGAGAGCGTCGGCTTCCTGCTCGAAGTCTGCTCCACCGCCACCGCGCGCGAGCTCTGGCGGCTGCGCCGGGCGCTGCGGCGCGGGGTGGGCGACGAGACGCCGCTCGGCGGCGCGCTCGAGACGGCGGGCCTGCTCCTCGACTCGGAGCCCGCGGCCGGGCTCTCCCCGGCGGCGCGGGGCCGGGCGGGCCGCCGGCTCTGGCGTGGCCAGACTCGTCTCGGACTGCGACGGTGGCGCGCGGGGGAGTTCGACGCCGCCGTCGAGGCGCTGTTCCAGGCCCTCGCGGTGCCCGGTCTCGACGACCGCCGGCGCGCGCTCGCGCGGGATCTGCTGGCCCGCACGCTCGAGGACATGGCGGGCCAGCGCCTGGAGCTGATCCCGCAGCTGCTGGGCGACGGGGACCGGCCCGCCGCGCTCGAGCAGGCTCAGCGGCTCGCGGCTCACGTCGGGCGGGCGCGCGAGGAGGGCATCGCGGCGGAGGACCTGGCGGTCGCGGCCGCGCGGGCCCGGCAGCTCCTGGAGCACATCGAGCACACGCCGGTGCGATGACCGACCTTGGCCGCATGACCCAGCGCCAGATCTCCGCGCTGGTCCGATGCGCTCCCGAGGGCTCCTCGATCGACTAGCTCGATCTCTCCAGCGAGGAGGGTGCGGCCGGACGCGGAGCGATGGATGTCCGCCGACTCATTGCCGAGGCCTCGCACCCGATGGCGGCTCCTTCGCGAGAAGCTCTCGCAAGTGCTCTCGGTCGGCGAGGGTCACGACGACACCATCGGACAGCCGCGTCACGCCCGCGACCTCGGGAAGAGGCTCCGTCAGAAGAGACTGAACCCACGTACGGCCCTGGGCTGTACCTCGTCAGGACACGCTCGCCGTGCGTCGGTCCGAAAAAGAGTACGACGTACCTCACATCCTTCTCCACGAACACCTTCAGCGCCTCGAGCCGCGTCCACGGGCTGATGCCGTAGTCTCGCGGCCAGTTGTCCAGGGGCTGATCCCAAGGGATCATGAGAAAGCCGTAGTCGAGCGTGAAGGCCCATAGCTGCATCTGGTTCGCGGCCAGCATCGTGCCGGGCGGCACATGATCCCTGATGTGGCGCACCGTCTGCGGCGAGAAGTCCGACTCTGGCGTGTGCCCTTTCCCCACCAGAGCCACGCCACGAGCAGCGGCGAGTGCACCGACCCCCGCGATCGGTATGACAAGTGCCACGACCGCCCATCGCGCCGCGCGATGCCCGGAGCGCGAGGGCCAGCCTCGCACGAGGTCGATCAGGCTGAAGACCGCTCCCACGAGAGCGATCACAAAGACCGGAAGGATGGGCATGATGAAGCGGTCGTTCATTTTGTCGATGCGGGTATGGGAAGCGACGTAACACAGAGCGGTGATGTAAACGAGCGGGAGAGAGCCCACTGCGAGGCGACGGAATCGCGAAACGCCCCAGATGCACAGCCCGACCAAGCCCAGCGCGGTGGCGGCGTCCACCAGGTCCCGGCGGAACCGCTCGGCGAAAAACGACCACAGCGTGCGGAGCCCCTGCAGAGCTCCACTGAAGGCGGATGCGAAGGTATCGGCGGGGAGGCCTCCGACGGGATGGCCAGTGACTCCGCCGGTCGCGAGGACGTTTCGGAGCGGAATGAGGGCCAGCATCAACATGGTCACGCTGAGGGCGCCCACGATGAGCCGCCATCGGGAGGGGGCGGCGGCCAGCATGGCGACGAGGACGCCGAGGGCCAGGAGCGAGACGAGAATTCCGATATAGCGCACGGAGACTGGCCAGCCGAGAAGAAGACCGGCGCCGACCGCCAGAGCAGCATAGAACGTCGAGTCCGGCTGGCTCCACGCCACGTAGACGGCGTCGAGGGCCAGGAGAGCTGCGAGGATGCTTGCCGCGAGAAGCATCTCGCTCATCGCAATGTTGGCGCGATCCAGCATCTCGGGGTTGAAGAGAACGAGCAAGGCGGCCAGGATCCCACCGGTCGTACTCGTCAAGCGCCGGCCAAGCAGAAAGGTGAGGCAAACCGTCATTCCAAAGGCCGCGACGGAGATGAGCCAGGTGGCCCTGATCGGCGAGACACCGAGCCAAACAATAGGGACCGCGATCAACGAATAGCCGGGCGGCCACAGCACATACTGGGTGAGGGCGTCTCGCATGCGCCCGGAAGCCATGAGCAAGGTTTCATGGGCGTAGCTATAGCTCAACGGAGTCAGGCCGATACTACCTCGGCCCGCCGCCGTCGCCGCCGCGAGACCGGTGAGGAAAAGGATGACCGGCCCGGCGAATCCCGCCGAACTTACCGCAATTGGCTGACCACGGACCCACCGCAGGAGACCATTCTCGAGCAGGTTCACGGGCGCAATGCTAGCCCGCGTGGTCCGCTGCGGTCAACTTCGCGGGTAGGCTGCGCCGAATCGCGCCCTCGCGCGGCGGTTGCCCCGGACCGCGTTGCCGGCGGAGCGTGGTGCGGCGGAATCTACTTCTTCGGGCGCCCTTGACGCCACTCTCGCGAGCAGGTAGCCTTCTGGGCCTCGTCACGAGGAATGCCGCAACTGCTTCTGGAGAACTCATGCAATCGACGCCGGGATCGCCTCTCCTCTCTCATATTGCGGCCCTCGACGGTCTTCGGGGGTTGGCCATTCTGAGCGTGATGTTCTTCCATGCAACCCTTTCACGTGCGAGCGCTCCTCGGCCGAGCGGAGGGTTCTTGGGGGTAGACGTGTTCTTCGTACTCAGTGGCTTTCTGATCACCGCTCTGCTGTTGAAGGAATGGGACCAGAAGGGCTCGATAGCCTTGGGATCATTCTACGCGCGGCGCGCACTCCGGCTGCTGCCGGCCCTTTTCGTCTTGATGGCGGTGATCCTGCTGGTGCCGGGGGTGTTCTACTCGTCCCAGCGGCCGTGGTGGGACGCGATGGTCGCGGCGGCCTACGCAACGAACTGGGTTCGCGCGTTCGGCGGAGATGTCGAATTTTTCGGCCACACGTGGTCCCTGACCATCGAGGAGCAGTTCTACGTCATCTGGCCGCTCCTGTTGGTGGGTCTCCTTCGACTGGGAGTCCGCCGGCGCGTGATCCTGCTGGTGGTCCTCGTGGCGATCGCGGTCCCGACCGTGCTGCGCGTGGATCTGTGGGAGGGACCCGTGTCGGTCAAGCGCCTTTACTACGGGCTCGATACCCGGTTCGATTCGCTTCTGTTGGGCTGTCTGGTCGCGTTCCTCGCTTCGTGGAACGTCATCCCTCGAAGTGAGCGCGCACTGAAGATGATCCGGCTGGCCGCCGCCGCGGCGGCGGTGGTCCTGGTGGTGCTGATTGCCAACGCCACCGAGGAATCGCAGCTGACGTATTTCGGTCTCGGGGTGATCGCATGTGCCTCGGTGGCCGTCCTTCTGGTACACCTAATTTACTGCCCATCGCGCCTGTCCGATCTCATCCTCGCGAACCGGCCGATGGTCTGGGTCGGCCGAATCTCCTATGGCCTCTATCTCTGGCACGACCCGATCTTCTTCGGGATGCTCAATCCTACTCGCATGGGGAAAGTTGGAGTGACTGGGGTCGGACTTATGGCTGTGCGATTCGTGGCGGCCTTCGTGGCAGCCACCGTCTCGTTCTATCTGCTCGAACGACCGTTGCTGCGGATCAAGGACCATCTGGCCAGCCCCGGTGCGGGGCCGGCCGGCCGCTCGACCCTCGTCGCGGGGCCGCGATAGGATACGCCTCTCACGGCCGGCGCGGGCAGGAGGTCGGCTAGGCGATCGGGAGGTCGAGCGAGCGGGCGCGGGCCATCTCGAAGATCGCGAGAGGCATCGCGAGGAACGTGGCCACCACGTCGGGATCGAAGTGGGTCCCCGCCGCGATCCGGATCCGCTCCCGGGCGGCCTCCATGGGGATGGCCTTCGAGTAGGGGCGGTCGTAGGTGAGCGCGTCGAATGCGTCGGCCACCGCGAAGATCCGAGCGCCCAGCGGGATCGCGGGCCCGGCCAGGCCCATCGGGTAGCCGGTGCCGTCCCATCGCTCGTGATGGTGGTACACGACCGGGATCGCGTTGCGCAGGAACGGGATCCGCTCGAGGAGCTGCCGGCCGACCTCTGGGTGCCGCCGCATCACCTGCCACTCCTCGGGAGTCAGCGGGCCCGGCTTGAGGAGGATCGAATCCGAGATGCCGATCTTGCCGATGTCGTGCAGGAGGACGCCGCGGCCGAGCGCCTCCAGGTCTTCCTCCGGCAGGCGGTGTGCCCGGGCGAGCGCGATCGAGTAGGCGTGCACGCGCCGGGAGTGGAGCTCGGTGCCCACCTCCCGGGTGGCGAGCGCGGAGCCCAGGGCCTCGAGGGTCGCCAGGTAGGTCCGCTGCAGCTCCCCGAGGGCGGCGGCCAGCTCGCGGGTGGCCTCCGCCACCCGGTACTCGAGGAGGACGTGGTGCTCGCGGTGCTCGATCAGGAGCTGCCGGCGCTCGAGCGCGCGCTCGGCGGAGAGCAGGATCTGGTCGAGGTCGACCGGCTTCAGGATGAAGTCGCTCGCGCCCTGCTTGAGGCTCTCCACCGCCACCGCGACGTCGCCGGCGCCGGTGAGCATGATGACCGCCGCGTCGGCGTCTCGGGCCCGGACGTGCCGGAGGAGCTCGAGGCCGTCCATCACCGGCATCTTGAGGTCGGTGATCGTGAGCGGGGCCCGCTCGGTGTCGTACAGCACCGCCGCTTCGTGCCCGTTGCCCGCGATGCGGCACTCGTAGCCGGCGGAGCCGAAGGCGGCCCGGAGCGTGGCGCGGATGTCGAGCTCGTCGTCGACGATGAGGACGCGCCGGCTACCGGCTCCGATAGGCGCTGCGGTCGTGCCAGTCACGGTCACGCTCCGGGCCGGACTCCGGGGGCGGCGCCGATGTCCTCGTGGACGGAGACGCGGTTCTTGCCGGCTCGCTTCGCCGCGTAGAGCGCCTCGTCGGCGGCGCGGATCAGCTCGTCGGCGGCGGGGGCCACGTCCTCGGGCAAGGACGCGATGCCGAAGCTCGCGGTCACCCGGCGACCGTGGGCGAAGGCCCAGGTGGAGAGCACGTAGCGGATGCGGTCGGCGTAGAGCCGGGCCCCGCTCTTCGAGGTCTCGACCAGCAGCACCGCGAACTCGTCCCCGCCGTAGCGGCAGATGACGTTGATGCCGCGGGACTGCTTGAGGAGGATGTCGGCCATCGCCCGCAGCGTCTCGTCGCCGGCCCCGTGTCCGAGATCGTCGTTGACCGCCTTGAAGCCGTCCAGATCGAGCAGGACCACCGAGACCGGATGGTTGAAGCGGCGATAGCGGGAGACCTCTTCCTCGAGCCGGATGGAGAAGAAGCGGCGGTTGTAGAGGCCGGTGACCTCGTCCTTGAACGAGAACTCCTTGAGCTGGGCGCTCGTGGACTCGAGATCCTTGTAGGCGGTGTCGAGCCGGCGCGCGTACTCGTTGACGTCGGCGGCCTGCTGCTCGATGGTGACCAGCATGCGCGAGAAGGACTGCATGAGGGAGTCCACCTCGTCGCTCTGCTGCACGTACTGCTGGACCGCCGCGGTCTCCGGGCTCGCCACCGGGGCCGGGGTGCCGGGCTTGGTCACCGGGCGGCTGCCGGTATTCGTGTCGGCGTGCCGCACCACCGAGGTGGCCAGGTCCCAGAGCATGAAGCTGCCGGAGGCCATCAGGAGCCCGGTGCCGCAGATCATGACGAGCATCCACGGGAGATCGCGCTCCTGGGTCTGCACGTCGAGGAGCGGGAACGCGTAGGAGTAGACCAGGTACGCGACCACCAGCATCGGCAGGAACGCGGTGAGGGTGATGGCGATCAGGATCTTGCGCTTGATGCGGCGTGCGGCGGGGGTATCCGGAGCCGTCGGGCGCTTGGGCATATCTAGCCGCCTCCAGGATATCGGCGTCGGGGCTGGGCGGTGCGGGAATTTCGCGCCCCCTCGGCCGGAACGTCCCCGGCCCCTTCCTTGACGGGGTGACGATGGGTGGGGTACGGTAGGCTCCGATGGTCCTGGAGCCCAAACTCGTCAATCCTGACAGGCAGATTGACTGCACCGGCCTGTTCTGTCCGATGCCCATCGTCAAGACCCGCGAGGCCATCACGCAGATGGGGGTAGGGGAGCTCCTCGAGATGCTGTCGGACGATCCGGCCTCGGAGCCCGACATGCGGAGCTGGGCCCGGAACACCGGCCACGATCTGCTCGAGGTCACCCGGAGCGGGATCGTCTACCGCTTCGTGGTCCGGAAGACGCGGTAGCCACGGTGGCGCCCGAGGCGGTCGAGCCCGAGCGCGTCTATCTCGACTACGCGGGCTTCGCGCCCGTCGATCCGCGGGTCCTCGCGGTGATGCGGCCGTTTCTCGAGGCGGGCATCGGCAATCCCTCCGCGCGCCACTCGCTCGGCGCGGAGGCGCGCGAGTCCCTCGACGCCGCGCGGGTGAAGGTGGCGCGCCTCTGCGGCGGCGCCGCGGGCGGGATCGTGTTCACCTCCGGGGCCACCGAGGCGAACAATCTGGCCATCAAGGGCGTGGCGCTGCGCGCGCGCGCCGGCGCCACGCGCGTGGTGCTCTCCGCGGTCGAGCACATCTCGGTGATCAACGCGTGCCGCGACCTCGAGAAGGCCGGCGCCGTTCTCTGCGCCCTGCCGGTGGACGGGGACGGGCGCGTCGATCCCGGCATGCTGCGCGCGGTCCTGACCCCGGATACGGCCCTCGTCTCCATCGCGGCCGCGAACCCGGAGATCGGGACGGTGCAGCCGCTCAAGGAGATCGGCCGGATCACCCGCGAGGCGGGCGTGCCGCTCCACGTGGACGGGGTCGGGGCGCTGGGGCGCGTGCCGCTCAACGTCGAGACGATGGGGATCGATCTGCTCACCATCTCCGGGAACGATCTCTACGGCCCGCCCGGGAGCGGTGCGCTGTGGGTGCGTCCCGGCGTGCGCGTCCACCCTCAGGTGCTGGGGGGCGGCCAGGAGGGCGGCTACCGCTCCGGCACCGAGAACCTGCCCGGCATGGTCGGCTTCGGGGTGGCCGCGGAGCTGATGCGGGTGGAGGGCGCGCACCAGGAGGCCGCCCGGCTCGCGGCCCTGCGCGACCGGCTGCTGAGCGGGCTGCTCGAGACCATTCCCGATTGCCGGCTCACCGGCTCACGAGGCGCGCGGCTCCCTCACCACCTGAGCCTGGTCCTTCGTGGCGTGAAGGCCGACGGCGTCCTGCTCGACCTGGACGTGGCCGGCATCGCGGCCTCCTCGGGCTCGGCCTGCGCGTCGCTCACCCAGACGACGTCGCACGTGCTGCGCGCCATCGGCTGCCCCGCCGAGGAGGCGGACGGGTCCCTCTGCTTCACCCTCGGTCGCTGGAACACCGCGGCCGACGTGGACGCGGTGCTGGAGCGCCTGCCGCCCATCGTGGCGCGCCTGCGCGCGCTGGCCGCTCCGCTGCACACCTAGCCGCCCGACCGACCCGCGCGTGAAGCTGGTCCTGTTCGACATCGACGGCACCCTGATCACCTCGCGGGGAGCCGGGCGTCGCGCGATGCGATTGGCCTTCGAGCGGGTCTTCGGGACGGCGGGCGGGATCGACACCTACGATCTCCGCGGGCGCACCGACACCCGCATCGTGCACGACGTCATGGGGGCGGAAGGCTGGGAGGCGGCGCGAGTGCGCGAGCGGCTGGACGATTTCTTCGAGGCCTACGTGGGCGGGCTGATCGCCGAGATCGGCGATGGGCAGGGGGTGGTCACCCTCCCCGGCGTCGCCACGGTGGTGGAGCATCTCGCCCGATCCTCCGAGGCGGTGCTGGGGCTGGTGACCGGCAACATCGAGGAGGGGGCCCGCATCAAGCTCCTGCCGACCGGCCTCTGGCCGAGCTTCCGGGTGGGCGCTTACGGCTCGGATCACATGGACCGCCGCCATCTGCCGTCCCTGGCCGCGCGCCGCGCGCACGCCCTGCTCGGCCGCGAGTTCCCGCCCGCCGACCTGGTGGTGATCGGGGACACCCCGCACGACGTCGACTGTGCGCGGGCCTGCGGGGCGGTCGCGGTGGCGGTCGCCACCGGCCAGTATCCGCGGGAGGCGCTGCTCGCGGACGGGCCGGATCACTTCTTCGAGGACCTGAGCGACACCGAGCGCGTGCTGCGCGCGATCCTCGGTGGCTAGGCGCTAGGCGAGGCGCGTCACCCCGAGGTCGGCGGCGAACTCGTTGCACTGGCGGACCAGCGCGGGGGCGACCGGAATCCCGTGGAGGCGCCGCTGTCGCTCGGTCTCGGCCTCGGGCTCGCCCGCGGTGTAGACGCGCTCCTGGCCGTCGGCGCGCTGGGTGTCGTTGAGGGCCTGCAGCATGTCGTCCATCGCCCCGGTGAAGTCTTCGAGCGGCCGGAAGCGCTTCACGTCGATCGCCGCGAAGCAGTGACCGGTGTTGGATTCCTTCCGACCGCGCGCGCCGGTCCGGTCGAGCACGTCGCCGTAGACCCCGCCCGAGAGCACCCCGGACAGGATGTCCACCATCACCCCGAGCCCGTAGCCCTTGTGGCTGCCCAGCTCGCGGCTGCCGCCGAGCGGGGAGAGCAGGCGCGAGGCCAGCACGTCCTTCGCGCTGGTGGTGGGATGCCCTTCCGCGTCGAGGCCCCAGCCCTCCGGGATCGGCTTGCTCCAGCGGGAGGCGATCGTGAGCTTGCCCACCGCGACGGTGGTGGTCGCCATGTCGAGGACGAACGGGGTGTGGCGCGCGGCGGGGGCCGCGAAGCTCAGCGGGTTGGTCCCCATCATGGGCTTCTTCGCGAACGTCGGGACCATCGCCACGAACGGAGAGTTGGTCACCGCGAGGCCGATCATCCCACGCTCGAGCGCCATCATCGAGTAGTTCGCGCAGGCCCCGAAGTGGTTCGAGTTGCGGACCGCCACGACCCCGACCCCGTAGGTGGCGGCCTTGGCGATGGCGAGCTCCATGGCCATGACCGAGGCCGGATGGCCGAGACCCTTCTGGCCGTCCACCAGGGCGGTGGCGAGGTCGTCGCGGGCCACCGTGGGATCCGCCCACGGATGCACGAACCCGGCGCGGGTCCACTCGACGTACCGGGGCAGCATGCCGATGCCGTGCGAGTCCACCCCGCGCAGGTCGGTGCGGACCATGAGATCGGCGGTCAGGGTCGCGTTGCGGCGCGACATCTTGAGCGCCTCGAGCACCGAGACGATGAAGGCGGTCAGGGCGTCGACGGAGACGGTGACGGGACTGTCGGAGGCGTCCGGGGCCATGACCAGGTCCTCAGGGCAGCCCGGTGATCGTGATGCCGGAGTTCTTGAGCTTGTAGCGCCGGTTGATGGTCGCGAGCACCGCGGTGATGCCCTCGATGGGCCCCGCGTTGGTGAGGGCTCCCACGTCCACCGGCCGGAGCCCCATCGACGCGCCCAGGTCGGAGACGAGCTTCTTGGCCTCCGCGTCGCCGCCGCAGAGCAGCAGGTCGCACGCGATGGCGTGATCGCCGGCAGAGAGCTCGTGCGCCGCGATGTGGTGGAAGGCGGCGACGACCCGGACCTCCGCGCCGAGGATCTCCTGGGCTTCCTCCGCCGCCGAGCCCTGCGGAGGCGGGGTGAAGAGCCGGCCGCCGCCGAAGGTGAGCGGGACCACCGTGCTGACCACCACCTTGCCGCGACAGGCCTCGCGCAGCTCGGGCAGCGTGGCCGAGAGCCCGGTGGCCGGCACCGTGAGCACGACGACCTCCGCGGCCGCGGCCGCGTCGCGATTGGACTTGCCGTCCACCCGACGCCCCGGTCCCTGGAGCTCGGCGGCCTTGGCGCGGGCGCGCTCCGCGTCACGCGACCCGATGATCACCTCGTGCCCGGCCTGGGCCCACCTGAGCCCGAGCCCCACGCCTTCCTTGCCGGTACCGCCGACGATGCCGATCCGCATGTGCTCTCCTTGGGTCTGGATTAACGGAAGAGGTCGCGCGCGGGATCGCGCAGCAGGGCGCGGCTCGAGCCGTCGCCGCGCGGCCAGTCGAGCCCGCGAATGATGGCCACCGGCACCCGGTCGAGCTTGCCCATCACCGGCTCGGCGGCCCCGGCCAGCTCGTCGGCCAGGGCCAGGATGGTGGCCTGGAGCACGTGGCCGCCCGGGTCCCGCTGCCCGAGATAGCTGACGATCGGCTCGAGCCCGGCGAGGCCGACCGCGACGTTGACGAGCCCCTCGCGCCACGGCCGCCCGAAGGTGTCCGCGACGATGATCGCGAGCTCGTGACCGGTGAGCGTGCGCAGGTGGGCGCGGAGCGCGCCCGCCGAGCGGTCGGAGTCCTCGGGCAGGAGGCAGGCGGTGTCGGCGTCGACGTTCGATTGGTCCACGCCCGCGTTCGCGCACACGAAGCCGTGGCGCGTCTCGACGATCAACACGTCCTTGGCCTTTCGCACGATGCGACGGCTCTCGCCGAGGATGACCTGGACCAGGCGCGGGTCGCGGCCGATCTCGTCGGCGACCGCCCGGGCCTCGTCCGACACCGAGACGTCGGCGAGCCGGACGACGCGGCCCTCGGTCTTGGACACGATCTTCTGGCTCACCACCAGGAGGTCGCGGTCCTGGATCGGGGTGCCCTGGCGGCGCGCGGCCTCCAGGATGAGCGGGGCCAGCTCGTCGCCGCGCCGGATCTCCGGAAGGCCTTCGACCGCGATCACCTCGTAGCGGGTGGGCATGCTAGTGGGCGCCCGCGCGCGGCGCGGTGGAGGGGAAGCCCCGGAGCAGACGGGCGCTCCGGGTGCGGGGGCCCCGCTCGAGGAGGACCGGGAGATCGTCCGGCGCGTCGACGTCGAGCCCGATCCCGGGGAGCTCGAGCACGCGCGGGGCGAGCCCGGCGGCGCGGGCCGCGGCGAGGTGATTGGCGAACGACGGCTCGCCGAAGGTGAGGGGCATGGCGCCCGGCGGGGCGAGCAGCGCGGCGTTGGTGCCGAGGCCAGACCGCGACGGCACGAAGACGACCCCGGGTGTCTCGTCGAGCGCGCCACAGAGCGTGGCCACCTCGTCGGCGGTGACGCAGGGGACGTCGCCGGGGATCGTGAGGAAGCGCGGGAGGCCGCGCGAGGTGGCCTGCTGCTGGGCGAAGGCCACCGCCGCGGTGTGGCCCCGGTTCGTGCTCTCGATCCAGCACTCGGCGCCCGCGGCGCGGGTGAGGGCCTGGACCTCCGCGTCCGTGGTGATCACCACCACGGAGCCGGGGAGCGCCGCCACCAGCGCTTCGAGCACGTCGCCCAGCATGGCGCGCGCCAGCTCGCGCCGCTCGGCGGGCGAGAGGGCGGGCACGAGCCGCTGCTTGGCGTTCACGAGGTCCTTGACCGGCACCGCCGCGATCACGCTCATCGCGCGGCCCGCGCCGCCTCGAGCGCGGCGACCACGTGTCGAGCCAGCGTCACCTCGGCGTCGCGACTCGACATCATGGTGGGGGCCACGACCGGGGCCGCTCCGGCGGTGCGAATTTCCGGGGCGAGCGTCCGGTCCTGCTCGTCGAAGACCAGCAGGTCGAGCCAGCCGCCATAGGCGCGCGCCACGCCGGTGGCCGAGACGGGCAGGCCGGCGGCGGCCATGAGCCGGCCGGCGGGACCCGACACCGCGTCGCCGCCCACGATCGGGCTGACCGCGGCCACGATCGCCTCGGTGGACTGCAGCGCCTCGACGAGCCCGGGAACGGCCAGGATCGGGCCGATGGAGGTGATCGGGTTCGAGGGGCACAGCAGGACCGCGTCGGCGGTGCGGATCGCGTCCAGGACGCCGGGGGCGGGGCGAGCGGCCGGCGCCCCCGCGTAGTTCACCGCGCGCACCTCGACCTGGGCCTTCTCGCGCACGAAGTACTCCTGGAACGCGAGCCAGCCGTCGGGTCCGAGGATCCGGGTGCGCACCGGCTGATCGGACATGGGGAGCACCGTCGCGGCCACTCCCAGGGCCTGGGCGATCGCCCGCGTGATCTGGGTGAGGGAGCGGCCCTCGCGGAGAAGGCGGCTGCGGTGGAGGTGGGTCGCCAGATCGCGGTCCCCCAGATTGAACCAGACCGGCTCACCGTAGCGCGCGATCTGGTCGAGGGCGTGGAAGGTCTCGTCGGTGAGGCCCCAGCCCTTGTGCTCGTCGATGACGCCACCCAGGGTGTAGCAGACGGTGTCGAGGTCCGGCGACACGTGCAGGCCCCAGATCTCGGTGTCGTCTCCCGTGTTGACGATGACGGTGAGGTCGCGCGGATCCAGGACGCGGCCGAGACCGCGGAGCAGCTTGGCGGCGCCGGTGCCGCCCGCGAGCGCGGTGATCTTCATGCCGCGGCTCCGCCCGTCAGTGTTCGCCGCGGGCGAGGGCGGAGCGGGAGCCGCCGCGACCGGCGGTGCTCCAGAGCGCGGTGCCGCCCCGCCAGCCGAAGAGGCCGAGGCCGGGCCGGCCACGAAGCGGGCGAGGCAGCTCCGCTTCCGGAACCGGGATGAAGCCGGTGCGCACCCAGACCCGGTCCAGGCTCTGAGGGCGCGCGAAGATGGTTTCGATGCCGCCGGGAGCCGCGAGGGCCAGCGCCTCGGCGGTGAGGTCGGTGGCCACACCCAGCACGTCCTCGGCGGGCGTGCCGGGCGGGGCGACCACGACCGGACCGTGCAACATTGCAGCGCCGCCCGCCCGCTCCATCAGGAGAGCTCCCACGAGCCGCTCCTCTTCCCAGGCGCCCCAGCCGGCGGAGATGTCGTCCGGCGGTGGAGCCCATGCGCCTGCGAAGCGGAAGAGCTCGAGGGCCGACTCCCATGGTGCGGCGAGCGGCCGGTAAGCGGGCGCGGGGCCCGTGCTACTTCTTGCCAAGCACCGTGTCCTTGAGGGACTTGGCGAGCCTGAACTTCACCACGCGCTTGGCGGGAATCTTGATGGGCTCTCCGGTCTGCGGGTTGCGCCCCATCCGCGCCTTGCGATTCGCCAGCACGAGCCGGCCGAAGTTCGGCAGCACGAATACGTTCTTGGCTTCCTTCTGGGCGAGCGACAGCAGCTGGTCCATCACGTCGACGACCTGCTTCTTGCTGAGATCCGTCTTCTGGGCCAGGTGAGCGATGATGGCGGACTTCGTCATCGATTTCGCCATGTGCGTTCCTCCGTTGTGCTGGATGTGAGAGGGAAGGGCCGGACCGTCTAGGCCGACCGCTTAGGATGGTCGCGTCCCGCGTGAAACCAAGGCCCAATTCTACTCAAGGCGCCTCGCGCGCTCAACAGCCGAATGCGTCCGTTCGCCGGCTCAGGCGTCCGGGACGCGCGTGGGATGGAGGAAGCGGAACTTGCCGGACGAGGCCAGCATCCGGTACGAGCCGAAGCGGGCCTCGGCGTTCTCGACGTGGTCGAGCGGGGAGTCGTCCGCGGCGTCCTCCACCTCGTAGACGCGGAGCAGGTCGTAGGTGGTGGAGCGCTGGGCGGGAAGCCGGCCCGCGTCCCGGATGAGCCGACGCAGCTCCGCGGGCGGCACCAGCTGGCCGTAGGAGGCACCCGCGGAGGTGGAGATCGATTCGTTGATCAGGGTGCCGCCCATGTCGTTGGCCCCCGCGGCGAGCAGGATCTGGGCGAGCTTCGGGCCTTCCTTCACCCACGAGCACTGGATGTTGCGGAAGAGCGGCCCCAGGAAGAGCCGGGCGAGCGCGTGCATCTTCACGACCTCGAGGCCGGTCGCGCCCTGACGGACGCCGGGGACCAGCCCCCGCCGGTACATCGGGGCCTCCTGGTGGATCAGGGACAGGGGCACGAACTCGGTGAAGCCGCCGGTGTCCTTCTGGATGCGGCGCAGCAGGTCCATGTGGCGGATCCAGTGGGTGGGCTGCTCCACGTGCCCGTACATGATGGTGGAGGTGGTACGGATGCCCTGGGCGTGGGCGGAGGTGATCACCTCGATCCACTGCTCGACCGTGATGCGACCGCGCGCGATGAGATCGCGGATGTCCTGGTCCAGCACCTCGGCGGAGGTGCCGGGGAGCGTGCCGAGCCCCGCCTTCTTGAGCTCGGCGAGGTACTCCGGGATCGGCAGCCCGGAACGGGTCGACCCGTACAGGATCTCTTCCGGCGAGAAGGCGTGCAGGTGCATCTCGGGCAGCGCCGCCTTGATCGCGCGGCAGAGATCGATGTAGTAGCTCCCGTCGAGCTTCGGGGGAAGGCCGGCCTGGATGCAGACCTCGGTCGCGCCCATCTCCCACGCCTCGATGGCGCGGCGGACCACCTCGTCCATGGGGAGGAAGTAGCCTTCCTCCTCGCGGTGGTCGCGGCTGAACGCACAGAAGGTGCAGTGCTTGATGCACACGTTCGTGAAGTTGATGTTGCGGTTGACGACGTAGGTGACCACGTCGCCCGCCTGGCGGTGGCGCATCTCGTCCGCGACCAGGGTGAGGGCCTGGAGGTCGCGCCCGTGGGTCTCGGTCAGCCGGATGCCGTCGTCGACCGACAGCTCGCCTCCGTCGAGGAGACCGCCGAGGATACGGCGGACGTCGGAGGAAGCCCAGTCGAGTGCGATCGGGGTCGGGTTCTCGTTCTCCATCACCAGTGTCTCCATACCTCGAGATCGGGTCTCACGAAGCCCTCGGAATCGACCAGGCGCGCCACGCGCTCGCGCAGCCGCGCGTCGAGGAAGTGGTCGCGCGTCGCGTACTCCGGATACACCGCCAGCCGCTCGCGCAGCTCGTGGCCGGCCGACTCGGTGCGGCGCCGCAGCTCGGACAGGCCGGGCCAGGGACGCTCGGGATTGATGTGATCGGGGGTGAGGGGCGACACGCCCCCCCAGTCGTTGAGGCCGGCGGCGGCGAGCCGCTCGTAGCCGTCGACGGACAGATTCGGTGGCGCCTGGATGTTCATCGCCGGCCCCAGCAGCAGGCGCGCCACCGCCACCGTACGCAGCAGGTCCTCCGCGCCCGGATCGGGCCACCCGCGCATCGGGATGGTGGGCTTGGCCCGGAAGTTCTGGACGATGACCTCCTGGATGTGTCCGTGGCGCTCGTGCAGATCCCGGATCGCGAGGAGCGACTCGACGCGCTCGGCGTGAGTCTCGCCGATGCCGATCAGGATACCGGTGGTGAAGGGGATGCCGAGCGCCCCCGCCCGCGCGATGGTCCGGAGCCGTCGCGCGGGCACCTTGTCGGGGGCCCGATCGTGGGCGGCCCCGGGCGCGAGCAGGCGCTCGGAGGTGCTCTCGAGCATGATCCCCATGCTGACGTTGACCTCGCGCAGGGCGGCCAGGTCTCGCTCGCTCATTAGCCCGGGGTTGGCGTGCGGCAGCATCCCGGTCTCCTCGAGCACTTGCGCGCTGACATCGCGGAGGTAGCCGAGAGTGGTCCGGTGGCCCATGCGGCGCAGGAACGCCCGGTGCTCCGGGAAGAGGGCCTCCGGCTTGTCGCCCAGGGAGAAGAGCGCCTCCTTGGCGCCCAGCCGCGCACCCGCGCGCGCGAGCGCCAGCACCTGATCCGGCGTCATGGTGAAGGCCCCGGGCTCCCCCGGATCCTTGCGGAACGTGCAGTAGCCGCAATAGTCGCGACAGAGCGTGGTGAGCGGGATGAAGACCTTGGCCGAGAACGTGATGCGCCGCCCGTGACCGCGATCGCGCAGCGCCGCCGCCGCGTCCAGGAGGGTCTGAAGGCGCGGGGCGGGCGTGTCGAGCAGGGCGGTCGCCTCCGCGGCGGAGGGCACCCGGCCCTCGGCCACGCGGTCCAGCGCTCGATCGACCGGGGTCAGCTCGAGTACTGCCATGCCGACACCCGGCTCGGGGTCACGCGGATCATCAGCCCGCGCTCGCGGGCGAGGCCGAGGGCGCGGTACTGGGAGTACTTGGCGACCAGCAGGTCGACCCCGTGGGCGAACTGAGGACCGTCGGTGAGGAGATCGGCCTGACCCTGGATGATCACGTAACGGAGCTTCGTCCAGTCCTCCTGGTACTCGTCGATCACGATTGAGACGCGCGGATTCTCGCGAAGGTTGCGGATGCGCTTGAGTCCCTCGGGGGGAGCCGTCTTGGGCTTGGCATCCACCGCGGAGTAGAGCGCGGTGCCGTCGAAGGCGTAGCAGATCGGCACCACCATCGGCTGGCCGCCCGCGTCGGCGGTCGCGAGGCGCCCGATCCGGGCGCTCGAGATGAAGCCGGCGACAGGGCCCGGCAGGGGAGCGGCCAGCGTCGACGGCATCGGGGCGCTCAGCGGGGAGCCCGCAGAACCTTCGGACGGACCTCTTCGACGAAGCGCTCCATGAGGCTCAGCTGGCCGCGGAGATCGGGCGCGGCCAGGTCGAACACGAAGTGCGAGACGCCGAGGGCCTGATAGGCCTTGATGTGCTGGATCACCTGCGCGGCGGTGCCGCGGAAGCCGGGCTGGTCGCCGCCGGTCCAGGCTCCGCGCCGCGGCGCGAGCTCGAGCGGCACCCGCAGCGAGAGCGTGATGTCCTTGGGATCGCGTCCGGCCTTGCGCGCGAAGGCGTGGATTGCCTGGACCTTCTGGGCGTACTCGGGCGGGTGCAGCATCGCGGGGGGCCTCATCCCGATGGGGTGCCAGGCATCCGCGAGCTCGCCGGTGCGCCGCAGGGCGGCGTCGGTATGCCCACCCACCCAGATGGGGATGCCCCCGGCCTGCCGGGGCTTGGGCAGCGCGCTGACCGACGGCAGCCGGTAGTACTTGCCCGTGAACTCGGCGGGCTCCTTCGTCCACATCACGCGCATGAGACGGAGATACTCGTCGGTGACCTGGCCGCGCGCCTCGAACGGCGCCGCCTGCACGGCCTCGAACTCCTCGCGCATCCAGCCCACCCCGACGCCCAGGATCAGGCGGCCCCCCGACATGACGTCGAGCGTCGCGAGCATCTTGGCGGTCACCACCGGGTTGCGGTAGGGGACCACCAGTACGCTGGTACCCAGCTTGATGCGCGAGGTCAGGCCGACCAGCACGCCCATCATCGCGATGGGCTCCAGGTAACCGTTGGTCCAGTCCGTCGCGAACCGGCCGCTGGGCGAGTAGGGGTAGGTCGAGTTGTTGGCGGTCGGGATGACCACGTGGTCGGTCACGAAGAGCGAGGTGTAGCGGAGCGCGTCCGCCTTCTCGGCCAGCTTGGTGAGGATCTCGGGTGTTGCGAGCGGACCACGGCCCGGCAGCGAGACGCCGAAATGCATGCCCCGCATATTGCTCGCGCGCTTTCGGCCTGTCAAGGCGCGGGCTTTTCGCGCGGCGCCGGGTGCGAGCTCGCGGCACCGAGGGCGAAGTGTCACGTGGGTGACACGGAAAAAATCCGCCTGTGCTAGGCTCGAATCCATGAAGCCTCGCATCCTGGTCGTCGACGACGAGACGGTCATCGCGGAGAATCTCCGCCTGACTCTCGAGCGCGAAGGGCACGACGTCGAGACCGCGGCGAACACCGTCGGCGCCATGCTCCGCATGGAGACGCGCGAGTTTGCGCTCGCCATCGTCGACCTGATCCTGCCCGACGGGGACGGTCTGCATCTCCTCCGACTGCTCAAGGCGAAGGACCCGTCGATCGAGGTCATCATCATGACCGGGCACGGGTCCATCTCGAAGGCGGTGGAGGCGACCAAGCAGGGCGCCTTCTACTTCGTGGCCAAGCCCTTCGACGCCGACGAGATGCTGATGCTCGTGAGCAAGGCGCTCGAGCGCCGCCGGCTCCTCGCCGAGACCTCCGATCTGCGGCGCAAGCTCGCCGAGCAGGCCGCCTACGGGGAGATGCTCGGGTCCTCCCCCGCCATCAAGCGGGTCTTCGAGATGCTGGAGTCGGTGGCGTCGTCCGACGCCAACGTGCTCATCGTGGGCGAGAGCGGGACCGGCAAGGAGCTGGCCGCAAACGCGGTCCACGCCAAGAGCACCCGGGTGGACGGGCCGATGGTGAAGATCAACTGCGCGGCGCTCCCGAAGGACCTGATCGAGTCCGAGCTGTTCGGTCACGTCAAGGGGGCCTTCACCGGGGCGTCCACCGACAAGCCGGGCCTCCTGGAGGAGGCGCACCGCGGCTCGCTGCTGCTCGACGAGATCACCGAGATGCCGCTAGACCTCCAGGCCAAGCTGCTGCGGGTCCTCGAGGACCGCACGGTCCGCCGGCTCGGCGGCGCCAAGACGGTGCCGGTCGACTTCCGGCTGATCTGCTCGACGAACCGGGAGCCCGAGGCGGCCCTGCGCGACGGGCGTCTCCGCCAGGACCTCTACTTCCGGATCAACACGGTGACCGTGACCCTGCCGTCCCTGCGGGAGCGCTCGGGGGATATCCCCCTCCTCGCCAAGTCCTTCCTGGAGCGCTTCCGGCTGAAGCACAGCCGCGAGGTCGACACCATCGATCCCGAGGCGTACCGGCGGCTGCTCTCGTACTCGTGGCCCGGCAACATCCGCGAGCTGGAGCACGCGGTCGAGCGGGCGGTGCTGGTGGCCCGGGGCAAGGAGATCGCGCTGAGCGACCTGCCGGAGCCGCTCCAGGCGAACGCCTCGCCGGAGGGGTCGGCGCCGCCTCCGGGGTCGCTCGAGGAGATCGAGCGGGTCTCGATCGTGCGGGCGCTCGAGTCCACCGGCTGGAACAAGCAGGCCGCGGCCCAGGTGCTGGGCCTGCGCCGCCCCACGCTCTACTCGAAGATGCGCCGCCACGGGATCCCGCAGCGCCGCGCCTGACGTTCGCTTCGAGACGTCCTGTCCGCTCAGCCTGTCATGCCCTTGCCGCGGGGCATGAAGCCAGGCGATTCAACTAGCTGGAAAACAAAGCGCGTAGCGTTGGCAGCACTCTTGCGTCTCCGAGGCGCTCGGAGGTGCACCATGCCGCGGATACTGCTCGTCGACGATGATCCCGCCTGGCGGAAGCTGTACCGGATGGCCTTCGAGGGGCAGTTCGACCTGTTCGAGGCGACCGACGGTTACCAGGCCCTCTCGGTGCTGGGTGCCGTACGTCCGGACGTCATCGTGCTGGATCTCCGCATGCCGAGAATGGATGGCGTGGACTTCCTCCAGCGCCTCAGCCGGCGCAGCCCGCGACCCAAGGTCATCGTGTGCTCCGGAAGCTTCACCGAGTTCGAGCGCCCTCACATCCCCGGCGTCCAACTGGCCGCGAAGACGGCGGATCTGAAGGAGCTGTGGGCCGCGCTGCGCTCGGTGGTGCCGGCCTCTTCGGTCGAGGCGATGGCTCCGGCCAAGCACGCGGTCGCCGTCGAGGACGCGAACGCGGTCTGGAGAGACTGAAGGCCCGCCGAGACCCGTTGCCTAGCCGAAAGGCACTTCCGAGAGCCCTGCCCAGTTAGTAGGCACGCCCCCCTCGTCCCCCGAGGGATCCCACCTGCAATCCCTTGATTTGCTGACCCTCGGGAGTCGTGTGTCGAGCGGCACGACGAGTGCAGACAGGCCGCCCGGGAGGCTCACATGAAAAAGATCGAAGCCATCATCAAGCCCTTCAAGCTCGATGACGTGAAGGAGGCCCTGACCGGAATCGGGGTCATCGGCATGACGGTGTCTGAGGTCCGTGGGTTCGGTCGGCAGAAGGGTCACACCGAGCTCTATCGCGGCGGAGAGTACACGGTCGACTTCCTCCCGAAGATCAAGGTGGAGGTCGTGGTTCCCGACAATCTCGCGGACAAGGTGGCCGGGGTCGTCGCGGGAGCGGCCAAGACGGGCAACATCGGCGACGGGAAGATCTTCATTCAGCCGGTGGACACGGCGGTCCGGATCCGGACCGGCGAGCGGGACGAGAGCGCGCTCTGAGCCGCCACAGGGAGGTCACCGCCGGGATGAGAAGGACAGGAACCGTCGCGATCACGCTCTTGCTGTGCGCCATCGCGCTCGTGAGCGTGCCGGCCGCCTTCGCCCAGACCACCCCGGCGGCTCCCGCTCCGGCGGCCGCCGCGGCCCCGGCGCCCGCGCCGGCCAAGATCGACAGTGGCGACACCGCCTGGGTCCTGATGTCCACCGCGCTCGTGCTGCTCATGACCGCCCCCGGCCTCGCCCTGTTCTACGGCGGGATGGTCCGGCAGAAGAACGCGCTCGGCACGCTGATGCAGAGCTTCATCATCCTGGCCCTGATCTCGGTGCAGTGGGTGCTCTGGGGCTACAGCCTGGCCTTTGGACCCGACAAGGGCGGGATCATCGGCGGTCTCGAGTGGGTCGGGCTCGGTGGGGTCGGAGCGACGCCGAACGCGGACTACGCGGCCACCATCCCGCACACCGCGTTCATGCTCTTCCAGATGATGTTCGCGGTGATCACGCCCGCGCTCATCACCGGGGCCTTCGCGGAGCGGAAGAAGTTCTCGACGTTCCTGGTCTTCATCCTGGTCTGGGCGACGGTGGTCTACGACCCGCTGGCCCACTGGGTGTGGGGGGTCGGCGGCTGGCTCCGCAACCTGGGGGCGCTCGACTTCGCGGGCGGCACCGTGGTGCACATCTCCTCCGGGATCTCGGCGCTCGCCGCGGCCCTGGTCATCGGCAAGCGCAAGGGCTACGGTCACCAGCCGATGCCGCCCCACAACCTGCCATTCACGGTGCTGGGAGCGAGCCTCCTGTGGTTCGGCTGGTTCGGCTTCAACGCGGGAAGTGCGCTGGCCGCCAACGGGCTCGCGGCGCACGCGTTCATGACCACCAACACCGCGGCCGCCGCGGCCGCGCTGGGCTGGATGTTCACCGAGTGGTCGTCGCGCGGCAAGCCGACCGTCCTGGGGGCGGCCTCCGGCGCGGTGGCCGGGCTGGTCGCGATCACTCCCGCGGCGGGCTACGTGACCCCGATGGCCGCGATCGTGATCGGCGCGGTGGCCGGGATCATCTGCTACTCGGCGTGCAACCTCAAGTCGAAGCTCGGCTACGACGACTCCCTCGACGTGGTGGGCGTGCACGGGGTGGGCGGCACCTGGGGCGCCCTCGCCACCGGGATCTTCGCCACCAAGCTCGTGAACGACGCGGGCGGCGACGGTCTCCTCTACGGCAACCCCAAGCAGCTCGGCGTGCAGGCCCTCGCGGTGCTGGTCACGTGGGTGCTCGGGTTCGTGATGACCACCGTGATCCTGAAGGTGCTCGACGGGATCATGGGGCTCCGGGTCACCGACGAGGAGGAGGCGGCGGGCCTCGATCTGTCCCAGCACTCGGAGACGGCGTACACGCTCGGAGGGGCGTCGGCCTACAGCGACACGCGCACCGGCCACTAGACGGCACGGGGGCCTTGACGGGTCCGTGCCAAACCACTAACGTTGGGTGCCCGGCGGGACGGTGAGCCGCCGGTCCCCGTATTTTCCTCGACTCCACGACGAGCCGACGAAGGAGGCAGACGGATGACCCCGAAGGACGTGCTGAAGATGGCCAAGGAGAAGGGTGTCAGGATCGTGGACCTGCGGTTCATCGATCTGCCCGGTCTCTGGCAGCATTTCTCGATCCCGGTCTCGGAGCTCAACGACGGAATCTTCGAGAACGGTCTCGGCTTCGACGGCTCCTCGATCCGCGGTTTCCAGACCATCGACGAGTCGGACATGCTGCTGATCCCCGATCCGACGTCCGCGCAGATGGATCCGTACACCGCGGTGCCCACCATGGTCCTCATCTGCAACGTCAAGGACCCGGTCACCGGCAAGGCCTACTCGCGTGACCCCCGGTACGTGGCCCAGAAGGCGGAGGCCTACGTCAAGAAGAGCGGGGTCGCGGACACCATCTTCATCGGCCCCGAGCTCGAGTTCTTCTTCTTCGACTCGATCCGCTTCGATCAGAGCTACAACTACGGCTTCTACTTCATCGACTCCAACGCGGGCGCGTGGAACTCCGGCGCCGAGGGCACCCCGGACCGCCCCAACCTCGGCTACAAGCCGCGCTACAAGCAGGGCTACTTCCCGGTGCCCCCCATGGACCAGTTCCAGGACATCCGGTCCGACATGGTGCTGGCGCTGGAGTCGGTCGGCATCCGGGTCGAGGTGCACCACCACGAGGTGGCCACCGGCGGCCAGACCGAGATCGACATGCGCTTCGACACCCTGACCAAGATGGCGGACCGGGTGTGCTGGTACAAGTACTGCGCGAAGAACACCGCCAAGAAGTGGGGCAAGACCGCGACCTTCATGCCCAAGCCCCTCTTCCAGGACAACGGCTCCGGCATGCACACCCACCAGTCGCTCTGGAAGAACGGCAAGAACCTCTTCTACGAGCGGGGCGGGTACGCGGACATCTCGAAGATGTGCCTCTACTACATCGGCGGCATCCTGAAGCACGCCCCCGCGCTGCTCGCCTTCATCGCCCCGTCGACGAACAGCTACAAGCGGCTGGTGCCGGGCTACGAGGCGCCGATCAACCTGGTGTACAGCCAGCGCAACCGGTCGGCGGCCATCCGCATCCCGATGTACTCGAAGGCCGAGGGGGCCAAGCGCATCGAGTTCCGGACTCCGGACCCGACGTGCAACCCGTACCTCTCGTTCGCGGCGTGCGTGATGGCGGGGCTCGACGGCATCGCCAACAAGATCGACCCGGGCAAGCCGGTCGACAAGGACCTCTACGAGCTGCCGCCCGCCGAGCAGAAGAAGATCAAGCAGCTGCCGGGCGCGCTCGACATCGTGCTGGACAACCTCGAGAAGGACCACGAGTTCCTGCTGAAGGGCGACGTCTTCACGCCCGACCTGATCGAGACCTGGATCGACTACAAGCGGAAGAACGAGGTGGATCCGGTCCGGCTGCGTCCGCATCCGTACGAGTTCGCCCTCTACTACGACATCTAGCCGTCAGAGGTCTCCAGTGCCGCCGGCCCTCGGGGCCGCCGCCGCGACGGCGGCGCGCCCCGGGGGCCGTGGTGTCTACGCACGCGGCGGCTGGCTGCTCAGGCGATGGGCGGTTTGATCGCCGGCTGAGCAGCCGCCTCGGCGCTGCGTCGCGCAAGGGCGCGGTTTCTCTCGACAGCCGCTCTGGCACCTCCCTTGCTGCCCTGGGTCGCCATGAAACCACATTGGCGAGTGCTCATCATCGACGATCACGCTCCGTCGCGGGCCGCGGTGGCCGAAGCGGTGACGGCCCAGGGCGGGCAGGTGGTAGGGAACGGGAGCCGAGCCGAGGACGTGCTGCGGCTCGTGGACAAGTACCGCCCGGACGTCACGGTCCTGGCGGTCGGGCTGCCCGACGGCGACGGAGTGCAGGCCGCGCGTGAAGTCATGACGGTCTCCCCGTGCCCGGTGGTCATGCTCACGAGCCACACCGACGCGCCGGTGGTGGCCCGGGCGGTGGACGCGGGCGTGCTCGGCTTCCTCGCGAAACCGGTGCGGGCCGCGGAGCTCGGGCCCACCCTCGAGGTCGCGGTGCACCGGTTCCGCGAGATCGAGGCCATGCGCAAGGAGAACGAGCTGCTCAAGCGCAAGCTCGAGTCGCGCAAGCTGGTCGAGCGGGCCAAGGGCATCCTCATGACCCGGCTCGGTCTGAGCGAGCCGGAGGCGTTCCGGCGGATCCAGAAGACGGCCATGGACACTCGCAAGCCCATGGCGGAGGTCGCCCAGGCCCTGCTGCTCACCGAGGAGGTGGGACACGCCCGACCGGCCAAGTCGTAGCTGCTGCTGAAATCACGGGCACACCGATGGGACTGCCTACCGAGTAGGCAGTCCTTTTGGTCTCTGTGCACGACACACCAATGTAACCAGTGGAATAGGTTCATCCCGGACCAGGGCACGCAGCTTGCTCCTGGACCGGGCGGCGCACCGAGACAGCGGGGTCGGTGGTGAGCGCGCCGGTACCGGCCAAGGCCGTGACCCAACGATGGGTCCGCGACACATCACTGCTCGGAGCGAAAGGAGACCCGTATGGCAGCAGTCTCACGCAGGGACTTTCTGAAGACGGCCGGCGCGATCGGAGTGGGCGCGGCGGCGGGCATCGGCTTCCCGGCCGTGCTCAGGGCGCAGGGCGGGGGGACCGTGAAGGTGGGGGTGCTGCACTCGCTGTCCGGCACCATGGCCATCAGCGAGGTCTCCCTCCGTGACGTCTGCATGATGGCGTTCGACGAGATCAACGCCAAGGGCGGGGTCATGGGCAAGAAGATCGAGGCGGTGGTGGTCGACCCCGCCTCGAACTGGGACCTGTTCGCGGAGAAGGCCAAGCAGCTCCTGCTCCAGGACAAGGTCTCGGTCACCTTCGGCTGCTGGACCTCGGTCAGCCGCAAGTCGGTGCTCCCGGTCTTCGAGAACAACAACGGCCTGCTCTTCTACCCCGTGCAGTACGAGGGCGAGGAGTGCTCCAAGAACGTCTTCTACACCGGCGCCACGCCCAACCAGCAGCTGATCCCGGCCGCCGAGTACCTGATGTCGAAGGAGGGCGGCGGGTACAAGAAGTTCTACCTGCTCGGCACCGACTACGTGTTCCCGCGGACGGCGAACAAGATCCTGCGCGCGTTCCTGCTCGCCAAGGGCATTCCGGCGGACTCGATCGCGGAGGAGTACACCCCGTTCAACCATCAGGACTACCAGACCATCGTCGGCAAGATCAAGCGCTTCTCGTCGGGCGGTAGCTCGGCGGTGCTCTCGACGATCAACGGCGACTCGAACGTGCCCTTCTACAAGGAGTTCGCCAACCAGGGGCTGCGCTCCGAGCAGTGCCCGATCATGGCCTTCAGCGTGGCGGAGGACGAGCTGCGCGGCATGGACACCTCCGCGCTGGTGGGTCACCTCGCGGCGTGGAACTACTACCAGTCGGTGGAGACGCCGCAGAACAAGAAGTTCGTCCAGGCCTTCAAGGCCTACGCCAAGAAGAACAACCTGCCGGGCGGCGACAAGCGCGTCACCGACGACCCGATGGAGGCGGCGTACTTCGGCGTCTACATCTGGAAGCAGGCGGCCGAGAAGGCCAAGTCGTTCGAGGTGGACGCGGTCCGCAAGGCGGTCTACGGCCAGACGTTCCTCGCCCCGGGCGGCCAGATCAAGATGGACGAGGCCAACCAGCACACCTACAAGCCGGTGCTCATCGGCGAGATCCTGAAGGACGGCCAGTTCAAGGTCGTCTCGCGCTCCAAGGGCCTCGTGAAGGCCGACCCGTGGAGCCAGTACACGAGCCCCGACAAGGGCTGCGACTGGATCAAGCACCAGGGCACGTACCAGAAGAAGGCGTAAGCACATCGTGTGGAAGTCGCTTCTCCTCGCGCTCGCGCTGCTGCCGGGGCTCAACACCCCGGCAGCGGCGCAGAGCGCGGGGGCCTCACCCGCCGGCGCGGCTCCCGCCGCCGGCCCCTCCGCCGAGATCGCCAAGCACATCGCCGACGTGACTTCCGCCGATGCGGAGGTCCAGGAGGCGGCCGCGGTGGCGCTCGGAAAGACGGGCGACCGCAAGATCCTCCCGCTGCTCGAAGCACTCCGCGAGGGCAGTGTCTACGTCCGGCCCCTGCCGGGCGGCAAGAAGGAAACCGTCATCGTGGGCGACAAGGTGAGCGAGGGGGACAAGACCCTCGTGCCGCTCTTCCGCGCCTACGGGCGCGAGGCCCTCACCGGCGCCGACGGCAAGCCGCTCCTCGCGGACCTCACCACGCTCGAGGAGGTGTCGACCGGCCGTCGCCTCCGCATCGCGATCCGCCCGCTGATCGACGCGTTCTCCGGCCAGAGCGATCTCGCCAATCCCGACCCGGCCACCCGGCGCGCCGCCGCCACCAAGATGGGCTACACCGGCGACGCGGCGACCCGGCAGGTGCTCGAGGAGGCGCTCGGCAAGGAGCGGGACCGGTGGGCCCGCTTCGCGCTGCAGGAGGCGATCGCGCTGATCCAGCTGCGCACCGGCGGCGACGCGGAGCGGGTGGCCGCCGCCGAGGCGCTCGGGCGCCTCCGCAGCGCCAACGCCATGGAGCCGCTCTACCAGCTCGCGGGCGACGCGCAAGCGCCGGCCCCGCTGGCCACGGCCGCCCGCAGCGCGATCAAGCGCATCGAGCGCTGGGGCCTCTTCACCCAGGCCATCGAGATCGCCTTCCAGGGCCTCTCGCTCTCGTCCATCCTGCTCCTGATGGCGCTGGGTCTCGCCATCGTGTTCGGCCTCATGGGCGTGATCAACATGGCCCACGGCGAGCTGATGGCGCTCGGCGCCTACGCCACGTTCCTGATGCAGGGGTGGTTCACCGCGTACTTCCCGGCCTACTTCGACTACTACTTCCTGGTCGCACTGCCGTTCTCGTTCCTGGTGTCGGCGGGCGCCGGCCTCCTGCTGGAGCGGGGGGTGATCCGCTTCCTCTACGGCCGGCCGCTCGAGACCCTGTTGCTGACCTGGGGCGTGAGCCTGATGATCCAGCAGGGCCTGCGGCTGTGGTTCGGCGCCGCCAACGTCGACGTGACCTCGCCGCGATGGCTCTCGGGCGGCATCCCGGTGATGATCGGGGTCCAGCTCCCGTACAACCGGCTCTTCATCATCGGCCTCGCCACGCTGTGCGTGGGCGCGATGTACCTCCTCCTGTTCCGCACCGACGCGGGCCTGCGGATCCGCGCGGTGACCCAGAATCGGGGGATGGCGGCCTGCCTGGGCGTGCGGGCGCGCTGGGTGGACGCGGGCACCTTCGCGCTCGGCGCGGGGCTGGCGGGGCTGGCCGGCTGCGCGATCACCCAGATCGGCAACGTGGGCCCTGAGCTCGGCCAGAACTACATCGTGGACTCGTTCATGGTGGTGGTCACCGGCGGGGTCGGCAAGCTCCTCGGCAGCATCCTCGCCGCGATCGGGATCGGCGGCCTGAACAAGATCATCGAGCCCGGCATGGGCGCCGTCTTCGGGAAGGTGCTGATCCTGGTCCTCGTCATCGTGTTCATCCAGCGCCGGCCGGCCGGTCTCTTCGCGACCAAGGGACGCTATGCGGAGTCTTGAGGGCTGGGGCCTCCTCGGCCTGGCGCTGCTGCTGGTGGTGGTGCTGCCCGCGCTCAACGCGCTGCCCGCGGGTGCGCCGCTGCGGGTGTCGGACTTCACCCTGAACCTCTTCGGCAAGTTCCTGGCCTACGCGATCCTGGCCCTCGGCATCGACCTGATCTGGGGCTACACCGGGGTCCTCTCGCTCGGGCACGGGGTCTTCTTCGGCCTCGGGGCCTACGCGATGGGCATGCACCTGATGCTCGAGATCGGCACCCGCAGCGTCTACGGCAACGTGCTCCCCGACTTCATGGTGTGGAACCGGGTGACCGAGCTGCCGCTCTTCTGGAAGCCGTTCTACAGCGTGCCGTTCACCCTGCTCGCGATCGTGGTGGTGCCCGCGCTCTTCGCGTTCGTGTTCGGCTACTTCACGTTCCGGAGCCGCATCCGCGGCGTCTACTTCTCGATCATCACCCAGGCCCTCGCGCTGAGCACATGGCTGATGTTCAACCGCAACGCGATGAACCTGGGCGGCACCAACGGGCTGAGCGGGTTCAAGTCGATCTTCGGCTTCACCCTGAACAGCGCTGCCACCCAGCGGGGTCTCTACGTGGCCACCGCGCTCTGCCTCTGCGGGGCCTTCCTCCTGTGCCGCTACATCACCCGCTCGCCCGCGGGCCGGGTGCTGATCGCCATCCGCGACAGCGAGACCCGGGTGCTCTTCTCGGGCTACTCGCCGGCCGCGTTCAAGCTCTTCGTGTTCGTGGTCTCCGCGGCGCTCGCGGGCGTCGCGGGCGCCCTCTACGCGCCGCAGGTCGGCATCATCACCCCGGCCAAGATCGGGGTGCTGCCGTCGATCGAGATGATCATCTGGGTGGCGGTCGGGGGCCGGGGGACTCTCCTGGGGCCGGTGGTGGGGGCGCTCGGGGTGAACTGGCTGCAGAGCCTGCTCACCACGCACTACCCCGATCTCTGGCTGCTCGTGCTGGGCGGGCTCTTCGTCGCGGTGGTGCTCTTCTTCCCGGACGGGGTGGTGGGCACCGCTCAGAAGCTGGTCGCGCGCCTGGGCCCGCGCGGCGGCGCGGGCGCGCGGCTCAGCGCGCGCTCCGAGGAGGCGAAAGGGTCCGAGGGGGCCAAGACGCCGACCGGGGTCTCCCACATGGAGGCGCGCTGAGCGGGGCATGAACTTCACCGCCGCGGCGGCCGAGGGCTCGATCATCTACCTGGAGAACGTGACCGTCGACTTCGACGGCTTCAAGGCCCTCCACGACCTGAACTTCTTCATGGACTACCGCGAGCTGCGGGTGGTGATCGGGCCGAACGGAGCGGGCAAGACCACCCTGCTCGACGTGATCTCCGGCAAGGTCCAGCCGGTGGCGGGGCGCGTGATCTTCGGCAAGCACACCGACCTGACCGGGCGGCGCGAGAACGAGATCGCCTCGCTCGGGATCGGCCGCAAGTTCCAGACTCCCTCGATCTTCGCCAACCTGAGCGTGCGGGAGAACCTCGAGCTCTCGCTCGCCCGCCCGAGCAAGGGCGTGGTGGCCACCCTGCGCGCCCGTCTCGACGGAGGGCAGCGGGACCGCATCGAGGAGACGCTCGGGACGATCGGGCTCGGCGGCCGGGGCGGGGAGCGGGCCGGGGGTCTCTCCCACGGCGAGAAGCAGTGGCTCGAGATCGGCATGGTCATCGTGCAGCAGGCCGAGCTGCTCCTGGTGGACGAGCCGGTGGCCGGGATGACCGACGAGGAGACCGCCCGGACCGCGGAGCTGCTCCAGTCGGTCGCGCGGGAGCAGGCGGTGCTGGTGATCGAGCACGACATGGAGTTCGTCCGGAGCCTGGCCCGCAAGGTGACGGTGCTCCACGAGGGCAGCGTGCTCTGCGAGGGATCGGTCGACGAGATCCAGCAGGACGAGCGGGTGCGCGAGGTCTACCTCGGCCGGAACCGGTCGAGGACGGTGGGCACGCATGCTTGAGGTGCGGGGCCTCAATGTGGCCTACGGCGAGAGCCAGGTGCTGTGGGACGTCGCGCTCGACGTGCCGGCGGGCAGCGTGGTCTGCCTGATGGGCCGCAACGGGGTGGGCAAGACCACCCTGCTCAAGTCGATCATGGGGCTGCTGCCGGTCCGCTCCGGCCGGGTCGCCTTCGACGGCAGCGACCTCGGGGGACGCCGCCCGGAGGAGCGGGCCGCCTGCGGCATCGGCTACGTGCCTCAGGGCCGCGAGATCTTCCCGAACCTCACCGTGCAGGAGAACCTGCGCGTGGGGGTGCTCGGCACCCGGCGCGGCCGCAACGGGGGCGGGGACCCGCTCGAGCACGTCTTCGAGCTGTTTCCCAAGCTGAAGGTGCTGCTGGGGCGCAAGGGCGGCGTGCTGTCGGGAGGCGAGCAGCAGCAGCTCGCGATCGCCCGCGTGCTCCTGGCGAAGCCCAAGCTGCTCCTGATGGACGAGCCCACCGAGGGCATCCAGCCGTCGGTGATCGACCAGATCGAGGAGGCCATCGAGCGCATCCGGGACCAGGGCATCTCGGTGCTGCTGGTCGAGCAGTATCTGGAGTTCGCCTGGCGGCTGGCCTCCGCCTACGCGATCATGCGCAAGGGCACCATCGTCTCCCGCGGCTCGACCAAGGACCTTCGCGAAGACATGGTCAGGCAGCACCTGACGGTTTAAACTCCCGCCCATGCACCTGACCCCCCGCGAGCAGGACAAGCTCCTCATCTTCACCGCGTCCGAGCTGGCCCGCCGGCGCCGCGCGCGGGGCCTCAAGCTGAACTACCCCGAGGCGCTGGCCCTGATCACCGCGGAGGTGCTCGAGGGGATCCGCGACGGCCGGACGGTGTCGGACCTCATGGCCTTCGGCATCACGATCCTCACCCGCGCCGACGTGATGGAGGGCGTGCCCGAGATGCTCGAGGAGGTCCAGGTCGAGGGCACGTTCCCGGACGGGACCAAGCTGGTGACGATTCACCATCCGATCCGGTGATGATTCCCATGCGGGCGGACGGGGGTTTAGTTCTTCAAACTTTTCATCTGCGGGGGCCTCGAAATGGCCCCCGCACTCCCCCAGTCGGCGGACATTCGTGCAGTCGGCGGACATTCGGGGTTCGGCCGGGCGTGCTCTTGCTGCTCCTCGTGGTCGTCGGAGGGTTGGCATGATTCCCGGTGAGTACCTGCTCGGAGAGGGAGACATCGAGGCGAACGTGGGGCGGCGGACGCTGCAGCTCACGGTCGCCAATACCGGGGACCGGCCCATCCAGGTGGGGTCGCACTTCCACTTCTTCGAGGCGAACAAGGCGCTGCGCTTCGACCGGGGCCGCTCGTTCGGGATGCGGCTCAACGTGCCGGCCGGGACCGCGGTGCGCTTCGAGCCCGGCGACGAGAAGGTGGTGACCCTGGTGGAGCTGGCGGGGGCGCGCGAGGTCTACGGGCTCAACGCGCTCACCGACGGGCCGGCGGGCGAGGGCCGGCGGGCCGAGAGCGTCCGGCGCGCGGCCGAGGGCGGCTACCTGGGGGCCGGCGCGTGAGCCTCCGGCTGCCGCGGCGGCAGTACGCCGATCTCTACGGGCCCACCGTCGGCGACCGGGTGCGCCTGGCCGACACCGATCTGCTCATCGAGGTGGAGCGCGACTTCACCTCCTACGGCGACGAGGTGAAGTTCGGCGGCGGCAAGGTGATTCGCGACGGCATGGGCCAGTCGGCCCGCGCCACCGCGGGGCCGGAGGTGCTCGACCTGGTGATCACCAATGCGCTCATCCTCGATCACTGGGGCATCGTGAAGGCCGACATCGGCATCCGCGCCGGCCGCATCGTGGCGATCGGGAAGGCGGGCAACCCCGACATCATGGCGGGCGTGACCGCGGGCATGGTGGTCGGCGCCTCCACCGAGGTCATCGCGGGGGAAGGCCGCATCGTCACCGCGGGCGGCATCGACAGCCACATCCACTTCATCTGCCCCCAGCTCGTGGACGAGGCGCTGGCCTCCGGGCTCACCACGCTGATCGGCGGCGGGACCGGCCCCGCCACCGGCACCGCGGCGACGACGTGCGCGCCGGGCGCCTGGAACATCCACCGGATGCTCGAGGCGGCCGAGGCCTTCCCGATCAACCTGGGCTTCCTGGCCAAGGGCAACGCCTCGCGCACCGAGCCGCTCCGGGAGCAGGTCGAGGCGGGGGCCATCGGGCTCAAGCTCCACGAGGACTGGGGCACGACGCCGGCCGCCATCGACGCGGCGCTGACGGTGGCCGAGGAGATGGACGTCCAGGTGGCGATCCACACCGACACCCTGAACGAGGCGGGCTTCGTCGAGGAGTCGATCCGCGCCTTCAAGGGGCGGACGATCCACACCTATCACACCGAGGGCGCGGGCGGCGGCCACGCCCCCGACATCATCCGGGTGGTGGGGGAGGCCAACTGCCTGCCGTCCTCCACGAACCCCACGATGCCGTTCACGGTCAACACCATGGACGAGCATCTCGACATGCTGATGGTGTGCCATCACCTCAACGCCAAGATCCCGGAGGACCTGGCCTTCGCGGAGTCGCGCATCCGGGCCGAGACCATCGCGGCGGAGGACGTGCTGCACGACCTGGGCGCGATCAGCATGCTCTCGTCGGACTCCCAGGCGATGGGACGCATCGCGGAGGTGATCGCCCGCACCTGGCAGACCGCGCACAAGATGAAGGCCCAGCGGGGCTCGCTGCCGGGCGACGGCCGGCACGACAACACCCGCGCCAAGCGCTACGTGGCCAAGTACACCATCAACCCGGCGATCGCCCACGGCATCTCCCACGAGGTGGGATCGATCGAGGTCGGCAAGCTCGCCGACCTGGTGCTCTGGAAGCCCGCCTTCTTCGGGGTCAAGCCGGAGATGGTGCTCAAGGGCGGCCTGATCGCGGTGGCCGCGATGGGCGATCCCAACGCGTCGATCCCCACGCCCCAGCCGGTGCGGTACCGCCCGATGTTCGCGGCCTACGGGGCCGCGGTGTACTCGACCTCGATGACGTTCCTGTCCCGCGCGGCGGTCGAGGACGGCGTGGCGACCCGCCTCGGCCTGCGCAAGATGACCGCGGCCGTTCGCGGCTGCCGGGGCCTGGCCAAGTCGGCGATGATCCACAACGCCTACTGCCCGCGCATCGAGGTGGACGCCGAGACGTACGAGGTGCGGGCCGACGGCCAGCTCCTCACCTGCGAGCCCGCCCGCGTGCTGCCGATGGCCCAGCGCTACTTCCTGTTCTAGCGCGATGACGGTGATCACGGATCTCCCGCGGGCGATCGACGCCGGCCGCGCTGGCGGGCAAGGCGCGCGACACCCTGAGCCTCACGTGGGAAGAGCGGCGCTGGACGCGCAAGCGCGTCACGACCACCGGGGGCCGCGAGGTCGCGCTCGCCCTGCCCACCGGGAGCGTGCTGGAGCCGGGGGCCATCCTCGCGGTGGAGGAGGACTGGTACCTGGCGGTGGAGGCCCGGCCGGAGGCGGTGCTGGCCTGCTTCCCGTCGAGCCACCCGGAGGCGCTGCGGATCGCGTTCGACGTGGGCAACCGCCACTTCACCCTCGCGGTCGAGGACGGGGCCCTGGTGGTCCCGGACGACCCCGCGATGTCCCAGCTCCTCTCGCGCCTGGGGGTGCGGTGGGAGCGCCGTGAGACCGTGTACGCGCCGCTCGGCGGAGGCGGCGATGACTGATCCGCGGCTGCTGTCGCTGCTGCACTTCGCGGACAGCGCGCTGCCCACCGGCGGCTACGCCCACTCGTTCGGGCTCGAGCGCTACTGCCAGGCGGGGCTGGTGCGGGACCGCCACGGCCTCGAGCGCTTCCTGCTCACGCAGCTCGAGGGCGCCACCGGCCCGTGCGACGCCACCGCGGCCGCGGGTGCGCTGCGCGCGCTCGCCCGGGGCGACGTCGAGGCGTGTCACCGCCTCGACGAGGAGCTCGAGGCCATGAAGGTCGTGCGGGAGTTCCGCGAGGGCAGCCGGCAGATGGGGCGGCAGACCCTGCGGGTCGCCGCGACCCTCACCGGGGACGGCCGCCTGACGACCTATCTCGAGGCGGTCGAGGCGCGCCGGGCCCCCGGCCATCACGCGGTCGCGTTCGGCATGACCGCGGGCGCCCTCGGCTGGGAGGCGGGCGCGGCCGCGACCGCGCTGCTCTACTCGACCACCGCGCTGCTGGTCGGCGCGGCGCTCCGGCTCCTGCCCATCGGGCAGCTCGAGGGCCAGTCGGTGCTCTGGAGCCTGCACCCGGTGATCGCGCGGGTGGCCCGCGAGGCCGCGGAGCGGGCCCCCGGCGATCTCTGGAGCTTCACCCCGGGCCAGGACATCCAGGGCATGCTGCACGAGCGCATGGACGCGCGGCTCTTCCGCTCGTGAGCGCTGCCGGCGCGGTGCCCCGGCCGCTCAAGATCGGCATCGGAGGCCCGGTGGGCTCGGGCAAGACCGCGCTGGTGGAGACGCTGGCCCGGCGCCTGCGCGACCACTTCGACATGGCGGTGATCACCAACGACATCTACACGCAGGAGGACGCCCAGTTCCTGGTCCGGCGCGGCGCGCTGCCCGCCGACCGGGTGGTGGGGGTGGAGACCGGCGGCTGCCCGCACACCGCCATCCGCGAGGACGCCTCGGTCAACCTCGAGGCGGTGCACGATCTGGTGACGCGCTTTCCGGATCTCGAGCTGCTCTTCGTGGAGAGCGGGGGCGACAACCTCTCGGCGACGTTCAGCCCCGAGCTGGTCGACGCCACCATCTACGTCATCGACGTGGCGGAGGGCGACAAGATCCCGCGCAAGGGCGGACCGGGGATCGTGCGCTCGGACCTGCTCGTGATCAACAAGATCGATCTCGCGCCCTACGTGGGCGCCGACCTCGGGGTCATGGAGCGCGACGCCAAGCGCATGCGAGGAGAGCGGCCCTTTGTCTTCACCAATCTCCGGGAAGGCGACGGCGCCGACGCCATCGTCTCCTGGATCCGACGCGACCTCCTCTTCGCGCCCTGAGCCGCGCGGCCGCGCGGGGCGCGACGGGCGGCTCCGTCTCGCGTTCGAGTCGCGCGACGGCCGCACCGTGCTCACCGGCCGGCGCTTCGCGCTGCCGCTGCAGGCGCTCGAGCCGATGGACCTCACCGGCGACGGCTCCGCCACCCTCCTGCTGCTGAACCCGACCGGCGGCGTGCTGGGAGGCGATCGCCTGGAGACGGAGGTCTCGCTCGGGCCGGGCAGCCATGTCTGCCTCTCGACCCCATCGGCCACGCGCGTGTACCGGAGCTCGGAGCATCCCGCGGTCCAGCGAGTCTCGATCACTCTCGGAGCCGGGGCGACGCTCGAGTGGCTGCCGGATCACCTGATCCCGTCGCCGGGGGCCCGGCTGCGCCAGGCGACCGAGGTGACGATGGCGCCGGCCGCCACGCTGCTCTACCTGGACAGCTGGGCCGCGGGACGGGCGGCGCGGGGCGAGGCGTGGGGCTTCGACCTGCTCGACTCGAGCCTGCTCGTGCGCGACGCGACCGGTCCGCTGGTCCGGGAGCGGGCGATCCTCACCGGTGGCCCCCGCCCGGACGGCCTCGGCGGCACCGAGGGCTTCGGCTACGTCGCGACGTTCATGGCGCTCCGGGCCGGGGAGCCGACCCCGGCAGCGGAGTGGGGCGAGCTCGCGGCGGCGCTGCAGCACGATCTCGACACGGTCGCGCCCGACTGCCGCGGGGGAGTCACGACGCTCGGCCGCGGAGGCGTGCTGGCGCGGCTCCTCTGTCCGACCGCTCCCGCCCTCTCGGCGTGCGTGGAAGCGGTCTGGGCGCGGTGCCGTCTCCGGCTCCTCGGGCTCGGACCACTCAGGCTCCGCAAGCTCTAGGGCGCTTCTTCCTGCCCACGATTGAGGCTCACTGCTCAGGCCGTGAGCAGGCAGCAGCCTCGCTCGCGGCCCCGGCTGCCTTAAGCGCTTGATTTGCGGTCCACCCCGCCGGGCACAAGGCTTGCTCCCACAGGTGTCGATCCCGTCGCGGTGAAGGGACCGTCGTCGGGTGAGGCAATGGCGCCGATCGAACCGAGGCGCTCGGCCTCACCCTCGAGGCCGGCTCAGGAATACCAACGGGAAGGGAACCGGCATGAGCACCAAGTCGGGCACCGAGACCTTCGACGATCTCGTCACCACCACGCTGCCGTCCCTCGTGGGCGAAGCGTCGGCGCAAGGCGGCCGGCTCTACCGGAGCGTGATGGCCCGGGTGGAGCAGCCGCTGCTGCGGCATGCGCTCGAGCTGTGCGGCGGCAATCAGCTGAAGGCGGCGAAGCTGCTCGGGATCAACCGCAACACGCTGCGCAAGCGGCTCCGGCTCCTCGGGCTGCTGCCGGCCAACGGCGCGAACGGAGGCAAGACGGGGAGCCCGGCGCGACCGGCCTAGCCTTTACGCTTCCGGCGGGACCGCGGTAGACTGCGCGCAGAGTGCGCCTGCGAGCCGCCGCGCTGGTCCCCGTGCTGATCCTGGTCGCCTGCGCGAGCGGGGGCACGGAGGGCGTGGCCGGGCGGCCTACCCATCACGCGCCGGGCGGCGGCTTCCGGAACCTCGACCCCACGTTCACCCGGCCCTCGGGCTGGACGCGCTGGACGTTCATCCTGCGGCGGAGCTGGCAGACCTTCACGTCGCCCCGCGCCTTCGACGCCCCCCGGGTGGCCAACGATGGGGCCGCGCTCCGCGCGGTGCCGCCGCTCCGCCACGCTCACCTGGATCGGGCACGCCACGCTGCTGGTGCAGGTCGACGGGCTCACCATCCTCACCGATCCCCAGTGGAGCGATCGGGCCGGCCCCACGTCGTGGATCGGGCCCCGCCGCCTGAGCCCGCCGGGGCTGCCGTTCGAGAGCCTGCCTCGCGTCGACGTGGTGGTGATCTCCCACGACCACTACGACCACCTCGACCTGCCCACCGTCCGGCGGCTCGCCGCGACGCACGATCCGCTCTTCCTGGTGCCGCTCGGGCTCAAGGCCTGGTTCCAGGACAACGGCATGACGCACGTGGAGGAGCTCGACTGGTGGCAGGAGCACGAGCAGCGCGGGGTGCGCTTCGTCTGCGTGCCGGCGCAGCACTTCTCGCAGCGCTCGCTCTGGGACGCGAGCCGGCGGCTGTGGGCCTCGTGGGTCATCGCGGGCCGCGAGCGGCGGCTCTACTTCGGAGGCGACACCGGCTACTTCGACGGCTTCAAGGAGGCGGGTCGGCGCCTCGGCCCGTTCGACGTGGCCGCGCTCGCCATCGGCGCCTACAGCCCCGGCCGAGATCATGAAGGCGGTCCACACCACGCCGGAGGAAGCGGTCCAGGCCTTCGTCGATCTCGACGCGCGCGTGATGCTCGGCATCCACTGGGGCACCTTCGACCTGGCCGAGGAGCCGCTCGACGAGCCCCCGGTGCGCATGCGGGCCGACTTCGAGCGGCGGGGGCTCGACTCGGCCCGGGGCTTCGATCCCCAGGATCGGGGAGACGCGGCCCTGGTGAGCGGCGCGAGGCCATGGCCCATCGGGTGCTGATCGTGGAGGACGAGCCCGACATCCGAGACCTCCTCGTCTTCCACCTGGAGCGCGAGGGCTACCAGGTCGTGCAGTCCCGGAGCGGCCCCGAGGCCCTGCGCCTGGCGCGGGCCACCCCGCCCGACCTGGTGCTGCTGGACCTCATGCTCCCGGAGATGGACGGGCTCGAGGTGTGCCGCCGCCTACGCCAGGATCCCGCGACCATGGCCCTCCCGATCGTCATGCTCACCGCGCGCGGCGACGAGGTCGACCGCGTGCTCGGCCTCGAGCTGGGGGCGGACGACTACGTGGTGAAGCCGTTCTCGCCGCGCGAGCTGGTGGCCCGCATCCGCGCGGTGCTGCGGCGCACCCGGCCGCCGGCCGGGGCCGCGCCGCTCGTGATCGGCGGCCTCGCCATCGACGCGGCCGCCCACCAGGTGACGGTGGACGGCGCCGCGGTGAGCCTCACCCGGAAGGAGTTCGACCTCCTTCGCGCGCTGGCCGAGGCGCGGGGTCGCGTGCTCTCGCGCGAGTATCTCCTCGATCACGTGTGGGGCTACACCGCGGCGGGAGAGATCGAGTCGCGGACGGTGGACGTCCACGTGCGCCGGCTCCGGCAGAAGCTCGGCGCGGAGGGGCAGCGCATCGGCACCGTGACCGGGGTGGGCTACCGCTTCGAGGGCGACAGGTGATGCGCGCGCTGCTGAGGCTCGTCCGGCGCAGCATCGCGCTCAAGCTCACCCTCACCCTGGTGGGCTTCGTGGCGGTGAGCATCCTCGCGGCCGGCCTCTACCTGAACCGGGCCCTCGAGGCCTTCGCGGTCGAGTCCCTGGACACCCGACTGGCCGCGCTGGCCGCGGTGCTCGACGGCGACGCCCGCGCCGCGCTCGTCGCCGGCGGACCGGCGGCGCAGGACTTCGCGAACCGGGTGGCGCGGCCCACCGGCTCGCGGGTGACCCTGATCGCTCCCGACGGGCGGGTGGTGGGCGAGTCGGACCGGAGCCTGGGCGAGCTGAGCCAGCTCGAGAACCACGCGGCCCGGCCGGAGGTGCGGGCCGCGCTGGAGGGTCGCCACGGCCGCGACCTGCGGCGGAGCACGACCGTCGCGGCCCCGCTCCTCTACATGGCGGCGCCGGTGCGCGACGGTGGGCGGATCGTCGGCGTTCTCCGCCTCGCCCTGCCACTCTCCGCCGTGACCGGGTCGTACGAGGCGCTCCACCAGGTGATGCTGGTGGGGGGCGCCCTGGCCCTCCTGATCGCCCTCGGCATCGGCGTCTTCGTGGCCGGCCGGGTGACCCATCCGGTGGTGGAGATGCAGTCGATCGCCCGCCAGATGAGCGGCGGCAACTTCCTGGTCCGGGCGCCCACCCGCTCGACCGACGAGATCGGCACGCTCGGACGGTCCCTCAACGTGCTGGCGGGGCGGCTGCGCGAGAAGATCCAGGATCTCGAGCAGGAGCAGTCCAAGACCACCGCGATCCTCGACGCGATGGTCGAGGGCGTGATCGCGGTGGACGGCCAGGAGCACGTCCTGCTCATGAACGAGCGGGCCCGCGCCATGTTCGGCCTGGGCGCGACCCGGGGGGAAGGCAAGCCGTTCCAGGAGGTGATCCGCAACGCGGACCTCCACGAGATCTTCCGGGCGGTGCACGCCGGCCCGGATCCGGGGCCGGTCCGCCGCGAGCTCCTGGTGACGGGCCCGGTGACGCGCACGCTGGGGGTGAACGCGGTGCGGCTCGCGATGTCCGGCGACCAGCCCGGGGTGGTCCTGGTCCTCCACGACGTGACCGCGCTCCGCCAGCTCGAGCGGGTGCGGACCGAGTTCGTGGCCAACGTGAGCCACGAGCTGCGCACGCCGCTGACCGCGATCCAGGGCTACCTCGAGACGCTCCTCTCGGGGGCCCTCGAGGAGCCGGAGAACGCGCGGCGCTTCCTCGAGATCGTGCTGCGCCACAGCGAGCGGCTCGGCCGCCTGCTCAACGACCTGACCGATCTCTCCAACATCGAGCTGGGCAAGGTCACGCTGCGGCGCGAGTCGGTGCGGATCGGCGAGGTGGTCGCCTCGGTGGTGGACATCATCGCGCCGCGCGCCGCGCGGGCCGGCGTCGCGGTGTCCGCCCGGATGCCGGCCGAGCTGGCCCTGGTCTCGGCGGACCGCGATCGCCTCGCCCAGGTGCTGATCAACCTCATCGACAACGCGGTGAAGTACACGCCCGACGGCGGAGCGGTGACGGTGACCGGTCGCAACCTGGGCCACGACCGCATCGAGGTGGCGGTGGCCGACACCGGCATCGGCATCCCGCCCGCGGACCTGCCCCGCATCACCGAGCGCTTCTACCGCGTCGACAAGGCCCGCTCGCGCGAGCTGGGGGGCACCGGCCTGGGCCTCGCCATCGTCAAGCACCTGGTCGTGGCCCACGGCGGCGAGCTCTCCATCGAGAGCGAGCAGGAGCGCGGCACCACCGTCCGCTTCACGCTGCCGATCGAGCCCTCCACCGCCTAATCGCCCCGCGCAGGACCCCGTTTCCAGGGGGCTCCCCGTCACACAAACTTCACGCCAGGGCCGGTATGTGATCAATGCCCGTCGTGCATGCTGGATCGCGATGAGCCACCTCATCGCGCACGATCGGGAGCGGAGGGAATCGACGAACCGCGGCCGCGCGGACCTGTACGTGCACACGCTCTACAGCGACGGCGGCCAGTCGCCGGGAGCGGTCGTGCGGGCCGCCGCGCGGCGGGTCGACGTGGTGGGCATCACCGATCACGACCGCGTGGGCGGCGCCCTGCGCGCGCGACAACGCGTGACCGCCGCCACCTGCTCGCCTGACCGGCTCCGATGCCCGGGTGTTGAGAGCGCCCGGCGTCCGTGGTTTCATGGCCTGGTCATGACCAACTACGACCTGATCGTCATTGGCAGCGGGCCGGCCGGGCATCACGCGGCCATCCAGGGCGCGAAGCTCGGGCGCCGGGTCGCAATCGTGGAGCGGGAGCAGGGGCTCGGCGGGGTGTGCATGAACACCGGGACGATCCCCTCGAAGACGCTGCGCGAGGCGGTGCTCTATCTCTCGGGCGTCCACCAGCGAGGCTTCTACGGGCTCTCCTACCGGGTGAAGCCGCAGATCACGATGCAGGACCTGATGTTCCGGTGCCATCAGGTCATCCAGCGTGAGGTCGATGTCTACCGAGCCCAGTTCGGCCGAAACGGAGTGGACGTGCTCGCGGGTCACGCCGCTTTCGAGGATCCCCACACGATCCGGGTGACCGGCGGCGCCGGCGAGGGGCTCTTCCGGTCCGAGCGCTTCGTGATCGCCACCGGCACGACACCCGTGCTGGCGCGCGGCGTGCCCACCGACCACGCGGCGGTCATCGACTCGGACGGGCTCTTCCGGCTGACCAGTATTCCCCCGTCCATGATCGTGGTGGGCGGCGGTGTGATCGGGATCGAGTACGCGTGCATGTTCTCGACCCTGGGGGTCGCGGTGACCCTGGTGGACGGCCGCCGGCGGATCCTCGACTTCCTCGACGCCGAGATCGTCGAGGCGCTGGTGTACCACATGCGCAGCACCGGGGTGACCTTCCGATTGGGGGAGGTGGTGGACCAGGTGGAGTGCGTGGAGGGGCAGCACGTCGTCGCGCACCTCGCCAGCCAGAAGCAGCTCCAGGCCGAGACGCTGCTGTGCGCGGCGGGCCGTCAGGGAAACACCGACACCCTGAACCTCGAGGCGGCGGGACTCGAGGCCGACGCCCGCGGCCGCCTCGCGGTGGACGACGGGTTCCGCACCGCGGTGCCCCACATCTACGCGGCCGGCGACGTGATCGGCTTCCCGAGCCTGGCCTCGGTCTCGATGGAGCAGGGGCGGGTGGCCAGCGCCAACGCGTTCGGGATCCCGACCGTGACGACGCCCGCCCTGTTCCCGTACGGGATCTACACGATCCCCGAGGTGTCGTTCGTCGGGCTCACCGAGGAGCAGCTCACGGAGGCGCGGGTGCCCTACGAGGTCGGCATCGCCAACTACCGCGAGATCGCCCGCGGCGGGATTATCGGCGACACCACCGGCCGGCTCAAGCTCGTCTTCCACCGGGAGACCGGCGCGGTGCTGGGCGTTCACATCATCGGGGACGGAGCGACCGAGCTCGTCCACATCGGGCAGGCGGTCATCGCGCTCGGGGGGACGATCCGGTACTTCATCGACCACGTGTTCAACTATCCGACCCTGGCCGAGTGCTACAAGGTCGCGGCGCTCGCCGGGATCAACAAGCTCTAGCCCGCCTCAGATCCGGACGACCGCGACTCCCCGCTCGGCGAGCCACGCCGAGACCTTCGCCCACCCGTCCGGATCCCGCCGCATCCACGCCGTCACCGCCGCGCTCGACACGACCACCCACGGCAGCTGATCGCGGGCCACGCGCTCCACGAGTCCGGCCAGATCGGAGGTCCGTCCGAGATCGACGAGGAGGTCGGTGCTGGTCATGGCGGTGTCCCCTGAACAGTAGCGCGGGAGGGTGACACCGACGTCACGCCACGCGGACGAGTTCGTGACGCTCCCAGCCGCCCCGCCGCTCCCGCGCGACCTGCTCCCGAACCCGCGCTCGTGACGCTGGTCGCCGCCCTACGACCACGCGCTGTAGCACTTGAGGACGCTCGCCTGAGCGCCGGGGCGGGCTACGAGGTCCGGCTCTCCGCGGAGACGAGCCCGTAGAGCCGCTCCTGCGAGCGGAGCGGGGGCGCCTCGGGAGCGCGGACGCGGATCGAGCTGCCGTCGATCTGGATCTCCCGCGCCTTGGAGGTGTCGGTGAGCTGGATCTCGAGCACCTCGCGAATCTGGGACTGCAGGCGCGGGTCGAGGATCGGGAACGCGATCTCGACCCGGTGGTCGAGGTTCCGCGGCATCCAGTCCGCCGAGGCCAGCCAGTACTCGGAGTGGCCGCCGTTGTGGAAGTAGTAGGCGCGGGCGTGCTCGAGGTAGCGGTCCACGATCGAGACCACCCGGATGCGGTCGGAGAAGCCGGGGATGCCCGGCCGGAGGCAGCAGATCCCGCGCACGATCAGGTCGATCCGGACCCCGGCCTGGCTCGCCGCGTACAGCTCCTCGATGAGGGTGCGGTCCACGAGGCTGTTCATCTTGGCCACGATGCGCGCCGGCTCGCTCCGGCGGGCGTGCTCGGCCTCGCGGCGGATGCGCTGCTGGAAGGCCTCGCGCATGCCGGTCGGGGCCATCAGGAGGTGACGGAACCGGCGGGGCCGCGTGTAGCCGGTGAGCATGTTGAACAGCTCGGTGACGTCCTCGCCGATGGACTCCCGGCAGGTGAAGAGGCTGAAGTCCCCGTAGATGCCGCCGGTCCGGACGTTGTAGTTGCCGGTCGCGAGGTGGCAGTAGCGGCGGATCCCGTCCGTCTCCGCGCGCACCACGAGGCAGGCCTTGCAGTGGGTCTTGTAGCCGGGCAGGCCGTAGACGACGTGAGCCCCGACCTCCTCCAGGGCGCGCGCCCAGCGGATGTTGGCCTCCTCGTCGAAGCGCGCCTGCAGCTCGACCATCACCGCCACCTCCTTGCCGTTCTCGGCGGCCCGGGTCAGGGCCTGCGCGATCGGCGAGGTGGGGCTCACCCGGTAGAGCGTCATCTTGATCGCGAGGACGCGCGGGTCCTCCGCGGCGTCGCTCACGAAGCGGGTGACCGCGTCGAAGGAGTGGTACGGGTGATGCGCGAGCACGTCGCCGGCGCGGATCGCGCTCCAGATGTCGGCCGCGCCCTCGAAGGCGGGCACCGGCCGCGGCGGCAGGACGTGGTCCTTGAGCCGCGGGAGATCCACCGCGGCGTAGAGCTGGAAGAGATCCGAGAAGGCGGTGAAGCCGGTGCCCGCGTAGAGGTCGTCGGGACCCAGCTCGAGCTCGTCGACCAGCATCGCGAGGAGCGGGGCGGGCAGGTCGGCGTCGTACTGGAGCCGGACCGCATCCCCCATGCGGCGCTCCCGCACCCCCGCCTCCACGCTCGTCAGGAGGTCGGCCGCGGTCTTGCGCGGCAGCGCGATCTCGGCGTCGCGGGTGACCCGGATGGCGTGGCAGGAGACGATCTCGTAGCCGGTGTAGAGCGTGGGCAGCTGGAGCCGGATCACGTCCTCGAGCAGCATGAACGCGTGCTGGCCGGGCGGCCCGGGCAGCGCCACGAAGCGGGGCACGACCTGGCCCGGGATGCGCACCACGGTCAGGGTGGCGTGCGGCAGGACACTCGGCGCCACCGGCTTGACCGAGACGATCAGGCAGAGCGAGCGGTTGGCGAGGTGCGGGAACGGATGCCCGGGGTCGATCGCCAGCGGGGTGAGGACCGGCATGAGCGTCCGCCGGAAATAGTCCTCCAGAAACCGCTCCTGCTCGGCGGTGACCTCCTTGGGACGGACGAGCCGGACGCCTTCCGACGCGAGGATGGGCCCCAGCTCCTCCAGGAAGCAGCGATGCTGGGCGTCGACCAGCCGGTGGACCTGGTCGGCGACCGCGGCGAGGGTCTTGGTGGGGGACATCTCGTCCGGCCCCATGGTGGTGTCGCCCGCGCGGATCCGGCGCTTCAGCTCCGCGACCCGCACCATGAAGAACTCGTCGAGGTTCGAGCTGAAGATGGCCAGGAACTTGACCCGCTCGAGCAGCGGGACGGTCGGGTCCTGGGCCTCCTCGAGCACACGGCGGTTGAACTCGAGCCAGGACAGCTCGCGATTGACGAACGCGTCGGGGGGAACCGGGCTCATGACGACCTCGCTGGCGCTAGCCGGACACGGAAGACGACGAGGGCGGGACGAGCATGGGCAGCAGTGTCCTCGGCCAGACCCGGGGCGTCAAATTACGGAATTGTTACGTTCAACAACCTCAATACTATCTCACAGATAGGGCCGCTTCGCACCTCGACGCGGCCTCGTGCGGCAGGCCGTCGTCCCGCGCTCAGCGGACGCAGGTGAGGAGATGGAAGTAACTGCGGACTATGGTGAATCGCAGCTCCAGCTAGAATCAGCACATCATGAGGAAGAGCGGGCCTAGGGCAGGAAAGTCTCCATCCCGGATGATAGACGAGCGGATCAAGGAGCTGGGCGACTGGCGGGGCAAGATGCTGTCCCGGCTCCGCACATTGATCAAGCAAGCCGACCCAGAGGTGATCGAGGAGTGGAAGTGGAGAGGGGTTCCGGTGTGGTCTCACCACGGACTGATCTGCACCGGCGAGACGTACAAGAACGTGGTGAAGATGACCTTTCCCAGGGGGGCCGCCCTCGAGGACCCGTCGGGCCTCTTCAACGCGAGCCTCGATGGCAACACCCGGCGTGCCATCGACTTCCACGAGGGCGAGAAGATCGACGAGCGGGAATTGAAAACTCTCATTCGCGCGGCGGTGACGCTGAACGCATCCCGCACCCA
>CAWJDX010000026.1:0-161955 GCA_963841755.1 uncultured Candidatus Rokubacteria bacterium
CCGGGCATGGCGAAGAGCGTCTCCACCACGATCGCGCCCCCGATGAGAAAGCCCACCTGCAGGCCCATGACGGTCACGGTCGGGATCAGCGCGTTCTTGAGGGCGTGCTTGAGCACGACCGGCCGCTCGCCCAGGCCCTTGGCCCGGGCGGTCGTGACGTACTCGGTGCGGATCACCTCCAGCATGCTCGCGCGGAGCAGCCGGGTCAGGATCGCGGCCCGCCCGATGCCGAGCGCGATCGCGGGCATCAGGACGTGCTGCAGGTTGCCCCAGAAGCTCACCCCGCAGACCATGTTCGGGACAGGTGCCGGGCAGGTAGACCCAGCCCGAGCTGGGCAGGATCCCGCCGAGCCCGATCGAGAACGCGAGCAGGAGCAGGACCCCGACGAAGAACTCGGGGATCGAGACCCCGATCATGGCCACCGAGGTGGCCGTGTAGTCGGCCCAGGTGTTCTGGCGCAGCGCGCCGATGATCGCCGGCGGGGACCGCGATCAGCGAGCGCGACGGCCATGGACAGCACGATCAGCTCGAGGGTCACCGGCAGGCGGACCAGCACGTCCTGGAGGACTGGGCGCCCGGTCAGGATCGAGGCGCCCCAGTCTCCCCGCACGAGCTTGCCGAGCCAGATCACGTACTGGACCACGGACCGGCTGGTCGAGGCCGTACGCCTGGCGGATCTTCACCGCGTCCTCCTCGGTGTAGGCGTCGCCGAGCAGGGCCACCACCGGATCCCCCGGGATCGACTGCATCATCAGGAACACGACGAAGCGTGATCATGAGGACGGTCGGCACGATCTGGATCAGTCGCTTCAGGATGTAGACGCGCATCCGCCCGCTCCGCCGGCGTCCCGCTACTTGTCCAGCCAGACGCGGTCGTAGTGGACCTCGAACTCCGCGTTGTAGGTGTAGCCCTTCATCCACGGCTGCGACGACCATGTAGAAGGGCGAGCCCGAGATGTTGTTCCAGTACATGTTCTCGACGAAGAACTCCTGGATCTCCTTGGCGATGGCCTTGCGCTTGGCCGGGTCCATCTCCCGCGCGTAGCGCGCGTAGTAGCTCGTCCACCCGCTTGTCGTTGTGGCGCGGATGGCTCCAGGTCGAGGTGCTGTTCGACAGGTAGCCGTTGCTGTCGAGCGTGATCAGCGAGAGGAGATCCTCGACGTACATGTCCCACGGCCCGTCCTGCAGCGTGCGTGTTCATCCAGGAGACCTTGTCCACCAGGCGGATGTTGGCGGTCACCCCGAGGCGCGCCATCTGCTCCTTGATGACGGTGGCGATGACGTTGAACACCGACTTCTCGGTGTCGGCCATCAGCTCGAAGGTCAGCGGCTTCGGCCGGGCCGTAGCCCGCCTCCGCGAGCATGGCCTTGGCCTTGGCCGGGTCGTAGGGGCACAGGTGGTTGACGTCCACCGTGTCGAGCGTGCCCGGCGGGTTCATGCCCGACCCACGGGGTGGCCTTGCCCTTGAACGCGATCTTCACGATCTCCTGCCGGTCGATCCCGTAGCAGCCGATCGCCTTGCGGACCCGGAGGTCGCCGAAGATCGGGTGCGGCGCGCGCTCCTTGGACATGGGCTTGCCGTCCTTGGGCACGGTCACCTTCATGGCGGCGAGCATCGGGGTCGTCTCCTTGCCGGTCATGATCACCGCGCTCGGGTTCTGCGCCTTCAGGGTGTCCACGTGCTCGGGCGAGAACGAGGCGATGAAGTCGATCTCGCCGGCCTTGAACGCGGCCATCTCGGTCACCGGGTCCTTGATCGTGCGGATCACGACGCGGTCGAGGTACGGCAGCCCGGGCACGAAGTACTTGTCGAAGCGCTCCATCACCAGGTGGCTGCCCTTCACCCACTCGACGAGCCGGAACGGGCCGCAGCCCACCACCGCCCCCGGCTTGCCCTGCTTGCGGTCCTCGAGGCTGTACTTCTGGGTGGCGGTCGGGCGAGTAGAGGACCAGGCCGGTCCGGTAGGCGGCCAGCATGTGCAGGAAGAAGGCGTAGGGCTGCTTGAGCCGCACCTGCACGGTCCGGGGATCGAGCACCTCGACGCGAGTGCACGGAGTCGTAGAAGGCGCGCATCCCGGACTTGGTCGCCGGATCCATCAGCCGGTCGATGCTGAACTTCACCGCGGCCGCGTCCACCGGGGTGCCGTCGTGGAAGAGGACGTTGCTTCTTGAGCTTGAAGGTGTAGGTGAGGTTGTCGGAGGAGACCTGCCAGGAGTCGGCCGCGTCGCCCACGAACTTGCCGTCGGGGGTGATGTTGACGAGGCCGCAGCCCACGTTCATGGCGACCCACATCATTTCGTAGCCGGGCGCGGTGTGGAAATCGAGGTGGGCGATCTCGTTGCCGTAGCTGACGCGGAGCGTGCCCCCGCGCTTCGGCGTCTGGGCCAGCGCCGTGCTGGACAGGATCACGAGCGAGACCAGCAGAGCGATCAGGACGAGCGGGAAGGGTCGACGGTTCATCGGCGGACTCCTTCCGGCGACGGGACGTCGCCGCACTCCAAGATGGGTCGTTACATGGGAGCGGGACTCCTTCGGTCTGGGTGATGCCGGTTCACGTCAGGGACGCCCTCAGGGTCCGCCGGGACGCGGACCGGGAATCGGAACGTTGCGGGAGTGTGCCCCCGATCCCGGCCCGTTTGCAACTGAATTCTCAGATGACGCGGGGATCCAGCGCGTCGCGGAGGCGGTCGCCCACCAGGTTGATCGCGAGCACGGTGAGCAGGATGGCCAGGCCGGGGAAGGTCGGCAGCCACCAGGCCACGCGTCACGAAGTCGCGGCCCGAGCGCGATCATCTGGCCCCAGGTCGGGTAGGCGCTCCCCGTCCCCACCCCGAGGAAGGACAGCGCGGCCTCCTGCAGGATGGCCTGCGCGACCTGCAGCGTGGACATCACGATGATGGACGAGAAGGTGTTGGGCAGGAGGTGCCGCAGCAGCGTGCGCGTGGGGCTCGCCCCGATGGCCCGCGCGGCCTCCACGAAGTCCTTCTCGCGCAGCGCGAGCACCTCCGCCCGCACCACGCGGGTGTAGCGCTCCCACCCGGTGAGGCCGAGCACCACGATGATGGTGAGCAGGCTCGGGCCGAGCGCGGCCACGAAGGCGAGCGCGAGCAGGAGCTGCGGGAACGACAGCGTCACGTCCACCACCGTCATGATCACGGTGTCCACCCGCCCCTGCAGGAAGCCGCTCAGGAGCCCGAGGGTGACGCCCACGAGCAGGCTCACCAGGACCGCGGCGACCCCGACGATCAGCGAGACGCGGGCGCCGTGGATCATGCGGCTCAGGATGTCGCGGCCCACCTGGTCGGTGCCGAGCAGGTACGTCGCCTTGCCCCCCGCGGTCCAGACCGGCGGGGTGAAGCGGCGGATCAGGCTCTGGCGCGCGGGCTCGTGCGGCGCCACGTAGGGCGCGAAGAGGGCGGCGCCGATGACGATCAGGAGGATCGAGCGCGCCCGCGATCGCGGCGGGGTTGCGCACGAACTTGCGCCAGACCCGGGAGCGCTCCGCGGCGTGCGCGGAGCCGGCCGCGGCGTCCATCGGCGGCGCGAGGGTGCCGATGGCCATCGGCGCTCAGCGCACCCGGATCTGCGGGTTCAGGTAGATGTACAGCATGTCCACCGCGAAGTTCACGAGCACCACGATCAGGGCGAGCACGAACACCCCCGCCTGCACGATCGGGAAGTCGAGCTGCCGGATCGCGCCCACGATGAGCCGCCCCAGCCCGGGCACCGCGAACACGGTCTCGGTGATGATCGCGCCGCCCAGGAGCAGGCCGAACTGCAGCCCCGCCACCGTGACCAGCGGCAGGGCCGCGTTGGTGAGCGCGTGGCGGCAGATGACGAACCACTCGGACACGCCCTTGGCCCGCGCGGTCCGCACGTAGTCGAGGTTGATGACCTCGAGCATGCTCGAGCGGACGATGCGCAGCAGCAGCGGGGTGGAGAAGGTGGCCAGCGTGACCCCGGGGAGGACGAGGGCGGCCCAGCTCTCCCAGCCCGAGACCGGCAGCACGCGGAGCTGCACCGCGAAGAGCAGGATCAGCATGATCCCCGTCCAGAAGACGGGCATCGAGGTGCCGAGGAAGACGACGAGCGTGGCGGTGTGATCGAAGGCGGAGTTGCGGCGGACCGCGCTCAGGATGCCGATCGGCAGCGCGATGAGCGAGGGACAGCCCCATCGCGAGCACGGTCAGGAGCAGCGTGGTCGGCATGCGGGCCAGCACGATCGGCAGCGCGGGCTCGCGGTGGAAGAACGACTGGCCGAAGTCGCCCCGGACGATGTTGCCCACGAAGCGGGCGAACTGCACCGGCAGCGGGTCGTTGAAGCCCATGGACTGCCGGAGGACCGCCCGGTCGGCCTCCGGCGCCTCCGGCATCATGAGCGCGATCGGGTCGCCGCTCACCTGGAGGATCGCGAACGTGACGAGCGACACGCCCGCGAGCACGACCACCAGGCGGATGAGCCGGCGCGTGACGATGCTCAGCACCGCCGGGACCTCACCGAGTCAGGCGACACGGCTCCTTCCGGGCTACCGCGCCGCCGGCTTGGCGTCGTAGAGCCAGAGCCACTCGTCGGGGCGGGCCGCGTACTGCACCTTCTTCGAGATGCCGAGGGTGTCGTACTGCGTCCACAGGAAGATGCTCGGCGCCTCCTCGCGGATCATCTGCTGGATCTGGGAGTAGAGGCGCTTGCGCTTGGGCTGGTCCACCGTCGAGCGCGCCTCGTCGATGAGCTTGTCGAGCCCCTCCACGCGCGCGTACCACCGGCCGATCCAGCCGCCCGGCTCGTTGTGGTAGAGCGGGTGCAGCACCGCGTCGGCGTCGAAGACCGAGTAGTTTCCCCAGGTACCGTACATCCCCTGGGTGGCCTTGCCCTCGGCCTGGAGGAACTTGTTCCACGCCGGGCCCGGATCCCACATGCGCGGGGTCGCGCGGATGCCGACCTCGGTCAGCATCTCGGCCGATGGCCTCGAACACCGGGCGGTACGCGACCGACGAGCTGTGCAGCGTGATGTCCACCCCGTTCGGGTAGCCGGCCTGGGCGAGGAGCTCCTTGGCCTTCTTCTGGTCGAAGGGATAGGGCTTCACCTCGGGGTCGAAGCCGAAGGCCAGCGGCTGCACGGTGGTGGCGACCTGGGTGCCGAGCCCGGCCATCATCTTCTGGATGATCGGTCGGCTTGTCGATCGCGTAGTTCGCGGCCTGCCGCACCGCCTTCTTGTCGAACGGCGCGACGCGCATGTCGAGGTTGACGTAGTGGACGCGCAGGATGGGGGTCGAGGAGATGTAGGCCTGCGGGTGGCGTCTTGAGCTCCGGGACCAGGTCGGCGGAGACGTCGCGGATGATGTCGACCCCGCCCGTCTTGACCTCGGCCACCTGGGTGGCGGTCTCGGGGATGGCGCGGAAGATCAGGTGCTTGAACGGGGGCTTGCCGCGCCAGTGCTGGTCGAACGCCTCCAGGCGGATGAGCTGGTCCCGCTTCCACTCCACGAACTTCCAGGGCCCGGTGCCCACCGGAGACGTCGTCCCGAAGGCCTGGTCGCCCACCGTCTCGACGTGCTTCTTGTTCACGATCGGGAAGAAGACGAGCCGCTCGAGCAGCAGCGGGAACGGCTTGTCGGTGATGATGTGCACGGTCTCCGCGTCGACGACCTTGACCTCCTTGATCGCGCGGATGTTGCCGTACTGGGGCGACTTCTTGGTCTGGTCGAGCACCCGGTCGAACGAGTACTTCACGTCCGCCGGGGTCAGGACGTCCCCGTTGTGGAAGCGGACTCCCTTGCGGATCTTGAACTCCCACTGGGTGTCGGACACCGCCTTCCAGGACGTCGCGAGCGACGGCTCGAACTGGAGCTTCGTGCTGCGGTGCAGCAGGGAGTCGAACATGTTGATGTTCACGAGGATGCCGACCCGCTCGAAGTGCATGTGGGGATCGAGGGTCGGGGCGTGGGAGACGAGCGCGACGGTCAGGGTGTCCTTGGCCTGGGCGAAGGCCGGGGCCGGCGCGACGAGGGCCAGGAGCGCGAGGGCGACGGCCGGCACGATGGATCGCTTCATGAGCGTCTCCTCCTCGGTTCACCGGGATCGGGCACCGGGGTCGAGGTGTAAGAAGAGGGCGGCGGCGACCTACAGGGTTGCGGAGGTATACCACGGGTGGGCGGCTCAGGACAATGCCTTGGCCGGGCCTCGGCCGAGCCTCGGTCGGGCCTCGGCCGGGCGGCGCCGGTTTTTGACCCATCCCCGGCGATCTGGCAAGATCGCCGCGATGGCGGTGATCGCGCGCGTCCCGGCCGACCGCTTGCAGCCGCCGACCGCGTGCGGATCTCGAACTCCCACACCGCGTCCGAGAGCGCCTTCCACGAGGTCGCCAGCGCGGGCTCGACCTGGAGCTGGTGCTGCGGTGCAGCAGGGAGTCGAACATGTTGATGTTCACGAGGATCCCGACCCGCTCGAAGTGCATGTGCGGGTCGAGGGTCGGGGCGTGGGCGACGGGCGCGGCGGTCAGGGTATCCTTGGCCTGGGCGGATGCCGGAGCCGGCGCGGCGCCAGCGCCAGGAGCGCGAGGACGAGGGCGGCGGCCGGGGCGATCAATCGCTTCACGACGGGTCTCCTCCTCAGTTCACCGGGATCGGGCACCGGGGGGTCGGGGTGTACGAAGAGGGCGGCGGCGACCTCAAGGGTTGCGGCGGTATACCACGGGCGGGCGGCCGAGGACAATGCCCCGGCCGGGGGGCGGGTCAGGCGGAGGCGAAGGCGCGGTCGAGGGCCTGGGCGAGGTCCGCGATCAGGTCGTCGGCGTCCTCGATGCCGACCGCGAAGCGGATCAGGTTGTCCTTGATGCCGATCTCGAGGCGCTCCTCGCTGGTGAGCTCGTAGAAGCTCATGATCGCGGGCTGCTCGATCAGGCTCTCCACCCCGCCCAGCGAGGCCGCGATGAAGGGGATCGTGCACGCGTCCACCACCCGGGTCGCCGCGTCGAGATCGCCCGCGACCTCGAAGGAGACCACGCCGCCGAAGCCGCGCATCTGCTTGCGCGCGATGGCGTGCTCGGGGTGGCGTCGGCAGGCCCGCGTAGTGCACCGCCGCGATGCGCGGGTGCGCCGGCGAGGAACTCGGCCACCGCCTGGGCGTTCGCGTTCTGGCGCTCCATGCGCAGCGCGAAGGTCTTGAGCCCGCGCACGAGCAGGTAGGCCGCGAAGGGATCGAGCACCGCGCCGGTGATGCCCTGCAGCCCGCGGACCGCGCCCACCAGCTCGGCCGAGCCCAGCACCGCGCCGGCCAGCAGGTCGTTGTGGCCGCCGAGGTACTTGGTGGCGGAGTGGACCACCACGTCGACCCCCCACTCGAGCGGGCGCTGGTTGTACGGCGTCGCGAAGGTGGCGTCGATCACGGTCTTGACGCGATGAGATCGGCCGATGGTCGCGAACCGCTCGAGGTCGAGGATGCGGTTGTAGGGGTTGGTCGGCGACTCGCTCACCAGCACGCGGGTGGTGGGCTTGATCGCGTCCTCGAGCGCCTCGTAGTCCCCCGCCGGCACCGTCGACACCTCGATCCCGTAGCGCGAGAGGGTCTGGTTCAGGAACTGGCGGGTGCGCCGGTAGCTGTCGTCGGTCACCACCACGTGGGTGCCGCGCGAGAGCATCGCGAAGAGCGCGGTGGTCATCGCGCCCATGCCGCTGCCGAAGAGCAGGCAGTCGCCCGCGCCCTCGAGCGCGGCCAGCTTGGCCTCCGCGATGCGCTGGGTGGGGTTGCCGTAGCGCCCGTACTCGACGCGCTCGATCTTGCCGTCGAAGTGGTCCTTCAGCTCCTGGGTGTTGGTGAAGGTGTAGGTCGCGGTCTGCACGATCGGGGTCGCGAGCGCGTGCGCCGGCTTCGGCCGCGGCTCGCCCCCGTGCACCGAGAGGGTGCTGGGGCCGACCGGCTTCCGCGACGGGTCCACCGGCCCCGGCTCCGGACGGTCGGCCATCAGGACACCAGGGCGCGCGCCTTCTCGACGTGGCGCGCGATGGTCCGGGCGACGCGCTTGGCGTCGGCGGGCAGCTCGACCGGCTTGTTGCGGTAGGACGGCTTGATGCCCTCGAGTGTGCCCATGTGATAGGCCGCCTTCTGGTCGGCGAACTTGAGCCCGTTCGCGGTCGAGAGGACCACCACGCGCTCCCCGGAGCGGATGACCTTGCGGTCCACCAGCTTCCGCAGCGCGGCGAGCGCCACGCCGGTGTGGGGGCAGTTGAACATGCCGGTGCGGTCGGCGCGGGCCGCCTCGTCGGCCAGCTCCTGCTCGGTGGCCTGCTCGACCACCCCGTTGAAGCGCTGGAGCGTGCGGATCGCGCGCTTGACGGACACCGGGTTGCCGATCTGGATCGCGGTGGCCAGGGTGGGCTGGGCGGTGATCGGCTCGAAGCGTCTTGAAGTCGTTCTGGAACGAGCGGTAGAGCGGGTTGGCCCGCTCGGCCTGGGCCAGGCAGATGCGCGGCAGCCGGTTCACGAGCCCGAGCTCCTGCATCATGAGGAAGCCCTGCCCGAGCGCGTGCACGTTGCCGAGGTTGCCGCCCGGGATCACGATCCAGTCCGGCACCTCCCAGTCGAACTGCTGGACGATCTCGATGGCCACCGTCTTCTGCCCCTCGATGCGCAGGCTGTTCATCGAGTTGGCCAGGTAGATGCCGCTTCTCCTTGGTGATCTCCTGCACGATCGCCATGCACCCGTCGAAGTCGGTGTCGAGCGAGAGGACCAGCGCCCCGTTGGCGAGCGGCTGCACGAGCTGGGCGATCGAGATCTTGTCCTTGGGCAGGAGCACCACCGAGGGGATGCCCGCCGCCGCGCAGTAGGCGCCCGAGCGCGGCGGAGGTGTCGCCGGTGGAGGCGCAGGCGACCGCGTCGATCGGCGAGCCGCCCGCCATCATCTCCTTGACCACCGAGACCAGCACCGTCATCCCGAGGTCCTTGAAGGAGCCGCTGTGCGAGTTGCCGCACTGCTTGATCCACAGGTCCTCGACGCGGAGCTGCTTGCCGTAGCGGTCGGCCCACAGGAGGTTCGAGTTGCCCTCGTACATCGACACGATGTTCTGGTTGTCGATGAAGGGCACCACCCACTCCTTCTTGCCCCAGACCCCGGAGCCGTAGGGGTAGATGTTGCGGCGGTACCGGTCGTCGAAGAGCTGGATCCACGCGGCGGCGGAGCGCGACCGCAGCGCGTCCATGTCGTGCTGGACCTCGAGCAGGTCCCCGCAGGTGGGGCAGCGGTAGATGACCTCCCGGAGGTCGAACTCCCCCGGGCAGCCGTTGATGCACTGGAACCACGCGTTGTAGGCCATCTCTCCGGCCAGTATAGCCCCGCGGGCGGTCAGCCGCGGAAGTGCGGCATGACCTCGCGGGCGAACAGCTCCATGGAGCGCCGGATCTTGTCCTGGGGCAGCCCGCCGAAGTTCATCCAGCAGAGCACGTGGCCGACGCCCATGTCGCGCATGGTCTGGATGTGGCGGGCCACCGTGTCCGGCGAGCCGAAGGCCACCGTCTCCGCCACCAGCCCCTCCCAGGTGACCTTCTTGAAGCGCTCCGCCGCGGCGCGGAAGCCGGGCTGCAGGCTCGGGTGCGCGTCCTCGATGCGCTCGGGCACCTGGAAGCGGCGCAGCGAGTCCTGGTACCACATCTCGGCGTCCTTGGCCTCGGCCAGGGCCTGGGCGTCGGTGTCGGCCACGTAGATCTGGCGCGACACGCCCCAGTCCTTCATGAGGGTGGCGATCTCGGGCTCGGTGCGGCCGTGCTTGCGCAGCGCGGTGAGGTAGCTGTCGCGGCGCTTGATCAGCTGGTCCACCGGCCCGGTGAGCAGCGAGTTGAGCATCGGCCAGCCGCGCGCGGCGGAGGACTCGATGCCGTCGTCGCTGCCGCACACCTGGTAGATGGGCGGGTGCGGCCGCTGCCAGGGCTTGGGGATCACCCGCGCCTCGCCGATGGTGTAGAAGCGGCCCTCGTGCGCGAACCGCTCTTCCGTCCACGCCTTCAGGATGATGTCGACCGCCTCGTCGAAGCGCTCGCGGTTCTCCTGCTGGGGCACGTGGTAGCCGCGGAACTCGGCCGGGCGATTGCCTCGCCCGACGCCCACGTCGAGGCGGCCCTTCGAGATGATGTCGATGAGCGCCATCTGCTCGGCCAGCCGCAGCGGATGGTGGAAGGGCAGGATCGCGGCGGCCAGCCCGATGCGGACCCGGCGGGTGCGCGCGGCCGCGGTGGCGGCGAGGCTCGCCGGATCCACCGCCAGGCCGTAGTCGATGAAGTGGTGCTCGGTCAGCCAGATCTCGTCGAAGCCGAGCTCTTCCGTCCACTCCATCTGCTCGAGCTCGCGGTGCACCACCTCGGCGTGGGTGAGCCCGGGGGCGGCCTGGAAGAAGAAGAAGGTCCCGAAGCGCATGGTCCCGAGATTATAGCTCTCCTTGACACCTCCGCGAGCCCCGAGCAGTATGCGATCCGGAGGAAAACCCGATGGAGACACGTGTCGACGAGATCGCCGAGCGGATCTACCGGCTCTCGACCTTTCTGCCCGCGGTGGGTCCGAAGGGCTTGACCTTCAACCAGTTCCTGGTCGACGCGGACGAGCCCCTGCTCTTCCACTGCGGCCAGCGCGCCCTCTACCCGGCCGTCTCGACCGCGGCGGCGCGCGTCATGGACCTGCGCCGGCTGCGCTGGATCACCTTCAGCCACGTCGAGGCCGACGAGTGCGGCGCCCTCGCGGAATGGCTCGACGCCGCGCCGTCGGCCACCGTCGCCCACGGGGCCATCGGCTGCGCGATCTGGCTCAACGATCAGTCGCCGCGGCCCCCGCGCGCGCTCGCCAACGACGAGGTCCTCGACCTGGGCGGCCGCCGCGTGCGCCGCCTCGACACCCCGCACGTGCCGCACTGCTGGGACGCGGGCCTGCTCTACGAGGAGACCACCGGCACGCTGTTCACCAGCGATCTCTTCACCCACGCGGGCGACCCCGCGGCGGTGACCGGCGGCGACATCATGGAGCCCGCGACGGTGGCCGAGAAGCAGTTCGGCTTCACCGCGGTCAGCTCGGCGACCGGCGCCACCATCCGACGCCTGGCCGGGCTCGCGCCGCGTACCCTCGCGGTGATGCACGGCTCGTCGTTCTCCGGCGCGGCGGCGCCGGTGCTCGAGTCGCTCGCCGGCTTCTACGACGACCTGCTCCAGAAAGGCGCTTCGACCGCGCGCGGCTAGCCGCCCGCGGCCGAAGCATGCGGCGTCCACCGATGCGCAGGGTGGCCCTGGCGGTCCTGCTCCTGGTGGTCGCCGGCCTGGCGATCGCGGCGGCCGTGTTCCGTCCCGACAAGGCGGTGCGGGTGGCCACCGGCCTGGTGAGCCACACCCTGTGCTCGGAGACCTTCGTGGCCGGGCTCGATCCCGACCAGACCTTCGCCGAGACGGTCCGCACCATGCCGGGCATCCGCCGCCTCGTCCCGTGGCTCCACTACCGGGTCGACCGGCCCGCCCGGGAAGTCAGCACCACGCTCGGCGGACGCTTCGAGATGCGGGCGGTCTACGACGACGGCGTGGGCTGCACGTCGCCCTTCCCGCGCCGGCCGGGCCCGCGACTTCCCTGCCCTCTCCCGCGACGGCGGCCACCCCGTCGGCCGCGCCGGCGCGGCCAGCGCGGCGGACGCGCCGGGGCCGGCGCGGACATCGCGGGCCCCGCGGTCGTCGAGCCCGCGAGCGAGCCGCTGCGGGCCGCGCTCGACCGCGTGTTCGCGGAGCCCGCGGGCGGGCCGGTGCGCGGGACCAAGGCGGTCGTGGTGGTGCACGACGGTCGCGTCGTCGCGGAGCGCTACGCGCCGGGCTACGGCCTCGACACCCCGATGCTCTCCTGGTCCATGAACAAGTCGGTGGTCAACGCGCTCGTCGGCATCCTGGTGCGACAGGGGCGGCTCGCGGTCGGCGCACCCGCGCCGGTCCCGGCCTGGCGCGATCCGTCCGACCCGCGCCACGCGATCACCGTCGAGCAGCTGATGCGGATGACGAGCGGGCTCGCGCTCGACGAGACCAACACCGGCTTCGACCCGTCCTCGCGGATGCTGTTCACCGAGCCGGACATGGCGGGCTTCGCGGAGGCGGCCGCGCTCGCGGCGCCGCCCGGCACGCGCTACCACTACAGCAGCCCGAGCACGCTGATCCTGTCCCGCATTATCCGGGACGCGGTCGGCGGGACGCGGTCGGCGGCCGCGCGGAGGACGTGCGGCGCTTCGCGGAGCGCGAGCTGTTCGCCCCACTCGGCATGCGCGGGGTGACCCTCGAGTTCGACGCGACCGGTACCCAGGTCGGCTCGACCTACATGTACGCGACGGCCCGGGACTGGGCGCGCTTCGGCCTGCTCTACGCCGCCGACGGCGTCGCGGGCGGGCGCCGGATCCTGCCCCGAGGGCTGGGTCGACTACTCCGCCTCGCCGACCGCGGGCTCGCGCGGACGGGTACGCGGCGGGCTTCTTCACCAACCGCGGCGAGAGCGAGTTCGCCCGGCTCCGCGTGCGCGGCGGCATGCCCGCCGACTCGTTCTTCGCCTCCGGCACCCAGGGGCAGCGCATCGTCGTCGCCCCCGCGCGCCGGCTCGTGGTGGTCCGGCTCGGCCGCTCGCAGGACTGGGAGACCTTCGACATCCGCGGCCTGATCCGCCTGGTCGCCGACGTCGACCGGGCGCTCGCCGGCCCCGCCCGCTAGCTCGCGCGCCCGGCGCCCCCGCCGCCATCGCCCGATCTCCTGGCTCACGAGCTGGAAGGCGTTGGTCGAGGTCCAGTAGAGGACCATGCCGGCGGGGAACGTATAGAAGAGCAGGAAGAAGAGCCCGGTCATGGACGCGAGGTTCCGGCGCTGCCGGCGCACGAGCGCCGGGGTGAGCACCGGGGAGCGGAAGCGGAGCGTGGTCGCGAGCGAGACGCCGCTCATCAGGAACGGCAGCAGGTTGAGCGCGCAGCCGAAGAAGGGCACGCACGCGGGCAGCGCGGCGAGCGCGTCCGGGCGCGACAGGTCCGCGGATCCAGAGGAACGGCGCGCGGTAGAGATCGATGTCCTCCGCGAGCATGTCGAAGACCGCGATGAACACCGGGATCTGGATCAGGAAGCCGGCCAGGCTCTTGAGGGTGTAGAGCGGGTGGACGCCCAGCTCGCGATAGAGCGCGAGGGTGCGCCGGACCCGCTCCTCCCCCCGGTGAGCCGCGTTGATCGCGTCGAGCCCGGGCTGCAGCCGCGCCTGCGTCGCGTTGACCTGCTCCTGCAGCCGCTCCGCCACCGCGGCCAGCGGCAGCAGCAGCACCTTGACCGACACCGCGAGGGCGATGATCGCCACCCCGGGATGGCCGAGCAGCGCGGTCCACGCGCGGAGCAGCTGGAGGAGGCCGAGCGCGAGGGCGCGCAGCCACCACCAGAGGCCCGAGAGGAGCAGGCGCCCGAGCTCCGGATCCACGCGCGCGAGCGACGGCCGCTCCACCGGGCCCGCGTAGATCGTGTAGCGCCACTCGGTCGGCGCGGGCCCGGCCGCGGCCTCAGCCACCAGGGCCACGCCGGGCCCCGGGCGCGGCTCGACCGCGGCCCCCGCGCCGTCGGGGCGCGCGAGCATCGCCCAGAACCGGCCGCGCACCCCCGCCCACTCCCCGGCGCGGAGCGTCGCTCCGGCGCCCGGCGACTCGGCCACCGCAGAGACCGCGCCCCCCGCGACGGTGACCCGGCCGACCCGCTCGAGCATCGCCGCGAAGCCGGCGGCCGGGGCCGGGAGCAGATCCCGCCCCGGCGCGATCTCGAGCGTGGGACGCGCGGTGGCCGCGAAGGCCGCCGCGCCGGGCCCGACCAGCCGCACCGTGAGGGTCGTGTCGTAGCCGTCCCGCGAGAGCGCGAAGGATTCCTCCAGCCGGACCCCGTCGACCGGCAGATCGGTCCGGAGCGTCGCGCGGGAGACCGGGCCCTCCGGGGCCAGCTCCGCGGTGAAGCGCAGCCGCCCGAGGTCGATCGGCCCGGCGGGGCCGTGCCCGCCGGGGCCGTGAAGAATCAGGCGCGGCTGCGGGTCGTCGCCGTCGCCGGTGAAGCGGATCGACGTTCCCGACTCCGCGTCGGCCCGGAGACACGAGGGCCGACAGGCGCGCCAGGTGACCGGCCGGCCGCCCGTCGAGCGCGAGCACGACCTCGAGGCGCTCGGTGGCCACCCGGACGCGCTCGCCCGCCGGCTCGGCCGCGACCCCGGGGCCGGGCGTCCCCGCGAGCAGCCCGAGCAGGCCCAGGAGCGGGAGCAGCCGCGGGGCCCCGAGCGGCCACCACCCGCGTCGCCGGGCCATCAGCGGTAGAACCGGCCCATCTCCTTCTGCGCGCTCAGCAGGGCGTCGCGCGGCGGCGTGGCGCGCGGGATCAGGTGGTAGTCGCGCCCGCGGATCTCGTAGTAGGCCGGGTACACGATGGTCACCCGGTCGGGCTCGAGGAGGGCGAACTCGGTGTAGCTCGCCGCGACGAGCCAGCTCCACGGGGCGTCGGTGTAGAGGTCGTGGCCGCTCGAGTAGTCGGACGGCGGGTTGGTGCACCCGAAGAGCCCGGAGACGAGGGTCGGCGCCAGGTCGTTGTGCGAGGTCCGGCGCTCGACGAGCCCGGTGGGCCGGCCGGGCCAGCGCAGCACCAGCGGGGAGTGCATCTGGTAGTCGCTGTAGGACGTGCCGTGCCCCTTGAAGCCGAGGCCGTTCTCGTCGAACTCCATGCCGTGGTCGGAGGTGATGAGCACGACCAGGTCGTCGAGCAGCTTGCGGCGACGCAGGTCGTCGAGCACCTGCCCGACCAGGCCGTCCACGAAGTGCACCGCGCTCAGGTAGCGCGCGGCCAGGCGCTGCAGGTGGGTCGACGGCTCCGGCGGCTGGAACATGTGGCCGTAGTTGTCGGGCGGCTCGCTGGCCACCACCGCGTTGTAGTAGAGGAACCCGAGGAAGGGGCGCGCGGGATCCCGCTGGTCGAGCCACTGGAACCACTCCTCGGTCAGGGTGCGGTCCCGTCCGCTCGAGCCCGGGTAGGGCGACTCGGTCTCGAGCCGCAGGTTCGGGATCCGGGCCAGGACCGTGCGGTCGAGGCCGACGATCCGGTACACCGGCGAGCTCGCGAAGATCCCGAGCTGGTACTCGTGCTGCCGGAACAGGTCCATCACCACCGGGGGCCGGGCGAAGCCGGCGAAGGCGTCCCAGTAGGTCGCGGGCACGCCGTAGAAGATGGAGAACATGCCGGCCCGCGAGGAGTTGCCCCCGCTGTAGTGGGAGGCGAAGCGGGTCGCCCCCCGGGCGAACTCGCTCATGCGCGGGGCGTACTTCGGGCGTGAGGACGTCCGCCCGCATCGCGTCGATGACGATGATCAGCACGTTGGGCATCGGCCGGGGCGGCGAGCAGGTCAAGGGGTGGAGCGGGTACTGGAGCTCCCCCGCCGGAGGCCGGCCGAGCGCGGCCGCGACCCCGCGCTCGCGGGCGGCGACGCGATCGACGAGGCCCAGCCGCACCTGCAGCTTGGAGTCGCGCAGCGGGAAGTAGAGCGGCAGGTAGCGGGTGAACGAGGTCACCGAGACCTCGTAGCGGGCCTCGAACCACGCGTGCATGACGTTCGCGGCCGCGAAGCACAGCACGAGGCCGAGGGCCAGGTAGCGGCCGACGTGCCGGCGGGGGGCGGTCTCGGTGCGGCGCCACACCGCGCGCGCGAGCATGCCCTCGATGGCCAGGCCGAGCGCGAAGTAGATGCCGAGGAAGAGCCACGTCTGCGGGGCGAGCAGGGTCGCGGTCAGGATGCCGAGGTGATAGCGGTTCTCCGCGAAGACCAGGCTGTCGAGCATCAGGAAGCCGGCCGACGCGCTGGCCAGCACCACCCCGAGCGGCACCACCACGCGCGGGCGCGGGAGCAGCAGGATGAGCGGCAGCACCAGCAGGAAGATCGGCAGGTACGCGAGCACCGCGATGTGGCCGACGTAGGCGAGCGGCGCGTAGACCCCGGCCACCGTCGGGGAGAGCCGCAGGTAGAGCCACAGGTAGCGCAGGCCGATGAGACCGAGCAGGCCCGCGTGCACCGCGGTGAACCAGTGCGCCCACCGCAGCAGCCGGCGCCGCGAGGTCATCGCGGGCGGCCGGCCGCGCCGCGGCCCCGCTGCTGCTCGGCGAGGCGCGCGATCTCCCGCGCGCCCGCCTCGACGCTCCGGCCGAAGTTGAACGCCCACTCCTCCCGGAACGCGACGCTGCGCTTGCGGAACGACTCCGCGTCCCGCAGCAGATCGGCCACGTAGCGGGGCGCGTCGGCGAGGCGGTCGAGCGGCAGGACGGTCCCGAGCTCGTGGCGGATGCGCATCTCCATCGGCTCGAGGCCGAGCTCGCCGTACTTCGGGTTCCGCACCCGGGGCGGCACGTCGACGAAGAGCACCGGCTTGCCCAGGCCGAGCGCGTACTCGATCGCCATCGCGGACCAGTCGCTGATCAGGAGATCCGAGTCGAGCAGCGAGTCGCTCTCCTCCATCCGGTCCACGTGCCGGAAGCCCGGGTCGGCCCCGAACCGGGCGACCAGGCCCTCGACGAGCCGCGGGGCGAGCCGCGCGGTCTGGTAGTGCGGCCGCAGGATCACGCGGACCCCCGCGCCGAGCAGGGCCGCGATCAGGGGCTCACCGCACACGTGCAGGGTCGACTGCGGACCCCACGTCGGGGCGAGCAGCACGGTGGGCGCGGCGGCGGGCCGCGGGGTCCGGGCCGCCGCCGCGTCGACCAGCCGCTCGAGCCGCGGATAGCCGTAGGGGAAGAGGTGCTTGGCGGGCAGGCCCGCGAGCGCCTCGCGCCGGCGAATCTCCGCCACGTGATGCGGGCCCGCGCAGAGCAGGCTCTCGTAGTGGTCGTAGGAGTTCTCGTGGTCCACCATGTGGGTGCTGCCCATGCTGTGGAACACGTAGCAGTAGTGCACGGGGTGGAGCGAGCGCTTCAGCTGGAAGTTCTGCAGGTCGAGCATGGTGAGCACCATGACGTCGGCCTGGAGCGTCTGGAAGAGCCACGTGCAGAGCGCGGTCGACCGGATGCGGAAGGCGTGGAGCGCGGGCCCCGCCGGCGGCAGGGCCACCGCGGGCTCGGAGGTGACGTGGCAGACGGTGCGGCCGAGCGATCCCACCAGGACGTCGATGAGGGGCTGCAGATGATGCCAGTCCTGGTGGGTCTCGGAGTAGAAGACGAGGTTGCGGTCGCGGGGCGGGAGATTCCGGAAACGACGGTAGCTGGTCCAGTCCTGCCAGATGCCGATTCCCACCGGCGCCGGGACGGGTTATTCGTCCGCGGCGGGGGGGCCGTCCACCACTCCCGGCCGGGAGCCGCGCGGCTTGCCGCGAATCAACCCGACGAGCCGGTACCAGAACATCTTCACCGCGAGGCCGACCGCCGCCGCCACGCCGATGATCGCCGAGAGGAGCATGCTGCCGGTGCCCGGATCGAGATAGGCCTCGGCGGGGGACGCGACGGCCAGACACGCCGCGAGCACGCACGCGACCTGGAGGAATCGGGAGAGCGCGGTCGTTCGAGTGATCACGAATATCCGGAGTAACACAATCGACACCCGGACGCAATAAAAGGCGCGACGCGCCGCACCCGCCCGCCTCAGACCCTGAACGTATAGGTCCGGTTGGGGTCACGCTCGATGTCGGGGGGAAAGCTTTTCCGCTTGTCCGCGAAGTAGCGGACCCGATGGTCCCCCGCCGAGCGGCGGTTGTAGGTGATGTAGAGGACGCGCCGGCGCTCCCGCGTCAGGTTGGGGCCCGAGGCGTGGGGCGTGTAGGAGTCGAAGAAGACCACGTCGCCCGCCCGGGTCGGCACCGCCCGCGCGTCCATGCGCCGCATGTCCTCGGAGCTGAGCGGCTTCCACTCGTCCCCGATGAGCCCGCGGGTGTGGTGGCCGGCCACCAGCTCGAGGCAGCCGTTCTCGGCGGTGGTGTCGTCGATGCTCACCATCGCGGTGATGAAGAGGTCCGCGTAGGTGCTCCACCCGGCCTGCTGGTCCTGGTGGGGCTTGAAGCCGTCGCCCCCCGGCAGCTTGAAGTTGATCTTGTCCTTGAACAGCACCGCCGGCTCGCCGAAGAGGCGGGAGGCGTGACCGCAGAGCTGGTCGCCGTCGCAGAGCGCGGCGAAGCCCGGGTGGAAGGGGCAGAAGTTCTCGATCCGCTGCAGCACGCGCGCGGCGGGATCGAGCAGGCTCGGCTCGAAGTACATCATGCAGTGACCGGGCCGCTCCGGCAGCGCCTGCAGCTCGTCGGTCCACGCCGAGATGCGGCGCATCTCCGCCTCGTCGAAGAGGCCGGGAATCACCACGAAGCCGTCCCGCCGGAACGCCTCGAGCGTCTCGGTCGTCTCGGTCGTCTTGCTCATCGGGTCGATCCTCCGGTCGCTAATATATATGCCCTCGCCCGACTTCCGGGACCGAAATCCGACGATCGGACGATCAGCCCTCGGAGCCCCCGTCGCCGGGGCGCACGCGGCGCTGGACCGGGAAGAAATGGACGTCCCAGCGGGCGGCGACGAGCCCCCAGAGCCCGCGCGGATAGACGAGCATCACGCCCACCGCCAGCGTGCCGAGCAGGATCATGTACCAGGCCCCGTGGTCGGAGAGGCCCTCGCGCACCAGGAAGAAGAGCGCGGTGCCCACCAGAGGGCCCTCCAGCGTCCCGAGGCCGCCGATCACCACGATGAAGATCGGGTACGCGGTCCAGTTGATGCTGAAGGCGGCGTCCGGCGAGATGCGGAGCAGGTTGAGATAGATCAGCGCGCCGGTGACCCCGGTGCCGAAGGCCACCCCCACGTAGACCGCGAGCTTGGTCCGGAACACGTCGATCCCCAGCGTCTCCGATCCGGGCTCGCTGTCCCGGATGGCCATCAGCCCCAGCCCGTAGCGCGAGCGGAGCACCAGATACACCGCGATCAGGGTGGCCACCCCGATCGCCAGGGCCAGGAGGTAGGTCGTCACCTCCCGGCTCTCGCGCGCGAGCGGGAAGACCGCCTTCAGGGTCCGGCCGGAGCCGCGGCCGAGCGAGGGCGTGTTGGCGACGAGCAGCCGGTAGACCTCGGCGATGGCCCACGTGCCGACCGCGAAGTATCCGCCCCGGAACCGGAAGACGAGCGCCGCGGTCGGCAGCGCGAGGGCGGCGGTCACCAGGCCGGCGAGCGGCACCGCGACGAACGGATCGACCCCGAGGTCGTCGGCCAGCACGATGAGGGCGTAGCCGCCGAGGCCCACGTAGGCCTGCTGGCCGATCGAGACGAGGCCCGCGTAGCCGGCGAGCAGGTTCCACATCTGGGCGAGCCCGAGCAGGGCGATGAACTCCACCAGGATCCGCATCGTGCTCGCGTCGCCCCACGCGGGCAGGCTCACCAGCGCGATCAGCCCCAGCGCGGCGCCGACCAGGCCGGCGCGGCCGGCCCGCGTGGTGCGCTCGACGCGGACGGTCCCGGCACGCACGGGAGGGCTCAGGCCACTCTCCGTGCCTTCGCGAACAGGCCCTGGGGCCGGAGGAGCAGCACCGCGAGGAAGACCAGGTGCCCGGTCAGGATGCCCCAGCCCGGCGACAGCTTGGCCCCGACGGTCTGCGCGACGCCGAGCACCGCGCCGCCCACCAGCGTGCCCCAGAGCGAGCCGAGCCCGCCGATGATCACCGCCTCGAACGCGAAGAGCAGCCGGTCCGGGCCGCTCGCGAAGGTGAAGGTGGTGCGGATGCCGAGGAACACCCCCGCCACCGCCACGATGCCGAGGGAGAGCGCCATGGCGAGGCCGTAGAGCCGGCGGTTGTCGATGCCCATCAGCTCCGCGGTCTCCTGGTCGTCCGAGGTCGCGCGGAAGGCGCGGCCCACCGACAGCCGGCCGATCAGCCCCTGCAGCCCGAGGAGGATCGCCACCGCCACCGCGAGCGTGATGAGCGGGAGCCAGCCCACCGCGAGCTGCCCGCCGAGGGCCACGCTCGCGGTCTCGATGCCGCCCGGGTTGAGCCGGCGGGAGTCGGCCGAGAAGATCTCGAGGAGCGCGTTCTGGATGATGATCGAGAGGCCGAACGTCACCAGGATCGGCGGCAGGATCCCCTGCCCGAGCAGCCGGTTCAGGACCAGCGTCTGCAGCACGTAGCCGAGCGCGGCCATCAGCGGCGCGACCAGGACCAGGGCCACGAACGGGTCGAGGCCGAGCGACTCCACCGCGACCACCGCGAGAAAGGCGGCCAGGATGCTGAGATCGCCGTGGGCGAGGTTCACGATGCGCATGACGCCGAAGATGAGCGAGAGGCCGGTCGCGAAGAGCGCGTAGAGCCCGCCCAGGAGCAGCCCCTGGAGGATGGTGTCGACCCAGGCCACCGTCACACCCCGAAGTACGCGGCGGCGAGCCGGGCGCGGGTGAGGTCGGCCGGCCGCCCCTCGAGCGACACCGTGCCCTTGCGGAAGCAGTAGACGCGCTGGGCCAGGTCCATGATCTGGCTCACGTCCTGGTCGACCACGAGGGTGGTGGTGCCCTCGGCCGCGATGGTGCGCAGCACGCGGTAGAGGCCGCGCACGACGATCGGGGCCAGGCCCAGCGAGATCTCGTCGACCAGGAGCAGCCGGGGATTGCCCATGAGCCCCCGTCCGATCGCGAGCATCTGCTGCTCGCCGCCCGAGAGGTTCGGGCCGGGCTGACGGCGGCGCTCGGCCAGGACCGGGAAGAGATCGTAGACGCGCGCGAGGGTCCACCGGCCGGGCCGGCCGCGATAGGCGCCGACGAGCAGGTTCTCCTCGACGGTCAGGCTCGGGAAGATGCGCCGGCCCTCCGGCACCATCACCACCCCGCGGGCCACCAGGTCGTGCGCGGGGCGCCCGCCCACCGCATCGCCCGCGAAGCGCACCGCCTGAGCCGGCACCGGCAGCACGCCCGCGATCGCCCGGAGGCACGTGGTCTTCCCCGCCCCGTTGGCGCCGATGACCGCGATGGTCTCGCCCTCCGCGGCCTCGAGCGAGACGTCGAAGAGGGCCTGGAAGCTTCCGTAGAAGGCGCTCAGGCCGCTGGACCTGGAGGAGGCTCACTGCACGTCGATGCCCAGGTAGACGCGCTGGACCTCCGGGCTCCGCATCACGTCGTCGGGCGCGCCCTCGGTCAGCAGGCGCCCCGCGCTGATGACCGCCAGCCGACTCACCACCGAGCGCAGCGCGTGCACGATGTGCTCGATCCACACGATCGCCACGCCCTCCCGGTGCACGCGCCGGATCACGTCGACGAGCTCCTGCACCTCCTGCTCGCCGAGGCCGCCCGCGATCTCGTCGAGCAGCAGCACCCGGGGCGCGGTGGCGAGCGCGCGGGCCAGCTCGAGCCGCTTGCGCTCCAGCAGGGTCAGGGTGCCCGCGCGCGTGTTGGCCCGCCCCGCGAGGCCGGTCAGCTCGAGCGCGGCCAGGGCGGGCGCGCCGGCCGCGCGCTCGGCCCGGCCGCCCCCGAAGATCCCGCCCACGAGGACGTTCTCGAACACGGTGAGCGCCTCGAAGGGGTGCGGGATCTGGTGGGTCAGCGCGATGCCGGCCCGGCAGCGCGCGTGGGTGGCGACCCGGGTGACGTCGCGCTCGTCGAAGACGACCGCGCCGCGCTCGGGCCGCAGACGGCCGATCAGGAGGTTGAGCGCGGTGGTCTTGCCCGCGCCGTTCGGCCCGATGACGCCGAGCGCCTCCCCCGGCGCGACCGAGAGGCTCAGATCGTCGATGACCCGGAGCGAGCCGAACGCCTTCGAGACGCCCCGCAGCGCGAGCAGCGCGCTCAGCCGCGGACGCTCACGCCTGGCCGATGGGCCGGAGCTTGGCGGAGGCGGGGATGCTCGGGGCGGCCCGGTTGCTGACCACCGCCACGTCGAAGCGGAAGTCCTTGCCGCGCCCCCACTGCCCGCCCACGAGCGGGGTCTTGGTGACGTTGGGCACCGGCCCCTTGGCCCAGCTGATCGGGCCCACGATGGTGGCGAGGTCGGTCGCCTTGATCGCCGCGATCACCGCGCCCTTGTCGTCCGCGGAGGCGGCGCGCTTGAGGACGTCCGCGGCCACCTCGAAGAGGGCGTGGGTGAAGCCGAGGGGCTGGGTCCACTGCTTCTTCGTCTCCTTCGTGTAGGCAGAGGCGAGGTCGGCCGCGCTCGCGCCGGTCAGCGAGGACTTGAACGGATGCCGCGGCGTCCACCACACCTCGGTGGACATGCCGTCCCCCAGGTCGCCGAGGGCCTCGACCGAGCGCGGGAAGAGGAGCGCCTTGCCGACGGTGGCGATCTTGGGCTTGAAGCCCTGCTGGGCCGCCTGCTTCCAGAACGTCGTCCAGTCCGGCGGGATCGGCACGCCGGTGACGATCTCGACCTTCTCCTTCTTGAAGGTGGAGATCTGGGCCGAGAAGTCGTCGGAGAGATTGGGATAGCGTCCGGGATCGACGAGCTTGTAGCCGGCGGTGGCCAGCGCGGGCGGGAAGCCGCGCTGGGGGTCGCCCCACGCGTTGCCGTCGCCGTCGTTCGGCCAGAGCGCGCCCACCACCTTGTTGGTGGGCAGCGTGTTCCACATGTCGACGAAGACCCCGATGATGTCCTCGAGGCCCCAGAAGAAGTGATAGGTCGACTTGAAGCCGGTCTCCGGCTTGCCGCCGCGGCCGAAGAACCACGGCTGCCACGGGCAGACGCTCGAGACGCACGGCGTCCCGTTGGCCTCGCACTGGTCGGAGACCGGGTTCGTGGTCTCCGGCGTGCTCGACACCAGCATGAGGTCGACCTTGTCCGACAGGATGAGGCGGGAGGCGACCTCGGCGGCGCGGTTCGGATCGGACTGGCTGTCGCGCACCAGCACCTCGACCGGGAAGCTCTGGCCGCGCACCGCGAGGCCCTTCCCGAGCGCCTTGCGAATGCCGCCGACCACGAAGGTGTCGGTCTCGCCGAATCCGGCCAGGGGCCCGGTCTGCGGGCTCACGTAGCCGATCTTGAGCGTCCGCGTCCCGCGCTGGGCCGCGGCCCGGCCCGGCCGCACCCCGAGGGTGAGCGCGGCCGCGGAGCCCGCGGCCACTCGAAGGAACTCCCGCCGGCCGCCCCGCCTCGTCTCGTCGGACATCGTCGTCCTCCTGCCGCGTCGGGCTAGAACTGCACGGGGGCCGGCGGCATCTTGCCGGCCGCGTAGAGCGCGGGAAGCTCCGGCGAGGCGTTCTCCCACACCAGGAGCATCGAGCGCTTGGGGGAGAAGCCCGCGGTGGCGGATGTCGGCGGGCATGGCCGCCACGTCGCCCGCCTTCATGGTGACGCGGGCCCGCACCGCGCCGGTGTCGCGGTCCTCCACCTCCCACTGGATCTCGTCGCAGAGCTGCACGAACCACTCCACCCGGTCGTTGCCGTGGATGATCGGCAGGATGTACTCCTCGGTGGTCGGGCAGTAGAGGCTGTTCTTGCACACCGACACCACCGACGGGTTCCAGGTCACGTCCGAGCGCGAGAGGTAGGCGAAGAGGTTCACCGAGACCACCTGGTCCTCGAAGCCGGGCTCCGGGTGCACCTCCGGCGCGTCCTGCGGCACGTCGGTGAAGTGGCGGTTGATCGGGAAGCCGCTCTCGTCGGTGCGCACCGGCTCGTCGCCGGGCGCCCCGAGCATCCGCTTGGCGGTGACCCGGTGGCGGGTGACCGCGCGCTTGTTGGAGCCGTTCTTGGGCCCGAAGGCGCTGCCGGTCTCCGCGGGGGACGCGAAGGGATCGAAGGTCGCGTTCGTCCAGTCGAGCAGGATCGCCTCGAAGAGCCGGCTGATCGCGTCGCTCTTGAAGTTCTCCGAGTAGGCGAGGCCGGCCTGCGCGGTACTGCGAGTTGAACCGGCCCGCGAACAGATCCACCGTGCCGTAGTGGTTGACCGTCCCGATCACGGTGTCGAAGTTCACGATGCCGTAGAAGAAGCCCCACGCCACGTCGCGCTGGATCGCGCGGAGGAAGGCGTCCGCCGCGAGCATGTGGGTGCCGTTGGGCCAGCGCACGTGGGCGAAGTACTCGTCGCGGCTGAACGAGAACTTGCCGAGCGCGAACTCCTTGTAGCCGTGCCGGTTGGGCTCGATGCTGCCGAGCTCGGGAATGGTGTCGGTGGCCATGGTCGGTCTCCTCTCAGGCCTGGGGCCGCGGCGTGGTCTGGCAGATCTCGGCCCAGCGCTCCACCGTGTCGCGCCCGGCCAGGGTCTGGAGCAGGATCACGCTCGGGCTCCCGGCGTGGAACTGGTAGGCCGCGCCGGCGGGCAGCAGCGTCATGTGGCCGCGCCGGGCCCGCACCCGCCCCATCTTGCGTCCGGCGGGAGCGGCCGCGAGCGGGATCGAGCCGTGGCTCCCCGCCGGCGCGAGCGACGCGTCGTCGGGCTTGAGCAGGCGCACCTCCACCTCCCCGTCCATCACGAGGGCGAACTCGTCCTGGCACGCCACCCGCCAGCCCGAGGTGCCCTCGGCGCGGATGGCCTCGATCACGTACTCGATGTTCTTGCCGACCGCGACCTTCTCGTAGGGTCGGGCCTTCGAGGCGACCTCGAACACGTTCGAGAAGACGTAGTTGCGCGCGTCGTCCTTGATGACCTCGACGCCGCCCTTCTCATAGTGCGCGAGCGAGCCGAAGCGGGTGCGATTGGGCGCCATTGCTCCTCTCCTTTCGGGCGCGCTCCGGCCGCCGCGCGAGGCCGAGCTGCCGGCAGAGCCGGCCCAGCTCCGCCTGCTCCGGCGGGGAGAGCGCCCCCAGCTCGCGCACGACGTGCCGCACGTGGCGAGGAAAGATCCCGCCGATCAATCGGCGGCCCTTGTCGGTGAGCGTGACCGTGACGAACCGCCGATCCTGTCGACCCCGGTGGCGGCGCACGAGCCCGCGCCGCGCGAGGTTGCCGACCACCACCGTGATGTTCCCCCCGCTGCGGAGGAGCTTGCGGCCCAGGTCCCGCTGGCAGAGCGGCCCCCGGTGGAGCAGCGCCTCCAGCGCGCCGAACTGGCCGACGGTCAGGTCGGCGGCGCGCATCAGCGGATCGAGGCGCGCGGTCACCGAGTCGGCCGCGCGCATGAGCTTGATGTACGCGTCGAGCGCGGCCCGCTCCTGCGCGCTGCCTCGGTAGTGGGTGGGCATACTTTGAACTTGAACCGTCTATTAGTACGCGCGCCGCCGCGTTGTCAAGGGCGTCGCGGACGCGGCTACGTCCGCGGGTCGTCCACCACGAAGCGCCACGCGTCGCGGTGGCTCACGATGCGCCCCGCGGTCGGGTGGTGGAAGTGGGTGCCGAGCACGTCGACCGGCCGGTCCGCGTAGCGGGCGCAGAACGCGCGCCGGGTCTGCCCGCGCCTGGGCCGGGTCCGTGTCGAACGCGCTCTGCCACGCGGGCTCCGCGACCTGGACCGGGTGGTGCATGAGGTCGCCGGTGATCACCGCGTCGGCGCCGTCGGCGTGCAGGCGCACGCTCACGTGCCCGGGCGTGTGCCCGGGGGTCGGCTCGAGCCAGATCCCGTCCGAGACGCGGTGATCCATCTCCACCAGCTCGGCGAGCCCCGCGTCGAGCACCGGGGCGACGCTGTCGGCCAGGATGCGCTTGGTGCCGTCCTCCTCCTCGGACGTCCAGTGCTCCCACTCCCGCCGGGCGAAGAGGTAGCGGGCGCGGGGAAAGGTCGGCACCCAGCGGCCGTCGGCGAGGCGGGTGTTCCAGCCCACGTGATCGACGTGCAGGTGGGTGCAGATCACCACGTCCACCGCCTCCGGAGCCACCCCGGCCGCGCGCAGGTCCTCGAGGAACCCGGTGCGGAGCATGTGGAACGGGCGCCGGCCGCCGCGGTCCTTGTCGTTGCCGATGCAGGTGTCGACGAGCACGGTCAGGTCGGAGGATCGGATCACGAAGGTGTGCACGCTCTGCCGGAGCCGCCCGTCCGCGTCGACGAAGTGCGGCGCGAGCCACCCCAGGTGGGGCGCGAGCGCCTCGGGGGTCGCGGCCGGGAAGAGCCACGTCGGCCGCGTCGGGCCCGCGGTCTCCACCACCGCGTCGACGCGAACGCGGCCCAGCGCGAGGGTGTGCATGGCCCGGGATTCTACCCAACGCGGCGAGCGAGGACCAGGGCCGAGCGGATCGTGTATGATCGGCCGCGATCCGCGCAGGGAGGCGCGACGGCATGGGACAGCTCGACGGCAAGGTGGCGATCGTGACCGGATCCGGCCGGGGCATCGGCCAGCAGGTGGCGCTGCGGCTCGCGCGCGACGGCGCGGCGGTGGTGGTGAACGACCTCGACGACGCGCCGGCCCAGGAGACCATCGCGCCTCATCGAGCGGGCGGGCGGCCGGGCGGTGGCGTGCAACGGCGACGTGACCGCCAAGGACTTCGGCGAGCGCATCGTCGACACCGCGGTGCGGCAGCTCGGCGGGCTCCACGTGATCGTGAACAACGCGGGCTACACGTGGGACAACGTGATCCAGAAGATGACCGACGAGCAGTGGTACGCGATCATGGACGTCCACGTGACCGCCCCGTTCCGCATCCTGCGGGCGTTCGCGCCCTACCTGCGCTCGCAGTTCGAGGCCGAGTCGGCGCGTGGTGAAAGGATCGTTCGAAAAGTCGTCCAGGTCTCCTCGACGTCCGGGGTGCGCGGCAACGCGGGCCAGGTCAACTACTCCTCCGCCAAGGCCGCGGTGACCGGCATGACCCGCACCCTGGCCAAGGAGTGGGGCCGCTACGCGGTCACCGTGAACTGCGTGGCCTTCGGCTACGTGCAGACCCGCCTGACCAAGCCGCTCGCGGAGGGAGAGGCCGGCACCATCGAGGTCGCCGGCCGCCAGGTGAAGGTCGGCGTGCAGGGCGCGCGCATCGCGGCCATGAACCAGATGATCCCGCTCGGCCGCGGCGGGCTGCCCGAGGAGGCGGCGGGCGCGATCTACCTCTTCTGCAGCCCGGACAGCGACTTCGTCAGCGGCCAGACGCTCGTCGTCACCGGCGGCGCCTGAGCGGAGGGCGCGCTTCCGTGTCCGGACCGCTCAGCGGGGTGCGGGTGGTGGACTGCACGACGGTGGTGCTGGGCCCGTGGGCGGCCCAGCAGCTCGGCGACCTCGGCGCGGACGTGATCAAGGTGGAGCCGCCCGAGGGCGACACCACCCGGCAGCTCGGCCCGATGAAGAATCCCGGGATGGGCGCCTTCTACCTCGCGGTCAATCGCAACAAGCGCTCGATCGTGCTCGACCTCAAGCAGCCCGCCGCGCGCGACGTGCTGCTCCGCCTCGCCGGGAACGCCAACGTCCTGCTCCACAACTACCGCCCGCAGGCGGCGCGGCGGCTCGGGATGTCCTACGAGGCGTTCCGCGCCGTCAATCCGGGCATCGTCTACGTGGGCACCTACGGGTTCCGCGCCACCGGGCCCTACGGGGACAAGCCGGCCTACGACGACATCATCCAGGCCGCCTCCGGGATCGCCTCGCTCCAGGCCTCGATCGTGGGCGAGCCCCGCTACGTCCCGACCATCGTGGCGGACAAGTCGAGCTCGATGACGGTGCTGGCCGCGGTGCTCGCCGCCCTCTACCACCAGGCGCGCACCGGGCGAGGGCCAGGAGGTCGAGGTCCCGATGTTCGAGAGCATGGCGGCCTGGGTCATGGTGGAGCACCTCTACGGGGAGACCTTCAGGCCGGCGCTCGACACCATCGGCTACAAGCGGATCCTCAACCCGAACCGGCGCCCGTTCAAGACGAAGGACGGCTACCTCGCGATCCTCCCCTACACCGATCAGAACTGGCGGGACTTCTTCACCCTCACCGGCCGCCAGGACCTGCTCGACGATCCGCGCTACAAGACCCTGGGGACGCGGCTGCGCCACATCGAGATCCTCTACGCGGAGGTGGGAAAGATCGCGGTCACGCGGACGAACGCGGAGTGGCTCGCGGAGCTGGACCGCCTCAACATCCCGGCGATGACCGTCAACACCCTGGAGGCCCTGCTGCACGATCCGCATCTCGAGGCGGTGGGCTTCTGGCAGACCGTCGAGCACCCGACCGAGGGCACCCTGCGCCTGCCGGGCCTGCCCGCCACCTACGGCAAGACGCCGGGCGCGATCCGGCGCCTGCCGCCCCGGCTGGGCGAGCACAGCGTGGAGGTGCTCCGCGAGATCGGCCTCGGCGAGGCCGAGATCACCGCCCTCGTCGCAGGCGGGCGCCGCGCGGGTCGCGGCGGCTACCGCCGGCCCGGCCGGCTTGATCCGGAGATCCTCGTAGGGCGCGGAGTAGAGGTGGCCGGTGATCAGGCCGAGGCCCGACTCGTCCACGCGCGGCCCGACCCCGTTCAGGAAGGCGGGCTCCACGATCGGGGCGAACATCACCCGCTCGTGCATCGCCTGCTGGATGCGATGCAGGAGCGCCTCCCGCTTCTTCGCGTCGCGCTCCCCCGCCTGCTCGCGGTAGAGCGCGTCGATCTCGGGGTAGCCCCCGTAGGACCGGATGCCGTCGGTGATCACGAAGGCCTCGATGCGGGTCGCCGCGTTGCCCGCCGCCGCGCTGCCGATGCGCGCGACCCGCTTGAACCCCTTCTCCTGGTCGGCCCGCAGGTAGGCGGCCCGCTCGAGCGCGCGCAGCCGGGCCCGGATGCCGACCGGCTGCAGGTTGTTGATGACCGCCTCCACCGTGGGCGCGTAGGTGAGGTCGGAGGCGATCTCGCCCGCGTCGAAGCCCCGCGGATAGCCGGCCTCGGCGAGGAGCTGCCGGGCCCGGGCCGGATCGTAGGGATGCGCGGGCGCCGGCCAGTAGAACTGGAAGTCGTGCGGGATGATGCTCGTGCTGACCCGGCCGTAGCCCAGGTACTCGGCCTCGTTGATCGCCTTCCGATCGATGGCGAGGTTCGCGGCCAGGCGCACCCGGCGGTCGGCCCACGGAGACTTCGGGTCCCACTGCTCGGTGAAGGTCAGCCACTCGGTGAAGGTGGGCGAGGTCGCCTTGAGGGTGAGCCCCGGGGTCCGGCGCAGCTCCTCCGCGAGCGGGCCGCGGAAGGCGTAGGCGATGTCGGCCTCGCCCCGCTTGAGCATGGCCAGGCGCGTCGACTCGTCCGGGACCGAGCGGAACACCAGGCGCTTCACCGCGGGCGTCTTGCGCCAGTAGCCGTCGAACGCCTCGAGCACCAGCTCGATCCCGGGGGTGAACGAGACGAAGCGGTAGGGCCCGGCGCCGATCGGCGCCTTCTTGAAGCCGTCCTCGCCCACCCGCTCCACGTAGCGCTTGGGCACGATCCACGCGGCCCCGGTCGCGGGCGTCGCGTAGAACGTCATGAAGTCCGGCCAGGGCTGCTTGAGGCGGATGCGCACGTGGCGGGCGTCCACCGCGTCCACCCCGGCCACCCGCGCCTTGAGGGTGGCCGCCGCCCCGCCCCGGTAGCGCTCGAGGGAGAACTTCACGTCCTCCGCGGTGACCGGGTCGCCGTTGTGGAAGCGCACCCCGGCGCGGAGCACGAAGTCGTAGACCCGCCCGTCGGGCGAGACGCTCCACGACTCGGCCAGGCTCGGCGCCATCGGGGCGCCCGGCATCGGCTTGGCGAGGGCGTCGTGCAGCGCGTAGAGGACCATGAACGGCACGATGACCCCGGGCGTCTCCGCGGGGTCGAACCACGTGGGCGCGAGCGAGACGTGCACCGCCCAGGTCAGCTCGCCCTCCGGCGCGGCGGCGACGGGGGCGGTGCGGCCGATCGTCAGCAGCAGGAGGCCGACGACCAGCCAGCCCCGGCGCGTCACGGCATCACGGCGCGCGTCGCGGCGAGCGCCTCGCGCGCCACGTCCTCGGCCGGCCGCTTCCACGCGGCGGGGTTGGGCGCCTCGTAGCTCGCGTAGCCGGTGTAGCCCTGCCGGGCGAACGCGGCGAAGAACTCCTTGAACGGCACGCTCCCCTGCCCCGGCGGCAGGCGGTCGAGCGCCTTGCCCGGCTCGAGGCCGGTGCGCGGCACGTCGCTGTACTGCACGTAGGCGATCTCCTCCGGCCGCACGTCCGCGATCTCGCGCGGCGAGGCGCCGGTGCGCCCCAGGTGGTACGTGTCGAGCAGGAGCCCGGTCTGGGGATGGCCGGCCCGCGCCATCACCTCGCGCATCGGGCCCAGGGCGTTGAGCTGCTCGCACTGGGAGTTGAACTCGACGGCCAGGCGCACCCCGTGCTCGCGCGCGATGTCGCCGACCTCGCGGATGCTCCGCGCCGCGTCGGCCGCGTCCCCGCGCCCGCGATCCACCGGGCTCATGATCGTGGCGCAGCCGAGCGCCTTCGCGCGCGCGGCCTGCTCGGCGAACACCCGCAGCAGCCGCGCGCGCTCCTCGCCGGTGGCCCACAGCCAGCCGAGCTCCACGCCCACGCAGGCCACCGGGAGCCCGGAGGCGCGCACGAGGGCCAGCACCTGCTCGGCGGACTGGCCGGCCTGGGCCGCGCGCTCGAAGTCGAGGCGGCGCAGCTCGACCGCGTCCCAGCCCGTCTTCTTGATGACCGCGAGGGCCTCCGGCAGCGGCGTCGTGTCGAGCGTCCAGGTGTGCAGCGACAGTCGCATGGTCATGAGGTCTCCTTGTAGCGGCAGCTCGCCTTCGGCTGCGCCGCCTACTGCGTAGCGGCAGCTCGCCTTCGGCTGCGCCGCCTACTGCTGCGCTAGATCGAACGCCTCGGCCAGCAATTCGTAGGAGCGCAGGCGCGCCTTGAAGTCGTGGGTGATCGTGACCACGATCAGCTCGTCGGCCTGGTACTCCGCCACCATCGCCAGGAGGCGCTCGCGCACCTGCTCGGGGGTGCCCACCACGCTGCGGCGGGCCGCGTGCTGGGCGATCGCCAGCTCCTGGGCGTTGTAGGGATAGCGCTCCGCCTCCTCCACCGACGGGTACGGCGCGGGCCGCCCGGTGTAGAGGCGCACGATGAAGAGGTCGCGGCTCTGGGCCAGCCGCCGCGCCTGCTCTTCCGTGTCCGCGCAGACCGCGAAGACGGCGACGCTGCTGCGCGGCGCGGGAAGATCGGGCGAGGCGCAGAACCGCTCGCGGTAGGCGCGCGTGACCTCCGCGCCCCCCTGCTCGTTGATGAAGTGGGCGAAGCAGAAGGCCTGGCCGAGATGGGCCGCGAGCAGCGCGCTGTCGTCGCTCGAGCCCAGCATCCACAGCTCCGGAATGCTCGGGCCCGCGGGCATGGCGTGCACGCCGCGCCAGGGATGCTCGGCGGGCAGGTCGTCGTGGAGGAACGCCACCAGGTCCTGCACCTGCCGCGGGTACTGCTCGGCCCCGAGGGCGCCGGATCCGGCCCGGAGGATCCGGGCCGTCCGCTGGTCGCTGCCCGGCGCGCGGCCGATCCCGAGATCGATGCGGCCGGGGTGGAGCGTCTCGAGCATGCGGAACTGCTCGGCCACCTTGAGCGCGCTGTAGTGCGGCAGCATCACGCCGCCCGAGCCGACCCGGATGCGGCTCGTCACCGCGGCCACCTGGGTGATCAGCACCTCGGGGCTCGCCCCCGCGAGGCCGGGGGTCGAGTGGTGCTCGGCGAGCCAGTAGCGGTGATAGCCCCAGCGGTCCGCGGCCCGCGCCAGCTCGAGCGTCTCGTGGATCGCGTCGGCGGGAGTGCCCCCGCTGCGCACCGGCGACTGATCGAGGACCCCGACGCGCATGGGGCTAGTTGATCCGCTTCGCTTTGCCCTTCCACTCCCGGTCGCGCAGGACGAACTTCTGGATCTTGCCGGTCGAGGTCTTGGGCAGCTCGCCGAAGTCGACCGCGGCGGGCGCCTTGAAGCCCGCGATGTGCCGCTTGCAGAAGTCGATGATCTCCGCCTCGGTCGCGTCCTGCCCCGGCTTGAGGGTGACGAAGGCCTTGGGCCGCTCGCCCCACTTTTCATCCGGGATGGCGACCACCGCGCACTCCATCACCGCGGGGTGCCGGGCCACGCACTGCTCGACCTCGATGGTCGAGATGTTCTCGCCGCCCGAGATGATGATGTCCTTCTTGCGGTCGCGCAGCTCGACGTAGCCGTCGGGATGCCAGACCCCGATGTCGCCCGAGTGGAACCAGCCGCCCCGGAAGGCCTCCGCGGTCGCGTCCGGCTGCTCGTAGTAGCCCTTGGCCACGTTGTTGCCGACCATCACCACCTCGCCCAGGGTCTCGCCGTCGCGCGGCACGTCGTTCATCTCGCCGTCCACCACCCGCACGAGGTCGAAGAGCGCGTAGCCCTGGCCCTGGCGCGCGGCCAGGCTCGCCTGCTGCTCGGCGGGCAGCGCGTCCCAGTCCGCGTTCCACGCGCCGACGGTGTGAGGCCCGTAGGTCTCGGTGAGGCCGTAGACGTGGACCACCCGGAAGCCGAGCTCCTTGAGCTTGCCGAGCAGGGTGGGCGACGGCGGGGCGCCGGCCACCGTCACCGTCACCGGGCGCGCGAGCTTGTGCGCCTTCGGGTCGTTGACCACGCCGATCTGCACGGTGGGCGCGCCGTTGTAGTGGGTGATGCCCTCCGCGTCGATCAGGTCCCAGATGCGGCCGGGGTCGACCTTCCGGAGGCAGACGTGGGTGCCGGCCACCGCGGTGACCGCCCACGTGAAGCACCAGCCGTTGCAGTGGAACATGGGCAGCGTCCAGAGATACTTCGTGTCGAAGGTCATGCCGGTCTCGACGATCTCGCCCACCGCGTTCACCCACACCCCGCGGTGCGAGTACATGACGCCCTTGGGCCGCCCGGTGGTGCCCGAGGTGTAGTTGATCGAGATCGTCTCCTCCTCGTCCTCGAGCCAGCTCTCGACCGCCTCCGGCGAGCCGCCGGCCAGGAAGTCCTCGTAGGGATCGCCCGGCGCGCCGGTGTCGTCGACCCGCACCACGCGCACCCCGCCGAGGTCGAGCGGCTTGATCAGGGCCTCCAGCTCCGCGTCCACGAACAGGAACGTCGAGCCCGAGTGCTGCAGGATGTAGCCGATCTCGTCGGAGGAGAGCCGCGTGTTGATCGCCACCAGCACGCCGCCCGCCGCGGGCACGCCGTAGTGCGCCTCGAGCATCGGCGGGATGTTGGGACAGAGGAAGGCGACCCGCTCGTGCTTGCGCATCCCGGCGCGACGCAGCCCGGAGGCCAGCCGGTTCACCCGCTCGCCGAGCTCCCGGTACGTGTACCGCCGCGCGCCGTGCACCACCGCGGTCTTGTCGGGGAAGACGTAGGCGTTGCGGACGAGGAAGCTCACCGGCGTGAGCTCGGTGCGGTAGACCTGACGGTGCTTCATCGCGAGCGGCCTCCGGGTGAGCGGGGATGAAATCGTGCCACCGCAGTGTACCCAAGCGCTTCCGGAATGGCGAGGGGCTGCTACAATGCCCCGCTATGGCCTGGGACGAGCGGATGAAGGATTTCCACGCCCGGCGCGCGACCGCGCGCGGCATGGGCGGGCCCGAGCGGCTCGCGCGCCGCCGGGCCGCGGGCGCGCTCAACGCGCGCGAGCGGGTGGCGCGCCTGCTCGACCCGGACTCGTTCCTCGAGATCGGCACGTTCAACACCTCCGACGTGCCGGGCATGGAGGCCGAGACGCCGGCCGACTCCAAGGTGGGCGGGTTCGGGCGCATCGACGGCCGCCCGGTGGTGGTGTGCTCCAACGACTTCACGGTGCTCGCGGCCACCTCGAGCCGAGTGGCCTCGTACAAGGAGGCGGAGCTCAAGCGCCTGGCCGCCCGCCGCGGTCTGCCCGTCGTCTACCTGGCCGAGGCGGGCGGCGCGCGCATGCCCGACATCATGGGCTCGGCGGGCATCGCTTCCTTCGGCCACTCCACGTACTACGGCACCCGGCGCCGGCGCGTGCCGATGGTGACCGCGGTGCTCGGCCAGGCCTACGGGCTGCCGACCTGGAACGCCTGCCTCTCCGACTTCGTGGTGATGCTCGAGGGCGCCTCGATGGCGGTGTCGGGCCCGCGGGTGCTCGAGCTCGCCACCGGGGAGAAGATCTCGCCGGAGGAGCTGGGCGGATCGAAGCTCCACGCCGAGGAGACCGGCTTCGCGGACGCGGTGGGCACGACCGAGGACGAGTGTCTCGCGCTCGTGAAGCGCGTGCTCTCCTACCTGCCCTCGCACAACCGGCAGGCGCCGCCCGCGGCTGCGGTCCCGGCCGGCTCCGGCGCGGAGATGGGAACCATCGCGGACCTGGTGCCGGAGGCGCGCAACCGCGCCTACGACATGACGCGGGTGCTGCGGCGGCTGGCCGACGGCGGCGAGATCTTCCCAGGTCAAGGAGCGCTTCGGCCGGAGCCTCATCACCGCGCTCGCGCGGATGGGCGGCCACGTGGTCGGCTTCGTGGCGAACCAGCCGATCCAGAAGGGCGGCGCCTGCGACGCGGACGGCTGCGACAAGGCCACCTCGTTCCTCGCCCTCTGCGACTCGTTCAACATCCCGCTCGTCTTCCTCCACGACATCCCGGGCTTCTTCATCGGACGCGACGCGGAGCGCAAGCGGGTGGCGGCCAAGATCATCACCTGGATGGAGGCGCTCGGGATGGTCTCGGTGCCGCGCGTGTCGATCATCGTGCGCAAGACCTACGGCCAGGCCTACTTCAACATGGGGGGCGGCGGCTACGCGGACCTGCTGGTGGCGTGGCCCACCGCCGAGATGTCGTTCATGGATCCGGGCACCGGGGTGAACGTGGTCCACGGGGCGGAGCTCGCGAAGCTCCCCGCCGAGGCGCGCGCGGGGCGCCGCCAGGCGCTGCTGGCCCAGTGGGAGCTCGACACCCTGCCCTACGGCGCGGCGGGCCGGCACCTCGTCCACGACGTGATCGATCCGGCCGACACGCGCGACGTCGTCATCCGCTTCCTCGAGCAGTCCCGCACGCGCACCGCCATCGGCCGGCATCGGCTGGCCGGCTGGCCGACCAAGTTCTAGGCGCGCCCTCGTTGTCGCTCGGCCCGCTGTCGGTGACGTGGCTCTTCGGCGCGGCGGTCATCGCGGGCGCCTGCTTCGTCCAGGGACTGGCCGGCTTCGGCATCGGCCTGGTCTCGCTCGCCTTCCTGCCGCTGCTCATGTCGCCCGCCGAGGCGATCGTGCTGATCACGCTCTACGCCACCGTCTTCACCGTCGTCATCTTCTTCCCCCTGCGCCGCGACTTCACGCTCCACGGCATGGGGGAGCTGATCGTGGGCTCCATCGTCGCCACGCCGGCCGGCGTCTTCATCCTCGCGATCATGCCGCCCGCCGCCCTGACGCGGCTCATCGGCCTGGTCCTGCTCGTGATCGTGGCCCTCGAATGGCTCGGCCGCTATCCCGAGATGCGCGGCCGGGGCTGGGGTCTCGGGGCGGGGCTGGTCGCGGGTCTCCTCGGCGGCGCGATCGGCACCCCCGGACCGCCGGTGATCCTCTACGCGGCGGCGCAGGACTGGAGCCCGCGGACCGTGAAGGCCAACATCCAGGCCTTCCTGATCGTCAACCAGGCGGTGATCCTGATCGGCTACTGGTGGGCCGGGCTCCTCGACCGGGAGGTCTGGCGGCTCACCTGGCTCTACGCGGCGCCCGCGGTGGCCGGCCTCGCGGCGGGCATGCTCCTCTTCAACCGGCTCGACCGCGCGCGCTTCCGCCGGGTGGTCTTCGCGGTGCTCTTCGTCTCGGGCCTGGTGCTGCTGATCCGCGGCTGAGGGCGCTCAGGCGCCGGAGCCGGGGCGGATCTCCATCGACCGGATCAGGCCGTCCTCGATCCGGTAGACGTGCCGCACCATCTCGTCCTTGAGCAGCGCGCCGGCCCGGTCGCGCACCACCTGGCGCACGTCCACCGCCACCCGGCCGTCGGCCTCGGTGGTGAAGCCCCGCGGCTCGACGCGCGGATCGATGAGGCCCCACTGCCGCGTCCAGTACTCGCGGACCGCGCGGTGGCCGTGGACGCGGCCGCCCTCCATCCCGTTGGGCCAGTCCACCTCCGCGTGCATCATCGCGAGCACCGCGTCGACGTCGCGCGCGTTGAACGCGGCGTAGGTCCGCTCGAGGAGGGCCTCGGGCGTCGTCACCGCGAGATCAGATCCAGCACGTGGGTGCGGTCTCGCCCCTCGCCGGTGCGGCGGAACCCGAGCCGCTCGTAGAGCCGCGCCGCGGTGAGGTTGGTGGTGCGCAGGTGCAGCCGCTCGAACCGGCCCCGGGCGGCCTCGATCACGTCCGCGACCAGCTGCTCGCCGATCCCGCTCCGCCGCTGGCGGACCAGCACGTACAGGTGCCGCACCCGGCCGATCGTCGGGTCGTCCACGTACGGATCCACGTTCAGCCCGCACACCCCGACCACGTCGTCGCCCACCCGCGCCACGAACAGCACCTCGCCCGGCCGGTCGAAGCGATTGGTGCCCGCGCTCCACTCGTCGACGAGGCGGCGGACGAAGCCGAATCCCTGCTGCTCGCTCTCCGCGACCAGCGCCCCGAGCCGGTCGGCCGGCGCGTCGCTCACCCGCTCGATGACCGCACGCATCGCGCGAGCGGTCAGTCGGGGCCCCACGTGCGCACCTGCTGGGGCACCACGCGGAACATCACGCGGTCCGCCGGCATCGCGCGCCCGCCCCAGTACCGCTCGAGGTGGGGATGGTACTTGTCGAGGAAGCGGGTGGCGAGGGCGCGGCGCTCCGGGGAGTCGCCGAGGAACTCGGCGCGGCCGCGGATCGCGACGCCCTTGATCTCGGCGCCGCGGGCGCCGCTCTCCGCGATGATGTGAACCCGCGGGTCGCGCCTCAGGTTGTGGACCTTCTGCAGCCCGTCCATGCTGATCAGGGTGAGCGCGGACGGGTCGTGGAGGAACCACATCGCGGTGACGAGCGGGGCCCCGTCGGGGTTGACGGTGCCGAGGATGACGATGTCCTTCGTGGACAGGTACTGCTGGATGCCCGGATCGTCGAAGGTCACGGCGCGATCCAGGTCTTCATGAAGGTGTTGTTGTCGTAGGTGGTGAGGCCGGGCTTGTAGTTGCGGAGCTTCTTGTCCTTGAAGAACCAGCCCTCCACCCACGCCACCGCGATCGAGGCGTGATCGCCCCGGGCGAGCAGGTAGCGCTGCAGCTCCCAGTACGCCTGCTTGCGCTTGTCGCGGTTCGTCTCCTTGAGCGCGCGCTCGGTCAGCTCGTCGACCTTGGGGTCGGAGTACTGGCCGTAGTTGCTCCCCGAGTCGGTGGTGTAGGTGATGTGGAAGACCCCGCTCGGCTCGTTGATGTCCATCGCCCGGTCCTGGGTGGCGATGATCGTGAAGTCCCCCTTGCCGAAGGCGGCGTAGCCCGCCGCGCTCTCGTGGGTCTTCATCGTCCCGCGGATGCCGATCTTGCGGAGCTGGGCGATCACGAGCTGGCCGCGGTCGACGTAGTTGCCGACCTGTCGCACCGCGACCTCCACGTCGAGGCCGCCCGGGTAGTGCTTCTCCACGAGCTTCTTGGCCTCGGCGATGTCCGGCTCCTTGGGCTGGCGGCAGCCGGGGGCCTTGGCCACCTCGTCGAGCGGCAGCGCGAAGTCGCCGACCAGCTTGGGATCGAGGATCGCGCAGGGCACGCCCGCGCCCTCCAGCGCCTTGGCCACCAGGTCCTGCCGATCGATGGCCAGGTTCACCGCCCGCCGCATGTCCGGGTTGTCGAACGGCGCCTTCTTGGCGTTGAGATAGATGAAGAAGACGGTGTTGATCGGGGCCTGGTAGATGTCGACGTCGGTGCGCGCGCGGCCGAGCTCGTCGGCCTGGGTCTTCCGCATCGGCGGCCACGCGTCCCACAGCATGATCTTCGACGCCTTGGCCGCCGCGAGCTGGGTGGGCCCGCCCACCAGGATGAACTGCTTGACCCCGTCGAGGTACGGCAGCCCGGGGATGAAGTAGCTCGGGTTCCGCTCCCACTCGATCACGCTGCCCCGCTCGTACTTCTTGAACTTGAACGGCCCGGTGCCGATCTGGGCCTCCGGCGCGTTGAGGTCGCCGTACTTGGCCAGGATGTGCTTGGCCGCCACCCGGCACCACGCGGAGGCGATCGACGGCAGGAAGGGCGCGGCCGCGAACTTGAGCTTGAACTCGACGGTGCCGGGATCGACCGCCTCCACGCTCGCCACCATCGGCTTGAGCGCGGCGCCGCACTTCGGGCTCTTGAAGTCGGGGTTGAGCACGCGGTCGAAGGAGGTCTTCACGTCCGCCGAGCTGAAGGGCTGGCCGTCGTGCCACTTCACGTTCTTTCGCAGGTGGAAGGTGTAGGTCTTGCCGTCGGGCGAGACGGTCCAGCGCTCCGCGAGATCCGCGATGATCTTGCTGGGCTCGTCCGGGTCGTACTGCAGGAGGCCGCTGTAGATGCCGGCGGTCGCCTGCTGGACCACCAGCGGCGACTCCGCGTGGACGTCCAGACGGCCGGGATCGCCGTAGTCGAACCAGGTCAGGATGCCGCCGGTGCGGGGCTTCTCCTGGGCGCCCGCCGGCCCGGCCGGGAGCCCGATGGTGGCGAGCAGCGCGGCGGCCAGGGCCGCGAGGCGGGTGAGTCTCGAGAGGCTCATCGGCATCGCTATCGCTCCTTTGCGAGTCCGCGGCTAGCCGAGGCCGCCGCGGAGGCGCGGATCCGTGAGGTCGCGGATCGAATCGCCGAGTAGATTGAGGCCGAACACGGCCAGGCTGATGGCCAGTCCGGGGAAGAATACCATCCACGGCGCGGTTTCGAGCGCCTGGATGCCCTGCGCGAGCATGCCGCCCCACGAGGGCTCGTCGGGCGGGGCGCCCGCGCCGATGAAGCTCAGCGAGGCCTCCACCACGATCGCGTACGAGATGTTGGTGGTGACGAGCACGATGTAGCTCGCCATGCAGTTCGGGATCAGGTGCCGGAACACGATGCGCGCCCGCGAGGCGCCCGCCGCTTCCGCGGCCTCGATGAACGGGGTGGCCGCCACCCCGAGCGCCACCGCGCGCACCGTCCGCACCGCGGTGGGGGTGAGCAGGATGACCAGGGACAGGATCACGTTGTTGACCGACTGGCCGAGCGCGGCCATCAGCGACAGCGCGAGGATGATGGGGGGCAGGGCCATGAGGCAATCGACGAGTCGCTGGCTGCCGGTGTCGGTCGCCCCGCCCACGTAGCCGGTGACCACGCCCCAGAGCGAGCCCAGGGTGATGCCGAAGACCACCGAGACGAGGCCGACGTAGAGGGAGAGCCGCGCACCCCAGATGACCCGGCTCAGCACGTCGCGGCCGACCTGGTCGGTGCCCATCGGGAACTCGCGGCCCGGGGCGACGTAGGTCGCGAAGCCGGTCTCCTTCGGGCCGTGGGGGGCGAGCAGCGGCGCGAGCAGGGCCACCCCGATCAGGACCAGCACCACCACCGCCCCGGCCGCGCCGAGCGGCTGCCCGCGGACGAAGCGCCCGACCGTGCCGGTCACCGCGGCCTCACGCGTAGCGGATGCGCGGGTCGAGCCACGCGTAGAGCAGGTCGATCGCCAGGTTCAGGGCGAGGAACACCAGCGCCATCACGAAGACCATGGCCTGGACCGTCGGGTAGTCGCGCTGGCTCACCGCCTGGATGAGCGCGCTCCCCATGCCCGGCACCACGAAGATGATCTCCATGATCACGAGCCCGCCCAGGAGCCGACCGCCCCACCAGCCGATGAAGGTGACCACCGGCAGGAGCGAGTTGCGCAGGGCGTGGCGGTAGATCACCGCGCGCTCGGCCAGGCCCTTGGCCCGCGCGGTGCGCACGTAGTCCTGGCGCACCACCTCGAGCATCTGCGAGCGGGTGAGCCGGGTGATCGGGGCGCTGATGTAGTAGGCCTGGGCGAGCGCGGGCCAGATGAGCTGCTTGAGGTTCTCGAGCGGATCCTCGGTGAACGACACGAACTCGAGCGGAGGCAGCCAGTGGAAGATCCGCACCAGGCCATAGAGGATGAGGGCCCCGGTGAAGAAGAGGGGCAGGCTGAGCCCGCTCAGGCTGACCAGCCGCGCGAGGTAGTCGAGCGGCCCGTTCTGCCGCACCGCCGAGATGACTCCGAGCGGGATCGCCCAGACCACCGCGATCACCAGGGTGAGCAGGGCCAGCTCCATCGAGCGCGGGAAGCGCTCCCGGAGGATGTCCACCACCGGGCGGCGCTGCACGTAGGACTGGCCGAAGTCGCCGCGCACCGCGCCCACGATCCAGTCCACGTACTGGGTGACGACCGGGCGATCGAGGCCCAGCTCGCGGCGGATCTGCTGGATCTGCTTCTTCTGCACCGCGCTCGACTCGGAGCCGGTCTGGTAGACCAGGATCTCCGCGATGTCTCCCGGCACCAGGCGCATGAGCACGAAGATCAGGATCGAGGCGCCGACCAGCGTGGGCACGAACAGGACGAGCCGCCGCAGGATGTAGGTCGACACCTCAGAGCCGATGGCGCCGGATGGTCTTGGCCATCGCCTCCGGGCTGAAGCCCAGCTGCAGCAGCGCGGCGCCCAGGTCGAAGGACTCGCGGTAGGCCGCGATCCGGCCCTCGCGCTTCTCGAAGAGGCTCATGCCGCGGAAGCGCACCGCGCGGCCCGCGCTCCGGGGGACCGCGTCGGTCACCGTGTAGCCGAAGGCCCACTCGGCGGCCGCGCCGAGTCGTCGGTCTCCACCACCGTCTCCATCGTCCACCGGTAGTCGCGTCCCTCGCGGAACATGCGCTCGAACATGGCGCGCAGGGCGTCCGGCCCCGCGTGCCCGCCGAAGAACGTGTCGTGGTAGGACCCGTCGGGGGTGAAGCAGGCGACCAGGGCCGCCACGTCCTGCCGGTTGAAGGCGCGCTCGAACTCTCGCACGATGCTCATGGCCGGTCTCCCTCGCGGCGCGTCGGCGCGCCGCGGGCTCAGCGGATCACGAACTGCAGGTGGCGATGGGCCGCGCGCAGGGCCGCCTCCGCCTCCGCGGGGGCGGCCGCGCGCGAGAAGATGAAGCCGAGGTAGCGCGAGCCCTCCGGCAGGGGCACGACCTCCTGCCCCTTGTGCAGCGAGATCGTGATGTCCTCGATCCGGGGCACCGCGCGGGCCGCGTCGAGCCCGCGCACCTCCTCGAGGATCCCGGCGCGCGGAATCGGGATCATCATCACCGCCGCGGCCGTCCGCTCGCGCTCGAGCGAGTCCACCGGACGCCCCAGCGCGCGCCGCAGGATCAGCTCCTCGAGCGACATGCCGGTGCCGAAGCGGAGGGTCCGCCCGCAGAGGCCGCCGATCGAGCGCGCCGCGATCTCGAGCACCACCGGCTCGAGCGCGCCCCCCGCCCCCGCGCGCAGGCGCAGCTCGCAGTGCACCGCGCCGTCGGTGAGACCGAGGGCGCGGGCCGCCCGCGCGGCCACGTCGGCCACCGCGGCCTGGGTGGCCGCGGGCAGCCGCGACGGGGTCACGTAGATCGTCTCCTCGAAGAAGGGCCCGTCGAGCGGATCCGGCTTGTCGAAGAGGGCCAGGGTGCGGAGGGCGCCGTCCTCGAGCAGCCCCTCGAGCGCGACCTCGATGCCCGGCACGAAGCCCTCCACCAGGATGGTGTCGATCCCCTCGCCCGAGCGCGGCCACGTCGGGCTCGCGCAGGATGGCCCGGATGCGCGCGAAGGCGGCCACGAACGCCGTCTCGTCGTCGGCCCGGATCACTCCCCGGCTGGCCGAGAGCACCCGCGGCTTGAGCACGCAGGGATAGGCCGCGCGCCGGGCCGCCGCGGCGGGATCCTCGTCGACCCGCACCGCGATGAACGACGGCGAGGGCACCCCCGCCGACGCGAGCAGCTCGCGCATCACCTGCTTGTCGCGGGTGGCCTGCGCGGCGGCGAGCGGGTTCACCCGCAGGCCGAGGGCCTCCCCCACCGCGGAGGCCACCACCGTGGTGGCGTCGTCGACCGGCACCACCGCGTCGAGCGGCCGGCGCGCCGCGTACCGGCGCATCTCGCGGGCCGCCGCGGCCGGATCCGCGAAGGGCAGCGTCAGCAGGTGATCGGGAAACTCGGTCGCCATCACGTTCGGGCGATCGGAGGCGATCACCAGGTCCACGTCGAGCGACCGCGCCGCGTCGACGAAGTCCTCGGTCCGGTACGTGGTGGTGGGAATCAGGAGCAGGAGTCGCTGGGAAGGCGCCATGGCCGCAGCGAGCCAGAGTTTATCACGGGGCACGCGGCCGGCAGTTGCGGTATACATGAGAGCCCGGCTCCCGACCGGGATCCCGGAGACCAGAGGAGGCCAGGTCATGCGCGTCGGCATCATGATCGAGGGGCAGGAAGGGCTCACCTGGGAGCGCTGGCAGCGACTCGTGCACGCGGCCGAGGACATGGGCTACGAGTCGCTCTGCCGGTCGGATCATCTCACCGGGCTCTGGGGCGAATCCAAGCGATCCTCGCTCGAGACGTGGACCTCGCTCACCATGGCCGCGGCCCGGTCGCGCCGCATCCGCTTCGGCCCCATGGTCTCGCCGGTGACGTTCTACCACCCTGCCCTGCTGGCCAAGATGGCGGTGTCCCTCGACAACCTCTCCGGCGGACGGTTGGACCTCGGGCTGGGCGGCGGGTGGAACGAGCACGAGCACGCGATGTTCGGCATCCCGATGCCGCCCATGAAGGAGCGCCTCGACCGCCTGGAGTGCGCCGCGCGCTACATCCGGGCCCTCGGCGTCGGCGAGCCGGTCACCCTCGAGCAGCCCTACTACCCGCTCCACAAGGCCGAGAACTACCCCCTGCCCACCTACGGCCGGCTGCGCCTCGTGATCGGCGGCCGGGGGGAGAAGCGCACCCTGCGCATCGCGGCCGAGTTCGCCGACGAGTGGAACGTCACCCGGGTGGACCCGGACACCTTCCGCCAGAAGCGCGAGGTCCTGGCCAAGCACTGCGCGGCGGTGCGCCGCGAGCCGGAGATCGATCACCCGCTCCCTGATGATCCCGCTCGCGATCGGTCGCGACCGCCACGACGTGACCCAGCGCATCGCGGCGGCCCGCGCCACGTTCCCCCAGATGCCGGCCGACGAGGAGGCGTGGCGCGGGGCGAGCTTCCTGGTGGGCACGCCGGACGAGGTGGTCGATCAGCTCCGCGAGTGGGAGGAGGCGGGCGTCCAGCGCGTGCTGTTGCAGATGCTCGACCAGGAGGATCTCGCCGCGATCGAGCTGTTCGCCCGGCACGTCCTGCCCCGCGTGAGGTAGTGAGCGAGCTCCTCACCACCGACGGCCTGGTCGCGCTCGCCACGCTCTCCGCCATGGAGATCGTGCTGGGCATCGACAACGTGGTCTTCATCGCGATCCTGGTGGCCCGCCTCCCCGAGGGCCAGCGCGAGTTCGCGCGGCGCCTCGGCCTCGTCCTCGCGCTCGGCGTCCGCGTCGGGCTGCTCTTCACGATCTCCTGGATCATGGGCCTCACCGAGCCCCTCGTCACCGTGCTCGGCCGCGGCATCTCCGGCCGCGACCTGATCCTGCTGGGCGGCGGCCTCTTCCTCATCTTCAAGGCGACCCGGGAGATCTACGAGAAGGTGGAGGCGGATCCCCACGCCCAGGCCGCCGCGGGGGCGCGCGCCGCGTTCTTCTGGGTGCTCGTGCAGATCCTGCTGCTCGACATCGTGTTCTCGCTCGACTCGGTGATCACCGCGGTCGGCATGGCCAACCATCTGTCGATCATGGTCACCGCGATGGTGATCGCGATGCTGGTGATGCTGGTCTCGGCGGGCGGGGTGAGCCGATTCATCGACCAGCACCCGAGCCTCAAGATCCTCGCCCTCGCCTTCCTGCTCCTGATCGGGGTGATGCTGGTCGCGGAGGGCATGGGCACCCACGTGGAGAAGGGCTACATCTACTTCGCGATGGCCTTCTCCCTGCTCGTGGAGATGCTCAACATGCGCTACCGGCGCCGTCGGGGCCCCCGGTGACGCACGCCGATCAGCGGGTCGACCGGAGCTGGCGCAGCGAGATCGCGTGGAGCGCCCAGGCCAGCGGCACCAGGAACGCGGGGAGCCAGATGTAGGGCAGGTCGCCGATGAAGGTGGTGGGCGGGTCGGTCTCGAACACCCGGAAGCGCGTCGGCGCGGAGAGCTGCGCGTGCACCACCACGTTCAGCAGGATGACCACGCCGGCCCAGTTCCACCACCGCGCCACCCGGACCGGCCACGCGCGCCGCACGAAGCAATTGTAGGCCACGATCGGGGCGGTGAGCCCGACCAGGATGTCCACGTTGCGCCCGGTGAAGGTCATGATCTCGGGCGCCACCCCCGCCACCGCGAGCCGCCAGAGCACGATCTCCACCAGCACGCGGAAGGTCTGCGCGGCGATCGGCCAGGACGGGGGCAGCGCGGCCAGCAGTGGGTCGAGTCGGCCGAGAGTGGCCAGGGCGAGGAGCGCGAGGAGCGGCGGGCCGATCGCGAGCAGCATGTGGGGCGGCAGCGCGTAGAAGTCGTCGAAGAACCCCTGCCCGGCCAGCGCCGCGGTGATGGCGAGCCACCCGCCGAGCGCGACCCCGGCGAGCCGCACTCCGCGCATCGCGCCCGGCCCGACGCGGCGCGCCGCGCGACCCGCGCCCCACAGCACGAGCGCCAGCATTCCCAGCACCGTGACCACGAAGAGCAGGCTGACCGCGACCGGGGCGTCCGAGAGCATGGCCGCATGGATAGCACATCTTGCGTGTGAGCGTATGCCGACACGCGCGTCAGGCCGATGACACCGCGCTCCGCGCGCGCGGGCTATCTACCGATCATTGCTGGCCGCCCGGGCGCGCCGCGCGCTGGCATCGCGATTGCTCCCTCTCCTCCTCGCGGAGCTTCTTCCCGACAATGGCAAACCCGTCGTGAGACGGGGACGCAAAGCCGCGGGTCAGGTGAATTCCTGACAGCCGGGCTACCGAAGGAAAGGCGCACGAAGGCGCTCGTCGGGATCTGAAATGCGTTCCGCGACAGGAGGATCCCGATGCGACAGTTCATGTCCCGCTTCATCGTTCGCCGGCTCGCCGCCCTCGCGCTCATCTTCGTCATCCCGGTTCCCGCGGCCGCCGACGAGGCGATCATGGGTATCGAGCAGTACAAGACGCCCAAGGCGCGCACCCTCGCCACCACCCACCAGCCGCTCCTCAAGCAGATGCGCGAGGAGATCTACAACTGCATGCCGTGGGTCGGCGTGCAGAAGGCGGGGATCGGCTTCCGTCAGCCCAAGGGCGCGACGGAGGACGACCGCTATCTCTCGGTGTGGATCATGATCGATCAGGACGAGGACGCCCGCTTCTCCGCGCTGCCCGCGGAGCGCCGCGCCTCCGCGATGTTCTCCCGCTACGGTACCGATCTCCTCCGGCGCATGGCGGCGCTCCAGCCGCTGGTGGCCGATCCCAACGTCCAGGGCTTCTCGGTGGTGCTCTCGTGGCTCAAGCCCGGAACCGGCGGCGCGGTGCAGCCGGTGAACGAGACGCTGGCCCTGTTCGTGGACAAGCAGACCACGCTCGGCTTCCTCGGCAAGCGCGTGTCGGCGGGCGAGTTCACCCGCCGCGCGAAGTTCTCGGTCTTCGACGGCGTGCAGGACATGGGCCGGCTGCCGCTCGAGGTCTGGGAGGATTCATTCGTCCGGACCTTCAAGGTCGCCAACTACGAAGCCCCCAAGGGCCAGAGGTGCTCGGGCTGACGCCCGACCGCTCCCCTGACCCCTGACGAACCAGACCGCTCGGAAGGACCCGATGCGACGACGAGCGAAGCAGGCGGGTCCTTCCGGGCGGTCGTCAAGTAACCGGCAGACGGTCGCCGGCCCGGTACCACACCGGGTCGGCGGCCGGCCGGAACAGCTTCACCCGCGCGGTCCCGTGCGCGGTCACCACCCCGTCCTCGACGATCACCCAGGCGCCTTCCTCGAGCCCGAGCACCGGATTGGCGTTGACCACGTGATACTCGCGGATCCGGTCGTCGCGCGTCTCGCTGTAGGGCGCCATCGCGGGGTCGGCTTCCTTGTAGTGGGGATTGATGTTGAAGCCGACCAGCCCGAGGGCGTCGAACCGATCGAGGGCCACCACGTTCCAGTCGTTGGTGGTGAGGATCGTGGGACCGGCCACGTTGGAGCCCGCGCTCGCGCCCATGTACGGCATGCCCGCGGCCACGCGCGCGCGGATGGCCTCGAGCAGCCCGGCCCCGCGCAGCCGCTGGAGCAGCGCGTAGGTGTTGCCGCCCCCCATGAAGAGCGCCTCCGCCCCGGCCAGCGTCTCGAGCGGATCGTGGTTCCAGCGCAGGTGCAGCAGCTCGAGGCCCGCGCCGTCCGGGGGCGGCGCGCCGAGCGCGGCCCGCACGCGCTCGAACGAGGCGGTCTCGTCGTGGAGGCTCGCCGCGGTCACGAAGGCCACCCGGCGGAGCGGGCCCAGGAAGTCGGGCAGGGCCGCGCGGCCGACCGGCCCCAGCGGGCCGCCCGAGTGCAGGAGGACGCGCATCCCTACCCGCCCAGCAGCCGTCTCAGCTGGGACATCGACTTGACCAGATAGTGCGCCACGCCATCCAGGCCCCCCTTGGGCGCGAACAGCACCGCGGTCATGCCGACGCGGCGGGCGCCGCGCACGTCCGAGTCCACGCTGTCGCCCACCATGGCCGCCTCGTCGACCCCCAGGCCCATGCGCTTGAGGGCCAGCTCGAACAGCGGCGGCTCCGGCTTGCCCACCACGATCGGGCGCAGGCCCGCCGCGGTGGCCACCGCCTCGACGATGGCGCCGCAGCCGGGCAGGAACTCGCCGTTCTCCATGGGCAGCCGCGGGTCGATGTTCGGGGTGAGGAACGCGGCGCCGCCGGCCACCGCGCGCGCCGCCGCGGTGAGGCGCTCGTAGCTGAAGTCGAAGTCGTTGCCGACCACCACCACCGTCGCGTCGCGGGAGCGGTCGATGGGGACCACGCGGTGGCCGGCCTCGACCAGCACCTCCGCCAGCTCGGGGCCGCCGATCGCCAGCACGCTCGACGGACCCCAGCGCTCGGTCACCACCTCGCCCAGGATCTCGAGGGGGGTGAGCACCTCGTGCTCCTTGGCCTCCACCCCCAGACGCACGAGCTTGGCCTGCATGGTCCGGGCCCGCGCTCGCGAGTTGTTGGTCAGGAAGCAGAGCGCCTTGCCCTGCTGGCGGATCAGGGCGAGGACCTGCGCGGCGCCGGGAGTGAGGACGTCGCCGGTCCAGACGCACCCGTCGAGGTCGAAGACGAAGCCACGCATGTCGCGCAGGGTGCGCCGGCTGGGGCTCATGGTTGCGGTCGGATACTATCACGCGGGCCCGAGGCCCGGGGGGCGGCCACCGGGGCCGGCTCTCTCAAAACTTGGGGCGCGAGGCCGGGCGCGCTAGATTTGGGACACCATGAGTAGAGGGCGGACCTATACCCTCCGGAACGCGGCCTCGATCGTGTTCGCGCTGACGGCCGTCATTCCCCTCCTGCTCTTCACCTACACCCTCTACTCGCTGAACCAGCTCAAGCTGACCGAGGCCCAGATGGGGCTCGGGGTGGCGCTGACCTGCGCGCTCGTCGGGCTCTTCATCTTCTCGAACCTGATGGCGCGGCTGTCCGAGGTGCTGCGCTACCTCGAGGAGCAGGACGCGGGTGGACGGGCCGGAGCGGGCGCCGCCGCCTCCGCGGTCCCCGGGGTCGGCGGCGACGTGGCGGCGCGACCCGCGGCGGCCGCGACCGGCAGCAATCCGGCGGCCGCGGTCTTTCCGGGCGGCCTGCTGGTCCCCGGCCTCGGCACCATCACCGCCGCGAGCCGGGCCGCCTCCGCGGCCCGCCAGGCCGCCGGGATCTTCGACGAGGTGCAGAAGACGATGTGGCAGGCCGAGGCCCAGCGTCACCTGGGCCGGGCGGTGCTCATCTCGGTGAAGAACTCCACCGAGCCCATCAAGGGCAGCCTCGCCCAGATCGCCGACGACGGCGTGCTGCTGGAGCAGGGCGACGAGCGAGTGGCGGTCAGCTACCTCCGCATCACCAACATCGAAGTCGATCCCACCGATACCTAGCCGCGGGACCGGCGCAGCACCGCGGTGAGCGCGACGCGCGACCGCGCGTCGTCGGGCGACCGCCGCAGCGCCTCGCGATAGGCGGTCTCGGCCTCCCGCCAGCGCCCCTGGCGCGCCAGCAGCTCGCCGAGCCGGGAGTGGGCCGCGGCCAGATCCGCGCTCGATCGCGATGGCGTCCCGGTACGCGGCCTCCGCCTCCACGAGCTTCCGCTGCCGCTCGAGCGCGGTCCACAGGCCGAAGTGGCTCTGGGAGTCGTCCGGCCGGAGGGCGAGCGCGCCGCGGAACGCGGTCTCGGCCAGGTCGGGACGCTCCTGCAGGAGACGCGCGGTGCCCAGGCCCCGGTGCGAGGCGATGCGCCCGGGCTTCACCGCGATGGCCTCCCGGAAGGCCTCCACCGCCTCGTCGTGGCGGCCGGTCTCGGTCAGCAGCTCGCCCAGGTCGCCCCAGGCCCGCGCGTAGCTCGGCTTGAGACGAACCGCTTCGCGAAAGGCGGCCTCCGCCTCGGTACGCTTGGCCTGCGAGTACAGCGCCATGCCGAGCCCGCGGTGGAGCGGCGCGGCGTCCGCCTTGAGCGAGAGCGCCTGGCGGTAGGCCGCCTCCGACTCCGCGTGGCGACCCTGACGCCCGAGACCGAGGGCGAGGTTCGCGCGGGCCACCAAATCCTGGGGATTGAGGCGTACCGCCTCGCGGAGCGCGGCCTCCGCCTCCGCGTGGCGGCCCTGGCGGCCCATCGCGATCCCGAGCTCGACGTGGAGGTCGGCGTTGTCGGGGGCGAGCGCGAGCGCCCGGCGGAACTGTCCCTCGGCGGGCCCGAGCAGCCCCTGGGCCTCGAGGGCCAGTCCGAGGTCGGCGTGGAGATGGGCGTCGCCCGGCTTCAGGCCGATGGCCCGCTCGTACACGCGCGCCTCGTCCCCCCACTTGCCCTGGCGGCGGTAGATCATCGCGAGGATCAGGTGCGCGTCGAGACGGTCGGGCTCGCGGCGCAGCGCCTCGAGCAGCGCGGCCTCCGCGTCGCCGTAACGGCCCTGCCGCTCGAGCACGCCGCCGAGGCGCGCGCGCCAGCGGGCGCCGGCGGTGTCGAGCCGCGCCGCGCGCGTGTAGGCGGCCACCGCCTCGCGGTAGCGGCGCTGGCGCTCGAGCATGAGCCCGAGGCGCCCGTGCAGCGCGGGCACCGCGGGCCGGAGCGCGGCCGCCGCGCGGTAGGCGTCCGCCGCCTCGCCCCATCGGCGCTGGCGCCGGTGGGCCTCCGCGTGCTGCAGGTGCGCCTTGTACGAGGTGGGGTCGAGGCGCGCGGCCCGGCCGAAGGCGGCCGCCGCGTCGCCGTGGCGGCCGAGGGTGGTGAGCGCCGCGCCGAGCCCGCCGTGGGCGACCGCGCTCGAGGGGGCCAGGCGGATCGTCTCCTCGAAGGCGGCCACCGCCTCCTCGGCGCGCCCGAGGCGCGCGAGGGTCACCGCGAGCCCGTGGTGCGCCTCGCTGCTGCGCGGGGCCAGGCGCACCGCCTCGCGCGCGGCGGTCTCCTCCTCGCGCGCCTTGCCGAGGCGGCGGCACACCGCGGAGAGGCGCAGCCACGCGGTCGGGTGGTCGCGCTTTCCCCGGATGGCGGCCCGGAAGGCGGTCTCCGCGGGGGCCCACTTGCGCTGGCGCTCGAGCGTGAGGCCGAGCTTGAACTGGGCCTTGACGCTGCGGGGATCGAGCGCCAGCGCCGCCGCGAGCGCCTGCTCGGCGTCCGCGTAGCGCCCCTCCCGGAGCGCGCGATCGCCGCTCTCGAGGCAGAAGGCGAACTGCGACAAGTCACCCCCTCCGGCGGGTCGCGATCTGCTCGAGGACGAGGTCGACGATGTGGGCCGCCGCGTCCGGCCGCCGGAGACGGCGCAGCGAGCTCTGCATCCGCTCGACGGTGTCCGGATCGGCGAGCGCGCGGTCGAGCAGGCGGCGGAGCTCGCCGCGCGAGCGGGCCACCAGCGCGATGCCGGCGCGCGAGGCGAAGCGCTCGTTGCCGATCTCCTGGCCCGGCAGGCTCCCGTAGAGGAGCAGCGGCACCTCGGTCGCGGTCGCCTCGGCCAGGGTCATCCCGCCCGCCTTGGTCACGAGCAGATCCGCCGCGGCCAGCAGCGTGCGCACGTCCTCCACGTAGCCCACCACCCGGACCCGGCTGCCCGCGGCCAGGCGGGTGAGCCGCGCGCGCAGGCGCTCGTCGCGCCCCGCCACCACCACCGCCTGCAGCGGGCGCTCGACCGTGAGCAGCGCGAGGACGACGTCGTGCAGCCGGCCGAGCGAGCCCTGCGTCCCCGCCATCGCGACCACGGTGGGCAGCCGCGGGGCGAGGTCCCAGGCGCGGCGGGCCGCCGCCCCCTCGACCGGACGCGAGAACTCCTCGCGCACCGGGACGCCGGTCACGATCACGCGATCGGGGGGGATCCCGCGCGCCACGAACTCGTTCCGCACCTCCTCCGCGGCCACGCAGTAGCGGTCCACCGGGCGCGGCATCCACTGGCTGTGGGCCACGAAGTCGGTCACCGCGGTGGTGTGCGGCGGCAGCGCGCGCCCGGAGGCGGCGAGCGCGGCCATCGCCGCCGCGGGGGTGGCGTGGACGGTCACCACCGCGTCCGGCCGCATCGCGTCGAGCAGGCGACCGAGGCTCGCGGTGCCGAGGCTCGGCACCCCGAACGCGAGCGGCGACTCGGGGCCCAGCCGGTCCCCGAGCGAGTAGCCGAGGGCCCACAGCGACGGGGCGTGGCGCAGGAGCCAGTAGTAGGTCGCGCCGCTCACCCGCGCGAAGACCGGGTGCACCAGCTCGCGGAAGTGATCCACCACCAGCGGCTCGGCCCCGCGGCTCGCGAAGGCGGCGGCCAGGCTGCGCGCGGCCTCCGCGTGGCCGGAGCCGTAGCTGGCGCTCAGGATCAGGACGCGCATCGTCAGAGCGCGATCGGCTCGTCCACGTAGACGGTGTAGCGCCGCGGCCGGCCGCCCGCCGCGTCGGCGGGATCCACGTAGAGGATCGAGGACCGCCCGGCAATCGCGGCGGGCAGGATCGAGACCCGGATGAAGCTCGTCTCCGCATCGCGCGCGGCGACGGCCAGCACCGGCTCGCGCCCGCTCTCGAACCACGCCTCGCCCGGCGCGACCGCGCGCGGCGCGCCCTCGCCCACCGTCACCTCGAGACCGCCCCGCAGGAGACAGCGGATGCCGCCGCCCTGGTGCCGGTGCGGCGGCGCGACCCCGCCCGGATCGAAGTCCACCCGGTCGCAGCGCATGAGCCAGCCCGAGCCGCCCGCGAGGTCGATCGGATGCTCGAGCAGGACCCGCCCGCCCGCGGGCGGGGGCGGCTGCCGCACCAGCTCGACCCGGTAGACGCGCGCCGCGGTCGCGGCGGCCCGGGCGCGGCCGGCGCCGGGGCCCACCGCGGGCGCCGGCTCGGAGATCCCGTCGGCGAGCAGCGCGCCCTCGACCGCGTAGAGCACGCGAGAAGCGCGAGAGACGGGAGCGGCCGCATTCGCCGCGAGTCGGTCCTCGATGAGCCGGAGGGAATAGGCCATGGACGCACTCTCCATAGTAATCGCTTGGCGTCGTCGGGGGAAACCCCTACCCTGTCCCGGTGACCGTCGCCGCCCTCCTGCTCGTCGCCGGCGCGGCCGTGCTCCACGCGGGGTGGAACGCACTCGCCAAGCGCGCCGGCGAGCCGGTGCTGTTCCTCTGGTGGGTGGGGGTGGTCGCCTCCGGGCTCTACGCGCCGATCGCCCTCGCGGCGCTCGGCCGCGAGGGCTTCCGGGCCGCCGCCATCCCGTTCGTGATCGGCACCGTCGTCCTCCACGCGCTCTACTTCTTCTCGCTCGGGCGCGCCTACGCGACGGGCGACTACTCGCTCGTCTACCCCATCGCGCGCGGGCTCGGGGTCGCGCTCGTGCCGATGGCCGCCTTCGTGCTCTTCGACGAGCGGCTGTCGCCCCTCGGCACGCTCGGGGTGATCCTGGTGGCGGCCGGCATCTTCCTCGTGCACTGGGGCCTGCGCGGGCGCCCCGGCGCGGGGACCGTCGCGGCGCGGCCCCGCTCGGGCACCGGCTGGGCGCTCGCCACCGGGGTGCTGATCGCGGCGTACTCGCTGCTCGACCGGGCCGGGGTCTCCCGCATCAGCCCGCTGGCCTACATCTGGCTGATGGAGCTCGGCTCCTGCGTCCTGCTCGCCCCGGTGGCGCTCGCCCGCCGGGACGCGCTCCGCGGGGAATGGCGGCGCAACCGCGCGACCATCGTGGCCGCCGCGCTGATGAGCCCGACCGCCTACCTGCTCGTGCTCTTCGCCTTCCAGCTCTCGAAGACCGGCTACGTGGTCGCGGCCCGCGAGATGTCGATCGTGCTCTCCGCCATCATCGGCGCCGTGTGGATGAAGGAGGGCGCGGGGATGCGCCGGCTCGCGGGAGCCGCGGTGGTGCTGGCCGGCGTGGCCTGCGTGGCGCTCGCCCGGTGAGCCGCCCCGCGCTCGCGGACGGCGCCGCTTTCCGTCGGCGCGGCCGTCTCCTGGTGGCGGCGGCGGCCGTCTCCTGGAGCCTGGGCGGGCTGATGGCCCGCAGCGTGGGCACCGATCCCTGGACCACCGTGTTCTGGCGCGGGCTCTTCTGCGCCGCGTTCCTGGTCGCGGTGACCGCGGTGCGCGAGGGCCGGCGCACCCCGCGGGTCTTCGCGGGGCATGGGCGGCACCGGGGTCGGCATGGCGATGTGCTTCGCCATCGGCTCCACGTGCTTCATCATGGCGCTCCACCACACCTCGGTGGCGAACGTCCTGATCATCCAGAGCCTGAGCCCGTTCATGGCGGGGCTGCTCGGCTGGATCTGGATGGGCGAGCGGGTGGCCGGCCGCACCTGGCTCGCGATGGGCGTCGCCCTGCTCGGCACCGCGATCATGGTCTCGCGCTACTTCTACTCCACGCCCGCCCGCGGCTCGCTCGGCGGCGACCTGCTCGCCTTCGCGGTGGCGCTGACCTTCGCGCTCGCCACCGTGCTCCTGCGCCGTCGGCGTCAGGTGCAGATGCTCCCCGCCGCCGCGCTGGCCGCCGCGCTCACGAGCGCGATCGCGTGGGTGTCGGCGACCCCCCGCGCCGCGGGGGCGGGCGACCTGGCCCTCCTGGCCCTCTTCGGCGCGGGCCAGCTCGGGCTCGGGATGATCCTGTTCACCGCGGGCGCGCGGCGCATCCCGGTGGCCGAGGCCTCGCTGATCGCGGTGCTGGAGAGCGTGCTGGGGCCGGTGTGGGTGTGGCTCGCGCTCGGGGAGAACCCGGGGGTGCCGTCGCTGGTGGGCGGCGCGGTGGTGCTCGCCGCGCTGGCCGGGCACACCCTGGCCGACCTGCGCCGCGAGCGCGAGGTCCCGGCCGATCCTCAGGCCGGATCGCGGAACCGCTCGTCCACCGGGACCTGAAAGGCGTTGGCGAGCGCGTTGGTCTCGCAGGCCATGCCCACCACCGCGAGCAGCTCGCCCCGCATCGCCTCGCTCATGCCGGCCCGGCGCGCCCCCGCGGTGTGGGAGGCGATGCAGTAGTCGCAGCCGTTGGCCGCGCTGACCGCGAGGTAGACCATCTCCTTGGTGAGCGGGTCGAGCGCGCCCGCGACCATGATCTGCTTGATCGACTCCCAGGTGCGTCGCAGCGTGGGCGGGTGGTTGGCGAGCGCCTTCCAGAAGTTGTTGATCCAGTCCGTCTTGCGGGTGGCCATGATGTCGTCGTAGACCGCGCGCACCTCGGGGCTGGCCGCCCCGTACTCGATCAAAGCGGTGACCGGCATGATGGAGATCCTTTCGGCCCTACTCCCCGCGGAGAGTCGGGTCCAGCACGTCGCGCAGCCAGTCGCCGGTGCGGCTGACCACGATGGAGGTGACCATGAGCACGATCCCGGGACAGGTGGAGATCCACCACGCCGAGTCGAGGTACTCGCGCCCCTCCTGCACCATCCCGCCCCACGACGGGGTCGGCGGCTGGATGCCCAGGCCCAGGAACGAGAGCGTGGCCTCGAGCACGATGGCCCGCGCCAGCTCGAGGGTCGCGATGACCACGATGGAGGAGAGCACGTTGGGGAGCACGTGGCGGAGCACGACGCGGGCGAGCGAGCCGCCGAGGGCGTGGATCGACTCCACGAACTCGCGCGAGCGCAGCACCAGCACCTGCGAGCGCAGGATGCGCGCGTAGGACACCCAGCCGGAGAGCCCGATCACCACCACCAGGGTGGGAAAGCTCGGGCCCAGCACCGCGATGATGCCGATGGCGAGCAGGATGAACGGGAACGCGAGCTGCGCGTCGGCCACCGTCATGATGATCGCGTCCATGCGCCCGCGGCTGAAGCCGGCCGCGAGCCCCGCCGCCGAGCCGAGCACGCCGCCCACCAGCACCGCGGAGAAGCCGATCACCAGCGAGACGCGCGATCCGAAGATCACCCGCGAGAGCACGTCGCGGCCGAGGTGATCGGTGCCGAGCAGGTGGGCCCGCCCGTCGCTGCCGTTCCAGGTGGGCGCGGCGAGGCGGCCGCGCAGGCTCTGGCGGATCGGGTCCTGCGGCGCGAGCAGCGGCGCGGCGGCCGCCACCAGGAGCAGCACCGCGACGAAGCCCACCCCGAGCAGCACCAGGCCCGGGGCCCGGCGCCGGCGCGCCTTCGGCCGCGCGACGGGCGCGGGAAGGACCGCGTCAGCCGGCGCGGATGCGGGGATCGAGGACGCCATAGATGAGATCGACGAAGAAGTTGATCACCACGAACATGAGCGCGGCCAGGAAGACGGTGCACTGCACCACCGCGTAGTCGCGGTTGTAGATCGACTGCACCGCGAGCCGCCCGATGCCCGGCCACGAGAACACGGTCTCGGTGACGACCGCTCCGCCCAGCAGGGTGCCGAACTGGAGCCCGGTGATGGTCACGATCGGGATCGCCGCGTTCTTGAGCGTGTGCTTGGCCACCACCCACGCCTCCGCCACGCCCTTGGCCCGCGCGGTGCGGATGTAGTCGGCCCCCAGGACCTCGAGGACCGCGGAGCGGGTCAGCCGCGCGATCGAGGCCATCGTGAAGGCGCCGAGGGTCAGCGCGGGCAGCACCAGGTTGCGCCAGTCGCCGCGGCCGGAGGTCGGGAAGAGATCCGCCTTGAGCGACAGCAGCAGGATGAACAGGATGCCGAGGAAGAAGGTGGGCGCCGACTGCCCGATCAGGGCCAGGCCCATCGCCACGTGGTCCACCAGGGTGTTGCGGCGCATCGCGGAGAAGAGGCCGATCGGCACCGCGATCAGGGCGGCGAGGACGAAGGCGGTCAGCCCCAGCTCGAGGGTGGCGGCCAGGTAGCCGCGCACCACGTTGAAGGCGGGCTCGCGGAAGTGGATCGAGCGGCCGAAGTCGCCGCGGGCGAGGTTGCCGAGGAAGATCACGTACTGGGCGGGCAGCGGCTTGTCGAGGCCCAGCTCGCGCCGGACGCGCAGGATCTCGCTGGTGGGCGCGTCGGGGGGCAGCAGCAGCGGCACCGGATCGCCGGACAGGCGCATGACCACGAAGACCACGGTGGACACGAGCCAGAGCGCGATGAGGGCGCGGAAGAGGCGCTGACCGAGGAACGGGACGAATCCGCGCATAGCGGGGACCTCGCCGCCACCCTCTCCCCCTGTTTCCGGGGGAGAGGGCAGGGTGAGGGGGACTGACTCTACGCGCGGCGGAACTTGAAGTTGAAGCGACGGATCTCGAACTGCTGGTTCGGGTTCGGCGTGAAGTCGAGGTACTTCTGGATGCCGTAGTCCTCGTAGGGCTGGATGACCGGCAGCCACGGCAGGTGCTCCAGGAAGATCTTGGTCATCTCCTTGTAGGCCGTCCCCGCGGAACTTCTCGTCGACGCTGAAGCGCGCCGCGTTGCCCAGCTCGTCGAACTTGGCCTCGCGCCAGTAGTCTTGCGGGCCGCCCGGACCCAGGAGGCGCCACATCATCCCGTCCGGATCGCTCAGGGTGGACGTCGGGTCCGACCAGAACACGCCCTTGAAGCTCTTCTCGCGGTTCTTCTGGGCCCGCACCGAGTACTCGATGACCTCGACCTTCACGTTGACGCCGACGTCCTTCCACATGGCCGCGATGGCTTCCGCCATCGCCTTGTCCTGCGCCACGTAGGCGACGGTGGTCTCGATGAAGATCTCCTCGCCCTTGTAGCCCGCCTTCTGGAGCCGCGCCTTCGCCTCCGTCGGGTTGTAGGCCAGCGGGGGCAGGCCCGCGTCGAAGTGGTTGTCGCCCTTGGCGATGGGGCCGTTCGGCACCACGCCGCGCCCGCGCCACAGCTCCTTCACGATCGCCTCGCGGTCGATGGCGAGCGACAGCGCCTGCTTCACGAGCGGGTTGTCCAGCGGCGGCCGCTTGCTGTTCACCGCGAGCACGTAGAGGCCCGCGTAGAGCGCGCCCGCGACCCGGGTGGCCGGCGTTGGCCGCGACCCGATCTTCCTGGTCGGGCGGGAGCTGGGTGATCGCGTCGACCTCGCCCTTCAGCAGCGCCGCGATCCGCGGCGCGGTCTCCGGGATCGGCCGCATGATCCAGCGGTCCATGTCGATCTTGCCGCCCCAGTAGTCCGGATTGGCCTCGAGGACCGCGCGGTCGTCCTTCACCCAGGAGGTGAAGCGCACCGGGCCCGAGCCGATCGGCTTGGCGTTGAAGGCGTCGTTGCCGACCGACTCGAGGTACTTCTTCGGCACCACCTGCCCGCCGTAGAAGGCGAGCCGCGCCGCGAGCAGCGGGTCCGGCTTCTTGGTGGTGATCACGATCGTGGAGGCGTCGGGCGCGTCGACCTTCTCGATGGTGCCGAAGACGGTGGCCACCATCGTCTTGGCCGCCGGATCGTAGGTGCGCTCGATGCTGTACTTGACGTCGGCCGAGGTGAGCGGGTCGCCGTTGTGGAACTTCACGCCCTGCCGCAGCTTGAAGCGCCACGTGGTCGGCCCCTCGAGCTTCCACTCGGTGGCGAGCCCCGGGTAGAGCTTGCCGTCCGGATGGCGGCTCGTGAGGTTGTCGAAGAGGTTGAACGAGACGCGGACGTCGTTCGACGAGGTGCTGTAGTGCGGGTCGAACTTCGAGACGTCGCCGCTCTGGGCGGTGATCAGCTCCTTCTTCTGGGTGGTCTGCGCCAGCGCGGGGCCACCGGCAGTCAGCGGCACCGCGGCGGCGGCGCCCAGGGCTGCCGCCCCCTTGAGCAGGTCGCGTCGGGTCAGTTCCATTGTGTTGGCTCCTCCTCGGGTTCGATGGACTTCAGGGATCCGTCGGGACTCCGCGCCGGACGTCGGCGGTCGATCGCGGTGCGTCATTCTATAGGCGCAGCCCCCCGCCCGTCAAGACGCCCCGCGGCCGAAAAACGCCCGGCGGGCCGCGCTACCGCAGCCGGAAGAGCCGCAGCGGGGTGTCCACGTTCTTGAGCTCGCGCACGCCCAGGTCCTCGACGGCCAGGTCGGCGTCCAGGCGCAGCCGGGTCGGCTCGCTGAGCACGATCTCGCCGTCGCCGGCCTGCGCGGAGAGGCGCGCCGCGATGTTGGTGGTCATGCCGGAGGCGGTGTACGTCCAGCGGGTGCCCGCGCTGCCCTCGATCTTGGTCGCGCCCAGGAGCGCGGGGCCGGTGTTGATCCCCACGTGCATCGCCACCGGATCGAAGCGGGCGGCCAGCTCGGCCCCGATCTCGGCCGCGCGGCGCTGGATCGCGCGCGCGGCGTCCACCGCGGCGCGCGCGTGCTCGCCCTCGTGGAAGATCACCATCAGCCCGTCGCCCGCGGTCTCGTTGACGTCGCCCCCGTGCTTGACGATCTCGTCGAGGAACGCGCCGAAGTAGCGCTCGACGAGGGCGGCCAGGTCGTCGGGCTGAAGCCGCGCGGAGAGCCGCGTGTACCCGCTGATGTCGGCGAAGAGCACCGTGACGTCGGTCTCGCGCTTCTCGAGCGACGGCGCCTCCGGCGACTCCTCGATGAGCTGGCGCACCCGGCGCGGCACGAACTTGGCGAGGCTACTGCGGATGAGCAGGCTGCGCTCGAGCTGCTCCGCGTACTCGAGCACCTGCCGGTGGGCCTCCGCGTTGGCCACCGCGACCGCGGCCTGGTCGGCGAGCGCCTCCAGCATCTCGAGGTCCTCGCCGGTGTAGGCCGCGTCCGACCGCTTGGCTCCCAGCACGAGCAGCCCGCGCAGCTGGGCCTGGAAGCGCAGCGGCACCACCACCTCCGCGCCGAGGGCCTGGTAGGCCCCGAGCGCGGCGCCGCCCGCCGCCGCGAAGCGCGGATCGGCGGCCACCTGGTAGCGGGAGAGCGCGCCCGGCGCGATCTCGAGCGCGGCGAGCACGTCGTGCGGGAGGCCGTCCACCAGCAGGCGGACGGTGCGCACGTGCATGGCGGACTCGATGGTGGTGGTGAGGCGGCGGGTGATCTCCTCGAGGTCGAGCAGGCTCGACATCGAGCGGGCCAGCGTGCGCATGGCCTGCACCCAGTCGTGGCGCTCGCGGAAGAACGTGCGGTCCACCGCGCGCCGCACCCGCTCCCGCAGCGGGTTGAAGAGCAGCGCCACCAGGAACATGAAGCCGGCCGAGAACCACGGCGACCGGGTGAGGTCGGCCTGGGCCAGCAGCGCGTTGGCGCCCGCCAGCAGCAGCGCGTAGGCGCCGGTGATCAGGCCGGCCAGCCCGGTGTAGATGACCGAGCGCCGGATGACCACGGTGGCGTCGAAGAGCCGGTAGCGCACGGTGGCGTAGCCGATGGCGGCCGGGTAGAGCAGCATCAGGGCCGAGCCCACCTGCGGGTCCACCGGGCTCGCGTAGAGCTGCTGGAGCGGCCAGAGCATCAGGCAGAGCCACCCGCCGAGCCCCATCGCGATGCCGAGCAGGAGCACGGTGGTCTGCTGGTCGATGAGCGGCGAGGCGGCGCGGCGCTTGGTGTCGAGCAGCGCGCCCACCTTGATCGGGAACGAGAGCGCGCTCAGCAGCGAGAGCACCGCGGCGGAGGCCGGGATAGATCCAGCCGTCCACCAGCAGCGCGGGGGCGCGCCACACGATCAGCACGTAGGCGAGCGCGCCGGCCACCCCGAGGGCCACCGCCAGGCGATAGAGCCGCGGGATCACCCGGTGGCGCTCGAGCCACCGCTCCCGCGCCGGATTGGCCGGGTACGTCAGGAAGAAGACCCAGCCGTGGATCGAGAGCAGCGGCGCGACCAGGCCCACCACCGTCGCCGCCGAGGTGCGCGCGCCCAGCACCGCCTCCGGGACCGCCACGTTCGAGACCGCCCAGAGGCACATATAGAGGAGGAAGCGCTGGTTCGGCGCGGCGGCCGGGTTCTGCACGTAGACCAGGGCGCCCACCCCCAGCATGATCGCGGAGACGAGCACGTAGATCCCGAAGCGGTCGATCAGCCGGCTCCAGGCGAGCGGGCGCGGCGCCAGCTCGACGGTGAGCCGCCGGCCCGCCCGCTCGACTTCATAGTGGATGGGCCCGGCCGCGGCCCGCACCCGCGTGGCGAGCGTGAGCGGGGACGCGCCGTCGACCGCGATCAGGCGATCGCCCAGGCGCAGGCCGGCCGCGCGCGCGTCGGGCTCGGCGGGGAAGAGGCGGAAGTCGGGGGCGGCGAAGAAGCCGGGATACGGCCGGCCCGCGTCGAGGGCCAGGTCGGCCACCAGGCCCACCAGCACCGCGAGGCTCGCCGCGACGACGAGCGAGAAGCGGAGGTCCCAGCGCGCCATGCTCTCGCGCCGATCATACACGCTATGATTATGATTCACCCATGCGCGACCGGACCGCCTTGCTGGTGATCGACATGCAGATCGGCCTCGTCGAGGGCGCCCACCGGGCGGACGCGGTGCTCGACCGGATCGCCGAGCTCATCGGCCGCGCCCGACGGGCCGGCGTGCCGGTGATTCACGTCCAGCACCACCACGCCACCTACGCCCCGCTCAAGGCCGGCGCGCCGACGTGGCATCTGCATCCGCGGGTGGCCCCGGCGGAGGGCGAGCGGGTCATCGGCAAGACCGCGTCGGATGCCTTCGACGAGACCCCCCTGCTGGACGAGCTGCGACGCCTCGACGTGACCCACGTGGTCGTGACCGGGATGCAGACCGAGCTCTGCGTCGACACGACGTGTCGCCGCGCCATCACCCTCGGCCTGGACGTGACGCTGGCGAGCGACGCCCACACCACGGTCGACGCGACGCTCCCGGCCGAGTCGATCGTCGCCCATCACAACGCGGTGCTGCCGCAGCTGGCCCACCCGCGCCACCACATCCGCGTGCGCCCGAGCCGCGACGTGACCTTCGGCTATACTCCCGCCTCCGTGAGCGATCTCAGCGCGGTGTTCCGGCCTCGCGCCATCGCGGTGGTGGGCGCCTCCGACGATCCGGTCAAGATCGGCGGGCGCCCGCTCGCCTTCCTCCTCCGCCACGGCTATGCGGGCCACGTGTACCCGGTGAATCCCTCGCGCGCCACCGTGCAGGGGCTCCCCGCCTTTCCCTCGGTGGCCGCGATCCCCGGCGAGGTCGATCTCGCGATCGTGGTGGTGCCGGCCGAGCGGGTGCTCGAGTCGCTCGAGGCCGCGGCGGCCAAGGGCATCCGGGCCGCCATCGTGTTCAGCAGCGGCTTCGCCGAGGTGGGAGAGGCCGGGCGCTCGGCCCAGGCCCAGCTGCGCGCCCTGGCCGAGCGCACCGGGCTCCGCATCATCGGGCCCAACTGCCAGGGCTTCGCCCACCTGCCCTCGCGCCTGGTGGCGACCTTCGCGTCGCCCTTCCTCGACACCGGGCTCGCGACCGGCCCGATCGCGATGGTGAGCCAGAGCGGAGCGATGGCCGGGATGATCTACGAGATGGCGCGCGCGGCCGGCCTCGGACTCAACTACTGGGTGAGCACCGGCAACGAGGCCGACGTGCAGGCGGCCGAGATCCTGGCCGAGGTGGTCGAGGATCCCGAGACGCGCGTGGCGTGCACCTACCTCGAGGACGTCAAGGACGCGGGCCGGCTCCGCGATGCGCTCGCCCGCGCCCATCGCCGCGGGGTGCCGGTCTTCGTGCTGAAGTCGGGCCGGAGCGCGGTGGGCCGGCGCGCCGCGTCGTCCCACACCGGCGCGCTCGCCGGCGAGGACGCGGTCTACGACGCGGTGTTCGCGGACTGGGGCGCCATCCGCTGCGCCGATCCCGCCGAGCTGCTGGCCCTGCCCCAGGCCTTCCTGCGCTACCGGGACGCCGGGGGGCGCGTCGCGATCCTGTCCAACTCGGGCGGGCTCGGCGTGCTCTCGGTCGATCTCTGCGTGGATCTGGGCCTGGTGCCCGCCGAGTTCACGCCCGAGACGACCGCGGTCCTGCGCGCGGCCCTGCCCGACTTCGCGGCGGCCGCCAATCCGGTCGACCTCACCGCGCAGATGCTGACCGACCCCGGCATGCTGGCCCGCGTGCTGCCCGCGCTCGAGGCCGACCCGGGCGTGGACGCGATCGTCTTCCAGATCGCCCTGCTCGGCGCCGCGACCGACCTGGGCCGGCTCGTCGAGGACGTCGCCTCGGTCGCCCGGCGCACCCCGAAGGTCGTGGCGGTGAGCTGCCCGCAGCGGCCGGTGGTCGACGCCTTCCGGGCCGGCGGCGTGCTCGCCTTCGACGACGGCAGCGTGGCGCTCCGCTCGCTCGCCTGCCTGGCGCGGGCGACCGCGCGGCGCGCGCGCTGGCTCGCGCGGGTCACCGAGACCGTCGCCCCCGCCCGGCCGCGCCGCCCGCGCTGCCGCCGGGCCTTCGCTCTGGGCAGTTCCTCAACGAGTGGGAGAGCCAGCGCCTGCTCGCGCCCTACGGCCTGCCCCTGGTCGACACGGTGTTCGTCACCGCCGCCGCCGCCGCGCCCGACGCGGCGGACCAGGTCGGCTACCCGGTGGTGGTGAAGATCTGCTCGGCCGCCCTGCCCCACAAGTCCGACGTGGGCGGCGTCGTGCTCGGGCTGCCCGACCGCGCCGCGGTCGCGGAGGCGTGCCGGCGCATCGACGCGGAGGTGCGGGCGAAGGCGCCCGACGTCGCCGTCGAGGGCTTCGTGATCCAGCGCCAGGCCCGCGGTGCGCTCGAGCTGGCGCTCGGGGTGAAGACCGATCCGGTGTTCGGCCCGGTGGTCATGGTGGGATCGGGGGGCGTGCTCATCGAGGTGCTGCGCGACTTCCGGCTGCTGCTGCCGCCGATCGACGCCGCGGCGGCCCAGGAGGCGCTCCGCGCCCTGCGCATCGGCGCGCTGTGGGACGGCGTGCGCGGCAGCGCGCCGCTCGACCTGCCCGCGGCGATCGCCCTGCTCGAGCGCCTCGGCGAGGCCGCGCGCGCGCTCGGGCCGGTGGTCAGCGAGATCGACCTGAACCCGGTCCTGGTGGGCCGGCGCGGCGAGGGCGTGACCGTCCTCGACGCGCTCGTGAAGCTCTAGCCCTCAGGCGAGGACCGCCGCGCCCGCCGCCGCGCACTCCTGGTCCTGCTCGCCGGTGCCGCCGCCGCAGCCGATCGCGCCGATCACGCGGCCGCCCACCACGATCGGCACCGCGCCGTGGCTCGCCAGGATCTGGCCGGGAATCGCGCTGCCCACGTGCGCCCAGAAGGCGCCGCCCTTCTGCACCCGCTCGGCGAGGTCGGCGGTGGACATGCGGAAGTTCGCCGCGGCCAGCGCCTTGGCCCTCGACGTCTCGGGCGTGAAGAAGCCGGTCCCGTCGCCGCGGGCGCACAGCACCAGGCGGCCCGCCTCGTCCACCACCGTCACCGTGATCGGCGTGCCGAGGGCCCGCGCCTTCTCCCGCGCCGCACCGCGCCGCGCGCTCGGCCATGTCCAGCGTCAGCTCGATCATCTCCGCCACCTTTCTCGCATCGCACCACCGGATCCCGCGACCGCGCCCGCATTGAATCGCGCCGCTACCGGCCTGTCAACGGCCCGTGGACCGGATTCGGTAGCCGCGCTGGCAAATCGTGCGCGGCGCACGACTATAGGTAGGGGCGCGATGCGACGGCGTGTCGCAGGGAAAGTGCTTGAAACAATGTCGCTCGATACCCTATGCTCGGGCCTGATGCGCTCTGGCACCTGCCTTGCTCCCTTTGGTGCCCCGGCCGCGTCGGCCTCGAGCGGCGGGCTGGTGAGCCACCCCAATCGGCATCCTGGAGGGAGAGAGACGGTGCGCTTCGGATTCGGTATGCGACGGGCAGCGCTGATGATGGCGGTTCTGGGCCTGGCTCTCGGGGGCTGCGGCACGCTCGGGGGTGGGCTCAAGAGCGAGTCGCTGCTCGCGGCCACCAGCGCGCCGACGGATACGACCGATCCCGCGAACCCGGTCGCGGCCGCGCTGGCGCCCGAGCAGCAGCCGACCGGCGCCGTCGTCGGGCCGCACGCGGGCGAGCAGGTGCTGGCCGCCAGCGTGGCCTTCTCCCCCGCCTCGTTCGAGCGGATCGCGGCGGGCCGGCCAGCCCTCCTACATGGTCGCGTCGATCGGCCCGCTGCTGGTGAGCCAGGCCACCGGGCCCGCTGCTGGCCCAGGCGCGCGCGGCCGATCCGGTGGTGCCCTCGGAGGGCATCCTCGAGGAGTACGACCCGTGGGAGCCGTTCAACGAGAAGATGTTCTCGTTCAACTACAACATGGACAAGTACGTGCTGAAGCCGGTCGCCAAGGGCTACAACTTCGTCATGCCCGACCGGCTGCAGCAGATGATCGACAGCGGGTTCGACAACCTCCTGGTGGTCCAGCGGGTGGTCAACAACCTGCTGCAGTGGCGGCCCAAGGGCGCGGGCGCCGAGGTCGGGCGCTTCCTGATCAACAGCACGCTGGGCATCGGCGGGCTCTTCGACATCGCCAAGCAGGAGTTCGGGCTGCAGAAGACCCGCGTCGACTTCGGGCAGACCCTCGGCATCTGGGGCCTCGGCCCCGGCCCCTTCCTGGTGCTGCCGCTCCTGCCGCCGCTGACCGTGCGTGACGGCATCGGCACCGCGGTGGATGGCGCCATGGACCCGCTCAGCTACGTGCTGCCCTTCATCTGGACCCGGCTCGGGATGAAGATCGGCAACACGATCAACGATCGGTCCCTCAACCTGGACCTCTACCAGGGCTTCGAGGAGACCACCGTCGACCTCTACAGCGCGGTGCGGAACGGCTACCTCCAGCGCCGCGAGAACATGATCAAGGGGCCGGCACCCTACTGATCTTCGGAGGGGGCCTCGACGGCCCCCTCCGAGGCCTCCCCCTCGGATTTCGGATTGCGCCGGCTAAGCCGGCGCTCGAAGCGGTTCGTCAGCGCGTCCCTCCCAGTAGCCCGCTCGGCTGCTCTCCTCGCTTGTAGCTGAGTCCCGTTCCCGCACAGCACTCGCTTGGCTGTGGGCTGACGCGATGCGTGCAAGTTGTGCGGGTCTTTTTTTGTTGACAGGGTCTCGCGGGCCGCAATATGTTGGGGTCCGCTTTTCGAACACACACTAGATATATGAACAGGCATTCACACCGGTCGGTTCCGAGTCCAGACGCGCTCGCGTCGCGCAAGCCCGCTTTTCCCGTCTGAAGTTGTTCGCACCAATGGATCGAGCAGCGGTCGTGGTTTGGCCCGCGTGTTCTAGGAGGAGCTCATGAGAGTCGCCCGTCGGTTCACCAAGGAAGGCCAGAGTCCCTACGCGGGGATCCAGTTCGAACAACGAGTGTCGGAGATCAAGAACCCGGACGGCTCGACGGTCTTCCGCCAGGATGGGATCTCGGTGCCGGCCGCGTGGTCCGGGGTGGCGACCGACATCCTGGCCCAGAAGTACTTCCGAAAGTCGGGGGTCCCCCAGTACGCCCTGGACGGCAAGCCCCTGCTCGACCGGGAGGGCCGGCCCGTCCTGGGAGGCGAGCGGGACGCCCGGCAGGTCTTCCACCGGCTGGCGGGCTGCTGGATGCACTGGGGCGAGAAGTATGGCTATTTCGACACTCCGTCGGACGCGCGCGCCTTCTATGACGAGCTCTGCTCCATGCTCGCGTCCCAGGTCGCGGCGCCCAACTCGCCCCAGTGGTTCAACACCGGTCTCCACTACGCCTACGGCCTCAGCGGGCCGGCCCAGGGCCACTATTACGTCGACCCGGACACCGGGATCCTGACCCGGGCCAGCTCGGCCTACGAGCGCCCCCAGCCGCACGCCTGCCAGCCCTACCACGCCCTGGTCTCGACCCCGGAGGGCCCCCTGCCCATCGGCCAGATCGTGACCAAGCACCTGGTCGGCCTCGAGGTCTACGACGGCCGGACGGAGGGCACCGGGACGACCCGGGTGGTGGCGGTGCAGGAGAACGGCGAGAAGGCGGTCTTCCGGATCGAGCTCAAGAACGGGGTGGCGGTCGAGGCCACCGGCGACCATCTCGTGTGGGCCATCGTCAACGGGGTCGGCGCCTGGCGGCGGGTGGACGAGGTGGAGCCGGGGGCGGCCCTGTGCCTGTCCACCCGGACCGAGGTCCGCTCGGGCTCCCAGGAGTCCCTGATGGACGAGGCCGCCCTGGTGGGGTGGCTGCAGGCCGACGGCTTCGTGGGCCAGGACGGGCTCGCGACCGACCACAGCCTGGCCGTCGAGTTCACGACCATCGACAAGGACGAGATGGACTTCGTCGTGGAGCGGGTGCACCGCGTCTTCGAGGGCGTCCACTACCACGTCCGGTCGATGGAGACCCGGACCCCGGGCCTCGACATCCACCGCATCCGCCTCTACGGGGAGCGGCTGCGCCCGTTCGTCGAGAAGTACGGCCTGCTCCGGTCGAGCGCGGATCACGCGGTGCCGCCCATGATCCTGCGGGCCGGCCGCGAGGCCCAGGCCGCGTACCTGCGCGCGCTCTTCCAGGCCCAGGGCACGGTCGAGCTGCGCTCCTACTGGGCGCGCCTGGCCGACATCACGCTCACCACCACCTCCGCCGGCCTGGCCCACGGCGATCCAGGCGCTCCTGCTCAACCTGGGGATCTACTCGCGGGTCGGGCGCGGGGCGGAGACGCGCGAGGGCCGCCGCACCCCCTACGTGGTCTCGATCGCGCACGCCGAGCCGCGCGCCCGCTTCCGGGACCTGATCGGCTTCGTCTCGGACGACAAGCGCGAGCGCTCGAGATCGCCTGCTCCGACCAGTTCGCGGGCAAGCGCGTCGGCGCGCCTGCGCGAGGAGACGGTGGTGCGCGTGGAGTGCGTGGGGGTCCAGCCGGTCTACGACATCCAGACCGAGAGCGGCCAGTACCTCTCCAACAACGTGATCGTCCACAACTGCTTCATCCAGTCGGTGGCCGACGACCTGGTCAACGACGGCGGCATCATGGACCTCTGGACGCGCGAGGCCCGCATCTTCAAGTACGGCTCGGGCAGCGGGACCAACTTCTCGAGCCTGCGGGGCGAGAACGAGCCGCTGTCGGGCGGCGGCAAGTCCTCGGGCCTGATGTCGTTCCTCAAGATCGGCGATCGCGCGGCGGGCGCCATCAAGTCGGGCGGCACCACCCGGCGCGCGGCCAAGATGGTCATCCTCGACCTCGACCACCCGGACATCCTGAACTTCATCCGCTGGAAGGTGGTGGAGGAGCAGAAGGTGGCGGCCCTGGTGACCGGCTCCCGCCTGACCAAGCGCCGGCTCCAGTCGGTGCTGGGCGCGGCCCGCACCCCCGCCGGGCTCGAGGCCGACCCGCGCAAGAACCCGGCGCTCCGCTCGGCGGTGCGCGAGGCGCGCGCGGCCCTGGTGCCGGAGGGCTACATCCAGCGGGTGCTGCAGCTGGCCGGCCAGGGCGTGCGCGAGCTCGACTTCCCGGAGTACGACACCGACTGGGACAGCGAGGCCTACTACACGGTCTCCGGCCAGAACTCCAACAACAGCGTGCGGGTGCCCAACTCCTTCTACGACGTGCTGGCGCGCCGCGGCCAGTGGGAGCTCAAGCGCCGCACCGACGGCAAGAGCGCCGGGTTCGTCCCCGCCGAGCAGCTCTGGGACGAGATCGCGCACGCCGCGTGGGCCTGCGCCGATCCGGGCGTGCAGTACGACACCACCATCAACGAGTGGCACACCTGCCCCGAGGACGGGCGCATCAACGCGAGCAACCCGTGCGTGACCGGCGACACCCTGGTGGCCACCGCGGAGGGCTGGCGGCGGATCGACGCGCTGGTGGGCGGGACCGCGCAGGTGATCGGCGCCGACGGGCAGCCGCACCTGGTGACCCGCATCTTCCCCACCGGCACCAAGCCGGTGTTCGACCTGCGGACGCGCCTCGGCTACCGGGTGCGGATCACGGGGGACCATCGGGTCCTCACGGTCGGCCGCGGCGACGTGGCGGTGCAGGATCTCACCGCGGGCAATCGGGTCCTGCTCCGCGGGGCCGGCTTCGGCCGCCGGAGCCTCTCGACCGGGCAGGCGCTCGGCATCGGGGTGGCCGCCGCGGAGGGCTACCTCTCGCACTCGGTGATCGGCGGGCGCGCCCAGGACTCGCTCGTGCTCACCACCGACGCGGGCGAGGCGCCGGTGCTGGCCGCCGTCGCGAGCGCGGTCAACGCCGGGCGGGCCGCCCTGCAGGCGGTGGGCGCGGGTGGACGATCGGAGAGCGCGGGGGTCATCACCCGGACCGCGGCGACCGCCCGGCTCGTCCTGAGCGAGACCTCCACCGTCGATCTCTTCCGGGAGTTCGCGATCCTCGACGAGGGCGCCGCGAACATCCGCTTCACCCCGGCGGTCTTCGAGCTGAACCGGCCCGCGCTGGCCTCGGTGCTCCGCGGCCTCTTCACCGCGGACGCGGGCGTGGCCAACTACGGCGAGCAGTCGCGCTACATCTCGCTCGACTCCACCTCGCTCGAGCTGCTGCAGCAGACCCAGCTCCTGCTCCTGGGCTTCGGGATCAAGGCGCGGCTCTACGAGGACACGCGGCTGGCCGAGGCGCAGCCCGTCCCGCCCGCACCCGACGCACTCGCTGCGGATCAGCCGGACCTCCCGCGTGCTCTTCGAGCAGGAGATCGGCTTCCACGCGGAGAGCCCCAAGGCGTCCGCCCTCGCCCAGATCAACGGCGAGGAGCCGGCCGGCGGCGAGGACCTGACCGACGAGGTCGCGTCCATCGAGCCGGCCGGCGAGGCCCCGGTCTTCGACCTGACCGAGGAGGTCACCCACCACTTCGTCGCGAGCGGCCTCGTCGTGCACAACTGCTCGGAGTACATGTTCCTCGACGACACCGCGTGCAACCTGGCCTCGATCAACCTCGTGAAGTTCCTGCGCGAGGACGGCTCCTTCGACGTCGACGGCTTCCGGCACGCGTGCCGGCTGTGGACGGCGGTGCTCGAGATCAGCGTGCTGATGGCGGCCTACCCGAGCCCGGCCATCGCCCAGCGGAGCTGGGACTACCGCACCCTCGGGCTCGGCTACGCCAACATGGGCACCGTGCTCATGCGCAAGGGCATCCCGTACGACTCGCCGGAGGCGACCGCGATCTGCGGGGCGGTCACCGCGGTGATGTGCGGCGAGGCCTACGCGACCTCCGCGGAGATGGCCCGCGACCTGGGCCCCTTCCCCGGCTTCCCGCGCAACCAGGACGCCATGCTCCGGGTCATGCGCAATCACCGGCGCGCGGCCTACCGGACGCCCGCCGCGGAGTACGAGGGCCTCAGCATCACCCCGCACGGCATCGACCCGGCCCACTGCCCGACGCCCCTGCTGCAGGCCGCGCGTGAGACCTGGGATCGGGCGGTGACCCTCGGGGAGCAGTTCGGCTACCGCAACGCCCAGGTCACGGTGCTGGCTCCGACCGGCACGATCGGCCTGGTCATGGACTGCGACACCACCGGCATCGAGCCGGACTTCGCGCTGGTGAAGTTCAAGAAGCTGGCCGGCGGCGGGTACTTCAAGATCATCAACCAGAGCCTGCCGGTGGCGCTCGAGTCGGTCGGCTACGCCCCGGGCCAGATCGAGGACATCGTGGCCCACTGCGTGGGCCGCAAGACGCTGCGCGGCGCGCCGTTCATCAACCACGACACGCTCCGCGCCAAGGGCTTCGACGACGAGGGGCTGCAGCGGATCGAGACCGGGATCGAGACCGCCTTCGACATCTCCTTCGCCTTCAACGCCTGGACGCTCGGCGAGGGCTACATCGCGGCGCACCTCGGCCTGAACGAGGCGCAGCTCGCGGAGTGGAACGGCAACCTCCTGCGGGCGCTCGGGTTCACCGCGGCCGAGATCGAGGCGGCCAACGACTACTGCTGCGGCACCATGACGGTGGAGGGAGCCCCGCATCTCCAGGCGGAGCATCTCGCGATCTTCGACTGCGCCAACCGCTGCGGCAAGCGGGGCGTGCGCTTCATCGCCACCGAGGCCCACATCCGGATGATGGCGGCGGCCCAGCCGTTCATCTCGGGGGCCATCAGCAAGACCATCAACATGCCCCAGGACGCCACCATCGAGGACGTGAAGTGGGCCTACGACCTGGCCTGGCGGGGCATGGTCAAGGCGGTGGCCCTCTACCGGGACGGCTCGAAGCTCTCGCAGCCGCTCAACTCCACGACCGACGAGGACGAGGAGCGCTCGGTGGCCGCCGACGTCGAGGCGGTGGCCGAGAAGATGACCGAGCGGGTGGTGACCCAGTACCTCCGCGAGCGCCACCGGCTCCCCGACCGCCGCCAGGGCTACACCCAGAAGGCGGTGGTGGGCGGCCACAAGGTCTACCTGCGCACCGGCGAGTACGAGGACGGAACGGTCGGCGAGATCTTCCTCGACATGCACAAGGAAGGGGCGGCCTTCCGCTCCCTGATGAACTGCTTCGCGATCGCGATCTCGCTCGGGCTGCAGCACGGCGTGCCGCTCGACGAGTTCGTGGACGCCTTCGTCTTCACCCGCTTCGAGCCCAACGGCATGGTGAAGGGCAACGACCGCATCAAGATGTCGACCTCGGTGATCGACTACGTCTTCCGCGAGCTGGCCATCACCTACCTCGGGCGCACCGATCTCTCCCACGTGCCCGACGAGGACCTGCGCGCGGACGCCATCGGCAGCAAGCCGGGCGAGGGCCCGGTGTCGGCCCCGCCGGCCACCCCCGCTCCCCCGGCCGCACGACCCGCCCCCGCCCCGCAGGCCAGCACCGTCCGGACCATCGTGCCCATGAGCGGAGGCAGCGGCGGGGTCGCTCCCCTGCCGGTGGCCCCTCCGGGCGCCGCGATGAAGAGCCTCTCGGCGTCCGAGATGGCCCGGCTCAAGGGCTACGAGGGCGACCCGTGCGGCGAGTGCGGTCAGTTCACCATGGTGCGCAACGGCACCTGCCTCAAGTGCATCACGTGCGGCACCACGACCGGCTGCTCCTGATCTGACGCACGGCGGGGACCATCGCCGGAGGAAGCGCTTGCTCCGGCGATGGTCCCCGCGCCCGGCTCGCCAGCCCGCCTGAACTTCTTACCGGACCGTCCCGGCCCCGCTGGCACGGACATTGTAGGCTTTCGGTGAGATGCGAATCCTGAAGGTCGGGCTGGCGATCGTGGGGCTGGTGGTGATCGCGTGGTCGATCCATCACATCGGATGGGCGCCCGTGCTCGAGGCGCTCGCGCGGCTCACCTGGTGGCAGCTCGTCCTCGTCTGCCTGCCCTATGCCGCGATCATGGCGGTCGACACCCTCGGATGGCGCTTCGCGTTCCCCCGCGATGCCGCGCCGTTCCATCGTCTCTTCGGAGCCCGGCTGGCCGGCGAGGCGCTGAACCTGGTGACCGCGGTCGGATCGGTCGGAGGCGAGGCGGTGAAGGCCTGGTTGATCCGGCGCGACGTGGCCTACGCGGAGAGCGTGCCGTCGGTGGTGATCGCCAAGACCACGATGACCATCGCGCAGGCGCTCTTCCTCCTGATCGGCGTCGCGCTCGCCTGGACGATGCCCGCCACCGACTCCCGCCTCATCACCGCCATGCTCTGGCTGCTCGTGGTGGAGGTGGCGGCGGTCGCGGGGTTCGTGGCGGTCCAGGTCGTGGGGCTGGTCGGCCGCGCCGGCCGCCTGCTCGAGTGGTTCGGGGTCGTGCAGCGCGACGACTATGCCCAGCAGCTCGACGCCGCCCTCCGCGACTACTACCGCCGGGACTGGCGGCGACTCTCGCTCTCGACCGGCTTCCACCTCGCCGGCTGGCTGCTGGGCGCGGTCGAGGCGTATCTCATCCTCTTCTTTCTCGGGATCTCCGCCGACCTCGTGACCGCGACCGTCATCGAGGCGCTGGGCGCGGGCGTGCGGTTCGCCACCTTCCTGGTCCCCGCGAGCCTCGGCGCATTCGAGAGCGCGAATGCGGCCGCCTTCGAGGCCATGGGGCTCGGAGCCGGCGCCGGCCTCGCGTTCAGCTTCGTCCGGCGCGCGCGTCAGGTCGCGTGGATCGGCGTCGGTCTGCTGGTCCTGGTGTCGATGGGCTGGCTCGCGAAGCGGGCCGAGCTTCAGGCCGACCGTCTCGACCGGGACCTCCTCCTCGACCTCCGCCTGACGCCGCTCGAGAGCCGCGACCGCGCCCGGAGGCAGCAGCAGGGGCAGGGCGCGGCGCAGCACCCGGAGGCTCTCGCGGCCCGCGGCGCTCTCCACCACCACCGTGCGCCCGCGATGCAGGGACACGCCGCGCCAGCGCCCCGGCAGCCGGAGCTTGAGCAGGAACAGCCGCCAGGCCAGCCCGAGCTTGGAGGTCCGCGGGATCACGAACACGTCGAAGCGCCCGTCGATCGGCGACGCGGTGGGGGTCAGGGGCAGGAAGTCGCGGTACGTCTCCACGTTCGCCACCGTGACCAGCACCGCTCCGTCGGCCACCCGCGTCCCGTCCACCTCCACCGCGAGCGGGGCGAGCGGCGTGGACCACACCGCCCGCACCGCGATCCCGTAGTAGGCCAGGAGCCGGCGCGTGCGCGTCCGCGGCTGGCGTCGATCCTCTTCCACGCGCTCCTGGACCTGGTCGAGGAAGCCGTAGCTCTTGTGGGAGAGAAACGGCTCGTCGCCCGCCACGCCCATGTCCACCATCCGGATCTCGCCGTCCGCCAGCAATCGTGCGGCCCGACGCGCCGACGCCGGGTGGCCGAACACGCTCGCGAACAGGTTCCCGAACCCGGTCGGGACCGGCACGAACGGGATCCGGTGGCGCCGGGCCAGCGCGGCGGCCGCGCTCTGGGTGGCGTCTCCGCCGATGCAGAAGATCACGGAGAACTCCGCGGCCGCCGTCTCCGCCCACTCCGCGAGCGCGGGAAGACCTCCGAATGCCCGGATCGTGACCGTGGAGCCCCGACGCCGCAGCAGCCGCGCGAGCCGGCGGGCCACGCCGCGGGCGCGCCCCTCGCCGGAGCCCGGCGTCACCACGATCCCGACCGACCGCCACCGGGTGGCCATGCGAATCCGGGCTCAGCGGCCCTGCGGGCTCCGCTCCAGCCGGCGCCCGGTCATCGCCCCCCGCGCGCTCCGCCCGGCGACGACGGTCGCGACGATCGCCACCGCCAGCCCGACGAAGCCGGCCAGCTCCGGAAACGGGTTCGGCCGGAACTGCAGGTGCGAATACGCGTGCCACACCTCGCCCACCAGCTGGATCGCCGCGCCCGCGAAGGCGAGGAAGAGCAGGCGGCGCCGGGCCGCCTGCCGGAGCGCCCATGCGGTGGCGAGGAAGAGCATCACGACCCCCGCGTAGAGCACGAGATGCACGGTCGCCAGATGCCGCGCCATCTCACCCCGGGTCTGGGGCTCGACCTCCGACCCGAGGAGCCCATGCCAGACCGCGTCGATGCTCGAGCCCGATGATCTCGACGATCACCGCCACCCAGATCCAGGCCCGCCCCTTCTCCCCGCTCGTGTCCGCGACGGGCATGGGCTAGGCCGGCCTCACGTCGATGACCACCCGGTACCAGGTGTGCTGCTCGGGCTCGGCGGTCAGGTTGTCGAGCTCGGCGCGAGTCTTGGTGAACGCGGGATCCTCGTGCCACCGCTGCCAGTCGTCGCGTGTCTGCCAGGTGCCGACGATGGTCCGGTGGGCGGAGCCGCCGTCGGATTCGAGGAGCTGACCGCCGATCCAGCCCGGCTGCCTCGCCGCCGCCGCCATGCGCTCCCGCATCGCGGTGTCCCAGTCCCGCTCGCGGCCTTCCCGGAGTCGAACGTTGGTCACGATGCTCACCATGGCGGTCACCTCCCTCCACGCTTTCGCGTCGCGGCCGCCCGGCGCGCGGCGCCGCTCCGCGAGCGCTTCGAGCGCCGCGCCGCAGCCTTGCGGCCCTGACGGGACAAGGCGTCGCGCGAGCCGGCCGCGCGACCTTCCCGGGTCAGCGCGCGGAGCGTCGCGCGAGACCGCCGGGTCGAGACGGCCCGGGAGCCGGCCCGGGCGTCGCGGACCGCCTGCCGGCGCGTGCGGCGCGAGGTGGCTCCCTTCCGGGGCGGGGGCAGATCGACGCCCGCGCGGCGCGCCTTCGACAGGCCGATCGCGATCGCCTGTCGGGACGAGCGGGCCCCGTGCTTTCCCTCGCGAACGTGCTCGATCTCCTCGCGCACGAACTCGCCGGCCTGCGTGCTCGGCGCCTTCCCTTCTCGCCGGTCCTTGTCCGCCCGTTGCAGCGTCGCTTTCTCCGGCATCGCTCCCTCCTCGAAGGCGCATCTGTTCGTCGGAGGAATCGCCAGCAAGCCGTGTGCCCTTCACGGTTCCCGGCGTCGCGGGCGTCATCAGCCTCGATCCCGGCGATGGCTGACACACGAACTCGGCCAACCTTGCCCGGTCAACTTTACCGATGCGGCCAGAAATTTCCGGGGATCGCCGTGGCGCGAGTCTTGCTCTTCGTTGCGGCGGACGGAGGAACCGTCATGAACGCGGCGGCGATGATCGACACGTGCTTCAGGCATCAGCATCCGGAGGCCTACGGCGAGATCGAGGTATCGGAGCCGCTCGTCCCCGTGCAGCTTCGATACGGTCACGATCGCTCCCCGGCGCCCTCGCTGGAGTGCCTGGCCGAGGAGTCGCTCGGCTGCCCGGACTCGAGGGCCCTGACCTAGGGAGCTAGATGATCTCGCGCACCCGATCGGCGAGCACGGTCAGCGCGATCCGCTCGCGATTGGGCTCGCCCCGCAGGAGCGACTCCGCGAAGTGGGTCATCTGCTTGAGGGTGACCTTGGCGGGCATGGGCGGCTCCAGGGGATCCACCACCCCCTGCACCACGACCGGCCCCGGCATGGCGAGGGCCGCATCCAGCGCGTCCCCGCACTCGGCCGGATCCTCGATGGTGATCCCGGTCCCGCCGCACGCCTCCGCGAAGAGGCTGAAGTCGATCGGATGCAGATCGCAGCCGTACTCCGGGTTGCCGAGGAACACCATCTGCTCCCACTTGATCTGGCCCAGGGTGTTGTTCTTCACGACCACCACCTTCACCGGCAGCTGGTACTTCACGCAGGTCGCGAACTCGGCCATCAGCATCGAGAAGCCGCCGTCTCCCACGAAGGCCACCACCTGCCGGTCCGGGTAGGCGATCTGCGCCGCGATGGCGTAGGGGAGCCCGCACGCCATCGTCGCGAGGTTGCCCGAGACGGCGTGCATCTGCCCCCGCCGCGCCGGGATGTCGCGCGCCCACCACGTGGTGATGGTGCCGCTGTCGCACGCCACGATGGCGTCGCGCGACAGCCGGAGCCCGAGCTCGCGGGCCAGGAACTGCGGCTTCATGGGCTTGTCCCGCCGGCTCCCGCGCTCGTCCATGAGCCGTCGCCAATCGCTCCATGCGCTCCTGCGCGCTCTCGAGGAAGCCGCGATCGGTCTGCGGCCGGAGGAGCGGCAGCAGGGCCGCGAGGGTGGCGCGACTGTCGCCCACCAGGCCGACCTCCACCGGGTAGCGAAGGCCGATGCGCATGGGGTCGAGCTCGATCTGGACCGCCCGCGCCTGTCCCGGCTTCGGCAGGAACTCGATGTACGGGAACGACGTGCCGACCATCAGGAGGGTATCGCACCCCTCCATCGCCTCCTGCGACGGCCGCGTGCCGAGCAGGCCGATGCCGCCGGTCGTGTACGGGCTGTCGTCGGGCACCGCGGCCTTGCCGAGCAGGGCCTTCACGATCGGCGCGGCGAGGCGGTCGGCGACCGCCTCGAGCTCGTCCCCCGCGTGGAGCGCGCCCCGCCCGGCCAGGATGGCGACCCGGCGCCCCGCGTTCAGCAGCTCGGCGGCCCGACGCAGCCGACCCTCGTCGGGCAGGCCCGCGCTGCGGCCGAGGGTGTCCGACGTGTGGTGCTCCACGTTGCGCGGCGACCGCGGTGCGCCCGCCTTCATCTCCTGGATATCGACCGGGAACGTGAGGTGGGCGACCCCGCGATAGGCGAGCGCGGACCGGCAGGCCAGGTCGGTGACGTTCTCGACGTGCGCCGGTCCCATGATGCGCTCGTTGAACTTGGCCACGTCCATGAAGAGGCGGTCGAGGGCCACGTCCTGCTGGGTGTGGGTGCCGATGAGATCGTGATAGGTCATGCCGGTGATGGCGAGCACCGGCTGACCGTCGAGCGCGGCGTCGTAGAGCCCGTTCAGGAGGTGGATGCCCCCGGGGCCGGACGTGGCCAGGCACACCCCGAGGCGGCCGGTGAACTTCGCGTAGCCGCACGCCATGAACGCGGCCGCTTCCTCGTGGCGCACCTGTACGAACCGGATCCGGTCCTGCCGGGTGCGCAGCGCCTCCATGATCCCGTTGATGCCGTCGCCGGGCAGGCCGAACACGACGTCGACTCCCCAGCCCAGCAGCGTCTCGATCAGGACATCCGCCGCGGTCACCGCCATGGTCGGTCTCCTCCCGCGCGCCGAGGGGAGCATCGTACGTGCCAGCCGGTAGATCGGCGGGAGGCCGCGATCCAGAGCCCATTCCCGTCGGCCGGGGGCGAAGAACACGGGAAACTCTACCCGGTAGATCGTGCGCAGAGCCGCTCGAGGAGCCGTGCTAAAGATACGTCATGACCCCGACCCGGTTCCCCGAGGCGCGCGCCCCCCGCGGCATGGTGGCGACCCCGCACCTGCTCGCGACCCAGTCCGGCGTGGCCGCGCTGCGCGCGGGCGGCAATGCGCTCGACGCGGCCATCGCGGCCGCCGCCACCATCGCGGTGGTGTACCCGCACATGAACGGCCTGGGCGGCGACAACGTGTGGCTGATCCACGACGCGCGGAGCCAGAGCCTGCGCGCCCTCTGTGGCGTGGGCCGGGCCGCGCGGGCCGCCACCATCGACTGGTACGCCGCGCGCGGCATCACGCAGGCCCTGCCCGCGCGCGGGGGACCCGCGGCGCTCACGGTGCCCGCGGTGGTCGACGGCTGGTGGCAGGCCCACCGCCACAGCCGCGAGGCGATGGGCTCCCCGCTCGACTGGAAGGCCCTGCTCGCCGATGCGGTGGCCTACGCGCGCGAGGGCTTCATCGCCTCCGACGGCCAGCGCATCCCGCCGCCGCGCGAGCCGGATCTCTTCACCGACCGCGCGCCGGAGATGATCCGGCGGTGGCTCTGGCCCCTCTACCATCCGGACGCCCTGCGCCGCGGCCCGCTGGTGCAGCGCGACCTCGCCCGCACCCTCGAGGCGGTGCGCGACGGGGGCGCGGAGGCGTTCTACCGCGGCGACGTGGCGCGCCGCCTGGTGGCCGCCGCCGCGGCGGCGGGCAGCCCGCTGGCGCTCGAGGACCTGGCCGAGCACCGGTCCGAGTGGATGGAGCCGCTGCGCATCCCCTACGCCGAGGGACACGCGGTGAGCGTTCCCCCGCCCACCCAGGGGCTCTCCGCGCTCGCGGTGCTCGGCATGATGGAGCGGTTCGACGTCGCCTCGCTGCCGGAGGCCGACTACATCCACCTCGCGGTGGAGGCCACCAAGCTCGCGTTCGAGGATCGCGACCGCTACCTGACCGACCCGGCCCACATGCGCGTGGCCGCCGCCGAGCTGCTCGGCGCCGAGCGTCTGAAGGCGCGCGCCCGGCTGATCTCACCCGCGCACGTGCGCCCATCCCAGCCCGCCGCGCCCGCGGGCGGCGACACCATCGCGCTGGTCACCGCGGACCGCGAGGGCAACGCGGTCTCGCTGATCCAGTCGCTCTACTTCACGTTCGGCGCGGGCGTCATGGCGGGCGACACCGGGGTCGTGCTCCAGAATCGCGGCTCGTTCTTCTCCCTGGACCCGGGCCACGTCAACGCGCTCGCGCCCGGCAAGCGCACCATGCACACCCTGATCCCGTCGATGTATCTCGAGGGCGGCCGCCCGCGCTTCGTCTACGGCACGATGGGCGGCGAGGGCCAGCCGCAGACCCAGGCCGCGATCCTCACCCGGCGGCTCTTCCGCCGGCTCGGCCCTCAGGCCGCCGTCGAGGCCCCACGCTGGCTCTACGGGCGCACGTGGGGCACCGCCACCCGCGCGCTCAGCCTCGAGGGCCGCTACCCGGCCGAGCTCGCGCGCGAGCTCGAGAGCCGCGGGCACGAGGTCGCGATCGGGGAGGACTGGGACGATCTCTTCGGTCACGCCCACTGCATCTGGGTCGCGCCGGAGGGCGGGCTGGTCGGCGGGTCGGACCCGCGGGCGGACGGCGGGGCGCTGGGGTTCTAGACGTTGCCGCCGGCGAGCGCCTTGTACAGCTCGACGCCCACCTGCGAGAGATCGGAGCGGGTCTCGATGGGCAGGCCCGCGTTGGTCCAGGCCCCGAGACCGCCCTTCAGGATCTTCACGTCCTTGAACCCCATCTTGCGCAGCTCTTTCGCCACCCGGGCGCTGGTCTCCTCGTCGGGGCAGCTGCAGTAGGCGACCACCGGCCGGTTCGGGTCCAGATCCAGGCCGGCCATGCTCGCGGCGAGGTTCTCGGGAGCCACGCGCACCGAGCCGCGGATCGTGAGCGGCAGCTGCTCGTAGAGATCCGTTCGCCGGGCGTCGATGATGGTGGGCGCCTTGCCGCCCTCGATCAGCCGCACGACCTCCGAGGGGTGCACGCGGTAGCGGTTCTTGTGCCAGCGGTGGAGCCACTGCCCGCCGAAGCCCCCCGCGCTCACGAACGTGACTCCGATGGCGACCCAGAACCACGGGAAGGGCTTGGGCTTCGGGTTCTTCACCGCGTCTCGCGCCTCGGCTATCTTGCGCCGGGCGTCCGGCAGGTTCGGGTGCAGGCGGTCGGCTTCCTCGAAGTGCCGCAGCGCGCTCGGGCCGTCCTCGCTGAACAGGGCGCTGAGGCCGGCGAACCAGGCGTCGTTGAACTTGCTGCCCGCGTTCACCTTCACCGCGGTGCCCTTCACGAAGTCGGTGACCGCGGCGGACGGGATGACGAAGTTGAAGCCCTGCACGATGCTGCCCTCGGGCCCCGGCGCCAGCGACACGAACGTGAGGAGCCCGATCACGTTGCCCCGGTCGTCGACCACCGGTCCGCCCGAGTTGCCCCACGCCGCCGAGGCATCGGTCTGGATCACGGTGTTGTTGTTCTTGTCCTGCTTGAAGCCCGACACCGCGCCGTTCGTGATCGACGCCTCGACCATGGAGGACTGGTTGAGCAGCTCGTGCGTGAGCACCACGCCCGGGAAGCCGATGATGTGGACCGGGTCGCCGATCTGGACTCCCTTGGAGTCGGCGAGCGAGAGCACCGGGTAGTTCTCGCCCGGGACCTTGAGCAGGGCGAGATCGCGCCCCGACATCTCGTTCACCGGCGGGCTGTACTTCTTCACCTCGGCCTTGAACCGGCCCTTGGCGGTGACGACGAAGACATCGGGCTTGAGGTTGACCTTGGCGGAGGGCAGCACGGTGTCGAGCAGGCGACGCTTGGCCGCCTCCTCGGCGTCCGGCCGGTCGCCCGGCTGAAGGCCCATCTTCTTGAGCACCGGGGGCAGGCAGGCCGTGGTGACCGCCCGCTGGGCCTGCTGGTTGGCCAGCCAGCGGGGCGGCTCGTAGGCGGGCTGGACCACGTGGCCGTTGGTCATCAGCCAGCCGTCGGCGTCGAGGAACCAGCCGGTCCCCGTCTCCCGGAAGACCGGCGGGGTGATCTTGACCGGCCCGGCGCCACAGTCGAGGGTGACCTCGGAGGAGACCTCGGCCACGACCAGCACGGCGGCCGGCTTGGCGCGGAGGAGGGCTTCCTGGACCGTGAGGGGCTTCTGGGCGAGCGCGAGGGCGGGCAGCCCGGCGGTGGTCATGATCACCGCCGCCACGAACCCCACCAGACGCAGTATCATAGGCGCACTGCGGGCCATTCTACACCGAAGACAGGAGTTCATGAGCCGCCAGATCGGAGAGGTACCGACGAGGACGTTCGAGCCCGGAGCGGTCATCTTCCGCGAGGGAGACGACGCCAAGGGCGAGGCCTTCATGGTCCATCAGGGGCGCGTGGAGATCCGCAAGCAGATCGGCGGCGAGGAGCGGCTCCTGCGCGACGCTCACCAAGGGCGAGCTGCTCGGGCACATCGCGCTCTTCCGGAACGCGCCCCGCTCGGCCACCGCGATCGCGGCCGACGCGGTCACCCTGATGGTCATCCCCGCCAACCGGCTCGATCACCTGGTGCGCGCGAATCCCGCGCTCGCCCTCGCGCTGATCCGCGACCTGTCCACGATGATGCTGGCCGCGGAGGACCGCCTGCGCGAGGTGGAGGATCGGCTGGGGAAGAAGTAGCGTCAGGCGGCGCTCAGGCCGGCGCCCACGAGCCCGAACGTCTCGGCGGCCACGCCGGCGACGTGCCGGCCGATGGCGAGCGAGGCGGTCGCGGCGGGCGACGGGGCGTTGACCACGTGCACCGCCCCGGCGTCACGCTGATCTTGAAGTCGTCCACCAGGCTCCCGTCGGGGGCCACCGCCTGCGCGCGCACCCCCGCCCCGCCCCGCTCGAGGTCGCCGCTCCGGATGTCCGGCACCAGCTTCTGCAGCGAGCGCACGAAGGCGGCCTTGCTCGCCGAGCGGTACATCTCGTAGGCGCCCACGCGCCAGTACTTGCGCGCCATGTGCCAGAAGCCGGCGTAGCCCAGGGTGCCGAGGAATTCGCCCGGCCGCACCGTGCCGAGCGTGTAGCCCTCGCGCGCGAAGGCGAGCACCGCGTTCGGTCCCGCCTCCACGTCGCCGTGGATGGTGCGGGTGAAGTGCACGCCCAGGAACGGGAACTCGGGGTCCGGCACCGGGTAGATCAGGCCCCGCACGATCGACCGCCGCTCCGCCCGGATCATGTAGTACTCGCCGCGGAACGGGATGATGCGCACCTCGGGCGTCACCCCGGTGAGCCCGGCCACCCGGTCGGAGTGGAGCCCGCCGCAGTTGACGAGGTGGCGCGCCTCGACCGGGCCCTGCGCGGTCTCGAGCACGAGGCCGCTCCCCTGCCGGCGGATCGCGCTCACCCCGGCGCCGGTCAGGATGCGACCGCCCCGCTGCTGGATCAGCTCCGCCATCTTGCCGGCCACCTGGACGTAGTCCACGATGCCGGTCTCGGGCACGTGGATCGCCCGCACCGCGCGACAGTTCGGCTCGAGCTCGCGCACCTCCTCGGCCGAGAGCATCTTGAGGCCGGAGAGCCCGTTGGCCTGGCCGCGCTCGTAGATGTTCTGCAGCCGCGGCAGCTCGGCCGCGTCGGTGGCCACGATGACCTTGCCGCAGCCCTCCCACTTGATGCCGTGGGTGTCGCAGAACTGCTTCATCCGGCGCGCGCCCTCCACGCAGGTCCGCGCCTTGAGCGAGCCGGGCTTGTAGTAGATGCCGGAGTGGATGACGCCGCTGTTGTGGCCGGTCTGGTGGGCCGCGATCTGCGGCTCCTTCTCCAGCAGGAGCAGGCGGAGGCGCGGATGGGCCTCGGTCAGGGCCAGCGCGGTGGCGAGCCCGACGATGCCGCCTCCGACCACCGCGAGATCGGCGCTCTCGGTCACGGGCGAGAGAATACCACCACCCTCTCCCCTCTGGGGAGAGGGCCGGGGTGAGGGGTCCACGGTGAGGGGTCCAGGGTGAGGGGTCCTAGGCCAGCTCGAGCACGATCGGGCAGTGATCCGACCCCAGGATCCCGGGCAGGATGCTCGCGCCCGCGATCCGCCCGCGCAGCTCGTCGGAGACGAAGAAGTAGTCGATGCGCCAGCCCACGTTCCGCGCCCGCGCCCCCGTCTTCAGATCCCACCAGGTGTAGTGCCCCGGGTCCGCCACGAAGAGGCGGAAGGTGTCGTGGTAGCCCGCCGCGATGAAGCGGGCCACCCACTCGCGCTCGGCGGGCAGGAACCCCGACGTCCCCTCGTTCTCCCGCGGGCGCGCGAGGTCGAGCTCGGTGTGCGCGGTGTTCACGTCGCCGCAGACCACGACCCCCTTGCCCCGCTTCCGGAGCGACTCCGTGAACGCGAGGAACGCCTCGTAGAAGGCGAGCTTGTGCCGGACGCGCTCCGGCCCCATCCCCCCGTTCGGGAAGTAGACGTTGAACAGGTGGAAGTCGGGCAGCTCGACGTGCACGAGGCGGCCCTCGCAGTCCAGCACCGGATGGTCGCAGACGGTGCTCGCCGCGAGCGGGGCCGCGCGGGAGTAGGTGACCACCCCGCTGTAGCCGGGGCGCTCCGCGAAGGCCCAGTGGCTCGCGTAGCCTCCGGGGGACCGCATCTCGTCGGTCACCTGCTCGGCCTGGAGCTTGGTCTCCTGCACGCACACGACGTCGGCGGCCTGGGCGGCCAGGAAATCGGGGAAGCCCTTCTTCCACGCCGAGCGGAGCCCGTTGACGTTCCAGGAGACGAGCTTCACGAGCGGCCGCGGTGGTCCTCGGCGCGGTCCTCGGGCACGAAGCCCACCACCGCCCGCGCGTGCTCGATGTCGCGGTACGTCCACTTGTTCTCCGAGCACACGAAGAACACGTCGAAGCGCAGGCTGTCCGGCGCGACCAGGCAGCGCTCGACCATCTGGGCGATGTCGCGCTGGCTGCACCACACCGAGAGCTCGCGCGGCCCGACCGGCCGGTCCGCCGCGGTCACCCGACCGATGCGCAGGCAGATCATCGAGAGCGGCGTGGTGTCCGCGAAGTGGCGGGCGAGGGCCTCGCCCCAGATCTTGCTGCAGCCGTAGAGCCCGTGGGGCCGCGTGGGCGACTCGTGGGTGAGGATCGGCCACTCCGCCACCTGGTCGTAGCGGCCCGCGACCAGCGCCGCGTAGGGCTCGTCCCGCTCCCAGTCGCTCACGGTGGCCCCGCTGCTCGCGTAGATCACGCGGCGCACCCCCGCGCGGCGGGCCGCCTCGAAGACGTTGTAGGTGCCCACCACGTTGTCCCGCACGATCGCGTCGACCGGCGGGTTCGCCTCCACGTTCGCGGCCAGATGCACCACCGCGTCCACGCCGTCGAACGCGGGCGCGATCGCCGCGAGATCGCCGATGTCGGCCTGGTGGCACTCCACGCCCGCGACCGGCCGGCGGTTCAGCGCGCGCAGGGCGAAGCGCCCCTCGAGCCGGCGGCGCACCGCGGTCCCGATGAGCCCGCTCATCCCGGTGACCAGGACCCGACGCATGGCGCCGACCATATCACGTGGGCAGATCAGGGGCACGTCACCGGTGCGCGCCGCGCCTTGACCGCGGTCGAGGCCGCGGCTAGTATCCGCGACCGGGAGGACCCACCATGCTCGATCTCGGTCTCACCGGCAAGGTCGCCATCGTCACCGGAGGCAGCGAGGGGCTCGGGCGCGCCACCGCGATGCGATTCGCCCAGGAGGGCTGTCACGTGGTGATCTGCGCGCGCCGCAAGGACGTGCTGGAGCGCGCGGCGGAGGCCATCCGGAAGCAGACCGGCGTGCAGGTGCTGGCCCAGACCGCCGACGTCACCCGGCCCGCCGACGTGGAGGCGGTGGTGAACGCGACGCTGGCCGCGCACGGCGGCGTGGACATCCTCGTCAACAACGCGGGCACCTCGTCCGCGGGGCCGTTCGAGAAGGTGGACGACGCCACGTGGGCGGCCGACATCGAGGTCAAGCTCATGGCCGCGGTGCGCTTCTGCCGCCTCGTCATCCCCCAGATGAAGAAGCGCGGCGGCGGCCGGATCGTCAACGTGACCACGGTGGGCGGCAAGGTCCCGGTGGCCCGCTCGCTGCCCACCAGCGTGACCCGCGCGGCCGGCATCAACCTGACCAAGTCGCTCGCCAACGAGTACGCGCCCGACCACATCCTGGTGAACACGGTCTGCCTGGGGCTGGTGAAGAGCGCCCAGTGGGAGCGCCGGGCCAAGGGCGGCGACATGGAGGCCTACTACCGCGAGGCCGCCAAGCGGGTGCCGGTGGGCCGGGTGGGCGAGGCCGAGGAGTTCGCCGACCTGGTGGCCTTCCTCTGCTCGGCTCGCGCCGCGTATATCACCGGCACCGCAGTCAATTTCGACGGGGGCATGTCGGCCGCCTTCTAGCGCCCCGGGCGCGGCCCCCGGGCCGGGCGCCGCCGGCTCGGGGGCCGTGTTCGTCGATCCGAAAACCCCCCGCCCGGTTAGTCTGGATGGGTGGGTCCCCTCGCCGCCGCCCCGGTTGGAGCCAAGGTCCTGTCCGCGCTGCGCTGGTCGGCCGCCACCCGGCTGGTCGGCCAGGCGGCGTCCTGGGCGATGACCGTCTTCGTCATCCGCCTGCTCTCGCCGTCGGACTACGGCGTGCTGGCGATGGCGGTGATCCTCCCCTCCGCGCTCTACCTCCTGAACGACCTGGGCCTGGACGTGGTCCTCGTCCAGCGGCTGGCCCCGGGCGAGGAGTTCCGCCGCCAGGTGTTCGGCGTGGTGATCGCGGTGAACCTGCTGTGCGCCCTGATCCTGATCACCACCGCGCCGCTCGTGGCCGCGTTCTTCAGCGAGCCGATCCTGGTCCCGATCCTGCGCGTGCTGTCGCTGCAGTTCCTGCTGCTCGTCTTCGAGACGCTGCCGCGCGCCCGCCTCGAGCAGGGGCTCGACTTCCGGAGCCAGTCCCTGATCAGCCTCGGCGCGAACTGGCTCGGCGGCCTCACCACGCTCGCGCTCGCCTCGACCGGCTGGGGCGTCTGGGCGCTGGTGTGGGGGCGCCTGGTGTCGACCGCCGCCACCACCCTCGCGCTCAACGTGGCCGCCCCGTCGCTCTGCCTGCCGAGCTTCTCGCTCGCGATGGTGCGGCGCGCGCTCTCCTTCGGCGGGATCGTCACGCTCGAGCGCGGCGCCTGGCAGCTCTTCACCGACGCCGACAAGGTGATCGGGGGCCGGCTCTGGTCCGACGCCACCCTCGGCCTCTACTCGGTGGCCCAGGACCTCGCGACGATGCCGATGCACCGGACCGGCGGCCTGATCTCCTCGATCGGCCTGCCCGCGTTCTCCCAGGTGCAGGATCGCCTGGACGACGTGCGCTTCTATCTGCTCAAGGCCACCCGCATCACCAGCGTGCTGTCGTTCCCGATCTTCATCGGGCTCGCGGTCACCGCGCCGGAGGCGGTCGCGGTCCTCCTCGGGGCCAAGTGGCCGGCCGCGGCCCCGCTCCTGCAGATCCTCGCCCTGATCATGCCGCTGCGCATGGTGTCGACCCTGCTGCCCCCCGCCCTCTGGAGCATCGGCCGCCCGGGCATCAGCGCGGGCAACGTGCTGATCGCCGCGCTCATCATCCCGTCGGCCTGCCTCGATCGGCGCCCAGTGGGGCGCGGTGGGCATGGCGATGGCCTGGCTCGGGGCCTACCCGCTGGTGTTCGGGATCACGCTCCAGCGCTCGGGCGGGGTGCTGGGGCTCGGGGTGCCGGACTTCGGACGGGCGATGCGGGCGCCGGCTCTGGCGAGCCTGGCGATGGCCGGCGTGGTGATCGGGACGCGGTATCTCCTGCCCGAGCACGCCGGCGCCGTCGCGCGCCTCCTGGTGCTGGTGCCGGCGGGCGCGCTCACCTACCTGGCCGCGCTCCTCGGTCTCGAGCGCGGCGCGCTCCGCGAGACGGCCCAGCTCGTCGGGCGCTGACCCGGCGAGCCGCGGCCGCCGCCGCGGTCAGGCCTGCTGGATCGCGCTGAGGCGGAACGCGGCGGGGCCCACCGGCCGCGTGAACGTCCAGTACTCCTCGAACTTCACCGGCTCGGTCCGGCTGCCCTCGAGCACCTGCGCGCCGCTCTCGTCGGTGGTGTAGTCGAGCAGGCTCGCCAGGAAGTGCACGGTGACGAAGTCCTGGCCGCTCTCCTGCCAGGCCTCGGTGACCTCCGCGGAGCGGACCGCGATGTTCTCGAGCCGATTCACCTTGTGCTCGGCCTTCAGCCGATCGCAGTCGCGCTGGAGCGTCGCCGACATCTCGGGCATGAGCAGCGACGACACCCCCGCCATGCTGCGCGCGGTCCAGGCGCCCTGCACCTTGAAGAAGACGTCCGAGGCGGTCTCCGAGAACGCGCGAGGATCGAAGCCCGGATCCATCTGGCGGATGTGGGCCAGGCCGCGCTCGAGATCGGACGGGCCGGCCGGCGCCTCCATGGTGGCGGTGCCGCTAGCCGGCACGGCGGTGCCGCCCGCGGGCGACGGGTCGTAGCGCGAGGCCGGGGCGGAGCCGTAGCCGCCGGATGTCGCGTAGCCGGAGGGCGCGGCCGCCTGCTGGCGCCGCATGTAGGAGATCGCGAACCAGGCGAGCCCGCCGATGATCAGGATCTCGATCATCCCGATGCCGCCCCCGCCGTGACCGAAGAACAGCCCGCCGAGCAGGCCGCCCAGCAGGAGGCCGCCGAGCATCCCGCCCATCATGCCGCCCCAGCCCGAGCGCGCGGGCGCGGGCTGCTGAAGGCCCGGCGACGTCGGCTGGCTCGGGGCAGCCGGGCTCGAGGACGGCGGCCGGGAGGGTGACGAGTAGCTCCGCGAGCCGCGGCTGCCGCTCGAGCTGCCCCCGCCCGCCCGGGCCCAGGCCTCGGTGACGTAGAGGACCGGAGAGAGCGCCAGTGCCACCAGGATGATCGTTGCCAAGGTCCGCTTCATAGCGTCCCTCCTCGAGACCTGTCGGTGCGTCGCCGTCAGTATACGCGATGCGGGGAACTTTCGGCGCCGGAGCCAGGTCTAAGCGGGCAAATTCCCCGCTTCGCGGGCACGGAGGACGATATGAATGCATTGCGACGCTCGTTTCTGAAGCTCCTGGGCGCGGCCGGCGCCGCCGCGGTCACGCCGGGGCCGGCCCTGGCCGACCGCATCCGCATCCTGCCCGACGGCGGCGGCCCCGTCGATCCCGGGCTGCCCGGCCAGGTCAGCCCCGACCTCCAGCGGACCCTCGGGCAGCTCACGGTCGGCCCGGCGGTCACCCAGGCGGGTCTGTCGGTGCTCTGGCTGGTCGGCGGGGACTCGAAGGGCCCGCGGCCGCCCTCGAGGTCCTGACGCTCGACGAGGCCCGCGCTCGCGGCGCCCTCACGGTGGTGGAGCGCGCGCAGGCCAGCGTGCCCGACCTGATCGCGGAGAACCGCGGCAAGGCTCACGTCCTGCTGCTGGCCGGCGAGATCCTGATCGGTGGCAAGCAGAACCGGGTGCTGCGCGAGGATCTGCTGCTCCCGCCGCTCAGCGGACCCCGGAACGTCTCGGTGTACTGCGTGGAGCAGGGCCGCTGGAACGAGGGTCGCAAGGACTTCGAGAGCCGATCGAGCGTGGTGCAGCCGAGCGTGCGCTCGGAGGTGCTGCGCAAGGCGGAGCAGGGGCGCATCTGGTCGGGGGTCGCCGCCGCGTCGCGGAACCTCCAGGCGGCCTCCCCGACCGGGAGCTATCAGGCGGTCTACGACGCGCCCGAGGTGAAGGCCCATCTCGACCGGGCGACTCGCAGCCTGGAGGCGGTCCCGCTGCCCGGGGTGGTCGGCGCCGCGGTCTTCGTGGGCCCGAGCCTGGCCGGAGTGGACGCGTTCCACGCCGGCGGGCTCTTCGCCCGCGAGTGGCCCAAGCTGCTGCGCGCCTACGCGCTCGACGCCTACCGGGCCGCCCCGAGCGGCTGGGACGAAGCGGCGGCGCGAAGCCGCGTGGACGGCCTGCTGCGCGGAGCCGCGCGCGTCGAGGGCACGCTGCGCGGGAGCGTGGGGGTCGGACGGCTCTTCGAGTTCGCCCTCGACAAGCATCGCGGCGCCGCGCTCCTCTTCGAGGGGCAGGCGATGCACGTGGCGATCCTGTGAGCGGCGGCTTGACCGCCCGGAGGGCCCGCGCAATGATGCGGCCACGCGCCGAGCCGCGCGCGGGGCCGAGCCCGCCGCTTTCCCCGGCGCGGAGGAGACGGCCCCGATGGCGGCGAGACTTCCCTACCTGGACCGGGCGCAGGTGCCGCCCGAGATCCAGTCGCTCTACGACACGCTCCAGGCGGGCAGCGGGCGCGTGCTCAACATCTTCCGGCTCATGGCCCACCACGCGCGGTCCCTGCCGCCGTTCCACGCCTGGTACCCGCGCCTGCGCGAGGGGCCGCTCGATCTGCGGCTGCGCTACCTCGCCTACGTGCGGGCCTCGCAGCTCAATCGCTGTCGCTACTGCGTGACTCACAACGGGGCGGCCGGTCGCCGGGCGGGGATCCCGAAGGAGCAGCTCGAGGCGCTGGCCGACTATCGCACGAGCCCGCTCTTCTCCGAGCTCGAGCGGCTGGTGATCAGCTACGCGGAGGCCATGACCACCGAGGTCCAGGTGGACGGCGCCCTCGTGGAGACGCTCCGTCAGCGCCTGGGGCCGGAGGCGCTCGTCCAGCTCACCCTCACCGTGGCCGCGGCCAACTTCACCAACCGCTTCAACGAGGCGCTCGGCACCGAGCTCGAGCGCGAGGAGGCCCGCGATGCCTGACACCGTGCAGCGCGTCGACTACTTCTACGTGCAGGCGCCGAACAAGCCGGGCGAAGGCGCGCGCTACCTCGCCGCGCTCCAGGAGGCCGGCATCAACCTGGTCGCGTTCTCCGGCTTCCCGGAGGGCCGGGGCTCCCAGCTCGACTTCGTGCCCGCCGACGCCGCCGCCTTCCGGGGCTTCGCCCGGCGCTCGAAGTGGAAGATCACCGGGCCCAAGCGCGCCTTCCTGCTCGGCGGCGAGGACCGCGTGGGGGTGATCGGCGAGATGCTCGGCAAGCTCGCGGCGGCGCGCATCAACGTCACCGCGGTCGACGCGGTGTGCGCGGGCGCCGGCCGCTACGGGGCCATCCTGTGGGTGGCCGCGCGCGACTACAACCGGGCCGCCACGCTGCTGGGCGCGATCTGACGCGACGCCACGCCGGAGGTGACGGCGGGCGCGCGGCGCGCCCTCAGGACCAGAAGACGACGTTGCGGTGGGCCGGCTCCCGGCGGAGGACGACGACCAGATTCCGCGTGAGGTGACCGAGCGTCGCCACCGCGGCCAGCGCGAGCACGAGGCCGCCGACCGACACCGGCCGCGCCGCGCTCACGGCTCCGAGGCGCCAGGCGAGACCCGCCGCGACCGCGCCGAGGCCGAGAGTGGACTCGAGGCAGAGGCGCAGCTCACCGGGGTGGCGATCCGGGGCGGTGGCGACCGGGCGCCCCTCGAGCGCGATGCGCGCGAGGTCGCGGGCGAGCCCGACCGCGAGCAGCACCACGCCGGCCGCGACGAGCAGCATCGGCCGCGTGGTCACGATGCTGGTCTCCGGCGCGGCCAGCCGGAGCGCGAGCCCCACCACGATGGCGAGAGCGTCTCCGCCCCGCTCGACCCACGCGATCCTTGCTTCTGCGCGTCATCTCCGGCCCCCTCTGAGCGCCCGCGCCCGGCGGCGGGCTCCTCCCATCGTGGCACGGCGCGGCGGGCCGGCATGTCCGGTCTCTGACGGGTCGAGCGGAACGCTGTCGTGGCGCTGACGAGCCCTCGGCGCGATCATGGCCAAAAATGCCAATTATCATAGGTCAGTTGAACGACCGAAGCCCGTGGCACGGCCTATGCGCTATGTGGCCCATCGCCGGCCGGTTGGAACGGCCGAGCGCCGAGAAAGGGAGCGACCCATGACCCAGACCGAGGACGTGCTGGCCGAGTACGTGGAGCGGCTGTTCGCGAAGGCGAGTCTCATGAGCCTGGCGGTGCTCGGACACGGCCGCCTGCTGGAAGACGGCTGCCTGCGCCCCGACGGCAACCGGCTCGAGCAGCTGCAGTCCCTGGCCACCGAGCTCGAGTTCGGCCTCGGGATGCTGCACGACCGGCTGACCGAGCGCCACGAGCTGGCCTGATTCCGCGCGCGCCCCGATGACCGCGATCGGACGCGTGACTCTCGCCCTGTGCGTGCTGGCGCCGCTGGCCGTCGGCTGCGCCCGGCACGTGGACGCGCCGCAACCCGGCGCGGTCACCGCGAGTCGGCCCGCCGCATCTCCCGCCCCGCCGGTCTGGCCGGACGCCGCCCCCGCTCCCGATGCGCCCGTCCCGGATGCGGCGGGTCCCACCCCCGAGTCCGGTCCCACCGCCGGGTTCTCCGCCCGTGAGGAGCTGCCGGACGTCCACTTCGCCACCGGCCAGGTCCAGGCGGAGCCGCGCGCGCGGAAGGCGCTCGACGCGGCGGCGGCGTGGCTCAGGACGCACCCCGAGCAGCTCGTCATCCTGGAGGGCTACACCGACGTGGCCGGGCCCCGCCTCGCCAACCTCGCCCTGGCGCAGCGGCGGGCGAAGTGGGTGATGGACTACCTCGTGGGCAAGGGCATCGCGCCGAGCCGCATCACGGTGGTGTCCCGCGGCGAGAGCGGCACGCTGTGCGCCGACCGCAGCGCGGCCTGCCAGGGCAAGAACCGCCGCGTGCACTTCCTGGTCCGCGACACCGGCTCGGTGCAGGTCACCGCTTCCCCCAGCCGCTGAGGCAGGCCACCGCGTCGGCGCGCCCGCGCTCGAGGGCGCGCGCCATGCCGGCGGGATCGAACTCGAGCGGGCGCAGCGCGAGCGGCGCCGACGGCGTCAGCAGCTCCACCTCCACCCCCGGGAACTTGAAGCGCGCCAGCTCCACGTCCCGCCGGATCTGGTGGATCATCCCCATCTCGAAGGCTTCCTCGAGCGCGCGCCGCATCGTGGTGGGCGGGCTCCCCTGCTCCTGCGGCGCGTAGCTCATCACCACCACCGCGCGCTCCACCGCGGTCCCCGCCGCGAGCGCCTCCAGCACCGGCGCCCGCCCGGTGAGCCCGCCGTCCACCAGCAGCGTGCCGCCGACGTCCACCGCGGGGAAGGCGCCGGGCACCGCGGCCGCGGCCATGAGCACCTCGCGGGTGACGGTCCGGTTGTCGAAGACCCGCGGCTCGCGGCGCTGCAGGTCGGTGGTGACGACCAGGAGCCGCACCGGCGAGGCGCGGATGCGCTCGAGGTCGAGCGAGGCGCCGATCAGCTCGCGGAGCGGCTCGGGATCGAAGAGCGAGCCCGCCCGATCGAGCGTCAGCAGGGTGAGCCATCCGGGCAGGAGGCCCGCGAAGAACACGCGCGTCCGCAGCGAGTAGACCCGGTCGCGGGTGAGCCCGCGCCACAGGGCCTCCAGCCGGTCGAGCCGGCCGTCGGCGATCATGGCCGCATTCAGCGCGCCGGCCGACGAGCCGGCCGCCAGGCGGATCGGCACGCCCCGCTCCACGAGCGCGGCGGCCACGCCCGCCTCGTAGGCGCCCTTGGCCCCGCCGCCCGACAGCACGAGTGCGATCGGGGCATCGGCGGGAAGCGGGGACGGTCCGCACGCGGCGGAGGCGAGAGGCGGCCGGGCCCAGGACGAGCCCGACGAGCGAGAGGGCGGCGAGACGCGAGCGGATCGACGAAGACGTCATGGCCCGGCTCTTACAACGAGCCGGGCCATGACGTCAATGCGCGCGGCGGGCTAGCGCGCGGGCGCGGCGGTGGCGACCGATGCGGCGGCGCGTCGATCGCCCAGCACCATCTGGACCCGGCGGGTCAGGTACTCGATGGTGAACGGCTTGGTGATGACCGGGCCGACCGGATTGAGGCCCCGGGCCACCAGGAAGTCGCGATCGTAGGCGGACATGAACATGACCTTGAGGCCGGGCAGGAGCGCGCTGAGCCCGGCCGCGAGATCACAGCCGTTCATGCCCGGCATCATCACGTCGGTGAGGAGCAGATGGATGGGACCGGGATGCTCGGCGGAGACGCGGATCGCGTCCTGCCCGTCCGAGGCCTCGAGCACCCGGTACCCCTCACGGGCCAGCACGTCGCGCGCGAGACCGCGCACCCACGCATCGTCGTCGACGACCAGTATCGTTCGCATGGCGCGTCAACCCGCCCGCCGGCGCTGCGCGGCGCGCCGCGGCCGCACGGAGGCTCCGGCCAGCTCGCTCTCGCTCTCGCGCGGGACGTACAGCCGATCGAGCCAGAGCGGGCGCGGGAGAGCGGAGATCGCCGCGCGCACCGTGGTGCGCTGCTCGCGGATCGTGGGCTCTCGCCGCTCGCTGCGGTCGCGGTTGAGCCAGGACTCGAGCGGGTAGAATTCGGTGCTGCTGCAGGTCGGGCAGTGACGATGCATCACCGCGTCGAAGACCGTGTTGCAGTCGAGCTCCATGCAGAGCTTGGCATTGCGTAGTTCGATGCGGAACGTGTCCTTCTCGGGCGTCATCGGATCCCATCCTCCCGTGCGTTCGGTGTGACCAGGCAGGCCGAAGGCCGGATGCTCGGTCCGACGCGTCGGTGGAGAAGGGACCGAAACCCCGTCCCGCTCACCCGCCCCTCGAACCTGCCTGATCCGTACCGCAGTACCGGGGGCAAGTCCTGTACCAAGGACCGATCGCTCGTAGAATCAATCGCTTGCTCGCGGGCGCCCGAGCCGAGCTTCCCTCGTGGCTTCCGTGGCTGGGTAACGAAATGCCCTCTTCGTATGGAACGCGAATCCACCGCACTTTCTGCGGTGTGTCGTCGTCTTGACAGCGATCGGGCGCGCCCCGCATGATCCTTCGCCATGGACGCGAACGATCCAACCGATCTCTCGGTCTCCGAGGCCTCGCGCCGCATCGCGGACGGCGCGCTCACGCCGTCCGCGCTGCTCGAGGCGTGCCTGCAGCGCATCGCCGCGACGGACGACGCGGTACACGCGTGGGTCTCGGTGGACGAGTCGGGCGCGCGCGCGACCGCGCGCGAGCGCACCGACGAGGCGCGCGCGGGCCGCCGGCGCGGGCCGCTGCACGGGATCCCGGTCGCGATCAAGGACATCTTCCACGTGGCGGGCATGACCACGACCTGCGGCGCCGCGCCCGCCTTCCACACCGCGGCCACCGCGGACGCCACGTCGGTGGCGCGCCTGCGCGCGGCGGGCGCGGTCGTGCTCGGCAAGGTCCACACCACCGAGTTCGCCTACTTCGAGCCCGGGCCCACGCGCAATCCGTGGAATCCGGCCCACACGCCGGGCGGCTCGTCCTCCGGCTCCGCGGCGGCGGTGGGCGCCCGCATGGCCCCGCTCGCCCTGGGCACCCAGACGGTGGGCTCGGTGCTGCGGCCCGCGGCCTACTGCGGCGTGGTGGGATTCAAGGGCACGTACGACCTGATCCCGACCGAGGGCGTGGTCCCGCTCGCGTGGAGCTTCGATCACGTGGGCGTCTTCGCGCGCCGCGTGGCCGACGTGGCGCTCGCGGTGGACGTGCTGGCCGCGCGCCCGCTCGGCGCACCCGCGGTCTCCGCGCCGCGCGTCGCGGTGGCGGAGGAGCTGCTCGAGCGCGCCACCCCCGAGGTGGCCGCGCTGATCCGCGCCACCGCGGACCGGCTCGCGCGCGCGGGCGCGACGGTGCACGAGGTGACGCTGCCGCCGTCGTTCGCGGGCGTGCACGCGGCGGGTCGCTCGGTGCTGGAGGTCGAGGCGGCCGCGTATCACGAGGAGCTGTACCGGGCCCACGCCGCGCAGTACCGGCCGCGCACCCGCGAGCTGATCGCGAGCGGTCTCACGCGTCCGGCGGTGGTCTACGCCCGCGCGCAGCGGGCGCGGCTCGCGTTCCGTCGCGACGTGATGGAGCTGCTCGCGGAGTACGACGCGCTGCTGTCGCCGACCGCGCCGTCGCCCGCGCCGGAAGGGCTCGGCGCGACCGGCGATCCGTGGTTCTGCGCGCCGTGGAGCTTCGCGGGCGTTCCCGCGGTCTCGCTGCCGATCGGCGTCTCGTCGCTCGGTCTCCCCCACGCGGTGCAGCTCGTCGGCGCGGCGGGCCACGACGCAAAAATTCTCGCGGTGGCCGCATGGTGCGAGCGCGTGGTAAGCTTTGAGCTCGCACCATCGCGGTGATGGTGATCGTTCCCAATGCCCACGACGCAAGCATTGCATAGAGGAACGTCCGGCCCGCCCGGACGGTTGATCAGGCAGTGGCCGACGCCAGCAGCCGCTCTCCGCTGAGACGATTCCTCTCGGTGTCTCGCCCTGCCCCGCGATCCGGCCTCGCGCCCGGGCGGCCGGCGCTGGCGGCCGTGATCGGGGCCGACGTGCTCCCGGGTACCGCGGCGGCCCAGCCGTGGCGCGCGCGCCTGCGCGAGCTGGTGATCCGCCGGTCGCTGCTCCTGTCGGTCGTGGCGGTCGCGCTCGTCCTGCTCGCGCTCGTGGAGATGCGCACCTCCGCGCTGCAGGCCCTGGTGCTCTCGCAGGCCGCGCGCGTGCTCACCTACCGGGTGGCCCCGGGCCCGAGCCCGTCGGTCAGCTATCCGCAGACCGGACCCTACGACGTGAGGCTCGGCTACACCCGGCTCCCCGACTTCGTGGACCGCCTGGAGGCGGGCGGCTATCGCGTCGAGCAGCAGGCCCGGCCCTCCGCCGCGCTGGCGCACCTGGCCGCGTGGGGCCTCTACCCGCCCTATCGCGAGAAGACCCGGGCCGGGCTCGAGGTCCTCGACCGCGAGGGCCACCCGCTCTACGCGACCCGCTATCCGGAGCAGGTCTACGACCGCTTCGACGCGGTGCCGCCGCTCCTGATCAACACCCTGCTCTTCATCGAGAACCGCGAGCTGCTCGACACCGGCCCGTACCGGAACCCGGTGGTGGACTGGCGACGCCTCGCGAAGGCGGTCGGGGTGGAGACGATCGGCCGCTTCCGCGGCGAGCGACACTCCATCGGGGCGAGCACCCTGCCCACCCAGCTCGAGAAGATGCGCCATTCGCCCGAGGGCCGCACCCGCGCCCCGGGGGACAAGCTGCGGCAGATGATCTCGGCGAGCCTCCGGGCCTACCAGGCCGGCGCGACGACGCGCGCCACCCGGCGGCAGATCGTGGTGGACTATCTCGATTCGCTGCCCCTCGCCGCCGCGCCGGGGCACGGCGAGGTGCACGGCCTGGGCGACGGCCTCCGCATCTGGTACGGGGCGGACTTCCTCCAGGCCAACGCGCTCCTCTCGACCAAGCCGGCGGCCGCGGACGCCGCGCGCGCCCGCGTCTTCAAGCGCGCGCTGAGCCTCATCCTCGCCGCGCGCCGGCCGTACTACTACCTGGTCGAGAACCCGCGCGCCCTCGAGGAGTTCACCGACGGCTACCTGCGGGTGCTGGCCCGCGCGGGGGTCATCGACGCGCGCCTGCGCGACGCGGCCCTCGCCGAGCGGCTCGAGCTGCGGCGCGGGGGCGCCGCCGCGCCGGTGGCGTTCGTGGAGCGCAAGGGCGCCAACCTGGTGCGGGCCCGGCTCACCTCGATGCTGAGCGTGCCCGCCCTCTACGATCTCGACCGCCTCGACCTCACCGCGCGCAGCACCCTCGACGCGCCCGCTCAGGACGCGGTGGCGCGCCTTCTCCGCTCGCTGCGCGAGCCGGCCACCCTCGAGCGCCTCGGGCTCGTGGGCGAGAAGCTCCTGGGCGGCGGCGATCCGGCCCGCGTGCTCTACAGCGTCACGCTCTACGAGCGCGGCCAGGGGCAGAACCGGGTCCGCATCCAGACCGACAACCTGGACCAGCCGCTCGACATCAACGGCGGGGCGCGGATCGACCTCGGCTCGACGGCCAAGCTCCGCACCCTGATCTCGTACCTCGAGGCGATCGCCGCGCTCCACGATCGGTACGCGCGGCTCGAGCCGGCCGCGCTGGCCAAGACGTCGGTGCACCCGCGGGATCGGCTCGGGGAGTGGGCGGTGCAGTACCTCACGAGCGCGCGGGGCACCGACCGCACGCTCCAGGCCATGCTCGAGGCCTCGCTCGATCGGCGCTACTCGGCGAGCCCGGGGGAGGCCTTCTTCACCGGCGGCGGCCTCCACACCTTCGGCAACTTCGACCGGGAGGACGACGCGAAGGTCCTCACGATCCGCGAGGGCTTCCAGAACTCGGTGAACCTCGTCTTCATCCGCCTGATGCGCGACGTGGTCACCCATCACCTCTACGGCTCCTCCGGCTCCCTGGCCCTCGTGCTGGAGAACCCGGGCGACCCGCGCCGCGACCGCTACCTGACCCGCTTCGCCGACCGCGAGGGGAGCGAGTTCGTCCGCCGCTTCTACCGCAAGTACCACGGCCTGCCGGTGGAGGAGGCGCTCGAGCTGGTCCTGAGCGCGGCCCGCCCCACCCCGCAGGGCCTCGCCATCGCGCTGCGCGCGGTCTACCCGGAAGCGAGCCCGGAGGTCTTCCGCGACCTGCTCGCCTCCCGCGTGCCGGGCCGCGCGCTCTCCGACAAGGCGGTGGCCGAGCTCTACGAGCAGGCCGCGCCCGAGGCGATGCCCCTCGTCGACCGCGGCTACGTGGCGGGCGTGCATCCGCTCGAGCTGTGGCTGGCCGGCTACCTGCGGCGGCATCCCGGCGCGGGCATGGGCCAGGTGGTGCGCGCGAGCGCGGCCGAGCGGCAGGCGGTCTACAGCTGGCTCTTCTTCACCCGCCACCGCAACGCGCAGGACCATCGCATCGCGAGCCTGCTCGAGCTGGAGGCGTTCCTCGACCTGCACCGGAGCTGGGAGCGGCTCGGCTACCCGTTCGCCTCGCTGACCCCCTCGCTGGCCACCGCGATCGGCAGCTCCGGCGACCGGCCCGCCGCGCTCGCCGAGCTGATGGGCATCATCCTGAACAACGGGGTGCGCCAGCCCACCGTGCTGATCGACGGCCTCGACTTCGCGGCGGGCACCCCGTACGAGACGCGCATGGGTCGCGCCGAGATCCCGCCGAGCCAGGTGCTCGCGCCCGAGGTGGCCGCGGTGGTCCGCGGGGCCCTCGGCCAGGTGGTGGACGGCGGCACCGCCCGCGGGCTCAAGCCCGCGCTGACCGGGCCGGGCGGCACGCACACGGTGGGCGGCAAGACCGGCACCGGCGACCACCGCTACTTCGTCTACGGCAAGAACGGCTCGGTGGTGGAGTCGCGGGTGGTGAGCCGCGCGGCCACCTTCGTGTTCATGCTCGACGACCGCTACTTCGGCACCGTGACCGCCTACGTGCCGGGCCCCGAGGCGGCGCGCTTCCACTTCACGAGCGCGCTGCCGGTGCGCATCGTGGGCCTGCTCATGCCCGCGCTCGACCGGCTCGCCGCCTCGCCCGCGCCCGACCGCCTCCGCACCGCCGCCCGCTGAGGGCGCCGCCGCGCCGCGGCGGTCTAGAAGACGTCGTCCCGCTCGCCGAACTCGAACTGGTAGGTGGTCTCGTCGAGCTCCGCGCCGGTGACGAGGCCCTTGCCGGCCAGCAGCTCCTCGAAGGTCCGGAGCCAGATCTCGTAGTAGACGAACGGGCCCGGGCGCGCCTCCGCGGCCGCGATCTGGGCGATGAGGGCCCGGCGGAACTCCTCCCACTCGAACCGCCCGCGCTCGTGCAGGGCCACCGCCATGCCGAAGACGCGGCCCTGCCACGGCTCCTCGAACACGAGCTCGCCGTTCTTGCGCGGCAGGGCGGCCTGGCCCTCCATCACCGCGACCACCCGGTCCACCGAGAGGGCGCGGCCGTCGGCGGTGACGCCGGAGGCGGGCGCCTCGCACGCGTGCCCGCGGGCGGCCCGCCAGAGCCGCGCGTCGTCCACCGGCTGCCCGTCCGGGCGCGGCTGCCAGGCCGACGCGGTGAAGTGATACGGGGCGAGCGCGGCCGGCGGAGGCAGGCACCCGTCGGCCTCCAGCATGCGCTCCACGTGATCGTAGAGCGCGAGGGCCTGCGCCTCGGAGTCGATCGAGTGGAACCACTGGGTCTGGCCGTCGAAGAGCAGGAGCACCACGTTGGCGAGCGCGCACGGGCCGAGGCAGCCGCCGATCGTGAGGTGGATCACGTTGCGGAGGCGCCGCCGCTCCCACTCGCGGTGGAAGGTCTCGGTGGGCACCGGGGCGAAGCCGTCCTCGGTGCGGCCGCAGCAGCAGCCGGTGGCGCACACGAAGAGCTGCCCGCGGAAGCGGGCCACGTTGACGCGGCGGCCGTCGCGCCGCACCACGATGTTGCGCCGCCGCTCGTACACGGGAGGTCGCGCCGCCTCAGCGGGCGGCGGGCGCGGGCGGCCGCACGTCGGCCACCCCGATCAGCGCGTCGCGCGTGATCAGGGGCACCAGCTCCGCCTCGCCGAGCCCGTCGGTGCCGGCCGGCCGCTGCGGCAGCACCATGTAGCGCATCTCCGCGCTCGAGTCCCACACCCGGATCTCGCGCCGCGGATCGATCGCGAGCCCCATCTCGCCCAGGAGCGCGCGCGGCTCGCTGACCGCGCGCGAGCGGTAGGCCGGCATCTTGTACCAGGTCGGGGGCAGCCCGAGCACCGGCCACGGATAGCAGGAGCAGAGCGTGCAGACCACCAGGTTGTGCAGCGCGTCGGTGTTCTCGACCACCATCAGCATCTGGTAGTCGAGCTCGAAGCGGGCGAGCGCGGTCCGGGGGTCGTCGAGCAGGAGGCGCTTGTACTCGGGATCGGTCCAGGCCCGGGCCACCGCCCGCGCGCCCACCATCGGGCCGGTGTCCGCCTCGTAGCGCTGGATCACCCGGTCGACCGCGTCGGGCGCCAGGATGCCCTTCTCGAGCAGCAGCGACTCGAGCGCCCGCACCCGGGAGACCACGTAGGGATCGACGTTGGGGTGGTTCTTGCCCATGGGGGATCAGCTCCCGGGGAGGAGATAGCTCTCCCACAGATCGATGTGCACCGCCTGGTTCGGCTCCGCCGACTCGCCCCACAGCTCGCGGGCGTCGAAGCGCACGCTGTAGAGCGGCTGGGGCTGCTCGCCCCCGCCGTGGGCGTGGGTGTCGGGAAACACGTGGATGCCGTGGCAGCGGTGGATGACGCCGCGCTTGCCCCGCGCGTAGCGTGGCAGCCGCGTGTGCCCGGGCGGGTGGACGTTGCGCGTGCGCACCGGCTCGCCGTCCGCGAAGCGCGGCGCCGCCCCGGTCTCGCGGATCACGTCCTGCGCCCACTTGGCGTTGGCGGGCGGGCGCGGCGGGAGCGGCGCGGTCAGGGGCTCGGTCGCCGGCGCGTCGGGCCGCTGCTCGAAGTAGGCCAGGCGCGCGGCCAGCTCGGCCGGGATCCAGCACGCCCTTCTCCAGGAGCACGCGGGTCACGCCGTCGAGCCATTTCTCGTAGTAGGTCGCGCGCAGGTAGTGGGACGGGGCCATGCGCTCGATGCCGTGACGGAACTCGTCGATGTTGTAGTAGCCGCGCGCGCCGCCCGCGCGCTGGATCGCGAGCACCGCCGCCTCCCACGCCGCGTGGAAGACGGGCTCGTTCTCCTCCCGCTCCACCGGCCCGAAGCCGTGCATGCCGCCCAGGTCGTGCACGCCGTCCATGCCGCGATTCTATCGGCTGGGGTCAGGTCTTACAATCCGACAATCCATCAGTGGGTCCCCCATCAGTGAGTTCGAGGGGGCGTGAGGTCGGCCGGCGGGGGCTCGGCGGGAACGCCCGCGTGGCGGGCGCGCAGGTCCATCCAGAGGCGGAGGCGGGACCAGTCGGGCGTGTCCACGTAGTGGCCCCGGGCGGGGTCGATCCACGGGTTCGGCAGGAAGACGGTCAGCATCTGCTCGTCGCGCCCGTTCCACAGACGCAGGCCCCACGCGCTCGGCCGACCGGCGCGATCGCGGCTCTGGAAGAACGCGGCCCGCCGGCAGCGGCGCCACTCCGCCAGCGCGGGCGGCGTGGGCAGGCCGGGCGAGCCCCGGTGGGGGCCGATGCAGAGGTGGAAGTGCCAGGACTCGCTGCCCTGGAGCTGCACGGTGGCGTAGCCGTCCAGCAGCGTCAGGCGCGGCCGCGCCGCGAAGCGCCCCTCGAACACCGCGCCCTCGATGCACGGGCCGAAGATGACGTGCTCCCAGTGCTCCTCGAAGACCTCGCGCAGCAGCGCGAGCAGCGCGGCCTCCGTGCACTCGACCGCGAAGTACTCGGTGCGGCTGCCGTCCAGGTGCTCCTGCACGGTCATCGCGTCAGTGCTCACGGTAGCCCACCATCCCGGCCGCGAGCGCGCGCCGGTCCACCCGCGAGAGCGCGCGAACCATCGCGGGGTCGAGGAGCCGGGTGTGCCGGATCTCGAGCAGGTGCTCGGCGATCCACCAGAGGTCCCCGTCCCCGGTCGCCCACCCCGGCCGCCGCCGGTCGAAGCGGGCCAGGTTCACCGGGCGCGAGTAGGCCCGCAGGGTGCGCTCGCCCCGCAGGTTGATGTAGCCGTCGAAGTAGCTCATGACCAGCTCCCGCAGGCTCCGGTGCACCGGCTCGCGGTAGCGCAGCCCGGAGAAGTTGGACTTGGCGATCGCGCCCCAGTGCCCGCGCACCTGGAACACCGCCACCACGTGGTCGGTATCCTGCACCGCCTCCAGGTCGAGCAGCAGCGGCGGGAAGCCGAGCACCCGGAGCGCCGCCGCCGCGAACACCGCACCCTCGAGGCAGTGCGCGGTCCGCTCGCGCAGCACGCGGCGCGGCGACCACGCGGTCCCGGCCAGGTGGTAGGGCATCGCGTCGAGCGCGCGCTGGACGCCGACCGGGCTTCCGAGGGCCCGCAGCGCGCGCAGCTCGCGCGGGGTGAAGCCCGGATCCGACCGGGGGGCGGCCACGCCGGGCGGGTCGGCGCGCTACCAGTCGAGGCGGGACTCGAGAATCACCCCGCGTCGCAGGTTCGCCCAGCGGGTGACCCGCACCACCTGGTGGAAGAACCAGAGCGAGGCGTGCAGGTGCTTCGGCAGCAGGCCGAACGATCCGCCCGCGAGCACCCCGGTGACCGCGGGGACCGACCCGAGCACGTTCTTCGGTCGCATGAAGACCTCGAGGAAGGCGCGGTCGTAGTACGACTCGATGAAGCGCTCGAACGGCTTGGTGCCCCGGCGCACCGCCCGCTCGTACGCGCGGAACCGCCGGGCCTCGAACCGGCCGGTGCGGAACGCGCGCTGGATCGCCCCCGCGGCCAGCTCGCCGGTCTGCATGGCCAGGAACACGCCGGGCGAGAAGATCGGATCCACGAAGGCCACCGCGTCGCCCACGCAGAGGAACCGGTCCCCGGTGATCGGCTCGATGGTGTAGGCGAAGTTGGACGTGGTGTAGAGCTCGGTGACCCGCTCGGAGCCCTTCAGGTTCTCCGAGATCTTCACGCAGCGCTCCACCATCTCGTCGAACAGCTCCTGCAGCGTCCCCCGGCGCGCTTTCACCACGCGCTGGTGGAGCACGCAGCCCACGCTGGTCTCGTCGCGCGCGAGCGGGATGTACCAGAACCAGCCCTCCGGGAAGATGTAGAGGCGGACGTTGCCCTCCGACCGTCCCGGGAAGCGCCGCGCTCCGCGGAAGTAGGCGAAGATCGCTACCTTGCCCAGACCCGGCCGCGGCTTGCGCTGCCCCTGGCGCGCGGCCAGGAACGCGTCGCGCCCGCTCGCGTCCACCACGAAGGAGGCGCGCAGCTCGCGCTCGCCTTCCTGGTCGCTGAGGCGCGCGGTCACCCCGTCGGCGTCGAAGGCCACCTTCTCCACCGTGGCCGGCTGGTGGAGGGTCACGCCGGGATGGGACACCGCGTGCTCGAGGAGGATCTGATCGAACTCGGCGCGGTGCACGTCGAGCGTGAACGAGGGCCACGGCCGCCCGGGCTGGAAGTCGAAGGTGGTCTCGAGATCGAGCTCCTGGTCGTGGAAGGTCGCCCCGTACTTCACCTGGAAGCCGTGGCCCATCACCCGGTCGAGGACCCCGAGCCGCTTGCAGATGTCCATGCAGGTCGGGATGAGCGACTCGCCGACCTTGAAGCGCGGGAAGGCCTCGCGCTCGACCAGGGCCACGCGCAGGCCACCCTGGGCCAGGAAGGTCGCGGTCGTGGTTCCGCCCGGCCCGGCGCCGATCACCAGCACGTCGGCGTCACGCGGAGAGCTCGTCACCCCCGGCATCTTACCCGATAGGCCGCCGCCGGGCGAGTCTACCGAAGGCCCCGGATTTGCGACCTTCCCCGGCCCGTGCTAGCCTGCGCCCGGCCAAGCCCCGGCGCCGGCAGGAGGCCACGACGACCCATGAGCGAGATCCGGATCGAGTCCGACCCCCACGCGTCCGAGAGCCTCAAGCAGGCGGTCACCGACCACCTCGACATGTACAACGTGGGCGTGACCGGGTTCACCGAGTACTCCCCGGTCAACCTCTTCCTCCGCGATGGCGGCGACGAGGTCCAGGGCGGCCTCCTGGCCGCGATCTGGGGCGGCGTCATGTACGTCCGGATCCTCTGGGTCGCCCGGGCTCTGCGGGGCAAGGGCCACGGGCAGCGGCTGCTGGCCGCGGCGGAGCAGCGCGCGATCGAGCGGGGCTGCCGCCACGTCTTCCTCGACACGTTCAACTTCCAGGCCCCCGACTTCTACGTCAAGCAGGGCTACGAGATCTACGCCCGCGCGGACGACTGGCCGGTGGGACACGCCCACTTCTTCCTCCGGAAAGCTCTCCCGAGCCCGCCATGATCAAGCTGGTGTTCTGCCTGCGCCGCCTCCCTCACCTCTCGCGGGAGGATTTCCAGCGCTACTGGCTCGAGTCGCACGGCCCGCTGGTGCGCGAGCTCGCGCCCGCACCTGGGGGTGAAGCGCTACGTGCAGGTGCACACCGTGACGTCCGCCTTCAGCGAGGCGATGAGCCGCCACCGCGGCGCCCCGGACGATTTCGACGGCGTCGCCGAGCTGTGGTGGGACTCGGTGGACGACTTCGCCCGCGCGGGCACCACGAAGGAAGGCCGCGACGCGGGGCGTCGTCTGCTCGAGGACGAGAAGCGCTTCATCGATCTGTCGCGCTCTCCGATCTGGTTCGGCGAGGAGCACGCCCTGGTCGATCTTACGCGGTAGCTTTTCGTCGCTACGCAGTCAAAGATTCTCCCCTCCACGCTAACTCGTCGATTTGTCGTCGCCGATGTTCTGGCATGTCGGTTGCTCGACGAGGGCAGCCCCCGTTGATGTCTTGGAGAGGGGGTGAAGGAGGTTCCCGATGCGGAAGAAAGCTCTTCTCCTCTCTTCTCTGGCCCTCCTCGCGGTCGGTGCGGCCGCCGCACCGCGAGCCGAGGCGATCAGCTGCGTCAACGTGGTGAACGTCACGCTCCTGCCGGCCGCGGGATGCGATTTCGGCGGGCTCACGTTCTCCAACTTCAATGTCAGCGCGAGCGCCGGGTTCAGCGCGGCCACGGTGGGACTGGGTTCCGCTTCCACCGCCACGTCCAGCAACGTCAACCTGATCTATCAGCTGTCCTCGACCCCGGGCATTGGACCGGGGGACGTCCTGCTGAGCTACGCGGTGACCGCTTCGCCCGGGATCAAGCTGACCGGCATCGATCTCACGAACGACGCCATCATGGGCCCCGTCGTGATCGGCGAGGTGGCGTGCCGGGTGATGTTCTCCCCCTCGGGCACCTGCGCGCCCGCGGACCGGCTGGCCACGCTGGTCGCCAGCACGGGACAAACGATGAACGCGTTCTTCGCCAGCCCGGTGGACTTCGTGTTCCTGCACAAAGACATCGACATCGGCGTCGGAGGCTTCATCAGCGACTTCAGCAACAGCCACGACATCTCCCCGACCCCGGAACCGGCCACGCTCCTGCTGCTCGGCAGCACGTTGACGGGAATGGGACTGGCGTGGCGGCGCCGGGGAGCCCGCCTCGGGTAAACGGTCGCCCGGACCGGTGTCACCCACGAGCGTCGAGCCCGCTCGGCGCTCGTGCGGTGTTATCCCGAGCATAAAACTTCTGAGAACGCCCGGCCCCGTGTAGCCTCATCGGTATGTCACCTGTCGATCTCGATCTGAGCCCCGATCTGGCCGGTCTGGTCGACCGAGTCCGTCAGAACCGGCAGCCCTGGGTGGTCGTCGCGACGGCCGCTCTCGAGGCATGGGAGCAGCGGGATCCGGTAGGTTGGGAGAAGGTCTCGGAGTGGCTCGCGGAGAACGGGGTCGCCGTCGTCCGGATCTGACGCCCCCCCTGAAGACCCCGTAGTTACGCGGTAACTTCTGGAAAAAGCTGGTATCGCTTAGCGCAGTAACTAGTACCTACCCCGGTCCGGACCCCAATAGAATGTGGTCTCGGTTCACTGAACTGCCTGCTTCGGTAGGCCTTTCTCGATACGTCCCGACCGCCGTCGCGTCGACGATCTACGTGCGAAAGGACATCGGGCCCGCCGCGCCAGCATCGCCGCCTAGCTCCGGGGGTCAGGTCTTACATTCCGACATTGTCGGAATGTAAGACCTGACCCCACCTGCTAGCGCGGGTAGCCGAGGGCCTTGAGAGAGTCGCCGATCTCGCCGAGGACGGTGGGGTCGTCGATGGTGGCGGGCACGCCGTGCTCGACGCCGTCGGCGATCTTCTTCATGGTGCCGCGGAGGATCTTGCCCGAGCGCGTCTTGGGCAGCCGCTTCACGACCGCGACCGTCTTGAACGCGGCCACCGGCCCGATCCGCTCGCGCACCAGCTCGACCAGCTCGCGGCAGAGATCCGCGTCCGCGCGCGCGACGCCGGCCTTGGTGACCACGAGACCCACCGGGACTTCGCCCTTGATCTCATCGACCACGCCCATCACCGCGCACTCCGCCACGTCCGGATGCGAGGAGAGCACCTCCTCCATGGCCCCGGTGGAGAGCCGGTGCCCGGCCACGTTGATGATGTCGTCCACCCGGCTCATGATGTAGATGTAGTCGTCCTCGTCCTTGTAGCCCGCGTCCCCGGTGAGGTAGAAGCCGGGATGCCGCGTCAGGTAGGAGCGCTCGTACCCCGCGTCGTTGTTCCACAGCGTGGGCAGGCTCCCGGGCGGCATCGGCAGCTTCACCGCGATCGACCCGATCTGCCCCGCCGGCATCTCCTGATTGTCCTCGCCCAGCACGCGGATGTCGTAGCCCGGCACGATCTTGGTCGGCGAGCCCGGCTTCACCGGGAGCATGCCGAGCCCCACGCAGTTCGCGGCCATCGGCCAGCCGGTCTCGGTCTGCCACCAGTGGTCGACCACCGGCACCGCGAGCCGCTCGCGTGCCCAGATCAGGGTGTCGGGGTCGCAGCGCTCGCCGGCGAGGAAGAGGGTACGGAAGCGCGAGAGATCGTAGCGCGCCATGTGCTCGCCCTTCGGATCTTCCTTCTTGATCGCCCGGAAGGCGGTGGGCGCGGTGAACAGCGCGCTCACGCCGTGCTGGGCGCAGACCCGCCAGAACGCGCCCGGATCCGGGGTGCCGACCGGCTTGCCCTCGTAGAGGATCGTGGTGCAGCCCTTGAGCAGCGGTGCGTACACGATGTAGGAGTGGCCCACCACCCAGCCGATGTCGGAGGCGGCCCAGTACACCTCCCCCGCCCCCATGCCGTACACCGCGCCCATGCTCCACTTGAGCGCGACCGCGTGGCCGCCGTTGTCGCGCACCACGCCCTTGGGGATCCCGGTGGTGCCCGAGGTGTAGAGGATGTAGAGCGGGTCGGTGGCCGCGACCGGCACGCACTCCACCGGGGACGCGGCCGCGGCCGCCTCCTGCCAGTCCACGTCGCGCCCCGGCACCATGCGCGCCGGCTCCATCGGCCGCTGCAGGATCAGGCAGCGACGCGGCTTGTGCGCGGCCATCTCGATCGCCTGATCGAGCAGCGGCTTGTAGGGGATCACCCGGCTGCCCTCGATGCCGCAGGAGGCGGAGAGCATCACGGTCGGCTTCGCGTCGTCGATGCGGGTGGCCAGCTCCTTGGGCGCAAAGCCGCCGAACACCACCGAGTGAACCGCCCCGATGCGCGCGCAGGCGAGCATCGCGATCACCGCCTCCGGCACCATCGGCATGTAGAGGATGACGCGATCGCCCGGCTCGACGCCCTGCCGCCGCAGCGCGCCCGCGAATCGGGCCACCTGGTCGCGCAGCTCGAAGTAGGTGAAGGACCGCACGGTGTCGGTCACCGGCGAGTCGTAGATCAGCGCGATCTGCTTGCCGCGGCCGCGGTCCACGTGCACGTCGAGGGCGTTGTAGCAGGTGTTGAGCCGGCCGCCCGGGAACCAGCGGTAGTAGGGCGGGCGGCTCGCGTCGAGCACGCGGTCCCACCGCCGCTCCCAGTGGATATCCTCGGCCGCCGCGGCCCAGAACCCCTCCGGGTCCTGCTGGGCGCGCCGGTACACCTCATCGTAGATCGTCGCCATCCTCACCGCCTCCTCGGGCGTCGACTCCTGACGCGACCGGACTGTACACCGTCGCCCCGATGCCTTGCCAGCGGAACCGACCGCGCCGTATCATCGACTCGATCATGACGCGCCGTCGCCGGCTGGCCGCTCTCGGGCTCGCGCTCCTCCTGGGCGTCGGCCTCTCCGCCTCCGCTCACGCCGCCGACGAGGAGGTGCGCACGATCCCGGCCCGCCCCGGCGTCACCGAGTCGTTCCTGCTCATGCGCCCGGAGGGCGCCCCGGTCGCCACCGTGATCATCTTCGCGGGCGGCGACGGCAACCTGGCCCTGACGCGGGCCGGGCTCGGTGGGCTCCAGGGCAATTTCCTGGTGCGGACCCGCCCCCGCTGGGTGCGCGAGGGCCTCATGGTGGCGATCCTCGACACGCCCTCCGACCACCCGCGCGGGCTCTGGAACTTCCGCACCTCCAAGGAGCACGCGGCCGACGTGAAGCAGGCGATCGCGGCGGTGCGCGAGATCGCCCCGGTGCCGGTATGGCTGGTGGGCACGAGCATGGGCACGCTCTCCGCGGCCAACGCGGCGGCCCGGCTCACCGAGGGTGGGCCCGACGGCATCGTGCTCACGTCCTCGGTGACCGGGACGTCCAAGGCCAGCTACGAGACCGTGCTGCACGCGGGCCTGGAGGACATCCCGGTGCCCACCCTCGTGGTCCACCACAAGGACGACTCCTGCGTGTCGTCTCCCTACTCGGGCGCCGAGGCGATCATGAAAGCGCTGAAGAAGGCGCCGGCCAAGGAGCTGATGACCTTCGAGGGCGGGAGCCCCGCGATCTCATCGCCCTGCGAGGCGAAGGCCCCACACGGGTACCTCGGGATCGAGCCCCGGGTGGTCTCCGCGATCGCGGCCTGGATCCGCGCTCACTGACCCCGGGGCGCGCATCAGCCGGTCGACGGCTGAGCGCGCGTGCGGCGGATGCGGGCCTGGATGTCGCGCACCCGGTCCTGCTCGAAGTCGATCTGCACCTCGTGGTGCTCCACGTCCCAGTGGCTCACGGTGGCGAACCAGCCGAACCGCCGCCCGTGGTGTGGGACCAGGCGCTGGCCGCGGTAGATGATCGCGCGGATCTCGCCGGTGGGCAGACGCTGCTCCTCCTCGGGCTCGCTGCCCACCTGCTTCAGCACCTCCTCGTACGTCGTCTCCCCCGGACGGATGCGCCCGAGCGTCTCCGTCGACGGCACGCGACCGGTGGCCTTCCCGGTGGCCTCGCCGCGCCCGAAGTGCACCCGCTCCCGTACGGTCCGGGCGACGCGCCGCAGCAGGGTGCCCACGATCGGCCCGGTGAGGTTGCCGAGGCCGAGGAGCAGGGCGGAGAGCAAGATTGGCCGCCACGGCAGCCGGCCCCGGAAGTACACGAACTGGATCTTGAGCACCTGGGGCACGATGCCGTCGGCGGCCAGCAGCGGGATGGAGAACGTCTCGGTGTTCTCGCGCGTCTCGCTCATGCGCCGGCTCGTGGTCGTCGGCACCATCTCGTCGATCTTCAGGTGATTCGCCTGGCCGAAGTTCACGGCCAGCCGCGAGAAGTCCGGGGCGAGGGGAATGACCCGATCGCGATTGCCGAAGTAGAAGGGGTAGAGCGACGAGTACCCGACGTCGCCGAAGCTCAGCGTGATGATGTTGCGCCGGCCCCAGAACATCTCCTCGAGCCAGCTCACCCGGCGATCGGTGATCGATCCCTTCGCGGCGAGGTCGAGCCGCGGCACCCAGTCGAGGCTCGCGAGCTCCGGCTTCCAGGGGATGCGGATGAACGAGACCGGCTTCGCGCCCCGGGCCAGCCCTTCCGGCCGGGCGAAGGTGACGAACGGCGCCTGGCCCAGATCGCGTCGACCCGCCGCCCCCGCCCCGGTGCCCATCTGGGCCCGGCTGCGCGCGGTGTAGGCGACGTGGCCGTGCACCAGCACCTTGAAGCCGGCGCCCTCCACCTGGCGGACGAGCGCGGGATCGGCGCCGTCGGCGCCGTCTTTGCCGACGAGCTGGCCCGGCCACAGGAGGAAGATGTCCTGGGCGATCTCGGCCGGATCGCGCGCCGGGGGCGGGGCGATGCTGAAGGATACCTGCAGCATGAGTGGGCCGGGGCTGCCGGACACGTCCTTGGGCTCGACGTTCGCGCTGATGAGCAGCGGCGCGATCCAGAACTCGGGGTGCGGCTTGGACGCGATGAACACCTGGGCCGGGGCCGCGGCCGGGGTCAGGCCGAGGGCGAGCCCGGCGATCGTGAGCGCGCCCGCCAGGCGCCAGCGCGGGCTCACTTGGTGGAATCCTCCCCCACCCGCACCAGCAGCTTCCCGAAGTTCTTGCCCTGCAGCAGTCCGATGAAGGCCTCGGGCGCCTTCTCGAGGCCGACCACGATGTCCTCGCGGTGCTTGAGGCGGCCCTCGCGGAGCCAGCCGCCGCAGTCCTTCAGGAACTCGCCCATGCGGGCCAGGTGGTCCGAGACGATGAAGCCCTTGAGCAGCACGCGATTGAACAGGAGCGGGCGCAGGTTGGGGCCGGGCGTCGACTCGGTCGCGTTGTACTCGGAGATGAGCCCGCAGAGCGGGATGCGCGCGTTCTGGTTCAGGAGGGTCATCACGGAGCGGAGCACGTCGCCGCCCACGTTCTCGAAGTAGACGTCGACGCCGCCCGGGCAGGCCGCCCGCAGCGCGGCGGCCAGGTCGCCGGTCTTGTAGTTCACGCACGCGTCGAACCCGAGCTCGCGCACCACGTAGTCGCACTTGTCCTGCGAGCCCGCGATCCCGACCGCGCGCGCGCCCTTGATCCGCGCGATCTGTCCCACCGCGGAGCCGACCGCCCCGGAGGCGGCCGAGACCACCACCGTCTCGCCGGGCCTGGGCTGGCCGATGTCGAGCAGGCCCACGTACGCGGTCATCCCCGGCATGCCGAGCACGCCGAGCGCGGTGGAGATGGGCGCCTGCTTGGGGTCGAGCTTGCGGAGCCCGTTGCCCTTGGCCACCGCGTGCGACTGCCAGCCGTCGTAGCCCAGCACGACGTCGCCCCGGGCGAGGCCCGCGTGCCTCGACTCGATCACCTCGCCGACGGTGGCGCCCACGATCACCTGCCCCGGCACCACCGGCTGCGCATAGGAGCGGACGCCGCTGATGCGACCGCGCATGTACGGGTCGAGCGAGAGGTAGATGGTCCGGCAGAGGACCTCGCCGTCCCCGGGCGACGGGAGCGGCGACTCGACCAGGTCGAAGTCATCCGGTTTGGGCATCCCGACCGGGTGGCGGCGGAGCACGATCTGACGGTTCGCCGTGGTGGGCATGAGACCTCAGCGCGGGTCGTCGCCGCGACGGTAGTCGAGGGTGATCTCGTCCAGGCGGGCCTTGAGCGCGGCATCGAGCGGCTTCTCGGTCGCCGCGATCGCGTCGTCGAGCTGCTCGGGACGGCTCGCGCCCACGATCGGCGCGGTGATCCCGGGCTCGGCGAGCACCCAGGCCAGGGCCAGGCTGGTCAGCGAGATCCCGGCGGCGGAGGCGAGCGGGCGCAGCGCCTCGACGGTCTCGAACTCGCGATCGTGCCAGTAACGTTCCTGGTAGCGCTCGGCCGCGTTGCCCAGCGTGAAGCGGGTGCCCGGGGTGGGTCCCGAGTCCCGACGGTGCTTGCCGGACAGCAGGCCGCCCGCCAGCGGGTTGTAGGGAATGACGCCGATACCCTCGTCCCGGGAGAGCGGCAGCAGGTCGCGCTCGATCTGGCGGAAGAGGAGGTTGTAGCGCGGCTGCACCGAGTCGAAGCGCGCGACCCCGAGCACCTCGCTGCGCCCGAGGGCCCGCGCCACCTGGTAGGCGGGAAAGTTCGAGCAGCCCACGTAGCGGGCCTTGCCCGCCCGCACCACGTCGTCGAGCGCGCGCAGGCTCTCGTCGATCGGCGTCTGCGGGTCGGGGTGATGGAGCTGGTAGAGATCGACGTAGTCGGTGCGCAGCCGGCGCAGGGAGCCGTCGATGGCGTCCAGGATGTGCTTGCGCGACGCCCCGCGGTCCCAGCGCCGCTCGCTCATCGCCCCGCAGCACTTGGTGGCCAGCACGAACTCGTGCCGTCGCCCCTCGAGCCACCGCCCCACGATCTCCTCGGTGCGCCCCACCGTCTCGAAGCCGCCCCCCACCGGGTAGACGTCGGCGGTGTCGAGGAAGGTGATCCCGCCCGCGGCCGCGCGATCGAGGATCGCGCGCGAGGCGACCTCGTCGCACTGCAGGCCGAAGGTCATGGTGCCGAGGCAGAGGCGGGACACGGCGAGCCCGGTGCGGCCGAGGCGGACGTGGCGCATGCGGTGAGAGTACCCAAGGGGCGCGCCAGGGGCAAGCAACGGACGGCGCGGCCACGCCGGACTCCCACGCCGGACTCCCCACGCCGGACTCCCCACGCCGGACTCCGTGGTCCACGCCGGAAGTGGTATAAGAATCGGCCATGGAATACCGGGTGCTCGGGCGGACGGGACTGCGGGTGTCGGCGCTGGGGTTCGGCTGTGGCGACGTGGGTGGGCTCATGGTGCGGGGCGCGCCCGCCGATCGAGAGCGCGGGGTCGCGCGCGCGCTCGAGCTCGGGATCAACTACCTCGACACCGCGCCGGCCTACGGCTCGGGCGAGTCGGAGAAGAACCTGGGCCAGGTGCTGCGCGCGCTCAAGCCGCCGGTCATCGTGGGCACGAAGTGGCGGCTCGTGGCGGCGACCTGGCCGACGTGGGCGGCGCGGTGGCGCGCTCGGTGAGACAGCCTGACCGGCTGGGTCGAGGCCTTCCTCGATACGTCCCGACCGCCGTCGCGTCGACGATCTACGTGCGAAAGGACATCGAGCCCGCCGCGCCAGCATCGCCGCCTAGCTCCGGGGTCAGGTCTTACATTCCGACAATGTCGGAATGTAAGACCTGACCCCACCTGCTAGCGCGGGTAGCCGAGGGCCTTGAGGGAGTCGCCGATCTCGCCGAGGACGGCGGGGTCGTCGATGGTGGCGGGCACGCCGTGCTCGACGCCGTCGGCGATCTTCTTCATGGTGCCGCGCAGGATCTTGCCCGAGCGCGTCTTGGGCAGCCGCTTCACGACCGCGACCGTCTTGAACGCGGCCACCGGCCCGATCCGCTCGCGCACCAGCTCGACCAGCTCGCGGCAGAGATCCGCGTCCGCGCGCGCGACGCCGGCCTTGGTGACCACGAGCCCCACCGGCACCTCGCCCTTGATCTCGTCGGCCACGCCCATCACCGCGCACTCGGCCACGTCCGGATGCGAGGAGAGCACCTCCTCCATGGCCCCGGTGGAGAGCCGGTGCCCGGCCACGTTGATGATGTCGTCCACGCGGCTCATGATGTAGATGTAGTCGTCCTCGTCCTTGTAGCCCGCGTCGCCGGTGAGGTAGAAGCCGGGATGCCGCGTGAGGTAGGAGCGCTCGTACCCCGCGTCGTTGTTCCACAGCGTGGGCAGGCTCCCGGGCGGCATCGGCAGCTTCACCGCGATCGACCCGATCTGCGCCCGCCGGCATCTCGCTGGTTGTCGTCGCCCAGCACGCGGATGTCGTAGCCCGGCACGATCTTGGTCGGCGAGCCCGGCTTCACCGGGAGCATGCCGAGCCCCACGCAGTTGGCGGCCATCGGCCAGCCGGTCTCGGTCTGCCACCAGTGGTCGACCACCGGCACCGCGAGCCGCTCGCGCGCCCAGATCAGGGTGTCGGGGTCGCAGCGCTCGCCGGCGAGGAAGAGGGTGCGGAAGCGCGAGAGATCGTACCGCGCCATGTGCTCGCCCTTCGGGTCTTCCTTCTTGATCGCCCGGAACGCGGTGGGCGCGGTGAACAGCGCGTTCACCCCGTGCTGGGCGCAGACCCGCCAGAACGCGCCCGGATCCGGGCGTGCCGACCGGCTTGCCCTCGTAGAGGATCGTGGTGCAGCCCTTGAGCAGCGGCGCGTACACGATGTAGGAGTGGCCGACCACCCAGCCGATGTCGGAGGCGGCCCAGTACACCTCCCCCGCCCCCATGCCGTACACCGCGCCCATGCTCCACTTGAGCGCGACCGCGTGGCCGCCGTTGTCGCGCACGACGCCCTTGGGGATCCCGGTGGTGCCCGAGGTGTAGAGGATGTAGAGCGGGTCGGTGGCCGCGACCGGCACGCACTCGACCGGGGACGCGGCCGCGGTCGCCTCCTGCCAGTCCACGTCGCGCCCCGGCGACCATGCGCGCCGGCTCCATCGGCCGCTGCAGGATCAGGCAGCGGCGCGGCTTGTGCGCGGCCATCTCGATCGCCTGATCGAGCAGCGGCTTGTAGGGGATCACCCGGCTGCCCTCGATGCCGCACGAGGCGGAGAGCATCACGGTCGGCTTCGCGTCGTCGATGCGGGTGGCCAGCTCCTTGGGCGCGAAGCCGCCGAACACCACCGAGTGGACCGCCCCGATGCGCGCGCAGGCGAGCATCGCGATCACCGCCTCCGGCACCATCGGCATGTAGAGGATGACGCGATCGCCCGTGCTCGACGCCCTGCCGCCGCAGCGCGCCCGCGAAGCGGGCGACCTGGTCGCGCAGCTCGAAGTAGGTGAAGGACCGCACGGTGCCGGTCACCGGCGAGTCGTAGATCAGCGCGATCTGCTTGCCGCGGCCGCGGTCCACGTGCACGTCGAGGGCGTTGTAGCAGGTGTTGAGCCGGCCGCCCGGGAACCAGCGGTAGTAGGGCGGGCGGCTCGCGTCGAGCACGCGGTCCCACCGCCGCTCCCAGTGGATGTCCTCGGCCGCCGCGGCCCAGAACCCCTCCGGGTCCTGCTGGGCGCGCCGGTAGACCTCGTCGTAGATCGTCGCCATCCTCACCGCCTCCTCGGGCGTCGACTCCTGACGCGACCGGACTGTACACCGTCGCCCCGATGCCTTGCCAGCGGAACCGACCGCGCCGTATCATCGACTCGATCATGACGCGCCGTCGCCGGCTGGCCGCTCTCGGGCTCGCGCTCGTCCTGGGCGTCGGCCTCTCCGCCTCCGCTCACGCCGCCGACGAGGAGGTGCGCACGATCCCGGCCCGTCCCGGCGTCACCGAGTCGTTCCTGCTGCTGCGCCCGGAGGGCGCCCCGGTCGCCACCGTGATCATCTTCGCGGGCGGCGACGGCAACCTGGCCCTGACGCGCGGCCGGGCTCGGTCAGCTCCAGGGCAATTTCCTGGTGCGGACCCGCCCGCGCTGGGTGCGCGAGGGCTTCGTGGTGGCGATCCTCGACACGCCGTCCGATCACCCGCGCGGGCTGTGGAACTTCCGCACCACCAAGGAGCACGCGGCCGACGTGAAGCAGGCGATCGCGGCGGTGCGCGAGATCGCCCGGGTGCCGGTATGGCTGGTGGGCACGAGCATGGGCACGCTCTCCGCGGCCAACGCGGCGGCCCGGCTCACCGAGGGCGGGCCCGACGGCATCGTGCTCACCTCGTCGGTCACCGGGACGTCCAAGGCCAGCTACGAGACCGTGCTGCACGGGGGCCTGGAGGACATCCGGGTGCCCACCCTCGTGGTCCACCACAAGGACGACACCTGCGTGTCGTCTCCCTACTCGGGCGCCGAGGCGATCATGAAGGCGCTGAAGAAGGCGCCGGCCAAGGAGCTGATGACCTTCGAGGGCGGGAGCCCCGCGATCTCATCGCCCTGCGAGGCGAAGGCCCCGCACGGCTACCTCGGGATCGAGCCCCGGGTGGTCTCCGCGATCGCGGCCTGGATCCGCGCTCACTGACCCCGGGGCGCGCATCAGCCGGTCGCCGGCTGAGCGCGCGTGCGGCGGATGCGGGCCTGGATGTCGCGCACCCGGTCCTGCTCGAAGTCGATCTGCACCTCGTTGTGCTCCACGTCCCAGTGGCTCACGGTGGCGAACCAGCCGAACCGCCGCCCGTGGTGCGGGACCAGGCGCTGGCCGCGGTAGATGATCGCGCGGATCTCGCCGGTGGGCAGCCGCTGCTCCTCCTCGGGCTCGCTGCCCACCTGCTTCAGCACCTCCTGGTACGTCGTCTCCCCCGGCCGGATGCGCCCGAGCGTCTCCGTCGACGGCACGCGGCCGGTGGCCTTCCCGGTGGCCTCGCCGCGCCCGAAGTGGACGCGCTCCCGTACGGTCCGGGCGAGGCGCCGCAGCAGGGTGCCGACGATCGGCCCGGTGAGGTTGCCGAGGCCGAGGAGCAGGGCGGAGAGCAAGATCGGCCGCCACGGCAGCCGGCCCCGGAAGTACACGAACTGGATCTTGAGCACCTGCGGCACGATGCCGTCGGCGGCCAGCAGCGGGATCGAGAACGTCTCGGTGTTCTCCCGCGTCTCGCTCATGCGCCGGCTCGCGGTCGTCGGCACCATCTCGTCGATCTTGAGGTGATTCGCCTGGCCGAAGTTCACGGCCAGCCGCGAGAAGTCCGGGGCGAGGGGAATGACCCGATCGCGATTGCCGAAGTAGAAGGGGTAGAGCGACGAGTACCCGACGTCGCCGAAGCTCAGCGTGATGATGTTGCGCCGGCCCCAGAACATCTCCTCGAGCCAGCTCACCCGGCGATCGGTGATCGATCCCTTCGCGGCGAGGTCGAGCCGCGGCACCCAGTCGAGGCTCGCGAGCTCCGGCTTCCAGGGGATGCGGATGAACGAGACCGGCTTCGCGCCCCGGGCCAGCCCTTCCGGCCGGGCGAAGGTGACGAACGGCGCCTGGCCCAGGTCGCGTCGACCCGCCGCCCCCGCCCCGGTGCCCATCTGGGCCCGGCTGCGCGCCGAGTAGGCGACGTGGCCGTGCACCAGCACCTTGAAGCCGGCGCCCTCCACCTGCCGGACGAGCGCGGGATCGGCGCCGTCGGCGCCGTCGGTGCCGACGAGCTGGCCCGGCCACAGGAGGTAGATGTCCTGGGCGATCTCGGCCGGATCGCGCGCGGGGGCGGGGCGACGCTGAAGGACACCTGCAGCATGAGCGGGCCGGGGCTGCCGGACACGTCCTTGGGCTCGACGTTCGCGGTGATGAGCAGCGGCGCGATCCAGAACTCGGGGTGCGGCTTGGACGCGATGAACACCTGGGCCGGGGCCGCGGCCGGGGTCAGCCCGAGGGCGAGCCCGGCGATCGTGAGCGCGCCCGCCAGGCGCCAGCGCGGGCTCACTTGGTGGGATCCTCCCCCACCCGCACCAGCAGCTTCCCGAAGTTCTTGCCCTGCAGCAGTCCGATGAAGGCCTCGGGCGCCTTCTCGAGGCCGATCACGATGTCCTCGCGGTGCTTGAGCCGGCCCTCGCGGAGCCAGCCGCCGCAGTCCTTCAGGAACTCGCCCAGGCGGGCCAGGTGGTCCGAGACGATGAAGCCCTTGAGCAGCACGCGATTGAACAGGAGCGGGCGCAGGTTGGGTCCGGGCGTCGACTCGGTCGCGTTGTACTCGGAGATGAGCCCGCAGAGCGGGATGCGCGCGTTCTGGTTCAGGAGGGTCATCACGGAGCGGAGCACGTCGCCGCCCACGTTCTCGAAGTAGACGTCGACGCCGCCCGGGCAGGCCGCCCGCAGCGCGGCGGCCAGGTCGCCGGTCTTGTAGTTCACGCACGCGTCGAACCCGAGCTCGCGCACCACGTAGTCGCACTTGTCCTGCGAGCCCGCGATCCCGACCGCGCGCGCGCCCTTGATCCGGGCGATCTGTCCCACCGCGGAGCCGACCGCCCCGGAGGCGGCCGAGACCACCACCGTCTCGCCGGGCTTGGGCTGGCCGATGTCGAGCAGGCCCACGTACGCGGTCATGCCCGGCATGCCGAGCACGCCGAGCGCGGTGGAGATGGGCGCCTGCTTGGGGTCGAGCTTGCGGAGCGCGCCGCCCTTGGCGACCGCGTGCGACTGCCAGCCGTCGTAGCCCAGCACGACGTCGCCCCGGGCGAGCCCCGCGTGCTTCGACTCGATCACCTCGCCGACGGTGGCGCCCACGATCACCTGCCCCGGCTCCACCGGCTGCGCATAGGAGCGGACGCCGCTGATGCGCCCGCGCATGTACGGGTCGAGCGAGAGGTAGATGGTCCGGCAGAGGACCTCGCCGTCCCCGGGCGACGGGAGCGGCGACTCGACCAGGTCGAAGTCGTCCGGCTTGGGCATCCCGACCGGGTGGCGGCGGAGCACGATCTGACGGTTCGCGGTGGTGGGCATGAGACCTCAGCGCGGGTCGTCGCCGCGACGGTAGTCGAGGGTGATCTCGTCCAGGCGGGCCTTGAGCGCGGCGTCGAGCGGCTTCTCGGTCGCCGCGATCGCGTCGTCGAGCTGCTCGGGACGGCTCGCGCCCACGATCGGCGCGGTGATCCCGGGCTCGGCGAGCACCCAGGCCAGGGCCAGGCTCGTCGGCGAGATGCCGGCGGCGGCGGCGAGCGGGCGCAGCGTCTCGACGGTCTCGAACTCGCGCTCGTGCCAGTAGCGATCCTGGTAGCGCTCGGCCGCGTTGCCCAGCGTGAAGCGGGTGCCCGGGGTGGGGCCCGAGTCCCGACGGTGCTTGCCGGACAGCAGGCCGCCCGCCAGCGGGTTGTAGGGAATGACGCCGATGCCCTCCTCCCGGCAGAGCGGCAGCAGGTCGCGCTCGATCTGGCGGAAGAGCAGGTTGTAGCGCGGCTGCACCGAGTCGAAGCGCGCGACCCCGAGCACCTCGCTGCGCCCGAGGGCCCGCGCCACCTGGTAGGCGGGGAAGTTCGAGCAGCCCACGTAGCGGGCCTTGCCCGCCCGGACCACGTCGTCGAGCGCGCGCAGGCTCTCGTCGATCGGCGTCTCCGGGTCCGGGTGATGGAGCTGGTAGAGATCGACGTAGTCGGTGCGCAGCCGGCGCAGGGAGCCGTCGATGGCGTCCAGGATGTGCTTGCGCGACGCCCCGCGGTCCCACCGCCGCTCGCTCATCGCCCCGCAGCACTTGGTGGCCACCACGAAGTCGTGCCGTCGGCCCTCGAGCCAGCGCCCCACGATCTCCTCGGTGCGCCCCACCGTCTCGAAGCCGCCCCCCACCGGGTAGACGTCCGCGGTGTCGAGGAAGGTGATCCCGCCCGCGGCCGCGCGATCGAGGATCGCGCGCGAGGCGACCTCGTCGCACTGCAGGCCGAAGGTCATGGTGCCGAGGCAGAGGCGGGAGACGGCGAGCCCGGTGCGGCCGAGGCGGACGTGGCGCATGCGGTGAGAGTACCCAAGGGGCGCGCCGGGGGCAAGCAACGGACGGCGCGGCCCACGCCGGACTCCCCACGTCCGGACTCCGTGGTCCACGCCGGAAGTGGTATAAGAATCGGCCATGGAATACCGGGTGCTCGGGCGGACGGGACTGCGGGTGTCGGCGCTGGGGTTCGGCTGTGGCGACGTGGGCGGGCTCATGGTGCGGGGCGCGCCCGCCGATCGAGAGCGCGGGGTCGCGCGCGCGCTCGAGCTCGGGATCAACTACCTCGACACCGCGCCGGCCTACGGCTCGGGCGAGTCGGAGAAGAACCTGGGCCAGGTGCTGCGCGCGCTCAAGCCGCCGGTCATCGTGGGCACCAAGTGGCGGCTCGTCGCGGCCGACCTGGCCGACGTGGGCGGCGCGGTGGCGCGCTCGGTCGAGACCAGCCTCGGCCGGCTCGGGCTCGAGCGCGTGGACCTGCTGCATCTCCACAACCTGATCGGGCGCGTGGGCGAGGAGCGGCCCCTCGGGGTCGCGCGGGTGCTGGAGGCCGTCGTCCCGGCGGTGCGGCGGCTGCAGGAGCAGGGCAAGGTGCGCTTCTTCGGGGTCACCGCCTCCGGCGAGACCGGCGCGCTCCATCGCGCGCTCGCGAGCGGGGCGATCGACACCGCGCAGGCGGTCTTCAACCTGCTCAACCCGAGCGGGGCCTACGAGGTGCCCGCGGGCTATCCCGCCCAGGACTACGACCGGCTGCTCACGCTGGCGCAGGAGCAGCGCGTCGGCACCATCGGCATCCGGGTGCTCGCGGGCGGGGCGCTGAGCGGCCAGGTGGCGCGCCATCCGACCGCGATCCCCAGCGTGGCCCCGATCGCCTCGGGGCCCGACTACGCGACCGACGCCCGGCGGGCGCGCGCGCTCGAGCCGCTGGTGGCCCAGGGCCACGCGGGGAGCGTGGTCGAGGCCGCGCTGCGCTTCGCGATCACCGGGCCCGCGCTCTCCACCGTCCTGATCGGCTGCTCCGACCTGGCCCAGCTCGAGTTCGCCGCCGCCGCGGTCGACAAGGGCCCGCTACCCCCCGCCGCCCTCGCCTCCCTCCGCGAGATCTGGCGGCGAAGTGGGGTCAGGTCTTACATTCCGACATTTCCTGACCGGCCGCCTGCCGGCGGCCCGGGAGAAAATGTCGGAATGTAAGACCTGACCCCGTCAGCGGTTGGGGCCGCGGCCCATGGGATAGGGCTGCCAGCGGATCAGGGAGGTCTTGGGGAGGACGCCCGGGTTGACCGCGGAGCGGGGCCACTTGCCCTGCAGCACGGTGGCGATCTCGCGGCCCAGGCGCCGGCGCGTCTCGGGCGCCATCCGGGCAGTCGCGGAGGCGATGTGCGGGCTCACCAGCACGTTGTCCATGTGGAGCAGCGCGTTGTTCGGGTCCACCGGCTCCACCTCGAACACGTCGAGCGCGGCGCCCGCGATCCAGCCCTGGCGCAGCGCCTCGCTGAGGGCCTTCTCGTCCACCGTCGGCCCCCGCCCGTTGTTGATGAAGATCGCGCTCTTCTTCATGGCCCGGAACTCGCGCTCGCTCATCATGTGGCGCGTCTCCGAGTTCAGCGGCGCGTGCATCGACAGGAAGTCGGCGCGCTGGCACAGCTCGATCAGGCTCGTCACCGGCTCGACGCCCACCGCGGTCATCTCGAGCTCGGCCAGGAACGGATCGTAGGCGATCACCCGCAGGCCGAAGGCGTGGCAGCGGCGCGCGACCGCCTTGGCCACGTTGCCGAACGAGATGAGGCCGATGGTCTGCCCGTAGAGGCGCGGGATGTTCGTGAAGTAGGGCCGCCCCTCCGTCCACTTGTTGTCGACGGTGAGCTGGTGCATCAGCCGCAGCCGGCGGTGCGCGGCGAGGAACATGGCCATGGTGTGGTCGGCCACCTCGTCGATGAACACGTCGGGCACGTTGGTGACCACGATGCCCGCCTCGGTGGCCGCGTCCACGTCCACCGTGTCCGCGCCCACGCTGCCGAGCCCGATGACCTTGCAATTTCGCAGGCCCTTGATGATGGCCGCGGTGATGCGCCGGTTGCGCGCGATGACCGCGTCGGCGTCCTTCGCGGCGGCGATGAACTCCTCCTCGGTCTTGGCCGGCACCTCGACGATCTCGGCTCCGATGGGATCGAGCGCCTCGCGCTCGATCGCGTAGGCCGAATCGGCCAGGTCATAGGTGATCCCGCCCGACGGCTTCTGGACGACGACCTTGAACTTCGCGCTTGCGGCTGCCATGCCGGCGACCTCCTGAGTGGTCTCAGTGTGGGATTTGCGTCTGCGGCCACCAAGCATACGCTTCGCCCCGACCTGAAGTCGAGGCCCTCATGTGCTAGGGTTTCCTTGCCATGCTCGTCGGCGCCTTCGCGGTCGCGCACACCCCGCAGCTCCTGATCCGGCCGGAGACCGAGGACCGCGCGCTGGTCCTCCGCGTGCACGCGGCGATGGCGCGGGTCAAGGCGCGGCTCGAGGCGCTCCGGCCGGACGCGATCGCGGTGATCGCGGGCGACCACGTCGAGGCGTTCTTCCTGGACGCGGTGCCGGCGCTGGCGGTCTACGTGGGCCGCGAGTGCGCGGGCACCTTCGGCCCCTACCGGTACCGCTTCGACATCCACGAGGAGCTGGCCCGCGCGGTGGTGGAGCAGGGCATCGAGCGCGGCTTCGATCTGCTCTACACCCAGGACGCCAAGCTCGACTACGCGTTCTACGTGCCGCTGCACTTCGCGATGCCGGAGCCCGCGCGGCCCATCGTTCCCCTGCACGTCAACGTGTACCTGCCGCCCCAGCCCACCCCGGCCCGCTGCCACGCCTGGGGCCAGGCCCTCGGCGAGATCCTGCGCGCGCGCCCGGAGCGCGTCGCGCTCATCGCCTCGGGCGGCATGTCCCACTTCCCGGGCACCGACCGCTACGCCTCTCCCGAGTTCGAGTACGACCGCGGGCTGCTCGAGGTGCTGGCCGACGGCCGGGGGCGGGAGCTCGCCCGGCTGACCGGCGAGGAGCTCGACAAGCGGGGCAACATCGAGCTGCGGACCTGGATCACCCTGCTGGGCGCGGTGGGCGACGCGCGGGCGCAGGTCTACTGCTACGAGCCCTCGTGGCACCACGGCAACGCGGTGGTGGAGTGGCCGCTCTGAGCCCGCGATGAGCGAGACCGCGCACTACCGCTTCCCGCCGTCGAGCGCCTACGCGCTGAACCGGTGCCTCTACGCGCTCAAGTCGGACCGGGAGTTCGCGGAGCGCTTCGTCGCCGACCCGGCGGCGGTCACCGGCGCGCTGGGACTGACCGAGGGCGAGCGGGCCGACCTGCACCGCATGGATCGCGACGCCCTGGTGGCCCGCGGCGCCCATCCCTACCTCGTGTTCATGGCCGGGCTCCGGCTCAAGATGCTCGCCGAGCCCGGGACCCTAGAATACTTCTAGGGGAGTACTTCTAGCTCTAGCCGCCGGTCGTCACCTCGAGGCGGGTGCCGACCAGCTTGGCCCCGCGCTCCTCGTAGAACGCCTTCACCTTCGCCCCCTCCTGCAGGTCGGCGAACCGCGCCTCGCGCCCGTTCACCTGGATGAGGGTGTCGTGGTTGACCTCGATCGTCTTGCCGAGGAGGCCCAGCAGGCCGATCGAGACGTCGACCGTCTCGGTGCGGCCGTCCACCCGGGTCAGCTTGCCCTCGATCATCCCGGCGCCGCGGTCGAGCCGGGCGATGCGCCCCGACGGCTGCAGCGGGTGCACCGACTGGGCCGCGCCCGAGGCCACGACCGCTCCGCCCTGCAATGCGACGAGCCCCGCAACCGCCATCGAAGGTGATGTAGCGCGTCATGACCCGGCCCTCCTCTGCATTTTTTCCTCGGGGCAATTGGCCCCGCTCCCGCATATAGGAGAGCAAGGGCGATACCAGACGAGGGAAAGGCCGCCTCCAGGTAGCGAATCGCCTCCTCCCGGAGCGGGAGGATGTAACCCTTACACGAGCATGGGACGTAAGTTGTTCCAGGAGGGGAATCGATGACACGACGACGCTTCAGACGGCTGGCGCGGCGCTCGCGCGCGGTGGCCTTCGCGTGGGCGGTGCTGCGGAGCTACCGGGAGGGCCGGCGTCGCGGCCAGTCCCCGCTGCGCGCGCTGCGCTTCGGTCGCGCGGTGGCGCGCTGGCGACGGCAGAACGGAGCCGCGCATTCGTAGCCATCCCGGGCGGCGCCCGGGCGGCTGATGCCCGCCCTGGTCCTCGCCCTGATCCTGACCGCCGGCGCCCGCTCCCCGCTGGAGGCCCAGGCGCCCGCCGGCGCCAGCGCCCGGCCCAGCCCCGCCGCCGGGCACGCCGGCTCCCGCCGCGACGGTGAGCGAGCTGCAGCAGACCCTGGCCGCCGCCAGCGGCCGCTTCCAGGCGATGGACACCGCGGGCGTGCTCGCCTACGTCTCCGATCGCTATCGCAACGGCCCCATCACCAAGTCGAGCGTGCGCGACAACCTCCTGGCCATGTTCGCCCTCTACGACACCGTCCGGGCGCAGGTGCGCCTCGACGAGGTGCGCGTGGTGAACGGCGCGGCGTGGGTCTACTCCACCGGGGAGATCTCGGGGCGACTGCGCGGCCTCGGCGTGTGGACGACGGTGCTCTCGTGGGAGCGCGAGCCGGAGGTGGCGCGGCGCGAGGGCACGGCCTGGCGGCTCGAAGGCCCGGGGCCCTAGAACAGCGGCGAGTAGTACTGCCGGAAGGCGCGAAAGCGAGCATCGCGCAGTCGATTCTACCGTGACTCGCGGACCCGGATACGGCTATGCTACGTGCCGCCGCCCGAGGCGGCCACTGGGGGATCTTCCGTCTGACCGCCGTCCTGCTGCTCTACGCGCTCACCCTGTTCACGGGAGCCACGCTTCTCTTCGTGATGCAGCCGATGGTGGGCAAGATGATCCTGCCGCTCCTGGGCGGCACCCCCGCGGTGTGGAGCACCTGCATGGTGTTCTTCCAGGCCGCGCTCCTCGGCGGGTACGCCTACGCGCACGCCCTCACCGCCCGCGTCCGGCCCTCGCGCCAGGTCCTCGTCCACCTCGTCGCTCTCGCGCTGCCCTTCGCGGTCCTGCCGCTCGCGGTGAGCCCGCGCCTGCTGCGCGGCGGCGAGGCCAACCCGGTGCTGGACGTCCTCACGATCCTCTCGCTGTCGGTGGGCCTGCCCTTCCTGGTGGTGAGCGCCACCGCCCCGCTGCTCCAGCGGTGGTTCACCCACACCGGGCACCCCGCCGCGCGCGATCCCTACTTTCTCTACGCGGCCAGCAACCTCGGCAGCATGCTGGCCCTCCTGGGCTATCCCACCCTGGTGGAGCCGCACCTGCACCTGCAGGGATCGACCTGGCTCACCCAGACCGCGCTCTGGAGCCTGGGCTACGCGACGCTGGCCGTTCTCATCGCGCTCTGCGCGCTGACCCTCTGGTGGAAGCCCGCGCCCGCCCCCGCGCCCGCCGTCGCGGAGGCGGAGAGCGCGCCGGCCCCGGCCGAGAGGCGCCCGCGGTGGCCGCGGCGGATCCACTGGGTCGTGCTCGCCTTCGTGCCGTCGAGCCTGCTCCTCGGGGTCACCACCTACATCACCACCGACCTGGCCGCGGTGCCGCTGCTCTGGGTGCTGCCGCTCGCGATCTACCTGCTGACCTTCATCCTCGCCTTCGGCCGCTGGCCGCGGCTGCTCCATCACGTGGTGGTGGCGCTCGCCCTGCCCCTCAGCCTGCTCGTGATCTTCCTGATGGTCTCCGCCCTGCCCGAGCGCATCTGGGTCATCGTGCTCTGGCACTTCGGTCTGCTCTTCGTCATCGCGCTCGCCTGCCACGGGGCCCTGGCGCTGGATCGGCCGGGACCGCTCCACCTCACCGAGTTCTACCTGCTGATCTCGGTGGGCGGCGTGCTGGGCGGGCTCTTCAACGCCCTGGTGGCCCCGCTCGTCTTCTCCTCGCTGATCGAGTATCCGCTGATGATGGTGCTGGCCTGCGTGCTCCTCGCCGCGCCGAGCAGCCCCGGGCTCGGGCTGGGCGCCGGGGCGCGGCGCGCGCTGCTCGCGGTGGCGGCCGCGGTCCTGCTCGCGGTGGTGCTCTACTCGGAGTCGGCCACCCTGCGCGTCGACTTCGCGTTCCTGGCCCGGGTGCTCGACCTCAGCAGCGAGCGGGTGAGCGAGTGGCTCGATCCCGCCGAGCGCCTGCTGAACAAGCTCCTGATCTACGGGCCGCCCCTCGTGGTGGCGTGGTTCCTGCGCCGCCGCCCGCTCCACCTGGCCGTGACCCTCGCCGCGGTGCTCCTGATCTCGGGCTTCGTGGACGCGCGCAACAACGACCAGATCCGCCAGAGCCGCTCCTTCTTCGGGGTGCTGCGCATCTCGCGCGACCGCGACCCCAAGGGCTACACCGAGCTGCGCCACGGCACCACGCTGCACGGACGCCAGAGCCTCGAGCCCTCCCGGCGCGCGGAGCCCCTCTCCTACTACCAGCGCAAGGGCCCCATCGGGCAGCTCTTCGCCGAGCTCGACCGGCGCGCGGGCAGCGTGCACATGGCGGTGGTCGGGCTCGGCACCGGCACCCTCGCGGCCTACGCGCGACCGGGCGATCGCGTCACCTTCTACGAGATCGACCGGCTGGTGCGCGACATCGCCTTCGACCCGGCCTACTTCACCTACGCGACCGACGCGCGCGACCGCGGGGTGACCATGCGACTCGAGCTGGGCGACGCGCGCATCCGCATGGAGGCGGTGCGGCGCGACCGGCCGGAGGAGCGCTACGACGTGATCCTGGTGGACGCCTTCAGCTCGGACGCGATCCCGGTCCACCTGCTCACCCGCGAGGCGCTCCGCCTCTACTTCGACCTGCTGGGACCGCGCGGCATCCTCGCGCTCCACATCTCGAACCGCTACCTGCGCCTCGAGCCGGTGGTGGCCGCGCTGGCCGAGGACGGGCGCTACGCGCGCATGGTCCAGCACGGCGACACCGGCGACATCCGCGGCGGCGTCGAGGCGAGCTGGGCGATCCTGGCCCGGCGGCCGGAGGACTTCGGCGAGATGGCGTCCGACTCCCGCTGGACCGCGGCGCACCTCGACGTGGAGCCGGCCGTCTCCGCCTGGACCGACGACTTCCACAACCTCCTGTCGGTCTTCAAGTGGTGAGGCGCGGCCGGCGCGCGCGCAGGATCTCCCGCGCCGCGTTGTAGCCGGGCGTGCCCATGACCCCGCCGCCCGGGTGGGCCGCCGCGCCGCAGAGGTAGAGGCCGCCGATCGGGGTGCGGTAGCCGGCGTGGCCGGGCACCGGGCGCAGCGAGAAGAGCTGGCCCGGGGTCATCGCGCCCTGGAAGATGTTGCCGCCGGTGAGCCCGAAGATGCGCTCCAGATCGGGCGGGGCCAGCACCTGCCGGGCCAGCACCGAGCGGCTGAAGTTCGGCGCGTACTCGTCGAGCAGCGCGAAGCAGCGGTCGGCGAAGGGCTCGCGCGATCTCGTCCCAGGTCGCCCCGCGCAGGGCGTAGGGCGCGTACTGCACGAAGATCGACATCAGGTGCCGGCCGGGCGGGGCGACGGTGGGATCCACCACCGAGGGAATCGTGCACTCGAGCACCGGCCGCGCGGACGGCCGGCCGTACTTGGCGTCGTCGAAGGCGCGCTCGATGTAGTCGAGGTCGGGGCAGACGTGGATCGTCCCGCGGTGCTGCGGGCCCGGCGCGGTGCCCGGGCACGCCCGTGAAGTCGGGCAGCTCGGCGAGGGCCACGTTGATCTTGAGCGACGCGCTCTCGTAGGAGATGCGCCCCACCGCGTCGCGGAACGCGGGCGGCAGCGTCTCGGGGGCGAGCAGCCGCAGGAAGGTCACGTGGGCGTCGGCGTTGCTCGCCACCACCGGGGCGCGATGCTCGTCGCCGCTCGCGAGCGCCACGCCGGTGACCCGTCCCTCCCGCGTCAGGATGCGCGCCACCTCCGCCTCGCAGCGGATCTCCACCCCCAGATCGCGCGCGGCCCGGGCCAGGGCCTGGGTGAGCCCGCCCATCCCGCCGCGCACGTAGCCCCACACCCCGCGCCGGCCGTCGGTCTCGCCCATCACGTGATGGAAGAGCACGTAGCCGGTGCCCGGCGTCGACGGGCTCGCCATCGCCCCGATGATCGCGTCGGTGGCGAGCGTCGCCTTGAGCTCGCTCCGACTCGAACCAGCGGTCGAGGATGGGGCGCGCGGGCCCGGTGAGCAGCTCGACCGCCTCCGACGCGCCGTCGCCCAGGCGGCCGAACGCGCGGCCGAGGCCCAGCAGCCGGAGCAGGTCGCGCGGGCCGGGGCGCAGCAGGTCGGGCGGGGTCATGCCGAGCGTGGGCTCGATGAAGGCGGCGACGCGCTCCAGCATCGCCTCGTACTCGGGATAGCGGGCCGCGTCGCGCGCGCTGAACTTGGCGATCTCGCGGCGGGTCCACTCGGGATCCGGGCCCAGGGTGAGCGAGCGCCCGTCGGGCAGCGGGGTGAACGAGGACGGGTTGCGCGCGAGCACCTCGAAGCCGTAGTCGCGCAGACGCAGGTCCCGGACGATCTCCTGGCGGAAGAGGCTGTTGACGTACGCCGCGGTGGAGACCTTGTAGCCCGGGAAGGTCTCCTCGGTCACGCACGCGCCGCCCACCAGGGCGCGGCGCTCGAGCACCAGCACCCGGCGGCCCGCGCGGGCCAGGTAGCACGCGGCGACCAGGCCGTTGTGGCCGGCTCCCACCACGATGACGTCGTGGCCGTCCCCGCTCCGCGCGCGCGCCATGGCGTCATTATCCACGCGCGGGACCCTCGCCCGAACCTCCGGCTTCGCGAGCCGCCTGCTCGATGACCCGTCAACACCGCCGCGGATGTTCCGTGCTACTGTCTCCGGAGCCCGGCCGCCGCGACCGGCGCCCTTCAAGGAGGACCGCCCGATGACCCGGATTCGATCGACGCGACGCACGTTCCTGGGCGGCCTCACCGCGGCGGCGGTCGGCGTCCCCACCCTGCTGCGGGCCCAGCCGCGGACGGTGAAGATCGGAATGGTGACCCCGGTGAGCGGCCCGATGGCCGACGTCGGGCAGGACCAGCGCCTGGGCGCCCAGCTCGCGGTGGAGGCGATCAACGCGGCGGGCGGGGTCAAGTCGCTCGGGGGCGCCCGGCTCGAGCTGCTGACCGCGGACAGCGAGACCAAGGCGGACGTGGCGCGCACCGAGGCCGATCGCCTGATCAACGCGGGCGCGCAGATCATGACCGGGGCCTACCACTCGGCCCACGTGGCCACGCTCTCGCTCCTGGCCCAGCAGCGGCGCGTGCCCTACGTCATCGACATCTCGGCGGCGGACGCCCCCACCGCCAACGCGGCCAGGTCGGTGCGCGAGGGCCAGCAGAAGACCCAGTACGTCTACCGGATCTTCCCGGGCAGCGTCACCTTCGGCCGCAACGCGGTCCGCTACATGACCGAGATCTTCCGGGAGGCGGGGGTGAGCCCGAAGCGGATCGTGCTCATGTACAGCAACGACCTCTTCGGCAAGACCCAGACCGACAGCTTCCAGGCCGCGCTGAAGGCGGCCAGCCCCGGCTACGAGGTGGTCGACGTCATCCCCTACCCCGAGAACGCGGTCGATCTCTCCACCGAGGTGGCCCGCGCCCGCTCGGCCAAACCGGACGTGCTCGCTCCGGTCACCCGTCCCGCCACCGCGATCCTCCTGCTCGAGGAGCTGGCGCGGCAGCGCGCCGACCTCATGGGCATCATCAGCCCGGGCGCGCCCGGCCTCTACGAGACGAAGCAGATCCAGCAGCTCAAGGACAAGCTCGAGTACGTGATGGACTGCACGGTCTACGCGAACTACCGCAAGCCGGAGACGCAGAAGATCGCGGCGGAGTACGCCAAGCGCTCGGGCGGGCGCCACTTCGACGCGAGCGGGGCCTACGCCTACGAGGCGATCCAGGTCATCGCGGACGTGCTCGAGCGCGCCGCCTCCACCGATCCCGACGCGGTGGTGGCCGCGATCCGCAAGACGTCCTTCGCGGGCGGGGTGACCGTCTCCACCGGCCCGGTGGTCTTCAACGAGATGGGCGACAACCCGAACGCCTCCACCGCGATGCTCCAGATCCTCGGGCAGGCGCCGCGCGTGGTGTGGCCCCGGGACGTGGCCGAGCAGAAGTTCGTGTTCCCGCGGCCCCGCGCCTGACGCGGGCGCGCCGGCGCGGCGCTACTTGACGACGCGATCCGCGCGGGCCACCAGCGCGGCGGGGAACTTCAGACCCAGGCTGGCCGCGGTCTTGAGGTTGACCGCGAGCTCGAAGCGGGTGGGCCGCTCCACCGGCAGCGTGGCCGGGCTGGCCCCCTTCAGGATCTTGTCCACGTAGACCGCGACCCGGCCGTTGACCTCGGCCAGGCTCGGGCCGTAGGACATGAGCCCGCCGATCTCGACGATCTCCTTCCACTCGTACATGGTGGGCAGCCGATGGCGCGCCGCGAGCTGGAGGATCCGCTCCCGGTTGCTCGACAGCACCGGGTCCGCGGTGACCACCAGGGCCCGCCACCCGCCCCGCGCGACGCTCGTGAAGGCGTCCGGGTACTGCTCGGGCAGGCGCGCGTCCTGCACGTGGATCTCGATCGAGAGAGCGCGCGCGGCGGTCTCCATCTCCCTCACCTCGACCGCGCTGCTCGGGTTGCGAAGGTTGGCCAGGATGGCCACCCGGCGCAGGTCCGGCACGCACTCGCGGAGCAGCTCGAGGCGCTTGCCGGCCAGCTCCGGCACGTAGGTGGTGAGCCCGGTCACGTTGCCCTCCGGGTGGGCCAGGCTCGCCACGAACAGGCCCGCCACCGGATCGGTGCCGCTCAGCATCACGATCGGGATCGTGGAGGTCGCGTTCTCGGCGGCGCGGATCGCGGGCGAGGACACCGCCACGATCAGGTCCACCCCGGAGCGGACCAGGTCCGCGGCCAGATCGGGCAGGCGCTCGAAATCCTCGTTGGCGGCCCGGATCTCGAACTTGAGGTCGCGGCCCTCCACGTAGCCCAGCTCGCGCAGCTTCGCGCGCATGTCGGGCATGATCCCGCGCGGCGACACCGCGGAGGGGGTGAGGAAGCCGATCCGCCAGACCCGGGGCGCGCCGGGCGCCGGCGCGGGCGGCGGGGACTGGGCGGCGGCGGGCCGTCCCATCAGCAGCATGCCGGTCGCCACGGTGGCGACGAAGGCGCGGCGGTCGGCCCGGTGCCTGGTCATTGGAGTTCTCACCCTCCCCCGTCGTAGAATAGCTGGAACCGCGACCACGTCAACATGTGACGGGGACCATCATGGGACGAGCCCGAATCCTGGTGATCGACGACGAGCGTGCCGTCCGGGAGCTGATCTCGGACGCGCTGAAGATCGAGGGGCACGACGTCCACACCGCGGAGAACGGCAAGGAAGGCCTCGACCTCATCGGGCGCAACCGATTCGACCTCGTGTTCTGCGACCTCCGCATGCCCGAGATGGACGGGCAGCAGCTCTACGAGGAGGTCCAGCGCGACTATCCCCAGGTCCTCAAGCGGATCTGCTTCGTCACCGCCCAGGCCAACTCGTCGGACTACGGTCCGTTCCTGCGCGCCACCGGGATCCCGGTCATCGAGAAGCCCTTCACCCTGAGCCAGCTTCGCCAGATGGTCGGCAAGATGGTCGGGGTGATGCGCTAGGCGCCCAGCCCCTTCAGGAAGTCCTTGTTGGTGGCGGTGAGCTTGAGCCGTCCCAGCATCGCCTCCATCGCCTCCTGCGGCTTGGTGCCGGACAGGGCCCGGCGCAGCAGGTGGATCTTCTTCATCTCCTCCTCGGAGAAGAGCAGCTCCTCCCGGCGGGTGCCCGACCGCATCAGGTCGAACGAGGGGAAGATGCGCCGGTCGGCCAGCTCGCGCGAGAGGTAGAGCTCCATGTTGCCGGTGCCCTTGAACTCCTCGAAGATGATCTGGTCCATCCGCGAGCCGGTGTCCACCAGGACGGTGCCGATGATGGTGAGCGAGCCGCCCTCCTCGAGCTTGCGGGCGGCCCCGAAGAAGGCGCGCGGCATCTGGAAGGCCCGGCTGTCGATGCCGCCCGACATGGTGCGCCCCCGCGAGGACAGCTCGTTGTTGTAGGCGCGGGTCATCCGGGTCAGGGAGTCGAAGAGGATCAGCACGTCGCGCTTCTCCTCGACCATGCGCTTCGCGCGATCCAGTACTTGCTCGGTCACCTCGATGTGGCGGCGGTAGGGATTGTCGTTGCTCGACGCCACGATCTCCGACTGCTTGCCGATCTGCATCTTGAAGTCGGTGACCTCCTCGGGCCGCTCGTCCACCAGCAGCACGATCACCGCGACCTCGGGGTGGTTGGCGAGGACCGCCTTCGCGATCTGCTGCAGCAGGATGGTCTTGCCGGTCCGTGGCGGGGCCACGATGAGCCCGCGCTGGCCGCGTCCGATGGGCGCGATCATGTCGAGCGCCCGCATGGACAGCTGATCGGCGGTGGTCTCGAGCTTCAGCTTCTCGTACGGCTGGACCGCGGTGAGGCCTTCGAAGAGGGAGGGAACCGGAGGTCGGGAAGGGGGGCGCGGGGGCATCGGCCCGCGTGGCCCTTGCCCTTGTCCTTGGCCCTGGCCTTGCCCTTGGCCCTGTCCCTGCCCCTGCGGCGGTCGATTACCGGAATGCCGGCGGCGGTGTGACCGCCTACTCAACGGACACGCTCATGGCGCACGAACCCTTTCGGTGCAGTTAGAGGACAATCGCCACGCCCATCAACCAGCGGTGGAGGGGGCGGCGGCGGGGGGACGGCCACACCACCCGGGTGCCCACATGGTACAACGGCTACGCCCACTAAAGTAAGCACCCCGTGTGGCATGATGAGGCCCCCGAGGGACCGCCGATGACACCCCGAGCCGACGTGGTGGGCAGCCTGCTCCGTCCGGAGGCCCTGCGCCTGGCGCGGCAGGGCGCCCGCGAGGGACGGGTCACGCCCGAGGCCCTGCGGGCGGCCGAGGACCAGGCGGTCCGCGAGGCCATCGCGCTCCAGGAGGGCGCGGGGCTCGACGTGATCACCGACGGTGAGCTCCGGCGCTCGTCCTGGGTCATCACGATCCCGCTCCGGGAGGACCCGGCCGGCCGGCCGCCACTCGGGGGCTTCGAGTTCCTCCCCGCCGACCCGGGCTGGTGGTCGCTGTGGAAGGAGCCGGACGGCCGTCGGGCCCAGGTGTGGACGAGCCCCACCCGACCCTTCATCACCCGGCCGATCCAGGTCGCCCGTGACGTGGTCAGCGACGAGTACGCGTTCCTCCGGGCCAACGCGCGGGCCCGGTCCAAGTTCACGATCCCCTCCCCGAGCTGGCACCGCATCTTCTGGCACCCCGAGTACTCGCGCGCGGCCTACCCGACCCCGGAGGACTTCCTCCGCGCGATCGCGGGCTACCTGCGCGAGCAGGTGGTGCCGCGGATCATCGCGCTGGGCGGCGACTACATCCAGATGGACGCGCCCAACTACGCCCAGTGGCACGTGGACGGGGAGAACCGCGCCGCCTTCGAGGCCTGGGGCCACGACATGGCGGCCGAGCTGGTCGCCGACGCCGAGATCGACGACACCGTGTTCGAGGGCGTCCGCGGAGTCACCCGCGCCATCCACATCTGCCGGGGCAACGCGCCCGGGGGACGCTGGCTCGCCAACGGGGGCTACGAGCGGATCGCCGCGGAGGTCTTCCCACGCCTCACCCGGTACGATCGTCTGCTCCTCGAGTACGACACCCCGCGCGCGGGCGACTTCGGACCGCTCCGCCACGTGCGGCCGGAGGCCACCGTGGTGCTCGGGCTCCTGACCACCAAGCAGGGTGAGCTCGAGGACGCGGCGCTCGTGGAGACGCGCATCCGCGAGGCGGCGCGTCAGGTCCCGCTGGAGCGCCTGGCCCTGAGCCCGCAGTGCGGCTTCGCCTCGGGCGAGGCGGGCAACCCGCTCACGCCCGCGCAGCAGGAGGCGAAGCTCCGGCGGGTGGCGACCATAGCTCGGCGGGTCTGGCCCGCGGGCTAGCGGCGCGCGCTCGGCGCGTAGAACGGGTCGCGCGGGGCCTCGTCGAGCCAGCCGTCGTAGAACCGCCGCACGTGCGGGAAGACCTCACGGGCGATCCGGCGCCGGCGCTCCTCCGCCGGCGTGAGCGGGGCGCGCAGGGTCGCGGCCAGCTCCGCGAGCACCGCGTCCCGATCCACGCGCGTGAAGCGCCCGTCGCGCAGCACCACCTCCCCCGCCACCATCACGGTGTCCACCGCGGCCGCGCGGGCGCGGTGCACGATCGCGTCCACCGGCGCGGTGACCGGATCGAGATAGGGCGCGGCGAGGCTCGCCCACGGCAGCAGCACCAGGTCGGCCGCCTTGCCGGGCGCAAGGCTCCCGATGCGGTCGCCGAAGCCGGTGGTGGCCGCGCCTCCCGCGGTCGCCATCTCGAAGACCTGCGCGGCGGTCGGCACCCCTTCGTCCATGCCGGGCACCCGGTGGAGCCGGAGCACGAGCCGCATCTCCTGGAACATGTCCCGATCGTCGTTGATGCCCGCCTCGTCGAGCCCCAGCCCCACACGGAGCCCACGGGCCTGGAACCGGTTGAGGGGCGCCACCCCGCTCCGCAGTCGCAGGTTGGAGCTCGCGTTGTGGCAGACCATGGTGCCGGTCCGGGCCGCGAGATCGACGTCGTCCTCGGTGAGCCACACCCCGTGGCCGAGCGTCATGCGCGGGCCGAGGAGCCCGAGCGCCTGGAGGTGCCGGAGCGCGGTGGTGCCGGTGCGTCGGCGCGCGTACTCCTTCTGGTAGGCCGTCTCCACCAGGTGCATGTGGAGGCCGACGTCGTACTTGTCGGCGTAGTCGCGCAGGGACCGGAGCGCCTCGTCCGAGCACCAGTGGAGATTGGCGGGGGCGAGCTGCACCCGCGCCCGCTCCCCCGTGTTCCGCCCCACCCGCTCCCAGAGATCGACGAAGAGGCCCAGGTGATCCGGCAACGGGATGGTCTGGGCGGCGAGGTATTCGCGAACCTCCGCTCCCAGGACGGGCGGCAGCCGGCGGCAGAAGTCCTCGTCGGCCTCGTACACGAGACGGTTCTGATCGCGCAGGGCGTACGAGTAGGAGACCCGCATGCCGACGTCGTCGTAGGCCTTCAGGATGCGCTCCGCCACGCCCGCGACCCGCGCGGCCGGCGCCCCGCGCCAGCCGTGGAGGTGCTGCACGGTGGTGACGCCCGCGGCCAGCATGTCGAACGCGGAGTAGAGGGTGTCGAGGTAGGGATCGACGTCGCGGGCGGCCAGGCGGCTCGCGAACCACAGCTCGAGCGGCAGGTCGGGCGAGCCGAGCTGGAACGGGGTCAGCCCCACGTGGTGGTGGCTGTTGACGAAGCCGGGCAGCACCACGTGATCCGGCGAGCCCAGCGTCTGATCGACGGACCCGCGGCGGATCAGCTCCGCGGCCGGCCCCACCTCGACGATGACCCCGTCACGCGCGAGGACCGCGCCGTCCTCGACCACCGACGCGCGGCCCTGGTCGACCCCGGTGATCACGTACCGCCCGCGGACGAGCGCGGTGCCCATGGCAGTCGCGCGGCGGCGCGCGGAGGCGGGTCAGGCCCGGACGGTCGCGGACTGCGCGATGCCGCCCCGGACCGCGCCGCCCCGGATGCTGCCCCAGAGCGTCTCGAATCCGTCCGGCAGGGGGCGGCTGTTGGGCGGGGCCAGCCAGAGGCGCAGCAGCAGCCGGTCGCGCCCCGGGCCCTCGGCGTCCTCGTAGGCGGTGCGCCCGTGGTAGACGACGTGGTTGTTCAGGAGCTGGATGTCGCCCGCCCCCAGCTCCATCTCGTAGCCGTGCTCGTCGCAGACCTCGGCCAGGAGATCGAGCGCCTCGTCCTGCGCGGCGGTGAGCCGCGGGATGGTGGCGATCTGCTGGGCCGCCTCCACGAAGGTGCGCGAGTACTGGGTCGTGAACTTGCCGTCGCGGGCGGCGAAGATCGGCATCGCGTAGCAGGAGGCCTCGCCTCCCGCCTCCTCGCCCTGTCGGCTCCGGTAGTAGTCGGAGCAGAGCAGCGCGTGCAGGTCCGGCCGCCGGGCCAGGATCGCGTTGCTCACCGCGGGCACGCTCACCACGCGGCTCGTGCCGCCGCGGCGCGCGGCGCGCACGCAGAGCAGCCCGACCACGTCGCACCGGTCGGTGTGCCAGCGCAGCGGCCCGCTCGAGCGCGCCTTGGCCCGCGAGGTGACGCCCTCGCCCTTCGGCACCGCGGGCTGCACGACCTCGCCGTAGAGCCGCAGCTCGTCGCGCACCTCGCCGATGAGCTCGCCGTGGGCGTTCTGGTGCACCGCGGTGCCCAGGTGGCAGCCGAGCCCCCACCAGATCGCGCGGAGCTGATCGTCCGAGTAGCGCTCCACCGGCAGGCCGCGCAGCAGCACGAGCCCCCGGCCCCCCTCGAGGTCCCGGTTGACCTGGGCCAGCTCCGCGGAGAGGCCGGGCAGCGGGAAGTCCGCCTTGCGGATCTCGGGCCACGCCAGGCCGCGGCGCTCGACCCCCTGGAGGGCGGCATCGATCTCCTCGATCGCGGCCGGCGAGAGGCGCCGGATCCAGTCGGTGGAGCGGGCCAGCTCCTGGCCGTGCCAGACCATGGGGCCCTGGATGGGTCGGTCGTCGAGGGTGCGCGTCATGGGCTCCAAGGCTAGCCGAGAGGCCGACGATGTGCGCAAGGCCGGGGTGACATAGAATCCAGCCACCATGGTCGGCCTTCTCGCGCGCCGGGCGCTCGGCTTGGCCCTGCTGGTGGGCGGGCTCACCGCCTGCGCCGCGGCCGCCCCCGAGGGCACGCTCGCGACGTCCGCACCGAACGGCGCCGTCGAGCGGATCCCCATCGTGATTGCCCGGCCCGACGGGCCGGGCCCGTTCCCGGCGGTGGTGATCCTGCACGACTGCAGCGGGCTCGGCCCCGGCTCGAGCGGCGCCCCCGGGCGCTGGAGCCGGGAGCTGGTGGCGCGTGGCTACGTGGTGCTGATGCCGGACAGCTTCTCCACGCGCGGCCACCCCGGCGGCGTCTGCACCGACGCCTCGCCGAGCCGGGGCGAGGTGGGTCCCGCCCGGCGGAGGATCGACGCCTACGCCGCGCTGGCCCACGCGCGGTCGCTGCCGTTCGTGGACGGCCGGCGGGTCGGGGTGATGGGCGGCTCGCACGGCGGATCGACCACGCTGGCGGTGATGGCGGCGCCGGAGAGCGGCGGGGAGTCGCTCGCCCAGGACCGGCGGGGTGGCTTCGCGGCCGCGGTGGCCCTCTACCCGGGCTGCCGGGCCGCGCTCGGGAGCTGGCGGAGCGACGGCAGCGGGACCTACCGGGCGGTGGCCCCGCTCCTGATCCTGATCGGCGAGAAGGACGACTGGACCCCGGCGGCGCCGTGCGTGGAGCTGGCGCGATCGTCGCGGGCCACGCAGCATCCGGTGGACATCGTGGTCTACCCGGGGGCGCATCACTCGTTCGACAGCGATCGGCCGGTGCGCTACGTGGCCACTCGCGTTAACATGAACGCCCCCGCGGGACGGGGGGCGACCACGGGCGGCGATCCGCAGGCCTGGGCCGACAGCATTCGGCGCGTGACCGAGTTCTTCGAACGGACCCTGAGATAGTCGAAGGGAAGCGCGGGATGCGCACCTCCGGACCGAGATGGTGGGCCTCGCTGGCCGCGCTGACGGTCGTCTACGTCCTCGCCGGCAAGCTCGGCCTGCTCTTCGCCTCGGTGCACGCCAGCGCCACCGCGGTGTGGCCGCCCACCGGGATCGCGCTCGCCGCGCTGCTCCTGCTGGGCCGGCGGGCGTGGCCGGCGGTGGCGGTCGGCGCCTTCGTGGTGAACGTGACCACCGCGGGCTCGGTGGCCACCTCGCTCGGCATCGCGCTCGGCAACACGCTCGAGGGGCTGCTCGGGGCCTGGCTGGTCGAGCGGCTGGCCGCCGGGGTGCGCGCGTTCGACCGGCCCCGCGACGTCTTCGCCTTCGCCGCCGCCGCGCTGCCCGCGGCGGCGGTCAGCGCCTCCATCGGGGTGGCCAGCCTCGCGGTGGCGGGCTACGCCCCGCGGATCGACCTCGCCACGATCTGGCTCACGTGGGCGCTCGGCGACGTGGCGGGCGCGCTGCTGGTGGCCCCACCGATCCTCCTGTGGGCCACCACCGACGGGGAGCCCGGGCGCTACTCGCGCGCCCGCCTGATCGAGCTGGGCGCGCTGCTGCTGGCGGTGGCCGCGCTCGCCGCGGTCATCTGGGGCGGCCTCGGGCCGGTCGAGCTGCGCGGGTACCCGCTCGCCTTCGTGACGATCCCGCCGCTGCTCTGGGCCGCCTACCGCTTCGGGCGGCGCGAGGCCGCCTCCGTGCTCATGGTGCTGGCGGCCATGGCGGTGTACGGCACCCTGCGCGGCTTCGGGCCGTTCTCGCCGCTCCCGCCGCGCCACGCCCTGCTCGTGCTCCAGGGGTTCATGGCCACCATGGCCCTCATGACCCTGGTGGTGGCGTGCCTGGCCTGGAGCCGGGAGCGGGAGATCTCCCTGCTCCAGACCATCATCGACCGGATCCCGGTGATGATCACGATGTACCAGCCCGACGCGCAGGTCCTGCGGCTGAACCACGAGTTCACGCGGGTCACCGGCTGGACCGCGGAGGAGGCCCGCAAGGTCGATCTGATGGAGCGCTGCTACCCCGACCCGATCTACCGGGCCCGGGTGCGCAACTACATGGATTCGCTCGCCGACGGCTGGCGCGACCTCGTGATGACCACCCGCGCCGGCGAGCGCATCGAGACGTCCTGGTCCAACGTGCGCCTGCCCGACGACACCCGGGTCGGCATCGGCCTCGACGCGCGGGAGCGGAAGCGCACCGAGGCCGAGCGCGAGCGGGCGCACGCCCAGGCGGAGGCGGCGAGCCGGGCCAAGGACGAGTTCTTCGCGATGCTCGGCCACGAGCTGCGCAACCCGCTCGGCGCCATCACGACCGCGCTGCACGTCATCGAGCTGTGCGGGCCGCTCGACGAGCGGAGCGGCGAGGCGCGGGCCATCATCGGGCGCCAGGTCCGGCACCTCGTCCGGCTCGTCGACGATCTGCTCGACGTCACCCGGCTCGCCACCGGCAAGGTCAGCCTGAGCCTGCGCCGCATCGACCTCGCGGCGGTGGCGCGGCGCGCGGTGGCCGGCGCGGCGACGATCGCGCGCGGGCGGACCCTCGTGTGCCGCGCGGCCGCCCCGGTCTGGATCGACGCGGACGAGACGCGGATCGAGCAGATCCTCGGCAACCTGCTCGGCAACGCCCTGAAGTTCACGCCCGCCGACGGCCGGGTGACGGTCGCGGTGACGGTCGAGGACGCGGAGGCGGTGCTGCGGGTGGAGGACACCGGGGCCGGCATCCACCCCGACCTGCTGCCGCGGATCTTCGACCTCTTCGTGCAGGGGCAGACGACGCTCCACCGCCGGGAGGCCGGCCTCGGCATCGGCCTCACCCTGGTGCGGCGCCTGGTGGATCTCCACCGCGGCCGGATCGAGGCCGCCAGCGGAGGTCCCGGCCGCGGCAGCGCGTTCACCATCCGCCTGCCCGCGGCCCGGCCACCCGGGGACACGAGCGCGCTCGTCCCGGAGATGCCGCGCGCCGCGATCCGGCGCCGGGTGCTCATCATCGAGGACAACGACGACGCGCGGCAGATGCTCCGCCATCTGCTCGACCACGCGGGCCACGAGGTCCACGAGTCCGCCGAGGGGACCGACGGGCTGGCCCGCGCGCTGGCGCTCAGCCCCGACGCGGTGATCGTCGACATCGGCCTGCCCGGGCTCGACGGCTACAGCATCGCCCGGCGGCTGCGCGAGGCCGGGCCGCCCGGGGTGCTCCTGGTGGCGATCACCGGCTACGGCCAGGACGGCGACCGGCAGCGCTCGCGCGAGGCGGGCTTCGACGTCCACCTGACCAAGCCCATCGACCCGCTGGTGCTGGACGCGCTGCTCGCCAAAGCGGGCGCTTGACCGGAGCCGAGCGGGCCGCTAGGCTCACCTGGCCATGATCTCGACCAGCCCTCCCGTCACCATCCCGAACGTCTCGATCACCGACTACGTGCTGCGTCACGCCGCCCGCCTGGGGGACAAGCCGGCCCTGATCGACGGCCCCACCGGCCGCACCCTGAGCTATCGCCAGCTCGCCGAGGGCGTCCGGCGCACCGCGGCCGGCCTCGCGCAGCGGGGGTTCGGCAAGGGTCAGGTCTTCGCCATCTACTGCCCCAACCTGCCCGAGTACGCGGTGGTGTTCCTCGGCGTGGCGATGGCGGGCGGGATCAACACCACCGTCAACCCGCTCTATACCGCCGACGAGCTGGCCACCCAGCTCAACGACTCCGGCGCGCGCTTCCTGGTGACGGTGCCGGCCTTCCTGGACAAGGCGAAGGCGGCGGCGGCCAAGAGCAAGGTCGAGGAGGTGTTCGTGTTCGGCGCCGCGGAGGGCGCGCGGTCGTTCACCGACCTGCTCCGGGCCGGCGACACCCCGCGCGCGGTCCCCATCGATCCGGCCGAGGATCTGGTCGCGCTGCCGTACTCGAGCGGCACCACCGGGCTGCCCAAGGGCGTGATGCTCACCCATCGCAACCTGGTGGCGAACCTCTGCCAGGCCGAGGGCATGAAGAACTTCGAGTGCTTCGGCGAGGGCGACATCACCATGGCGGTGCTGCCGTTCTTCCACATCTACGGCATGGTGGTGATCATGATGCTGGGGCTGGCCGGGGGCGGGACCATCCTGGTCATGCCGCGCTTCGACATGATGGAGTTCCTCGCCCTGATCCAGAAGTATCGGGTGACGATCCTGCCCCTGGTGCCGCCGATCGTGCTCGGCCTGGTGAAGCACCCCGCGGTGGCCCAGGCCGATCTCTCGAGCGTGCGCCTCGTGTTCTCGGGGGCCGCCCCGCTCGGCGAGGAGATGGCGCGCGCGCTCAGCACCCGGCTCGGCTGCCCGGTGGTCCAGGGCTACGGCATGACCGAGGCGAGCCCGGTCACCCACCTGAGCCCGACCCACGACGCCCCGTTCAAGCCCGGCTCGGCCGGCTGCATCGTGCCGAACACCGAGGTGAAGATCGTCGACGCGGGCGGGGCCTCGGACGCGGAGCTGCCGGTGGGCAAGGAGGGCGAGCTGTGGATCCGCGGCCCGCAGATCATGAAGGGCTATCTCAACCGCCCCGGCGAGACCGCGGAGTCCATCGACCGCGACGGCTGGTACCACACCGGCGACGTCGGCTACGTGGACGACGAGGGCTTCTTCTTCATCGTCGATCGCACCAAGGAGCTGATCAAGTACAAGGGCCTGCAGGTGGCCCCCGCCGAGCTCGAGGCGCTGCTGCTCACGCACCCGGCCATCCTGGACGCGGCGGTGGTGCGCAAGGCCGACGAGGAGGCGGGCGAGGTGCCGAAGGCCTACGTGGTGCTCAAGCCCGACGAGGCCTCGAAGGCCACTCCCGCCGACGCCATCATGGGCTGGGTGGCCCAGCGGGTCGCCCCGCACAAGCGCATCCGCGACCTCGAGTTCATCGACCAGATCCCGAAGTCGGCCTCCGGCAAGATCCTGCGCCGGGTGCTGATCGACCGCGAGAAGGCCCGCTAGGCGCGGGCTCGCCGGGCGCGGGTCGTCCGCGCCCGGCGGTCGTCGCGACTACCCCTCGTAGACCTTCTTCAGCTCGTCTCCGCCCACTTCACCGCGTCCTCCGCCGACATGCCCTGCACCGCCTTCGCGTACATGTCGGTGATGATGTACTTGGAGTAGGCCTCGGCCGCCTTCGCGCTCGGCGGCCCCGCGTAGCCGAACATCCGCGAGCCGCGGGGGGCCAGGCGGAACGCCTTGAGCGCCTCGTCCACCTTGTCCCACATCGGGTGGGTCTCCCAGTAGGTGGTGGCCCCCGCGCTGTAGCCGTTCTCGATCTCGAACCACTTGCCGAACTGCTCCTTGGAATGGAACCACTTGAGGAACTCGCGCGCCGCGGTCTGGTTCTTCGAGTACTTCATGAGGCCGTGGGCGAACGAGACGAGGTAGAGCGGGGTGGTGCCGTTGGGCCCGGCCGGGATCGCGAAGTGCTCGATGTCGCGCCACATCGGCTCGCCGCGCTCGTCCTTGATCTTGTCCGGGTTGCGCTTGGCGAAGATGTAGATCGAGGCCCCGTTGTTGGTGGCGCTGATCTCGCCCGCGTGGAAGGCCCGGTTGTTGTTGGTGTCGTCCCAGGCGAGCGCGCCCTCGTCGCAGGCGTCCTTCCAGAACGCGGTCATCCACTTCACCGCCTCGATCGCCCCCTTCGAGTTGATCACCACCTTGCGGCCGGAGGCGTCGGTCTCGGCGCCCCCGAACGTCCACAGGAGCGGATACGTCCACGCGGGGGCGTCCCCGAAGGTGTGGCCGAGGGTCTGGCCGATCGGGCGGCCCTTCTTCTTGAGCGCGGTCCCGATCTTCCGGTACTCGTCGAGCGTCTTGGGCGGCTGCGGGGCGCCGACCTCCGCGAACCACGACTTGCGGTAGGCGGTGAGGATGCCGCCGGTGCCGTACGGCAGCGCGAGGCGCTGGCTGCCCACCTTGGTCGCCACCTCGCAGTGCGAGTAGTAGCCGCCCTGGTCCTTGGTCTTCCAGTCGCTCAGGTCCGAGACGTCGACGAGGGCGTTGGCGTAGAGGTGCGGCCAGTTGTGGAGCATCAGGATCAGGTCCGGCCCCGCCCCCGACTGGATCGCGGCGGTGATGCGGGCCTGGAGATCGTTGGCGTTGATGGTCTCGAAGACCACCTCCACCTTGGTCTGCTTGGTGTACTCGGCGACCTGGCGCCGCACCTCGACGTCGCCCTCGGGAATGAAGTCCACCCACTGCAGCAGGTGGATCTTGGTGCTCTGCGCGAAAGCGGGCGCGCGGCGCGCCGCGAGAATGCCCTCGAGGCCGGCGGCACCGACCATGGTGCCCGCCGCAAGCCCAGCCTTGAGGAACTGCCGTCGATCGTCCCGTCGGTCCATACGCACCTCCTTGTGGGTGAGGACAGGTCAGGGAGAAGTGGAGCCCGCTCCGAAGATGCGGGGACGGGGACGCTACGGGGGGCGCAGGTGGGCGGACGATGAGCGCCGGCCATCCGAGTGGCCGGAACGGGCGGAGGAGACACATCCCGCGACCCGATCCTGGTGCATGACTCCCTTGCCAGCACGCGGGGCTCGAAAACGCGGTGACTCTGCCTCCGGACGCGGCCGCTGTCAAGGGAGACCGCGTGCTATAACTTCCGCCATGAACAAGATCGAGCGTGTGCGGGCGACCCTGGCGGGCCGGCCCGGTGGACCGGGCCCCCTTCACCGTCTGGTATCACTTCGGCAACCAGCACGCCCCCGCCGAGCGCACCGCGCAGGTGCACCTCGAGTTCTTCGACCACTACGATCTCGACCTGCTCAAGCTCATGAACGACTACGACTACCCGATGCCGGCCGGCCTCGAGGTGGTCGCCACCGCCCAGGACCTGGCCCGGCTCCAGCCGTTCGATCCGACCAAGACCCCGTTCGGCACCCAGCTCCAGACGGTGGAGCTGGTCGCCCGCGCCCTTCGCGACCGGGCCCTCTTCGTGGACACGGTGTTCAACGCCTGGAACACGCTGAAGCGGAATCTGGTGCGCGAGGCGATGCCCGGGCTGATGGCCGAGCAGCCGCAGGCCCTCGAGGCCGCGCTCCGGATCGTCAACGACAACCTGATCCGCTACGCCCAGGCCAGCCTGGAGCGCGGCGCGGCCGGCATCTTCCTCTCGGTGCCGGCCACCGCGGAGAGCGTGACGGCCGAGCAATACGAGCGGTTCATGCGGCCCTTCGACCTGGCCTTCCTCGAGGCCATCCGCGGTCGCGGCGAGTGCCACGTGCTCCACGCCCACGGCGAGCGGCTCTACTTCGATCGCCTCGTGGACTACCCGGTCCACGCGCTGTCGTGGGCCGATCTGAACGGCGGACCCTCGATCGCGGAAGCCCGCCGGCGCACCCCGCTTCACGCTCATGACCGGCCTCGATCACGCGCGGTTCGTCGAGAGCTCCGCCCGGCTGGCCCGCGACGGCGTCCGCGCCGCGCTGGCGGCCGGCGGCGAGACCCGCTTCATCCTGGCCCCCGGCTGCTCGCTGCCGACCTACGCCTACCCTCCGCTGATCCGGGCGGCCCGCGAGGAGTCGGCGAGGAGCCGGTAGCCACGAGGAAGCTGCCCGTCCGGCCTGGGAGAAACCCTGCCGACAAGGGGTAAATCCCTGCCTCTATCGCGCGTTGCACACTCGTAAAGGCCTGGAAAATCTGTGTGATTCTCCTGGAATGGTGCTTGCTCTGAAAGCGCCCCAGGAGGGCGTCGATGACCCCGAGACGAATGGCCCTGGCAGCCGTGCTGGTCCTGACCGTGGTGTTCCTGAGCCCGATCGCCTATCTCGCGGGACAGCGGGCGGGAGTCTGGCTCAGCGCGCCCGCTGCCGAGCGAAGCGGTCCGTGGCCGAGCGTGGACGAGGGCGAGCGCGAGTCCGCGGCGCCGGCGCGAAGCCCCAGGTGCGTCCCGGCTTCGGGGAGATCTAGCCCGGCTCTGCTAGACTGCGGCACAGCGCTACCGCTCACCCGGAAAGGAGCGTCCCGTCCCCTGATCCCCTGACCCTTGGTCAATCGGCCGCGCAAGAGGAGGATCCATGGGCTCACCGGGCCGCCTCTTACTGATGCTGATCGCCGTCCCCGCCCTCGCCTTCGTCGTCGCCTCCCTGCTGCTCTCGCGGTGGGAGGCCGACTGGCAGCAAGCCCTCGCCCGGCAGGCCCCGAATCCCCAGGTCGCGCGGCTCCCCGCCATCTCACTGCGCCAGGCCTGCGGCCGGGAGGAGTTCCGCTCCGCCAACGTCTCGATCTGCTCGAGCCTGACCCTCGTCTCCGCCCTGGCCGGGGCCGCGCTGGCAACCGCGAGCGCGGGCATCGGCTGGCTCGGCCTGATCGCGCTGGCCGGCCGGCTCGCCCGGCGGAGCCGGCTCCTGATCGCGCGCGTCTTTCGACCGGGACTCTACCTGACGAACCTCTTCCTGGTCCTCCTCATCGCCGCGCACGGCGCGCTGGCCATCGCGACCGTCTACCTGGGCGAGAGCCTCCTGGTGGGGCAGGTGCACGTGTACATCCTCTTCGCGATCGGGCTGGGGGCCCTGATCGGGATGCAGTCGATGGCCCGCGTGTCCTTCGGACTCGTGCGCTCCGCCACGACCCGGGTGATCGGTCGGAGCGTCTCCCGCGAGGAGCAGCCGGCGCTCTGGAGTCTGGCCGAGGCGGTCGCGCGGTCGGTCGCGGTGGCCCCGCCGGATCACATCGTGGTCGGCCTCCAGCCGAACTTCTTCGTGACCGCGTCCACGGTGCGGACCCTCGACGACGAGCGGCGCGGCCGCACCATGTTCGTCTCGCTCCCGCTCTGCCGGATCATGACGGTGGACGAGCTCCGCAGCGTCCTGGGCCACGAGCTCGGTCACTACAAGGGCGGCGACACCGCGTTCAGCACGCGCTTCTATCCGATCTACCGGGGCACCTCGGATGCGCTCGAGGCGCTCCACCCCGCGGCGCCGCCCGCCCGGCCGCGGGTCGGCCGCCGAGCTGACCGTCACCACCAGCCCGTCGTACGCGCACTCCTCCGGCACCGAGGCCGCGTGCGCGAGCATCTCGCGGCTCATGTGGGTCAGGATCACCCGCCTCGCCCCGACCCGGCCGGCCCGCGCCGCGATGTCGGGATAGTTCAGGTGCCACTTCACCGGCTTGTCGTGAAAGTAGCACTCCGCGATCAGTAGGTCCGCGTCCCGCGCGGCGCGCGCCACGTCGTCGGTCCACTCGGTGTCGCCGGTGTAGGTCACCACCCGGTCGCCCACCTGCACGCGGAGCGCGGTCGGATTGGTCTCGCGGGTGTGCCGGGCGTGCTCCGGGGTCACCACGAGGTCGAGCACCGGCTGCGGCCGGCCCGGCTCCATCGCGATCCACTCGATCGGGAACTTCGGCGTCATCGCCCCCGAGCCGGGGAAGAGCGCCTCGCGGAGGGCGTCCAGGCGCGGGCGCAGGTCGCGCGGGCCCGCGATGACGAGCGGGCGGGTGCGGCGGGCCGCGAGCATCGCGTCCATCAGCAGGAAGGGCACGCCGCCGCAGTGGTCCCCGTGCAGGTGGGTGAGCAGGATTGCGTCGAGCGAGTTGTGCTCGATCCCCTGCTGGGCGAGCGCGATCAGCGACGAGGCGCCGAAGTCGATGGCGAAGCGGGAGCGCGGGCCGTCCACCACGATGCAGGTCTGGAAGCGCCCGCCGCTGCCGAAGGAATCGCCCGAGCCCACGAAGCGGACGGTCAGGGACATGGCGACCTGATGGTACCCGAAATAGCTCGCGGGGCGGGCGCGGCTCCTGAGAGGATGCCCACGTGCGCGCGTTCGATCGGACGTTCGGCGCGGATTTCCTGGCCGGAGTGCCCACCGCGCCCGGGGTCTATCGCTTCCACGACGCGGCGGGCGGCCTGCTCTACGTCGGAAAGGCGGCGAACCTCCGCCGGCGCCTCGCGCAGTACCGTCTGGCCGGCCGCCGCAAGAAGGAGCGCAAGCGCCGCGCGCTGGTGCGCGCCGCCGCCCGCATCACCTGGGAGGTGTGCGAGTCCCCGCTCGCCGCCGCGCTCGCGGAGATCCGGCTCATCCAGGCGCTGCGCCCACCCCGGAACGTGGCGAGCGCGTACCCGTTCCTCTACCCGTTCGTCGGGCTCCACGTGGAGGGCGACGAGACCTACTTCTGCCTGACCACGTCGCCGGCGGCCTTCCCGGCGGTCGCATTCCACGGGGCCTTCCGCTCCCGCGACGTCACCCGCGAGGCGTTCTACTGCCTGGTGGAGCTGCTCCGCTACGTCGGCCACCCGGTGCCGCGCCACCGCTGCCGGCGGCTCGGCGCGGCCCGCCACTCGGTGGTCCGCGGCTTCCGTCGGCTGCCCGCGGGCAGCGCGGCCGCGTGGGCGGGGCTCCTGCGCGGCGAGTCGCGCGCGGCGCTCGAGGCCCTCGCGCTGCGCCTGGTCGACCACGCGGGGGCGCGGGCCCGGCGCGGCGAGATCCACGAGGCCCTCCGGTCCATCGCGCGCTTCTTCGACGAGGAGGCCTGCGCCCTCGCCCGGGTGCGCGTGGCAACCGGATTCGCCGCCTATCCGGTGCCGCAGCTGGCTCGCGATCTGCTGTTCGCCCAGAGCCGGCTGCAGCCGACTGACGTGCCTTGTCAGAGATCGGACTCGCCCGCGTAACCCGGTAGGATCGCCCGGACCGTAAACCATCGACGGGGCGAGCTAAATGGGCTGGCACTCGTGGTGCATACGTACTGGGCATGTCAGCAGAGCGCGCGACCCGCCGTATCCTCGTCGTCGACGACGACGACGCCCTCCGGGAGGTGCTCACCGTCGCCCTGACGCGCGACGGGCACACCGTCGACGGCGCCTGCGACGGCACCGAGGCCCTGGCGCTGCTCGACCGCCAGCCCTACGATCTCGTCCTGAGCGATCTCCGGATGCCGCGCATGGACGGGCCGTCGCTGTACGAGATGCTCCGCACGCGCCACCACTTCCCGGTCCGCTTCGCCACCAAGCTGCCCCGGGTCATCTTCATGACCGGCAACGCCGCCGAGCACGCGGACTTCCTCCGCGGCACCACCGATCCCATCCTCGAGAAGCCGTTCCCGCTGCGGGTCGTACGGCAGATGGTGACCGTGCTGCTCAACGCAAGCGCGTAGGGTCCCGCGGCCGGAACGGCGCTACCGCCCATGCGACTCGGCCCCAAGATCTTCCTCGTCTCGGCCCTCGCCATCGTCGCGCTCTCGAGCGCGGTCGGGTGGAGCCTGCTCACCGTCAAGCGCCTCGTCTCGGTCAACCAGGAGATCGCCACCCGCTCGGTGCCGGCGCTGCGCCTGCAGGGTGATCTGCGCGAGACGCTGCACGGCCTGGTGCGCCTCGAGACGCGGGCCCTGGTGCTCGCGGACCGCGACTACGCGCGGGCGTGGAGCGAGCGCGCGGCCCGCATGACCGACGAGCTGCGACGAGGTCGCCGGGTATCTCGAGACGCCGGAGGAGCGCGCCGCCCACGCCGCGGTCCGGGTCGCCTTCGACGACTATCGCACCCACGTCGAGGAGGAGCGGCGGCTCGTCGCCTCCGCCCGCTCGGGCGCCGCGCTGCGCCTCGCGGAAGGACCGGCGCGGGACGCCACCCAGCGGGTGGAGACCGCGCTCGCGGCCATGACCACGGCCACCGAGACCGCGCTCGCCCACTCGCAGGCCCGGGCCCGCGAGCTCGAGACGTGGACGTGGCACACGGTGGCCGCCGCGCTCCTGACCAGCCTGGCGCTGACCCTCGCGGCCAGCGCGTGGCTCGCGTTCCGGATGACGCGCTCGCTGCGGCGGCTGTCCGCCGCCACCGCGGCGCTCGCGAGCGGGACGTGGACCGGTCCCCTGTCGGTGCCGGACCGCGACGAGATCGGTGAGCTGAGCCGGTCCTTCGATCTGATGGCGGAGCGGCTGCGCGAAGTCGACCGGCTCAAGGAGGAGTTCTTCTCGCACGTCTCCCACGACCTGCGCAATCCGCTCTCCGCGATCCGGCTCGCCGCCGAGACCCTGCAGGAGCGGGCCCGGAAGAGCGATCGACCCCCGGGGCGTGCGGCTCGCCCAGCTCATCGACGCGAGTGCGGCGCGGATGCTCGGAATGGTCAACCAGATCCTCGACTTCACGCGGCTGCGCGCCCTCGCGGTACCGCTCGACACCAGGCCGGTCGACGCGCTCGGCGCGGTCACGCGCGCGATGGACGAGCTGCGACCGGTCGCGGAGGCCAAGCGCGTCCGCCTGACCCTGGCCGCGGAAGGCAACGACTTCACGGTGCTGGGCGAGGAGGGCAGCCTGGTGCGCGTGGTCATCAACCTGCTGGGCAACGCGGTCAACTTCACGGCCCCGGACGGGTCGGTGACGCTGCGTCTCGCCGAGGCCGGGGACCATCTCGAGCTGCAGGTGCGCGACACCGGCGTCGGCATCCCTCGCGGAGGCCCTGGCGTCGATCTTCGAGCCGTACCGTCAGGCCCACGGCCGCCGGCAGGGCAGCGGCCTGGGCCTGGCGGTGGTCAAGGGCCTGGTCGAGGCCCACCACGGGACGGTGAGCGTCGACTCGGCCCCGGGCCAGGGCAGCTGCTTCACCGTCGAGCTGCCGAAGGCGAGGGCCGCGGCGTGACGCGGGGTCTCCGCGCGCTCCCCATCCTCCTCCTGCTCGTCGCCTGCACCACCGCCCGTCCCACCCCGTGGACCGGCGGCCCGCCCGGCCGCGGCGGATCCGGAGCCGCGGCCCGGCTGGTCGGCCACGCCGACGATCTCGTCGCGCGAGGCGAGAGCCAGGAGGCCTTCCGCGTCTACGAGCGGGTGCTGCGGGAGTACCCGGCGGACCCGGCCTCCGCCTCCGCTCTCTACGGGCTCGGGCGCCTGCAGGCGGCTCCGGGAAGCGCGCTCCGCAGCTACCGCGCGGCCCACGCCGCGTTCTCGCGGCTCCTGTCCGAATATCCGCAGAGCGGCTGGGAGAGCGAGGCGCGCGCCTGGCGCGCGGTGCTCGGCGATCTGATCGCGCGCGACGAGGAGACGGCGCGGGTCAAGACCCAGCTCGAGCACCTGCGTCGCACCGATCTGGAGCTCGAGCGCCGGCGCTAGACCGCCACCGCCGGAGGCGGGAGCGGCGCGTGCTACGCTCTCGCTTGCCATGAAGCCGCCGGGCGGAATGCGGCCCCGGGATCCCGACGAGGCCCATCGTGTTTCCACCCCGCTCGAGCTGCTCTTCGATCTCTGCTTCGTGGTCGCGGTGGCCCAGGCCTCCTCTCACCTGCACCACGGTCTGAGCGAGGCCCGCTGGGGCCGAGCGATCCTGGGTTACGCGCTCGTCTTCTTCGCCATCTGGTGGGCCTGGATGAACTTCACCTGGTTCGCGTCGGCCTACGACGCGGACGACGTTCCCTACCGGCTCGCGGTCCTCGTCCAGATCGCGGGAGTGCTGGTCCTCGCCGCCGGGGTGCCCCGCGCGTTCGAGCAGCGCGACTTCCACGTCGCCACCGCGGGCTACGCGATCATGCGCGTCGGGCTGGTCGCGCTCTGGCTCCGGGCCGCGGCGTCGGATCGCGCGGGCCGGCGCACCGCGGTGCGCTACGCGATCGGGCTCACCCTGGTCCAGCTGGGCTGGCTCGGCCCTGCTCGCGGTCCCCACCGACGGCTGGCTGGCGGGCTGGCTCGTGCTGGCCCCCGCGGAGCTGCTGGTGCCGGTCTGGGCCGAGTGGCACCGGCCGACCAGCTGGCACCCCCATCACATCGCGGAGCGGTTCGGGCTGCTCACCCTCATCGTGCTCGGCGAGTCGGTGCTCTCGGCGTCGATGGCGATCCAGGCCGCGGTCGACGCGGCCACGGTCACTCCCGCCCTGCTCGCGGTGATCGGAGGCGGGATCCTGGTCCTGTTCGCGATGTGGTGGCTCTACTTCGACGAGCCGGCCCATCACGTCCTGGTGAGCAGCCGCGCCGCCTTCGTGTGGGGCTACGGCCACCTGGTGATCTTCGCCTCCACCGCCGCGGTGGGGGCCGGGCTCGCCGTCGCGGCCGACTACGCGACGGGCCGCGCCCGTCTCTCGAGCGGGGCGGTGGTCGCGGTGGTGACGGTCCCGCTCGCCCTCTACGCGGCGAGCGTGTGGGCCCTCGTGATCCGCCCGGCGCGCCGGCGTCCACCCCGTAGACGGGAGGCGGGTGCGCGACGGCACCCGCCTCCCGGGCGGCGCCTACCGCGCCGCCGCCTGGATGCGCAGGTTGTTGATCACGTCGCGCACGCCCTTGACCTGGCGGGTGATCTGCTCGGCCCGCGCCTTCATGGCCTCGGTCTGCACGGTGCCGTTCAGCGCGACCACGCCTTGGTTGGTGTCCACGTCGATGCGGGTGAGGGTGGAGATCTTCTCGGTCGCCAGCTTGGCCTTCACCGCCGCGGTGATGCCGGTGTCGTCGATGTTCTCGCCGAGCGTCCGGCCGGTGGTGGACTGGCAGGCGACCATCAGCAGCATCACCGCCAGCACCGCGAGGACGGTTCCGCTCTTGCGCAGCACGGTATCCATCACAGCATCTCCTTCCGGGCCTTCTTGGCGCGAGCCGCGCCGATGGCCGTCTTGACTTCCTTCTCCTCCTCGGGCGGCGGGAGGACCGCCGGGAGGCCGAGCGACTCGATCCACAGCTCGCGGCACCAGCCGGTGGAGTGGTAGAGATGCTCGTCCTCCTGCTCCTCGACCTGCTCGTAGGCGGCGACGAGGGCCTTCTTCTCGTCGCCCTTCGCCTTCACGGAGGCCTCGTGCAGCAGCTCCCAGTTGAGGTGATCCTTGGTCTCGGCCTGCACCACCGCCTCGCAGGCCACGAGCTGGGCCGCCTCCGCCGAGTCCTCCTTGCGCGCCATCTCCATCGCCCCCACCAGCGACTCGCCGATGAGCCGGACCACGCCGCGCCCGGGGGTCTCCCGCTCCGGGTCGAGGCCCAGCTTGTCCATCAGCTCCAGCACGATGCGCTCGTGGCTCCTCGTCTGGTCCAGGTACTTCTCCCACTCTTCCCGTAGCTCGTCGTTGACCACGCAACGAAGCGCGGTCTCGTACACCTGCATGCCTCCGCGCTCGGTCTCCAGCATCTGGTAGATCAGCTCGCTCAGCTGCTTCGTCTTCACGTCGTCCCCTTCCATCTCGAGATTGTCGCCTCAAGGGACAGAGCAAGGACTGTGCCTCGCGATCGAGGGCGTGGAGACCGCAAATGCGCGCGGTGCGCGGGCCGCGGGTCGGGAAGGCGAACGCGGTTACCGAGTAGATCTTGACCGGCGCCGGCTCCCGGAGGCCCCGGGAGCCGGCGCGGCCGCGGAGAGCGGGCTACGGGGCGACCGAGATCTTGTCGAAGAAGAGGTAGAAGGACGGGTGGAGCTTGAACCCGGACACCTTCCTGGTGCCGGCCGCGTTCTGGACCGCGTTGTCGATGAAGATCCACGGGGCGTCGTCCACCACCAGCTTCTGCACCTGCTTGTAGAGCTCGCCCCGCTTCTTGAGATCCACGATGCGGCTCGCCTCGGCCAGCAGCTTGTCCACCTCCGGGTTGGCGTAGGCCCCACCCCGGAAGCCCCCCTTGCCGTCGATGACCAGGCTCAGCATGGGGGCCGGGTCGCCCGGGTCGAGCATGAAGGACATGGCGCCCATGTCCGCCTCCTGACCGAATCCCTTGCCGTACTTGTTGAGATAGGCGCCCCACTCGAAGGTCTGGATCGAGGCCTGCACCCCCACCGCGGCCAGGTCGGCCTGGATGGCCTGGGCCATGGTCTTGGGCGACTGCATGCCCGAGCCCGACTCCGGGATCCAGAACACGGCCGGGAAACCGTTCGGATACCCGGCGTCGGCGAGGAGCTTCTTGGCCCGCGCCGGATCGTAGGGATACTTCGTCACCTGATCGGTGAACGCCCACGTGATCGACGGCGGGACCGGCCCGATGGCGGCGGTGGCGGTCTTCTTCAGGAGATCGCCCGCGATCGCCTCCCGGTTCACCGCGTAGTTGACCGCGCGCCGCACCCGCACGTCGTTGAACGGCTTCTTCTCGGTGTTGAGGGTCACCCACCAGATGTGCGGGCCCGGCTGCTCGTAGTACACGAGCTTGGCGTCCTTCCGCACCTGCGCCACGTTGTCGGGTGGCACGTCCACGATGAAGTCGACGCCGCCCGAGAGCAGCTCGGTCACGCGGGTCTGCTCCTCCACCAGCGGCCGGAAGACGATGCGCTCGAGCTTCGGGGGCCCGGCCCAGTAGCCCGCGTTCGCCTCCAGCACGATGCGCACGTTCTTGTCCCACGACACGAACTTGAACGGGCCGGTGCCGACCGGGTGGCTCGCGAACTCCTTGCCGTATTTCTTCACCGCGGCCGGGCTCACGATGCGCCCGGTGTTCAGCGTCAGGTTGTTGAGCAGCGGCGAGAACGGCTGCTTCAGGGTGAAGCGCACCGTCCCCGGATCGACCACCGCGACCTCTTTGATCGCCCCGTAGTAGAACGAGGCGAACGGGAAGGGTCCGGTCTCGGCCTGGGGGTGCTTGGGATCGAGCAGCCGGTCGTAGGTGAACTTGACCGCGTCGGCGTCGAACGGGGTGCCGTCGTGGAACTTCACGTTCTTCCGCAGCGTGAACGTGTAGGTGAGGCCGTCGGGCGACATCTTCCACGCGGTGGCCAGCCCCGGCTCCTGGGTGAAGGAGCCCTCCTTGAACCGCACGAGGGTGTCGTACACGCTCGAGAGCACCCGCATCGAGTTGATGTCGGTGAGCTGCCCGGGATCCATCGAGGTCGGCTCGGCGACGAGCCCCACCACGAGGGTCTTGGCCGCCGCCCCCGCCTCCGGCACGCTCGCGCCGGCCAGCGCCGTGAGCAGCACGATCGTCACCGCCACCGTCTTCCGCCATCCTCTCATCGGGTGTCCTCCTCCTGCGGGGTCTCTGCCCAGAACCGGGTCACCGCAATCTCGGGTCGAGCGCGTCGCGCAGCCCGTCGCCCAAGAGGTTACAACCTAGCACCAGGACGAAGATCGCGAGGCCCGGAATCGCGGCCACGTGCGCGGCCACCGTGATGAACTGGCGGCCGTCGGCCAGCATGGTGCCCCAGTCCGCGGTGGGCGGCTGGGCGCCGAGGCCGATGAAGCTCAAGCCCGCGCTCTCGGTGATCATGACCCCGATGTTCATCGAGACGAACACGAGGATGGGTCCCGCGATGCCGGGCAGGATGTGCCGGCGCAGGATGCGCCCCTCGGTGGAGCCGACCGCGCGCGCCGCCTCCACGAACTCCTGCTCGCGCAGCAGCAGCACCGCCGCGCGCACCCCGCGCGCGTAGAACGACACGTTCACCACCGCCACCGCGAGCATCGCGTTCACGAGCCCCGGCCCGAGCGCGGCCACCAGGAGCATCGCGAGCAGGATGTAGGGGAACGCCATGATGAGGTCGATCCCGCGCATCGCCAGGTTGTCGGTGAGGCCGCCGTAGAAGCCGGTCACCAGCCCGACCGCGGTCCCCGCCAGCATGGCCAGGAGCGTGGCGAGCACGCCGACCACCAGGGAGACGCGCGCGCCCCACACCACGCGGCTCAGCAGGTCGCGGCCCAGGTGGTCCGAGCCGAGCGGGTGGTCGGGGCTGAGCGGCGGGGCCAGGCGCCGGCTCGGCTGGGTGCGGTTGGGATCGGCGAGCGGCAGGGCCGGGGCGAGCGCCGCGACCACCGCCACCAGCGCCACGATCAGGGCCCCGGCGGCCCGGCCGCGCCGACGCCTCCGCGCGGGCGCCGACCGGGCGGGCGCGGCGGGCGCGGGCGCGTCAGTGGACATGGCGGACCCGTGGGTCGACCACCGCGTACAGGAGATCGGTGGCCAGGTTGATCGCCACGTAGGTAGCCGCGATCAGCAGCACGCCCCCCTGCACCAGCGGGAAGTCGCGGGTGAGGATGGCGTTGACCATCATGAAGCCGATGCCCGGCCACGCGAACACCGTCTCCACGTAGACCGCGCCCGCGAGCAGGTAGCCCACCTGCAGGCCGAGCACGGTGACGAGGGCGACCAGCGTGTTGCGGAAGGCATGCCAGCCGATCACCCGCGTCTCGGAGGCGCCCTTGGCGCGCGCGGTGCGCACGTAGTCCTGCGCGATCACGTCGAGCATGCTCGAGCGCGTGAGCCGCGAGACGATGGCGAGCGGCACCAGCGACAGGGTGACCGCGGGCAGGATCAGGTGCGCGAGCAGGTCCCGCGCGCCGCCGTCGCCCGCCGGCGAGTACATGCCGGTGCCGGGAAGCCAGCCGAGCTTCACCGAGAAGCCGATGATCAGGAGCAGCCCCACCCAGAACGCGGGCATGCTGATGCCCACCATCGCCACGACCCGGGAGAAGCGGTCGATCGGCGACTCCGGGCCGCGTGGCCGCCAGCACGCCCAGCAGGATCCCGGCCGGGAAGGCCAGCACCAGCGCGCCGCCGGCCAGGATGAGCGTGGCCTGGAAGCGGCGGGCCAGCTCCGGCAGCACCGGCCGGCGCAGCATGATCGAGCGCCCGAGGTCGCCCTGCACCGCGCGCCCGGCCCAGCGCCCGTACTGCACGATCATGGGCCGATCGAGGCCGAGCTGGGTCCGGAGATTGCGCAGTTCGCTCGGGGTCGCCATCGGGCCCAGCAGGACCTGGGCCGGATCGCCGGGCGCGAGGTGCAGCGCGAGGAATACCACGAAGGAGACGCCGACCAGGACCAGGAGCGCGGAGAGGAGGCGGTGCGTCAGGTATCGTCGCATGCGGTCGGCGCGAGTATAGGAGGGGCGGACCCGTCAGGGCAAGGCGGCCCGACTTCGCCTTGACATCGACCGGCCGGCGGGAGCAGTATCGCGCCGGCCGCGACGGCGTCGTCCGAGCCCAGCATTGCCCAGTCGCACCGACACGGGTAAGGGGGGCACCATGGCGATCGAAGCCAGAAGCGAGCTCAGGGCCGACGTTCACAGCATCGAACCCATTCCGGAGTCCGACAAGGACTCCACCGGCCCGCAGCAGATGTGGATCTGGGCCGGCGCCAACATCGCCCCGATCAACTGGGCCCTCGGCGCACTCGGCATCGTCCTCAAGCTCGGCCTCTGGGAGACGATCGCGGTCATCGTGCTCGGCAACCTGGTGGGCTGCGCGATCTTCTCCGCCTTCACGGTGATGGGCCACAAGACCGGCGTGAACCAGATGGTGCTGAGCCGCTCCGCCTTCGGCCGGCGCGGCGCGTACCTGCCGAGCGCGCTCATGTTCCTCATGACCCTCGGCTGGATCGGGGTCAACACCTACTTCCCGGTGAAGATCGCGGTCGCGATCCTCGGCCAGTTCGGGATCCCCGACACGTGGCTGACCAACTTCGTCGTCGTCACGGTGGTGATGGTGATCCAGGTGCTGATCGGCATCTACGGCTTCTACGCGATCCGCACCTTCGAGAAGTACACCGTGCCGGTCACGGTGGTGATCATGGCCCTGATGAGCGTGCTGGCCTGGACGCGCCCGGGGGTCGTCAACTGGGGGCTCACCAGCTCGCTCCCGCCCGCGGCCCACTTCGCGATGCTGACCCTGCTCACGACCGCGATCGGGGTGGGCTGGGGCATCTCCTGGGTCACCTGGGCCTCGGACTACTCCCGCTTCGTGCCGCGGAGCGTGCCCTCGTCGTCGGTGTTCTGGCACAGCTACGTCGGCATGTTCGTCCCCACGGTGTGGCTCGCCATCCTCGGGGCCACCATCGCGAGCACCACCATGGACACCGACCCGGCCAAGATGGTGAGCACGGTGTTCGGCGGGGTCACCAGCCTCCTGGTCCTCCTGCTGGTCCTGCACGGTCCGGTGGCCACCAACATCCTGAACGTCTACTCGGCCGCGCTGGCCGCGCTCAGCATGGGAATGCGGGTGTCGCGCACCGCGATCGCCTTGGTCGCGGGCATCGTCGGCTACGTGGTCACCCTGTACTTCCTGGCCCAGCCGTCGTTCGCCAAGGCGTTCGACAACTGGATGATCAGCCTGCTGCTGTGGATGAGTCCGTGGGCCGGCGTCGTCCTCGCCGACTTCTTCATCGCGCGCCACGGTCGGATCGACGTCGCGGAGCTGTACAGGATCCTTAGCGCAGCGCCTACGGCGACGTCAACTGGGGCGCGATCGTGTCCTTCGTGGCCGGCCTCGCCGCGGGCTGGTCGGTGGAGGACGGCCTGGTGCCGGCGCTGCAGGGGCCGATCTCGACCAAGCTGCTCTCCGGCGCGGACCTGAGCTGGCTGGTCGGCATCGTGGTGGCGGGCGGGCTCTACCTGGTCCTCGGCCGGCGCACCGAGCCGGTGGCGGTGCCGCAGGCGATGCGCAGCGGCCGGTAGCGCGGAGCGCACGGATGGACGAGTTCCTGCGGGCCGCCCTCGAGGAGGCCGAGACCGGCTTCGCCGAGGGCGGCATCCCGATCGGATCGGTGCTGGTGCACCAGGGGCGCATTCTCGGGCGCGGCCACAATCGCCGGGTGCAGAAGGGCAGCGCGATCCTCCACGGCGAGATGGACGCGCTCGAGAACGCGGGCCGGCAGCCGGCCCGTGTCTACCGCGAGTCCACGATCTACACCACGCTCTCGCCGTGCGCGATGTGCAGCGGGACGATCCTCCTCTACGGCATCCCGCGGGTGATCGTGGGCGAGAATCACACCTTCATGGGGGAGGAGGCCCTGCTGCGCAGCCGGGGCGTGAAGGTGGAGGTGGTCCAGGACGCGCGCTGCCGGGAGCTGATGGACCGGTTCATCGCGGCCAACCCCGCCCTGTGGGCGGAGGACATCGGCGAGTAGCGCGACCCGGCCGGGCGCTCGCCGATCAGCGCTCCCAGGGGAGCGGCACTGGATTCGCTCCAGTTGTCGGGCCGGATGCCGAAGGCCTCGATGAAGCGCTGCCAGCCCGAGGCGACGGTCAGCGCGGCGCCCAGCTCGAGGATCTCGCCCTCGTCGAAGTGCTGCCGCAGCAGGGCGAAGAGCGCGTCGTCCACCGCGGGCCGCTCGCCGCTCAGGCAGTCGGCCAGCCGCAGCGCGGCCACCGTGCGGGCGGGCAGCGCGGCCCGGTCGAGATCACCGAGCGCCTGCTGCACCTCGTCTTCCCCGAGCCCCTTGCGCACCAACGATGCGCTGCGCGCGAGGCTTCAGTGCACGCACCGGTTGCCCTGGGCGAGCCGGATGCGGCAGAGCTCGACCAGGCCGGGATCGAGGCTCGAGCCGCCCGCGTAGATGAACGACACCCACGAGAGGAACAGGTCCAGCACCGCGGGCCGGCGCGCGAGCGTGAGGAAGAGGTTGTCGTCCCGGTAGGCCTTGGCGAGCCAGACCTCGAGACGGCGCCGCAGCGCCGGATCGAGCCCCTCCGGATCGGCCTTGGGCAGGCGGCCGTGCTCGTTGGCCATGCGGGCGCCAGTCTAGCACGGGGCGAGTCAGTCGATCTCCGTGGTCGGCTCCTCGAGGAGCGTGTCCGGGATCGGCTCGCCGGCCCGGCGGCGCTGCTCCACGCGCGTATGCACCGCCTCCCGGTAGCACTTCCGGAACGCGGCGAGCTCGATGCGCGTCTCCGCGTCGGCGTGCATGGTGAGGTGCCCGCCCGGGTCGACGTTGTCGAGGTGCAGGGTGTGGTACTGCGATTCGCACTCCTTGGCCGCGTCCCAGAACACCTCGTTCCGGATCCGCGCCTCCGGCGTCATGGTGATGCAGCCGGACAGGCAGAGCAGGGCCATCGTGGTGACCATCGTCGTGCCGCGCATATGCGCCTCCCTCGGTCGGGTGTGGGCCGGCCGCGGGCAAGCCCGTTCGCCGGCGGATCGGCGCTTCCGGAGGGATCAGGCGCGCGGAGGAGCGCGGGAGTCGGCGTCGACGACGGCCGGCAACCTGGGTGGCGCGACCGGGGCCGGCGCCACCCCGGCGGCCAGAAGCCGGGTCCAGATCGTCGGCGGGGCGGGAGCGAGAGAACGCCTCCGGGTCGACGTCGTCGGAGACGAAGGCGAGGACGGTCAGGGCCAGGAGGACTCCGAGCGCCATCGCGAACGCTCGGCCGAGCTGCCTCGTTGGGCGCATGGCTCAGCCGAGCATCCACTGCCCGCCGTCGACGCTGATGGTCTGCCCGGTGACGTAGCCCGCGTCGTCCGAGACGAAGAAGACCACCGCGCGCGCCACGTCCTCCGGCGCGCCGAGACGCCCGAGCGCGATCGAGTCCATCAGCCGCGCCTGCCCGTCGGCTCCCATCGCCTCCCACTGGACCTCGGTGGCCGGGTTCGTGCGCATGAAGCCGGGCGCGACCGAGTTGACCCGGATGCCGTGGCGCCCCAGCTCCCGCGCGGTCTGCCGGGTGAAGCCGATCAGGCCCGCCTTGGCGCTCGCGTAGGCCTGGATACCGGTGAGGCTGTAGGACCGGCCGGCGCCGGACGAGATGTTCACGATCGCGCCACGGCCGGCCCGCTTCATCGCGGGCGCCACCGCGCGCGTGAAGTGGAACGCGCCGTCGAGGTTGACCGCGAAGATCTCGCGCCACGCCTCGTCCGACACCTCCTCGACCGGGCGCATCACCTGCCCCGACACGCCGCCCGCGGTGTTGACCAGGATGTCGACGCGCCCGGCCGCCCCGTCCACCCGCGCCACGAAGTCGGCCACCGCGCGCGCGTCGCGCACGTCGACCGCCGCGGTCTCCCCGGCCCCGGGCCGGACCGCGTCCACCGCGGCGCGGGTCGCGGCGAGCTCGGGCGCGCGCACGTCGCAGGCCCACACCCGGGCGCCCTCCCGGGCCAGCTCCACGCAGATCGCGCGGCCGATGCCGTGCGCGGCCCCGGTCACGATGGCCACCCGCTCCGCGAGCCGCACGGCTAGAGCTGCCCCCGCAGCCGCGGGTCGAGGGCGTCGCGGAGCCCGTCGCCGAGCAGGTTGAAGCCGAGCACCGCGACCATGATGGCCAGGCCGGGGACGGTCGCGATGTGCGGGGCCACCAGCAGGAAGTCGCGCCCGCTCGAGACCATGAGCCCCCACGAGGGCGTCGGCGGCTGGGCCCCGAGGCCCAGGAACGACAGCGCGGCCTCGACCAGGATGGCGTTGGCCATGAACAGCGTGGAGTAGACGATCACGGTCGGCAGCACGTTGCGCAGCACGTGGCGGGTGAGCACGCGGCCGGCCGAGGCCCCGAGCGCGCGGGCGGCCCGCGCGTACTCGGAGTCGCGCGCGAGCAGCACCGCCGCGCGCACCAGGCGCGTCGCGGTGGGAGCGCCCCAGATGCCGACCGCGATCGTGGTGTTGAGCACGCCCGGGCCGAGCGCCGATACCACCGCGATGGCCAGCAGGAGATAGGGGAAGGCGAGCAGGATCTCGACGATTCGCATGACGACGACGTCCACGACGCCGCCCGCGAAGCCGGCCAGGCACCCCAGGGTCAGCGCCACCGCGAGCGCGATCGCCACCGAGAGCCCGCCCACCAGGAGCGCCACCCGGGTGCCGAAGATCAGGCGCGAGAGGATGTCGCGGCCGAACTCGTCGGCGCCCAGGATGAACTTGCCGCCCGGCCGGGCCCGCTTCTCGATCAGGCTCTGCTTGGCCGGATCGGCGGGGGCCAGCCACGGCGCCCCCGCGGCCGCGATCACCAGCAGCGCGACCACCACCAAGCCCCACCATCGCGAGCCGGCTCCGCCGGAAGCGCTGCCAGGCGTCCGCGGACAGGGTCGCGGGCGCGGCGAGCCCGGCGGAGTCGTCGAGCGCGCGCGCGGCGATCGCCATCGCCTAGCCCTGCCGCGCGATGCGCGGATCGAGCGCGCCGTAGGCCAGGTCCACCGCGAGGTTGATCAGCACGAAGGCGAGCGCGAACACCAGCACCGCGCCCTGTAGCAGCACGTAGTCGCGGGCGAAGATCGCCTTGACCATCAGGCGCCCGAGCCCGGGCCACGCGAAGACGGTCTCGGTGAGCACCGCGCCGCCCATGAGCTGGCCGGCCTGCAGGCCGAGCAGGGTGAGGATGGGGATCGCCGCGTTGCGCAGCGCGTGCTTGGAGACGACCAGCCGCTCGGCCACGCCCTTGGCCCGCGCGGTGCGCACGTAGTCCTCGCGCAGCACCTCGAGCACGCTCGAGCGCGTCATGCGGGCCACCATCGCCACCGACGGCAGGGCGAGGGTCACCGCGGGCAGCATCAGGTGACCGAGCGAGCCGGTGCCGCCCACCGGCAGCCACGGCAGCCAGAGGGCGAAGATCACGATCAGCACCAGGCCGGTCCAGAACACCGGCATCGAGAGACCGAACAGGGAGCCGACCCGGGCCACCGCGTCGAAGAGCGAGTTGGGCCAGACCGCGGAGACCACCCCGGCGGCGACCCCGGCCGCGGCGGCCAGCACCAGCGCGGCCACCGTCAGCTCGAGGGTGGCCGGCCACGCGTCCGCCAGCTCGTCCACCACCGGGCGGTTCTGCTGGATGGAGCGGCCGAGGTCCCCGCGCGCGACGTGCCCCACGTACGCCGCGTAGCGGACCATCAGGGGCTTGTCGAGGCCCAGGTAGTCGCGCAGGCGGGCCACCGCCTCCGGGGTGGCGTGCTCGCCGAGCATGAGGGCGACCGCGTCGCCCGGGATCAGCTCGACGGTGAGCATGACCACGAAGACCACGCCCAGCAGCACCGGCACCGCGAGGAGGAGCCGGCGCGCCACGTAGGTCAGCACGACGGCCGCTCCGGCCCTACTTGTCGAGCCAGGTCTTACCGAGCCAGAGGTTGTACTCCACGGGATGGATCGTGAAGCCCTTGACCCCGGCCCGGGTCACCACGATCTCCTTGGTGTTGTAGACCGGGATCCACACCATCTCGCGGGCCAGGATGTCCTGCGCCTCGCCATACTGCTTCTCGCGCTCGGTCTGGTTCAGGTTGCGCCGCGCCTGCTCGACCAGGGCGTCGACCTTCGGGTTCGCGTAGCGCGAGGTGTTCCAGCCGGTGGGCGGGACCTGCTTGCTGTGGAAGAGCGCGTACATCGAGTAGTCGGCGTCCGCGTTCGAGGTCACCCAGCCGAGCGTGAACATGTGGTCCTTGAAGCCGGCGGAGCGGAACTGGGTGAACACGGTGGCCCATTCGAGGAACTGCACCTTCGCCTCGACCCCCACCTCCTTGAACATGGCCTGGATCGCCTCGGTGATCTCGCCGTCCTTCGGATAGCGCCCGCGCGCGGCCAGCCACGAGAGCGAGAGTCGCTGCCCGCCCTTCTGGAGCACGCCGTCCGGGCCCGGGGTCCAGCCGGCCTGGGCCAGCAGGGCCTTGGCCTTCGCGCGGTCGAAAGGATAGAGGCGGTCGAGCTGCATGTCCTTGAAGCCGAACACGCTCGGGGCCAGCACCCCGCGCGCGGCCACCGCCGAGCCCTCCAGGATGTTCTCGAGGATCGCCTTGCGATCCACCGCGTGGAGCAGGGCGGTGCGCACCCGCACGTCGTCGAGCGGCGGGACCGCCACGTTCATGCCCGCGAAGACCACGCGCCCGCCCACCACCTCGTGGACCACATATTTGGGATCGCGCTTGATCTGCGCGAGCTGGGCCGGCGCGGGCAGCAGCACCATGTCCGCGTCGCCGGTCTGGAGCGCGATCATCCGCGCGCCTTCCTCCGGCACCACCTTGAAGATCACGCGATCGAGCAGCGCCTTGTCGCCCCAGTAGTCGGGATTGCGCTCGAGGATGACGTGGGTGTTGGTCTTCCACTCCACGAAGCGGAAGGGCCCGGTGCCGACCGGGGCGCGGCTGAACCCCTCCCCCATCTTCTGCACCGCGGTCGGAGAGACGATGCCGGTGCAGTACATCGCGAGGGTGCGGAGGATGGGGCCGTAGGGCTCGCGCGTCATCACGTCGACGGTGAGATCGTCCACCACCTCCGCGCCCGCGAGCGGGCCGGCCAGGCTCGCCCACCGCGCGGGCGGGTTGCCGCGCAGCGCGCGCTCGAAGGTGAACTTCACCGCCGCCGCGTTGAGCGGGGTACCGTCGTGGAACTTGACCCCCGGCCGCAGCTTGAAGCGCACCTTGGTCGGCGACATCACCTCGTAGGAGGCGGCCAGCGCGGGGCGGATCTGCATCTTCTCGTCCATGGTGAGCAGCGGCTCGAGCATGTTGAAGTAGACCCACGCCCCGGGCGCGGTGGTCTCGAGCTGGGGATCGAGCGAGACCGGGTCGGTGGGGCGCACGATGGTGAGCGTGCCGCCCGGCTTCTGGGCCGCGGCGGGGGCCGGAGCGGCGAGACCGGCCGCGCTCGCCACGATGAGGGCCACCAGGACAGCCAGCGTGAAGCGGGCACGCGTCATGAGCGGGTCTCCTTTTCCGCGAGGGTCACCAGCGGGTCCAGATTGCTCCAGTCCATCTGCCGCCGGCCGTCCTCGAGATCGCGGATCAGCTCGGCGAGCCGGCGGGTGAGCGGCATCGCCACCCCGAGCCCCTCGCCCTTCCGGGCGAGCATGCCGAGCTGGCCGTCCACCTCGGTCTTCCGCTTGCGCACCGCGAGGTCGCGCCAGATGCCGGTCTTGGTCTTGGTGTGCTGCCGGTAGTGGGCCGCGATGGCGGCCATCGCGCGGTCGCGGGCCGCGACGTCGCCCGCGACGGCCGCGCGGTACCACGCGGGATCGAACTCGTCGAAGGCCAGGACGCGCACCCCCGCCTTGTCGGCGACCGCGAGCCCCTCCCCCACGATGGCGACGAGCGCGTCCTTCACGCCCGGGCTCCGCTCCACCACCTCGTAGACGTGGGCGTCCACCAGCGCGGTGGCGAAGAGCAGCGCGCCGTAGATGAGCTTCGCCCACTTGTAGCCCCAGATGTTGTCGGTGACCGGGGTCTCCTCGACCGCGCTGAGCAGCGCGGCCAGCTCGCGCACCCGCGGAGTGATCCGCCCGTCGAGCTCGCCCAGCACGAAGGCCCCGTGCCCGCCGTGGAGGATGCGGCCGGGCGCGACCCAGTCCGCGGCCCAGTTGACCAGGCAGCCGACGGTGCGCTGGACGCCGACCGCGGCCGCGATCTGCTCCTCGCTCAGCCCGTTCTGGAGCGAGACGATGGTGCCGCCGGGGGCGAGCCGCGGCGCGAGGTCGCGGAGCACGTCGGCGGTGTGGTGGCTCTTGACCGCGAGCAGGACCAGCGCGAGGTCGCGGCCCAGCCCGTCCGGCGTGACCGCGGGCACCCGGGTGGTGGTGACCCCGTCCCGGCGCTCGATCGTGATGCCGTGGGCGTTGATCGCCTCCACGTGCGGCGCGGCGCTGTCGACCAGGAGAACGTCGTGGCCGGCCCGCGCGAGGGCCGCGCCGGTGGTGCCTCCGATCGCGCCAGCCCCGTAGACCGTGATCGCCATGGGCCCCTCAAGTACCACAGGGCCCGGAGGGCGTCAACGCGGGACGGGTACCGCGCCCGTCCCCGCGCCGTGCTATGGTCCAGTGCTCCACATCGCGCCACCCCAGGAGGACCGCATGGAGACCGTCCAGATGAGCCGGGAGGAGATCGAGAGCCGCACCGGGCGCTTCACCGCGCTCCAGCCCATGGAGTTCATGAAGAACGACACCACCGTCTCGCAGGCGGCGAAGGACATCATCCTCGCGCGCAAGCTGATGCCGGTGGTGCTGGAGCGGACCCAGTCCGCCTTCGGCAACGACGCGCCGATCTACAACGCGGCCGGCCTCACCATGTTCATCTCGATCATGCCGCCCGGCCAGGGCCCCTGCCTGCACGCCCACGTGAAGACCTTCGAGACCTTCATCGTGCTGGAGGGCAAGCTCGAGTTCTCGCTCAACGACGACGGGGGCGAGAAGATCGTGCTGAACCGGTGGGACACCTTCTCGTGCCCGCCCGGGGTCAATCGCGGCTTCCGCAACGTGGACACCAAGGACAGCGTGCTGCTCACCGTCATCACCGGGGGCATCAACGACCGCAACGACATCGGGCTGCCGCCCGCCATCGCGCGGCAGATCGAGGCGGTGGACCCGCACGCGCTCGAGGTGTTCAAGACCAAGATGGGCCTGCGCTTCGACGCGGGCCCGGAGGTTTGAGCGGCACCACCCCTCCCCTCACCACCCCTCACCCTGCCCTCTCCCCTGAGGGGAGAGGGGATGAGGAGGCCGGAGGCACTTTTGGGCTCAGGCCTTCCGGAAGCGGTGGACCCCGTCGTCGCCCACGAGACGGCTCGCCTGCCCCAGGGCCTCGAGGAAGTGCAGGTGGGCCACCGTCTCGCCGATCGCGAACCCGAGCTGGTGGGCGTCGAGCTGCCGGCGGAAGAGCACCGGCACCAGGTCGTTCGCGGTGCGCGGCTCCGCGAGCGCGTCGATCGTCTCGCTGAGCCGCTCGTCGTGGTGGTGCTGCAGATAGTCGAGCCGCCGGTGCAGGCCGCGGAACGGCAGGCCGTGGGACGGGAGCACCAGGGTCGACTCGGGTAGCGGACGGAAGCGGCCGAGCGAGTCCAGGTAGAGCTTGAGCGGGTTGCCGTTCGGCTGATCCGGCCACACGCTCACGTTGGTGGTGATCTTGGGCAGCACCTGGTCGCCCGAGATCAGCACGTTGGCCTCGGGCGAGAAGAGGCAGGCGTGCTCGGGCGCGTGCCCCATCACCGTGAACGCGTGCCACGCCCGGCCGCCGATGGTGACCACGTCCCCCTCGCGCACCGAGCGGAACTCCGGCGCGACCGTCGGCACGAGCTGGCGGAAGTGGTTCCCCCGCCCTCGGAAGGCCTCCACCGACGCCTCCGGCACCCCGTGACGCCGGTAGTGGTTGAGCCGCTTCTCGGAGTCGTTGCCCCCCATCCCCTGCCAGGCGAGCTGGGCCATGAGCCACTCCGCCTGCGGGCACCACAGCTCGACCCCGAAGCGCTGGGCGAGCCAGTCCGCGTTGCCGATGTGATCCGGGTGGAAGTGGGTGACCAGCACCCGCACGATCGGCCGGTCACGCAGCTCGCCCGCGAAGAGCGCCTCCCACAGGGCCCGGGTCGGCGGCAGCCCGACCCCGGTGTCCACCACGGTGACCCCGTCGCCGTCGTCGAGCAGCCACAGGTTGATGTGGTTGAGCTGGAACGGCAGCGGCATCCGGATCCAGCGGATGCCGGGGGCGACCACGATGCTGGCCCCGCCCTCGGGGGGCTCGGGCCAGGGGTGGATCAGGCCGGGCGCGGGCGCGGCCAGCGGATGCTCGGGCTCGGGGCTCATGCGCGCGTCACTTCTTCCGGTACACGTTCAGGCCGATCTTCTCCTCGCGCTCCGGCACCGTCACGTTGCCCTCGGTGGAGGCCACGATGATGGTCTTGCCGGACGAGGAGGGCCCGAACTCCTTCGACAGATCGACGGTGATCGTGAGGATGTTGCCCGCGATGGTCATCTCGACGTTCTTCATGGATAGCCCTCCGAGA
>CAWJDX010000027.1:0-42940 GCA_963841755.1 uncultured Candidatus Rokubacteria bacterium
CGCTTCCGGCGCCGCGGGCTCGTGATCCTCACCGGCGCGGCGGGCCTCGGCCTGGGCCTCGTGGTCTTCTCGCGGGCCCCCGGGCTCGGGCTCGCCCTGCCGATGCTGGCGTGCGCCGGCTTCAGCAACACGTTCTACCTGACCCAGGTGAGCACCCATCTCCAGCAGGCGGTGCCGGATCACCTGCGCGGCCGGGTGATGAGCCTCTACTCGCTCTGCTGGAACCTGCTCCCGCTCGGCGGCCTGATCGGCGGGGTGCTCGCCGCCGCGGTCGACGCGCGCTTCGCGGTCACGGTGGGCGGCGCCCTGGTCGCGGCCAACGCGCTGGTCCTCCTCGCCTCCCGGAGACTCCGGCTGCTATAGTCGGCCCCAGTCAGCCACAACCCTCAAAGGAGACGACAGTCATGGCCGACGTGCTCACGGTGGTGGCGAAGATCCGGGCGGCGAAGGGCAAGGGCGACGCGCTCGCCGCGCTGCTCAAGGAGCAGGCGGGCGTGGTGCGCAAGGCGGAGCCGGGCTGCCTCGCCTACCGGCCGCACCGCTCGGCGAAGGATCCCGATCTCTTCATCTTCTACGAGCAGTACAAGGACGACGCGGCCTTCGACCTGCACCGCAAGGCGCCGCACCTGGCCGCCTATCGCGAGCGGCGCGAGAAGGAAGGCCTCACCGAGGGACCGGCCGAGGTCGAGATCTACCGCTCGCTCACCGACTAGGCGAGATCGGCGGGAAGCTCCTTGCGCAGGGCCTCGGCGAGGCGGGTGTACTGCGGGAGCCGGTTGTAGAGCTGGGCGGAGACGCGGATCAGGCGCCGGGGCGGCGCGGGCCAGCGCATGATCGGCACCTCGATGCCCCAGTCCTCGAAGAGCCGGCCCTGCAGCGGGTCGCGGATCCGCCAGCGCTTCTCCACCGTCCGGTTGTTCGGCAGGATCACGCTCGCGATCGAGCCGATCATCTCGTCGGGGCACGCGGGCGCGGTGCCCACCGCCTCGCACAGGAGCCGGCGCGCCTCGAGCGCGAGGGCGCGGTTGCGGGCCATCAGCGCGGGCCAGCCCCCGGGCACGAGACCGGCCAGGTAGTCGATGGCCATCGGCACGGTGAGCCACGCGGTCGGGTCCTGGGTGCCGGTCCAGTCGAACTCGAGCCGGAAGCGGGTGCGCCCCGGCCGCTCCCCCACCGCGCCGTGGCTGATGGTCAGGGGGTGGATGTCGGCCTGGCGATCGCGGCGCACGTGGAGGAACGCGGAGCCCTTGGGCGTGCAGAGCCACTTGTGGCAGTTGCCGCTGTAGTAGGCGGCGCCGATCGCGCGCAGATCGAGCGGGATCATGCCGGGCGCGTGGGCGCCGTCCACCACGGACTCGATCCCACGACCGGCGAGCGCCGCCACCAAGGGCGCGATCGGCAGGATGAGGGCGGTCGGGCTCGTGATGTGGTCGAGCAGGGCCAGCCGGGTGCGTGGCGTCACCCCCGCCATCACGGTGTCCACGATCGCCTGCTCGGACGCCACCGGGAACGGCAGCGTGACCGTGACGACCCGCGCGCCGCTGCGCTCGGCCACGAAGTCGAGCGTGTTGCGGCAGGCCTGGTAGGCGTGGTCGGTGGTGAGCAGTTCGTCGCCCGGGGCGAGGCGCAGGGAGCGCAGCACCGCGTTGACGCCGCCGGTGGCATTGCTCACGAACGCCAGATCGTCGGGATCGGCGCCCACGAAGGCGCCGAGCGCCGCGCGCGCGGCGTCGAGGCGATCGTCGAGGTCGCGCCCGAGGAAGCGCACCGGCTCCGCCTCCATCTCGGCCCGCAGGTCGGCCTGGTGGCGAAGCACCTCGCGGGGACACGCCCCGTAGGAGCCGTGGTTGAGAAATGCCACCGCGGGGTCGAGCGGCCAGAGGGCCGTCCACTCGTTGTCGTCGCTCACGCGTGCCTCCTCAGAATCCGGGCGGCGCCTTGAAGCCGCCGATGACGTCGGCCAGGTGGCCGGCCACCGCGATGGGGGTGGCGTCCTCGAGATAGGGTCCCACGATCTGCAGCCCCACCGGCAGGCCGCCCGCGGTGAGGCCGACCGGCGCGGTGGTCGCGGGCAGCCCGGCCAGCGTGGCGAGCGAGATCCAGAAGCAGAGATCGCCGTAGGGGCGCGGACCGGCCGGCGTGCTCAGCACCCGGGTGAACTGGTTACCGGACTGGTCGTGCGGGAACGCGGGCACGAGAGCGGTCGGCATCAGGAACGCGTCGTGGGTGCGGAAGTAGGCCTGCCAGATCCCGCGTGCGGCGCGCCGGCGCGTCTCGATGGTCTGCAGATACGCGTCGGAGGCGGTGACCGCCCGCGCGTAGCGCGAGAGATAGGACCCGTCCTGGTTGGCCGCGAGCTGACGCAGGCCGGCCAGCTGGTCCTCGCGCGCGGGCGGCGTGAAGCGCGCGTAGAGCAGCGTCAGATAAGCGTCGTACTGCTCCGCCACGTTCACGCCGGCAGGCCAGCCTTCCTCGAGCCGGGCCCCCGCCTTGCGCAGCGCCTCGACCGCCGCCGCCAGCGCGGGCGCCTCCTCGGACGAGACCGGCGCGCGCGGATCGTCGAGCACGTAGCCGATGCGGTAGTCGCGGAGCCGGGCGCCGCGCGCGGGCGGCAGCGTCCAGCGCCAGGCGCGCGCGTCGTCGCCGTCGGGCCCGCCCAACACCTCGAGCGCGGCGAGCAGGTCGGCGGCGGAGCGGGCGAGCGGGCCCGCCACCGGCAGCGTGGAGGGCGGCATCGCCGAGATGCCGGGCGGCGGCGGGATGTGCCCGCGCATCGGCACCACGTCCAGGGTCGGCTTGTGGCCGTAGATCCCGCAGAAGTGGGCCGGGATGCGGATCGAGCCGGCCAGGTCGCTGCCCGGCTCGAGATAGCTGAGCCCGGCGGCCAGCGCGGCGGCGCCGCCGCCGGTCGAGCCACCCGGCGTGCGCGCGGCGTTCCAGGGATTGCTGGTCTGCCCGTAGACCGCGTTGGAGCTCTGCCAGTCGGAGGCGAAGATCGGCACGTTGGTCTTGCCGAGGACCACCGCGCCGGCGCCCTTGAGCCGCGCCACCACCGCGGCGTCCCGCGTCGGCACGTGGGCGCGCAGCGAGGCCGAGCCCGCGGTGGTGGTGAGGCCCGCGACCTCGAACGTGTCCTTGATCGTGATCGGGACGCCGTGGAAGCGCCCCCACGACTCGCGCCGGGCCCGCGCCTCGTCGGCCGCGCGCGCCCGCGCCAGCGCGGCGTCGGAGGCAAGCGCCACGATCGCGTTCAGCTTCGGATTGAGACGCGCGATGCGCTCCAGCATGTGGGTGGTCAGCTCCACCGAGGACACGGTGCCGGCCTGGATGGCCGCGGCCGCCTCGAGCGCGGAGGCGAAGTCGAGATCGGCGACCGCGGCGCGCGCCGCGCGGGCGGGCAGCGCGGCGGCGCCCGCCGCGGCCACTCCCGCGGCGAGGCCGGCGCGGAGAAAGGTCCGCCGATCGAGGTGAGGCGCGCTCAAGGCGCCTCCTGCCCCGGGGTGGGCATCGAGCGGGCGAGCACGCGTGCCGGGAAGCGCCGGAGCGCGGCCTCGTCCAGGTCCACGCCGAGGCCGGGCCGCGTGGGCACCGTGATGAAGCCGTCGCGCACCTCGAGCGCGGGGGCGGCGATCTCCCGGCCCCGGGCCTCGAAGTTCACGAAGTACTCGGTGATCAGGAAGTTGGAGATGGCGGCCGAGACCTGCACGGTGGCGGCGAGGCCCACCGTGGTCGAGTTGTAGTTGTGGGGCGAGACGGTGACCAGCGAGGGCTCCGCCATCTGGGCGATCGCCCGCAGCTCCTGGATGCCGCCGCAGTTGCACACGTCCGGATTCACGATATCGGCCGCGCGCAGCTCGAAGCAGCGCCGGAACTCGGCGCGAGTGTAGAGCTCCTCGCCGGTCACGATCGGGATCGCGATCTGCCGCCGGCACTCGGCGAGCGCCTCGAGGTTGGTGGAGGACACCGGCTCCTCGTACCAGAACGGCCGGAAGCGCTCCAGCTCGCGGGCCACGCGGACCGCGTGCATCGGGGCGAGGCGCCGGTGCACCTCGATCAGCAGATCGATCGCGGGGCCGACCGCCTCCCGCACCGCGGCCACCGTCGCGACCGCCTTCTCCTCGACGTCGCGAGACACGTGCGTGCGCCACGGCCCGGGGAACGGGTCGAACTTGAGCGCGGTGAACCCGCGGGCCACCGTCTCCCGCGCCCGCGCCGCGTAGTCCGCCGGCGTCTTCGAGCCGCCGTACCAGCCGTTGGCGTAGACCCGCACCCGCTCCCGGCACGGCCCGCCGAGGAGCGCGTGCACCGGCGCCCCGTGCCGCTTGCCCGCGATGTCCCACAGGGCCTGCTCGAGCCCGCTCACCGCGGACCAGAAGTCCATCGCCCCGCGCTTGGCCGCCCAGTCGTGATAGGCCCAGTGCACGAAGTGGGTGATGTGGGAGGCGTCGCGGCCGACCAGGTAGCGGCCGATCGCCTCCACCAGCGCGACGACGCTGGTGTCGCGATCGGCCTGGGTGTAGCACTCGCCCCAGCCGTGCGGGCCGCCGTCGGTCTCGACCTTCACGAAGCAGAGGTTCTTGCCGCCGCCCAGGTCGGCGAGGAACGGGGTCACGCGGCTCACGCGCATTGCGCGATCGTACCAGAATCGAGCCGCGCGGCGCGGGCGTGGTACGATTCCTCCGGCTCATTCGCTCATGCACGCTCTGACGACGACGTCACCCCGCGGGACGGTCCGCGCGAAACTGATGACCACGCTGTTCGTGGCTCAGGTCTGCGGCAGCACCGGCCACTCCATCAGCCTGGCGGTCGGCAGCATCATGGCGGCCAGCATCACCGGCACCAACACCTGGTCGGGCATGCCGATCGCGGTGGGCGCGCTCGGCACCGCGCTCGCGAGCTGGCCGCTCGCCCGCCTCATGGACCGAGCGGGTCGGCGGCCGGGGCTCGCGCTCGGCTACGGGCTCGCGGTGGCGGGCGCGGTGCTGGGTCTCCTGGGCGTGGCGGTCCGCAGCTTCCCCCTGATGCTCGCCGGCATGGCGCTCTTCGGCATCGCCTCCACCTCGAACCTGCTCGCGCGCTATGCGGCCGCCGACGTGAGCCGGCCCGAGCAGCGCGGCCGCGCGATGGGCATCATCGTGGGCGGCTCCGCGCTCGGCTCGATCATCGGGCCGAACCTGATGGCGCCCGCGCTCGTCCTGGGCGCGCGCCTCGGCATCCCGGACACCGCGAGCCCGTTCCTGGTGAGCGTGGCCGGCTACGGGGTCGCGGCGGTGCTGACCTTCCTGTTCCTGCGGCCCGACCCGCTCGCGCTCGCCCGCCGCGACGCGGCGGAGGCAAACGCGGGGCGGCCCGCCGGCCTCGCCCGCTCGCTCGGCGCGATCCTGGCCGACGTGCGCGTGCAGATCGCGCTCGCCACGCTGTCGATCAGCCAGTTCGTGATGATCAGCACCACCTCGACGTCGCCGCTCTACCTGCACGACCAGGGCCACACCGTCGGCACCATCGGGGTCGCGGTCTCGCTGCACCTGGCCGGCATGTACGTGTCCTCGCCGCTCTCCGGCTGGCTCTCCGACCGCTTCGGCCGCATGCCGGTGATCGCGTCCGGCGCCCTCATGCTGATCTTCGCGGTGGCCCTTGCCGGGCTCGCCCCCGGCCAGGCCGGCGCCACGATCATCCTCGGGCTGTTCCTGAACGGCATCGGCTGGAACCTCGCGTTCGTCTCCGGCAGCGCGCTGCTCACCGACGCGCTCTCCCCCGCCGAGCGCGCCTCGGTCCAGGGCCTGGCCGACCTGCTCATGGGCCTGATGGGCGCCATCGGCTCGGCCGCGGGCGGGATGATCCTCGGCATCTGGGGCTTCGCGATCCTGAACGCGGTCGGCGGGCTGCTCGTGCTGGGCCCGCTCGGCGTCGCGCTCCTGCTCCGGCCCGCGCCCGCTCCCGCTCGCGGGTGAGTCTCGCCGCGCTCCTCCGCCTGCGCGACCTCCGCTGCCTGGGGGCCGGCACCTTCTTCAACTCGGTCGGCATGATGGGCGAGATCGTCGTGCTGGGCTGGCTCGCCCTCGAGCTGACCAACTCCCCGTTCCTGGTCGGGGCCGCCCTCGGCTGCCGCATGCTCCCGCTGGTCTTCGTGGGCGTGCCCGCGGGCGTGCTCGCGGACCGGGTCGCGCGCCCGCGGCTGCTCCTGATCACCGGCGCGGGCCAGGGCGCCACCGCGGCCGCGATGGGCGCGCTCACCCTCGCGGGCGTCGTGACCCTCGGCCAGCTCATGGTGCTGACCGTCGTCGCGGGCGCCCTGCGCGGCCTCGAGCACGCGGCGCGGCAGAGCTACGCGCACGACGTGGTGGGCGCCGACGCGCTCGTCGACGGGCTCGCGATCCTGGGCCTGGCCATGCGGGGCGGGTGGCTGCTCGGCTCGCTCGGAGTGGGCGCCCTCATCGCGCACCGCGGATCCGGCGAGGCCTACCTCGCGGTCGCGCTCGCCTACCTGCTGGGCGGCCTCGCCCTGCTCCCCGCCCGCGCGCTCGTCGCGGTGACCGCGGGCGCGCCCGACTCGCTCTGGCGCGGCGTCACCGGCTTCGTGGCCGCGGTGCGCGAGGACCGCATGCTGCTGGTGCTGATGCTGCTCACCGCGGGCGCGGAGGTGCTGGGCTTCGCGCACCAGGCGCTGCTGCCGAGCCTCTCGCGCGACGTGCTCCACACCGGGCCCGAGGGGCTGGGCGCGATGAGCGCGGCGCGCGCGGTGGGCGGCATCCTGGGCCTCGTGCTCTCGATGCGCGGCGTGATCGTGGGAGGCGGTACCGTGTTCGTGGGCGTGCTGGTCGCCTACGGGGCGAGCCTCATGGCCCTCGGCGGCGCGCCCTACGTGGTGGGCTTCACCGGGGTGATGGTGGTGGTGGTCGCGGCCAACGCGGCGGGCGCGGTCGCCGACCTGCTCGCGCAGAGCCTGCTGCAGCTCAGCGTGCCCCACCACCTGCGCGGGCGCGCGGGCGGCGCCTGGGTGGTGGCGATCGGCTTCGCGCCGCTCGGCCAGCTGCAGATCGGCGCGCTCGCCTCGCTGCTCGGGGTGAGCGCGGCGCTCGGGGTGAGCGGGCTCGCCCTGATCGCGCTCGCCTCCGCCACCGTCTTCTTCTACCCGCGCCTCCGCGCGCTCTGACCGGCGGCGGGGCGCGTTGCCGGTGTCCCCGGACCTTGGTAGGCTCGGAAACCATGAGCCAGCGAGAGTCTGACCGCGGGCCGGAAGGAGGACACATGGGAGCGAGTGTGTCGGAGATGGCGCGGGACATCGTGGTCGCCTTGATCCAGACCGGCAAGATCCAGCTCGACGCCGACCCGAAGAAGCAGGGTGAGTGGCTGGGCGATCTCTTCAAGACGGTCCACCAGAAGATCATCGTCCAGGGCGCCATCGAGGTGCTCGTGGAGGACCAGCTGAAGAACTTCGACCTCGAGGACCTGCGCCAGCTGCGCGAGCTGCTCGACGCGGAGATCGCGGCGCGCAGCTAGGCCCTCACGCGGTCAGACCGCGCACGCTCCAGACCGGCACCGGCCGGGCCAGGCCCTTCAGGGTGAGCGGGCCCACGCTCTCCGCGTCGATCATCCCCTCCACCGCGGCGGCGACGCGCGCCGAGATCAGGATCTGCCCGCCGCCGGCCTCGCCGCACAGGCGGGCCGCGAGGTTCGTGACCGTCCCGATCGCGCCGTAGTCGACCCGCCCCTCGAAGCCGATGGCGCCGATGGTGGCGTAGCCCTGGGCGATGCCCACCCCGAGCGCCAGGTCCCAGCCGCGCTTCTGCCAGCGGGCCGCGAGCCCGGCGCTCTGGTCACGCATCGCGATGGCCATGCGGATCGCCCGCGGGGCCGGATCCGGAACCTCGACCGGGTCGTTGAAGAAGACCATCATGCCGTCGCCGGTGAAGCGCTCGAGCGTGCCCTCGTGGGCGAGGATGAGCCGGCCCATCTCCGCGTGATACTCGCGCAGCACGCCCATCAGCTCTTCGGGCTCGGCGGATTCGGCGAAGGCGGTGAAGCCGCGCAGGTCCACGAAGACCACCGTGACCTCTCGCCGGTGGGGAGACAAAGGGTCGGCGGCGCCGCCGGCCACGATCAGCTCCGCGAGCTGCGGCGAGAAGAAGCGCTTGAGCCGGCCGAGCCGCTCGAGCTGGGCCACCTGGTCGGCGACGCGCCGCTCCAGCGTCTGGTTGAGGGCGGCGAGCTCGCGGCGCTGGCGCGCCTCCTGATCGTGGAGCCGCTTCTTCTCCAGGCACGCCCCGATCCGGGCCTGGAGCAGCACCGGATCGAAGGGCTTCCCCAGGTAGTCCTCGGCCCCGAGCTGGATGCAGCGCACCACGCTGTCGAGGTCGTCCAGCGCCGAGATCATGAGGACCGGGATGTCGCGCCGGGTCGGGTCGGCCTTGAGCCGCTCCAGCACCGCGTAGCCGTCGAGGTCCGGCATCATGACGTCGAGGAGCACGAGGTCGACCGGGCTCTCCGCGAGCGCGGCGAGCGCGGCGCGCCCACCCGCCGCGGTCTGCACCTCGTAGCCCTGGCGCCGGAGGCGGCGGGCGAGCATGTCGCGGTTGTCCTCGCCGTCGTCGACGACCAGGATCACCGCGCGCGGCGGATCGGTCGGGTCGGCGGCGCCTCGCGCACGCGGATCCGGCCCGGCGTCGGGCGAAGCGGAGCGCCCGGTTCCGCCCAGCAGCTCGTCGAGCCGCAGGGTGGCGGCGCAGATGCGATCGAGGTCGGCGAGCCGCGCCCCCGCGCCCGCCGCTACGGCGCGCCGGCGCAGGCTCTCCCCCGCGGCGCGGACCCGGTCGAGCGGGGGGCCGAGGGTGCCGCGCGCGGCCGCGAGGTCCGGCGGCCCGGTCTGACCCCGAGCCAGCACCTCGTTCAGCAAGGTCAGGAGCTGGCGGGCGTCGGCGCGAAGGGCGGCGAGGTCCGCGGCCAGCGCGGGCTGGTCGCCGGCCTCGAGCTCCTCGAGTAGCAGCTCGGCGTAGCCGATGATGTGGTTGAGCGGCGTGCGCAGCTCGTGGCGGAGCTGCGCGGCGGGCTCGATGCTCACGGCGCCCCGCTCACGCGCCGCCCGCCCGCTTGAGCTGCGCCTCGATCTTCTCGAGGAGCCGGGCGAGATCGACGGGCTTGGTGTCGAAGTCGTCACAGCCCGCCGCCACCGCCTTCTCCCGGTCGCCCGACATGGCGTGCGCGGTGAGCGCGATCACCGGGATCGCCCGCGTCTCCGGGGCCGCCTTGATCTGCCGGGTGGCCTCCCAGCCGTCCAGCCCCGGGAGGCTCATGTCCATCAGGATGAGCGCGGGCGCCTCCGAGCGCGCCATCGCCACCCCCTGCTCGCCGTCGACCGCGATGGCGACCTCGTAGCCGCGCCGGGCGAGACGGCGGGAGAGCATGTCGCGGTTCATCTCGTTGTCCTCGACGAGCAGGATCTTGGCCATCAGGCCCGAGGCCTCCGGTTGGCCACGCTGGCCCCGACCAGCTCGCGCACCTCGGCGAGCAGCTGATCGCGGCCGTGCGTCCCCTTCTGGAGGATCTTCTGCACGTGGCCGTTCAGCCGCTCGCGGTCGTCCTGGGAGAGATCCTTGGCGGTGACCACCACGATCGGGATCGCGCGCCACGCCTCGTGACGCCGGAACTCGGCGACGAACTCGAAGCCGTCCATCTCCGGCATCATCAGGTCGAGCAGGATGACGCTCGGCCGCACGTCGTCGAGACGCTCCAGCGCGACGCGCCCGTTCTCCGCCTCCACCACCGCGTAGCCCTCCGGCTCGAGCATCCGCCGGAGGAGCTGCCGGACCTCGTCGTCGTCGTCCACCACGAGCACCGGGAGGTCGCGGCGGTGCTGCCTGAGCACCGCCACCAGCCGCTCGCGATCGATCGGCTTGGTCAGGTAGTCGGAGGCGCCCAGCGCGTAGCCCAGATTCTTGTCGTCGACGATGGTCAGCATGACGACCGGGATGTCGGCAACCGCCGCGTCGGCCTTGAGCGCCGACAGCACCGCCCAGCCGTCCATCCCCGGCATCATCACGTCGAGCGTGATCGCGTCGGGCCGCAGCTCGCGGGCCCGTCGCAGCCCTTCCTCGCCACCGGCCGCGGTGACGACGCGGAACCCCTCCCGGATCAGGAACCGCTGCATGAGGTCGCGCACCGCCGGCTCGTCGTCGATCACGAGCACGGTCCCGATCACCGCCGAGGCGGGCGCGGCCGCCTCGGCGGGCGGCGCGGGTGATTCGGGGGCCGGGGCCACGAGCGCCGGCAGCCGGATGGCGAAGATACTACCCCGGCCCGCCGCGCTCTCCACGGTGACGTCGCCCCCCATCATCCGGCACAGTCGCCGGCTGAGGGCCAGCCCGAGGCCGGTCCCGCCGTACCGACGGGTGGTCGCGGCGTCGGCCTGCGAGAACGCTTCGAAGAGGCGGGTGAGCTGCTCCGGGGTCATCCCGATGCCGGTGTCACTCACGCGGAACACGATGAACTCCCGGCCGCCGCTCGCCTCCCGGGCCACCGCCAGGGCCACCGTCCCCCGCTCGGTGAACTTGCACGCGTTGCTCAGCAGGTTGAAGAGGGCCTGGCGCACCTTGGTGAGATCCGCGCGCATCGTCCCGGTCTCCGGTGGGCAGTCGACCTCCAGGCGATTGGCGTTCCTCCCGGCCAGGGGCTGGATCACGCCCGCGATGTCCCGGACCAGACCCGCCACCTCGAAGGTCTCGAGGTACAGCTCCATCTTGCCGGCCTCGATCTTGGACAGATCGAGCACCGCGTTGATCAGCTCCAGCAGGTGCTTGCCCGCCGTGTTGATCCGGCCGAGGTCCTCGGTGAATTGCTCCGCGCCGAGGTCGGCCGCGTCCTCCTGGAGCATCTCGCTGTAGCCGATGATCGCGTTCAGGGGGGTGCGCAGCTCGTGCGACATGTTGGCCAGGAACTCCGACTTGTGGCGGTCCGCGAGCTCGAGCTGGCGGCCCTTGTCCCCGATCTCCCGGAAGAGGCGGGCGTTCTGGATCGCCACCGCCGACTGGCTCGCGAAGGTCTTGAGGAGGTCGATGACCGCGGGCGAGAACTCTCCCGGCGTCTTCTTGTTCACGGTCAGCCCGCCGATCAGCACGTTCTCGCGCAGCAGCGGCACCGCCATCAGAGCGCGGGTACCCGTCTTCAGCAGCACGGCGCGGAGGGGGCTGTGGTACACGCCCTCCGCCCCGATGTCCGGGATCTGGACCGGCTCCCGCGTCACCGTCATCAGCCCGAGCACGCCTTCACCCCGGGCCACCGGGGTCCGCCGGGCCATCGCGACCACCTCCTCGTCGAGATTGTCGGTCGCGCGCAGGTGGAACACCTCGCTCCCCTCGTCGTACTCGTAGACCGAGCCCCCATCGGTGCCCGCGATCTGGGTGGCGCGGGACACGATCGTGTTGAGCACGGTCTCGAGGTCGAGGGTCGAGCTGAGGACCTGGCTGACCTCACCGAGTGCTTGCAGCTCCTGGACCGAGCGGGTGAGCTCGCCGGTCCGCGCCTGCAGCTCCTTGAACAGGCGAACGTTCTCGATCGCGATCACCGCCTGGTCCGCGAACGTCTCGAGCAGCGTGACCTGGCTCTCCGGGAACGAGCCGGCCTCCGCCCGCTGGATCACGATCGCGCCGAGGGGGGCCCCCTCCCGCAGCATGGGCACCGCGAGCATGCTCCGCCACCCTCCCTTCACCGCCACGTCCTGCTGGTACTCCGGGTCGGTCGCGGTGTCCGCGATCTCGACCACCGCGCCGCTCATGACCGCCCGGCCCGACGCGTGGCGCCGGCTCGGGCGCATCGGGTAGAGACCGTGCAGCATGGCGAGGAGCTCGTCCGGCATGTGGTGGTGGGCGACCAGGTGCAGCAGGTCCCCGTCGAACCGGTACAGCAGGCAGAAGTTCGCCCCACACAGACGAGGAGCCGCATTGACGATGGTGTCGAAGACGGGCTGGACGTCGGTCGGCGAGCTGCTGATGACCCGGAGGATCTCGGCGGTCGCGGTCTGCTGCTCGAGGGCCTCGGTGAGGTCGGCGTTCTTCGCCTGGAGCTCGCTGAGCAACCGCGCGTTCTCGATCGCGATGGCGGCCTGGTCAGCGAAGGTCTCCATCAGCGCGACGTGGCCCTCGCTGAACGGCAGGACCTCCTGCCGATAGATGACGATCACCCCCAGGAGATCGCCTCCCCTGAGCATCGGAATCGCCAGGACGGTGCGGACGGGATCCACCTGTGTCACCCCGTGGCTATACTCGGGGTCGGCCAGGACATCCAGGATCTGCACGGTACGTCGATCGACCACGGCCCGTCCCGCGGCGGTCGTGCGCCCGACCGTGATCGGATTCCTCCCCAGGAAGTCGACCAGGTCGGCGGACGTGTTGTGGGTGGCCACGATCCGAAGCTCCCGCCGCTCGAGGCGGTAGATCAGGGCCCGCTCCGCCTCGCAGAGGCGCACCGCATTCTCGGCGAGCGTCTCGAAGACCGGCTGGAGCTCGAAGGTGGACCGCCCGATCACCTTGAGCAGCTCGCTGGTCGCGGTCTGTTGCTCGAGCGCGACCCGCAGCTCACCGTTCCGCGCCTCGAGCTCCTCGAACAAGCGAACGTTCTGGATGGCGATCACCGCCTGGTCACCGAACGTCTTCAGGAGCTCGATATGGCCGGCGGCGAACTCCCCCGGCTCGGTCCGCTGAATGACGATGACTCCAATCGGGGTCCCGTCCGCTCGAACCATCGGGACACCGAGCAGACTCCGCCATTGGGTCTCGACCGCCATGTCCTGCGCATACTCCGCGTCGGCCAGCAGGTCCGGGATCTGCGAAACGTCTCGGTCCAGGACCGCCCGTCCCGACACCTGGGCCCGGGTGGGCGGCATCGGGTACGCTCGCTGCAGCGCCGCGAGCGCCTCGGCGGGCTGATCGTGATGCGCCACCAGATGGAGAAGCTCCCCGTCGAATTGATACAGGGCACCGGTGCGGGCGCTGGACAGCTGCACCGCGCTCCGGATGATCGTCCCGAACACGGGCCGGACATCCGTCGGCGAGCTGCTGATGACGCGGAGGATCTCGCTCGTCGCGGTTTGCCGCTCCAGGGCCTCGGTGAGGTTGGCGTTCTTCGTCTGCAGCTCGTGGAGGAGCCGCGCGTTCTCGATCGCGATCGCGGCCTGGTCGGCGAAGGTCTCCATGAGGGCGACCTGGCTGTCGGTGAACGCCCGCACCTCGTGCCGGAAGATGAGGATCACCCCCAGCAGCTCCCCCGCCCGGAGCATGGGGATCGCGAGGGTCGTCCGGCTCGGCTCGATCTCGCGGGCCCGGAGCGTGTACTCCGGGTCGGCCTGGACGTCGAGGATGTGGACCGTCCGGCGCTCGAGGGCGGCGCGCGCGCTCGCGCTGTGGCGGCCCGGGGCGATGGGATTGTCCTCGAGGAAGGTCCGGAGCTCCGGGGTGACGTTCTGGACCGCCACCACCCGCAGCACCCGTCCGTCGAAGCGCGTGATCACCGCTCGCTTCGCCTCACACAGCCGGATCGCGTGCTCGGCCAGGGTCTCGAACACCGGCTGCAGATCGAAGGTGGAACGCCCGGTCACCTTGAGCAGCTCGCTGGTCGCGGTCTGCTGCTCGAGCGCGACCCGCAGCTCGCCGTTGCGCTCCTCCAGCTCCTTGAACAGGCGCACGTTCTCGACCGCGATCACCGCCTGGTCGGCGAAGGTCTTCAGGAGGTCGACCTGCCGCTCCGGGAACCGCCCGGGCTCGACGCGCGCCACCACGATCGCCCCGATTGGGGTCCCGTCCCGCAGCAGAGGAATTCCGATCTGCGATCGAAAGCCGAGCAGCTCGGACATCTGCCGCGAGATGGTCGCCTCGGCGTCCGCGTCGATATCCTCGCTCTGGGCAACCGCGCGAGTCAGGATCGCGCGGCCCGACATGCTATCGCGGCCCGGCTCCCTCGGGAATGCGTTCATCGACGGCCTGGCGAGCTTCCGAGCTGAATCCATGATCGGCCATGTTGTGCAGCAGCTCGCCGTCGAACCGGAGGGCGTTGGCGAAGACGCCGTCGCAGAGCCGGCAGGCGCTCTCCACGATCACGTCGAAGACCGGCTGGACGTCGGTCGGCGAGCGCGAGATGACGCGCAGGATCTCGCTCGTCGCGGTCTGCTGCTCCAGGGCCTCGGTGAGATTGGCGTTCTTCGCCTGTAGCTCGCCGAGCAGCCGCGCGTTCTCGATCGCGATCACGGCCTGGTCGGCGAAGGACGCGACGAGGCCGATCTGCTTGTCGGTGAACCCGCGGACCTCCGTTCGCCACGTGACGAACAGCCCGATCAGCTCGTTCCGCCTGAGCATCGGGACGCTCAGCACGGTTCGGAAGCCCGCGATCTGCTGGGCCTCGTGCTGCTCCCACTCCGGATCGGCCAGGACGTCGACGATGTGGACGGTCCGCGGTCGCTCGCGGCCCGTCCGATGACCGAGCCGCGTCCGGGTCGGATCACGTTGCGCCGCCAGTACTCGCCGAACTCGGAGCTGGCCCCGCACTGCGCGAGAAACCGGAATGCCTCGCCGTCCGCTCGCGCGATGAGGGCCCCCTCCGCCCCGGCCAGCCGGGTCGCGTTCTCCGCCAGGATCTCGAGCACCGGCTGCAGGTCGAACGTCGAGCGGCTGATCGACCGTGAGCACTTCGCTGGTGGCGGTCTGCCGCTCGAGCGCGACCCTCAGGTCACGGTTGCGCGACCTCCAGCTCGGTGAAGAGGCGGACGTTCTCGATCGCGATGACCGCCTGATCGGCGAACGTCTCCAGGAGCTTGATCTGCTTCTCGGAGAAGGGGCGCACCTCCATGCGTCGGATCAGGATCGCGCCGAGGGCCACCCCCTCACGCAGGAGAGGGGTCGCCAGCGTCGTGCGATGACTGATCTGCTGCTGCGGCGGCTCGGGAGATCGGATACTCCGACTTCGATTCCTCCGCGAGGTCGTGGACGTGGATGGTTCGCCGATCGACGATCGCCCGTCCGGTCACCGACCCGCGGTCGATCGTCCGCGTCCGGAGGGGCGGCGACGGGATGTCGCCGCGCGAGGCCACCAGAAGGATCGACTCGTCCTGCACCCGGAAGATGTTGGCGTCGGTCGCGCCGCACAGCCTCGCCGCGCTCTCGGCCACCGCGTCGAGGACGGGCTGGAGATCGGTCGGCGAGCTCGAGATGACGCGCAGGATCTCGCTGGTCGCGGTTTGCTGCTCCAGGGCCTCGGTGAGGTCCGCGTTCCGGGCCTGGAGCTCGGCGAGCAGTCGCGCGTTCTCGATGGCGATGACCGCCTGGTCGGCGAAGGTCTCGAGCAGGGCGACCTGCCGCTCGGTGAAGAGCTCGGGCTCGTTCCGGCGGAGGGCGATCACGCCGACCGCGGAGGACCCGCGCATCAGAGGGACCGAGAGGACGGCCCGGACGCCCCGGCTCCGCGCCATCTCGACGCTCTCGGGGAACTCGGCGACCTCGGCCGAGAGATCGGCGACGTGGACGGTCACCCCGTCCAGCAACGCGCGGCCCGACGCGGTGCCGCGCACGAGCGGCAGGGAGAACTCCCCCAGGGTGCCGCCGCGGCATCGCCCCGTGGTGGGCGACCAGCACGAGCCGGTCGCCGTCGGGACGGTAGATGGTGGCGTCGATCGATTCGCACAGCCGGGCCGCGCTCGCCGCGACCGCCTCGAGCACCGGTTGAAGATCGGCCGGCGATCCGCTGATCACCCGCAGGATCTCGCCGGTCGCGGCCTGCTGGTCCCGGGCCTCGGCGAGCGCCTTCTCGAGCCGGGCGCTCTTCGCCCTCACCTCGCTCAGCGAGGCCTGGAGGGCCTCGACCAGCGCGGCGAGCTCGGGGTCGGCTTGTGGCGTCATCGTTCGACCTTAGGTGGAGATTGGGGGGTGAAGATCGGGCGGCACACTCTAGCACATCGCCGCCCGCCGACGGTCGCGCCTAGGACGCCTTCCCGCCCCTCACCTCGCGCGCGTACAGGCGCAGCACCGCCACCGCCAGCGCCATGAGCACCGGCCCCGCGATCAGCCCCGGCAGCCCGAGCACCTCGAGGCCGCCGAAGAGGGCGAGGAAGGTCAGGATCGCGGGCATGCCCTCGTCGCCCACGAGCCGCGGCCGGATCACGTAGTCGCTGAAGCCCACCACCACCAGCGCGCCCCACGCGAGCTCCGCCACCGCGGCGCCGGGCGAGCCGACGGCGAGCAGGTAGAGGCCGGCGGGCACCCAGACCAGCAGCGTGCCGACCGCGGGCACCAGCGAGGCGATCGCGGTGGCGATGCCCAGGAAGAGCGGACGGGGCACTCCGGTCATCCAGAAGCCGAGCCCGGCGAGCGCCCCCTGGACCAGCCCGGTCACCACGGTGCCGGACAGCGTGATGCGCCCCACGGTACGGAACTCCTCCAGCAGCGCCCGGGTGTCGTCGCGACGGAGCGGCGAGACCTCGGCCACGGTCGTGATGATGCGGGCCCAGTGGCGCAGGATCACGTGCATGGTGAGCAGGGCGAAGAAGAGGCCGAGCAGGCTCACCCACCGTGACCGACGCGACCGTCCCCGCCACCGAGGCCGACCCGCGTCGCGATGTCGCCCGCCGCACCGCGCAGCCGCTCCACGATCGCGTCGGGCGAGATCCCGAGGCGGCCGAGCCAGCCGGTCACCGTGCTCACCCAGGTGGCGAGCGCGCCCCCCGGCTTGAGCTCTTCCCGCACCGCGGCGGTGAAGGTCACCGCCTGGGTGACGAACACCGAGACGAAGCCCACCACGCTGCCCACGATGGCGAGCCCGGCGGCCAGGACGACCGCGACCGACGCCAGCGTGGGGCGGCCGCTCCACCTGGCCAGGCGCTCATAGACCGGCTGCAGGGTGAAGCCCATCAGCGCGCCGAGCAGCAGCCCGGTGGCGAACGGGCGCGCGAGCCACGCGATCACCACCACCGCGCCGCCGGCGAGCCACGCGAGGACCTGACGGGAGGTCATGGCTCGCTCAGCGCATCAGGCTCGGCAGCCAGAGGGAGATGATCGGGAAGGCCACCAGGATCGCGAGGCGGACGACGTCGGCCCACATGAACGGCATCACCCCCCGGAAGACGGTGCCGGTCGGCACCTCGGGCAGGAGCGTCTTGAGCACGAACATGTTCATGCCCACCGGCGGGCTGATGAGCCCGATCTCCACCACGCACACGATGATGATGCCGAACCACACCGGATCGAACCCGAGGTGGACGATCACCGGGAAGAACACCGGCATCGTGAGCAGCACCATGGAGAGCTCCTCCATCGCGGTGCCCAGCACCACGTAGATGGCGCAGATGAGCGAGACCACCATGACCGGGCTCAGCCCCAGGCGCGACACGAGGTTCTTGAGGTCGGCGGGCATGGTGGTGATGTTGACGAACTCGGCGAACATGAGCGCGCCGATCAGGATCAGGAACAGCATCGAGGTGGTGCGCGCGGACTCGAGCAGCGCGTCGTAGAGCGTGCGCCAGGTGAGCGCCCGTCGGGCCAGGGCGAAGACCAGCGCGCCCACCGCCCCCATGCCCGCCCCCTCGGTGGCGGTGAACAGGCCGCCGTAGATGCCGCCCATCACGAACAGGAAGAGGACCGCGACCGCCCAGACGTCGCGCAGCGCGGCCCCGCGCTCGCGCCAGGACGAGCGGCGGCCGGGCGGGCCCCAGTCGGGATGGCGCCAGGTGGTGCAGACGATGGCGAGGCAGAGCAGGATCGCGCCGAGGATGCCGGGCAGCACGCCCGCCGCGAAGAGCTTGCCGATGTTGGTCTCGGTGAACACCCCGTAGATGATCATGATGGTGGACGGCGGGATCATGATCCCGAGCGTCCCCGCCCCCGCCACCGTGCCCGCCGCGAGCTGGTCGTGGTAGCCGAAGCGCTTCATCGACGGGTACGCGACCTTGGCCATGGTGGCCGCGGTGGCGATGGAGGAGCCGCAGATGCCTCCGAAGCCGGCCGAGGCCCACACGGTGGCCATCGCGAGCCCGCCGCGCAGGTGGCCGATGAAGGCGTAGGCGGCCCGGAACAGCTCCTGCGACATGCCGGCCCGGGTGACCAGGTTGCCCATCAGGATGAAGAGCGGCACCACCGACAGGGTGTAGTTGCGCCCGGTCTCGTAGACCTTGGTCTGGGCGGTCGCGAAGGCGACCCACCAGTTCCAGTCGCGCATGTAGGCGTAGCCGACGATGCCGACGATCCCCATCGCGTAGGAGATGGGCACGCGCAGGAAGGCCAGCACCATCATGGCGCCGAGGCCGACCAGCCCCTCGATCACCGGCGCTCGACGATCTTGTAGAGGTGGATCACCGCGGTCAGCCCGATGGTGATCGCCATGAAGTACACGAACGGGCCGTAGACGATGCGGAGCACGTCGGTGGCGTCCCGGTAGGCCCAGATCCGGTCCGCCTTGAGCCACACCAGCCAGGCGAGCAGGGCCATCACCCCCGCGCACAGGAGCTGCACCAGCCGCTCCAGCACCCGGGTGGCGCGCGGCCCGAGCGGGCGGTCGATGAAGTCCATCAGGGCGTGCTCGTCGGCGTAGGTGACGAGCGGGAGGCCCGCGAAGATCAGCACCAGGAGCAGCAGCTCGGTGACCTCGAAGGCGCCCGCGAGCGGACGGTTGAACAGGTAGCGGGCGACCACGTCCACGAACGTCAGCGCCATCATGACCAGCAGGATCAAGGAGGAGGCGACGCCGAGGACGCCCTCGACACGCCGCCCCCACGGGGAGCGGTCGATCACTGGCCGGCGGCGACCTTCTTCAGCTCGGCCCGGAACTCGGCGAGGATCTTCGCCGCGTCCACCCCTTTGGCCGACGCGCTCTTGATCCACTCCTCCACGATCGGCGCGGAGCGCTTCGCCACCTCGGCCGCGAAGGCGGCGTCCGCGGTGACGATCTTGACCCCGGACTTCTTGAGCGCGTCGAGGCCCTTGGCGTCGGCCTCGTCCCAGGAGCGGCCGGCCAGGCGCGCGAGGTGCTCGCCCGAGACCTTCTCGATCGCGGCCTGGTCCTCCTTGGAGAGCTTGTTCCACTTGTCCTCGTTCATGAAGAAGCCGAACGCGGAGCTGTACATGCCGCCCGGGAAGACGGTGGCCTGCTCGATCACGGTGTCGAGCTTGAACGAGATGATGGACTCGAAGCGGGAAGAACACCCCGTCGGCCACCCCGCTCTTGAGCAGCTCGTAGGACTCCGGCGCGGGCTTCACGAACGCGGACGCGCCGAGCGCCTTGGCGACCTTCTCCGCGATGCCGCCTCCGGTGCGGATCTTGAGGCCCTGCACGTCGGCGATCCCGTTGACCGGCCGCTTGGTGAACATCTGGCCGGGCCCGTGGGTGAACACCCCGAGCTGCTTCACGCCCTTGTACTCGCCCACCGCGTGGAAGTACTTCCAGTAGATGCGCGAGTAGGCCACCGAGTTGACCAGCGCGGTGTCGCCCGCCCCCGGCAGCTCGGCCATGAGCGGCAGGATGTGCCGGGCCGGGGTATAGCTGGCGGTGACGTAGGAGACGTCGACCAGCCCGTCGCGGACCGCGTCGAACGTGCCCGGCGGGGCCGACGGGTGCTTCGGCAGCATGGTCAGCTTGACCCGACCGCCGGTGGCCTTCTCCACCTCGTTGGCCCAGCCCTGCAGCACCACGCTGGTGAGGTGATGCTGGGGCGACACCCACGACGACATCGTGAGCGTGGTGGTCTGGGCGAGCGCGGGCGCCGCGACGGCCCCGATCAGGGCCAGCGCGGTCAGCACGACTCTCGTGAACATGGCCATCGGATGGTCCTCCTCGGGGGCTGCGCGTGGGATCGGCCTGCGGGCGGTAGTGTATCGCAGGTCGCGCCGTCCGAGCGCGATCCGCTTGCGCAGCCCGCGGGGGCGCGGTAGAAGGGAGCCTCATGGGCAAGCGCGTCGAGGGCAAGGCCGCCGTCGTCGTCGGAGGCGGGCAGACGCCCGGCCAGACGGTAGGCAACGGCCGGGCCACCGCCATCGTGCTGGGCCGCGAGGGAGCCCACGTCTGCGTGGTCGACCGGGCGCTCGCTTCCGCGCAGGAGACCGTCGATCTGATCGCGGCGGAGGGCGGCCGCGCCTGGGCCTTCGCGGCCGACGTCACCCGCGAGGCCGACGTCCTACGCCTGATGGCGGCGGCGCGCGAGCGCTTCGGCCGGATCGACATCCTGCACAACAACGTGGGGGCGAGCCTCGCCCTCGGCGACGCGGTGGCCACCGATCTGACCGAGGAGGCCTTCGACCGGAGCCTGGCCGTGAACCTGAAGGCGACGTGGCTCACCTGCAAGCACGCGCTGCCCGCCCTGCGGGAGACCCACGGCTCGATCGTGAACATCGCGTCGATGGCGGCGCTGAACGCCTACCCGCTGGTGGGCTACAAGACCACCAAGGCCGCGGTGGTCGCGCTCACCGAGAACCTGGCCGCCCACAACGCGAAGTACGGCGTCCGCGCCAACTCGATCCTCCCCGGGCTGATGAACACCCCGATGGCGATCGAGTCGCGCGTGGCCGCGGGCACCCCGCGCGAAGAGGTCATCGCGGCGCGCGACCGCCGGGTGCCGCTCGGGCGGCGCATGGGCACCGGCTGGGACGTGGCCAACGCGGCGCTCTTCCTGCACTCCGAGGAGGCGGGCTTCATCACCGGGGTCTCGCTCATCGTGGACGGCGGCGAGTCCGTCGCGTGGGGCTCCTGACGTGGCGGGGCCCGCGCTCCCGGAGAACGCGTACCGCGCCCGCGCCGAGCGCGGCGAGATCCAGATCGGCACCTGGATCACCATGATCCGCACCCCGTCGGTGCTCACGCTGCTGCAGGCGGCCGGCCTCGACTACGCGCGCCTCGATCTCGAGCACTCCGCGTTCTCGATCGAGACGGTCGCCGACATGGCCACCCTGGCGCGCGCGTTGGATTTCCCGTTAGTGGTCCGGCCGCCGGACGGCAACCGCGAGTGGATCACCCGGCTGCTCGACGCCGGGGTGTGGAACCTGCACATCCCCCAGGTGGAGTCGGGCGAGCACGCGGCCGCGGTGGTGGCGGCCACGCGCTACGCCCCCCTCGGCTCGCGCGGGATGTACGGCTCGGGCCCGCACACCGCGTTCCGGGTGCGCCCGCCCGCCGATCACATGGCGACCGCCAACGCCCGCGTGCACGTGACCGCGATGCTCGAGAGCCGGCACGCCTTCGACCGGCTGGACGAGATCGCGGCGGTGCCCGGCATCGACGCGCTCACCATCGGCCCCACCGACCTGGCCCAGGACCTGGGCGTCCTCGGCACCCCGGCCCAGGCCGCGGTCCTGCGCGAGCACCGGATCCGGCTGGGCGAGGCGGCGCGCAAGCACGGCAAGACGGTGGCCATGGCGGTCGACACCTTCGAAGCGGTGCGGGACGTGATCGCGCTCGGCGCGACGATCGTGAACTACTCCTCCGACGTGGGCGTGCTGCGGTCGGGCTACGCCGCCGCGGTGGCGGAGATCCGCAGGCCAAAGGAGACGGGATGAAGATCAAGGCGGTCAACGGCTTCGCGCGCATCCTCAAGTCCGAGGGCACCCCGTGGGTGAGCTGCTACCCGACCAGCCCGGTCAACAACGCGCTCGGCGAGGAGGGCATGCCCATCCTCATGATGGGCGAGGAGCGCTTCGCGGTCGCGGTGGCGGACAGCTTCTCGCGGGTGACCAACGGCAAGCAGATCGGGGTGTGCACGGTCATGGCCGGCCTCAACGCGGCGGGCATCCAGATGGCCTTCGGCGCCATCGCGCAGGCGTGGGAGGACTCCTCCCCGCTGCTGGTGATCGCGGAGGGCCTTGGCGTCGGGGCCAGCCGCCACACCCACTTCGACATGGCGGAGGCGTTCCGGCCGGTCACCAAGTGGGTGGGCAAGGTGGACCGCGCCGATCTCATCCCCGAGTACACGCGCCGGGCCTACACGCACCTGCGCTCCGGCCGGCCCGGCCCGGTGCTGCTGCTGATCCCGCGCGATCTGGGCGAGTACGACGCGGACGAGCATCCCTACGCGCCGGTGAAGGGCTGGCGCACCGGCCCCGATCCGGACGACGTCAAGTCGGCGATCCGCGCGCTGCTCGCGGCCAAGGATCCCCTGCTCCACATCGGCGAGGGCGTCTGCTACGCGGACGCGGCGGCCGAGCTGCTGCAGTTCGCGGAGGCGGCCCAGATCCCGGTGATGACCACGCTCAAGGCCAAGGGCGTGTTCCCGGAGAACCACCCGCTGTCCATCGGGGTGCGCGGCTCGATGGTCGATCACTTCCTGCGCAAGTGCGACCTGCTCTTCTCGATCGGCTCGAGCCTCTTCCCCGGCCGCTTCAGCCACACGGTGCCGGACGCGCACAAGAAGACCATCGTGCAGTGCACGGTGGACACGCTCGACATCAACCGCAGCTACGAGACGCGGCACGCGGTGATCGGCGACGCCAAGCTCACGATCCAGGCGCTGGCGGACGAGCTCCAGGCCAAGGGCGCGCGCAAGAAGCCGGAGGTGCTGGAGGAGATCCGAGGGCAGCGGCAGATCTTCAAGGACAAGTTCCGCCCGTGGCTCGAGTCCAACGAGACGCCGATCAACCCCTATCGCGTCTTCGGCGACCTCGCCAAGGTCCTCGATCCCAAGAGCTCGTTCCTCACCGCGGACTCCGGCAACACCCGCGACCAGACCAGCACCGTCTACGAGGCCCAGATCCCGCGCGGCTACCTCGGCTGGGGCAACGTCTCCACCCTCGGCTTCAGCCTGGCCGGCGCGGTGGCGGCCAAGCTCGCCTACCCGCAGCGGCAGTGCGTGCTGGTGACCGGCGACGCGGGCGTCTGCTACATGATGGGCAACTTCGAGGCGGTCGCGCGCTACAAGATCGGCATCACCACGATCCACATCAACAACGGCGGCTACTCGGGCTACGGCCCCGGCTTCTGGGGCGAGGGCCACGACCCCTACACCTGGAAGGTCTCCGACCACGGCAACGCGTGCATGGCCAGCATGGCGCGCGCGGTCGGCTTCCACGGCGAGGACGTGAGCCAGCCCGCCGAGATCATCCCCGCGCTCAAGCGCGCCTTCGACGAGAACGCCAAGGGCCGCCCCGCGTTCGTGGAATTCATCTGCTCGCATCACCCGGTGCACGGCGGCTGGGTGCGGTAGCCGAGAGGAGACGAAGCCATGGCAGACGTGGACGCATTCTCCAGCGCAACCTCGCTCGTGGCCGCGCTCCGCAGCGGCGCCATCGGCGCCCGGGAGCTGACCGAGCTGTACATCCGCCGCATCGAGCGCCACGATCCCGCGCTCAACGCGGTGGTGGCGCGGGACTACACGCGCGCGCGTGAGCAGGCGATGGGGGCCGAGCACGCCCGGGCCCGCGGCGAGCACCAGGCCCTGCTCGGCCTGCCGATCACCCTCAAGGAGTCCATCAACGTCACCGGCCTCCACACGACCTGCGGGGTGCCGGAGTGGAAGGGCTACATCTCCCAGCACGACGCGCCGGTCACCACCCGCACCCGCGCCGCCGGCGCGGTGCTCCTCGGCAAGACCAACGTGCCGCCCATGCTGGCGGACTGGCAGTCGGCCAATCCGATCTTCGGCTGCACCAACAACCCGTGGGACCGCGGACGCACGCCGGGCGGCAGCAGCGGCGGCAGCGCGGCGGCGATCGCGGCGGGGCTCAGCGCGCTCGAGGTCGGCTCGGACATCGGCGGCTCCATCCGCGTGCCCGCCGCCTTCTGCGGGATCTACGGGCATCGCCCGAGCGAGACCCTGCTCCCGCGCAGCGGCCAGTTCCCGATGCCGCCCCTGCCCAACAGCGCGGTGGTCATGGGGGTGCAGGGTCCCCTCGCCCGGAGCGCGGAGGATCTGGAGCTGGCCCTCTCGGTGCTGGCCGGCCCCGAGGTCGGCGAGGACGTGGCGTGGAAGGTGACGCTCCCGGCGGCCCGGCGCGAGCGCCTGGCCGACTTCCGGGTGGCGGTGCTGCCCCCGATCCCGTGGCTTCCGGTGGACGAGCAGATCACCGCGGCACTTCAAGAGCTGGCCGGCCGGCTCGCCAAGATGGGCGCGGTGGTGAAGGAGATCCAGCCGGACGGGCTCGGCGATCACCGCGAGTACCACGGCTTCTACCGCACGCTGCTCTCGGCGGTGACCGGCGCGCGGGTGGACGCGGAGACCCGGCGCCAGCGGATCGCGGCGTTCCGCGCCGCGGGCGACGACCTCTCGCTGGGCGCCGCGCGCGGGCTCGAGGGCACCGCGGGCGACTACCTCCTGTGGAACGGCCGCCGCGAGCAGCACCGCGCGGCCTGGCGGGCGTTCTTCCGCGAGTGGGACGTGCTGCTGGCCCCCGCCATCAACGTGCTCGCCTACCCGCACATCGAGCGCGCGTGGCCGGCCGACAACAGCGACCTCTCGCTCACCTTCACGGTCAACGGCCGGTCGGTGCCGTACCTGCACGGCCTCTGCTACCCGGCGCTGTCCACCGTGCCGGGCCAGCCCGCCACCGCGTTCCCGGTGGGCCTCTCCCGCGAGGGGCTGCCGATCGGCCTCCAGGCGATCGGGCCCTACCTGGAGGACCTGACCCCGATCCGCTTCACCGCGCTCCTCGCCCGCGAGATCGGCGGCTACCGCAAGCCGGCCGGCTACGACGAGTCCTAGGCCCGGGGAGGACCGATGCTGACGATCGACGGGCACTGCGAGCCGCGCTTCACCGCGGTCCGCGAGGCGTTCTTCCGCAACTTCACCGAGCGCCGGGACGTGGGCGCCGCGGTGTGCGTCTACCTCGACGGGGTGCGGGTGGTGGACTGCTGGGGCGGCCACACCGACGCGGCCCGCACGCGGCCGTGGACCGCCGACACCATCGTCAGCGTCGCCTCCACCACGAAGGGGATGGTCGCGCTCTGCGCCCACATGCTGGCCGAGCGCGGCAAGCTCGACCTGGACGCGCCGGTGGCCCGCTACTGGCCGGAGTTCGCCCAGGCCGGCAAGCAGGACATCCCGGTGCGGTGGCTGCTGAGCCACCGGGCGGGGCTGCCCGCCATCCGCCCGACGCTGCCCGCGGAGGCGCTGCTCGACTGGTCGGCCATGACCGCGGCCCTCGCGGAGAGCGCGCCGTGGTGGACGCCGGGCAGCCGGCACGGTTATCACGCCATCACCTTCGGCCACCTGGTGGGCGAGGTGATCCGCCGGGTCGACGGGCGCAGCGTGGGCGCGTTCCTGCGCGACGAGGTGACCGGCCCGCTCCACGCCGACTTCTTCATCGGCGTGCCCGAGGAGATCGACGCGCGCGCCGCCGTCGTCCTGCCGCCCCCGCCGCCGGCCGCGGGCGAGCGCACGATCTGGGATACGATCCTGGCCGATCCCGAGTCCGCGCGGGGCGCACGTTCCTCAATCCGCCGCGGACCGCCGACCTCGTCAACACGCGCGCCTGGCGCGCGGCCGAGGTCCCGGCCGCCAACGGCCACACCAGCGCGCGTGGGGTCGCCCGCGTCTACGCCACGCTCGCCCGGGGCGGCGAGCTGGACGGCGTCCGCCTGCTCGCGCCCGCGACCATCGACCGCGCGATCGTGGAGCAATCGTCCGGCGTCGACGCGATCCTGACCCTGCCCACCCGCTTCGCGACCGGCTTCATGCTCCCGCTGCCCGGCGGGCTCTTCGAGTGCGGGCCCGGCGCGCGCACCTTCGGCCACCCGGGCCGCGGCGGCTCGATCGGCTTCGCGGACCCGGACGCGCGCCTCGCCTTCGGCTACGTGACCAACCAGTACGTCACCGGCACCGCGCGGCATCCCGACCGGCGCGTCGCGAGCCTGGTCGCCGCGGTGTACGCGGCGCTTCGATGAGCCCGGCGCCCCGGCTCGCCGCGCGCGACTGCCTGCCGCGGGACGCGGCGGAGGCGCTGCTGATCGGGCGCGCCTGGTCCCCGGCCGAGGAGGGCCCGGTGGTCGTCGCGGTGCGCGGCGACGAGGTGGTCGACCTGACCCGCCAGTACCCGACCACGAGCGGCCTGCTCAACACCGCCACGCCGGCCCAGGTCCGCGCCGCGATCAAGACCGCGGCGGCGGTGGGCTCGCTCGAGGCGCTCGCGGCCAACAGCGTGGAGGGCGCGCGCGACGCCTCGCGGCCGTGGCTCCTCGCGCCCGCCGACCTGCACGCGGTCAAGGCGAGCGGCGTCACCTTCGTGGCGAGCCTGCTCGAGCGCGTGATCGAGGAGCGCGCCAAGGGCAACCCGGCCCTGGCCGACGGGGCGCGCCGCGAGATCCAGGCGATCGTGGGACCCGACCTGCGCGGCATCAAGCCCGGCTCGCCGGAGGCCGCGCGGGTGAAAGAGGTCCTGGTGGCCAAGGGGATGTGGTCGCAGTACCTCGAGGTCGGGATCGGGCCGGACGCGGAGCTCTTCAGCAAGTGCCCGCCGATGGCCGCGGTGGGCACCGGGGCGCGGGTGGGCGTGCACCCGGCCTCGGTGTGGAGCAACCCGGAGCCGGAGCTGGTGCTGGTGATCAACCGCGACGGGGCGATCGTGGCGGTCACCCTCGGCAACGACGTGAATCTGCGCGACGTGGAAGGGCGCAGCGCGCTGCTGCTGGGCCGCGCCAAGGACAACAACGCCTCGTGCGCGATGGGGCCGTTCTTCCGGCTGCTCGACGAGCGCTTCACCCTCGACCACGCCCGGCGGGTGACCTTCGAGACGGTGGTCGAGGGCACCGACGGCTTCCGCATCGCGCACCAGACCCAGGTGAGCGAGATCGGCCGCGACCTCGACCGAGCTGGCCGGCCAGGCCATCGGCAAGTACCACCGCTACCCGGACGGCCTCGTGCTCTTCATCGGCACGATGTTCGCGCCGGTGGCCGACCGCGGAGCGCCGGGCAGCGGCTTCACCCACAAGTGGGGCGACACCGTGTCGATCGCCGCGCCCGAGATCGGGCGGCTCGTCAACGAGGTCGTGGCTTGCGACGTGGCCGAGGCGTGGTCCTTCGGGACGGGCGCCTTGATGACGAGCCTCGCCCGGCGCGGGCTGCTGCGCGCCTGACCGGCTTCGCGGCCGGCTTGGCGCCCGGCTTCTCGCTGAGGCTCGCCGCGCTCACCAGGACGAAGGCGACCAGGGAGGGCTGATCGCCCCGGTTGCTCCACGCGTGGTTGGTCCCGCGCTGCACCAGGGTGTCGCCCGCCCGCAGCAGGGTCTCGCCCTCGTCCATCAGGGCCCAGATCTCCCCCGACAGCACGAGCGCGTAGTCCACCGTGTCGGTGCGGTGCATGGCGGGATGCCGCGAGGCGTCCGGATCCATCGCGTGGCTGGCGCCCATCGCGCGGAAGGCGGCCGCGCGGTCGAAGCCGCCCCCCGCCGCCGCGTCGGGCGGGAACTCGACGATCCGGAAGATCGTGCCGTTGGCCGGCGGCTCGAGCGACATCCGGCGCTTCGCCGGGTCCGCGCTCCCCGCGTTGGAGGCGGGCGCGCGGTCGCTCACCCAGAGATCGGTCAGCGCGAAGTCGGGACGGCCCGGCAGCGTGAGCACGTGAGGCGACGGGCCGTCGCTCGCGATCACCGAGCGGCCCTGGGCGTTGTGCCCGGTCACGACGCGTCGAATCGGCTTGATCATGGCAGCCTCCCGGCCGGGACTATACACCGCCCTCCGGGTGGGTGAAACTGTCCGGGGGGAACTGACATGACCGATCTCGTGATTCGCGGCGGCACCGTGGTGGACGGCAGCGGCACTCCGGGGCGGCGGGCCGACGTGGCCGTCGAGGATGGGCGGGTCAGCGCGGTCGGCGAGGTGCACGATCGCGGCGCGCGCGAGATCGACGCGGGCGGGCTGATCGTCGCGCCCGGCTTCATCGACGTCCACACCCACTACGACGCCCAGTACACGTGGGACCCGTACGCCACCAGCAGCATCTGGCACGGGGTCACCACCACCGTGATCGGCAACTGCGGCTTCGCCATCGCGCCGTGCCGGCCCGCCGACCGCGACCTGATCATGCGCACGCTGGTGAAGGTCGAGGGCATGTCGCTCGCCGCGATGCGCGCGGGCATCACCTGGGGCTTCGAGACCTTCCCCCAGTACCTCGACCACCTCGAGCGCTGCAACCCGAGCCTCAACGTGGCGGCGCTCGTCGGCCACTCGACGATCCGGCAGTGGGTGATGGGCGGCGACAGCCAGCACCGGGTGGCGACCGCGGAGGAGGTCGCGGCCATGTGCGACCTCGTGCGCGAGGCGATGGCCGCGGGTGCGATCGGCCTCGGATCGTCCACCGCGGAGGCGCACGTGGGCGACGGGCGGTCTGCCGGTGGCGAGCCGGCTCGCCGACAAGGCGGAGTTCCTCGCGCTGACGCAGGCGATGGGCGAGTCGGGGCGCGGGCTGTTCCAGATCACCATCGGGCCCAAGACCACCATGGAGGACCTCCGCGAGATCTGGCGCACGAGCGGCCGCCCCGCGATCTGGGCCGCGTTCTTCCAGCGCGACGACCGGCCCGAGTACGTGCCGGAGCGCCTCGCGATCACCGAGGCGTTCCATCGCGAGGGCGTGGAGGTGCTGCCGCAGATCTCCTGCCGGCCGCTCACCATGGACTTCACGATGAAGAACCCCTACCCGTTCGAGGGCATGCCGGCCTGGCAGCAGGTCATGAAGCGGCCCGAGTCCGAGTGGCTCGCGGTCTACGGCGATCCGGGCTTCCGCGCCGCCCTCAAGGCCGATCTCGACGCGCGCCGGCTCGCGGTCTTCCGCGGCCGCTGGGACCTGGTCCAGGTGCTGCGCACCCACCGGCCGGAGCACAAGGCGCTCGAGGGCCGGAGCCTGGCCGACCTCGCGCGCGAGACCGGCAAGCACCCGGTGGACGCGTGGCTCGACCTCGTGACCGCCGACGGGCTCGACGTGGAGTTCCTGGCCGGCCTGCTCAACACCGACGAGCAGGTGGTGGGCGATCTGATCGTCCACCCGCTCACCCTGATCACGCTCTCCGACGCGGGCGCGCACCTCTCGCTGATGTGCGACGCGGGCTATTCCAGCACGCTGCTCGGCAAGTGGGTGCGCGGCCTCCGGCGCCTGCCGCTCGAGGCCGCGGTCAAGCGCCTCACCGACGATCCCGCGCGCGCCTACCGCATCCCCGGGCGCGGGCGGCTCGCGCCCGGCTACTGGGCCGACGTGGCGATCTTCGACCCGGCCACCGTGGACGCGCTGCCCGCCGAGTGGGTGAGCGATCTGCCCGCGGGCGAGCCGCGCTTCGTCTCCCGCGCGCGCGGCGTGGAGTGGAGCCTGGTCAACGGCCGGCCGGTGCTCGAGCGCGGCCGCGTGGTCGAGCAGCCGGCCGGGGCGCGCCCGGGCCAGGTGCTGCGCCGCTTCGACGCCTGAGGCGGCTGCTCAAAAAGGTCCAGATGCGAGGCGGCGCCCGACGGCCGCCGACGAAGCAGATGGGCCTTTTTCAGCAGCCGCCGGCCTACTCCTCGAAGCGGCGGAGGCGGCGGAGCTCCGGGAAGAGCAGCATCCAGAGCGCGGCCACCGCGATGGTGCCGACGCCGCCCAGCAGCACCGCGGGCACGGTGCCCAGCAGGGCCGCGGCCACCCCGGACTCGAAGGCCCCGAGCTGGTTCGAGGTGCCGGTGAAGAGCGAGTGCACCGCGCTCACCCGCCCGCGCATCGCGTCCGGCGTGCGGATCTGGGCGAGCGACAGGCGGATGACCATGCTGACCACGTCGGCGGCTCCGAGCACGGTGAGCGCGGCCAGCGAGAGGGCGAAGCTCGTGGAGAGGCCGAAGACCACGGTGGCCGCCCCGAACACCATCACCGACCAGAAGAGGGTCGGCCCGATGCGGCGCTCGAGCGGGAAGCGCGCCAGGAAGACCGAGGTCGCGAGCGCCCCCACCGCGGGCGCCGAGCGGAGCAGCCCGAGCCCGACCGGCCCGGTGCCCAGGATGTCCTTGGCGTAGACCGGCAGCAGCGCGGTGGCGCCGCCGAAGAGCACCGCGAAGAGATCGAGCGACATGCCGCCCAGCAGCACCCGCCGGCTCGCGATGAACGCCACCCCGGAGAACACGGTCTCGACCGTGATCGGCTCGCGCGGACGGACCGTCGCGCGCGACGCGGATCGCCACCGTGAGCCCGCCGGCCAGGATGAACAGGGCCCCCGCGGTGAGGTAGGCCGCGGCCGGGCCGAACGCGTAGAGCAGCCCGCCGAGCGCCGGGCCGACGACCTGGGCGGTCTGCCCGGCGGAGACGACCCACGCCATCGCGGGGGCGATCAGCGTCCGGTCCACCACCTCGGGCACCAGCGCGCTCATGGCCGGGTTCTCGAACGCCTGGGCGGCGGCGAGCAGGGCGATCAGGGCGAAGATCGTGGTGCGCGTCTGCCCGCCGCCGAGCGCGCCCAGGGCGAGGGCCGCCGCCGTCGCCGCCTTCACGACCTCGCAGACGATCACGATCACGCGGCGGTCGTAGCGATCCGCGACCTGTCCCGACCACGAGGGTCAGCAGGATCATCGGCACGAACTGCACGAGGCCGACGAGGCCCAGGTCGAGCGCGCTCCCGGTCAGCTCGTAGAGCTGCCAGGCCACCGCGACCCCCACCATCTGGAAGCCCACGCTGGCCAGGACCCGCGACGAGGAGAGCAGCGCGAACGGCGGATGCCGCAGGAGCGAGCGCGACGGGTCGGAGATCTCGCGGGCCTCTACCGGTTGGCGCGGGCCAGCACCGCGTGGAGCAGCACGTTCACCCCCGGCGAGGTGTAGTCGAGCTCGGCGTGCTCGGCCTCGTTGTGCGAGATGCCGTCGCGGCACGGGGTGAAGATCATCGCGGTGGGGGCGACGCGGGAGACGTAGTAGGCGTCGTGCCCGGCCTGGCTCAGGATGTCCCGATGGGGCACGTCGAGCGCCTGGGCCGCCTCCCGGATCAGGCGGATGCAGCCCGGATCGAAGCGCTCGCTGCCGAACTGCCACTCCCCCGCGATGCGCATCTCCACGTTGGCCCGGCGGGCGCAGTCGGGCATCGCGGCCTTGACCTCGGCCCACATCTGGTCGGCCACCGCGCGGTCGGCGTGGCGCACGTCGCAGGTGAGCTGGGCGTACTCGGCGAGGATGCCCGCCTTGTTGGGCCACGCCACCAGGCGCGCCACCGTGGCCTTGCCCTCGGTCGCGTGGTACTTCCACCCCACCTCGTTGACCGCCACCGCCAGCATCGCGGCGCCCACCAGCGCGTTGCGCCGCCGGTCCATCGGGGTCGGGCCCGAGTGCGCGGTCTCGCCGTGCACGTCGACGTGCATGCCGCGCGCCGCGTAGCCGCCCACCACGATGCCGACCGGCACCGCCTCGCGATCGAGGATCGGCCCCTGCTCGATGTGCAGCTCGAAGTAGGCGTCGATGGACCGCCCGCCCACCGCCTCCTTGCCCTGGTAGCCGATGCGCTCGAGCTCGGTGCCGAACCGCTTGCCGTCGTCGTCGCGCAGGTCGAGCACCCAGTCCACGTCGAAGACGCCCGCGAACGCGCCGGAGGCCACCATCGGGGGCGTGAAGCGGGCGCCCTCCTCGTTGGTCCAGCACACCAGCTCGAGCGGCCGCTTGGTGCGCACCCGGCGGTCGTCGAGGGTGCGGAGCACCTCGAGCCCGGCCAGCACGCCCACGATGCCGTCGTACTTGCCGCCCGCGAACTGGGTGTCGAGGTGGCTGCCCATCAGCACCGGCGGCAGGTGGTCGTCGACGCCGGGACGCCGCGCGAAGATGTTGCCCACGCGGTCGATCGTCACCGTGCAGCCCACCTCGGTGCACCAGGTGATGAAGAGATCGCGCATCTCCTTGTCCGCGTCGGTGAGGGCGAGGCGGCGGAGACCGCCCGCCTTGCCGGGCCCGATCTCGCCGGACCGCATGACGGTGGACCAGAAGCGCGGCGCGTCGATGCCGAAGAGATTCCCCGACGATTCCGTGACGGACATGAGCTCGCGGCCTCCCAGCGCGCTCCGCCGAGTCTACTCGATCACCTGGTCCGCGCGCAGCAGCAGCGACGGGGGGATCGTCAGGCCGAGGGTCCGGGCGGTCTTGAGGTTGATGACGAGCTCGAACTTGGTCGGCTGCTCGATGGGGAGGTCGGCGGGCCTCGCGCCCCGGAGGATCTTGTCGAGTAGACCGCCGCGTGCCGCCGCAGATCGGCGAGGATGGCCCCGTAGGTCATGAGGCCCGCCCCGGCCTCGACGTACTCCCGGCGCCCGAAGGCGATCCCGGGCAGGCGATGCTTCAGGTGCCGTGTCGACCAGGATCCGCCGGTGCAGGAACGTGACGCCGTCGATGGGGGCGATGATGCCGGCGACCCGTCCCGCTTCGCCCGGGCCAGCGTCGGGTCGAGGTCCGCCGGCTCCGACACCAGGAGAAACGACATGCTCATCCCGCGCGCCTTCACCGCGGCCTCCAGCTCGCGCCGGTTCTCGGGTACGGGATCGCGCGGACTCGCGACGACCCCGAATCGCCGCGCCGTCGGCAGCGCCTCGTTGAGCAGCTCGACGTACTTCTGGCTCAGGTCCCGGGACGAGGATCGTGAGGCCGGTCACATTGGTTCCCGGCTGGGCCAGGCTCTTCACGAGACCCCTCCGCGACCGGATCTTGCCACGGAGGTCATGACGATCGGGATGGTGGCCGTCGCCCGCTGGGCCGCACGGGTCTCGTCGTGGTCCGGTGGTCACGATGGCGTCGACGCGGGCCCCGACCAGCTCGGCCGCCAATGCGGCGAGGCGCGTCCGGGTTGCCGAAGGCCCGTCTCGACGATGAGGTTCCGACCCTCGACGTAGCCCAGCTCACGCAGCGCATCGATGCAAGGGCCGCCAGGGGGCCCGGCTGGGCGGGATCGGTCCCGATCGACACCAGACCAACCGTGTACGTCTTCCCGCCTCCTGCGCTCGGCCGGCGCGCGGAGGACGAGGAGGCTGCCCGCGACGGCCGCCATGAAGACACGTCGAGACAGGTCAGGCGGGGGAAGCGGCTCCGGGGAGTCTCTCCTCATGGCTCGCCCGCGAGTCTACCGGCGTCGGGTCGTGTACAATGGCCCCCCATGCCCGACACGGTGTCGTCCGAGCTCCAGAGCCGGGTCCTCGACCGGATCGACGACGAGGAGATCGTCCGGCTCGCGTCCGACCTGATCCGCATCCCGTCGTTCACCACCGAGGAGACGCCCTGCGCGGAGTGGCTCGCCGACTACCTGGACGGCCAGGGCCTCGCGGTGACGCTGCAGGAGATCGAGCCGGGCCGCAAGCAGACCATCGCGCGCCTGCCCGGCACCGGCGGCGGCCGCTCCATCATGCTGAACGGCCACATCGACATCGACCCGCTCGCGTCCGGCTGGACGCGCGATCCCTTCGTCCCCTGGATCGCGGACGGCAAGCTCTTCGGCCACGGCATCTTCAACATGAAGGCGGGCGTCACCGCCTGCATCATGGCCACGCTGGCCCTCCGGCGCGCCGGCGTCCCGCTCCGGGGCGACGTGGTGCTGGCCTGCGTGGCCGCGGAGCTGAACAGCGGGATCGGCACCATCCACGCGCTCGAGCACGGCCAGCGCACCGACATGGCGGTGGTGGCCGAGCCCTACGGAGCGCGCACCATCCTGACCAAGCACACCGGCACCATGGACGTGGTGATCCACACCCTCGGCCGGGCCACCCACATCTCCAAGAAGGAGCAGGGCGTGGACGCCATCGCGCTCATGATGCGCGCCATCCAGGCGCTCGAGGCGATGCGCTTCACCCACGTCCACGACCCGGACCTGCCCGGCCTGCCGCGCCTCAACGTGGGCTCGATCATCGGCGGCCGCGGCCGCGAGCACAACCTGCGCGGCGCCTACACGGTGAGCGACTTCTGCACCGCCTACGTGAACGTGCGCTTCAACGCGAGCCAGACCGGTGAGACGCGTGGTGGCCGACATCCGCCGCACCCTCGACGCGCTCGCCGCCGACGACCCGCGCTTCCGCTACGAGATCGAGTTCCCGCCCGCGCTCGAGCGCGGCCTCGGGCGCCTCGCCAAGGCCGCGGTGGACGTGCCCAAGACGGAAGCGGTGGTGCAGATGGTGCGGCGCAACCTCCACCGCATGACCGGGGCCGAGCCCGAGCACTTCGGGGTGCGGCTGCCGCAGAGCTACGCGGGCAACGACACCACGCACCTCTGGGCCGCCGGCATCCCCTGCTGCATCTACGGCCCGGGCGGCGGCTACACCGACTACCACGACGTGCACGTGGAGCTGGCGGATCTCTTCCTGTGCACGCGCGTCCTCGCCCTCACCGCGCTCGAGGCGACGCTCTGACCGTGCACTACGTCGATCCCTCCACCGGCCGGCACCTACCCGCTCGACGAGGCGCGCTGGCGCGCCGACAACGGCCACTACCTGAACCTGGCCCCGGGCCCGGGGCTCACCCGCCGCGACATCGAGCCGGGGCGGCGCTCGGTGTGGCGCTACGCGCGCGCGCTCGCGGTGGGCGTCGAGCACGCGGTGAGCCTCGGCGAGGGCTGGACCCCGCTCGTCGACGGGCGATGGCACGACGCGCCGGTGCGCTACAAGCTCGAGTTCATGATGCCGACCGGCTCGTTCAAGGACCGCGGCATGACCGTGATGGTGAGCTATCTCCGGAGCCGCGGCGTCACCCGGGTGCTGGAGGACTCCTCCGGCAACGCGGGCGCGTCGCTCTCCGCCTACGCGGCGGCCGCCGGCCTCACCTGCCGGATCCTCGTGCCGGAGACCGCGTCCTACCCGAAGATCGCGCAGATCGCGGCGTGCGGCGCCGAGGTGGTGACGATCAAGGGCTCGCGGCAGGACGTGGCGGAGGCCGCGCTCCGGCAGAGCGCCGAGATGTTCTACGCGAGCCACAACTGGCAGCCCTTCTTCGTGGAGGGCACCAAGACCCTCGCCTACGAGCTGTGGGAGCAGTCGGGCTTCCGCGCGCCCGACAACGTGGTGGTGCCGCTCGGCTACGGCAGCAACGTGCTGGGCGCCGACCGCGGCTTCGCGGAGCTCGCCCGCGCGGGCGAGATCGCGCGGCGGCCCCGCCTCTTCGGGGTGCAGGCCGCCCACTGCGCGCCCTACGAGGCCGCCTTCCGCGCGGGGGTGGAGACCCTCGGGCCGGTCGAGGTGCGGCCCACGGTGGCCGAGGGCATCGCCACGCCCAAGCCGACGCGCGGGCCCGAGGTGCTGCGCGCGGTGCGCGAGAGCGGCGGCAGCGTGGTCGCGGTCGAGGAGGCGGAGATCGTCCAGGCGCTCGCGTGACCTGGCGCGGCGCGGCCTCTACGTGGAGCCGACCGCGGCCGCCGCCGCGGCGGGCCTCACCCGCCTCCTCGCGAGCGGGGTCATCCGCCCGCAGGAGGACACCGTGCTCGTGCTCACCGGCTCCGGGCTCAAGGCCTCCGCCACCATCGGCGAGCTCCTCAAGCTCGCGCCCCGGCCGAGCAGAGCTCGCGTCGATCCGCTACCGGGAACGTTCGACCCGGTAAGTAGCGGAGCGGGACGCCGCCACGGCGGCCCCATCCGGGCCGGGAACCGCCAGAGGTGGGCCTCGAACCGGTGGCACAGCCGATGCAGCCGGCAGAGTCGCCGATTCATGCTCGTCACTCCCCAAGCCCGGTGCGCTCGCTCTGCGGTGGGACCGTCCTGTCCCCGGTGGCCGATGCTGTCGTTGCGTGCTCACGCTCGTCGCCCTCCTGCTCGCGGGCGGCCGTGCCGAGGCGGGGCCGCCGACCGAGACGCTCCGCGCCATCTACGCCGAGGCGAACGCGATCATCACCGCGCCCCCGGCGGACCAGCCGCCGCTCGACCGCCTCGCCGCGATTCGCACGCTGTTCAGCCGGGCGTTCGACTTCCGCGACGCGGCGCAGCGCGCGCTCGGCGGCCAGTGGAAGGCGCGCAGCGCGGTCGAGCAGACCGACTTCACCGCGCTGTTCGCCGGCTTCGTCCAGCGCGGCTTCGTGTTCTGGCTGGCCTCGGTCGCGGCGGTCGGCGAAGGCGGCGTGACGATCCGCTACCTGGACGAGACGATCGACCGGGATCGGGCCTCGGTCACGACCTCGGTCGGTCGTCGCGGCGGGCGCGAGGTGAGCCTCGACCACGACATGGTCTACCGGAACCGGCGGTGGGCGGTACGGGACGTCACCATCGACGGCATCAGTCTCGTCGACAACTACCGCGCCCAGTTCGAGCACGTGATCCGCACCTCGTCGTATCCCGATCTGATCGATCGGATGCAGATCCGCGTCTTCGGCAAGCTGCCGACCCCGGCCGCCGCGCGCGGGGAGCGCGACGGCGACCCGCTGACCCGCGGCGCGGTCGAGGCCCGCTGAGCGGGCCCGCCGCTACCCCCCGTAGAACACGTTCGGCCCCAGCGCCTTGAGCCAGAGCGTCGCGTCGTCCGCGCGGCCCTCGATGGGCTTGGCCTGGCCCGCCTCCACCACCTCGCCCACGAACACCGAGTGATCGCCCCGCTCGACGGTGTCCACCAGCCGGCACTCCACGAAGGCGGGAGTCCGCTCGAGGATCGGCGCGCCGGTCGAGCCCCAGCGGAACGGCTCGCCGGAGATCGTCTGTCCCTCGCGGGTCGCCGGCTTGAAGAAGGTGAAGGCCATCGCCTGCTGCCCCTGCCCCAGCACGTTGAGCGCGAAGGCCTTCGACTCCTTGATCAGGGCGTGGGCGTGGGAGTCGGTCTTCACCCCCACGACGACCAGCGGCGGCGCGAACGAGGCCTGGGTCACCCAGTTCACGGTGGCCGCGGCCACCGCGTCGTCCTTGCCCCGGGCGGTCAGGACGTAGAGCCCGTAGGGAATCATGCGCAGCACCGTCTTCTTCACGTTGGCGTCCATGGCGCGCTCCGTCCTCGTTGACCGTCGTTGGCTGCGGAGTTCTCGCCCGAATTCTGCCACCGGCGCGCGCGCCTGTCGACCCGCGGTTGACTTCGCGGCGCGTTTCGTGAAAGGGTGGGCGCCATGCCGGCCCGCAGCGGACGCGAGTACGTCGAGTCGATCCGGAAGCAGGCCCCGAGCGTCTTCCTGGGCGGCCGGCGCATCACCGACGTGACCGCGGAGCCGGTCTTCCAGGAGCCGATCCGCGCCATCGCCGAGCAGTACGACATGCAGCTCGACCCGGCCTACCGCGACGTGATGACCTATCCGTCGCCCACCACCGGCCAGCCGGTCTCCACCTCGTTCCTGGTGCCGCGCTCGCGCGAGGAGCTGGTGAAGAAGCGCCAGCACTTCAAGCTGCGCGCCGACCACAACTTCGGCTTCATGGGGCGCTCGCCCGACTTCATGAACCAGTTCGTGACCGGCTGGCATCTCATGGCCGACCGCTTCGCGCGGGCCGGCGCGCGCTACGGGGACAACGCCACCCGCTACTACGAGCACGTGCGCGAGCACGATCTCTTCCTCACCCACATGCTCATCAACCCGCAGGTCGATCGCAGCAAGACCTCGGCCGAGCAGGAGGATCCCTACCTCCACCTGGGGCGGGTGCGGGAGACGTCCGACGGCATCATCGTGCGCGGGGCCAAGATGCTCGGCACCATGGCGCCCGCTCACCGAGGAGGTCGCGGTGATCCCGTTCGGCGGGATCCCGCCGGGCGACGACGCCTACGCGCTCGCCTTCGCCATCCCCGCCGCGACTCCGGGCCTCACCTTCATCTGCCGCGAGACGGTGTCGCCGCTGCCGCGCTCCCGCTTCGACCACCCGCTCTCGAGCCGCTTCGAGGAGATGGACTGCATCGCGGTCTTCGAGGACGTGCTGGTGCCGTGGGACCGGGTCATGGTGGACGGCAGCCCGGGCAGCGCCCAGGTGATCAACACCATGGGCGCCGACTACGGGGCGCTCCTGAACGTGCAGACCAGCGCCCGCATGCTGAGCCAGCTCGAGTTCTTCTGCGGCCTCGCCATGAAGGTGGCCGACGCCATCGGCATCACCGGCTTCCTCCACGTGCAGGAGAAGCTCGGCGAGATGCTGAGCCAGATGGAGATCGCCCGCGCGGTCTTCTACGGCGCGGAGGCGATGGCCCAGCGGCTGCCGAGCGGGGTGTGGGTGCCGGGCGGCCACGGGCTGCGCGCCTTCCACCTGCAGACCGGCAAGGTCTACAGCCGCTTCGTCGAGATCGTGCAGACCCTCGCGGCGGGCGGCTTCTTCTACGCGCCGAGCGAGGCGGATCTCCAGAGCCGCCGAGCTGCGGCCCTACATCGACCGCTACGTGCGGGGCCGCGCCGGCGTCTCCGCGGAGGAGCGCGTCGCCCTGTTCAAGCTGGCGTGGGACGCCACCGGGGAGAGCTTCGCGCAGCGCATGGCCCAGTACGTGCGCTACTACTCGGGCGATCCGATCCGCCTCACCGCCGGCTTCTACGCGCAGTACGACAAGGCGCCGCTGCTCGACCTGGTCGAGCGGGCGCTCGGCCACCGCGACGGCGTCCCGCTGCCGATCACCCCCGTCGAGCCGGGCTCGCCGCTCCCGTACCTGCCGGACACGCGCGGGATGGCCGGGACGTACGCGGCCACCTCGCTGCCGCCGCGCCAGGCCTGAGCCGAGGGGGAGAAACGCTACGGAGATTTTGCAGGGAGGTTTCGTCCCGGGCTCCGATCCTGGTAGTCGCCTGACGAAGTTCGGTGGTCCCCGCCCGCGGCCTCATCCGTAACGTGCCGATTTGGCGGGCCCTCGATGCTGGCGCGCGGTTTGCTCGTCATGCGGGGTCATGAACACTCCGAAGCACCATCGATCGCGTCGTCGCCAGCCCCGGGCCGGGGTGTCGTGGACGGTCTGGATCAAGGCCGGCCCGCACCGGGTCCGCCATCACACCGTCGACATCAGCGCTCACGGCGCCAAGCTGCGGCCCCGGACCCAGCTCCAGCCGGGCACGCCCGTGCAGCTGCACATGGTGCCCCCCGAGGGCCGGGCGCTCCAGATCTCGGGCGTCGTCTGGCGCGTGGACAGTGACGGCTTCGTCGTCCTCTTCCTGGCGAGCCTTCCCGCCCAGCACCTGACCGGAGCCCGCACGGCGGCCAGCGTCACCCACTGATCCACCGCGGCGGAAGGCTCAGCCCTTACAGGGTGCTGAGCGGGCTCAGCGCACCGAGTAAGGACAGCTTCAGGTTGACACGCAGCGGGCCGGCGCCTGATGGTGTCGCCATGGCGTTCACCGAACGCCAGGTCATGCTGACCCTCGCGGGCCTGGCTTATCGGGGATTCCACGATCTCCTGCACGGGAAGCCGCGCGCGGACTCGGTGCAGCGGGCGGTGCTCGACGGCCTGCACACGTTGGCGCCGGTCCGCGGCGAGTGGACGCTCGTCTGGGGCCCGGTCGACGAGCCGCAGCGGCCCGGACCTCTTCGACGCCGCGGCCATGTACGTGGTCCAGAGCCGGCGGGAGCCGACCCGGTACGTGGTGGCCATCCGCGGCACGAACCCGATCGCGGCCTCGGACTGGCTCCTGGGCGATTTCTGGGTCGGCACGACGGTGCCGTGGCCGTACGCGCCCGCGGCGGACGCGGTCGCGGTCTCCGCGAGCGCCGCGCTCGGCCTCTCCAAGCTGCAGGCGCTGCGCTCGCCGCGGATCGCGCTCGAGCCCGCCGCCGACCCGGACGCGCGCCCCCCGGATCCGAGCGCGATGGCCGATCAGATCGCGGGCATCGACGCCTCGTGGCAGCGGCTCGCGAGCGAGCCCACGATGTGGCTCCGCGACCAGGTCGAGCGCCTGAAGCGGGCGACCGCGCTTCGATGGGCGATCCTGCGGCCCCGCTCGCAGCCGGCCCCCGGAGACGACGCCGCGCTCGACCTGCTGGGCTTCCTGGCCGACGAGGCCGGCGCAGCCGAGGGGCCGCTCGACGTCGCGATCACCGGCCACAGCAAGGGAGGCGCGCTGGCCCCGGTGGTCGCGCTCTGGCTACGGGAGCTGCTCACCTCACCGGACGCGGCGGAGCGGTGGGACGGGGAGCGCGGGCGCCCGCGTGTCCTGTCACGCCTTCGCGGGCCCGACGCCCGGCAACGCGCGCCTGGCCGACCGGATCGACCGGGTCCTGGGCGCCGGATCACCATCACCTGCGCAACGCGAACGACGTGGTCACCCACGCGTGGCAGGCTGGACGAGCTGGAGGCGATCCCGTCCCTCTACGCGCCGCGGGGAGCCGCGCTGGAGCGGCTGATCCGGCTCATCGTCGAGAAGACCCGCGCGCTCGACTACCGGCAGGCCCGGGTGGGGGTGACCACGTTCGCGGGCCCGCTCGACGCACTCCCGCTCGTTCGCGTCGGAGCTCGTCCACCAGCACCTGGAGGCCTACCTGGCCGAGCTGCGCCTGCTCGAGGCGGGGGTGCGCCCGCTCGCGCTCTTCTTCTAGCGGAGGCCGGGTCCTACAGGTAGCGGGTGGGCCAGTTGATGGTGCGCCACATGTGCGCCGACGGGCTCTGATCGAAGCCGAGCCCCTCCTTCGGCTGCCGGAAGTGGCGTCCCACCACGTCGGTGAACTCCTCCAGCTCCACCTGCACGCTGGGATCGAAGGCGTAGAGGTCGTTCACCGTGATGAGCCGCGAGGTCATGTACCACTTGTGGTCGCGCGCGTACCGATACGCCTCCTGGATGTGGGGCTCCGGCACGTAGTCCGCCCCGAAGAGCTTCAGGTAGAGCTCCGGGTACCGGTAGCCGACCGACTCGTCCGGGAAGAAGCGCAGCGCCTGGTGGTAGCGGATGCCCCACGCCACCTCCTCGTCGACGTACGGCTCGAGCAGCTGGGCGCTCCAGTAGCCGTGGTCGGAGCGGATGAAGCCGGCGATCGCGATGTCGTGGAGCAGGCAGGCCAGGACGATCTTCTCGTCGACGCCGTTCTTCATGGCGAGCCGCGCGCTCTGCAGGAGGTGCGCGGAGGGGCCGAAGCGCAGCCGGAAGAAGTCGAAGAGGGTCGGCTTGTCCGGCATCCGGGGCAGCCGCGAGTCGTGGCCCATCATGTAGAGGCGGCCGTTGTCCGGGGGCCGCGACACCGGCTGGCGGGGATCCCGCTCGCCGGAGGTGAACAGCACCGACTTCACCACCACCCGGTCGAGCTCCTGGCTCAGCGCGTGCTCGGCAGCCTCGGCCCGTTGCAGGGTCGTCATGTGAGTCCTCCCGCTCACGATCTTCGTACTCGCCGCCGTCGTCTGTCAAGGTAGACTCTCCCGCAGGAGGTGCCCATGCGCTCACGGATCATCCCGGCCGCCGTCGTCACGATCGCGCTGCTCGCCGCGTCCGCGCTCCCCGTCCCGGCCCAGACCACCATCCAAAGATGTCGGCCAGAAGGCGTCGGAGACCGGGGAGGCGATCAAGGACTACACGATCGAGAAGAAGAACGAGGCGGTGGCCCAGGCCAAGAAGCTCACCGCCGACCTCGACGCCAAGATCAAGGATCTGGAGGCGGAGGCCTCCAAGCAGACCGGGGAGGCCAAGGCGAAGGCCCAGGCCCAGCTCCGGGACCTCAAGGCCAAGCGGGCCGCGGCCTCCCGGAAGGCGAGCGACCTCGGCAAGGCCACGAAGGCGTCGTGGGAGCGGGCGAAGGAGGGCTTCGCCGACGCCTACCGCGACCTGGCGACCGCCTACGAGAAGGCGGCGGCCGAGTTCAAGAAGTAGCGCAGTGAAGCTCCGAGCCCTCCGCGCCCGCCCCGTGCTGGTCCCGATCCGGCGTCCCCCGTGAGCGCGAGCGGCGCCATCCCGAAGGCGGCCCTGGTGCTCTTCGACCTCGAGACCGACGAGGGCGTCACCGGCCGCTCCTACGTGTTCGGCTTCGCCCCGTGGACCCTGTCGTCCATCGTCGGCTGCGCGCAGGGGCTGTTCGCGATGATCAAGGGCGATCCGCTCGCCCCCCTCGACCTCGAGGCCAAGCTGCGCGGCCAGCTCACCCTGCTCGACCCGAACGGCCTGGTCGGCCTGGCCCTGGCCGGCCTCGACATGGCGGCGTGGGACGCGCTGGCCCAGGTCCGCGGGGTGCCGCTCGTCACCCTGCTGGGCGGGGCGCCCCGCGCGATCCGCGCGTACAACAGCACCGGGCTCTGGATCCAGCCGGTGGAGACGCTCGCCGACGAGGCGGAGGCGCTGCTCGGGGAGGGCTTCAGCGCGATCAAGCTGCGGGTGGGCCGCGACGACTTCGCCCAGGACCTGGCCGCGGTGCGCGCGGTGAAGAAGCGCATCGGCGACCGGGCCACGCTCATGTGCGATTTCAACCAGCGGCTGACCGTGAACGAGGCGATCCGCCGCGCGCGGGCGCTCGACGGCGAGGGGCTCTACTGGATCGAGGAGCCGGTGCGCCACGACGACTACGAGGGCTACGCGCGCATCGCGGCCGAGGCGGCCACCCCGATCCAGACCGGCGAGAACCTGGTGGACACCTTCGAGATGGCGCGGGCCATCGCGCTCCGCTCGCTCGACTTCGTGATGCCCGACGTGCAGCGCATCGGCGGGGTGAGCGGCTGGCTGCGCGCGGCGGCGCTCGCGCACGCCCACGGCATCGAGATGTCGAGCCATCTCTTTCCCGAGTTCAGCGTGCACCTGCTGGGGGTGACCCCGACCTGCCACTGGCTCGAGTTCATGGACTGGGCCGCGCCGGTGGTCGAGGAGCCGATCGCGGTGAAGGCCGGCTTCGCCCGGATTCCCGATCGCCCCGGGGCCGGCATCCGGTGGAACGAGGAGGCGGTGACGCGCTACGCGGTCTGAGGCTTCTCGCCGCGGATCTGCGCGATCTTCCGGTCGCGATCGGTGGCGAGCCGCTCCATGTCACGGCGGAGGGCCTCGTTGAGCTGGTCGAGCTCCTCGTGGGTGCCCGCCTTGCGCAGGGCGGAGTGGTGCAGGATCTCCCGCTCCGCCACGCGTGACTGGTAGAGCTGGCGGGCCTCCGCGATGGCCGTCTTCTGCTCGTCGGTGAGCGGAGCCGCCGCCCCACCCGCCGACTTGTCCTTCTGGGCGAGGCGCTCCATCGCCAGCTCGTACGCGGTCTTGGGTCGCTCGTCGGCCATGGCGG
>CAWJDX010000028.1:0-29080 GCA_963841755.1 uncultured Candidatus Rokubacteria bacterium
GGACCTCCGGCTGAGGTCCCTACTATGCCAGGGGGGTGCCAACCGAGGAGGCGGACCAGGCCTATTATTTCAGTTACTTGGCCGACGTCGGAGGGGTGTCACGCCACCTCCGGGCCACTGTCAGGCGGGCCAAGTCAGCCCGCTGACAGTTCGATCAGCTGCGGGTGATCTGGCCGATACCGGGCAGGCGGCCGAGGAAGTTGCCGGTCACGCCACCGTCGACCACGAGATCGTGGCCGTTGACGTAGCGGGCATCGGGCCCGAGGAGGAACGCGATCACGTCGGCCATGTCCTCGGGGGTGGCGACGCGGCCGATCGGCACCAGCGCGTCGCGCGCGCTCGCCACCGTCTGGTCGGCGTAGACCTTCTCGGTCATGCCGGTCCGCACCATGCCGGGCGAGAGGCTGTTGACGCGGATGCCGTCGCGCCCGAACTCCTGCGCGAGCACCGACACGAGCATGATGACCGCGGCCTTGCTCGGCCCGTAGGGCCCGAGGTTGGCGTGGGCGTTGCTGCCCGACATCGATCCCACCGCGACGATCGCGCCCTTCGCCGCCGCGAGCGCGTCGTGGGCCGCCTTGGCGAGGAGCCACGTCGCGCGCGTGTTCACCGCGAACATCCGGTCCCAGTCCTCGACCGCGTAGCTGACGAGCGGCCCGGGCCGGTTCACGCCCGCGTTGCTCACCAGCCCGTCGAGGCCGCCGAAGCGCGCCACCGCCTCGCCCACCACGCGGCCGGGCGCGTCGGCCGTCGCCATGTCCCCGCGAAGCGGGAGCGCCACCGCCCCGAGATTGCCGAGCTCCTTCACGAGCGCATCGAGCGCGGGCGAGGGGCCGAGATCGACCACCGCGATCTGCGCCTTGCGTCCGGCCGCCTGGGCGTCGCGCGCCAGCCGCAGGCAGGTGGCCCGGCCGATGCCGCTCGCCGCTCCCGTGACCAGGGCCCGCATCGCCTCAGGCTCCCGTGAACGTCTTGCCTTCGGTGGCGAGACGGTCTAGCAGCGGGGCCGGCTTCCAGTCCTCGCCCTGCGTCTTCCGCCATTCGTTCATCCGGTCGCGGATGGTCTTGAGCCCGACCTGGTCGGCCCAGAACATCGGGCCGCCCCGGTACACCGGCCAGCCGTAGCCGTAGACCCAGATCACGTCGATGTCGCTCGCGCGGATCGCGATCTTCTCCTCGAGGATCTTGGCGCCCTCGTTCACCATCGGGTAGAGGAGGCGGGCCAGGATCTCGTCGTCGCCGATCTTCCGGCGGGTGATGCCCATCTCGCTCGCGACCTCGACGATGATCTTCTCCACGTCCGCGTCGGGGATCGGGGTACGGTCGCCCTTCTCATAGCGGAAGTAGCCCGCGCCGGTCTTCTGCCCGAAGCGGCCCAGCTCGCAGATGCGGTCGGCCACCGCCGACTTCACGCCCTTGCCCTTGCGGATGCGCCAGCCCACGTCGAGGCCGGCCAGGTCGCCCATCGCGAACGGGCCCATCGGGAAGCCGAAGTCGGTGAGCACCTTGTCCACCTCGTGCGGGAGCGCGCCCTCCAGGATCAGCTTCTCGGCCTCGCGGCCGCGCTGGTGGAGCATGCGGTTGCCCACGAAGCCGTAGCAGACCCCGACGAGCACCGGGACCTTCGCGATCCGACGGCCGACTCCCATCGCGGTCGCGATCACGTCCTTGGCCGACTTCCGGCCGCGCACGACCTCCAGCAGGCGCATGACGTTGGCGGGGCTGAAGAAGTGCATGCCGATGACGTCGTCCGGCCGCTTCGTGGCGGAGGCGATCTCGTCCACGTCGAGGGTGGAGGTGTTGCTGGCGAGTACCGCGCCCGGCTTGCAGATGCCGTCGATCTTGGCGAAGACCTCCTTCTTGATCGGCATCTCCTCGAACACCGCCTCGACCACGATGTCGGCGTCGGCGATCTTCGACCAATCGGTGGTGCCGGAGATGAGGCCCATCCGCTTCTCGACGTCCTGAGGCGTGAGGCGGCCGCGCGCGGCGGTCGCCTCGTAGTTCTTGCGGACCACCCCGAGACCGCGATCGAGCGCGTCCTGCGCCACCTCGACCACCGTGACCGGGATGCCCGCGTTGGCGAAGTTCATCGCGATGCCGCCACCCATGGTGCCGGCGCCGAGGACCGCCGCCTTCTTGATGTCGCGGCTCTTGGTGTCGCCCGGCACGTCGGGGATCTTGGCCGCCTCGCGCTCCGCGAAGAAGAAGTAGCGCTGGGCTTTGGACTCGGGCGAGGTGATCAGCTCCTGGAACAGCTCGCGCTCGCGCTTCATCCCCTGGTCGAACGGCAGGTTGACCGCCGCCTCGACCGCCTTGATGCAGTTCTCGGGGGCCCGGAAGCCGCGCGTCTGGCGCGCCACCGACTTGCGGAACTCCGCGAACACCTCGGGCTTGCCCCGCACCGCCGCGACCTTGTCGTCCAGATCGCGGATCTTCTTGAGCGGCCGCTTCTCCCGCACGATCTTCTCCGCGAACGCCACTCCCGCCGCGGCGAGGTCGCCGTCGACGACCTCATCGATCAGGCCCACCTTCAGGGCCTCGTCCGCCCCGATCGGATCGCCGCTCACGATCATCGAGAGCGCCTTCGGCACTCCGACCACGCGCGGCAGCCGCTGGGTGCCGCCCGCGCCGGGCAGGATGCCGAGCTTGACCTCGGGGAGGCCGAAGCGCGCGGTCTTCACTCCCACGCGATAGTGGCAGGCCAGCGTGACCTCGAGCCCGCCGCCGAGCGCGGTGCCGTGGATCGCGGCGACCACCGGCTTGGGCGAGCTCTCGATGAGGTCGAGCACCTCGTGCAGGCCCGGCTCCTTCGGCGGCTTGCCGAACTCGGTGATGTCCGCGCCCGCAACGAACGTGCGCCCCGCGCACGTGATCACGATCGCCGCGACGTCCGCGTCCGCGGCGGCCTGCTTGAGCCCGTCGCGCAGGCCCTGGCGCACGTGCTGGCTGAGCGCGTTGACGGGCGGGTTGTTCACGGTGAGCACTGCGATGCGGCCGCGGCGGTCGAGATCGACGGATTGGCTGATGGCGGTCATGGCCCTCTCCTCGGTGAGCGGTGAAAGTGCGGCCATGATAAGCGCCTTGCCGGGCCGCGGGAAGGGGGAAGCGAGTGGTAGGAATTACCAGGTCGGTCCTTCTCCTCCTGGGCCCCCCCGCCCAGTCGGTAACAAAGGGCGCCCTCGTAACTGCCTGGGTCCATTGCGGTTCCCGGTTAGTTCTCCCGGATCGCATCCGGCACCCCCCATGCGTACTCCAATAGGCAGGAGGACCACTCGCATGCGTATCCCGTCTATCGTGGCCTTGCTCGTCTTCGCCGTTCCGCTTGCGGTGCTGCCCGCGCGGGCAACCGCGGACTCGCTCGATCTCAAGACACATCCCGCCGAGCGCGAGCGCGTCGCGCCGGCTGTGCCGGATCGTGATCTGTATCCGCAGCGCCAGTCGCTGCCGCAGCAGCCGCGGTTCATGAAGTCGCTCTCGCGGTCGACCGCGACCGGCCAGGCCGGCGTGGCCGGCTACACCGCGCCGAATCCTCCGGTGGGCTCTCGCGTGGCGGGTGATCACGACACCGTCGGCTGGCCGGCGGTGGGCTTCGCGGTGGAGTGGGGCCGCGCCCGGCCCAACTAACGGTGCGCGCTAGCGCAGCTCGCGGGCGGTCTTCTCCACGAAGCGCGCGAGGCCGTCGGCCTCGAGCGAGCGCGGAGGCATGAGGATGAGGCGGTGGACGCCGAGCGCCTCGAACCGATCGGCGCTCGGCCGGTCCATCGCCTCGCCGCCCCGGGTGGGGCGCGGCGTCACGCTGATCTCGAGCGGACCGAGCGCGGCCGGCCGCTCGTAGCGGCTCCCCGCGTCGCGCAGCCCGTCGAGGCACCGGCGGACGCCGGCCTCGTCGAGCGCGAACCCGTACCAGCCTCGCCCTTGCTCCACCGCGCGGCGGAACGCGGCCGGCGTGTGCCCGCCCACCACGATGGGCGGCCCCGGCCGCTGCACGGGCTGGGGATGGGCTTGGACGTTCTCGAACGCCACGAAGCGCCCGCGGTAGGCCGGCCGCTCCTGACTCCAGATCGTGCGCATCGCGGCCAGGTACTCGTCGGTCATCGGGCCCCGCGTCTCGAACGGAATCCCGAGCGCCCGGAACTCGGGCTCGAGGTACCCGACGCCCACGCCGAAGATCAGGCGGCCACCGGAGAAGACGTCGAGCGTCGCGAGCTGCTTGGCCAGGACCAGCGGGTTGCGCTGGGGCAGGATGATGATGCCGGTGCCGAGGCGGATCCGGGTGGTGTGCGCGGCGAGGAAGGCGAGCGCCACGATCGGGTCGGTGATGCGGTCCTCCGGCGCCAGGGGTGACGGCGGAGCCTGCGGGTCCGGGAGCACCACGTGCTCGCCGCCCCAGAGCGAATCGAAGCCGGCCGCTTCCGCGGCGCGGGCCACCCGGGCCGCCCCCTCCGGGTGCGAGCACGGCCCGGTGGTCATCGAGAAGAGGCCGAGGGCGAGCGGCATCAGGGCGCGGGCAGCAGCAGGCCGAGCGCGCGCTCGCGCAGGGGCGGGGGCAGCGGGGCCGGGCGCCGCGCGTCCTGGTCGAAGTGCACGCCGGACTGCTCGAGCGAGGCCACCACCTCGCCGCCCGGCTCGCGGGTCATCACGTGCAGCAGCCGGAGCGAGGAGCTGCCCACGTGCAGGACGCCGGATCGTACCCGCACGAGGTCGCCCGCGCGCAGCGGCGCGCCCAGCTCGAGCTGGAACTCGAAGGTCGAGAAGCCGCGGTGCTCGCCGCGCATGTAGGCGGGGGTCATGCCGAACGAGGCGATGGCGTGACCGTTGGCGGCCGAGAACCGGTGGATGTAGTGCGAGAGCGCGGCGCCGCCCGACACGTCCAGCTCGGCCGGCTTCACGGTATCGCGCGCGCTGTCGCGAAAGCCCGCGAGCCCGGTCGGGCGGGGACGCCGCTCGCGGGCCGGGCCGTCCCAGGCCACGCGCCGCGCCTCGAGCCGCCGCGCGGTGTCGGGCGGCAGCGCGGCCGGGACGCGCAGGCGCTGCTCCACGGTGGTGCAGAGCGTCGCCGCGCCGGTGTCGAAGAGCTTGTGGCCGAGCACGATCGCGCCGGGCTCGGCGTGGACCACCCCGCTCTCCACGTGCATGACGTCGCCCACCCGCAGCTCGCGCTGGTAGCGCACGAAGCAGTCGGTGGTGGGGGTGTCGAGCGGGCTCAGGCCGAGGTCGGCGAGCATCCCGAGGCCCGCGTCGGCGATGCGGGCGAAGTAGTACGCCACCGTGAAGTGGTCGTTGTGATCCACCTCCCAGCGGAAGACGGTTCCGCGGTACGTCTCGAGCCAGTCGCCCACGTCGGCATCGGCCTAGATGTAGACCGACTTCATGGCGGGGCCCGGGTAGCGGGTGCCGGCGGCGGCGCCGGTGGGTACCGCGTCCTGGAGCGCCGCGACCTCGGCGGGGGTGATCGACACCGCGACGGCGGCCGCGTTCTCGTCGAGGCGCGCCTTCCGCTTGGTCCCCGGGATCGGCACGATGTCACGCCCGCGCGCGAGCAGCCAGGCGAGCGCGAGCTGGCCCGGGGTGCAGCCCTTCTGCTTCGCCATGTCGAGCAGCGGCTTCAGCAGATCCAGGTTCTTCTGGAGGTTCTCATCCTGGAATCGGGGGTGATCCCGTCGGCGGTCGTCGGTCGGGATCTCGGCCGCGGTGCGGGTGCTCCCGGTCAGGAGGCTGCGGCCGAGCGGGGAGTAGGCGACGAACGAGATACCGAGCTCCCGGAGGACGGGCAGGGTCTCCTCCGCCTCCACCCGGTAGAGCATGGAAAACTCGGACTGGAGCGCGGTGATCGGATGCACCGCGTGCGCGCGGCGCACGGTGGCCGGGGAAGCCTCGGAGAGACCGAGGTACCGCACCTTGCCCTGCTCGACCAGGCGGGACATGGCGCCGACCGTGTCCTCGATGGGCACGCCGGGGTCCACCCGGTGCTGGTAGTAGAGATCGATGCTGTCGACGCCCAGCCGCTTGAGGCTCGCCTCGCAGGCCTGCGGCACGTAGTCGGGCCGCCCGTTGACCCCGGCGGTGCCGTCCGGCTTCCGCAGGTTGCCGAACTTGGTGGCCAGCACCACCCCGTCGCGCTTGCCCCGGAGGGCCCGGCCCAGCAGCTCCTCGTTCTGGCCCCAGCCGTACATGTCGGAGGAGTCCAGGAAGTTGACGCCCAGGTCGAGGGCGCGGTGGACGACCGCGATGGACTCCGCGTCGTCGCACTTGCCGTAGACGCTGGACATGGACATGCAGCCGAGTCCGATGGCCGAGACGGCCAGTGTGCTCTTGCCGAGGGTACGCTGCTCCACGAGATCCTCCTCCGGGTCGGGAAAGTTGGTTAGGATACGGCGACCGATTCTATCCCAAGACGGAGGGGCGGGCGACCGGTGGTTCACGACGTGACGCTGCTGCGCGACATCGCCCTCGGCATCATCTTCGCCGCGGTGCTCGGTCACGCCGCCCGTCTGCTCCGGCAGCCGCTCCTCCTGGGCTACATCGCGGGCGGCATCCTGCTCAGCTCCCAGATGGGCTTCGGCCTCGTGACCGACCCCGAGAGCATCGAGCTGATCTCCGAGATCGGCCTCATCCTGCTCCTGTTCATCATCGGGCTCGAGATCGACCTGCGCGAGCTCAAGCGCCTCGGCCGCTCGATGCTGACCCTCGGGGTCGGCCAGTTCGTCATCAACGCGCTGCTCGGGGTCACGTTCTTCTCCTGGCTCGGTTACCGGGTGGGGGACGGCCGCTTCGACCTCGTCTACCTGGCCATCGTGATCTCGCTCAGCTCGACCCTGATCGTGGTCAAGCTGCTGCGCGAGAAGTTCGAGCTCAAGATCCTCTCCGGCCGCCTCACCCTGGGGGTGCTGGTGGTGCAGGACATCTGGGCCATCCTCTTCATGGCGGTGCAGCCGAGCCTGGCCGAGCCGGGGGTGCTGCGCATCGCCCAGTCCATCGCGGGGGGCGCGGTGCTGGTGGGCGTGGCGTTCCTGGCCAGCCGGTTCATCCTCGCCCCGCTGCTGGAGGTCTCGGCGAGCCGGCCGGAGCTGGTGCTGATCTCGTCGGTGGCGTGGTGCTTCGGCATCGCGGGCTTCGCGGACCAGCTGGGGCTGTCGCGCGAGATGGGCGCGCTGATCGCGGGAGTCAGCATCTCCGCCTTCCCCTACGGCTCCGACGTGATCTCCAAGGTCACCGGGGTGCGCGACTTCTTCGTCACCCTGTTCTTCGTGGCGCTCGGCATGAAGGTGCCGATCCCGACCGGCGACGTGCTGGGCCAGGCGCTGCTCATCGTGCTCTTCGTGATCGTGAGCCGGCTCATGTCCGTGGTGCCTCCGGCGCGGCTCCTGGGCAACGGTCTCTACGCGGGGACGGTGACCGCGCTCAACCTGGCCCAGATCAGCGAGTTCTCGCTCGTCATCCTCACCCTCGGAGCCGGCTACGGCCACGTGTCGGAGCACGCGAGCGCGGTGGTGCTGACCGCGATGATCCTGACCTCGCTGCTCGCTCCCTACCTGATCACGTGGAACGACCACATCGCGCGGCTGCTCGTGCGGCCCTTCGGCCGCAAGGTCGCGGTGGCCGCGCCGGTCGCGGGCGCGGGGCGTGGGGCTCCCGAGATCGTGCTGCTCGGGCACTTCCGCATCGCGCAGGCGGTGCTGGACCTGGTGGAGGCGCAGGTCCCGGACATGAAGGCGCGCATCACCCTCATCGACTACGACGCCAATCGCGCCCACGCGGTGATGGCGCGGGGCTTCCGGTGGGAGTACGGCGACCTCGCCAACCCCGACGCCCTCGAGCACCTGGGCATCGAGGAGGCGCGCGTGGTGGTGACGACGATCTCGGACACCTTCCTCAAGGGCATCAGCACCCGGCGCCTGGTCGGCAACCTGCGCCGCCTCGCGCCGCGGGCGATCATCGTGATGACCGGCGAGGAGAAGAGCGACGCGGTCGACCTGCTGCGCGCGGGCGCCGACCACGTGCTGATTCCCGGCGAGATCACCGGCGAGCGCATCCTCGAGATCCTGACCAACGGCGAGCCCCCCACGTCACGCTGAGCGCTCCCACGCCTGCCGGGGGGCGAGAAAGGTCCAGCTGCGAGGCGGCGCCCGAAGGCTGCACGCGAGGCGTACTCCCTGTACGTCGAGCGTGCAGGCGAGGGCGCCGCACTCCCGCAGATGGGCCTTTATCGCCCCCCGGCGAGGGGCGCGCCTCCCCAGCGTTCGAGCATCGCGAACTCCTCCACCGGCTTCCGCTTGAGGCGGGTGATGCGCTTCACCGGGCGGCCGAGCGGCATCACCGCGGCGAGCGCCACGTGCGACGGCAGGCCGAGCAGCGCCTGCACCGCGGACTCGCGGGCCGCGGCCAGGGTGGTGATGGTGCCGGCGAAGCCTTCGTGGCGCGCGGCGAGCAGGATGTTCCACGCGAACGGATAGATCGACGCGCCGCTGATGACCCCGACGCGGTCGAGCTCGGCGTCCATCGAGGCCACCACCTTCAGGTCCACCCCGATCACCAGCACCACCGCGGCCTTGAGCACCGGCTCGATCAGGCGCGCGGGCGGCGGGGTCCGCTCGATGGTGGCCGCGTCCACGCGGGTACGGTCGATGGTGTTCCACGGGCTCTCGCCGACCTGTACCTGCGCGGCGTACCGCTTGGCCGCGGGCTCGGTGGCGGCGGCCAGGCCCTCGCGGGTCTTGCGGTCGCGCACCACGATCACCTTCCAGCCCTGGCGGTTGCCTCCGCTCGGGGCGAAGCGCGCGCGGTCGAGGATGCGGTACAGGGTCTCGTCGGGCAGCGGCTCGTCGGTGTAGTCGCGGCCCGAGAACGTGGTGGTCATCACGTCGTAGAGCTCCATTCGCTCATTCTCCTCTGATGGTCTGGCCGGGGGTGAATATACACCGCCAACGGCGGTATAGTACGCGCCATGACCACACCCTTCCCGACCTCGTCGCTTTCCCTCGACGGCATCCGCGTCATCGATCTCTCCCGCGTCATCGCCGGTCCCTGGTGCGGCGCGCTGCTGGCCGACCTGGGCGCGGACGTCGTGAAGGTGGAGGACACCGGGCCGGGCGACGAGTCGCGCACCTGGCCGCCCCACAAGGACGGCGAGGCGGCCGCGTACCTGCTCTTCAACCGGAACAAGCGCGGCATCGCGCTCGATCTGAAGACGCCGGAGGCGGTGGAGGTGGTCAAGCGACTGGTGAAGGACGCGGACGTGATCATCGAGAACTTCCGCACCGGCACCATGGAGTCGTTCAGGCTCGGCTACGACGTGCTGGCGCAGATCAACCCGCGGCTCATCTACTGCTCGGTCTCCGCGTTCGGACGCACCGGGCCGCGCAAGGACAGCCCGGGCTACGAGGCGCTGATGCAGGCCTTCAGCGGCATCATGTCCATCACCGGCGAGCCGGGCGGCCAGCCGGTGCGGGCGGGCGTCTCGTTCCTCGACCTGACCACCGGCATCCTCTGCGCGCTCGGCGTCTCCAACGCGATCATCCAGCGGCAGCGCACCGGCCTGGGCCAGCGCGTCGACGGCTCGCTGCTCGAGACCGCGGTGAGCCTGCTCGCCTTCCACGCCGAGGGCTACCTGCTCACCGGCGCGCTGCCGCGCGCGCTCGGCTCGGGCCACCCGTCGCTCTCGCCCTATCGCAACTTCAAGTGCCGCGACGGGCAGTGGATCTTCATCGCGGCGGCCAATGACCGCTTCTGGCAGAAGCTCGCCAAGGCGCTCGGGCTCAGCGACCTGGCCGCCGACCCGCGGTACCAGAAGAACCAGGGGCGGGTGGCCAACCGCGCCGAGCTGGAGGGCATCCTCGAGAAGACGATCGGCGAGCTCGACCGCGAGCCTCTGCTCAAGCGTCTGGAGGAGGCCGACGTGCCGGCCACCCCGGTCAACACGGTGGACCAGGTGATGAACGACCCGCAGACCGCCGAGCGCGGCATCGTGCAGCGGGTGACGCATCCCAAGCTCGGCGAGATTCCGGTGGTCGGCACGCCGCTCCACTTCTCCCGCATGTCCCCCGGCGTCCGCCGCGCCGCGCCTCTCCGCGGCGAGCACACCGACACCATCCTCGCCGACCTCGGCTACTCCCCCGCCGAGATCAAGACCCTCCGCGAGAAGAAGGCCACCGCCTAGCCGAACTTGCGGGATTCCTCGCGGCGGTAGGCGCGGAAGGCGATGGCGAGGAACAGCGCGGTGTAGCCCGCGAGCCAGGCCAGGCTCACCGCCATCGGCTCGGTGCCGGCGCCGACCGCGCTCCAGGCGAGCTGGCCGTAGTGGTAGGCGGGCAGGTACGGCGCCACGGTGCGGACGAAGCCCGGGAGCTGGGAGAGCGGCAGGAAGAGGCCCGACGCGAAGGAGAGCGGCAGGTAGATCAGGTTCGCTGCCGCGGGCGCCACGTTGGGCCCGCACGAGTAGCCGATGGCGAAGCCCAGCGCGATGAACGGCACCGAGCCGGCCAGCAGCCGCGCGATCATGTCGAGCCACACGAGCAGATCCTGGCGGATGCCGCCCACGATCACGCCGTAGACGATCAGCACGATCAGCGACAGCAGCGCGTAGGCGAGCGCGTTCAGCACCTTGGCCAGGATCGCGATCAGGGGCGGCAGCGGCGTGGCGCGCATCAGCACGTCCACCTTGAGCCCGCGCTCGGTGGCGACCCCGATGCCGAAGCCGAAGACCATCACGCTCCCCACGCTGTAGGCCGCGAACGAGGCGATCAGGTACGCGCCCAGGTTGGTGCCGTTCGGGCCGGTCTGCTTGACGTAGGGCAGCCCGAAGAAGGTGAAGAACAGCACCGGCAGGGCTACGATGGTCACGCTGAACGCGGGGATGCGCCAGCGCATGCGTATCTCGCTCCGCGCCTGCATCAGCAGCATGCGCCCGAGCGGCGCCACGTCCGGCCGGGCCCCCGCGGGTGCGCTCATGGGGCGGCCGCTTCCGCGCGCCGGGTCAACGCGAGGAACGCCTCCTCCAGGTCCGCGCCGGTCACCTCCAGGTCCACCAGGTCCACCCCGCGGCGGAAGAGCTCGCGCAGCACCGCGGCCGGCTCGTTGCTGAGCAGGCTCGCGCGCTCCCCGGACGTGCTGATCACGCTGGCGGGCAGGCCCGCCAGATCCGGGCCGGTGAACGGCCGCCCCGCGACCAGGGTGATCTTCTTGCCCGGCACGCGCGATTTCAGCTCCTGCGGGCTCGCGTCCGCGATCACGGTGCCGCGGTCGATCACGATGATCCGCCGCGCCAGCTCCTCGGCCTCGCGCAGGTAGTGGCTGGTGAACACGATGGTCTTGCCCGCGGCGGCCAGGGTCTGGATGCTGGCCACGAACGCCCGGCGCGCCTCCACGTCCATGCCCACGGTGGGCTCGTCGAGGAAGAGGATGTCGGGGTCGCCGCAGATCGCGAGCGCGAAGTAGAGCCGCTGGCGCTGGCCGCCCGAGAGCGTGCCGATGCGCGCCGCGGCCTGCTCGGTGAGCCCGGCCATCGCGATGGCGCGCTCGGCCGGGAGGGGGGCGGGATAGTAGACGCGGAAGACGTCGACGATCTCCCGCACCGTGAGCACCGAGGTGGTGCCCGACTCCTGCAGCATGACCCCGCAGCGGCTGCGCGCGCGGCGGTCGGTGGGCGGAAGCCCGAAGAGGCGCACCTGGCCCGCGGTGGGCTGGCGGAGCCCGAGCATGAGGCTGATCGAGGTGGTCTTGCCCGCCCCGTTGGGGCCGAGCATGGCCACCACCTCGCCGGCGCGGATGACGAGGTCGACGCCGCGCAGCGCCTCGACAGACCCGTAGCGCTTGCGCGCGCCGACGAGGGCTACCGCCGGGGCGGACGCCCCCGCGTCATCCCTTGAGGCCGTAGAGCCTCCGCGCGTTGTCGGCGAACAGCTTGCGCTTCTGCACGTCGGTGATGTCGCCGCGGTCGCGGATCTCGTCGAGCGAGGCGGGATAGCTGTGGTCCCAGTGCGGGAAGTCGGAGGCGTAGACGATCTGGTTCTCCCCGATGAGCTTGAGGGCCTGCGGCAGCAGCCACTCGTCGGCCTCGCACGAGAAGAAGATCGACCCGCTCCGCACGTAGTCGCTCGGCTTGCGCTTGAGGGCCGGGGCCTCGGCCGCCCGCTTGGCGTACTCGTCGTCCATCCGCTCGGTCCAGTAGGGCGCCCAGCCGCAGCCCGCCTCGAGGTAGGCGATGCGCAGGCGCGGGAAGCGCTCCGGGATGCCCTCGAAGATCATCGAGGTGATCTGGCGCATCTGCCCGAAGGCGTGCGAGCAGGTGTGGGCCTGGATGAAGCGCGGGAAGAGCTCGAGCCCGCCGCCGCCCAGGTGCGAGCCGGAGGCGTGGATGCCGAGCATGACGTCGAGCCGGTCGGCCTCCTCGTAGATGGGCAGGAAGCGCGCGTCGCCCAGCAGGTGGCTGCCGTCGGCCGCGAGCATCGCGCCCACGAGGCCCAGCTCGGTCACCGCGCGCCGCAGCTCGCGCGCGGCCGCCTCGGGATCCTGCACCGGCAGCAGGGCCACCGCGTGCAGCCGCGGGCTCTTCTTGACGAACTCCTCGTGGAGGAAGGTGTTGTAGGCGCGGCAGAGCGCCACCGCCCACTCGCGGTCCTTCAGGAAGGAGAGAAAGAGCCCGAGGGTGGGATAGAGGACGGTCTGCTCCATGCCGCCCAGGTCGAGCGCGCGCAGCCACTCCTCCGCGGTCCCCGCGTTGTCGCCCAGCGTGCCGAGCATGCGCCGGTCCCAGCCGTCCCACGGATAGAACGGGAACGTGTGCGGCCGCTGGTTGTAGGGCGCGTCGAGGTACTTCGCGACCTGCTCGAGGGACTCGGTCACGTGCCCGTCGGCGTCGATGATGGAATAGGCGGTCGGGCTCATCGGGTCCTCCAGCGCGGGATCGCGTCCGGGTTGACGCAGTGGGCGGGCGGCTCGCCGCGGCCCGCGGCCAGGATCTGGTCGAGGGCGAGGGCGAGGTTCGCCCGGCGGCCCGCCTCGCTGTGGCTCACGTTGTGGGGCGTCAGGATCAGGCGCTCGGGGTCGACCGCGCGCAGCGGGCTCGCGGCGGGCAGGGGCTCGCGGGTGAAGGCGTCGAGCGCGGCCCCCGCGATCCAGCCCTCGGAGAGCGCGCGCGCCACCGCCTCCTCGTCCGCGATCTCGCCGCGCGCGGTGTTGATCAGGACCGCGGTCGGCTTCATCGCGCGCAGGGCCTTCTCGCCGATCAGCAGGCGCGTCTCGTCGGTGAGCGAGGCGTGGAGCGACACCACGTCGCTCTCGGCCAGCAGGGTCGGCAGGTCGACGAGGGTCGCCCCGAGCGACCGGGCCCGCTCCTCGGAGACGTAGGGGTCGGCGGCGAGCAGGCGCACGTCCCAGTTCACGAGCCGCCGCGCCACGTGCGAGCCCACCCGCCCGAGCCCGACGAGGCCGACCGTCTTGCCGAAGAGGAACTCGCCGCGGTCGCCGCGCTGCGCCCACTCCCCGCGGCGCAGCTTGGCCTCGTTGTGCTTGATGCGCTTCTGCAGCAGCAGGGTCAGGGCGATGGTCGCCTCGGCCACCGCGATGAAGTTCTCCGGGGTCGGGCTGTTGGCCACCAGGACCCCGAGGGCGGAGGCGGCCGGGATGTCGATCTTGTCGGTGCCGATGAAGGGCACGATGACGAGCCGGAGCGACGAGGCCGCCTCCATCACGCCGCGGGTGATCGCGTCGAGGTGGGAGGCGAGGATCACGTGGCAGTCGCGCGCCGCCGCGCCCAGGTCGCCTTCGGTGTACGCCGCGCGCCCGGGCTGGTCGAGGGGACGGCCGATGACGACCTCGTGGCCGGCCGCGCGGAGCGGATCCAGCTCGGCGGGCGGTCCGCTGGGCCCCGAGGCGAGGATCTTCACGGCTTCTTGCAGATCACGTTCAGGACGACCTGCCGCTTCTCTTCCCTGACGATGCGGAGCCCGCGTCGCAGGGCGTCCGGCAGCGCGGCCGGGTCCTCCACCTTCTCGCCGTGCCCGCCCGAGGCCTGGCAGAGCATCTCGTAGTCGGGCGAGGGCTCGAGTGCGGTGAGCGGCATCGCGTCGGTGCGGACCCCCCAGCCGTCGGGGGCGTAGGTCTGCACCGCGCGCTTCACCGCGTTCCACGTGCGGTTGTTGAAGACCACGAACAGCACCGGCAGGTTGTAGGCCCGCGAGACGAAGTGCGACGCGGTCGGCGAGCCGAAGATGTAGGCTCCGTCGCCGACGCAGCAGATCACGTCGCGCTCCGGCGAGGCCAGCTTGGCTCCCAGCGCGGCGCCCAGCCCCCAGCCGAGCCCGCCCGAGGGCGGCGCCGCGAAGTAGGTGCCGGGGCGGGTGAACGTGCACTGGGCGGGGTCCAGATCGTACTCGTTCACCACGATGGTGCGGTCGTCGAGCACGTCGCCGATGGCGCGCGAGACCCAGAGCATGTTCAGGGGGGCCTCGGCGCGCGCGGCCTGCCCCTTCGCGAGTGCCGCCTCGCGCCGGCGGGCCCCGGCCTGGGTCCAGCGCCGGCGGCGCTCGGCGACCGCGACGGGGTCCACCCGCCCCGCGAGCGCATCCGCCAGCGCGGCCAGGGTCAGCCGCGGCGCGCCCGCGAGGGCCAGGTCGGCGGGGAAACCGCGCACCGGATAGCGTGAGAAGAGGGGGTCCACCGCCACGTGGATCACCCGCGCCTCGGGGTTCGGGCGGTTCAGCTGCGGGAACCACGGCACGTCCGACTCGAGCACGAGGATGACGTCGGCCTCGCCCAGATGGGCCGCGGGCTCGAAGCGGCCGTCGAGTGGCTCGAAGCCGGCGTGAAGCGGGTGATCCTGCGGGAAGTTCACGTAGGTGTGGAACTGGTCGAAGACCGGGGCCCCGAGCGTCTCGGCGAAGCGCACCAGCACGGGCACCGCGGCCGGATCGCGGCCGAGCGCCTTGGTGATGATGATCGGATTGCGCGCGCCGGCCAGCATCGCGGCCGCCTCGTCGATCGCGCGCGGGTCCGGCAGGGTGGCCGCGGGCACCACCGCCCGCGCGGGGTCGGCGTACTCGATGGCCTCGTGCCGCTCGGCCAGCACCTCGCGCGGCAGCGTGAGATAGACCGGGCCGCGCGGCTCGGACTGGGCCAGGGTCAGCGCGCGGTCGACCACCGTCTCGAGCTGGTCGAAGCGCTTCAGCTCGTAGTCCCACTTGACGAACTCGCGCAGCATGCCCGCCTGGTCGAACGCCTCCTGCGCCCAGTGGATGGGCCGGTCGCGGCTGCCCGCGTCCCCCGCCTCGGTGATCGGGTTGCGCCCGGCCGAGAAGAGCATGGGCACGTTGGAGCGCGCCGCGTTGATCACCCCGCCCGCCGCGTTGCCCGCGCCCACGATGACGTGGACCATCACCACCTGGGCCCGGCCGGTGACCATGGTGTAGCCGTGCGCCATCGCCACCGCCGGCACCTCGTGCGGCACCGTGATGGGGCGCGGGCTCGCCTGGCCCTGCGCGCTGCGGCGCGCGTAGGCCTCGATGAGCGGGGCGAAGTCGGTGCCCGCGTTCGCGAAGAAGTATTCGACTCCGCGCGCGGCCAGCAGCTCGAGATAGGCATCGGCGGTGGACTCGACGGTCGCTCGTTTCATCATGGTGCTGGGGAGGGTAGCGCCGGGCGGTGGGGTGGTCAAGGACCATGCAGTTGCCGTACAGTACTGCCCCATGACGACCTCGACGCCGACCCACGACCTGGTGATCCGCGGTGGACTGATCGTAGACGGGACCGGCGCCCCCGGCCGTCGCGGCGACGTGGCGGTGCAGGGAGGCCGGCTGGCCGAGGTCGGGACGGTGGCCGGCCGCGGCGAGCGCGAGATAGAAGCGGATGGCTTGGTGGTCGCGCCCGGCTTCATCGACCCGCACACCCACTACGACGCCCAGCTCACGTGGGATCCGTTCGCCTCCTGCTCCTCGTGGCACGGCGTGACCACGGTGGTGATGGGCAACTGCGGGTTCACCCTCGCCCCGTGCCGGGAGGCGGACCGCGAGACCCTGATGCGCATGCTCACCTACGTCGAGGGCATGCCGCTCGAGGCGCTGACCCGCGGCATCCGCTGGGGCTGGGAGACCTTCGGGCAGTACCTCGACGGCGTCGAGCGCCTGGGCCCGTGGACCAACGTGGGCTGCTTCATCGGCCACTCGGCGATCCGCCAGTACGTCATGGGCAACGAGGCGTGGGAGCGCGAGGCCACCGCGGACGAGATCGCGCGCATGGGCGGGCTCGTGACCGAGGCGATGGGCCTGGGCGCGGTCGGCCTCTCGTCCACGACCAACAAGAATCACGTGGGCGATCGCGGCCGCCCGGTGCCGAGCCGGCTGGCCCACGACGACGAGCTGACGAGCCTGGTGCGGACCATGGGCGCCTCGGGGCGCGGCATCCTCGAGCTGACCATCGGCGGGACGCGGCCCGATCGGGTGGCCGAGGTGGATCGCTTCGCGGAGCTGGCCCGCGCGGCCAACCGGCCGGTCACGCTGGTCTCGCTGCGCCACAACCCGTCGCACCCGGCCGAGCACCGCGCGATCCTCGCCCGCATCGAGGCGCTCGCCCGGGACGGCGTCGCGATCTATCCGCAGGTGACGACGTCGCCGCTCACCGCGACGTTCGATCTGTCGAGCGCGTTCGTGTTCTTCCGCTTCCCGGTCTGGCAGCGCGTGCTCGACGCGCCGGTCACCGAGTGGCGCGCGCTCTTCCGCGACGCGGGCTTCCGATCCCAGTTCCGCGACTCGGTCGGGCGCACCCCGCTCTTCCAGGGCGACACCGCGCCGCTCCGCGTCCAGCAGGTGGGCGCCGACCGCTTCAAGAGCCTGATCGGTCTGCCGGTCCGCGAGGTCGCGGCCCGTCGCGGGCAGGACGTGATCGACGCCTTCTTCGACCTGGCCCTCGAGGACGATCTGCAGACCCAGTTCACCGTCGCGATCATGAACACCGACGCGGCCTCGGTGGCCGAGATCTTCACCCACCCGCGCTCGCTCATCGGCCTCTCCGACGCGGGCGCGCACCTGACCCTCTTCTGCGAGGCGGGCCAGACGAGCCGGCTGCTCGGCCACTGGGTGCGCGAGCGCGCCGCGCTCTCGCTCGAGGACGGCGTGCGCCGCATCACCTCGATGCCCGCCGACCTGTTCGGCCTGCGCGATCGCGGGCGGCTCGCGGCCGGGCTCGCGGCCGACATCACGGTGTTCGACCCGCGCACCATCGCCGACCACGAGCCGGAGCTGGTCCACGACCTGCCCGGGGGCGGCCCGCGCCTCGTGCAGCGGGCGAGCGGCATCGAGTGGTCGTTCGTCAACGGCCACCCGGTCATCCAGGAGGGACGCATGCCCGACCGGCCCGATGGCCGAGGCCCGGGCCGCGTCCTGCGCGCGACATGAAGTTCGGCATCTTCTACGAGCACCAGCTCCCGCGGCCGTGGGGCGCGGACAGCGAGTACCGCCTGCTCCAGGATTCGCTCACCCAGATCGAGCTGGCCGACCGCCTGGGCTACGACTACGCGTGGGAGGTGGAGCACCACTTCCTCGAGGAGTACTCGCACTCGTCCGCCCCGGAGGTGTTCCTCGGCGCGGCCACCCAGCGCACGAGCCGCATCCGGCTCGGGCACGGGATCATCCAGCTCCCGACCAATCACCCGATCCGGGTGGCCGAGCGCGTGTCCACGCTCGATCTGCTCTCCGGCGGTCGCGTCGAGCTGGGGTTGGGCGAGGGGCAGGGGCCGATCGAGCTGCATCCGTTTGGGCGGCGCGTGAGAGACAAGCGTGAAATCTGGGAAGAGGCGGTGCGCGTGCTGGTGCCGTGCTTCACCCAGGACGCGGTCGAGTACCACGGCCAGTTCTTCGACTTCCCGGCCCGCAACGTCATCCCCAAGCCCCGGCAGAAGCCGCACCCGCCGCTCTGGGTCGCGTGCTCGAACATCGCCACCATCGCCAGCGCGGGGCAGTGGGGCATGGGCGCGCTCGGCTTCCAGTTCGTCTCGCCGGAGGCGGCGCGCGCCTGGGTGAACCGCTACTACACGAGCCTCACCCAGGACCTCAAGCGCCTCGCCGACTACCCGATCAACGCCAACATCGCGATGGTGAGCGCCTTCATGTGCGCCCCCACCGACGAGGAGGCGCGCGAGAAGGCGGCGGGCTGGACCTTCTTCGTCTTCTGCCTCTCCCACTACGGCCGCCACGGCATGGCCGAGCCCGGCCGCGGCGACATGTGGAAGCTCTACCAGGAGTGGCGCCACACCCCGAAGGCCCAGGAGACCCTGAAGGCCGGCCTCATCGGGTCGCCCGAGACGATCAGACGTCGGCTCGCCGAGTTCGAGGCGACCAACGTGGACCAGGTCATCCTGCTCAACCAGACCGGCCGCACCAGCCACCAGGACATCTGCGAGAGCCTCGAGCTGTTCGCCCGCGAGGTCATGCCCGAGTTCCACGCCCGCGAGCCCGAGCACCAGCGCTGGAAGGACGACGTCCTCGCGGGCCGGATCGAGCTCGAGCAGCTCGACACCGAGGGCCACAAGCTCTATTCCCACCAGAACGAGGACATCGTGCGGCTGACCCCCGAGGAGCTGAAGCGCAAGATGGCGGCCAAGGAAGCGGAGCGCCCGGCATGATGGGTCTTCGGATGCGGCAGATCTGCCTCGTCGCGCGAAGCCTGGCTCCGGTGGTGGAGGAGATCCGCTCGGTGCTGGGGCTCGAGGTGTGCCATCGCGACCCCGGGGTCGGCAAGTTCGGGCTCGAGAACGCGCTGTTCCCGGTCGGCGACGGCTATCTGGAGGTCGTCGCGCCGGTGCGCGACGGCACCACCGCGGGCCGGTACCTCGATCGCCGCGGAGGCGACGGGGGCTACATGGTGATCACCCAGTGCGCCGGCGACGATCTGGCCGCCCGCCGGGCCCGGTGCGAGACGGCGGGGGTTCGTATCGCCAACGAGATCGGCTATCCGGAGTACCGGGAGCTGCAGCTGCACCCGCGCGACGTCGGCGCGGCCATGCTCTCGTTCTCCTGGCAGGAGGGAGGCCGCGCCCCCGGCGGTCCCTGGCATCCGGCCGCGTACGACGGGACCCGTTCCCCCGCGCCGGCCGGCGTCATCCGGGCCATGACCGCGGCCGAGCTGCAGAGCGAGGACCCGGAGCGCCTCGCGCAGCGCTGGAGCCAGGTGATCGAGCGGCCGGTGGTCGTGCGGGATGGGCAGCGCACGATCGCCCTCGATGACGCGACGCTTCGCTTCACCGAGGCCAGCGACGGGCGCGGCGAGGGGCTGGCCGGTCTCGACCTCGACTGCGCGGATCCGGCGCGTCGCGGCCTCGTGCTCATCTGCGGCATCCGCTTCCGCCTGGTCGCCCCCTAGGCCCTCCGACCGGTGTCCGGTCGACACCGGACGCTAGGTCTGTCAGCCGACGGATGATCACCCGTCGACACTCGGGAGTCGCCGCCGCAAATCCACGCACTTAGCCGCGTCACCGGAGTGGCAGGAATGTTGCCGCGTGGAAGGCGCGATGCGGCGCCCCGGACGGCATCTTGCGTGGCTGATCGGTAATTTCGTCCTCGTGGCCGGCGTCCTGCTCGCGGGCTGCAGCGGGCCGGACGCGCGGGTGCGGGGTCCGCTCCAGTCGGGAGACGACGCGGCCCGCCAGCACGCGCTGCGCGAGGCGCTGAACCACTATCGGACGGCGGCGGTGGCGGAGCCGGCTTCGCTCGAGGCCCAGACGCGTCGTGGCGCGATGGCCGAAGCGCTCGGCGAGTTCGAAGAGGCGCTCGAGGCGTATGGCCGGGCCGTCCGTCTCGAGCCCTCCGCGCTCACCTTCTACCGCGCCGGGGCGATGGCCGAGCGCATGGGCAACCACGGGCTCGCGGTGGACTACCTGACCGCGAGCCTGAGCGCCGCGCCGACCCGCCCCGAGCGGGTGGCCCAGGCCGGCCGGCACGGCATCGAGCGCCTCTCCGCGATGCTCGCCGGCTCGCGGTTGTCCCGCATGCTGCCCGATTGGGTCTTCCGCTCGCTCACCCTGGGTCAGGTGGTCCTGAGCAATGCCGGGCTCGACCGCGACGTGGTGGCGGGCACGCTCCTCGCCTCCCAGATCGAGGCCGGCGAGACGACGCGCGCGTTCGATCTGGCGCGGGCCCGCGGCTGGGTCCGGGCCGGCGCCGACTACTGCGCGGGTGCCCGTGGCGATGCGGCCGAGACGCGCGCGCTGGTCGGAATGCTGGCCGCGCCGGAGCAGACCGATTGCCTCCTGGCGGTCGGCCGCAGCCTGACCGACGGCGGCATGGTCCGCCTGGCGCGGCTCGTGCTGCTGGATCGGAGCCGCCACTCCGCCGACCCGCGGGTGCGCCGTGAGGCGCTCGCCTTCCTGCGCGAGCGCCTGCCCCGCGACGTGTCCAAGGTCGCGGAGTCCCTCAACGTCGCCGCCTACAACCTCCATCATCGCTTCCGCGATCAGGGCGATGCGGCGGTCGTCTACCAGCGGGCCATCGCGGCCGACCCGGAGTTCTCCTGGCCCTACGCCAACCTCGGCCGCCTCTACATGGACATGGACGAGGCCGAGCTCGGGCTCGAGTGGCTGGAGGCCGCGACCCGGCTCGATCCCAACCACTTCCGCGCCTGGGTGAACCTGGGCCTGTCCCTCTATTCGCTGCGGCGCTACGAGGAGGCAGTGCCCGCCTACCAGGCCGCGCTCGCCCTCAATCCGAACGACGCCTTCGTCCACGCGTACCTCGGCCGCAGCCTTCTGAGCCTCGGCCGCGACGGCGAGGGTGTGCGCGAGCTGCAGACCGCGGTCCGGCTCGACCCGAGCCTCACCGAGGAGCGAGACCTCCTCGGCCGGCGCGTCGCCGCCGATCCGCGCGCCTTCCAACCGGACTGACCTCGCGGTATGGTGGGGCGCCCATGCGCCCCGATCCCGCGGTCGCCCCCGGCCTCCCGGCGTACCGCGCCCTCGCCGTCACCGTCGTCACGCTCGCCTTGGCCTACGGGGTCTGGTACGCGTACAGCGTCTTCCTCGTCGCCCTCCTCCGTGAGTTCGGCTGGAGCCGCTCGGTGCTCGCGGGCGCGTTCTCCGTCTTCACCCTGGTGAGCGGCGGGGCGGGCCCGGTGCTGGGCGCGCTCGCCGATCGCTTCGGCCCGCGCCGGCTTATCCTGATCGGCGGCGTGCTGCTCGCGGCCTCGCTCTGGGCCGACAGCTTCGTCACCCGCGCGTGGCACCTCTACCTGGCCTTCGGCCTCATGACCGCGATCGGCGTGGCCACCGCGGGCTGGACGCCCGCGGTGGTCCTGGTGCAGCGGCAATGGCACGCCCGGCTCGGGCTGGCGCTCGGCATCGCGGGCTCCGGCGTGGGCCTCGGCATCTTCCTGGTCGTCCCGCTCTGCCAGGGACTCATCGACGCATTCGGCTGGCGCTGGGCTTTCCGCGGCCTCGGCACGCTCGCGCTCCTCTGGATCCTCCCCGCCACCGCGCTGTTCGTCCACGACCTGCCGGCGACGCCGCGCCCGACCGCCCCCTCTCCCGGCGAGGGCGCCGGGGCCGGCGGCTTCTCGCTCGATGGCGCGCTCGCGAGCGGGTCGTTCCGCTTCATCGCGCTCGCGGTGTTCCTCGGCAGCATCTGCAGCCAGACCCTGCACGTGCATCAGGCCGCGTTCTTCGTCGATCACGGTCTTCCCGCCATGACCGCGGCCTCCGTCATCAGCGTGGTGGGCGCGGCCAGCATCCTGGGCAAGACCGGCGGCGGCTTCGTCTCGGATCTCTTCCCGCGCGAGGCGGTCTACGCCCTCGGGATGGTGGGGATGATCGGGGGTGTCGGCGTGCTGTGGCTGGTCGCGGCCGCGCCGTCGGCGTGGCTCGCCCTGGGCTACGGCGTGCTGTTCGGGCTCGGCTACTCGGTCACCGCCTTCGTGGTGCCGGCCATGATGAGCGACCGGTTCCGGGGGCCGAACTTCGGGGCGATCTTCGGGGCGACCCAGGTGGCGAGCGCGCTCGGTAGCGCGCTGGGAGCGTGGATGGCCGGGCGGATCTTCGACGCGACGGGCAGCTACGCGCTCGCGTTCTCGATCGCGGCCGCGGCGGCGGCGGTGGCCGCGCTGTCGGTGTGGGGCAGCCGCATGCCGCGGCCGGGGGGTGGCTAGGGGCTCTCGCCGAGGAGTGGGGCCGCGCCGCCGGTGGCGCCGGTGGGCCCTTCGAGGAAGCGGGAATGCTGGCGCGCGACCGCGGCCCGGGCCCGCGCCGGCGCGGGCCGGCGAAGCCGCGTGGGCGCGGGGGCCTCGGCGGCGTCCACGCGGACCGGGACCGCGATGTATTCTTCTCGTGGGGTAGCCGGTGGCGCGGGGCGCGACGCCACCGCGGGCGCGGATTCGGCGGCCGCGACCGGGGTCAGATCCGGGACACCGGAGGGATCGAGGAGATGCGACAGGTACGGAACCGACACGAGGGCGACCAGGCCGACCGAGGCCAGGAGCAACGAGGCCCGCACCCAGCCGGCGGCGAGCCAGCCCCGCGAGAGGAAACCGGGTGCCTCGTCCGTCGCCTCGTCCAGGCCGGCGAGCCAGCGCAGGTCGGCGTGGAGGCCAGCGATTTCCGCGCGCAGCTCCGCGGTTTCGGCCTCGAGGCTCGCCAGCCGTGCCTGCAGGCCGGCAGGCTCGTCCGCGTGGGGAGACGGCACCGCGCGGATCCTGCGCTCCGGTGAGCCCATGGCACCCGCGTATCGAGCAAGAGCTACGCCAGTCGGCGATGACTGAAAAGTCCGCCGGTTACGGACTTCGTCCACCAGCGCCGTCGTCCCGCGCGCGTCACCCGGGTGTCGCTCCGTGATCGTCCCCGATATCCTGGCGCTCGACTTCGACGGCGTCTGCTGCGACGGCATGCGCGAGTACTTCGAGACGAGCCGGCGCACCCACGCCCTGATCTGGCCGGCGGAGCCGATGCCGGCGGCTGGCCACTTCGACATCTTCGCGGCGCTGCGTCCCGTGATCCTCAGCGGGTGGGAGATGCCGGTGCTGCTCCACGCGATCACGCAGGGCCGGCCGCGCGCGGAGATCCTCGCCGGCTGGGAGCGCGTCCGGGATCAGCTCGTGGCGGAGGGGCCGATCGCGGGTCCCGCGCTGGTCGACCGGCTCGGCCAGACCCTGGACCGGGTGCGTCGCGAGTCGATCGCGACCGACCTGACCGGCTGGCTCGACCTGCACGTACCTTACGGATCGCTCGAAGAGCTGCGGCGCCTCGTCGCCGAGCCGGCCCGGGCGGTGCTCGTCACCACCAAGGAGGGCGAGTTCGCGCGGCTCATCCTCGACCGCTGGGAGGTGCGCCTGGCCGACGTGCAGGGCAAGGAGACCGGCGTGCACAAGTGCCTGAACCTGCGCGGGCTCATCGCGGCGTGGGTCGGGGCCCACGGGCGGCGGCCGCGCCTGGCCTTCGTCGAGGACCGGCTCGAGACGCTCCAGCACGTCACGACGCATCCCGACCTCGACGACGTGGGGCTCTTCCTGGCCGCGTGGGGCTACAACACGGAGGCCGCACGGGCCACCGCGGCGGCCGATCCGCGGATCCGCCTGCTCACGCTCGAGCAGTTCCGTGCCGGCACGGCCGCCTGGACCTAGGCGTCGAAGCTCTCGAGGAGAATCTTCGCGGCCCCGAGATCGGCGGTGCCGAACCCCTCGGTGAAGCGGTCGTGGAGCGGCGCCAGCAGCTCACGTGCCGCTTCCGTCCGGCCCCGCCGGTGCCAGAGGCGGGCGAGGTCGGTGGCGCTGCGCAGCTCGATGGACAGCGCTCCTTGCCGACGCGCCAGATCGAGCGCGAGCTGGAGCTGCGCTTCGGCCGCGGGGCCGGCGCCCGGGCCTCCCGCCATCTGGACGAGCTCGGCCTTGATGCGGAGGAGCTCGGCGAGCCACCAGCGCTCCCCGTCACGCTCGGACTTGCCGATGGCCTCGTCGATCGTCGCGAGCGCCTGAGCGACGTGCCCCGCTCCGGCCAGCCCCTGGGCCAGTGTGCCGAACGTGACCGGATAGTACGGGACGAAGCTGGTCTCGCGCAGCTCGTCGAGCGTGGTGCGGAGCAGCACGAGGCCGTCGGCCACCTCGCCGCGCTTGATGAGCACCACTCCCCTCAGGCAGCGCCCCCGGGTGTGCCAGACGGCCAGTGAGTGCCGGGTGGAATGATCGAGCAGGGTACCGACCACGCGTTCGGCGGCCGCCCAATCGCCACTCCAGATCTCGACCAGCCACGCGACCTCCAGCGCCCCGCACACCGAGAGCGCATGCTCGATCGCTCGCGCGTCCTCGACGGTGGCGCGGGCCGCCCGTCGGGCCTGGTCGGGGAATCCCTGCAGCCAGAGGATTCGCGCCAGGATCATGCGGGCCACCGACGGCTGATCGTACTGGAACCGAATGGTGTGCGATTGGCGCGCCGCGGCGACGTAGCGGTCGAGCATGTGCTCGAGGTGCCGCCGCGCGTTCGCGAGATCTCCCAGGTAGTGGAGAGAGGCACCGAGCAGCCGCTCGCCGACGGGCTGATCGGCCGGGTTCGCGGTGCGAGCCACCCGGTCCGAGAAGGCCTCGGCGAGCTCCAGCGCGGCCCGGAACTCCCCGCGGCTGATGCGGATATGCCACAGGCCCCAGAGCGCCCGCAGCTGATACTCGACGTCGGCGAGGCTCTCGGCGATCTCGAGGACGGCGGTCCAGGCCGCGATGGCGTCGGGCGCCGCCCCCTTCGTGTGCATGGCCGACACCAGGAGGGCGGCGCGGAGCTGCATCTCGCGGCGGGCGTCCGGCCCGGGGCGAGGCCCGAGGCTGGCCAGTGCGCGCTCGGCGCGGACGTGACACTCGGCGAGGAGCGACCGCTGGAACCACAGCGACACCGCCGCGGCGGTGAGCGCCACCCCGATGGCGGGGTCGCCTCCCGGGGAGAAGGCCCAGTCCAGCGCGGTACGCACGTTGTCGATCTGCCGGCCGTAGACTGAGAGCCAGCCTTCGGTGGAGCTCGCGTCGCGCTCGGTCTCCGCCCGCTCGAAGAGATCCCGGAAGTACTCGGCGTGGCGGAGCGCCACCTGGTCGACCTCGCCGCTCTCGGTCAGCTTCTCGACCGCGTAGGCCCGCGTCGTCTCGAGCAGCCGGTACGCGGCCGCCGACGCGCCCAGATCCACGGCCACGAGCGACTTCGCGACCAGGTTCGCGACGCTCTCCACCACCTCGGAGGCAACGAGATCGCGGGACGCCGCGACCGCGCTCGCCGCCTCCAGCGTGAAGCCGCCCGCGAAGACGGCCAGGCGGCGCAGGACGGTGCGCTCGATCGCGGGGAGCAGCTCGTAGCTCCAGTCGAGCGTGGCTCGCAGGGTCTGGTGGCGCGGCAGCGCGGTCCGATGACCCTGGGTCAAGAGCCGGAACCGATCGGCCAGCCGGACCGCCAGCTCGCCCATCCCGAGTGTGGTGATTCGGGCCGCGGCCAGCTCGATCGCGAGGGGAATGCCGTCGAGGCGCCGGCAGACCGCGCCCGCGATCGCGGCGCCGGGCGCGTCCAGGACGAAGTGGCGATCCATCGCCTGCGCCCGCGCCACGAACAGCTGGACCGCGGCCGCCTCCAGCAGGTTCTCGCGATCCTCGATTCCTTCCGCGGGCACCTCGAGCGGGGGCACCCGGTAGACGAACTCGCCCGGGGCGCGGAGCGGTTCGCGGCTGGTGGCCAGCACGCGAGCGTGCGGATCGGCGCGCAGCAGGGCCTCGGCCGGCCGGGCCGCCGCGTCGATCACGTGCTCGCAGTTGTCCAGGACGAGCACGAGGCGCTTCGCGCCGAGGGCGGAGGCCACCCGCTCCGGCGACTCCGCGCCGGCGGAGAGCGTGAGCCCGAGCGCGACCGCCACCGTCACCGGCACGAGGCCGGGATCGGCGAGCGGCGCGAGCTCGGCGACCCAGACCCCGTCGGGGTGGTCCGGCAGCTGCTGGCGCGCGACCTCCAGGCCGAGCCGGGTCTTGCCGATACCCCCGACGCCGATCAGCGTGACGAGCCGATGGGCTCCCAGCAGCTCGGCCACCTCCGCGAGCGCGGTCGCCCGGCCGATCAGCTCCGAGGTCGGGGCCGGCAGGTTGGTCGGCGATGGGGCGTCCGGCTTGGGCGCCGCCGCGGCGACCGGGGCCGGCGCGGGGTCGTCACGAGACGGCCGAGACCTCTCGGGGTCGGGCCGGGTGGGCCGCGCGCGCAGGATCTCCTGGTAGAGCTGGGTGGTCTCGGCCTCGGGCGCCGCGCCGAGCTCCCGCTTCAGGGCGCCCACGCAGAGGTGATACTGGCGCAGGGCCGACTCCGAGCGCCCGAGCCGCGCATAGAGACGCATGACCGAGCGGTGGACGGGCTCCTGCAGCGGGTCCAGCGCGAGGAGCCGGAGCCCGGTCTGGACGGCCGGCTCGGCGGCGTCTGCCTTCTGCTGATGCGTGAGCAGGCGCCGGAGGGCCTGAAGGGCCAGCTCGCGCAGGCGCTCCCGCTCGGAGATCAGCCACGTCTCGAACGGGTGCTCGGCCAACGCCAGCCCCGCCAATAGATCGCCCCGGTACAGGCCGGTGACCTGCTCGAGCGCGGCCGGACCACCATCGGCGATCAGCCGCTCGAACCGCGCCACGTCCACATCCACGACCCGAGGGTCCAGGGCCACGTTCGCGCCGTCGAGAACGATGCTGGGTCGCGCGGCCCTCGGCATGGCCCTCCGGATTCGCGAGAGGGCGTGGCGCAGGTTGCCCCGGGCCTGGGCATCCGGCATGTCTCCCCACAACAGGCCGGCGAGCTTCTCCCGCGTATGCGCCTGGCCCAGTGGGACCGCGAGGTACGCCAGGAGGGCCTGCGCCTTCTTGGTGGGGAGGACGAGCGTGGCGCCGGCCTCGAGCCGGGCTTGGAATTCCCCGAGGAGGGCCAGGCTCAGGCGCGCCGTGGACTTCAATGCTCCTCCGTCCTGACGGGATCGTTCCACCGGTCCCAGCCTCGGGCGCTCCCAGCCTCGGGCGCTCCCGGACTCGGGCGCTCCCGGGCTCGGGCTTCCCTCGCTTCGCGATCGCGGGCGGGAGTGTAGCGCAGGCGGAGTGCCCGCGGTACCCGGTCCCGGCGCTGCGCGCCGACGGCGCGCAATGCCGCCTTGTTCGGGCCCGCCGGGTGTGGCATCGTCTCTCGCCATGAAGATCGCACGCGTCGAGGCGCTCCACTGTGACGGCGGCTGGCGGCCCTGGACCTTCGTCCGCGTCGAGACCGACGACGGGCTCGTGGGCTGGGGCGAATGCAGCGACAACCGGAGCCCGCACGGCATCGCGGGCTCGGTGCGCGACCTGACCCCGCTGCTCATCGGCCAGGATCCCCGGCCGGTCGAGCGGCTCTACTGGGACATGCTCCGCGCCACCCGCCAGAACCTGGGCGGGGTGACCCACAAGGCGATGGCCGGCATCGAGCTGGCGCTGTGGGACATCAAGGCCAAGGCGCTGGGCGTGCCGGTCTACGAGCTCTTCGGCGGCCCGCTGCGCGACCGCATGCGGCTCTACTGGTCGCACTGCGGGACGACCAGAGCGCGCATGGGCCACGTGCTGGGCACGCCGCCGCTCCGCACCTACGACGACATCACCGCGCTCGGCAAGGAAGTGGTGGCGCGCGGGTTCACCGCGCTCAAGACCAACATGGTGATCCCGGGCGATCCGGCCACCGTCTACTTCCCGGGCTTCGGCAGCGGCATCAACACCACCGACGGCGCGCCCAGCGTCGAGATCCTGGACGCGATCGAGCGGCTCATCGGGACCTTCCGCCAGGCGGTGGGCCCGAAGGTCGGCCTCTGCCTGGATCTCAACTACAACTTCCGCACCGAGGGCGTGCTGCGGATCGCCAAGCTGCTCGAGCAGTTCGACATGCAGTGGGTCGAGTACGACAACTGGGATCCGCAGGCCCTGCTGCAGATCAAGCAGTCGACCTCGACGCGGCTGGCCTCCTGCGAGAGCCTGGTGACCACGCGGCAGTACCGCCCGTTCCTCGAGCTGCACGCGGTCGACGTGGCCATCATCGACGTGCCGTGGAACGGCTTCTCGCAGGCGGTCCAGATCGGGCGCATGGCCGAGACCTACGAGATCAACATCGCCCCCCACAACTACTACAGCCACCTGGCCGATCTCCACTCGCTCCACCTCTGCGCGGTGCTGCCGAACGTCCGCATCATGGAGATCGACATCGACGACGTGGCCTGGAAGGCGGACCTGGTGACGAAGCCTCCGGTGGTCAAGGACGGCCACATCTTCCTGCCGGAGGGACCGGGCTGGGGCGCCGACATCAATGAGGAGGTGCTGCGCGCGCACCCGTGGCCCGGATCGGGGGCGAACGCGCGGAGCTTCTACGGCATGACGCCCGAGCAGATGGCGGCGCGCCCGCCGGCCCGGTGATTGCTCGCCACGTGATCGTTCGCTACGTGACCGCGGGCTCGATCTTGCGGTGCAGCGCCTTCTCGGCCGCGCGCCAGAGGTACCAGGCCGCGATCGAGCGGTAGGGCTTCCAGCGCTCGCCGAAGCGCCGGAGCTGCTTCGGGGTCGGTTGCTTGCGCCGGCCGTAGGCGATCTTGAAGCCCTCGCGGACCCCGAAGTCGTCCACCGGCAGCACGTCGGGCCGGCCCAGCGTGAAGATCAGCAGCATCTCCACCGTCCACTGGCCGACTCCGTGCAGCTCGGTGAGGCGCTCGATCAGGATCTCGTCGGTCAGCGCGTGGCAGGCCCGCCGGGTGGGCACGCGGCCGTCGCGGGCCTTGCGGGCGATGTGCTTGATGGCGCGGATCTTTCCCCGCGAGAACCCCGCGCGCCGCATCTTCGACGCGGGCATCGCCGCGACCGCGGCCGGCTTGGGGAATCCCCGGCCCGGGAACAGCGCGATGAAGCGGCCCAGGATGGCCTCCGCGGCGCGGCCGTGGATCTGCTGGTGCGCGACGGCGCGGACCAGGGTCTCGAACGGCTGCTGGTTGCGGATCGCGAGGCCGCAGGGGCCGACCCGGCGGATGAGCGCGCGCATCGTCGGGTCCATCTTGGAGAGATGCCGCACCGCGGGCTTGCTCATCGACGCGTGACTGTAGCACAAGCCCATTGACATCTCCCG
>CAWJDX010000029.1:0-47326 GCA_963841755.1 uncultured Candidatus Rokubacteria bacterium
GTAATTCGGTGGTGCGGAACGTGCACCTCACAACTGCTGCGTTCAGCTCAATTCGAAGAGGAAACGGAGGGCGTGAGGATGCCAACCACGACGGAGACGATTCCGTATCAGGCGGTACGGCGCGGCGCGAGGCGACGCGCGGAGCACGTCATGCGCGAAGGCATCACGGTGGGGCTCATCGGAGCCGCGGTCGCGATGCTGCTCTTCCTGGGAGTCGACCTGGCCGCGGGGGCGCCCCTGCGCACCCCCGCGATGCTCGGCAACGCGCTGTTCCACGGCGCGCGGGGCGCGAGCGAGGTGGCGATCACCACGCCGGTGGTGCTCGGCTATACCGCGGTGCACCTCGCGGGCTTCGTCCTGTTCGGGCTCGCGGTCTCCGGGCTCTTCGCCCTCGCCGAGCGCGAGAAGCGGGTGCTCGCGCTGATCTTCATGCTGGGCTGCTGCCTGGCCGTCGTCTTCGTGGCGATGGTCTACGGGATCTCGCAGTGGGTGCGCGACGCGATGACGCCGTGGGTGTTCCTGGCCGGGCACCTTCTGGCCGGCGCCGCGGTGGTGGGCGGCGCTCGTGTACTTCCACCGCCGGCTGCTCCGCGAGTTTCCGACCTCTGCCGAGTAGCAGTAGGGGGCCGAGTAGCGGCGCGGGCGGCGGGGGCCGTCGGGGCCCCCGCCGCGGTAATCGCTACCGGGTAGATCCGACCCGATGGCCGGTCACGCGATCCAGACCGTCTTGATGTTGACGAACTCGCGGATGCCGTACGTCGGAGAGCTCGCGGCCGTAGCCGGAGCGCTTGATGCCGCCGAAGGGGAGGCGCGGATCGGACTTCGACCACGCCGTTGACGAAGACCGCGCCCGCCTCGATGCTGCGCGGCGAGCCGCTCGGCGCGCGCGCGGTCGCGCGTCCAGAGCGCGGCGCCGAGGCCGAAGCGGCGAGTCGTTGGCGAGCCGCGATCGCGTCGTCCTCGTCCTTGGCGCGGATCACCGCGGCGACCGGGCCGAACGTCTCCTCGTCGAAGGCGGGCATGCCGCGGTCGCACCGCCGGCGAGCACGGTCGGCGGGTAGAACGCGCCCTTGCCGGTCGGGACGCTGCCGCCGAGCAGCGCGCCGGGCGCCGCGCTTCGACCGACTCCTCGACCTGGCGGTGCAGCTCGTCGCGCAGGTCGACGCGGGCCTGCGGGCCGACCTGCGTGTCGCGCGCGAGTCGGATCGCCCATGCGGCGCGGCGCCAGCTCGCGCGTCGAACCGCTCGAGGAACGCGATCGCGCGACCGGCTCCACCACGATGAAGCGCTTGGCCGCGATGCAGCTCTGGCCGCTGTTGATCAGCCGGCGCCTCGCGCGGCCGTCGCGCGCCGCCGCGTCCAGGTCGGCGTCGGCGAGCACGATGAACGGGTCGCTGCCGCCGAGCTCGAGCACGCGTCTTCTTGAGCTCGCGCCCCGCCTGCTGCGGCGACCGCCGCGCCCGCGCGCTCGCTGCCGGTCAGGGTGACCGCGACGATGCGCGGATCGGCGATCAGGCCCTTGACGCGCGGCGGAGTCGGCCAGCACGGTGCGGAACAGCCCCTCCGGGAAGCCGGCGCGGCGGAACACCTCCTCGATCGCGAGCGCGCAGCGCGGCACGTTCGAGGCGTGCTTGAGGATGCCCGCGTTGCCCGCCATCAGCGCCGGCGCCGCGAAGCGGAAGACCTGCCAGAAGGGGAAGTTCCACGGCATCACCGCCAGCACCGACGCCGAGCGGGTCGAAGCGCGACGTAGCTGCGGCGAGGCGTCGGTCTCGCGCGGCTGCTCGGCGAGGAACGCCTCCGCGTGCTCCGCGTAGTAGTCGCAGGTGCCGGCGCACTTCTCGACCTCGGCCTCCGCCTGCACGATCGGCTTGCCCATCTCGCGGGTCATGGTGAGCGCGTACTCGTCCTTGCGGGTCCGCAGCTCGCGCGCCGCCGCGCGCATGAGCGTGGAGCGCCGGGCGAAGGGCTGGGTGCGCCAGTCGAGGAAGGCGGCGTGCGCCCCGGCCAGGATGTTCTGGATTTGCGGCGGAGAGGTGGGCTCGAGGGTCTCGAGGACTTCTCCGGTCGCCGGATTGATGGATTGAATGGCCATGGCGTCCTCCTCTGGCATCAGCATGGACTCCGTTTTGACGCGGCGCAAATCGGCGTAGACTGAGCCGGGGGAACGCCATGAGATCGTCCGATCTGATCGCCCGCTGTCTCGAGAACGAAGGGGTCCGCTACGTGTTCGGGGTGCCCGGCGAGGAGATCCTCGACATCGTGGACTCGCTCGCCGACTCGAGCGTGCGCTTCGTGCCGACCCGGCACGAGCAGGGCGCCGCCTTCATGGCCGACGCCTACGGACGGCTCACCGGCCGCGCCGGGGTGTGCCTGTCCACGCTCGGGCCCGGGCGCCACCAACCTGGTCACCGGGGTGGCCGACGCCAACCTCGACCACGCGCCGCTGGTGGCCATCACCGGCCAGGCCGGGCGCGACCGCATCCACAAGGAATCGCACCAGTATCTCGACATCGTCGAGCACATGCGCCCGCTCACCAAGTGGAACACCCGGGCCGAGATGCCGGTGGTGATCCCCGAGGTCATCCGCAAGGCCTTCAAGGTCGCGGAGGCCGAGAAGCCGGGCGCCTGCCACGTCGAGGTGCCGGAGGACGTGGCGGAGGAGCCGGCCGAGGGCGAGCCCCTGTCGACCGAGCGGCCGCGGCGGCCCTCGCCGGACCGCCAGGCGCTGCAGTCGGCCGCGCGCCTCATCGAGGCCGCGTCGTTCCCGCTCATCTTCGCGGGCAACGGGGTGATCCGCGGCAACGCGGCCAAGGAGCTGCGCGAGCTGTCGCGGGCCCACGGCATCCCGGTGGTCAACACCTTCATGGCCAAGGGGTGCATGCCCTACGACGACCCGCTCGCGCTGCTCACCGCCGGGCTGCAGTCGCGCGACTACGTCTCGTGCGGCTTCGAGAAGGCGGACCTGATCATCGCGGTGGGCTACGACCTGGTCGAGTACGCGCCCAAGTTCTGGAACCCGGAGCGCAAGAAGCACGTCATCCACATCGACTTCACGCCCGCCGAGGTCGACGGCTACTACCAGCCGGCGGTCGAGGTGGTGGCCGACGTGCGCGAGGCCCTCGAGCTGCTGAACGGCCTGGTGAAGGGCCAGAAGGACCCCGCGCCCGTACCGGGCGCTGCGCGGCTACATCCTCGAGCAGCTCGCGGAGGGCGCGGACGACGACACGTTCCCGATCAAGCCGCAGCGCATCCTGCGCGACCTGCGGGCGGTGATGGGCCGCGAGGACATCCTGATCTCGGACGTGGGCAGCCACAAGCTCTGGATCGCGCGCACCTTCCCGGCCTACGAGCCGAACAGCGTGCTGATCTCCAACGGCCTCGCCGCGATGGGGTTCGCGCTCCCCGCCGCGGTGGCGGCCAAGCTCGTGCACCCCGAGCGCAACGTGGTGGCGGTGAGCGGCGACGGCGGCTTCCTGATGAACGTCCAGGAGCTGGAGACCGCGAAGCGCCTGGGCCTCGCGGTGGTCAACGTGATCTTCCGCGACGGCGGCTACAACCTCATCCAGTGGAAGCAGCAGACGCGCCTCGGCCGCGAGTCGGGCGTGGCGTTCACCAACCCGGACTTCGTGGCGCTCGCCCGCGCCTTCGGGGCGACCGGCTTCCGGGTGGACTCGGCGCGCGACCTGCGGCCGGTGCTGACCGAGGCGCTCGCCTGCGCCGGCCCCTCCATCGTGGACGTGCCGGTGGACTACCGGGAGAACCCGAAGCTGACCGAGCGCCTCGGCCACCTGGTCTGCCCGATCTGATCTGACGGCACGCGCCTTGCTGTGTCCTGGATCGTGGGAACGGTCTGGGAGCTGGTCAAGCGGGCCGCGGTCAAGTGGAACGCGGACGACTGCCTGACGCTGGGGGCGGCGCTCGCCTACTACACCGTCTTCTCGCTGGCCCCCATCCTGGTCATCGTGATCGCGGTGGCCGGCGCGGTGTTCGGGCCGGAGGCCGCCCAGGGTGAGATCGTCGCCCAGATCCGCGGGCTGGCGGGAGAGGAGGGCGCCACCGCCATCCAGTCGCTCATCCAGAGCGCGAGCCGTCAGGGCGCCGGCCCGCGCGCCACCATCATCGGCCTGCTGGTCCTGCTCTTCGGGTCGACCAGCGCGTTCAGCCAGCTCCAGTCGGCGCTGAACACCATCTGGGAGGTGCCGCCGCAGGCCCACGCCGGGCTCTGGGCCATGGTCCGCGCCCGCTTCCTGTCGTTCGCGGCGGTGCTCGGCACCGGCTTCCTGCTGAGCGTCTCCCTGGTGCTGAGCGCGGCGGTCGCCGCGTTCGGCCGCTACGGGTGGGGCTGGGTGCCGGGCATCGGCCACGTGCTCGAGCTGGCCGACTTCCTCGGCTCGATGCTCGTGCACACCCTGCTCTTCGCGATGATCTTCAAGCTGCTGCCCGACGTGGAGATCCGGTGGCGCGACGTGTGGGTGGGGGCCGCGGTGACCGCGGGTCTCTTCTTCGTCGGCAAGGTGGTGATCGGCGTGTACCTCGGCAGCAGCGAGCTCGGCGCGGCCTACGGGGCCGCGAGCTGGGTCATCCTCATCCTGGCCTGGGTCTACTACTCGGCCCAGATCCTCCTCTTCGGCGCCGAGTTCACCCGCGCCTATCAAAGGTCCTATCAAGGGTCGTCCCCACCTCATCCCCCTCTCCCCTCAGGGGAGAGGGCAGGGTGAGGGGTGGGGTGAGGGCTGGTCGTCCGGCCTACATCTCCACGATCCCGTCCCCGACCTTCTTGAGCCGCTCGAGCACCAGCGGATCGTGCCCGGGCAGCACCAGGTCCGGCGACGAGGCCAGCTCGCGGATCTTCGCGAACGCCGAGTACATCCGCGGCAGGTCCTGAAGCGTGTTGAACGGGATGCCCTCCTCGAAGTTGCGGTAGTAGTGCGAGGCGTCGGAGGCGACCACCGCCTGGCCCCGCGCGTGGGCCACCGTGACGATCTGCATGCCCGCGGTGTGGCCGCCCACGTGGTGCACGCGCGATGCCGGGCACGATCTCGCGTGAGCCGTCGACGAACTGCAGCCGCTTGTCGTAGTTGAGGCGGATCAGCGCGCAGACGTCGTCCACCTCGACCGAGTGGCGGAAGGCGGGCAGGGAGGCGTTGCGGCCGGTGTAGAACGCCATCTCGGAGTCCTGCACGTAGAAGGTCGCGTTGGGGAAGAGCGCGTAGTTGCCCACGTGGTCGTAGTGGAAGTGGCTCAGGATCACGTGCTTCACCGACGCCGCCTCCACCCCGATCTCGGCCAGGCCCTTGCCCGGGCAGCGCAGGAACTGGCGGCCCGCGCCGGGTGCCCACCGCCTCGGTGAACCCGAGGTCCACCACCACCGTCTCGGTGCCGTTGGTGAGCGCCCACACGAAGTAGTCCATCGTCATGGGGGCCTTGTGGTAGTCGCCGTAGAACGCCTCGGAGGTGGTGCACGCGCGGTGGGCGTAGCGCACGGCGTAGATGCGGTAGGGCGCATTGGGCATGGTCAAGTCTCCTTTCCCGTGGCAGGATTCTACGCGTTTCCGGTGTCCACGGAAGTCCCACTCGAGAGGAGGAGTTCGCATGACCCTACCAGCCGCGGTATCGGCGTCTCGCAACGAGGTCCGCACGGTCGCCCCCAGGCTCATCGAGCTGACCGAGACCCTCGTCTATCCCGACATCTGGGAGCGCCCCGGTCTCTCCAAGCGCGACCGCAGCCTCATCACGGTGGCGGCCCTGATGGCGATGTACCGGCCCGAGCAGCTCAAGGGCCACACCGAGCGGGCGCTCGCCAACGGCGTGACCAGGGACGAGATCGGCGAGATCATCACCCACCTGGCGTTCTACGCGGGCTGGCCCAGCGCGATGTCGGCGGCCAAGGTCGTGAAACAGGTCTTCGAGGAGGCCAAGGCATGAAGGTCGGGTTCATCGGACTCGGCACCATGGGCGCCAGCATGGCGTCCAATCTCCAGGCGGGCGGCCACGAGCTGCAGGTGAGCGACGTGAGGAAGGAAGCGGCCGCGCCGCATCTGAAGGCGGGCGCGATCTGGAAGGACACCCCGCGCCAGGTCGCGGAGGGCGTGGAGGCGGTCTTCACCTCGCTGCCCGGGCCGAAGGAGGTGGAGCAGGTCGCGCTCGGTCCGGACGGGCTCATCCACGGCATGAAGAAGGGCTCGGCCTACTTCGACCTCAGCACCAACTCGCCGGCCCTGATGCGGCGGCTCTACCCCGCGTTCAAGGAGAAGGGCATCCACGTGCTCGACGCACCGGTGAGCGGCGGGCCCAAGGGCGCCAAGTCGCGCAAGCTCGCGCTCTGGATCGGCGGCGACCGCGAGGTCTACGATCGCTTCAAGCCGGTGCTCGACGCGATCGGCGACCAGCCCTACTACGTGGGGCCGATCGGGGCGGGCTCGGTGGCCAAGCTCGTGCACAACTGCGCGGGCTACGCGGTGCAGACCGCGCTGGCCGAGGTGTTCACGATGGGGGTCAAGGGCGGGGTGGACGCGCTCACGCTCTGGAAGGCGGTGCGGCAGGGCGCGGGCGGCCGGCGCCGCACCTTCGACGGCCTCGCCGATCAGTTCCTGCCCGGCACCTTCGATCCTCCCGCGTTCGCGCTGCGGCTGAGCCACAAGGACGTCTCGCTCGCGGTCGGCCTCGCGCGCGAGCTGGGCGTGCCGATGCGAATGGCCAATCTGGCCCTCGAGGAGCTGACCGAGGCCATGAACCGCGGCTGGGGCGAGCGCGACTCCCGGGTGGCCATGCTGCTGCAGGAGGAGCGGGCGGGGTGAAGATCGCGGTGCCCGTGGACCAGCTGAAAGAGGTGCTGGAAAAGGACGGCCGCTAGCTGGTTCGAGCGCCGGCTTCGCCGGCGCCATCCGTTCTGGGGGAGGCTCGGAGGGGGCCGTTCTCAGGCCCCCTCCGACCTAAAAAAGAGCGGCTCGATCTTCGAGAGATCCTTCGCGATCGCCATGGTCAGGAGGTCGGCGAAGCCCTGAAGGATGATGAGGGCGTTCAGGTCGGCGTCGTTCAGGACCACGCCCTTGATCCGCTCGAGGATGCCGTCGTTCACCTTCTGGATGTTCTCGTAGTGCGTCTCGAGCTGCTCGAGGCCGAGGTCGGGCGCGCCGCCGCGCTTGGCCACGAAGTACTGGTGCAGGAGGTACATGGAGACCGAGCGCACGATGGTCTCCTCCGCGGTGGAGAACGGCAGGTGGAAGCGGGCCATCGGCTTGAGGAAGTCCATGTAGGGACAGGCGCTGGTGGCCATGACGAGGCCGAAGATGCCGAAGATCCCGCGCTGCAGCGGGAGCTGCTTGACGTAGGTTCGCTCCTCGGTGGTGACGGTGACGGTGGCCTCGGCCACCGAGGCCTTGTCCTTGAAGGACTCCACCAGCGCCGAGAGATTGGTGGCCACCGGGCAGTACGGGTGCTCGGCGGGGCTGAGCGGGCAGTGGCCGCACTGGTGGTTCTCGAGCCGGGTCCAGGCCGGCGGCGATTCCTGGCTGCCCGGCAGGTAGGAGAGCGTGGCGCGGTCGAGCTCGACGGTGTACGACTTGGCGCCGCCGTCGGGGAACGCGAAGTCGTAGACGATCTGGATGGTGCTGCTCTGGCTCACCGGTACCCCCTCTGAGCCTCGAGTGGACCGACCACTCTCCCCGGGGAGCGTAGCGAGCCCGGGGCGGCGCGTCAATGTATCCGTCACGTGCCGGAACTGCGGGATCCGCATGCTATCCTCGGACCCGTGGCGTCCGACCCCGAGCCACCGATCGTCGGCCAGCCGGCGCCCGCTCTTCAGCCTGACCTCGGTGCAGGGTGGGACCATCGACCTCGCGACCTACCGGGGCCGGGCCAACGTCGTGGTCTGGTTCTCCCGGGGCTTCACCTGCCCGTTCTGCCGGGTCTACATGGACGGCATGACCGAGGGTTACGACGGCCTGCGGGAGGCGGGGACCGAGATCATCCAGGTCGGCCCCAACCTGCTCCAGGCCGCGCGCACCTTCTTCGGGCACAGCCCGACCCCGTACCCCTTCGTCTGCGACCCCGACAAGCGCCTGTTCGCGGTGTACGGTCTGGGCGACCGCGGGGCGCTCGAGGCGACGCGCTCGGCGGTGGTGAGCTTCTCCTACGCGTTCACCCACGGAGACACCGGGCCCCAGCTCCGGGGCGCCTGGCTCGACGTGATGAATCGCAACTTCGTCCGCCGGCTCCACCACCACGCGATGACCGCGCTGGAGCAGGGGATCTTCCTGGTCGACCGGAGCGGGGTGATCCGGCACCGCACCGTGGTCGGACCGACGGAGCCCGTGCCCCGGGGCGAGAGCCTGGCCCAGATGGTCCACGCCTATTGCCCGGGGACTCCCGGAGCCTAGATCCGCGCCACCCGGCCGGATCGTAGACAAGGGCACGGGCCAGGACATGGGACGGTCATTGAAATACCACCCACAGTGTCGTATGTAGTGACTCGACCGATGCCAGCGTTCGACCTCGATACGTACGTGGAACGCTCGCGGGCCGTGGACCTGTCGGCCATCGACTGGGCCCTGGTGCCCCGGCATCCGGTCCCTCCCGAGACGATCCGGACGCTCCGCTTCATGCAGGACATCGAGAGCCACACCATCATCTACCTGCGGAGCCCTGCTCGCCACGCGGGCCATCGACGACCCCGAGGTGGCCACGTTCCTGGCCTGCTGGGTCTACGAGGAGACGTTCCACGGCATCGCCCTCTCGCGCTTCCTGGAGGCGGCGGGCGCCCCGGTCGGCCCGCGCCCCACGCCGCGCGGCCAGGAGTCGTTCGGCAAGCGGCTCGAGGCGGCGGCCACCGCCATGGTGTCGAAGGCCTGGCCCGACTTCTGCGCGGTGCACATGACGTGGGGCGCGATCAACGAGCTGACCACGCTCACCGGCTACCGCCGGCTGGCGCTGGTGTCGCCTCACCCGGTCCTGAACGATCTGCTCGACCGCATCGTCCTCGACGAGTCGCGCCATTTCTTCTTCTACTACCGCCAGGCGGAGATGCGCATGCAGGGCCGCGCCGCGGCCCGCATCGCGCGCATCCTGGTGGATCGCTTCTGGGCGCCGGTGGGCAGCGGCGTCCAGCCCGACGAGGAGCTGCGCTTCCTGGCCACCTATCTCTTCGCCGGGCCCGAGGGACGGGCCGCGGCCCGCAAGGTCGACGATACGATACGGCGCTTACCCGGGTTCGAGACCGTGCAGCTTCTCGAGGCGTGGATGGACCGCCACCTGGAGAACGCGCACGGCTCCCCGCCATCAGGAGGAGGACGCAATGGCGACCGCGATCACTGAGCGACCCACCGACCCCCGCCGGCCGAGCGGACACTACCGCGCCTACACCCCGAGGCCGTTCACGCGCGCCGAGCGCGACTCGGTGACCGTGCTGTTCGGCGGGCTGCACTGGCGGGTGGAGCGAATCCTCCAGGCGGTGCTGGAGAGCGCCGGCCACAAGGCCCAGGTCCTGCCGGTGGCCACCAAGGACGACCTGCTCACCGGCCGTGAGGTCGCCGACATCGGCCAGTGCTGCCCCACCAGCTTCACCACCGGCAACCTGGTCAACTTCCTCAAGAAGGAAGCGAAGGCGACCAGCACCGCGGAGGTGAACGAGCAAGTTCGTCTACCTCACCGCCGGCTCCTGTGGCGCGTGCCGCTTCGGCCAGTACCACCAGAGCTACGAGCTGGCCCTGCGCAACTCCGGGCTCGACGCCTTCCGCATGTTCCTCCTCGCCCAGGACCAGCTCGACCAGAAGGCGGAGATGGGCGACGGCCTCGATCTGAACCTGCCGGTCACCCTCGGCTGCCTGTGGGCCATCTTCTGCACCGATCTGGTGCAGGACCTCGAGTACCAGGTGCGGCCCTTCGAGGTGGTGCCGGGACAGACCGAGGCGGTGGTGAAGGAATCGATCGAGCTGCTCTACCAGGCGTTCCGGAACCGGCCCGCGCACGGGCCATGGCGGTCGGTGCTCTGGTTCCTGACTACCGGTTACTTCGTTCGCATCATGAAGCGTATCCGTACGAATTTCGCCTCGATCGAGGTGGACCGTTTGCGGGTGAAGCCGGTGGTGAAGATCACCGGCGAGTTCTATCTCCAGACCGTCGAGGGCGATCCCAACTACAACATCCACCGCTGGCTCGAGGCGGAGGGCGCCGAGGTCTACCCGGCCGGCATCACGGTGTGGATGGACTACCTCCTGCGCCTGGGGCTGCAGCGCTTCGAGGACTACTCGGGCATCGAGAAGGGCGCGCGGCTCAAGCTCGGGCTCGGCCGCACGGTGCAGGCCCTCTACCGGGGCATCGTGGCCCGCCTGCGCCGGGCGATGGGCAACCTCCCGCACGACATCCCGCATCAGCTCGAGCTGCGGCGGCTGGCCGCGCCCTACTTCCACAGCCGCCTCGACGGCGGCGAGGGCGACATGCTGGTGGGCAAGGCGATCTGGGCCCACCAGCAGAAGAAGGCCCACATGATCTGCGAGCTGTCGCCCTACTCCTGCATGCCCAACACCATGTCCATCGGGGCGATGGCCGGCGTGATCGGCAAGCACCCGGACCTGCTCTACGCCCCGCTCGAGATCAAGGGCGACGCGGAGGTGCACGCGCTCTCGCGCTGCCAGATGATCCTGACCGAGGCCAAGAAGCGGGCCCAGCGCGAGTTCGACGAGGCGCTCGCGACGAGCGGGATGACGCTCGAGCGAGGTGCGCGCCTACCTCGACGCGCACCCGGAGATGAAGCGCGCGACCTATCGCGTGCCCCACCTGGGCTGCGCCGGGCAGGCCGCCAACCTGGTGCTGCACGTGGCCGCGAAGGCGCGCTGATGAAGCTCATCGGGATGGACGTCGGCTCCACCACGGTCAAAGCGGTGGTAGTTGATTGGCGAGCCGCCGCCGAAGGCGAGGCGAGCGGATACAAGGTCGTCTGGCAGGACTACCAGCGGCACAACACGCGCCAGGCCGAGAAGGTGCTGGAGTTCCTCGGCCGCATGGAGGACGAGGCGCAGGTGACGCCGGGCCGCGACCGCGTCTTCTTCACCGGCTCCGGCGCGGGCCTGCTGGGGCCGCTGGCCGGGGCCAAGATGATCCAGGAGGTGGTGGCGGTCGCGGCCTGCGTGGAGAAGCTCCACCCGGACGTGCGCTTCGTGTCGGAGATCGGCGGCGAGGACATGAAGACGATCTTCTTCACGCCCACCGGCACCGGCCGCTCGAAGCAGGTCTACATGCAGTCGGCCTGCAGCGGCGGCACCGGCACCTTCATCGAGAAGACCGCGCGCAAGCTCCAGGTGGCGACCGAGACCCTGGCCGGGCTGCCCTACGCGGGCATGAGCCTGCACAAGGTCAGCAGCAAGTGCGGCATCTTCGCGGAGACCGACGCCAACACGCTCGTGAAGACGGGGGTGCCGGTCGAGGAGATCATCGCGAGCCTCTTCGAGGCGGTGGTCTACCAGAACCTGGCCACGCTCACCAAGGGCAACACCCCGTCGCCGGAGGTGCTGCTGCTGGGCGGCCCGAACCTCTTCTTCCGCGGCCTGCAGGAGGCCTGGCGCCACCACCTCGCCAAGCTGTGGGAGCAGCGCAAGATCGTGCTGCCGGACGGGCGCGACGCGGCCTCCTGCATCACGGTGCCCGCCGAGGCCCTCTACTACGCCTGCCTCGGCTGCGTGGAGATCGGGGCGGGGGAGCCGGACGGGCGTCGCGGTCTACGAGGGGCGCGACCGGCTGCGCTGGTGGGTGGAGGAAGGGCCAGCAGGAGCAGAAGGCCAAGGCGGGCGGGCGCGCGCTGGTGGCCTGCGCCGACGATCTCCAGTCGTTCGTGGCCGAGTACGATCTGAAGCGCTCCGCGACCGCGCGCGCCGCCGCGGAGACCGCGGGCCCGGTGCTGATCGGCTGCGACTTCGGCAGCACCACCGCCAAGGCGGTGGTGGTCTCCCCCGAGCGCGAGCTGCTCTTCACCTGCTACGCGCTGTCGAAGGGCAACCCGATCGAGGACGCCCAGTCGCTCTTCCGCCAGGTGCGCGAGGCGGGCTACCGCAACGTCGGCGGCCTCGCGCTGACCGGCTACGGCAAGGATCTCCTGCGGGACGTGGTCGGCGCCGACGTGGCGGTGGTGGAGACGGTGGCCCACGCCACCGGCACGCTCCACTTCCATCCCGACGCCGACGTGATCTGCGACGTGGGCGGCACCGACGTGAAGATCATGATCCTGCGCCAGGGCACGGTGGCCGACTTCCGGCTCAACTCGCAGTGCTCCTCGGGCAACGGGGCGTTCCTCCAGGGGGTGGCCGAGCGCTACTCGATCGCGCTCGAGGACTACGCGGAGAAGGCCTTCGAGGCCAAGGCGATGCCCACGCTCGCGATGGGCTGCGGGGTCTTCCTCCAGTCCGACATCGTCAACCAGCAGCGCAAGGGGTGGGCCGCCGAGGAGATCATGGCCGCGCTCGCCGCGGTGCTGCCGGTGAACGTGTGGATCTACGCGGGGCAGCTGCAAAATCTCAGATCGGTCGGGCGCAAGTTCGTGCTCCAGGGCGGCACCCACCGCAACATGGCGGTGGTGAAGGCCCAGGTCGACTTCATCCGCGGCAAGGTGCCGGAGGCGGACGTGGTCCTGCACCCGTACTCGGGCGAGGCGGGCGCCATCGGCGCGGCCCTCTGCGCGGCCGACTGGCGCGAGGCGGAGAGCGGGCGGACGAGCCGGTTCCGGGGCTTCGAGGCGATCGCGGCGCTGACCTACACCAGCACCACCGCGGCCGACACCGTCTGCAAGTGGTGCCCGATCAACTGCACGCGCACCTTCATCGACGTGCAGCTGCCCGGGGCCAAGGGCCGGCCGTGGAGCAAGCTGCCCCTGGCCGCGGGCTGGGAGCGGGTGATCAGCGGCAACTCCTGCCCGAAGGGGCTGGTCGAGGACGTGAACGAGCTGCGCGAGGTGAAGGCGAAGCTGGAGGAGACCAAGCGTGACTACCCTAACGTTGCCGAGATGGTTCGGAAGGACGCGTTCCGCCGCTCCCGCGCCGGAGAGCCGGCCGTCGCGGGCTGAGCTCCGGATCGGGATCCCGCGCGTCCTGAACCTCTGGTCCACCCACCAGTTCTGGGTGGGCTTCTTCACCGAGCTGGGCGTCGACCCGCGGCACCTGGTCTTCTCCTCCGACACCTCGGAGGAGCAGGGGCGGCAGTACGGCAAGGGCCGCGGCACCGTCGACTGCTGCTATCCGGTGAAGTGCATCGCGGGCCACTACGGCGAGCTGATCTTCGGCCAGCGCGAGAAGGTCGACGTGCTCTTCTCGCCGATGATCTACAACCTGCCCTCGTTCCTCTCGGGCCACGTGGCGCGCACGCTGGCCTGCCCGCGGGTGATGGCCGCGCCGGAGAACATCAAGGCCGGCTTCATGAAGGAGCGCGACGTGTTCGCCGAGCAGGGCATCCGCTACGCGGCGCCCTTCGTGTCCCTCGACGAGCCCAAGCTCGTGCCGAAGCAGCTCTGGGAGGGATTGCGCGACGCGATCCCCGGCCTCACCGCCGAGGAGACCGCGGGGGCGGCCGCGGCGGGCTACCGCGCGCTCGACGACTTCAACACCCGGCTGCGCCGGAAGGGGCGCGAGGTGCTCGAGTGGTGCGCGCGCGAGAACCGGGCGTGCCTGATGGTGCTGGCCCGGCCGTATCACATGGACCCGGGGATCGGCCACGAGATCGAGGTGGATCTCCAGGCCTACGGCTACCCGGTGCTCTGGGCCCAGTACTTCCCGGTCGACGCAGACCTCATGGACTGGGCCTTCGGCCCGGACGTCCGCGCCGGCCACATCAAGTCGCCGTTCGACATCCGCGACGTCTGGCCGTCGTCCTACAGCAGCAACACCAACGAGATCCTGTGGGGCGCCAAGGCGGCCGCGCGCATGCCGTGGGTGGCCTGCGTGGTGCGGCTCGCCAGCTACGAGTGCGGCATGGACCAGCCGACCTACACCCCCGTCCAGCAGATCGTGGAGCGCTCCGGGACCCTCTTCTTCTCCTTCCAGGACCTGGACTCGACCAAGCCGGCCGGCTCGGTGAAGATCCGGGTCGAGACCATCGCCCACTACCTCGAGCGCTACGCGGGCGACATCATCGAGAAGAAGAAGGCCGCCATGGAGCCGGGCTGCCCGCTCCTGCCCCGGGCCGCCGAGGCGCCGACCGGGGTTCTTTGACAGGGGGATACCCCCCCGCCTACACTCGCGAGGGTGACGCCGGGGACCCCTCGCCAGCGCCTCTCCCGCCTCGGTAGCCCCGTCCGGGGCTCGTGATGCGGCGCCGCCGCCTGTTCTGGAAGTACACCACCTTCTTCGTCCTGCTCGTGACCGCCGAGCTGCTCGCGAGCGGCATCACCGAGCTCTACTTCTCCTACCAGGAGAACCAGGCCGCGCTCGTGGCCCTGCAGCGCGAGAAGGCGCTCGCGGCCGCCTCCCAGATCGAGGGCTTCATCAAGGAGATCGAGCGGCAGATGGGCTGGGTGACCCAGCCCCAGCGCGCGCCCACCGGGACCACGCTCGAGCAGCGCCGGTTCGACTTCTTCCGCCTCCAGCGCCAGGTGCCCGCCATCACCGAGGTCAGCTACATCGACGCGGCCGGCCGCGAGCAGCTCCGCGTCTCCCGGCTGGCCATGGACGCGATCGGCAGCCAGGCCGATCTCTCCGCCGACCCGCGGTTCGTCGAGGCCAAGGCCCGGAAGGTCTACCGGGGGCCGGTGTACTTCCGGAAAGAGTCCGAGCCCTACATGGTCATCGCCATCGCGGAGGGTGGCCAGGCCGGCGGGGTCACCGCGGCGGAGGTGAACCTCAAGTTCATCTGGGACGTGGTCTCCCAGATCAAGATCGGCAAGGCGGGACAGGCCTTCGTGGTGGACGGGCAGGGCGCCCTCATCGCGCATCCGGACATCAGCCTGGTGCTCCAGAAGACGGATCTCACCCGGCTCGACCAGGTGAAGGCCGCGCTGGCCGGCCGCCCGCAGCCCGGCGAGGCCTCGCAGGAAGGCACCATCGCCCGGAACCTGCGCAACCAGCAGGTGCTGACCGCCCACACCACCGATTCCCTCGCTGGGCTGGACGGTGTTCGTGGAGCAGCCGCTCGAGGAGGCCTTCGAGCCGCTGCGCGCCTCGGTGAAGCGGACGGTGGTGCTCCTGTTCCTCGGCATCGTGCTCTCGGTGGGCGCGAGCCTGATGCTGGCCCGGACCCTGGAGCGGCCGATCCGGGCGCTCCAGGCCGGCGCGGTGCGCATCGGCGAGGGCAACCTCACCGACCGCATCGAGGTGAAGACCGGCGACGAGCTCGAGGTCCTGGGCGACCAGTTCAACCGCATGGCGGTCCAGCTCCAGGAGTCGTACGCGGGACTCGAGCGCAAGGTCGACGCGCGCACCCGGGAGCTGCAGGAGGCCCTCGAGCAGCAGACCGCCACCGCGGAGATCCTGGGCGTCATCAGCGGCTCGCCGACCGACTCCCAGCCGGTGATGGACGCGGTGGCCCAGAGCGCGGCGCGGCTGTGCGACGCGGTCGACGCGCAGATCTTCCGGATCGAGGGCGATTTCCTCCGGAGCGTGGCGATCCACGGCGCCATCCCGAAGTATCCCGGGCAGCGCCATCACCCGGGGCTTCGTGAGCGGACGGGCCGTGCTCGAGCGACGCACGGTGCACGTCAACGACCTCGCCGAGGAGACGGATCGAGAGTTCCCGGACGCCCGGCCCCGACAGCAGGCCACCGGAACGCGGACGATGCTGGCCACCCCGCTGCTCCGGGAAGGCGTGCCGATCGGGGTCATCATCATCCGCCGGCTCGAGGTGCGGCCGTTCTCCGACAAGCAGATCACGCTGCTCGAGACGTTCGCGGACCAGGCGGTGATCGCGATCGAGAACGTGCGCCTGTTCCAGGAGCTGCAGGCGCGCACCCAGGACCTGTCGCAGTCGCTGGAGGAGACCGGCGCGCTCAGCGAGGTCATCCGCGCGGTGAGCTCCTCGCTCGACCTCCGCGAGATTCTCGACACGGTGGCCCGGCGGGCGGTCGCGCTCTCCAACGCGGACGGCTGCGGGATCTTCGAGCTGCGCCCCGGCCGGCAGGCCTTCGACGTGGTGGTGAGCCAGGGGCTCTCCGCCGAGTTCGTCGACGCGGTGCTTCACCTCTCGGTCGGGGTCGACCACGGCACGATCAGCCAGGCCACCGAGACCGGCGAGCCGGTGCAGATCCCGGACGTGGAGGAGGCCCACGGCTATCCCTTCCGGACCCTCTTCCTGCAGGAAGGGCTCCGCTCGGTGCTGACCGTGCCCATGGGCGGCGGCGACGACGTGGCGCGCGGCATCGTGGTGGTGCGGCGCGCGCCCGGGGCGTTCGGCGAGCGCATCGTGAGCCTCATGAAGGCGCTCGCCAACCAGTCGAAGGTGGCCATCGCCAACGCGAACCTCTTCCGCGAGATCGAGGAGAAGAGCCGGCTGCTCGAGGTGGCCAACCAGCACAAGTCGGAGTTCCTCGCCAACATGTCGCACGAGCTGCGCACGCCGCTGAACGCCATCATCGGGTTCTCGGAGGTGCTGCTCCAGCGCATGTTCGGGGAGCTGAACCCCAAGCAGGACGAGTACCTCCAGGACGTGCTCTCCTCCGGCCGTCACCTGCTCTCCCTCATCAACGACATCCTCGACCTCTCCAAGGTGGAGGCGGGGCGGATGGAGCTCGAGCTGGCCCGCTTCGACCTGCCCCAGGCGATGCAGGACACCCTGGTGCTGGTGCGCGAGCGGGCCGCGCGACACGGCATCGACCTGCAGCTCGAGGTGGACGGCGGGGTGGGGGAGATCGTCGCGGACGAGCGCAAGATCAAGCAGGTGATGCTGAATCTGCTGTCCAACGCGGTGAAGTTCACCCCCGAGGGCGGCCGGGTGGACGTGCGGACGGTGCCGACCGACGGGGGCGTCGAGATCTCGGTGGCGGACACCGGCATCGGGATCGCGGCCGAGAACCAGGAGCTGATCTTCGAGGAGTTCCGCCAGGTGGGCGGCGACTACGCGCACAAGCGCGAGGGGACCGGGCTGGGTCTCACCCTCGCCCGTCGTTTCGTGGAGCTGCACGGGGGCCGGATCTGGGTCAAGAGCCAGCCGGGCCTCGGCTCCACCTTCACCTTCTCCATTCCGGAGCGACCATGGCCGGCGAGCTGATCCTGATCGTCGAGGACAACGAGAAGAACCGCAAGCTGGAGCGGGACATCCTCCAGTTCCACGGCTACCGCACCGCGGAGGCCGACAACGCGGAGGACGGGATCCGGCTCGCCCAGGAGAGCCCGCCCGCCCTCATCCTCATGGACATTCAGTTGCCGCGGATGAACGGGATCGAGGCGCTCCACGTGCTGCGGGGTGACACGCGCACCCGCGCGGTGCCGGTGATCGCGGTCACCGCCTCCGCGATGAGCCAGGACCGGCAGAAGATCATGGCCGCCGGGTTCGACGGCTACCAGGCCAAGCCGATCGACGTCACCGGCTTCGTGACCGCGGTGCGGGAGATGATCGACCGGCCCGGGAAGGGCGGCAGCGCGCGGTGAGCGAGCCGGCCCGCATCCTGGTGGTCGACGACACCCCGATGAACGTCAAGCTGCTCGAGGGGGTGCTGACCGGCCACGGCTTCGTGGTGATCACCGCCCCCTCCGGGCCCGCCGCGCTGGAGCGGGTGCGCGCGGACCGGCCGGACCTGGTGCTGCTGGACGTGGTGATGCCCGAGATGAGCGGCTACGAGGTGTGCCGGCGGCTGCGCGCCGACGAGGCGACCCGGCTCCTGCCGATCATCATGGTGACCGCGCTCGACCCCGGGACCGAGCGGGTGAAGGGCATCGAGGTGGGCGCCGACGACTTCCTCACCAAGCCGATCAACCAGCCCGAGCTGCTCGCCCGGGTGCGGTCGCTCCTGCGGATCAAGGCGCTGCACGACGAGGTGGGCGAGCTCAACCGGACCCTCGAGCGGCGGGTCGCGGACCAGGTGGCCCAGCTCGAGCGTCTCGGCCGCCTGCGCCGCTTCTTCTCGCCCCAGCTCGCGGACCTGATCGTGAGCGGCGACGCGGAGGACCCGCTGCGGAGCCATCGCCGCGAGATCACGGTGGTCTTCCTCGACCTGCGCGGCTTCACCGCCTTCGCGGAGACCGCCGAGCCGGAAGAGGTGATGGGGGTGCTGCGCGAGTACCACGCCGAGATGGGCCGGTGCATCCTGGCCGCCGAGGGCACGCTGGAGCGCTTCACCGGCGACGGCATGATGATCTTCTTCAACGACCCGGTGGTGGTGCCCGACCCGGGGCCTCGCGCGGTCCGCATGGCGGTCGCGATGCGCGAGCGGATCGCGCGGGCTCACCGAGTCCTGGCGCAAGCGCGGGTTCGATCTCGACTTCGGCATCGGCATCGCGCAGGGCTACGCGACCATCGGGGCGATCGGCTTCGAGGGGCGGCTCGACTACGGCGCGATCGGCACCGTGACCAACCTCGCCTCGCGCCTGTGCGGGGAGGCCAAGCCCGGGCAGATCCTGCTCTCCCAGCGGGTGGCGTCCGGCGTGGAGGCCATCGCCCAGGTGGAGGTGGTGGGCGAGCTCGCGCTCAAGGGCTTCCAGCGCCCGGTGAAGGCCTACCACGTGGTGCAGGTCGCCGCCCCGACCTCGTGAAGGTCTGCGTCGTCGGCGCGGGCGCCATCGGCACGTTCCTCGGCGTCCACCTCGCCCGGAGCGGCTGCGAGGTCTCGGCGGTCGCGCGCGGGCAGACCGCCGCCGCGCTCCGGACCCACGGGCTGCGGCTCCAGCAGGGCGGCGCGGTGCTCGCGGCGCCGGTGCGGGCGGCCGAGGAGGCCACCGCGCTCGGTCGTCAGGATCTGGTGGTCGTGGCGGTGAAGGGGCCGTCGCTTCCCGCCGCCGCCGTCGCACGTCGGGCCCCTGCTGGGCCCCGAGACGGTGGTGCTGCCCGCGATGAACGGGGTGCCGTGGTGGTTCTTCCACGGCCTCGGCGGCTCGCACGAGGGCGCCGCGGTGCGCGCGGTCGACCCGGACGGCCGGGTGGCGGCCGCGATCCCGGTGCGCCACGTGATCGGCTGCGTGGTGCACGCGACCTGCTCGGTGGTGGAGCCGGGGCTCGGGCGCCACGGCTTCGGGCGCGGGCTCATCATCGGCGAGCCGGGCGGCGGGACCTCGGCCCGGGTGAGCGCGCTCGCGGAGCGGCTCGACGCGGCGGGGTTCGAGACCACCGTCTCCCCGCGCATCCAGGCCGACGTCTGGTACAAGCTCTGGGGCAACATGACGATGAACCCGATGTCGGCGCTGACCGGGGCCACCTGCGATCGGCTGCTCGACGACCCGCTCCTCGATCGGTTCACGCTCGCGATCATGGCGGAGGCGGCCGCGATCGGCGAGAAGATCGGCTGCCCGATCCGCCAGAGCGGCGAGGAGCGCAACGCGGTGACCCGCAAGCTCGGGGCCTTCAAGACCTCGATGCTGCAGGACGTGGAGGCGGGCAAGCCCCTCGAGATCGACGCGCTCCTCACCGCGGTGAGCGAGATCGGCGGCCGGGTCGGCGTCGCCACTCCGAGCACCGACGCGCTGCTCGGCCTGACCCGCGTCTTCGCGGCCGGCCGCGGGCTCTACCGGCCGTGACCGCGCCGCGCCCGCCGTTCCGGGCCGACCACGTGGGCAGCCTGCTCCGGTCGCCCGCCCTCAAGGCGCGGCGGCGGGATCACGAGGACGGGCGCATCGACGCGGCCGCGCTGGCCGCCGCGGAGGACGAGGCGGTGCGCGAGGCGGTGCGGCTCCAGGAGGCGGCCGGGCTCGAGGGGATCACCGACGGCGAGCTCCGGCGGAAGTCGTGGCACATGGACTTCCTCACCCGCCTGGGCGGCCTGGCCAGCGAGGGCCGCGCGCTGCCGGTGACGTTCCACGGGCGATCGGGCGACGTGAACTTCACCCGCCCGGATCTCCGGATCGACGCGCGGGTGGGCCGGCCCGCCCCGATCTTCGTCGACGCCTTCCGCTTCTTGCGCTCGGTCACCACCCGCACCGCGAAGATCACCATCCCGTCGCCCTGCATGCTCTACTCCCAGGTCGGGCGCGCCAACATCAGCCGCGCGGTGTACCCGGACCTCGACCGCTTCGTGGAGGACACCGCGGCCGCCTACCGCGCCGAGATCGCCGATCTCTACGCGGCGGGCTGCCGGTATCTCCAGCTCGACGACGTGAGCCTGGCCTACCTCTGCGACGACGGCATGCGGGCGGACGGGCGGGCGCGCGGCGAGGACCCGGACGCGGTGCTGGCCCTCTCGGTCAAGCTCGTGCAGGCCACGCTGCGGGATCGGCCGCGCGACCTCTCGGTGTGCACGCACCTCTGCCGCGGGAACTTCCGGTCGAGCTGGCGGGCCCAGGGCGGGTACGAGAAGGTGGCGGAGACCATCTTCAACCAGATGCCCTACGACGGCTTCTTCCTCGAGTTCGACGACGCGCGCTCCGGCGATTTCTCGCCGCTCCGCCACGCGCCCCGGCACGTGCGGGTGGTGCTGGGGCTGGTGAGCAGCAAGGTCGGGCGCGCTCGAGTCGAAGCGACGACCTCATCCGCCGGCTCGAGGAAGCCTCGAAGTTCCTGCCCCTCGATCAGCTCGGCCTGAGCCCCCAGTGCGGGTTCTCCTCGACGCTCGAGGGCAACGACGTCTCGGTGGAGCAGCAGGAGGCGAAGCTTCGCCTCTGCGCCGAGGTGGCGCGCGAGGTCTGGGGCGGTCTCTAGGTCGGGCCCCGGCCCGCGTCGGAAGGGCCGGGGTCGTCGGTGGCGGGCAGCGGGACACACGCGCTGACGGGTACGGTCAGCGCGACCGCGTCGCCGGGCCGCGAGCGCGCGGGCGCCGCGCCGGTCACGCGCAGGACCACGTCGGTGCCGTCGATCGCGATCTGGTAGTCGATCGCGTCGCCGAGATAGCTCGCGCGCACCACGGTGCCGGCCAGCACGTTGGCATCGCCGGCATCGCGCGCGGGCGGGCCGAGCGTGATCTGGTGCGGGCGGATCGAGACCACCACCGGAGCTCGCGGGACGAGGCTCTCCGCGGCCACCCGCAGCCGCAAGGCCCCGCGGGTCACCCCGCCCGCGCCGTCGGCCACCGCGTCGATGAGGTTGGTCTTGCCGACGAACTCGGCCACGAAGCGGGTGCGCGGGTGCTCGAAGAGCTCCGCCGGTGGCCCGACCTGCGCGACGCGCCCCTCGCGCAGCACCGCGACCCGGTCCGAGATCACCATCGCTTCCGCCTGGTCGTGGGTGACGTAGAGGGTGGTGATGGCGAACCGCTCGTGGAGCCGGCGGATCTCGAACCGCATCTCCTCGCGCAGGCTCGCGTCGAGGTTGCTGAGCGGCTCGTCGAGCAGCAGGATCTCGGGCTCCACCACCAGGGCCCGGGCCACCGCCACCCGCTGCTGCTGGCCGCCCGACAGCTCGCCCGGGTAGCGCGCGCCGTAGCCCGCCGAGCTGCACCGCGCGCAGCATCTCGTCCACCCGTCGCTCGCGATCGCCGCGCGCGACGCCCGCGAAGCGGAGCCCGTAGGCCACGTTCTGGGCCACCGTCATGTGCGGCCAGAGGGCGTAGCTCTGGAAGATCATCGCCATGCGGCGCCGCTCGGGGGGAACGACCACCGCGGCCGAGGAGAGCACGCGGTCGCCCACCCGGATCTCGCCGCCCTCGGGGGCGAGGAAGCCGGCGACCAGACGCAGGGTGGTGGTCTTGCCGCAGCCGGACGGGCCGAGCAGGGCCACCAGCTCGCCCGGCCGCACCGTGAGGTCGAGGCCGACCACCGCGCCGACGTCGCCGAAGCGCTTGGTGAGGCCGGTGATCGTGATCCCGGGCATCAGCCGGCCCCGCCCGCCTGCCGGCCGCCCATCACGTCGCGGCCGAGCACGGTCTGCATCACCACCACCGTGACGAAGGTCATCGCGAGCATGAAGACTCCGAGCACCGCGATGGCCCCGAACTGGCCCTCTTCCTTCAGATCGAAGATGACCACCGACATGACCTTGGTGTTCGGGGTGAACAGGATGATCGACGCGGACAGCTCGCGGATCACCCCGATGAAGACGAAGCACCAGGTCGCGATGATCCCGCTGCGGGCGAGCGGGGCGGTGATCTCGTGCAGCACCCGGAAGCGCCCGGCTCCCAGGATGCGGCCCGCCTCCTCCAGCTCCGGGTGGATGCCGCGGAGGGTCGCCTCGGACTGCGAGTAGCCGACCGGCATCTCCTTGGTCAGGTAGGCGAGGAAGAGGATCCAGAGCGTGCCGTAGAGCAGGAAGGGCGGGCGCGTGTAGGCCACGAAGAGGGCCACCGCCAGCACCACGCCCGGGATGACCACCGGGGCCACCGCGAGGAAGGCGAGCACCTGGTGGCCCGCCACGAGGCGCCGCTGGGTGACGTAGGCGAGCAGGGTGGCGAGCGCGGCCCCGATGCACGCGGTGAGCACGCCCAGCTCGATCGTGTTGACGATGGCGGACTGGGTGGTGCTGTAGAGGAACGTGAACGACCAGTTCTCGAGCGTGAAGTTCTCCGCGGTGAGCGGCTGGGCCCACGCGCGCGAGAAGGCGGCCTTGAGCAGGATGCCGTAGGGCAGGAACACCGCGGCGGCCAGCACCACGAGGCACGCGCCGAGCGCGGGATAGCGCCACCGCCCGAGCCGGATCACCCGGCGCTGCCCGCCCTTGCCTCCCACCGCGGCGTAGCCGCGCCGGCCGAGCAGCCGCTTCTGCGCGAGCAGCAGCAGGGCGGTGGCGAGGAGGAGCGGGATCGAGAAGGCGGCCGCCATCTCGACGCGCGGCGGGTACTGGAAGAAGGCCCAGAGCTGGGTGGTCACGGTGTGGAAGCCGGCGGGCAGCGCCAGGATGGCGGGGGAGCCGAAGAGGGCGAGGGCCTGCAGCACGGCCAGGATGAAGCCGCTCAGGATCGCGGGCAGCACCATGGGCAGGGTGATGGTCCGCGCCACCTGGAAGCGGCCCGCGCCCAGGATGGAGGCGGCGTCCTCGAGGTCGGAGGCGATGAGGCCCAGGGTGTTGGCGATCATGATGTAGACGTAGGGGAACGTGTAGATCGCCACCACGAAGATCAGCCCCGGCATGCTGAAGATGTTGACCAGCGGATCGGCGGCGCCGGTCCAGTCGCGGTAGAGCCGGTTGAGATAGCCCGCGTTGGGGCCGGCGAGCATGACCCACGCGAAGGCGCCCAGGAAGGGCGGGGTCACGAACGAGGCCATCACCAGGTGCTGGATGCTGCGCCGCCACGGCAGGTCGGTGCGCGCGGTGAGCCAGGCCAGCGGCGCGCCGATCACGAGGGCGAGCAGGCCGGACCAGAAGGCGAGCACCACCGTGTTCCAGAGAGCCTTCTGCAGCGGCGGGTCGCCGAGCACGCGCGCGTAGTGGGCGAGGGTGAAGCCCGCGTCGCTGCGCACGCTCATGTAGGCGAGCCAGCCCAGGGGCAGCAGGATCAACCCGACCAGCGCCGCCGCCGCGAGCAGCCAGATCGGCGCCGCGCGGTCCCACCCCTCCCAGCGCCGCGGGCGCGCGGCCGCCACCGCCTCCGGCATGGGGCGGGGCTAGGCCCCGAAGAACTCGACGAAGCGCGTCTTGATCTCCTCGTTCCGCTTCTCGAGCTCCTCGGCCTCCACCGGCAGGACCTTGAGATCCGACAGGCGCGGCTTGTCGGCCGGGTAGGTCACCTGCGGATGACCGCTGTAGAGCCCCTCGGTGTCGGCCAGCACCTGCTGGATCTCGCGGGAGAAGATGAAGTCGGTGAAGAGCCGGGCCGCGTTGGGGTGCGGGGCGAAGCTCGTGATCGCGCTCGGGGAGACCACGAGCGGCACGCCCTCCTTCGGGTAGACGATCTCCACCGGATTGCCCTTCTTCTTGACCTGGTAGAACGTGTAGTCGCCCCCGTTCACCGCCACCGGCCGCTCCCCCGACGCCACCACGCCCGACGGATCGACCGCCGACTGGACCAGCATCGGCTTGTTCTGGGCGAGGGCCTTGAAGTAGTCCCAGCCGTGCAGGTGCACGAGCGCGAGCACGTGGGTGGCGATGACCCCGCTGTAGCCGGGGTGCGCGGTGACCAGGCGGCCGCGCCACTTGGGATCGAGCAGGTCCTTCCAGGTGCGCGGGGCGTCCGCGGGCGACACCACCTTGGTGTTGTAGGCGATGACGTTGACCGTCGCGCGCAGCCCGTAGTGGTAGCCGTCCTTGTCCTTGAAGCCGGCCCCGAACACGTCCACCCCGGCCGGGGTGTAGCGCATCAGGAGCTTCTTCTCCTTCAGCAGCACGTAGTGGCCGGCGTCGGAGGTGTGGACCACGTCCACGTTCTTGATGTTGGCCTGCAGCTCCTGCATCATCCGCTGCAGGATCCGCTGCGATCCGGTGCGGTGCACCTCGACCTTCACGCCCGGATACGCGGTCTCGAAGAGCTTGGCCACCTTCTCCGAGCTGGTCAGGGCGAGCGAGGTGTACCAGACCACCTTGCCTTCCTTGCGCGCCGCCTCGAGCCGCGGATCCTGCGCGCGCGCCTCGACCGCCCACACGCTCGGGAATGCGGTCAGGGCGAGGACCAGCAGGGAGATCACGCGGCGGCGATGAGTCATCGGGGCTCCTTTGAAGGCTGGTCTACGCGGTGAGCGCGTCCATCAGCGGACCCAGGCGCGGCGCGTCGGCGAGGGCGTCGACCAGCTCCACCACGCGCGCGGCCTGCGCCTCCGGGATGGCCAGGAGCGCGTTGGCGCGGAACTTGGCGGTGAGCTCCTCGCGCGTCATCGGGAAGTCGGGCCCGCCGCGCGGGTGATCCTGCCGCTCCTCGAGCTGCGTGCCGTCGGCGAGCCGGATCGCCACGTGGCCGATGAAGTGGCGCGGGTAGTCGATGGTCCGATCGATGTCGTAGAAGACCCGGCCGGCGACGCGCCGGACGGCCTCGTCGCGGGCCGCCTCGTCGGTGAAGTCGGCCAGGGTGACCCGGCCGTTGACCAGGATCGACGCGAGCAGGTACGGCAGGCTGAACTTGGCCGCGTAGCCGTTCTGCGGGCTCTGCTTGGCCGCGAGCGGCTCCCACAGGCGCGGGAGCGGCCCCTCCGCGGTCCGGCAGCGCACCTCCGCGATCTGCTCCGGGCGCAGGTGGTGGCGCTCGCGCAGGCGCAGCGCGCAGTCCATGTAGGGATGCGCGATCGAGCCGCACGGGTAGGGCTTGAACGTGAGCGCGGAGAGCTCCCACGTCCCGCCGAGCGTCGCGAGCAGCGCCTCCAGGCGCTCGGGCTCGTGGCCGCCCGCGAAGGCCGCGTAGAAGCCGTGGGCGCCCTCGAAGACCGTCTCCGGCCCGGTGAACCCGGCGCGCGCCAGCACCGCCGCGGTCACCCCCGCGTGCGCGGCCCAGCCCGGGTGCAGGCGCTTGGTCCAGGAGCCGTCGGCCAGGTACTCGATGATCCCGGCGGCCTGGCTGCCGCAGAGGCCGAAGGCGTGGACCTGCTGGTCCTCGGTGAGCCGGTGGAGGCGTCCCGCCACCGCGGCGGCCGCGAAGCTCCCGGTCAGCGCGGTCGGGTGGTAGTGGCGCGCGTGGAAGCGGCCCGGCACCGCGAGGCCGATCCGGCACATCACCTCCACCCCCGCGATCATCGCCTCGAGCGACCTCGCGGCCGGAGGCCCCGACCGCCTCGCCGACCGCCAGCGCGGTGGGCACCGCGACGCAGCCGGTGTGGACGATGGCGTCCTCGCGGGTGTCGTCGAAGTCGAGCCCGTGGGCGAGCGTGCCGTTGGCGAGCACCGCGCTCGCGGCGCCCACGCGGGTCTTGGCCCCCACCAGGGTGCTCTCCGGGGCGCCGCCCAGCTGCTCGGCGGCCCGCGTGACCGCGCGGCCGAAGTCCTCGCGGCTCGAGGCGAGGCAGCTCCCGAGCGTGTCCAGGGCCAGCAGGCATGCGCGCGCGGCCACCGCGGGCGGGACGTTCTCCAGGCTCAGGCCCGAGACGAATCGCGCGAAGCGACGAGCGACCGACGGGGAAGCGGCGGGGGGTGATGGCACGGCCGTCGGCTCTTTCTACTGAACGGGTCCCGCGATGTCAACGGGGAAGTTCCGCGTCGCGCTCCGCGCGCGGTGGTCCGGTGATCCGGCCCTGGCGGACGCGCCGCGAGGGCGCTATGATGCGGGGCCAATGGACGAGACGGCGACCGCGCGCGTCACTGGTGTGGCGCAGGTCTTCGATCTGCACGCCCTGAAGGCGTTCGCCCCCGACCGTCGGGTGCGCAAGATGCTCTTCAAGACCGACCAGCTCTGGTCGGAGATCGCCTGCTACGAGCCCGGCCAGTCGACGGTGATGCACCAGCACCCGCGCGAGGAGGAGGCGATCTTCGTGCTCGAGGGCACCGCCCACATGTCGATCGACGGGCAGGAGGTCGTGGTGCCGGCGGGCTCCATCGTGAAGTTTCCCCAGAGCGTGCTGCACGACGTGCGCAACCCGGGGCCCGAGCGCTGCGTGATCATGTTCCTCAAGGTGAACCCGAAGGTGCTGCGCGATGGGTAACGTGGAGCGCTGCGACAAGACCCTGCCGCTCAACGAGATGATCTTCTACGTGCGCCGCGACGCCACCCTCCGGGCGCGCTGGCTCTCCGACCTGGCCGGGCTCGCGCGCGAGTTCGGCCTGAGCTCCGGCGAGTACGAGGCCCTGCGGGACAAGGACGTGCGGAGGCTGAACGAGATGGGGGTGCACCAGTACTACATCCCCCAGATCCTCCGCCTGTTCTTCGGCGCCTCCGCGAACAGCAACGCCCACCCCGCGCTCGAGGCCTACCGCCGCGCGTATCCCGAGGAGGCCGCCGCGTCGGACCGTTTGCAGGATAGGCTCGCGCGGGGGCAGGGCTGAGCGATGGCCCAGGTGGTGGCCGCGATGGCGCTGACCCACTCGCCCGGGCTCACCGGATGGTTCGACCGCGCCCCCGAGGACCAGCGCCGCGAGGCCCGGCGGGCCCTCGACCTGATGCGCGAGCGACTCCGGGCCGCGCGGCCCGACGTCATCGTGCTGCTCAGCAACGACCACCTGCTCAACTGGCCGATCAACAACACCCCGGAGTACACGGTGGGGATCGGGGCCGAGCACGTGGGACCGGCCGACTGGTACGACGAGTGGCTCGCGCTCGAGAAGTACCGCATCCCGGGGCACCCCGCGCTCGCCCGCTACCTCGTCAACGAGGGCGCGCGGCGGCGTCTGGCCTTCGCCTACCTGCGCGACATGCAGTTCGACGACGGGGTCTCGGTGCCCATGCACTACCTGAACCCGGAGGGCGACATCGCGCTGGTGCCGGTGACGATGAACTGCACGGTGCCGCCGATCCCCACGCCCGAGCGCGCGTACGAGGTCGGGACCGCGCTGCGCGAGATGGTGCACGCGTATCCCGGCGCCGAGCGGGTCGCGGTGCTCGCGACCGGCGGGCTCTCCCACGAGCCGGGCGGGCCGCGCTACTTCTGGGTCGACGAGGAGTTCGACCGCTGGTTCCTCGATCTCCTCCGCAAGGGCGATCACGCCGCGCTCCTGCGCGAGTGCACGCTCGAGCGGATGGAGGCGGCCGGCTCCGGCGGGACCGCGGAGCTGCTCGCGTGGATGGTCGCGCTCGCGTTCACGACCGGACCGGCCGAGGTGCTCGCGTACATGCCCGCGATCGCCTGGCGCTCGGGAACCGGCATGGTGGTCTGGCCCGATGTCAGGAATTGACACCTCTGCAATGACTTGCAACCGTCCTCCTGCGGACGACCGGAGTGACACTTGAGAAGCGCCGATCAGCGACCTGCGGCTAAGTTCAAGCCCCGTCTGACCCGCCCGGCTGGCGCTGTTCTTGCTCCCTCGCGCCCCAGTGGGAGAGTGGGCATGAGCCGGACACAGACTGAGCGGGAATCATCGGTATTCCGCAAGCCGACCGCCCCGCCGCCCGAGCGCGCGGCGGCCCGGCGCGGCCCCGAGGCCCGGGGCGATCGGAGCCTGACGATTCCTCCGTCCATCGCCGCGTCGCTCTCGCGCACGGTGCGCGAGCAGCTCGCGTATCTCACCCCCGACCAGCAGCGCGCGTTCCTCTGGCGGTATCGCGCGCAGGCGAAGTCGCCGCTGATCGCGCTGCTGTTCCTGCCCCTCGGCTGGCACTACCTCTACCTGCGCAAGCGGGGCCTGCAGGTGCTGTTCTGGCTCACGCTGGGCGGGCTCGCCGCGTGGTGGGTGCTCGACCTGTTCCGCATCCGCCGCCTCGTCCGCGACTACAACCGTCGCGTGGCGGTCCACGTCATGCGCGCTCTGTGGGGCTAGGAGGCGCCGCCCCCTTCACTCGCGTCAGCGGATGCGACCTGTGCCGGGCGGCCCGGATCACGCCCTGGCACCACGAGGACGACATCTGCTGGATCGCCGAGTGTGACGTCTGCGACGTGCCCATGGTGGTCTGGCGCTACCACGGCACCGAGCCGCCCGCCGAGCACGTGACCCACATGCACACCCTGCTGCGCGAGGTGGCCACGCGCGTCCTCGGCGGGGAGTGCTACATCGACGACAACATGCGCAACATCCCCGACCACTACCACGCCCACGGCCGGCCCAAGGGCGGGTTCTTCGGTCCCCGGAGCGGGCGCTAGCGCGTCCGCCCCCACATCAGGAGGCTTCCATGGCGGAGAGCGAGCTGCATCGCAAGGGCAACGAGATCCGGCGCCGGCTGCTGGGCGACAAGTACGTGGAGCGGGTGAACGCGACGACCTATCAGGACCCGATCATGCGCACCTTCATCGACGTGGCGACCGAGAACGTCTTCGGCGCGCTCTGGGCCCGGCCCGGTCTCGACCTCAAGACCCGGACCCTCGTGTGCGTGGTGTCCGACGCGGCGACCGGCCGGGAGCCCGAGCTGCGGATCCACCTGCGCATGGCGCTCGGGCAGGGCTGGACCGAGCAGGAGCTGGTCGAGGTGCTGATCCACATGTCGGGCTACGTCGGGGTGCCCATCATCCGCGAGGCCATGATCTGCGCCCGGGACGTGTTCGCGGAGGTTCGCGCCGAGCGCTGAGCCGGGGCGCTCCGGGCCCCGGTCCGAGTGTCAGCCGGGCACGCCTGTCGATCCAGAACCATCTGGAAAGATTACCGATTATTTCCAAGTTGTTGATTTGTTGCACATGTCGGAGCCGGACGAGTGGCACTTCCCGTGCACACTCCTCCCCTCATGGCATCCGGCGCCGACATCCTCGTCATCGACGATGACCCGATCGTCCGGGAGACCGTGGGCGACGTGCTGCAGGAGCACGGCCACCACGTCGACCGGGTCGACCGCGGCGAGGATGCCCTCGCGCGCATCGGCGAGCCCCGGCCGGTAGATCTCGCGATCGTCGACTGCCGGCTCCCGGACATCTCGGGCCTCGAGCTGCTGCAGAGCATCAAGACCCGCTCGCCCGAGACCGAAGTCATCCTGATCACCGGCCACGCCTCGCTCGACGGCGCGCTCGCCGCGATGGCGGGGGACGCCTCGTACCTCGTGAAGCCGGTCGACACCGCGCAGCTCCTGTCCGCGGTGGATCGCGCCCTCGCCCGCCAGGGCCTGCTGCGCGCGCTGCGGGGCTCCGAGGAGCGCTACCGCCTGATCACCGAGAGCATGACCGAGGCGCTCTTCCTCCTCGACCTGGACGGCGCGCTCGCGATGGTCAACGGCTACGGCGAGCAGATGACCGGCTTCCGCTCCGACGAGCTGATCGGGCGCCCGGTCTTCTCGGTGCTCGACCGGGCCGGCGCGCTGCTCGTCCGCGACCGTCTCGAGGCGGTCCGGGCCGGCCGCAAGGTCGCGCCCCAGTTCGAGTGCCAGGTGGTGCGCCGCGACGGCCGGCGCATCCCGGTGGAGATGACCTGTACCGGCATCGTGCGCTCCGGCCAGGTGGTGGGCCAGCTCGCGGTGGCCCGGGACATCACCGAGCGGAAGCAATCCCAGGCGGTGCAGGCGCTGCTGTCCTCGATCGTCGAGTCGTCGGAGGACGCCATCGTCGGCCGGACGCTCGAGGGCCGGATCGTGAGCTGGAACCCGGCCGCGGAGCGGCTCTACGGCTACCGCGCGGAGGAGGCCATCGGCCGGTCGATCTCGATGATCGTGCCGCCGGAGCGGCGCGACGAGCTGCCCGGCATCCTCATCCGGCTGCACCACGGGCATCGCATCAGCAACTTCGAGACGGTCTGCCTCACCAAGACGGGCCGCCGCGTCGACGTGTCGCTGACCATCTCGCCGATCCGGGACGCGGCCGGGCGCGTCACCGGCGCGTCCTCCACCGCGCGCGACATCAGCGGCCGGCTCCGCGCCGAGCGCACCGCGCGGGCCCTGGCCCAGGTCGGCCACGAGCTGCTCGGCACGCTCGACCTCGACCAGATCGCGACCCGGATCGTGCGCGCGGTCCTCGACGTCTTCCGGGCCCGGCGCGCCGTGCTCTACGAGCTCGAGCCGGCCTCCCGCACGCTCGTCTGCGTGGCCGCCGCCGGCCCGGCCGACGCGGCCAAGTGGGTCGGCTGCCACCTCCCGGCCGGGGCCGGGATCGCCTGGCTCGCGGTGAACGCGCGGCGCCTGGTGGCGTCCGAGGGCGCGCTGACGGACGGCCCCCCGGCCGAGCGCGCCGCCGAGCCGTTCGCGGAGGAGATGGGACAGTCGGTGATCGCGGTGCCCCTCATGGGGCAGGACCGCGTGCTCGGCGCGCTCCTGGTGGGCAGCGATCCGGAGCGCGTGTACTCCGGCGAGGAGCAGCACCTGCTCGCGGTCTTCGGCGACCAGGCCGCGCTGGCGCTGCGCAACGCCCAGCTCTTCACCGAGACCGAGCGGGGCCGCCACATCGCCGAGCGCCTCGCGATCGTCGCCCGCAGCGTGCCGCAGTCGCTGACCTTCACCGAGCTGGGACGCCAGATCGCCGACGGGGTGGCCGGCCTGCTCGAGGCGCGCGCCGCGGCGGTCTACCGGCTCGACCCGGAGACGTGGGAGCTGGTGCGGGTGGCGACCTCGTCGGTCGGGGGCGCGGCGCTCGTCGCGGACCCGGTCCTGCCGCGCGGAGCCGGCCTCGAGGGCATCGCGGCCACCACCCGCCAGCCGGTGCCCACCGCAGACCTGCTCGAGGATCCGCGCGTGATCCTGAGCCCGGCCGCGCGGCAGGAAGTGACCGCGAGCGACCACCGCGCCGCGCTCGCGCTGCCGCTGCTCGTGCAGGGGCGCGTGGTCGGCGCGGTGATGGCGCGGGACCGGACCGGACGGAGCTGGACCGGCGAGGACATCGCGCTCGCGCGCGCGTTCGCGGACCAGGCCGCGGTGGCGCTCGAGAACAGCCACCTCTACCAGGGGCTGCAGACCGCCCTCGACGACGTGCGGGCGGGGCAGCATGAGCTGATCGAGACGGAGCGGCTGCGCGCGATCGCCTCGCTGACCGACGGGGTGACCGACTACGTCCGCCAGGTCCTCCAGATGATCATGGGCAAGGTGCAGGTGGTGCTGCCGCAGCTCGAGGGCACTCCGGGCTACGACCAGCTCGCCACCATCAAGACCACCGTGAAGGAGGCGGCCAAGGTGCTCAAGCGGCTGCAGTCCTTCGCGGAGGTGCGCACCCTGACCGAGGCGCCGCCGCTCGACTTCAACGACGTGGTGCGGGCGGCGCTTCAGGCCACCCGACCCTGCTGCACGATCGGGGAAGGGGCCGACGCGCGGCACGTCGAGGTGCACGTCGACCACGGCGAGCTGCCCGCGGTGGCCGGCGAGGCTTCCGTGCTGATCGAGGCGGTCACGGTGGTGCTCATGAACGCGATCGAAGCGCTCCCGGAGGGCGGCGCCATCACGGTCAAGACCTGGACCGACGGGCCGCACGTGCTCTGCGCCATCCAGGACGACGGGGTGGGCATCGCGCGCGGACGACCAGCGCCGCGCGCTCGAGCCCTTCTTCACCACCAAGGCCGGCGAGCACAAGGGCCTGGGTCTGAACGTCGCCTTCGGCCTGCTGCACCGCCACGGAGGGGATCTCGAGATCGCGGCCGCCCCGGAGCGGGGCACCGTGGTGACCCTCCGCCTGCCCGTGATCCGCGTCCTCGGGAGACTAGCTCCGCGTCACGCGGGGCGGTCGGCGCCGGCCGGCGCCGCGGGCAGCTCGACCCAGAACGTGCTGCCGGATCCCTCCGCGCTCTCCACGCCGATCCGCCCGCGGTGGGTCTCCACGATGCTGCGGGTGATGGCCAGGCCGAGGCCGGTGCCCGAGATGCCGGCGGTGGAGGCGTTCTTGACCCGGTAGAACTTGTCGAAGACGTGCGGCAGGTCGCGGGCGGGGATGCCGATCCCGTTGTCGGTGATCCGCACCCGGACCGGGCCGTCGTCCGGGGAGCCCGCCGCCTCGACCACGACGTGGACCTGCCCGCCGTCCCGCGTGTACTTCACCGCGTTGCCGATCAGGTTGGCCAGCACCTGGGCGAGCCGCGCCCGCACGCCGGTGACGAGCGCGGCGGGCGGCGTCTGCACCTCGATGGCGAGGCCCTTGGCCTCCGCGGGGACGGTCTGCGCCTTCACCACCTCGCCGATCAGGGCGACCAGGTCGACCGGCTCGCCCGGGCCCTCGAGACCGGCCTCGATCTTGCCCAGGTCCAGCAGGTCGGTCACCAGCTCGGTCATCTGATTCGCGCTGCGGAGGATGCGCTGGCAGCGGTCGCGGTAGGCCTGCTCGCCGGTGGTGGGGACCGTCTTCATGAGCAGCTCGGCGGTCATCGCGATGGCCATGATCGGGCTCTTGAGGTCGTGGGACACCGTGTTCACGAAGTCGTTCTTCATCTGCTCGAGGTTCTTGAGCAGCGTGATGTCGCGCAGCACCGCGGCGAGCCCCACCGGCTCGCCGTACTCGGTGGAGACGAAGACGAGGCTCGCCTGGGCGATGCGCCCGTCGGGCAGCGGCAGCTCGGCGACGCCGGTCTGCCCGATCTCGAAGAGCCGCCGGAGCGGCTCGTGCTCGATGGCCTGGAAGAACGGCCGGCCGGTCATGGCTTCCGGCGCCACCCCCAGCATGGCGCGCGCGGCCGGGTTGGCGAGGAGCACGAGGCCGTCCTGTCCGACCATCACCACCGCGTCGGCGGTGCTGGTGAGGACCGCGGCCAGGGTGCCGCGCTCGTCGGCCAGGGCCTGGTACGCGCGGCAGGTCTCGAGCGCGCCCGAGACCCCGGCCGCGAGCAGCGTCGCGACCTCGAGGTCGTCGAGGGTGTAGGGCGCGCTCCGGCGCACGAACAGGAGCGCGCCCAGCACCTGCATCCCGCGGCGCAGCGGGACCGCGAGCGCCGCCTGGAGCCCCGCCCGCACGAGCACGCCGTCGAGATCGGGCGCGCCGTCGGCGATACGCTCGAGCTCGCCGACGAGGTGCGCGCGCCCGGTGCGGATCGCGCGCCCGGGCAGCCCCTCGTCCCGCGTGAACACCCGGCTGCCCACCGGCTCGCCGACCAGACCGGACAGGGAGTGCACGAGGTAGCCGCGCTGCTCGGGGTCTTCCAGGCAGACCGCCAGGTAGTCGTGCGGCACCACCGTCTCGGCCTGCTCGGCCAGCGTCTGGAAGAGATGGGTGGGGACGGGCGAGCCCGAGAGCCCGATGAGCATTTCCCCGACGCGCCTGAGCCGGCCGGTCAGCGGCGGGATCGGCTCCGGGTCCGGCGCCATGGAGCCTAGCGGCCCTCCATGATCTCCCGCATCCTCCGGAAGGTCAGGATCCGGCGCCGGTTGGCCTCCGGCATCTTGTCGAGGTCGATCGGCTGGGTCACGGTGAGCCCGTAGGCCTCGTAGGCCGGGATGTCGGCGTCGGCGAGGCCGACCATCGCCCGCTTCCGCTCGAAGGCCGCCGCCACGTAGGGCGCGAGCGCCTCGGCCTTGCGGGCCGCGCGCTCGGCCTCGCGGGCCTTGAACTCGGGCATCACCGAGGCCGCGAACAGCTCGAGCGCCTCGCAGATGTGCTCGTGGCGGTTCTTCCCGCCCTGCTGGATGAAGATGGTCTGGTCGACGCCGTACTCCTCGAAGGCGCGCAGGGACGCCCGCAGCTCGTCGGGGGTGCCGATGCAGCCGGTGCCGCCGCCCAGGACGTCGAGGTCCAGCTCGGCCCGCACCCGCTCGAACTTCTCCCAGATGTCGGTGCGGCCCGGCTGGTGCTTGCCGAAGACGTAGTGGTGGCCGAGCGCGAACTGGAAGAAGCGGAAGCCGTCGATCCCGCGCCGGCGCGCCTCCTGCGCGTCCGCGTGGCAGGAGAACCCGGTCACCATCGCCACGTTGGGATTGACCGCGTGGCCGATCGGCACGCACTCGCGCTTGAACGTCTCGTAGTAGTCCTCGACCCAGTGGCGCGCCTCGGCCGGGTCGATGAACGCGAAGGTGAGCGCGCCCATGCCGAGCTGGGCGGCCAGGTGGATGGTCTCCCGGTTCGAGCACGCGACCCAGAGCGGCGGGTGCGGCTTCTGCACCGGCTTCGGCACCACGTTGCGGATCGGCATCGAGAAGTACTTGCCCTGGAAGCCGGGGTAGGGATCCAGCGCGAGCATGTTGGCGACCTGCTCGGTGGTCTCCCGCCACATCGCGCGGCGCTCGGCCGGCTCGACCCCGAAGCCCTCCAGCTCCGCGCGCGAGGCCGACTCGCCGGTGCCCCAGTCCACGCGCCCGTTGGAGACGAGGTCGAGGGTGGCCAGGCGCTCGGCGACGCGGGCGGGATGGTTGTAGCCGGGCGGCATCAGGACGATGCCGTGCCCGAGACGGATCCGCCGGGTGCGCTGCGACGCGGCGGCCAGGAAGACCTCGGGCGCCGAGGAGTGGGAGTATTCCTCCAGGAAGTGATGCTCCACCTCCCAGGCGTAGTCGATGCCCAGCCGATCGGCCAGCTCGACCTGGGCCAGCGCGTCCTGGAAGAGCTGTTGCTCGCTACCCGCGGCCCACGGCCGCGGCAGCTGGTGCTCGTAGAAGACCCCGAATCGCATGCCCGCTCCTTTCGCGCCCACGGCATGGCCGGGGTTCGGCCATCGTAGCGCAAGAGGCGGGCGGGAGGCGAGGGACTGCGGCGGCTACGGCGATTCCGCGAAGGGGCGCGTGGGCTCCGGCACGAGCGACGCGGCGGGCGCCGAGGGGGACGACGTCCAGCTCCGGATCTGGGGCTGGGCCTCGTCGTCCTGGTAGACGACGTGGGAGGCGCGCTCGGCGCGCGCAGCCGGGAACGGGACCATCGTCGGTCGCGACGAGGAGGGCGGCGAGACGGCCATCCGGACCGCCGGAGCCGGGCCGCGAAGTCCGGGAGGTCCACACCGGGGCCGGGACGGGCTTGGCCATCACCCGCTCCGCGCCCGGCTTGTCACCCATTCGGCGAAGCACCCGGGCCACGAAGCGACGCGTCTCCGGATAGGGCGGGATGCCGTGGTACCGGACCACGTTTCCCTCGCCCGCGTTGTAGGCGGCGAGGGCGAGGGGCAGGTCGCCCTTGAAGGTGTCGAGCATCGCGCGCAGGTGGCTCGCTCCCGCGTCGATGTTCTGCTCGGGGTTGTGCGGATCGCTCACGCCGATCATCGCGGAGGTGGCCGGCATCAGCTGCATCAGCCCGCGGGCCCCCTTGGAGGAGACCGCGGCGTGGTCGAAGCCCGACTCGACGAAGATGACCGCGCTGATCAGCGACTCCGGCAGGCGGTGACGCTCGGCGGCCGCCTTGATGGAATCGGGAATCGCGGCGAGGTCGTACTCGGGAGTCTCGACTTCCTCGATCTCCTCCACCGGCTCCGCGCGCGCGATGATGCGCTCGGGCTCCGTGGTCCACGTTGCGCCCACCGCGAACAGCACGATCAGGCCGAGCGCGGCGCCCACCGACGGCAAGGGCAACAGCCATTGCGCCCGCTCCCAGTCGGGAAACAGGGGGAGCTGGCGTTGATCGGCGTCTCGATATCGGTTCCAGATTCTGGTCAGTCGGGCGAGCATTCGAGGACCTCCGGCTGAGGTCCCTACTATGCCAGGGGGGTGCCAACCGAGGAGGCGGACCAGGCCTATGATTTCAGCTACTTGGCCGACTGTCGGAGGGCTGTCACGCCACCTCCGGGCCACTGTCAGGCGGGCCAAGTCAGCCCGCTGACAGTTCGATCAGCTGCGGGTGATCTGGCCGATCCCGGGCAGGCGGCCGAGGAAGTTGCCGGTCACGCCACCGTCGACCACGAGATCGTGGCCGTTGACGTAGCGGGCGTCGGGCCCGAGGAGGAACGCGATCACGTCGGCCATGTCCTCGGGGGTGGCGACGCGGCCGATCGGCACCAGCGCGTCGCGCGCGCTCGCCACCGTCTGGTCGGCGTAGACCTTCTCGGTCATGCCGGTCCGCACCATGCCGGGCGAGAGGCTGTTGACGCGGATGCCGTCGCGCCCGAACTCCTGCGCGAGCACCGACGACGAGCATGATGACCGCGGCCTTGCTCGGCCCGTAGGGACCGAGGTTGGCGTGGGCGTTGCTGCCCGACATCGACCCCACCGCGACGATCGCGCCCTTCGCGGCCGCGAGCGCGTCGTGGGCCGCCTTGGCGAGGAGCCACGTCGCGCGCGTGTTCACCGCGAACATCCGGTCCCAGTCCTCGACCGCGTAGCTGACGAGCGGCCCGGGCCGGTTCACGCCCGCGTTGCTCACCAGCCCGTCGAGCCCGCCGAAGCGCGCCACCGCCTCGCCCACCACGCGGCCGGGCGCGTCGGCCGTCGCCATGTCCCCGCGAAGCGGGAGCGCCACCGCCCCGAGATTGCCGAGCTCCTTCACGAGCGCGTCGAGCGCGGGGGAGGGGCCGAGATCGACCGCCGCGATCTGCGCCTTGCGTCCGGCCGCCTGGGCGTCGCGCGCCAGGCGCAGGCAGGTGGCCCGGCCGATGCCGCTCGCCGCTCCCGTGACCAGGGCCCGCATCGCCTCAGGCTCCCGTGAACGTCTTGCCTTCGGTGGCGAGCCGGTCCAGCAGCGGGGCCGGCTTCCAGTCCTCGCCCTGCGTCTTCCGCCACTCGTTCATCCGGTCGCGGATGGTCTTGAGCCCGACCTGGTCGGCCCAGAACATCGGGCCGCCCCGGTAGACCGGCCAGCCGTAGCCGTAGACCCAGATCACGTCGATGTCGCTCGCGCGGATCGCGATCTTCTCCTCGAGGATCTTGGCGCCCTCGTTCACCATCGGGTAGAGCAGGCGGGCCAGGATCTCGTCGTCGCCGATCTTCCGGCGGGTGATGCCCATCTCGCTCGCGACCTCGACGATGATCTTCTCCACGTCCGCGTCGGGGATCGGGGTGCGGTCGCCCTTCTCGTAGCGGAAGTAGCCCGCGCCGGTCTTCTGGCCGAAGCGGCCCAGCTCGCAGATGCGGTCGGCCACCGCCGACTTCACGCCCTTGCCCTTGCGGATGCGCCAGCCCACGTCGAGGCCGGCCAGGTCGCCCATCGCGAACGGGCCCATCGGGAAGCCGAAGTCGGTGAGCACCTTGTCCACCTCGTGCGGGAGCGCGCCCTCCAGGATCAGCTTCTCGGCCTCGCGGCCGCGCTGGTGGAGCATGCGGTTGCCCACGAAGCCGTAGCAGACCCCGACGAGCACCGGCACCTTGGCGATGCGACGGCCGACGCCCATCGCGGTGGCGATCACGTCCTTGGCCGACTTCTGGCCGCGCACGACCTCCAGCAGGCGCATGACGTTGGCGGGGCTGAAGAAGTGCATGCCGATGACGTCGTCCGGCCGCTTCGTCGCGGAGGCGATCTCGTCCACGTCGAGGGTGGAGGTGTTGGAGGCGAGCACCGCGCCCGGCTTGCAGATGCCGTCGATCTTGGCGAAGACCTCCTTCTTGATCGGCATCTCCTCGAACACCGCCTCGACCACGATGTCGGCGTCGGCGATCTTCGACCAGTCGGTGGTGCCGGAGATGAGGCCCATCCGCTTCTCGACGTCCTGCGGCGTGAGGCGGCCGCGCGCGGCGGTGGCCTCGTAGTTCTTCCGGACCACCCCGAGGCCGCGGTCGAGCGCGTCCTGGGCGACCTCGACCACCGTGACCGGGATGCCCGCGTTGGCGAAGTTCATCGCGATGCCGCCGCCCATGGTGCCGGCGCCGAGCACCGCCGCCTTCTTGATGTCGCGGCTCTTGGTGTCGCCGGGCACGTCGGGGATCTTGGCCGCCTCGCGCTCCGCGAAGAAGAAGTAGCGCTGGGCCTTGGACTCGGGCGAGGTGATCAGCTCCTGGAACAGCTCGCGCTCGCGCTTCATCCCCTGGTCGAACGGCAGGTTGACCGCCGCCTCGACCGCCTTGATGCAGTTCTCGGGCGCCCGGAAGCCGCGCGTCTGGCGCGCCACCGACTTGCGGAACTCCGCGAACACCTCGGGCTTGCCGCGCACCGCCGCGACCTTGTCGTCCAGATCGCGGATCTTCTTGAGCGGCCGCTTCTCCCGCACGATCTTCTCCGCGAACGCCACTCCCGCCGCGGCGAGGTCGCCGTCGACGATCTCGTCGATCAGGCCCACCTTCAGGGCCTCGTCCGCCCCGATCGGATCGCCGCTCACGATCATCGAGAGCGCCTTCGGCACTCCGACCACGCGCGGCAGCCGCTGGGTGCCGCCCGCGCCGGGCAGGATGCCGAGCTTGACCTCGGGCAGGCCGAAGCGCGCGGTCTTCACGCCCACGCGATAGTGGCAGGCCAGCGTGACCTCGAGGCCGCCGCCGAGCGCGGTGCCGTGGATCGCCGCGACCACCGGCTTGGGCGAGCTCTCGATGAGGTCGAGCACCTCGTGCAGGCCCGGCTCCTTCGGCGGCTTGCCGAACTCGGTGATGTCCGCGCCCGCGATGAAGGTGCGGCCCGCGCAGACGATCACGATCGCATCGACGCCGCCGTCCGCGGCGGCCTGCTTGAGCCCGTCGCGCAGGCCCTGGCGCACGTGCTGGCTGAGCGCGTTGACGGGCGGGTTGTTCACGGTGAGCACTGCGATGCGGCCGCGGCGGTCGAGATCGACGGATTGGCTGATGGCGGTCATGGCCCTCTCCTCGGTGAGCGGTGAAAGTGCGGCCATGATAAGCGCCTTGCCGGGCCGCGGGAAGGGGGAAGCGGAGTGGTAGGAATTACCAGGTCGGTCCTTCTCCTCCTGGGCCCCCCGCCCGAGTCGGTAACAAAGGGGCCCTCGTAACTGCCTGGGTCCATTGCGGTTCCCGGTTAGTTCTCCCGGACCGCATCCGGCATCCCCCATGCGTACTCCAATAGGTAGGAGGACGACTCGCATGCGTATCCCGTCTATCGTGGCCTTGCTCGTCTTCGCCGTCCCGCTTGCGGTGCTTCCCGCGCGGCGCAACCGCGGACTCGCTCGATCTCAAGACGCATCCCGCCGAGCGCGAGCGCGTCGCGCCGGCTTTGCCGGATCGTGATCTGTATCCGCAGCGCCAGTCGCTGCCGCAGCAGCCGCGGTTCATGAAGTCGCTCTCGCGGTCGACCGCGACCGGCCAGGCCGGCGTGGCCGGCTACACCGCGCCGAATCCTCCGGTGGGCTCTCGCGTGGCGGGTGATCACGACACCGTCGGCTGGCCGGCGGTGGGCTTCGCGGTCGAGTGGGGCCGCTCCCGGCCCAACTAACGGGGCGCGCTAGCGCAGCTCGCGGGCGGTCTTCTCCACGAAGCGCGCGAGGCCGTCGGCCTCGAGCGAGCGAGGAGGCATGAGGATGAGGCGGTGGACCCCGAGCGCCTCGAACCGATCGGCGCTCGGCGCGGTCCATCGCCTCGCCGCCCCGGGTGGGGCGCGGCGTCACGCTGATCTCGAGCGGACCGAGCGCGGCCGGCCGCTCGTAGCGGCTCCCCGCGTCGCGCAGGCCGTCGAGGCAGCGGCGGACGCCGGCCTCGTCGAGCGCGAACCCGTACCAGCCTCGCCCCTGCTCCACCGCGCGGCGGAACGCGGCCGGCGTGTGCCCGCCCACCACGATGGGCGGCCCCGGCCGCTGCACGGGCTGGGGATGGGCCTGGACATTCTCGAACGCCACGAAGCGCCCGCGGTAGGCCGGCCGCTCCTGACTCCAGATCGTGCGCATCGCGGCCAGGTACTCGTCGGTCATCGGGCCCCGCGTCTCGAACGGAATCCCGAGCGCCCGGAACTCGGGCTCGAGGTATCCGACGCCCACCCCGAAGATCAGGCGGCCGCCGGAGAAGACGTCGAGCGTCGCGAGCTGCTTGGCCAGGACCAGCGGGTTGCGCTGGGGCAGGATGATGATGCCGGTGCCGAGCCGGATGCGGGTGGTGTGCGCGGCGAGGAAGGCGAGCGCCACGATCGGGTCGGTGATGCGGTCCTCCGGCGCCAGGGGCGACGGCGGAGCCTGCGGGTCCGGGAGCACCACGTGCTCGCCGCCCCAGAGCGAATCGAAGCCGGCCGCTTCCGCGGCGCGGGCCACCCGGGCCGCCCCCTCCGGGTGCGAGCACGGCCCGGTGGTCATCGAGAAGAGGCCGAGGGCGAGCGGCATCAGGGCGCGGGCAGCAGCAGGCCGAGCGCGCGCTCGCGCAGGGGCGGGGGCAGCGGGGCCGGGCGCCGCGCGTCCTGGTCGAAGTGCACGCCGGACTGCTCGAGCGAGGCCACCACCTCGCCGCCCGGCTCGCGGGTCATCACGTGCAGCAGCCGGAGCGAGGAGCTGCCCACGTGCAGGACGCCGGATCGCACCCGCACGAGGTCGCCCGCGCGCAGCGGCGCGCCCAGCTCGAGCTGGAACTCGAAGGTCGAGAAGCCGCGGTGCTCGCCGCGCATGTAGGCGGGGGTCATGCCGAACGAGGCGATGGCGTGGCCGTTGGCGGCCGAGAAGCGGTGGATGTAGTGCGAGAGCGCGGCGCCGCCCGACACGTCCAGCTCGGCCGGCTTCACGGTGTCGCGCGCGCTGTCGCGAAAGCCCGCGAGCCCGGTCGGGCGGGGACGCCGCTCGCGGGCCGGGCCGTCCCAGGCCACGCGCCGCGCCTCGACCCGCCGCGCGGTGTCGGGCGGCAGCGCGGCCGGCACGCGCACCCGCTGCTCCACGGTGGTGCAGAGCGTCGCCGCGCCGGTGTCGAAGAGCTTGTGGCCGAGCACGATCGCGCCGGGCTCGGCGTGGACCACCCCGCTCTCCACGTGCATGACGTCGCCCACCCGCAGCTCGCGCTGGTAGCGCACGAAGCAGTCGGTGGTGGGGGTGTCGAGCGGGCTCAGGCCGAGGTCGGCGAGCATCCCGAGGCCCGCGTCGGCGATGCGGGCGAAGTAGTACGCCACCGTGAAGTGGTCGTTGTGATCCACCTCCCAGCGGAAGACGGTTCCGCGGTACGTCTCGAGCCAGTCGCCCACGCCGGCGCCGGCCTAGATGTAGACCGACTTCATGGCGGGGCCCGGGTAGCGGGTGCCGGCGGCGGCGCCGGTGGGCACCGCGTCCTGGAGCGCCGCGACCTCGGCCGGGGTGATCGACACCGCGGCGGCGGCCGCGTTCTCGTCGAGGCGAGCCTTCCGCTTGGTCCCCGGGATCGGCACGATGTCGCGCCCGCGCGCGAGCAGCCAGGCCAGCGCGAGCTGGCCCGGAGTGCAGCCCTTCTGCTTCGCCATGTCGAGCAGCGGCTTCAGCAGATCCAGGTTCTTCTGGAGGTTCTCGTCCTGGAAGCGGGGGTGATCCCGCCGGCGGTCGTCGGTCGGGATCTCGGCCGCGGTGCGGGTGCTCCCGGTCAGGAGGCTGCGGCCGAGCGGGGAGTAGGCGACGAACGAGATGCCGAGCTCGCGGAGGACGGGCAGGGTCTCCTCCGCCTCCACCCGGTAGAGCATGGAGAACTCGGACTGGAGCGCGGTGATCGGATGCACCGCGTGCGCGCGGCGCACGGTGGCCGGGGAAGCCTCGGAGAGACCGAGGTACCGCACCTTGCCCTGCTCGACCAGGCGGGACATGGCGCCGACCGTGTCCTCGATGGGCACGCCGGGGTCCACCCGGTGCTGGTAGTAGAGATCGATGCTGTCGACGCCCAGCCGCTTGAGGCTCGCCTCGCAGGCCTGCGGCACGTAGTCGGGCCGCCCGTTGACCCCGGCGGTGCCGTCCGGCTTCCGCAGGTTGCCGAACTTGGTGGCCAGCACCACCCCGTCGCGCTTGCCCCGGAGGGCCCGGCCCAGCAGCTCCTCGTTCTGGCCCCACCCGTACATGTCGGAGGAGTCCAGGAAGTTGACGCCCAGGTCGAGGGCGCGGTGGACGACCGCGATGGACTCCGCGTCGTCGCACTTGCCGTAGACGTTGGACATGGACATGCAGCCGAGTCCGATGGCCGAGACGGCCAGTGTGCTCTTGCCGAGGGTACGCTGCTCCACGAGATCCTCCTCCGGGTCGGGAAAGTTGGTTAGGATACGGCGACCGATTCTATCCCAAGACGGAGGGGCGGGCGACCGGTGGTTCACGACGTGACGCTGCTGCGCGACATCGCCCTCGGCATCATCTTCGCCGCGGTGCTCGGTCACGCCGCCCGTCTGCTCCGGCAGCCGCTCCTCCTGGGCTACATCGCGGGCGGCATCCTGCTCAGCTCCCAGATGGGCTTCGGCCTCGTCTCCGACCCGGAGAGCATCGAGCTGATCTCCGAGATCGGCCTCATCCTGCTCCTGTTCATCATCGGGCTCGAGATCGACCTGCGCGAGCTCAAGCGCCTCGGCCGCTCGATGCTGGCCCTCGGGGTCGGCCAGTTCGTCATCAACGCGCTCCTCGGGGTCACCTTCTTCTCCTGGCTCGGCTACCGGGTGGGGGACGGCCGCTTCGACCTCGTCTACCTGGCCATCGTGATCTCGCTCAGCTCGACCCTGATCGTGGTCAAGCTGCTGCGCGAGAAGTTCGAGCTCAAGATCCTCTCCGGCCGCCTCACCCTGGGGGTGCTGGTGGTGCAGGACATCTGGGCCATCCTCTTCATGGCGGTGCAGCCGAGCCTGGCCGAGCCGGGCGTGCTGCGCATCGCCCAGTCCATCGCGGGGGGCGCGGTGCTGGTGGGCGTGGCGTTCCTGGCCAGCCGGTTCATCCTCGCCCCGCTGCTGGAGGTCTCGGCGAGCCGGCCGGAGCTGGTGCTGATCTCGTCGGTGGCGTGGTGCTTCGGCATCGCGGGCTTCGCGGACCAGCTCGGGCTGTCGCGCGAGATGGGCGCGCTGATCGCGGGGGTGAGCATCTCCGCCTTCCCCTACGGCTCCGACGTGATCTCCAAGGTCACCGGGGTGCGCGACTTCTTCGTCACCCTGTTCTTCGTGGCGCTCGGCATGAAGGTGCCGATCCCGACCGGGGACGTGCTCGGCCAGGCGCTGCTCATCGTGCTCTTCGTGATCGTGAGCCGGCTCATGTCCGTGGTGCCCCCGGCGCGGCTCCTGGGCAACGGCCTCTACGCGGGGACGGTGACCGCGCTCAACCTGGCCCAGATCAGCGAGTTCTCGCTCGTCATCCTCACCCTCGGAGCCGGCTACGGCCACGTGTCGGAGCACGCGAGCGCGGTGGTGCTGACCGCGATGATCCTGACCTCGCTGCTCGCTCCCTACCTGATCACGTGGAACGACCACATCGCGCGGCTGCTCGTGCGGCCCTTCGGCCGCAAGGTCGCGGTGGCCGCGCCGGTCGCGGGCGCGGGGCGTGGCGCCCCCGAGATCGTGCTGCTCGGGCACTTCCGCATCGCGCAGGCGGTGCTGGACCTGGTGGAGGCGCAGGTCCCGGACATGAAGGCGCGCATCACCCTCATCGACTACGACGCCAATCGCGCCCACGCGGTGATGGCGCGGGGCTTCCGGTGGGAGTACGGCGACCTCGCCAACCCCGACGCCCTCGAGCACCTGGGCATCGAGGAGGCGCGCGTGGTGGTGACGACGATCTCGGACACCTTCCTCAAGGGCATCAGCACCCGGCGCCTGGTCGGCAACCTGCGCCGCCTCGCGCCGCGGGCGATCATCGTGATGACCGGCGAGGAGAAGAGCGACGCGGTCGACCTGCTGCGCGCGGGCGCCGACCACGTGCTGATCCCCGGCGAGATCACCGGCGAGCGCATCCTCGAGATCCTGACCGACGGCGAGCCCCCCACCGCCCGCTGAGCCGCTGGCTATGCGCGGAGCGGCGCGCCGCCCCAGCGCTCGAGCATCGCGAACTCCTCCACCGGCTTGCGCTTGAGGCGGGTGATGCGCTTCACCGGGCGGCCGAGCGGCATCACCGCGGCGAGCGCCACGTGCGACGGCAGGCCGAGCAGCGCCTGCACCGCGGACTCGCGGGCCGCGGCCAGGGTGGTGATGGTGCCGGCGAAGCCCTCGTGGCGCGCGGCGAGCAGGATGTTCCACGCGAACGGATAGATCGACGCGCCGCTGATGACCCCGACGCGGTCGAGCTCGGCGTCCATCGAGGCCACCACCTTCAGGTCCACCCCGATCACCAGCACCACCGCGGCCTTGAGCACCGGCTCGATCAGGCGCGCGGGCGGCGGGGTCCGCTCGATGGTGGCCGCGTCCACGCGGGTGCGGTCGATGGTGTTCCACGGGCTCTCGCCGACCTGCACCTGCGCGGCGTACCGCTTGGCCGCGGGCTCGGTGGCGGCGGCCAGGCCCTCGCGGGTCTTGCGGTCGCGCACCACGATCACCTTCCAGCCCTGGCGGTTGCCGCCGCTCGGGGCGAAGCGCGCGCGGTCGAGGATGCGGTAGAGGGTCTCGTCGGGCAGCGGCTCGTCGGTGTAGTCGCGGCCCGAGAACGTGGTGGTCATCACGTCGTAGAGCTCCATTGGCTCATCCTCCTGGGATGGTCTGGCGGGGGGTGAATATACACCGCCAACGGCGGTATAGTACGCGCCATGACCACACCCTTCCCGACCTCGTCGCTCTCCCTCGACGGCATCCGCGTCATCGATCTCTCCCGCGTCATCGCGGGTCCCTGGTGCGGCGCGCTGCTGGCCGACCTGGGCGCGGACGTCGTGAAGGTGGAGGACACCGGGCCGGGCGACGAGTCGCGCACCTGGCCGCCCCACAAGGACGGCGAGGCCGCCGCGTACCTGCTCTTCAACCGGAACAAGCGCGGCATCGCGCTCGATCTGAAGACGCCGGAGGCGGTGGAGGTGGTCAAGCGGCTGGTGAAGGACGCGGACGTGGTCATCGAGAACTTCCGCACCGGCACCATGGAGTCGTTCGGGCTCGGCTACGACGTGCTGTCGCAGATCAACCCGCGGCTCATCTACTGCTCGGTCTCCGCGTTCGGCCGCACCGGGCCGCGCAAGGACAGCCCGGGCTACGAGGCGCTGATGCAGGCCTTCAGCGGCATCATGTCCATCACCGGCGAGCCGGGCGGCCAGCCGGTGCGGGCGGGCGTCTCGTTCCTCGACCTGACCACCGGCATCCTGTGCGCGCTCGGCGTCTCCAACGCGATCATCCAGCGGCAGCGCACCGGCCTGGGCCAGCGCGTGGACGGCTCGCTGCTCGAGACCGCGGTGAGCCTGCTCGCCTTCCACGCCGAGGGCTACCTGCTCACCGGCGCGCTGCCGCGCGCGCTCGGCTCGGGTCACCCGTCGCTCTCGCCCTATCGCAACTTCAAGTGCCGCGACGGGCAGTGGATCTTCATCGCGGCGGCCAACGATCGCTTCTGGCAGAAGCTCGCCAAGGCGCTCGGGCTCGAGCGACCTGGCCGCCGACCCGCGCTTCCTGAAGAACCAGGGGCGGGTGGCCAACCGCGCGGAGCTGGAGGGCATCCTCGAGAAGACGATCGGCGGGCTCGACCGCGAGCCCCTGCTCAAGCGCCTCGAGGAGGCCGACGTGCCGGCCACCCCGGTCAACACGGTGGACCAGGTGATGAACGACCCGCAGACCGCCGAGCGCGGCATCGTGCAGCGGGTGACCCACCCCAAGCTCGGCGAGATCCCGGTCGTCGGCACGCCGCTCCACTTCTCCCGCATGTCCCCCGGCGTCCGCCGCGCGGCGCCCCTCCGCGGCGAGCACACCGACACCATCCTCGCCGACCTCGGCTACTCCCCCGCCGAGATCAAGACCCTCCGCGAGAAGAAAGCCACCGCGTAGTCTGGGGTCAGGTCTTACATTCCGACATTTTTCTGGCACGAGGCACGGATCCGGCGCGCGGAAATGTCGGAATGTAAGACCTGACCCCTAGCCGAACTTGCGGGATTCCTCGCGGCGGTAGGCGCGGAAGGCGATGGCGAGGAACAGCGCGGTGTAGCCCGCGAGCCAGGCGAGGCTCACCGCCATCGGCTCGGTGCCGGCGCCGACCGCGCTCCAGGCGAGCTGACCGTAGTGGTAGGCGGGCAGGTACGGCGCGACGGTGCGCACGAAGCCCGGGAGCTGGGAGAGCGGCAGGAAGAGGCCCGACGCGAAGGAGAGCGGCAGGTAGATCAGGTTCGCCGCCGCGGGCGCCACGTTGGGCCCGCACGAGTAGCCGATGGCGAAGCCCAGCGCGATGAACGGCACCGAGCCGGCCAGCAGCCGCGCGATCATGTCGAGCCACACGAGCAGATCCTGGCGGATCCCGCCCACGACCACGCCGTAGACGATCAGCACGATCAGCGACAGCAGCGCGTAGGCGAGCGCGTTCAGCACCTTGGCCAGGATCGCGATCAGCGGCGGCAGGGGTGTCGCGCGCATCAGCACGTCCACCTTGAGCCCGCGCTCGGTGGCGACCCCGATGCCGAAGCCGAAGACCATCACGCTCCCCACGCTGTAGGCCGCGAACGAGGCGATCAGGTACGCGCCCAGGTTGATGCCGTTCGGGCCGGTCTGCTTGACGTAGGGCAGCCCGAAGAAGGTGAAGAACAGCACCGGCAGGGCCACGATGGTCACGCTGAACGCGGGGATGCGCCAGCGCATGCGTATCTCGCTCCGCGCCTGCATCAGCAGCATGCGCCCGAGCGGCGCCACGTCCGGCCGGGCCCCCGCCGGTGCGCTCACGGGGCGGCCACCTCCGCGCGTCGGGTCAACGCGAGGAACGCCTCCTCCAGGTCCGCGCCGGTCACCTCCAGGTCCACCACGTCCACCCCGCGGCGGAAGAGCTCGCGCAGCACCGCGGCCGGCTCGTTGCTGAGCAGGCTCGCGCGCTCCCCGGACAGTGCTGATCACGCTGGCCGGCAGGCCCTCCAGGTCCTGGCCGGTGAACGGCCGCCCCGCGACCAGGGTGATCTTCTTGCCCGGCACCCGCGATTTCAGCTCCTGCGGGCTCGCGTCCGCGATCACGGTGCCGCGGTCGATCACGATGATCCGCCGCGCCAGCTCCTCGGCCTCACGCAGGTAGTGGCTGGTGAACACGATGGTCTTGCCCGCGGCAGCCAGGGTCTGGATGCTGGTCACGAACGCCCGGCGGGCCTCCACGTCCATGCCCACGGTGGGCTCGTCGA
>CAWJDX010000030.1:0-64580 GCA_963841755.1 uncultured Candidatus Rokubacteria bacterium
TTCGATAGCGCAAGGAGGGCTCGACCGATGGCCAGGACTCCCCGGCCGGGACGGCCGGTGCGGGGCTCGCAGACCGGGCGGCCGATCATGGCCCTCATGGACCTGCTCGGCCGGCGCTGGACCCTGCGGGTGATCTGGGAGCTGCGGGACGGCCGGCTCACCTTCCGGGCCCTGCAGGAGGCGTGCGGTGGGCTGAGCCCCACCGTGCTGAACCAGCGGGTGCGCGAGCTGCGGGAGAGCGGTCTGCTCGAGGTGGAGGGCGCCGCGGGCTACGGGCTCACGCCGCTCGGGCGCGAGCTGATCGATCAGGTGCTGCCGCTGGTCGCCTGGTCGACGCGCTGGGCCGCCGCGCTCACTCGCGGTCGAGGAACCCCTCGGTCATCGCGTTGATCTCGGGGATGCCGGTGCGCGCGATCGCGTTGATGCGCGCCTTCACCTCGGCCATCGGCCGGAACGGCTTCTTGGCGAGCCCCGCCGCGTAGTCGGCGACCGCGGCGGCGAGCCCGGCGCCCGGCACCACCCGGTGGACGAGGCCCCACGCCTGGGCGTCGGCGGCGGAGTAGCGCGCGCAGCCCATGATGATCTCCTTGGCGCGCGCGGGCCCGACCATCCGGACGAAGCGGGTCGTGGTGCCCACCCCGAGCGGGACGCCCAGGTCCACCTCCGGGATCCAGAACTGGGCCTCGGCGGCCGCGATCCGGAAATCGCAGGCCAGGGCCAGGCCCCATCCGCCTCCCACCGCGTGTCCGTTCACCGCGGCGATGGTGGCCTGCTCGAGGTTCTCGAGGACGGCGTTGGCGCGCTCGAAGAGGCGCCGGAACTGGCTCTTGCGCGAGAGGAAGAGGCGCCGCCGCTCCTCCGGGGTGGCCGCCTTGGCGTGGCCCGCGTCGGCGCCGGCCGAGAAGACGGGCGGGGCGCCGGTCACGATCACCACGCGGGTCGCCGCGTCGTCGCGCAGCTCCGCGAAGGCGGCGCCCAGCTCGGTGAGCATGTCGTCGCTCAGCGAGTTGCGGCGGTCGGGGCGGTTGAGCGTCACGGTGGCGATGGGGCCCGAGCGGGTCAGGAGGACGTTGGTCACGACTCAGCCCTTTTCGTCGGAGAGGAGGTGGAGGCGGCCGGCGCGGATCGTGTCGGTGGAGCGGGCGAAGCCCGCGCCCGCGCGGCGGTCGGCCTCGATCGCGGGGCGCGCGGTGTCGTCGAGGAAGCGCGCGAGCGCACCGGAGAGACGGCGCCGGACCTCGCCGTAGCCCTTGACCACGTTGCCCAGCTCCGCCACCTCGCACGCCAGGCTCTCGTCGAGGGGGGCGGCCGCGAGCACCGTCTCCTCCCAGCGGGCCATCAGGGCGAACTCCCGCTGCCGCCGCAGCGACGACGGCCGCAGCACGCGGAGCCGGGCCAGCAGCCAGACGCGCAGGAAGCCGAGCACCGTGGTGGTGCGGACGTGCTGGCCGATGGTGGGACGGCCGTCGGGCCACCGCCGCTCGGCCCAGCGGGCGATCGGGCCGCCGATGGCGGCGGGCAGGATGCCGTACAGCTCGTCGAGGTCGGGCTTGAGGTAGTCGGTGACCACCAGGACCGAGCCCTCGGGCGCCGCGTTCTCCCGGCGGATGCGCTCGAAGCGCCCGCGGCGGGTCTTGAGGTCGGCCACGCGGATCGCGTCCTCGTAGGTCATCCACACCGCGAGCCGGCGCGCGAAGACCCGCGTGAGCCGGTCGCCCGGCGTGCGAGCGCGCGCACCCGCCGCACCCGCTCGAGGAACAGCTCCGCGTAGCGCGCGTCCTGGTAGTCCACCAGCCGCGCGAGCGCCTCGCCCAGCACCGCGTGCAGCGGCTCGGGGAGCTCGGCCTCGGCCCGGGCGGCCAGGGCCAGGAACGCGGCGCCTCGCGCGCCGAGGCCGCCCGCGCGCTCGGCCTTCACGTCCGCCCAGGGCCGATCGGGGCGCGGCGCCTCTCCGTCGCCGGGACCGGCCGCGACCAGCTCCACGCCGGCCTTGAGCCCGCGGACGTTCCGGTCCACCGCGACGCCGCCCTCGCGGATCGCGGCCTCGAAGTCGGCCGCGGTCATCGGCACGATCTCGCTGGCCGCGAGGGCGCCCAGGAGCAGCGCGTTGACCTCGGTCTGGTGCCGGCGCGCGAGGGCCAGCCCGTCGAAGCCCACGAAGCGGCGGCTCAGCGCGCGGGCCGCGGCCTCGAGCGCCTCGCGCGGGAACACCCCGTCGCCCGGCGCCGACTTCTCGGCGATCGAGAAGAGCCGGTGCGTGCTCGCGATCACGGTGGTCCGGCCGGGAGACGCGTAGTCCGTCTCGATCGTGCGTCCCGCCTCGAGCAGCTCGGAGGCGATGATCACGTCCACGTCGCCCGGCGTGGGATAGAGCGAGAACACCGGCTCGGGGCCTCCCGGCTCCGCGCGCTCGGGGAAGACCTCGACGTAGTAGGTGGTGGCGCCGGTGCGCTGGGCCACCCCCGGGATCGAGGTGGCCTGGGCCGGGTAGCCCGCGTGGGCCGCCGCTCCCACGATCCACTCGGTGAGCACGCCCCCGCCCTGCCCGCCGAGGGCGGCGATCAGGATCGAGACCGGGCGGCGAGACGCCATCACGCCGGCTGCAGCCAGCCGATCACCCGGCGCCGCGCCGTCGCGAGGCCGCGGGCCCAGGCGCCCGGGTTGTGGACGACGCGCGCCTCGTAGAACGAGGGGCAGAGGACCGCGGCGTGCGCCACCTCGCCGCAGAGCCCGCAGCCGACGCAGGTCGCGTCCACGTGGGCCACCGGGTCGTCGCGCAGGGGATCCTGGCTCTCCTTGAGGGTGAGCGACGGGCAGCCGTTGAAGCGCATGCACGACTTGTCGCCGGTGCACACGTCGGGATCGACCCCGAAGCGCGGCACCTCGACGCGCCCGCCCGCCTTGAGCCGCGCCGCGGTCTCCGGCTTCACCCGCCGCTGGCGCTCGAGCTGGCACTCCGCGCGCGCGATGATCACCTTGAGCCCGCCGGTCGCGGTGGTCATCGCGTCCTTGATCACCTTCAAGGTGTCGGCGACCCGGTACGGGTTCACGGTCTTGATCCAGGACACCCCGAGGCTCCGGATGGTCTCCGAGATCGACATGGCCACCGCGTCGCCGCGGGGGTTCTTGCCCGACGACGGATTGGCCTGCTGCCCGGTGGCCGAGGTGTAGAAGTTCTCCAGCACCACCACGATCGAGTCCTGCTTGTTGAAGACCGCGTTGGCCACCCCCGCGGTGAGGCCGGAGTGCCAGAAGCCGCCGTCGCCCAGGATCGAGATGACCCGCTTGTCGAAGTTCGGCGCCACCGCGCTCGCGGAGGCGACGCTCATGCCGTAGCCCAGGATGGTGTTGCCCTGGTTGAACGGCGGCAGGGTCGCGAAGGCGTGGCAGCCGATGTCGGCCGCCACGTGGGTCTCGCCCAGCTCCCGCTGCGCGATCTTGAGCGCGCTGAACACCGGGCGCTCCGGGCAGCCGGTGCAGAAGGCGGGCGGCCGCTTGGGCAGCGGCGTCCGCAGCTGCGCCCGCCCCTGCCCCACGTGGGCGGTGAGGGCCTGCCGCCGCCGCTCCGCGTCGCCGCCCAGGAAGCGCGCGAGGGCGCCCAGCACCACCTCGGGCACGTACTCGCCCTGCGCCGCCACCACGTCCTTGCCGTGGATGCGGGTGGTGATCCCGTGATCGTAGGCGAGCGCCTTCAGCTCCTGCTCGATGAAGCTCGGCATGCCCTCTTCCAGCACCAGCACCCGCTGCTTGCCCTCGAGGAAGGCCAGGAGCTGATCCGGCACCAGCGGGTGGATCACGTTCAGCACCAGCATCGGGATGCGGCTCTGCCCGTAGGCGTCGGCCGCGCCCAGCAGCTCGAGCGCGCGCAGCGCGGTCGGGGTGAGCCCGCCCTGCAGGATGATGCCGAGCCCCTTCTCCTCGCCGGGCCGCACCTCGTTGAGCCCGCGCTCGACGATGTAGCGCTGCGCGGCGGGGAGGCGGCGCTCGAACTTCTGGGCCTCCTGGGTGTAGGTCGACGGCGGGTGGCTCAGCCGGCGAGTAGTCGAACGAGTGGCGCTCGAGCGGGGAGTTCATGCCGACCGCCGGGCGCACGTTGTCGCGGCAGACCATGCTCCCGCGCATGTGCGCCGCCCGTATCCGCAGGCTGATGACCGTTGGAAGATTCGAGGCCTCGGAGATGCCGAAGCCCTCCTCCACCATGCGGGCCAGGTTCTGCAGGGTCGGCTGCGGATCGATCAGGATCAGCGACGACTTGAGCGCGAAGGAGTGCGTGCGCTCCTGGATCACGCTGGCCCCCGCCCCGTAGTCCTCCCCGACCACGATGAGCGCGCCCCCGATCACCCCGGCCGAGGCCAGGTTGGAGAGCGCGTCCGCGGCCACGTTGGTGCCCACGATGGACTTCCAGGTCACCGCGCCGCGCATCGGGTAGTTGATGGACGCGCCGAGCAGGGCGGCGGCCGCCGCCTCGTTGGCCGAGGCGTCGAGATAGACGCCCATCGGCTTCAGCAGCGATTCGTTGGCGTCGGCCAGGACGTCGAGCAGGTGCGAGACCGGCGCGCCCGGGTAGCCGCCCACGTAGGAGACGCCGGCCTGCAGCAGGGCCTTGGTGATGGCCAGGATGCCCTCGCCGCGCAGCACCTGCCCCTCTCCCAGCGCCAGCTGCTTGACTTCCTCGGCGAAGGACCGTTCCATAGAACCCTCTTGTACCACAACCCTCGGGGGAGGAGCCCGTGGCGCACTTCACGACGAGCGACGGCGTCCGCATCTACTACGAGTCCCACGGAACCGGCGATCCGCTGTTCCTGGCCTACGGCATCGGCGGCAACGCGGGGATGTGGCAGCCCAACGTCCACGCCCTGGCCGACCGGCACCGCCTGGTGCTCTGGGAGCCCCGCGGCCACGCCCGGTCGGAGAGCCCGGCCGACCCCACCCGGGTCACCTTCGGCCACTGGGTGCTCGACCTCCGCGACCTGCTCGAGCACCTCGGGGTGACCCACGCGGTGGTGGGAGGCCTCTCGCTGGGGGGCGGCATCGCCACCCGGTTCGCCCTGGCCCACCCGGAGCGGGTGCGGGCCCTGGTGGTGGTGGACTCGTCCTCCGCGGTCGGGCTGCCGCTGTCGGTCGAGAACGTGGTGATGCGGGCCCGCTCGATCGAGGTCACGCTCAAGGGCGGCATGGACGCCATGGCCGAGTTCGCCATCGCGTCGAACCCGAACGTGGCGGGGCGGCTCAAGCTCGACCCGGGGGCCCGGCAGGAGATCTTCGACTACTACCGGATGCTGACCCCCATCGGCTACGCCAACGCGCTGCGCGCCCTGCTCCAGATGGACTACATCACGGAGCGGCTTCCCGAGATCTCGGCGCCCACCCTCCTGGTCTGCGGCGACGAGGACCCGTCGCTCGCCCCGATGCGGGTGATGGAGAAGAAGATCAAGCAGGCGCGCTTCGTGCTGCTCTCCCCGGCCGGCCACTTCGCCAACCGGGACCAGCCGGAGGCCTTCAACCGCGCCGTGCTCGAGTTCCTGGACGAGATCGGGCCCGCGTGACGGTGACGTCCGCGCCCCGCACCCCTTCCCCGCAGTCCGGACAGTAGTAGCCGACCGAGACCGGGTGCCCGCACCCGGCGTGCACGAGCTTGGTCTGCTTGTGCACGTGGCGACCGCCCCACGCGGCGAGCGCGCCCACCACCATGCCGAGCTCGCGGCCCTTGTCGCTGAGCGCGTACTGGGCGCGCGGCGGGTGCTCCGAGTAGAACTCCCGCACGATGAGCCCGTGCTCCTCCATCAGCTTGAGGCGGGCGGAGAGGATGTTGGGGGCGATGCCGGGCAGCGTGGTCAGGAGGTCCTGGAAGCGCTGGGTGCCCCGCAGCAGGTCGCGCACCACCAGCAGGGTCCAGCGGTCCCCGATGACCTCCAGGGACTTCGCCACCGGGCAGGGCTGGTTGTAGCGCTTCGGCATGCGGTCAGTATACCGGCCCGCTTGACAAGGGAGCAAGTGACTATTATTTTAATAGCCACTGGAGGACGACACGATGCCCAAGCACCTCGACATGATCCGGCAGATCCAGCGCGGCGAGGCGCCGCCCCCGCCGGTCGCCCGCCTGATCGGGTTCACCCTCACCGAGGTCGAGCCCGGCCGCGCGGTCGTCGCCCTCGAGGCGGACCGGCGCCACGCCAACCCGATGGGCACCGTCCACGGCGGGATCCTGTGCGACATCGCGGACGCCGCGATGGGCATCGCCTACGCGGCGACCCTCGACGAGGGCGAGACCTTCACCACGCTCGAGCTCAAGATCAACTTCCTGAAGCCGGTGCGCACCGGGCGGCTCGTGGCCACCGGCCGGGTCGTGAAGGGCGGGCACACGGTGGGCCTCGTCGAGTGCGACGTGGTGGACGACAAGGAGCGCCTGGTCGCGCGCGCCTCCAGCACCTGCATGACCCTGCGCGGCGAGCAGGCGGTGGGCCGCTAGGTGAGCGCGGCCGCCGCGGCCGGGGTGGCGGTCGCCGCCGCGCCCACGCTGTCGCCCCGCACCCGCCGGCTGCTCGAGGGGCCGGTGGCCCCGACCCTGCTGCGGCTCGCCGCGCCCAACGTGCTCGTGATGGTGCTGCAGGCCGCGGTCAGCACGCTCGACGCGGTGTTCGTGGGCTGGCTCGGCTCGGACGCGCTCGCCGGGGTCTCGCTCGTCTTCCCGCTCGTCATGCTCATGCAGACGATGTCCGCGGGCGGCATGGGCGGCGGCGTGGCCTCCGCGGTGGCCCGGGCCCTCGGCGGCGGCCGCCGCGCCGAGGCCGACGCGCTGGTGGTCCACGCCCTCGTGATCGCGGTGATCATGGCCGCCGCGTTCACCCTGCTCCTCGAGCTGGGCGGCCCCGCGCTCTACCACGCGATGGGCGGCGACGGGGCGGTGCTGGCCTCGGCCACGCTCTACTCCCGGGTCCTCTTCGGCGGCGCGCTCGCCTACTGGCTCTTCAACACGCTCGGCAGCGTGATCCGCGGCACCGGCAACATGGCGCTGCCCGCGTCGGTGATGGTGGGCAGCGGGTGCCTCTACCTCGCGCTCTCCCCCGCCCTCATCCTGGGCTGGGGCCCGCTGCCGCGCCTCGGCATCGCGGGCGCGGCCGCGGCCAGCGTCACCTCGTTCAGCCTGGGCAGCCTCGCGCTGCTCGCTTCCTGCTCTCCGGACGGAGCCTGGTGCGGCCGACCTGGCGCGGCCTGCGCCTGCGGTGGCCGCTCTTCTGGGAGATCCTCCGCGTGGGCGCCCCGGGCTCGCTGAACACGATCCTCACGAACCTGACCGTGGTGCTGCTCACCGGGCTGGTCGGGCCCTTCGGCGCCACCGCGCTGGCCGGCTACGGCCTGGGCGCGCGGCTCGAATACCTGCAGATCCCGATCGTGTTCGGTCTGGGCTCGGGGCTCGTCACCATGGTCGGCACCAGCATGGGCGCCGGCCACCGGGCGCGGGCCCAGCGAGTGGCGTGGGTCGGCGCGGCGATGGCGGCCGGCGTCACCGGCACGATCGGGATCCTCGCCGCGCTGTTCCCGCACGTCTGGCTCGGCCTGTTCACGAGCGACCCGGAGGTCCTGGCCGCCGGGACGCGCTACCTGCGCATCGTCGGGCCCTGCTACGGCTTCTTCGGCGCCGGCCTCGCGCTGTACTTCGCCTCGCAGGGGGCGGGCCGCCTGCTGTGGCCGCTCCTCTCCGCGGTCGTCCGCCTCGCGATCGCGGCGGCGGGCGGATGGCTCGCCACCCGGTGGCTCGGGACCGGCCTCTCCGGGCTGTTCGCCGCGATGGCGGCGGCGCTGGTGGCGATGGGGATCATCAACGTCGCGGCGGTCCACTTCGGGGCGTGGCGGAGGCGTCCATGACCACCCAGCAGATCTTCGGCCTCCAGGTGCTGCTGAGCTTCGTCCTGTTCACGCTGGTGGCGCGGTGGTACGTGAGCCCGCGCCTCGCCGCCCTGCCGGTGGACCGCGCGCTCCAGCCCCTGCTGGTGCTCCACGCCACCCGCCACATGGGGCTCGTGTTCCTGGTGCCGACCGTGGTGGGCGGCACGCTCCCGGCGGCCTTCGCGGCCGCCGCGGCCTACGGCGATCTCCTGGCCGGCGTGCTCGCCCTGGCCGCGCTCGTGGCCCTGCGCGCTCCGCTGCCGCGCGTGGCGATGCCGCTGACCTGGCTCTTCAACGTGGCGGGCCTGCTCGACCTGGTCAACGCCTTCTACCAGGGGCTCACCCACGACGTGCAGCTCGGCGCCGCCTACTACATCCCCACCTTCATCGTGCCGGCCCTCGTGGTCACGCACGTGATGATGTTCGGCCTGCTGCTGCGGCACCCGACGTCCGCCCGCCTCGATTTGCCCGCGTCGTAGCGGATGTGAAACAATCGCGGGCGATGAGTCGCCGCGCCCGCGCCATCCTCGCCACCGCCTGCGGGGCGCACTTCATCCACGACGGGTTCTCCGACATCCTCTACATCCTGCTGCCGGTGTGGGCCACCGAGTTCGGCCTGAGCTTCGCCCAGGTCGGGCTGCTCAAGACCCTCTACACCGGCGGGATGGCGAGCTTCCAGGTGCCGGCCGGCATCCTCGCGGAGCGCCGCGGCGAGGCGCGGCTGCTCGCGGCGGGCACCGCGGTGACCGCGCTCGGCTTCCTGGCCGCCGGGCTCACCGGCGGCTTTCTCGCCCTCCTCGTCTGCCTCGCGGTCGGCGGGCTCGGCTCGGGCTGCCAGCACCCGCTGTCGTCGTCGCTCGTGTCACGGGCCTACGAGACCGGGCCGCGGCGCACCGCGCTCGGCACCTACAATTTCTCCGGCGACCTCGGCAAGGTCGCGGTCCCGGCCGCGGTCGCGCTGGCGCTGCCGTGGCTCGGCTGGCGGCGCGCGGTGGAGGTCTACGCGGTGGTCGGCCTGCTGGCCGCCGCCGCGATTCTCGCGCTGCTCGGACGCCTGGGCGCCGGCCGCGCGGAGGCGCCGGCACCCGCGAGCGCCGCGGCCGCCCCGCGCACCGCCGGCTGGGGCATCCGCGATCCGCGCGCTTACCGCGCGCTCTCCGCGATCCACGTCATCGACAACTCGACGCGCACCGGCTTCCTCACCTTCCTGCCCTTCCTGCTGATCGCCAAGGGCGCCACCGTGCAGTCGGTGGGGCTCGCCCTGATGCTGGTCTTCATCGGCGGCGCCATCGGGAAGTTCGCGTGCGGGGCCCTGGCCGACCGCGTGGGCGTGATCCGCACCGTGGTCATCACCGAGGCCGCGACCGGCGTCGGCATCCTGCTGCTCCTGACCCTGCCGCTCGGCGCCTGCCTGCTCGCGCTGCCGCCGCTCGGCATCGCGCTCAACGGGACCTCCTCGGTCCTCTACGGCACGGTGGCCGACCTGGTCTCGAGCGATCGCCGCGCGCGGAGCTACGCGATCTTCTACACGCTCGGCATCGGCGCCTCCGCGCTCTCGCCCTTCGCCTACGGCCTGCTGAGCGACTGGGGCGGGGTGCGGCTCACGCTCACCGTCGTCGGCCTCGTCGTCTTCCTCACGCTGCCGTTCACGCTGCCGCTCCGCCAGCCTTCTTCCGTCGCCGCGGCGCACTCCGCGTAGGCGTCGAGACACGCAGAGGGGGTGGGCGGGGGAGGGGTCGACTGACCACGGCCCGTTTCGCTCCGGCTACCTTTGGCAGGATTTCCCAACCTGGGCGGATGGCGGCTTCGGTCACGGTCGGCGGGAACGGGTCAGTTCGACCCCCTCCCCCGCCCACCTCCTCCGCGTGCCGCGAGCTTGATCACCACCAAGCCTTCGACTTCAGACCAATCAAAAGAGCGAGCTTCAGAAATCAGATCGGAGGGCCGAAGTGATTGTCTGAACACGGGCCGGCGAGGGGACGGGGGTGCGGGGGGTGGTGGGGGTCCGACTGACCCGTTCCCGCCGACCGTTACCGAAGGCTCCATCCGCCCAGGTTGGGAAATCCTGCCAAAGGTAGCCGGAGCAGAGCGGGCCGTGGTCAGCGGACCCCCACCACCCCCCGCACCCCCGTCCCCTCGCCGGCTCTCCCTCAACGCGGAACGCTCGGGACGGAGACGCGCTCGGTGACGGGAGCACGCGCCGCGCCCTGCAGCCACGTGAACGTCAGCCGCCCGTCGGGGTCGAAGTGGATCGCGGTGAGCGCAGCCCGGAGCGCGAGGCCGGGAGCCCAGTCGCGCGCGATGCGGGCGACCTCGCGCGCCGAGTAGATCTGGCGCACCGCGAGCGCGCGCCCGTCCACCTGCGCCATCAGCAGGCGGTGCGCGTCCACCGCGAGCACGTCGGGCTGTGGCGACGAGAGGCGGCGCCGCTTGGCCTCGAAGAAGTACGAGACGTCGCCGGTCGTGCCTCCCGCGAACCGGATCTGCGCGAAGGTGGGCTCGTGCCAGATGACCTCCGGGCGCGGCAGCGTGGCGACGCCGGGCGGCGGCTCGAGCCAGACCGGCTTCTCGGGATCGCCGTAGTAGTAGCCGACCCGGCAGTCGCGGTCGGTGCGGCACCGGGAGACGAGGCCGGTGCTGGGGAAGGCGGCGCGGTAGATGCAGTGCGAGGGCTGGTCGGGTGAGCCCCCGGCGCAGTCTCCCGCGACCGGTTGCGGGGTGGCGGCGGCCGCGATCGAGAGCAGGCCCGCCAGCAGGAGCGCCGACGCCGTGGCGGTCCTTTACGCCTTCTGCGCGGTGAGCAGCTCGGTCATGCGGGTGAAGAACTGGTCGAGCATCATCTTGGTGACGCCGCCCAGCATGCGCTGGCCGACGCTCGCGATGAGCCCGCCGACCTGCACGTCCGCGTCGTAGCTCACCCGGGTGCCGCCGTCCACGTCGGACATCTGCATGCCCGCGTCGCCGCGGACGAAGCCCGGCCCCCCGCTCCCCTCCACCGCCATGCGATAGCGGTGGGGCGGCTCGAGGTCGCTCAGCTTGACCTTGCCCTCGAACGTGCCCTTGATCGCGGCGACGCCCACCTTCATGGTGGCCTTGTACTCGTTCGGCCCGATCGCCTCGAGCTTCTCGCAGCCGGGCAGCGCCTGGGCCAGGATGGCGGGATCCAGGAACGCGGCCCAGACCTTGTCACGCGCGGCCGGGATGTCGGCGGAGCCCTCGATCTTCATCTACGCGCCCTGGAGCGAGCGGACCGCGGTGTCCATCCGTCGCAGGCCCTCCTGGATCTTGTCGAGCGACGTCGCGTACGAGAGGCGGATGTGGGCGTCGGAGCCGAAGTCCACCCCGGCCACCGTGGCGATGCGGGCCTCGTCGAGCAGGAACGCGCAGACGTCGGCGGAGCCGCGGAGCACGCCGCCCTTGCCGCGCTTGCCGAAGAGCCCGGACACGTTCGGGAAGGCGTAGAACGCGCCCTTCGGCATCACGCAGGTCACCCCGGGGATCGCGTTGAGGGCGGGCACGATGAAGCGGCGGCGGCGGTCGAACTCCCCCGCCATCTTGGCGACCTCGTCCTGCGGGCCGCCCAGCGCCTCGACCGCGGCCCACTGGGCCACCGAGGAGGGGTTGGAGGTCACCTGGCTCTGCACGTCGGTCATCGCGCGGATGATCGGCTTGGGGCCGGCCGCGTAGCCGATGCGCCAGCCGGTCATCGCGTACGCCTTCGAGCACGTGTTGACCACGATGGTGCGCGCCTTGATCTCGGGCGAGAGCGAGGCGATCGAGACGTGGCGGCCCTCGTAGGTGAGCGACTCGTAGCACTCGTCGGAGATCGACCCACAGGTCACGCTCGACCGCGAGCCGGGCCACCTGCGCGAGCGCTTCCGGGGAGAAGACCGCGCCGGTCGGGTTCCCCGGGCTGTCGAGCACGATGATCTTCGTGCGGGGCGTGACCGCCGCCCGCAGCGCGGCGGGATCGAGGTCGAACCCGGTCGCCTCGTGCGTCGGCACCGGCACCGGCACGCCGCCCAGGAGCTGCACCTGCTCCGGGTACGAGACCCAGTAGGGGCTCGGGATCAGCACCTCGTCTCCCGGGTTCACGAGCGCCATCACGATGTTGTAGAGGGTGTGCTTCGCCCCGCAGGAGACGGTCACCTCGTCCGGCGCGTACTCGAGGCCGTGGTCGCGCTTGAGCTTCTGGCAGACCGCGGCGCGCAGCTCGGGAACGCCACCCGACCTCGGTGTACTTGGTCTGCCCCGTCTCGAGCGCGCGGATCGCGGCGGCCTTGATCCGCGCGGGGGTGTCGAAGTCGGGCTCCCCCGCGCCGAAGGAGATCACGTCGATGCCCTGCGCGCGCATGGCACGGGCCTTGGCCTGCATGGCGAGGGTGGGCGAAGGGGCAAGGGTCTTCATCCGGTCGGCGAGCATGGTGTCCTCTCTCAGCGGCGGCTAGCGAACTTCTGGGCGAGGCGCTCCTCCACCGCCGGCGGCACCATGCCGGTGATGGGAGCGCCCAGCAACGCGACCTCCTTGATGAGGCGCGAGGAGATGTAGGTGTAGCGCTCGTGCGGCATCATGAACACCGTCTCCACGGTGTGGCGGAGCTTGCGGTTCATGAGCGCCATCTGGAACTCGTACTCGAAGTCGGAGACCGCGCGGAGGCCGCGCACCACGCAGTCGGCGCCCTCGCGGTCCACCAGGTCGATCAGGAGACCGTCGAACGAGGTGATGCGCATCCGGCTCATCCCGATGCCGGTCGTGCACTCGTCGATCAGCTCGAGGCGCTCCTTGGCGGTGAACAGCGGCTCCTTCGAGGGGTTGGCCACCACCGCGACGATCAGCTCGTCGAAGATGCGCAGGCTGCGCTCGATGAGATCGAGATGCCCGTTGTGCATGGGATCGAACATCCCCGGGTACACCGCTCGCTTGCCCACGCTCTTACCCCCGCCTGGCGATCTGGAAATGTCCGAAAACGCTGATCAGTCTACCCTCGGGATCAGGAAAGTCAAGGTCGTGTCCCCGAACCGGCGCGCCTTCCAGAGCGCGAGCGCGCCCGGCGACGGAGGCGGCGGCGCCTTCGTCCGATGCTGGAGCACGACCACCGCGCCCGGCAGCAGGACGTCGCCCACCGCCACCGCGTCGAGCGCGGCCGCCGCGCGCGGGGCCTCGTAGGGCGGATCGAGGAAGACGACCGCGAACCGCTCGCCGCCCGCGGCGAGGTCCGCCACCGCGCGCGCGGCGTCCGCGCGGACCACCCGCGCGCGCTCGCCCAGGCCCAGCCGCTCGACGTTGTCGCGCAGCGCCCGCAGCGCGGCGCCGTCCTGCTCGACGAAGGTGGCGGACGGCGCGCCCCGCGAGAGGGCCTCGATGCCGACCCCGCCCGCGCCCGCGAACAGGTCGAGAAAGGGGCCGCGCTCGAGATACGGCATCAGGGTGTCGAGACACGCGATGCGGACCTGGTCCGCGGTCGGGCGCGTGGTACGGCCGCGCGGCGTGGTGAGACGCTGGCCCTTGAGCGCCCCCGCGAGCACGCGCATCACCCTCTCCCCGATGGGGAGAGGGCAGGGTGAGGGGCGGGACAGGATGAGGGGCGGTGAGAGGGTGAGGGGCGGTCACGGCGTGGTCTCGGAGGCCCCGACCCGCCGGCCGTCCACCTTCCACTGCCCGCTCTCGCGGAGCAGGGCGTACTCCACGCGCTCCCATATCGGGCTCTGCTCGGTGCCGCCGCTCGCCTCCACCACGAACACCACCCGCGCGGGGCTCCGCCGGATCCGGAGTACGCGGAAGTCCGAGAAGCGCGGCTCGGCCGCGCCCTTGGCCTGGGCGTACTCGTCGACGGTCCCCCGCCCCTGCCGGCTCCACGCCGCCTGCACCCGCGTGGAGAGCAGGCTCCAGCACGGCGCGAAGTGGCGCGTGCGCTCGCACGCCTGGTAGTACTCGAGCACCTGGCGGGCGCGGGCCAGCTCGGCGCTGTCCTGGGCGCGGGCGGGCGCGGGGGCGGCGCCCACCCCGAGGGCGAGCGCGCAACCCAGCGCGCCCCAGCGGCGGGGCCGCATCAGCCGACGCCGGCCAGGTCGAGCTTGCCGCGCCAGCGCTGGAGCAGCGCGGTACGCAGCGCGCGGTGCTCGGGGGCGAGGAGCTGCGGATCGTCGCGGATCAGGGCCACCGCGTCGCGGCGCGCGGCCTCGAGCGCGGCCGCGTCGCGCAGCAGATCCGCGACGCGGAACTCGGGCAGCCCCGACTGGCGGGTGCCGAAGAAGTCGCCCGGCCCACGCAGCGAGAGATCCGCCTCCGCGATCTTGAAGCCGTCGCCGGTGGCGGTCATCGCGTCGAGGCGCCGCCGGGCGTCCTCGGACGCGGCCCCCGAGAGCAGGACGCAGTAGCTCTTCCACGGGCCGCGCCCGACCCGGCCGCGGAGCTGGTGGAGCTGGGAGAGGCCGAAGCGCTCCGCGTGCTCGATGAGCATCACCGAGGCGTTGGGCACGTCGATGCCCACCTCGATCACGGTGGTCGAGACCAGGATGTGGATGGCGCCCGCCTTGAACTCGCGCATGACCCGGTCCTTCTCCGCGAAGGCCATGCGCCCGTGGAGCAGGCCGATCCGGAGATCGGCGAAGACCTCGCCCTGCAGCCGCGCCGCCATCTCGGTGGCCGCGCGCAGGTCCAGGGCCTCCGATTCTTCCACCAGCGGATAGACGACGTACACCTGGCGCCCCTCGCTCACCTGCTCGCGCAGGAAGCCGTAGATCTGCCGGCGGGCCGACTCGGTGCGGGCCTTGGTGACCACCGGCTTCCGGCCCGGCGGCAGCTCGTCGATGACCGAGACCTCGAGGTCGCCGTAGAGGGTGAGCGCGAGCGTGCGCGGGATCGGGGTGGCGGTCATCACGAGCACGTCCGGGCTCTCGCCCTTGCCCCGGAGGGTCGCGCGCTGGTTCACCCCGAAGCGATGCTGCTCGTCCACCACCGCGAGACCGAGACGCCGGAAGCGCACGTCGCCCTGCACGAGCGCGTGGGTGCCCACCACGCACTTGATGCTCCCGTCCGCGGTCCCCGCGCCCACCCGCTCGCGGGCCTTGCCCTTCACCGCGTTGGTGAGGAGCGCCACCTCCACCGCGAGGGGCTCGAGGAGCTGGGTCAGGGTCATCAGGTGCTGCTCGGCCAGGATCTCGGTCGGAGCCATCAGCGCGGTCTGGTAGCCCGACTCCACCGCGGTGAGGATCGCGAGCGCGGCCACCACCGTCTTGCCCGAGCCCACGTCGCCCTGCAGGAGCCGGTTCATCGGATAGGGCGCGGCCATGTCCATCCGGATCTCGCGCCACACCCGCTCCTGCGCGGGCGTGAGCGCGAACGGGAGCGAGGCGAGCAGGCGCCGGGCCAGGGCGCCGGGCGGGTTCATGGCCAGGCCCGGCTGCCGCCCCTGGCGGTGCCGGCGGATCGCGAGGCCGAGCTGCAGCAGCAGGAACTCGTCGTAGACGAGCCGCCGCCGCGCGGAGGCGTAGTCGGCATCCGTCTTGGGGAAGTGGCCGGCGCGCAGGGCCAGGCTCAGCAGCTCCAGGTGGTGGCGCGCGCGCAGGGTGTCCGGCAGCGGGTCGTCGAGGCCGTCCACGTAGCCGTCGACCAGGCGCTTCATGAGCCGACGCATCGGCCGCGCGGTGAGGCCGCGGGTCAGCCCGTAGACCGGCACGAGGCGACCGGTGTGCAGGGTCTCGTCGCCGGGCTCGCCCGCGCCGTCCCCGCTCTCGTCCTCCACGATCTCGAAGTCCTTGACCTGCATCTGCAGCGGCCCCGAGCGATAGCGCTGGACCTTGCCGTGGACGATGAGCCGCTGGCCCCGCTGGAACACGCGCTCGAGGTACGCCTGGCCGAACCACACGCAGGTGAGGAACCCGGTGCCGTCGCTCAGCAGCGCCGACAGCGGCACCCGCGGCCGCCCGCGCGGGGGCGGGCTGACCGCGCGGATCGTCCCGGACACCGTGGTCACGTCGTTGGGCTTGAGGCTCCGGAGCGGCGTGAGCTGGCTGCGGTCCTCGTGGCGCGTCGGGAGGTAGTAGAGGGCGTCCTCCACGGTGTGGAGGCCCAGGTTGGCGAGGAGCTTGGCCCGCTGCGGCCCGATGCCCTTGACGAACTGCAGCGCCGTCGCGAGGGGATGGGCCGCCTCCGGGCCCGCGCGGCGGCCCGCGGCGCCCGTCGACTTACTCGGGGGCAACGGTTTGCCTCATGCCAGTCGCCATGCTATAAAGAAACGCTTCGTCCGGCAAACCACACACACAACTCAGCAGGGGATCAGCATGGCTCAGCGTTGCGATGTCTGCGGGAAGGGTCCGGCCGTCGGCAACCGCATCAGTCACGCCCACAACGTGACCAAGCGGCGCTGGAACGTCAACCTCGTGTCGATGCGGGCACGGGTCAAGGGCAGGGTCGAGCGCATGAAGGTCTGCACGCGCTGCCTCAAAGCGGGCAAGGTCGTCAAGGTCGTCTGAGGTCCGAGCATGAAAAGGGGACGGGGGGTGTCGCCACCCCCCGCCGTCCTCGTGAAGCCTGGCAGTAGCTAGTAAGAGTCCCGGTGGGAGGCCGCCACCCCCCACCGCACGACAACAGCGTTACTTCTTCTTCTTCTTGGCCGCCTTCTTCTTCTTCGCCATGAGGTCGTCACCCCCTTTCCTGAGAAGACTCACAACTCGCGCGCGGCTGACTACTTCCGCTTACCCTTCTTGGTGGCCTTCTTCTTGCCACCCTTCTTGACGGCCTTCTTGCGCTTCGGCATGTGGGGTCTCACCTCCCTCCCCTCTGGGATTCAGTAGCCCATCGCTTCGCGCCGGAGGTGTGCGGCCTGTTCCCGCCCCCGTCGCTCGTAGTGATAGAGATCGGCGTAGAGCTGCGGCAGGCAGACCACCGGGAGCCCGCCCTTGGCCATCGGGGCGTAGAAGACGCCCGGATCGTAGGGGGCCAGCAGGTAGACGTTGCCCTCGCCTTCCCCCGGCCGCAGCCCGAGGGCCTTCGCCACCGGCTCGGGATCGCCCTCGAGGTAGCAGTGGATGGCCGGGAACCGCACGTTGGGCGCCACCAGGGCCGCGCCGGAGTGCAGCGTGAACGCGTAGCGGCGTCGCGCCTCGTGGGCCGCCCGGCCCAGCTCGGCCACCAGCCCCCGGGTGATCCGCTCCGGCGAGAAGTAGGCCTGCACGTCGCTCTGCCGGTAGGAGTAGGCCTCGACCCAGGCGTCCAGCAGGTCGCCCGGCCGGGCGAGCTGGATGCGCTGCTGGCCGTTGCGCTCCACCCAGGACAGCTCCTCGAGCCGCTTGATGACGTTGTGGGCGTGCCCCAGGCTCACCTCCGACGCCTTGGCCAGCTCCTCGAGCCGCCAGGCGTGCTGGGGGTCGACCAGCATGACCCGCACGACCCGCGTGGCCCGGGGCGCGAACAGCGACTTGAGCGGCCGGGTGGAGGGGCGCAGGTTCGGCTTCCCCTCCTTCTCGATCAGCACGTTCTCGAAGCTCAGGTAGCAGTTCCCGGAGAGGTCCAGGTACCCGAGCCCGCTGCGCTTCAGCAGGGCCGCGCTCTGCGGGCTGATGTACGGAGAGACCGCCACCGGGTACGCCTCGGGCATCTCCCGCCTGATCTCCGAAAGGCGTGTCACCGCCTCCCGGATCTGCCGAGGCTGGCCGAGGGAAGTCACTCCGATCGCGATGGCGTGAGGTCGATCGCCCATCTTGAATTTGATCAACAAATCAATAGTTTGTGATCCAGACTTCACGTCGACAGACTGCTCCCAGCCGCTGGCCTTGCCCATTAGCTCGCGCACTCTCTGCGCCGCCAGCATCCTGATATCGTCTGCTTTCGCCATCCCTTCACGTCCACTTTCACTTGTGCCGTCATTTTCAGCGTATGCTGAAACCATAGGGACAAATGAAATTCCTGTCAAGCAAAAATCTTGCGGATGCGGCGCTAGCCCCGCTCCCCGTCGATGCCATCCATGGTCTCGTCGTCGAGGCCGAAGTAGTGGCCCACCTCGTGGACCACCACGTCGCGGACGAGATCCGCCATCTCCTCGGGGTCGTCGCAGTCCTCCTCGATCGGCCCCTGGTAGATGTGGATGGTGTCGGGCAGCACGTTGCCGTAGGAGGAGTCCCGGCGGGTGATGTCCACCCCCCGGTAGAGCCCATAGAGGGTATCGGGAGGCTCGATGCCCATCTCGTCGAGGGTCGCGTCGTCGGCCCAGTCCTCGACCACGACGGCGATGTTGGCGAGCTTGTCGCGGAAGGCGCGGGGCAGGCGGCGGAGGGCGGTGTCGACGAGGGCTTCGAACTCCCGGCGGGTCATGCTGACCGCGGGGCGGTCACGGGCGGGCGCTAGAGGCCGCGAACCCGCTCGACGTTGACGATGTCCTTCACCTCGCGGATGGCCTGCATGATGTCCTGCAGCTGGCGCAGGTCCTCGACCTCCACCACGAAGTGGTTGAGCCCCTTCCGATCGTCGGTGACCGTGATCTCGGCCTTGATGATGTTGCCCTGCCGGGACGAGATGGCGGCGGTGATCTCGGCGAGCAGGCCCGGCCGGTCGCGCCCGATGTAGACCGCGATGCGCACCGGGCGCTTGGCCGGCTCGGCCGCGCCCCACTCCACCGTGACCAGCCGCTCCTTGTCGAGCACGTTCTTGGCCACCGTGAGGCAGTCGCGGGCGTGCACGGTGAGGCCGCGCCCGCGGGTGATGAACCCGACGATGCCGTCGCCCGGAACCGGGGAGCAGCACTTGGCGAAGCGCACCAGGAGGTCGTCCACGCCGCGGATCCGGACCGCGGGGCCCTCCCCCTTGCGCGCGGGCCGCGCCGGCCTGGCCTCGGTGGCCGCGTCGGTGTCGTGCACCGCGGCGGGGGCCAGCTTGCCCAGGACCGTCTGGATCGAGGTCTTCCCGTAGCCGATCGAGGCCAGCAGGTCGTCGGACGACGGAAACCCGAGCTCGCCGATCAGCTTCTTCATCTCGTCGGAGGCGAGCAGCGTCCCCGGGGCCAGCCGGTACTTCTTGGCCTCGCGCTCGAACAGCTCGCGGCCGAGGGCCAGCGAACGGGTGCGCTCCTCGATCTTCAGCCACTGGTTGATCTTGGCGCGGGCGCGGTTGGACTTGACGATCTTGAGCCAGTCGCGGCTCGGGTGCTGGGTGGGCGACGTGACGATCTCGAGGATGTCGCCCTGGCGCAGGGTGTAGCGCAGCGGCACCAGCTTGCCGTTGACCTTGGCCCCGACGCAGTGGTGGCCCACGTCGGTGTGGACCGCGTAGGCGAAGTCGACCGGGGTCGCGCCCTCCGGCAGCGCCTTCACGTCCCCGCGGGGCGTGAACACGTAGACCTCGTCCGGGAAGAGGTCGAGGCGCACGCTGTCGAGGAACTCCTTGGGGTCGCTCGTCTCCTTCTGGGACTCCAGGAGCTGGCGCAGCCAGGTGAAGGCGTCGTCGAACTTGTCGCGGTCGCTCCGCTTCTCCTTGTAGAGCCAGTGGGCCGCGATGCCCTCCTCCGCGATGCGATGCATGTCGTAGGTGCGGATCTGGATCTCGACCGGGTCGCCCTTGGGCCCGATGACCGTGGTGTGGAGCGACTGGTACATGTTGACCTTGGGCATCGCGATGAAGTCCTTGAATCGCCCGGGCACCGGCTTCCACAGCGAGTGCACCACCCCGAGGGCGCCGTAGCAGTCGCGGACCGAGCTGGTCAGCACCCGGACCGCGGTCAGGTCGTAGATCTCGTCGAACTCCCGGCCGCCCTCGTGCATCTTCTTCCAGATCGAGTAGAAGTGCTTGGGCCGCCCCGCGATCTTGGACCCGATCCCCACCTCGGCCAGCTTGTCGTGCAGGAGGGTGATCAGGTTGTTGATCTCCGCCTCCCGCTCGAGCCGCCGCTTGGCCACCCGCCGCATCAGCTCCTGGTAGTCCTCGTGGTGGAGCACGCGGAGGGCCAGGTCCTCCAGCTCGGCCTTGACCTTGGCCATGCCCAGGCGGTGGGCGAGCGGGGCGTAGATGTCGAGCGTCTCCTGGGCGATCTTGCGGGCCTTGTCGGGAGGCAGGTACTGCAGCGTTCGCATGTTGTGCAGCCGGTCGGCCAGCTTGATCATCAGCACGCGCAGGTCGCGCGCCATGGCCACCAGCATCTTGCGGAAGTTCTCGGCCTGGCGCTCTTCCCGGGAGGAGAAGGCCAGCTTGCCGATCTTCGTCACCCCGTCGACCAGGTCCGCGATCTCGGCCCCGAACTCCCGCTGGAGGTCCCCCTTGGTGGCCTTGGTGTCCTCCAGCACGTCGTGGAGCAGGCCCGCCGTGACCGTGGTCACGTCCATCTTGAAGTTGACCAGGAGGCCGGCGACCTCCAGGGGGTGGGACAGGTAGGGCTCGCCCGAGGCGCGCTGCTGTCCTTCGTGGGAGAGCTCGGAGAACCGGTAGGCGCGCTCCAGGAGGGCCAAGTCAGCGGCAGGCTGGTACTTGGGAATCTCCTCGATCAGCGTCTGCAGTTGGGTCAACCCAGCGCCTCCTCAGGTTGACCTCAAATTCTGCCACTAAAATCAGGCTTTTGCTACCGCTTTCTTCCTTCGGGCCATCCACCGCTCGCGCCAGCCCTGCCAGTCCACGATCAGCGAGCCGGCGATGTAGACCGTCGAGAAGGTGCCGGTCACGACCCCGATGGTCAGGACGAACGCCATGTCTTCCAGGACCTTGCCCCCGAACAGGTAGAGGACGGCGGTCGTGAAGAAGACGGTCAGGGCGGTGAGCACGGTCCGGGACAGGGTCTGGTTGATGGCGTTGTTGATCTGAGTCGCGAACGACTCACCCTTGCGGCGAGCGCCCTTGGTCCGGTTCTCCCGTACCCGGTCGTAGGCCACGATCGTGTCGTTGACCGAGTACCCGATGATCGTCAGGAGGGCGGCCAGGATCGGCAGGGACATCTCCCGGTTCGTCAGCGACATGGCCGAGAGGCAGATGAGCACGTCGTGGACGATGGCCGCGACCGAGGCCAGCCCCCCCAGCATGTCGAAGCGGATCGCGATGTAGGCGAGGATGCCGGCGACGCTCCAGAGGGCGGCATAGATCGCCTGGATCTGGAGGTCGCGGCCCACCTGGGGGCCCACGTACTCCACGCGCCGGACCTCGGGGGTGCCCAGCTCGGGCTCCTTGGCGAGGGCGGCCAGCGCCTGCTTGGTCACCTCCTCGGAGGCGGCCTCGACGGCCGGCAGGCGGAGCAGGTACTCCCGCGTGTCGCCGAACTCCTGGATCACGCTCTCGCCCATCCGCACCGTCTCGAGCGCGCGCCGGATGCGGTCCACCGGCACCGGCTTCTCGAAGCGCACCTGGATCAGGGTGCCGCCCGAGAAGTCGATCCCGTAGCGCAGGCCGCCCTTGGCCACCATGGAGCCGAAGCCGGCCAGGATGAAGAGGGCCGAGATGATGTAGGCCCAGCGCCGCCGGCCGATGAAGTCGAAGTTGGGGTTGTGGAAGAGCTCGAACATGGCGGTCAGATCGACAGCGACTCGCGCTTGTGCGAGCCCATGTACAGCAGGTCGAAGAGCAGGCGCGTGAAGAAGACCGCGGTGAAGAGGCTGGCCGCGATGCCGATCATGAGCGTCACCGCGAAGCCCTTGACCGGGCCGGTCCCGAACTGGAACAGGATGAGGCCCGACACCAGGACCGTGACGTGGGTATCGATGACGGTCTTGAACGCCCGGGAGAAGCCCGCCTCGATGGCGCCGCGGATGGTCTTCCCCCCGCGGAGCTCCTCGCGGATGCGCTCGAAGATGAGGATGTTCGTGTCCACCGCCATGCCGATCGTGAGCGCGATCCCGGCGATGCCGGGCAGCGTGAGGGTCGCGTGGAAGCCGGCCATGGTCGCGAGCAGCAGCAACAGGTTGAGGCCGAGCGCCACGTCGGCGATCAGGCCGGAGAGGCGGTAGTAGGCCATCATGAACACGAACACCAGCGCGGTCGAGGCCAGGATCGCGATGATGCCCTGGCGGACCGAGTCGGCGCCGAGCGACGGCCCCACCGTGCGCTCCTCGAGCACCTGGACCGGGGCGGGCAGCGCGCCCGCCCGCAGCACGATGGCCAGGTCGGTGGCCTCCGCGGAGGTGAAGCCGCCGGTGATCTGGGCGCGCCCGGACGGGATGCGCTCGCGGATCTGCGGGGCGGAGTGGATGTTGCCGTCCAGCACGATGGCGAGCCGCCGGCCGACGTTGGCGTCGGTCAGATCCGAGAAGGCCTTCCCGCCCGCCGCGTTGAAGTCGACCGAGACGTAGGGCTCGCTCGTGTTCTGGTCGATCGAGACCCGCGCGGTGGCCACGTCGCGGCCGGTCACGTAGGCCTTCTTCTGAACGACGAACGGCACCTTGCGCTCCTGATGGGTCTCCTTGTCCACCCGCCGCTGGTAGAGGATCTCGTCCCCGTCCGGCACCCCGGAGCGGAGCGCGCTCTCGGGGTCGACCTTGTCGTCCACCAGCTTGAACTCGAGGAGCGCGGTCTTGCCGATCAACGCCTTCGCCCGCGCCGGATCCTGGACGCCCGGGAGCTGGACCAGGATGCGGTTCTCGCCCTGCTGCTGGATGGAGGGCTCGGCGACCCCGAACTGGTCCACCCGGTTGCGGATCGTCTCGAGCCCCTGGCGCACCGCCAGCTCGCGGATCTGGGTCGCCTCGCGCGGCTTGAGGGTCATGACGATCCGGCCCGCCGCCTGATCGGCCTCCTTGCGGTCGAAGGCGCCCAGGACCTCGGTGGCCGTCGTGAGGGCGCTGTCCCAGCTCTGCGGGCTCGCGATCTGGATCGCGAGATCGGAGATCCCGCGCCGCTCGATCTTGGAGACCGCGATGCCCTTCTTCTCGAGCTCGCCGCGCACCGTGTCCCCCGCCCGCTCGACCTGCGCCTCCAGCGCCTTGTCGACGTCCACCCCGAGCACGAGATGGATGCCGCCCTGGAGATCGAGGCCCAGGTTGATGCTGGAGCGGGGCGGGTAGAGATACCACACCGACACCGCGATCACCACGATCACGAGGCCGATGCGAAGACCGAGGTTGCGCCGCATCTAGGCCGACGACTCCTTGTCGCCCGCGACGGGCACGATCCGGCCGATCGCGGAGCGCTCGAACTCCATCTTGACCTGCTCGGCCACCTTCACGGTGACGGTGTGCTCGGACAGGCCCACCACGGTCCCGTAGAGCCCGCTCGACATGACGACCCGATCGCCCTTCTTGACCGCGGAGAGGAGGGCCTCGCGGTCCCTCTTCTGCTTCTGCTGCGGCCGGATGATCAGGAAGTACATGATCGCGAACATGCCGATCATCAGGGGCAGGACGGACATGATGCCGCCGCCGTTGCCGCCGGCAGGCGACGGCCCCATTGCGTATGCGAGATCCACCATGAAGGTCACGCCTCCGAGTCAGCGGGTGAGTCGGCCGAGTCGCCCACGGATTCTACCCCATATCGCGCGAGAAACCGAGATCGGAACCGCCCGAACGCGCCATCGGCCACCGCCCGGCGCATGTCGCGCATGAGCCCCAGGTAGAACGTCAGGTTGTGGAGCGTCATCAGCCGATAGGCGAGCAGCTCGCGGGCCGCGAAGAGGTGGCGCAGATAGGCTCGCGAGAAGCGGCGGCACCCCTCGCAGGCGCACTCCGGGTCGAGCGGCGCCCCGTCCCGGGCGAATCGCGCGTTGCCGATGTTGATCGGCCCGTCCGGCGTGAAGGCCTGGCCGTTGCGGGCGTTCCGGGTGGGCAGCACGCAGTCGAAGAGATCGACGCCGCGCGCGACCGCCTCGACCAGGTCGGTCGGCTTCCCGACCCCCATGAGGTAGCGCGGCCGGTCCGCGGGCAGGAGCCCGGCCACCAGCTCGGTGATGTCGTACATCACCGGCTTGGGCTCTCCCACCGCCAGCCCGCCGATCGAATGGCCGGGCAGGTCCAGGCCGCCGATCGCTTCCACCGCGCGGCGCCGCAGCGGCTCGTAGGAGCCACCCTGCACGATCCCGAACAAGGCGCCGGGCGAGCCCGCGGTCCGGTGCGCGGCGATCGCCCGGGTGAGCCAGCGCTCGGTCAGCGCCAGCGAGCGCTCGGTCTCGGCCACGGTGGCCGGGTGCGCCAGGCACTCGTCGAGCGGATGCAGCACGTCGACGCCCAGCGCGTGCTGTACCGCCACGCACGACTCCGGCGTGAGGGTCCGGAGCGAGCCGTCGACGTGGGAGCGGAACTCCACGCCCTCCTCCCCGATCCGCCGCAGCTTCGAGAGGCTGAAGACCTGGAAGCCGCCCGAGTCGGTGAGGATCGGCCCGTCCCAGCCCATGAACCGATGCAGGCCGCCCAGCTCACGCACGAGCTCGTGTCCCGGCCGCAGCATCAGGTGGTAGGTATTGGCCAGCACGATCTGGGCGCCCGCGGCGAGCAGATCCGAGGGAGCGAGGCTCTTGACCGAGCCCTGCGTCGCCACCGGCATGAAGGCCGGCGTCTCGACCGCCCCGTGCGCGGTGAGGATCCGGCCGAGGCGCGCGGCGCCGTCGGTCTTGACGAGCTCGAAGCGGAAGCCGCTCATGCCTCAGTGGATCAGCATCGCGTCGCCGTACGAGTAGAAGCGATAGCGGGCCGCCACCGCGTGGCGGTAGGCGGCCAGGACGAGCTCGCGCCCCGCGAAGGCCGACACCAGGACGAGCAGGCTCGAGCGCGGCAGGTGGAAATTGGTGACGAGCGCGTCCACCACGCGGAAGCGGTGGCCGGGCCGGATGAACAGATCCGCCGGCCCCGTCCCCGCGCGCACCCGGCCGTCCTCGCCGGCCGCCCACTCGAGCGCCCGGGTGGTCGTCGTCCCCACCGCGACGACGCGGCGCCCCTCGCGCCGGGCCCGCTCGACCGCCGCCGCGGTCGACTCGGGGATGTCGATGGGCTCGGCCTCCATCCGGTGCTCCTCCACCCGCCCGGCGCGGAGCGGGCGGAACGTCCCGGGCCCCACGTGCAGCGTGAGGTAGTGGACTTCGACTCCGCAGCGCTCGAGCCGCGCGAGCAGCTCCGGCGTGAAGTGCAGGCCCGCGGTGGGCGCCGCCACCGAGCCGTCCTCGCGCGCGTACACCGTCTGGTAGCGCTCACGATCCTCCGGCTTCGGCGCGTCGTGCCGGCCGATGTAGGGCGGCAACGGCGGCAACCCGTGCCGCTCCATCAGCTCCCGCACCGGCCACGGCGCCTCGATCGCCACGACGCGCGTGCCCTCGCTCCCCTCGCCCACCACCTGGGCCCGCGCCGCGCCTCCGGCCAGCTCGATGCGCGCGCCCGACCGCGACAGCGACGGCCCGGTCGCACCATCGCCTCCCACCGCTCGCCGCCGACCGGACGAATCAGCAGCAGCTCCACCGCGCTGCCCGCCCGGCTCCGCCGCACCCAGCAGCCGCGCCGGCATCACCCGGCTCCGGTTCGCCACCAGGCAATCCCCGGCCCGCAGCAGCTCCGGCAGCTCGGCGAACCCGCGATCCTCCCACGCCCCCGCCGCCCGATCCAGCACCAGCAGCCGCGAAGCATCCCGCGGCTCCGCCGGCTCCTGCGCGATCAGCTCGGGCGGCAGCTCATAGTCGAAGAGGGAGCATCCATCGAGACTGAAGTGTAGCCCACGCGCCCCCGAACCAGAGAGAGCGACCGAGGGAAGAGAATGCCTGGCCAACGAGGGTGACCGGGCCGGGGAGAGGCGCGGGGCGGGGGGCACCCCCTCGCCGGGACCGTGTCTTCTGCGCGCTGTCGAAGGCTGAGACCTTCGGTCTCGTGGCCCGATCGAGACGGCGCCGCGGGTAGCGACTCAGCGTGTCCCGGCGAGGGGGTGCCCCCCGCCGCGCCCCGCCGCTCCCCGGCCCGCCTCGCGCGAGAGAGGCGGCTACCCGATCCGCGCCCCGGGCAACACCTCGAAGTCCGGCCGCAGCAGGATGACCTCGCCCCCCTCGCCGTACGCCCCGAGCACGAGCACCTCGGAGACGAAGGGGCCTATCCGCTTCGGCGGGAAGTTGACGACCGCCACCACGCGCCGGCCGACGAGCGCCGCCGGCGTGTAGCGGTCGGTGATCTGCGCGCTCGACCGCTTGACGCCGAGCGGCCCGAAGTCGATCGCGAGCTTGAGCGCCGGGCGCCGCGCCTCCGGGAACTCCTGGGCGTCGATCACCACGCCCACGCGCATGTCGACGCGCTCGAATTCCTCCCAGGCCAGCGCGCCCCCGGGGCGGGGCTCAGCGGACAATGGGGGGCGCGCCGGAGAAGGCGGGCAGCGTGGAGAGCATCGCGCCCGGATAGTAGTAGAGGACGATCCGCTGCGCGTTGTAGCCCTGGTCGGCCATGGTCTTGGCGCTCCACTGGTCGAGGCCGACCCCGTGCCCGTAGCCGCGTCCCACGAAGCGCACCATCGGCCCCACCACCGCGACCGCGAAGAGCGTGCTCTTGAGCGTGTCGTACCCCACCAGGCGCCGCAGATCGTTGCCCCGCAGGGTCACGGTGCCCGCGGTGCCGCGCACCGCGATGCGGGCCACCCGGAGGGACACGCTCCGCTCGAGCACGTCGAGGGCCACCACGCGCCCGATCGAGATCCCGCCCCGCAGCAGGGCCGCCGACAGCTCGGAGAGCGGCAGCTCGAGGCGCCAGCGCTGGTGGGGCGACTCCGACGGGAACTCGACGCGAACCGGCTTGAGCGCCGGCATGTTCGAGGCCGCGAAGACCACCCGCGGGTCCTCGGTGTAGCCGCCGCTGTCGGTGTGGTAGAAGGCGGGGAACAGCTCGCCCTGCCAGAGGAGCACCTGGCCCGCGGTCTCCCGGACCGCGGTCCACACCACCGAGTCGGCCGGCACCCGGCCCACGTACTGCTGGTTCAGCGTCGAGGCGACCAGGTGGAAGGCCTTCTCCGCGTTGAGCCGCCGATGGTACGCCGCGTAGGTCCGGGCCACGATCGCCTGGGCCTTCAGCATCTCGAGCGGCATCTTGTCCCCGGCCTCGGCCTTGACCGCGCCGGCCAGGTAGTCCTCGAGCGGCAGCTCGTTGATCACGGTCAGCCCGTCGCCGCTCTTGACGATCTCGAGCGCCCCGGGATACTCGCGGTTGTTGGTGCGCAGCGAGCCGACGTCGGCGGGGGCCAGACGCAGACCCTCGACCCGGCGGCCCGCGACCTCGATGGCGCCGTTCTTGAGCGTGGCGCGGAGCCACGTGGGGGAATCGTTCACCACCGATCGCCCGGCCAGGTCGCTCACCATCATGGGCCCGCCGCCCACCTCGACCGTCTTGAGCCCGTCGGCGATGGCCACCCGGATGTCGCCCGCGGCCAGGGCCGGACCCGCGCCGAGGATCACCGAGAGCATCGGGACCAGCGCCAGCAGGCCGCGGAGCGCGAGGGTCAGCGCCGGCCGAAGAGCGAGAAGAGCAGCGTGAGGACCACCGAGATGACGAGGCAGGTCGCGAGCGGGAAGTAGAGCGACCAGTTGCCCCGCTGGATGTGGATGTCCCCCGGCAGTCGTCCGAGCCATGGAATCCTTCCCGACAGATTTCCCGCGAAGAGCAGGATCAGTCCCAGGCATACCATCAGGGCACCGAAACCCAGAAGCATTTTCCCGAGATCGCGCATCGCGATACGCCGTCCGCGGCTAGAGCGGGAGCTGCCCCTGCCCGCTCGGCGACGCGGGAACCGTGTGGCCCAGGTGCGCGTAGGCCGCGGGGGTGGCCTTGCGCCCGCTCGGGCTCCGCACCACGTAGCCGATCTTGAGCAGGAAGGGCTCCACCACCTCGGCGAGCGTCTCCGCCTCGTCGTTGATGGTGGCCGCGATGGCCTCGAGGCCCACCGGGCCGCCCTTGTACTGCTCGATGATCGCGGTGAGGAACCGGCGGTCGAGCCGGTCGAGCCCGACCTCGTCCACCCCTTCCTGGTCGAGCGCGCGCCCGGCCAGAGGGGCGGTGACCACGCCGTCGGCCTTCACCTGCGCGTAGTCGCGCACCCGGCGGAGCAGCCGGTTGGCGATGCGCGGGGTGCCCGCGCGCCCGGCGCGCGATGGCCTCGGCGCCACCCGGGGCGACGTCCATCCCCAGGATCGAGGCGGAGCGGCGGATGATCGCGGCGAGATCCTCGTCGGAGTAGAAGTCGAGGTGGTGGAAGATCCCGAAGCGCTCCCGCAGCGGCGAGGAGAGCATGCCCGGGCGCGTCGTCGCGCCCACCATCGTGAAGGGCCGGAGCGGGATGCGCATGGTGCGCGCGTTGAGCCCCTTGTCCATCACGAAGTTGATCGAGAAGTCCTCCATGGCCGGGTAGAGCAGCTCCTCGACCACGCGGGGCAGCCGGTGGATCTCGTCGATGAACAGCACGTCCCGCTCGGCCAGGTTGGTCAGGATGCCCATGAGGTCGGCGCCGCGCTCGAGCGAGGGCCCCGCGGTCGTCACGATCGAGGCGCCCATCTCGTTGGCCATGATGGTGGCGAGCGTGGTCTTGCCGAGCCCCGGCGGCCCGGAGAGCAGCACGTGATCGAGCGGCTCGGCCCGCTGCCGCGCCGCCTCGACCGACACCCGCAGGCTCTCCACCGCCGCGCGCTGGCCGACATACTCTTCGAGGCGCTGCGGGCGGAGCTGCCGCTCCACCTGGGTCTCGTCGGGCAGCGCCACCCGGCTCATCACGCGCGCCTCGTCGGTCACGGCCGCACCCCGCCGCGGTAGATCTCGTCGAAGAGCTCCTCGGGCGTGGTCACGCCGGGCCGCCGGCTGAGCGCGGCGCTGATGAGCTGCGCCGCCTCGCTCGGGCGGTGGCCGAGCTGCTTGACCAGGATCTCGAAGACCATGCCGCGCAGGCCTTCCTCGTCCGGCGGGGCGGCGGCCGCGGACGGCTCCGGGGACCGCCGCCTCCGGCCGGGCCAGCGCGAACTTGGCGACCTTGGCCTGGAGCTGGGCGACGATGTTCTTGGCCTTCTGCGGTCCGATGCCGGGCAGCCGCCTCAGGTACCCCTCGTCCTGGCGCGCGATGGCGGCGGCGATCTCCCCCACCGGCGCGGCCAGCGAGCGCGCCGCCACCAGCGGCCCCACGTCCTTCACCGTGATCAGCTTCTCGAAGAACTCGCGGTCGAGCTCCGACGTGAACCCGATGAGCACCGGCCGCGGCTGGTTCTGGGTGGCGTGGTAGTGGATCGCCAGGGCCACCTCGTCGGCCGCGTCGCCCTCGGCGGCCTTGGCGTGCACCAGCTCCTGCTGGGTGACCGGCGGCACGAACACCTCGTACCCCACCCCGGCCGCCTCGACCACGATCCGGTCCTCGAGCTTCCGCCGCAGCCGCCCCCGCAGCGACGCGATCACGCCGGCCGCCCCGGGTTGACCGCAGGTCGCACCGGATCGACCGCCGGCCGCGCCGGCTTGATCACGGGCCGAACCGACTCCACCGCCAGCCGCGCCGGCTTGACCGCGGGCCTGGCCGACTCCACCGCCAGCCGCGCCGGGTTGACCGCGGGCCTGGCCGACTCCACCGCCAGCCGCGCCGGTCGACCGCGGGCCTGGCGACTCCACCGCCACCGCGCCGGTCGACCGCGGACATGGGGGAGTGCGGGGGCCATTTCTGGGCCCCCGCAGCTGAAGAGAAGCTTCCGAACGTCCGCCCACCCACGGCAGCCGGAAACCTCCCCGTCATCCGGGACATCCCGGTGGCCGCGAGCCCGAGCGCGTCGGCCACGTGCGAGGGGCGCGGCAGCTCCTTGAGCCCGAGCACGGTCTGGACCGCGCGCTGGACCTGGGCCTTGCCCGCGGCGCCGTTGCCGGTCATGGCGCGCTTGACCTCCGAGGGAGCGAGCGCGACCACCGCGACGCCCAGCTGCCGCGCGGCAAGGTAGATCACGCCCCGGGCGTGGCCCATGAGGATCGCGGTGCGCGGGAACTTGTACTCGGTGTAGAGGTCCTCGACCACGAGGAGGCCCGGGGCCTGCAGCTCGATGATCCGGTGCACCGCCTGGTGGAGCGCGTTGAGCCGGGCCTCGAGCGGCTGGCCGGTGGTGGTGCTGATGACTCCGGCGTCGCGGACGGTGACGCCGCCCGCGCCCGCTTCCAGCACGCCGAACCCGGTGGCGACGAGCCCCGGGTCCACCCCCATGACGCGCAGCGCGCTAGGCCGCGGTGATGGCGTCGATGACCTCGTCGGCGATGTCGTAGTTGGAGTAAACGGACTGGACGTCGTCCTGCTCCTCGAGGGCCTCGATGAGCCGCAGCACCGCCGCGGCCTCCTTGCCCTCCACCTTCACCGTGGATTGGGGCACCATGTCCACCCGCGCCTCGACCACCGGCATGCCCTGCCGCTCGAGCGCCTGCCGGACCGTCTCCATTTCATCAGGGTTCGCGGTCACCTCGAACACTTTTTCTACCTGACGCACGTCGGTCGCCCCCGACTCGAGCGCCTTCTCGAGCAGGTCGTCCTCCTTCACCTTCTGGGCGTCCACCTCGATCATCCCGCGGCGGTCGAACATCCAGGCCACGCAGCCGGCGGTGCCCATCCGGCCCTCGTTCTTCTCGAAGATGTGCCGGATCTCGGGGCCGGTGCGGTTCTTGTTGTCGGTGAGGGTCCGCACCATCACCGCCACCCCGCCCGCCCCGTAGCCCTCGTAGGCGATCTCGTCGTATGACTCGCCCGGGAGCTCGCCGGTGCCCTTCTGGATGGCGCGCTTGATGTTGTCGGCGGGCATGTTGGCCGCCCGCGCCGACTCCGTGGCCGCCTTCAGGCGCAGGTTGCCCTTGGGATCGCCGCCGCCGTTCTTGGCCGCGACGGTGATCTCGCGCAGGATCTTCGAGAAGAGCTTCCCGCGCTGGACGTCCGTCTTGCCCTTCTTCCGCTTGATCTGCGACCACCGTGAGTGTCCAGACATACCGGTCTCCTACCCGCTCGGGGATAGCCGCTTCAATGATTTGACCCGCTCCAGCCGCCGGGCCCGCCGCTCGAGCGCCAGGGTGAAGCGGCGCTGCTCGGCCGGGGTCTCGGGGGTGAACGGCGGGCACGGCCGCGGACGCAGCGGCGCGCTCGGGTCCGAGCCCAGGTGGACGAAGGAGAGGTAGGCGGTGCAGGCGTGCTTGACCTCGCCGGTCCACGGCACCTCGCTCAGCACTTTCACCCCTATCTCCAGAGAAGTTGTCCCGACGTGGTTGAGGCCCGCCTTGAACGTCACGACCTCGTTCGCGTGGATCGGGGCGTAGAAGTCGAGCGCGTCCAGGCACGCGGTCATGACCAGGCCCCGGCAGTACCGCATGGAGAGGATACCGCCCGCCTCGTCGATGTCGAGCAGGAGCTTGCCCGCGAACATGGTGTTGCCGAACAGGAGGTCCTCCGGCAGCACCGACCGGCAGGACTCGAACGTCCAGCGGAGCTGCTCGGGGGTCGCGTCGTCGTCCACCTCGCGCATGCGCTCCGCGCGCCGCTCGAAGCGCTCCAGCCGGCGGGCCCGCCGCTCACCCGCCGCCGCGTGCAGCGCCTCCTCCTCGGCCCCGCGCGGCATCACCGCCTGCGGAACCGGCAGGGGCTTGCCGTGCTCGTCCACCTTCACGAAGACCAGGTGGGAGGACAGCGTCAGGGCCCGCTCGCCGGTGGCCGGCTTCTCGGCGTAGACCCGCACCCCGACCTCGAGGGAGCAGCGGCCCACGTACTCCACCTGGGCCCGCAGCACCGCGACCTCCCCCACCTTCACCGGGTGCAGGAAGTCGATATCGTCGAGGGCCCCGAGCAGCACGTTGCCGCGGGCCACCCGCGAGGCCGCGATGGTGCCGCAGGTCGCGATCCACTGCATCATGCGCCCGCCGTGGATCTGCCCGGGCGCTCCCGCGTGCTCGGGGAACACCCAGTTCACCATCTCGGTGGCCGTGTCGGAGATCGAGAGCATGGTCGGCGTCGGATGACGCGTAAGTCTCGCATTTTTCTATCACGCCGGGCACTCCAAGTCCAGCCGGCCGGGGGCCCGGAGGCGTTGACAATCGCAGGTCTCGGCCCTAGGGTTGGGGCGACGCGGAGGACCTGCGGACACCCATCGGCGCCGGGAGGGCCCCACATGGAATTCGAGTACTCGAAGAAGACCAAGATGTACATGGAGCAGCTCACCGACTTCATGAACAAGCACGTGGTGCCGAACGAGCAGGTGTTCGTCGACCAGCTCAACTCGGGTCCGACGCGCTGGCAGATCCCGCCCATCATGGAGGAGCTGAAGGCCAAGGCCCGCGAGCGCGGCCTCTGGAACCTGTTCCTCCCCGAGAGCGAGCGCGGCGCCGGCCTCACCAATCTCGAGTACGCGCCGCTCTGCGAGATCATGGGCCGCTCCCCGATCGCGCCGGAGACGTTCAACTGCTCGGCGCCCGACACCGGCAACATGGAGGTGCTGGAGCGCTACGGCACGCCCGAGGACAAGAAGCAGTGGCTCCAGCCGCTGCTCGAGGGCAAGATCCGCTCCGCGTTCGCGATGACCGAGCCCAAGGTGGCCTCCTCCGACGCCACCAATATCGAGTCGAGCATCACCCGGGACGGCGACCACTACGTGATCAACGGGCACAAGTGGTGGACGTCGGGCATCGGCGACCCGCGCTGCAAGGTCCTCATCTTCATGGGCAAGACCGACGCCAAGAACCCCGACAAGTACAAGCAGCAGTCGATGATCCTGGTCCCGCGCGACACGCCCGGCATCAAGGTGGTGCGGATGCTGACCGTGTTCGGCTACGACGACGCGCCCCACGGCCACGGCGAGGTGCTGTTCGAGAACGTGCGGGTGCCCGCCAAGAACCTGCTGCTCGGCGAGGGCCGCGGCTTCGAGATCGCCCAGGGGCGCCTGGGTCCGGGCCGCATCCATCACTGCATGCGGCAGATCGGGGTGGCGGAGCGGGCGATCGAGCTGATGTGCAAGCGGGCCACGAAGCGGATCGCCTTCGGCAAGCCGCTGGCCGACAACGACATCACCCTCGAGCGCATCGCGGAGTCGCGCATCGAGATCGACCAGGCGCGGCTGCTGGTCCTGCACGCGGCCTACATGATGGACACCGTCGGCAACAAGGCGGCGCGCCAGGCCATCGCGGAGATCAAGGTGGCGGTGCCGAACATCACCGGCCGCGTGGTGGAGCGGGCGATGCAGCTGCACGGCGGCGGCGGGGTGAGCCAGGAGTTCCCGCTCGCGTCGATGTGGGCGCACTCGCGGACGCTGCGGTTCGCGGACGGGCCGGACGAGGTGCATCGGCGGCAGATCGGGCGGCTCGAGCTGCGCAAGCACAGCTAGCTCCTCGGCGTCGACGGGAGGGAGCGGGCGGGGGGAGGGGCGGCGGGGGTGGGCCTCTGACCACGACCCGCTCCTTCGTTTTCTTTGCGTGAGGAGTTCCCAATCTCTAGGTAGATCGTGTAGGCGGTCGCCGGAGGGAACGGGTCACCCGGCCCACCCCCGCCGCCCCTCCCCCCGCCCGCTCCCTCCCTTCCGCTTGCTCAATCTCGCGGGTTAAGGCCTCGCGGCTTTGCCGCTCGACTTCTTATTTGAGACTTACTGCGGGCTTGAAGCTGGTTAGGGTTTGAAGCGGGGGTCTAGGAGGTCTCGGAGGGCGTCGCCCAGGAGGTTGATGCCGAGGACGGCGAGCAATAGGGCGGCGCCGGGGAAGAAGGCGACCCAGGGGGCGGAGACGAGGAAGGTCTGGCCCTCGGCGAGCATGCTGCCCCAGGAGATGGTGGGGGCCTGGGCGCCCAGGCCGAGGAACGAGAGGCCGGCCTCGGCGATCATGTTGCTTCCGACGCCGATCGTGGCGGCGACGATGACCGGGCCGACCGCGTTCGGGAGCAGATGGCGGAGCAGCATCCGGGTGTGCCCGACTCCGAGGGCGCGGGCGGCCTGGACGTAGTCGCGCTCCTTGAGCGAGAGCACCTCTCCCCGCACCACGCGCGCGATGGTCGTCCAGCCGAGCACCACGAGGACGAGCGCGACCTTGTCGAGGCCGGGCTCCTCGAAGACGGCGATCAGCCCGATGGCCAGGATGAGCGACGGGAACGCCATCACCACGTCGGTCACGCGCATCAGGAGCGAGTCGCGCCAGCCACCGTAGTAGCCGGCCAGGAGGCCGATCGCGACCCCGAGCGTCGCGGTCACGATCTCGACACCCAGGCCCAGCGTGAGCGAGACGCGGCCTCCATAGAGCACGCGCGAGAGGAGATCGCGGCCGAGCGCGTCGGTGCCGAGCAGGTGCGCGGTCTCGGGCGGGCGCAGCATGGTCTCGCTGAGCGCGGCGGGGACCGCGGCCGGGTCGTACGGCGCGAGCCAGGGGGCCAGGAGGGCGGACGCCGCGAAGAGGCCGACGAGCGCGGCGCCGACGATGAGGCGACCTCGCCGGCGGCCGCCAACCCCCGCGAGCCGCTCCGGCCGTACGCGCACGAGCGCGGGGGCGCTAGCGGCCACGGCGGATCCGCGGGTCGATGACCAGGTAGGCCAGGTCCACGACCATGTTGGCCATCACGTAGATGACCGCGAAGACGAGCACCGCACCCATCACCACCGGCAGGTCCCGCTGGCCCACCGCGGCCACCAGCATCCGTCCGATGCCGGGCCAGGCGAACACGGTCTCGGTGAGCGGCGCGCCCACCAGCAGGTCGGCGAGCCCGATGCCGATCACGGTGACGACCGGGATCAGGGCGTTGCGCAGGGCGTGCTTGGCCATCACCCGCCATTCGCCCAGGCCCTTGGCGCGCGCGTTCTGGATGTAGTCCTGGCGAACGACCTCCAGGAGGCTCGAGCGTGCCATGCGCGCGATGGTCCCGGTATGGACCGCCCCCAGTGTCAGGGCGGGCAGCACCAGGTTCGCCCAGGCTCCATCACCGTAACCGGACACCGGGAGCCACCCGAGCCAGACCGCGAAGAGCAGCGAGAGCATCATGCCGAGCCAGAACACCGGGGTGGAGATCCCCAGCACCGCCGCGCTCATCAGGAGCTGGTCGAGGAAGCGCCCGGGGCGGAGCGCGGCCAGCACGCCCGCGCCCATGCCGACGACGACCGAGAGCGCGGTGGCGGCCACCGCCAGGCGCGCGGTGGCGGGCAGCCGCTCCGCGATGATCTCGGCCACCGGGCGCTGCTGGTGATAGGAGGTCCCGAGATCGCCGCGCAGCAGGCGCGACATCCAGGCCACGTAGCGCTCGTACACCGGGCGATCGAGCGCGTAGTCGCGCCGGATCTGCTCGACCAGCTCGGGATCGGCGCGCTGCCCCAGCATGGCGCGCACCGGGTCGCCGAGCCCCACCGCGGTGAGCGCGAAGACCAGCAGGCTGACGCCGAGCAGCACCGGCAGGAGGGCGAGGATCCGCTTGGCGGCGGGCTCGAGTAGGTCGGTGAGCATTGGGGCGAGGGCGGTCAGCCGGCGCGCTGGCGCGCGCTTGCTTGTGCTGCCGTTTTTTTCTTCATCTGCGGGGGCCCAGAAATGGCCCCCGCACTCCCCACGAACGGCGGGCATCCGGCACGAGCCCGGCCGCGGACAACCGTCGGCGTCACATCTGCTTCTACTCCAGGTGGACTTTGCGCAGGGGCGCGAGGAACTCGGGGGCGGTGGACAGCGGCGAGCGCTCGAGCCCCTTCACGCCGGGGCGGATCAAGGCGCGGCTCGCGTAGTGGTAGAGCGTCACCCACGCCCCGTCGTCGAGCAGGCGCTGCTCGGCGCCCTGGTAGAGCTTCATGCGGGCGGGCCCCGCCGCCATCGAATCGGCCTGGTCGAACAGGCGGTCGAGCTCCGGGCTGCGATAGCGGGAGGTATTGCCGGCCGCACCCACGTTGCGCGAGTGGAAGAGCACGGTGAGGAAGTTCTCGGGATCCGGGTAGTCGGCGATCCAGCCCTGGCGGAACATGGTGATCGCGCCCGCGTCCACCACCTTCAGATGGGCCGCCCAGTCGAGGCGCCGCAGCTCGAGGGTGATCCCGACCTCGCGGAGCTGGGCCTGCAGCAGCTCGGCGATCCGCTGGTTGAGATCGCCGGTGTTGAAGTTGAACGTGATCGGTCCGAGCCCGCGGCCGGCCGGGAAGCCCGCCTCGGCCAGCAGGGCGCGGGCCTTGGCCCGGTCGAAGCCGGGCGCGGTCACCTCCGGGTTGTAGCCGGGGAGCGCGGGCGGCAGGATGCCCTTGCCCGCGATGACGCAGCCCTCGAGCAGCCCCTGGACCACGCCGCTCGGATCGATGGCGTGGGCCACCGCCAGCCGGATGCGCCGATCGTTGAACGGCGGCTTCTCCACGTTGAAACGCACCGCGTGGGTTCCGAGAGTCGGCCAGATCGCGACCTGGGCCTTCAGGGCCGGATCGCCCTTGACCGCGCGGCAGTGCCCGGTCGGGATGTCGGTCACGTCGAGGTTGCCCGCCTTGTAGTCGTTGAAGCGGGTGATCTCGGCCGGGATGATGCGGAACACCACCCGCTCGAGCCGGGGGGCTCCGCGAAAGTGGTCCGGGAAGGCCTCCAGCACCAGACGGTCGTCCCGGCGCCATTCCTTGAAGCGAAACGCGCCGCTCCCGACCGGGTGGGTGGCGAAGCCGGCGCCCAGCCGCTCGGTCTCCTCGCGCGGCACGATCGAGGCCGCGTCGTAGGCCATCAGGAAGAGGAACGGAGCGAACGGCTTGTCGAGGCGGATCTCGACGGTGCGCTCGTCCGGCGTGCGCAGTCCGGTGATCTCACCGGGCCCATCGGGCCCGCCCTTGATGAACGCGGGGGCGCCCGCGATCTTCTCGAAGACCCACGGTCGCTTGCCGCGGGCGGCGCGCTCGAAGGAGAACTTCACGTCGGCCGACCGCATCGCGCGGCCGTTCTGGAACTTCACGCCCGGCCGCAGCGTGAAGGTGTAGGTCCGCTGATCGGAGGAGATCGTCCACCGCTCGGCGAGCGCGGGCTTGGGCTCGAGCCGCTCGTCCAGCTCCACCAGGGTGTCGAAGATCTGGCGCACCACCGCGGAGGACGTGGTGTCCGTCGCCTGGGCCGGGTCGAGCGTCGGCGGATCGGAGGTGAAGACCGCGCGCAGCGTGCCGGACGGCGGGGTGCCCTGGGCGCCGGCGCGGGCCGCCGCGACGAGGACCGGCCCGGCGACGAGGACCGACCCGGCGACGAGGACCGAGAAGACGAGCGGGAGGAGTCGGCGATCCGTCATCGCCCGCTGCCCGGGGCGGGCGACGCCGGCTGGGCGGCCTGATCGACCCAGACCCGATCGAGCCGGGGATTGCCGCTCGGGTGCAGGCGCAGGTTGCGAACCTCCGGACGTACCGCGGCCCAGTGCATGCGCACGTAGAGCGGAACCCAGGGAACCTCCTCGGCCATGATGCTCTGGGCCCGGGCGTAGAGACGCTGGCGCTCCGGACGGAAGGAGACCTGGCTCGCGCGGACGAGCAGATCGTCGAGCGAGCGGTTGCGGTAGAAGGACATGTTCACCGCCCCCGCGCCCTTGCTGGCGCCCTCCGTGCTCGAGAGCGGGTACAGGAGGAAGTGCGGATCGCCCGCCTCCACCCGCGCCTCCAGCAGCGCCATCTGGTGCTGGCCGGTGCGGGCCATCTGCAGCGCCGCCTCCGCCGGCTCCACCTGGATCGACACCGAGATGCCGGCGGTGGCCAGCGAGGCGCGGATGGCCTCGGCGAGCTTCGCCTGATCCAGCCGCTTGCCGCCGTCGGCGATGAGCAGGCCCGCCGAGGTGCCGCGCGGGTACCCCGCTTCCGAGAGCAGGCGCTTGGCGTTGGCCGGGTTGGCCTCGACGACCGGCGAGCCGTCGCGCCGTCCCCAGACCCCGAGCGGCAGGAACGAGAGGAGCGGAACGCCCACCGTCCCGACCGCGGGGGCGATCTGAGCGGGATCGAGCGCGGCGGCGACCGCCTGGCGCGCCTTGACCCGGTTGAAGGGCTCCTTCTCGGCCTCGAGCGCCAGGTAGCCGATCCGCCAGCCGGGGACGGACAGCACGCCGGACGGACGCTCGGGCGCGGTATCCATGAGCACCACGTCCGCGGCCTGGGCTTCCAGCATCGCCTCCCCGCGGCCGCCCTCGCCGATCTCCAGGAAGATCAGCCGCGCCGACCGCGGCGCGCCGCCCCAGTAGGCCGGGTGGGCATCGAGCACCACCCGCCCGGCGCTCGCCTCGGTCAGCCCGAACGGGCCGGTCCCGATCCAGCGCTGGCCCAGGCTGCCGGCGAGCACGATCGAGAAGGCGGGGTGGGCGAGCACCGCGGGAAGCGGGGCGTACGGCAGGAGCAGGCTGATCTGGACGGTTCGCGCGTCGACCGCGCGGACCTCCTTCACGACCCCCGGGGTCCCCCGCACCAGCCGCGAGGCGGCATTCGGGCTGGGCGCGTGGGGGGCGCTCGGCTGGAGCACCCGGTCGAGGCTCTCCACCACGTGCTGGGCGGTGAGCACGGTGCCGTCCTGGAAGCGGACCCCGTCGCGGAGGCGGAACGTCCACACCAGGCCGTCGCGCGAGACCGACCACTGGGCGGCGAGGCCCGGCTCGATGTCGCTCGTGATCTCCCGGTACTGCACGAGGGTGTCAAACATTTGCCGCGCGATGACGGAAACTGGCCCCTCGAGCGCGGTGGCCGGATCCAGCGTGGGCGAGACGATGGGCAGCCCGACCCGCAGCGTGCCGCCTTGCGCCCAGGCGGTGCCGGTCAGAGCGAGGAGCCAGACGACGGCCAGTCCCATGCCGCGCAAGCGCGCCATGTCCGTTGTTATACGACGGAACTGCCCGGGTGCGCGATGTGTAGACACGCTGCCGCTCGACTGCGCATCGCCGCCATGGGCGCGGCTCCGCGGCCGCTCGTCGCGACGCCGCGCGCCACGAAAATCGCGGGCCTCGCGCGGTCTCGCGCGCGCGAAAGATGCTCGAGACATGGCACTGAAACTGCACGCATTTAATGCAGCGGGCGATCGTCACCGCGCCCCGGGTGGCCGCGGCGGCGAAGGAACCGCGCTCGACGGGCCGCGGTTTCTCTCGTGAAGCGATAGGTGATCGCAACGAGAGCAATCGGAGAAAGTGAAATGAAATCAACGGCTCGCGAGGGCAAAATGGGGCCAATTCGCTTGACTTACCGCGAAACGGGCTCCTATACTGAGGTCACCTTTCGGAGGCTTGGGCGGAGCGCCTTACGGAGCGCACGGGGAAGTGCCCGATGGTTCACCCGGAAAGGAATGGGCGAACATGAAGGAGTTCGACAAGAAGGGCAATCCGAGCCGGGACCCCTCGTCCGAAGGGATGAAAGGGCTCTCCAAATTCCTCCCCATGACTGACTCGAACTACCGGCGGCGCCTCACCGAGTACGAAGTCCAGGTCCAGGACCTCCAGGCCTACGTCCGCTCGCTCGAGACGGAGACCGGGCGGCTCCGCAAGAAGCTCGAAGACGCGCCGAAGGAATTCATGATCCTCGAGAACAAGCTGCGCGAGGCCAACCGCCAGCTCGTGCAGGCGTTCAATCAGAACGAGAAGCTCGTCAACACCCTCTACGAGGCCCGCGAGCAGATCACCTCGCTCAAGGAAGAGGTCGACAAGCTCTGCGCGCCCCCCTCGACCTACGGGGTCTACCTCTCGGTCAACGAGGACGGGACGGTCAACATCCTCTCCCAGGGTCGCAAGGTGAAGGTGAACCTCCACCCCTCGATCAAGGCCGAGGACATCAAGCCCGGTCAGGAGCTGATCCTGAACGAGGGCCTGAACGTGGTGGAGACCGCGGGCTACGAGATCCAGGGCGAGGTCGTGATCCTGAAGGAGCAGCTCGACGCCGAGCGCGCCATCGTCACCCAGCGCGCGGACGAGGACCGCGTCGGCATCATCGCGGACCCGCTGCGCCAGGTGAAGCTCAAGATCGGCGACCACCTGCTCATCGACGCCAAGAGCGGCTACCTGCTCGAGAAGCTGCCCAAGAGCGAGGTCGAGGACCTCTCGCTGGAGGAGGTGCCGGACATCTCCTACGACGACATCGGCGGCCTCGGGACCCAGCTCGAGACGATCAAGGACGCGGTCGAGCTCCCGTACCTGTACGCCGAGTACTACAAGGAGCACCACCTGGCCCCGCCCAAGGGCGTGCTGCTCTACGGGCCTCCGGGCTGCGGCAAGACCATGATCGCCAAGGCGGTGGCCAACAACCTGGCCGCGCGCATCTCGGAGAAGCGCGGCGAGAAGGTGAAGGGCTTCTTCCTCAACATCAAGGGCCCCGAGCTGCTCAACAAGTACGTGGGCGAGACCGAGCGGAAGATCCGCGAGATCTTCATCAAGGCCCGCGAGAAGGCGGCCGAGGACGTGCCGGTGGTGGTGTTCTTCGACGAGATGGACGCGCTCTTCCGCACCCGCGGCTCGGGCATCTCCTCCGACGTGGAGACCACGATCGTGCCGCAGCTGCTCGCCGAGATCGACGGCGTCGAGCACCTGAAGAACGTCATCGTGATCGGCGCCTCGAACCGGCAGGACCTGATCGATCCGGCCATCCTGCGGCCGGGCCGGCTCGACGTGAAGATCAAGATCGAGCGGCCGGACGCCGCGTCCGCGGTCGACATCTTCAACAAGTACATGACCATCCAGCTGCCGATCAACGAGTCGGAAGTGCGGGAGAACAGCGGGGACATGCAGGCCGCGGTGGATCGGATGATCGCGGCCACCATCGAGGAGATGTACAGCCTCGGGGAGGAGAACCGCTTCCTGGAGGTCACCTACGCCAACGGCGACAAGGAGGTCCTCTACTTCAAGGACTTCTCGTCGGGGGCCATGATCGAGTCGGTGGTGCGGCGCGCCAAGAAGCTGGCGCTCAAGCGCTACATCCAGACGAGCGAGAAGGGCATCAAGGTCGAGGATCTCCTGAACGCGGTCCGCGAGGAGTTCAAGGAGAACGAGGATCTGCCCAACACGACCAACCCGGACGACTGGGCGAAGATCGCGGGCAAGAAGGGCGAGCGGATCGTCTACGTCAAGCCCCTCATGGGCGAGACCAAGGAAAAGCAGCGCGCCGTCGAGCGCGTGATCAATACCGGCCAGTACCTGTAGGCCCTACGGCGGGGGGGAGCGCTGGGCTCCCCCCCGCCGTGTGTCTTTCAAACGCCCAGCGCGATCGAAGTTCCGGGGACGTCAATGGCGATTCCGAAGGTGATGGGGATCGAGACCGAGTACGGCATCACGGTCAAGAACCAGCCGGACTTCAATCCGATCCTCTCCTCGCTGCTGCTGATCAACTCCTACGAGACCTACCGCTCCTCCCGCATCCGCTGGGACTACGAGGCGGAGAGCCCGCTGCGCGACGCGCGCGGCTTCGAGTACATGGAGGACAAGGAGGTGCCCTCCAAGGAGGAGTCGCGCCTCATCAACCTCATCCTCTCCAACGGGGCGCGCTTCTACGTCGACCACGCGCACCCGGAGTACTCCTCCCCGGAGACCACCAATCCGCGCGACTGCGTGATCTGGGACCGGGCGGGCGAGCGGATCCTGAACCTCTCGCGCACCCGGGCGGAGGCGGTCTCCCCTCCCGAGCAGCGCATCCTGATCTACAAGAACAACACCGACTCCAAGGGCAACTCCTACGGCACCCACGAGAACTACCTCATGGACCGCAAGGTGCCCTTCGCGCGGATCGTCCAGTACCTGCTCCCCTTCTTCGTGAGCCGCCAGGTCTTCACCGGCGCGGGCAAGGTGGGGGCGGAGAACAACACCGAGTTCTGCGAGTTCCAGGTCTCCCAGCGGGCCGACTTCCTGGAGACCGAGGTGGGGCTCGAGACGATGCACAGCCGCCCCATCATCAACACCCGCGACGAGCCGCACGCCGACCCCGAGAAGTACCGCCGCCTGCACGTCATCCCGGGTGACGCGAACATGAGCGAGGTCTCCAACTACCTCAAGTGCGGCACGATGGCCATCGTGCTGAGCATGATCGAGGACGACTTCATCGACCGCGACCTCTCGCTCGACAGCCCGGTGCTCTCCTACCGGCGCGTCTCGCGCGACCTCGCGTGCCGCGAGACGATGCGGCTCAAGGACGGGCGCGCCCTGACCGCGGTGGACCTGCAGCGCGAGTTCCTCGACCTGGCCCACCGCTACTACCGCGACCGGGAGCACGAGCCCTGGGTCGACGACGTGATGGCGCGCTGGGGCTCGGTGCTGGACCGGCTGGCCGTCGATCCCATGAGCCTCGCCCGCGAGCTCGACTGGGTCATCAAGCGCCAGCTCATCGAGAACTACATGGCCAAGCACTCCTGCGAGTGGTCGGACTCCCGGGTCGCCATGATCGACCTGCAGTACCACGACATCCGGCCCAGCAAGGGGCTCTACTACAAGCTGGAGGAGTCGGACGCGGTCGAGCGGATGACCACCGAGGACGAGGTGACCAAGGCCATCTACGATCCGCCCAAGGACACCCGGGCCTACTTCCGGGGCATGTGCCTGCAGAAGTACGCCGACGAGGTGGTGTCCGCGTCCTGGGACTCGGTGATCTTCGATCTCAAGGAGGGGCCCGCTGAAGAAGATCTTCATGCTCGAGCCCCTCCGGGGCACCGAGGCCCACGTGCGGCAGCTCTTCGAGGAGTCGGCCACCGCGGGCGCCCTGCTCAAGAACCTCGGCAAGCCGAGCGGCGACTTCTAGGATGCTCGACGATCGCTGGAAGCACGACCTTCTTCGACTACTCGACCTCGAGCTTCGCCGAGATCCTGCAGCGGGCCGCCCCTCACCTCCTGCCCGGCCGCTCCGAGCCCGGGTCCGACGAGGGGAGCGTCCCCTCGGTGCCCCACGGCACCACGGTGCTGGCCCTGCGCTACCGCGACGGGGTGATCATGGCGGGCGACCGGCAGGCGAGCGAGGGCTACCAGGTCGCGCACCGCCGCATCGAGAAGATCTTCAAGTCGGACGACCTCTCCGGGGTGGGCATCGCGGGCGCGGCGGGCCCGGCCATGGAGATGGCCCGGCTCTTCCAGACCGAGCTCGAGCACTACGAGAAGGTCGAGGGCGAGAACCTCTCCCTGGACGGCAAGGCCAACAAGCTCGGCCAGATGATCCGCATGAACCTGCCGATGGCCATGCAGGGGCTGGTGGTGGTTCCGATCTTCGCCGGCTTCGACGAGCGGGCCGGAGTGGGACGGCTCTTCAAGTACGACGTCACCGGCGGGCGCTACGAGGAGACCGACTACTTCGCGCAGGGCTCCGGCGGCAAGGACGCGCGCGACTCGCTGAAGAAGCGGTTCAAGCGCGACATGAGCCGCGACGAGGCGCTCCAGGTCGCCATCGAGGCCCTGATCGACGCGGCCGACGAGGACCTGGGCACCGGCGGGCCGGACCTGCTGCGCGGCATCCTGCCGTCGGTGAAGACCATCACGAGATCCGGCTTCGCGGAGGCCCCGGAGGAAGAGATCCGGCGCTACTGCGAAGCCATTCTCACCGATCGCAACCGGCTCTAAGGTCCGAGGCGCTCATGCCGCTGCCCTACTACGTCTCGCCCGAGCAGATGATGAAGGACAAGGCGGAGTATGCCCGCAAGGGCATCTCCCGCGGCAAGGCCATCGTCACCATCGAGTACCGGGACGGGGTCCTGCTGGTGGCCGAGAATCCTTCCACCCTGCTCCACAAGATCTCGGAGATCTACGACCGCATCGCCTTCGCGGGCGTCGGCAAGTACAACGAGTTCGAGAACATGCGGGTGGCCGGGGTGCGGCACGCCGACGTCAAGGGCTACTCCTACAGCCGCGGGGACGTCAGCGCCAAGTCGCTCGCCAACGCCTACTCGCAGGCGCTCGGCAACATCTTCACCCAGGACATCAAGCCGTTCGAGATCGAGGTGCTGGTCGTCGAGGTGGGCGACGGCAACGGCACCAAGAACGAGATCTACCACATCCTCTACGACGGCACGATCGAGGACGAGAAGAACTACGCCGCGATGGGCGGCCAGTCCGAGGAGATCCGCCGCTATCTCAAGGACAACTTCCAGGAGAGCCTCGACCTCGCCGCGGCCCTCAAGCTGGGCGTCCGGGCCCTGATGGTCACCCAGAACAAGACCCTGACCGAGCGAGACCTCGAGGTGGCGGTCCTGGACCGGACCAAGGAGCGCCGCAAGTTCCGGCGCATCCCGGCCGAGGTGCTCCATCAGCTGCTGATCGACACCGCCTAGGGCGCCTCGCCCGAATCCTTGCCCCCCGGCCGCTCCCCTGTTACCCTGAGACCCTCATGAAGCGCCGGATCTTCGGCCTCGAGAACGAGTACGGTCTCACCTGCACCCTGAACGGCCAGCGCCGCCTGTCGCCCGACAACGTGGCGCGGTACCTCTTCGAGAAGGTCATCCCGGGCGCCCGCAACGCCAACGTCTTCCTCGAGAACGGGGCGCGCCTCTACCTCGACACCGGCTTCCATCCCGAGTACGCGACCCCCGAGTGCGACGACATCACCGACCTGGTCATCCACGACAAGGCGGGCGAGCGCATCGTGGAGGACCTGCTGCACCAGGCCGAGAAGCGGCTCCGCGAGGACGGCATCTCCGGCCACATCCTGCTCTTCAAGAACAACACCGACTCCGCGGGCAACTCCTACGGCTGCCACGAGAACTACCTGGTCAGCCGGGACGTGTCCTTCCAGCGGCTGGCCGAGGGCCTGATCCCGTTCTTCGTGACCCGGCAGATCTTCGCGGGCGCGGGCAAGGTGCTCCAGACCCCGCGGGGCTTCCACTACTGCCTGTCCCAGCGGGCCCAGCACATCTGCCAGGAGATCTCGGGCGCGACCACCTCGTCCCGCTCCATCATCAATACCCGGGACGAGCCGCACGCCGACGCCGAGAAGTACCGCCGCCTGCACGTGATCGTGGGCGACTCCAACATGTCCGAGGTCGCGACCTATCTGAAGGTCGGCACCACCGCGCTGATCCTGGACATGATCGAGGACGGCCACTTCGACCGCGACTACAGCCTCCAGTCGCCGGTCCAGGCCATCCGCGACATCAGCCACGATCCCACGCTGCGAGAGACGATACGGCTCAAGGACGGGCGGGCCATCACCCCGCTGCAGCTGCAGATGGAGTACCTCGAGCACGCCACCCGCTACGTCCAGGCCATCGACGCGGACCCGGTCACCCGGGACGTGCTGGCGCGGTGGACCTACGTGATCGAGCAGCTCGCGGACGATCCGATGCAGCTCAACCGGGAAGTCGACTGGGTGATCAAGCAGCAGCTCATCCAGGCCTACATGGAGAAGAACCGTCTGTCCTGGCGGGACCCGAAGGTCTCGCTCATGGACCTCCAGTACCACGACATCCGGCCCGACAAGGGCCTCTACTTCAGTCTGGTACGTCGCGACCTGGTGGACCGCATCACCGACGATGAGTCCATCGAGCGCGCCAAGCACGTGCCCCCGCAGACCACGCGGGCCCGGCTGCGGGGCGAATTCATCCGCCAGGCCAACCTCAAGGGCAAGGACTACCGAGTGGACTGGGTCTATCTCAAGCTCAACGATCCGGAGCGTGAGACCATTCTCTGCAAGGACCCATTCCAGAGCCACGACGAGCGCGTCGAGCGTCTGATTCGCTCGTTCTAGACGACACCGCTCGCTCTCCCGGAGCGGGTGCGCAGGACCGACCAACCATGCCATACGCTCCGCTCCGCCCCGACACGATCGACGCTGTCGTCACCGGCCAGCACGGTGACCCCTTCGCGGTGCTGGGCCCTCACGCCGGCCGCGAGGGCATGGTCAGCGTGCGGGCCCTGCTCCCCGCCGCCCGCGCGGTGGCGGCGGTGATGCCCGACGGCACCGTCAGCCCGCTGCGCGCGGTGCATCCGGCCGGCTTCTGGGAGGGCGAGGTGCCGGGCCGTCGCCTCCCGCTCGCGTACCGGCTTCGAGTGGTCGACGACCAGGGACAGGTCTCCGAGGTCGAGGACCCCTACCGCTTCCCGCCGACCCTCAGCCCCTACGACCTGCATCTGCTCGGCGAGGGCACCCACTACCGCCTCTTCGAGCGGCTCGGCGCGCATCCCATCCGTCACGAGGGCGTGGAGGGCGTGCGCTTCGTGGTGTGGGCTCCCAACGCGCGGCGGGTCAGCGTGGTCGGCGACTGGAACGGCTGGGACGGGCGGCGACAGCCGATGCGCCTGCACCCCGGCAACGGGCTGTGGGAGCTGTTCGTCCCCGGAGTGGCCCTCGGCGCGCGCTACAAGTACGAGATCATCGGACGGGACGGCGGGCTGCTCGCGCTCAAGACCGACCCGGTGGCGTTCGCCTTCGAGCCCGACGAGCCGCGCACCGCCTCCGCGGTCACCGACCTCAACGCCTACACGTGGGGCGACGCGGAGTGGATGGACGAGCGCAAGCGCCGGAACGCCCTGCACCGGCCGATGTCGGTGTACGAGATGCACCTGGGCTCGTGGCGGCGCCCCGAGGGGGGCGCCCTGCCGAGCTACCGCGAGATGGCCGAGCAGCTCGCCGACTACCTGAGCGAGATGGGCTTCACCCACGTGGAGCTGCTCCCGGTGACCGAGCATCCCTACTACGCCTCCTGGGGCTACCAGACCCTCGGCTACTACGCGCCCACCCGCCGCTACGGCACGCCCACCGACTTCATGGCCTTCGTGGACACCCTCCACCGGCGGGGCATCGGGGTCATCATGGACTGGGTGCCGGCGCACTTCCCCAAGGACGCGCACGGGCTCGCCTTCTTCGACGGCACCCACCTCTACGAGCACGACGATCCCAACCTGCGCGACCATCCCGACTGGGGCACCCGGGTCTTCAACTTCGGGCGGCGCGAGGTCTCCAACTTCCTCATCGCCAATGCGGTGTTCTGGCTCGAGCGCTACCACATCGACGGCCTGCGGGTCGACGCGGTCGCCTCCATGATCTACCGCGACTACTCCCGCAAGGCGGGCGAGTGGGTGCCCAACGAGTTCGGCGGCCGGGAGAACCTCGAGGCCCTCGCCTTCCTCAAGAAGCTGAACGAGGTGGTGTACGGCGGCCAGCCCGGCGCCTCCACCATCGCGGAGGAGTCCACCGCGTGGCCGCAGGTCTCGCGCCCGGTCTACCTGGGCGGCCTCGGCTTCGGCTTCAAGTGGAACATGGGCTGGATGCACGACATCCTCGAGTACATGCAGCACCAGCCGGTCCACCGGAAGTACCACCACAACCAGCTCACCTTCGGGCTGCTCTACGCGTGGACCGAGAACTTCGTGCTGCCGCTCTCCCACGACGAGGTGGTCTACGGCAAGCGCTCGCTCGCCCACAAGATGCCGGGCGACGACTGGCAGCGCTTCGCCAACCTGCGCCTGCTCTACGCGTTCATGTGGGCCTACCCGGGCAAGAAGCTCCTGTTCATGGGCGGGGAGTTCGGGCAGTCCGACGAGTGGAACCACGACCACGCCCTCGACTGGTGGCTGCTCGACACCGGCCCGTTCCATCGCGGGGTCCAGCAGCTCGTGAAGGACCTGAACCGCGTCTACCGCAGCGATCCGTCGCTCTACGAGGTGGACTTCGAGTCGGCCGGCTTCCAGTGGATCGACTGCAGCGACTGGGAGCAGAGCGTGGTCACGTTCTGCCGCTTCTCCCGCCGGCAGGAGCGGCTCCTCCTGTGCGCGTGCAACTTCACCCCGGTGGCCCGCACCGGCTACCGGGTCGGGGTCCCCCGCCCCGGCTACTACCGCGAGATCCTCAACACCGACGCGGCCCTCTACGGCGGCGGCGACGTGGGCAACTCGGGCGGCGTGTCGAGCGAGCCCACCCCGTGGCACGGCCAGCCGCACTCGGTGGTGCTGACGATCCCGCCGCTCGCCGCGGTCTGGCTCGTCCCCGCCTGAGGGCGCGGCGGGCATGAGCGAGGACCTCCCGCGCACCCGCCCGGGCCGCCCCTATCCGCTCGGCGCCACCTGGGACGGCGGCGGCGTCAACTTCGCCCTCTTCAGCGAGCACGCCACCGCGGTGGCCCTCTGCTTCTACGCCGAGCGCGATCCCGGCAAGGAGATCCGCCAGATCCGGATCGAGCAGCGCACCGATCAGGTGTGGCACGTCTACGTCCCGGGGATAAGGCCCGGCACCCTCTACGCCTTCCGGGTCAACGGCCCCTACGAGCCCCGGCAGGGGCACCGCTTCAACCCGGCCAAGGCCCTGCTCGATCCCTACGCGAAGGCGATCGCGGGCTCGCTCCAGTGGAACGACGCGTTCTTCGGCTATCGGACCGGCGACCCCGCGGGCGACGTCCAGCCCGACGACCGCGACAGCGCCCCCTACCTGCCCAAGAGCGTGGTGGTCGATCCCACCTTCGACTGGGAAGGCGACCGGCCTCCGCTGACCCGCTGGTCGCGCACCGTCATCTACGAGGTGCACGTCAAGGGCTTCACCCGGCTCCATCCCGAGGTGCCCCCGGAGCTGCGCGGCACCTACGCGGGGCTCGCCGCGCCCGCGGCGGTCCGTCACCTCACCGAGCTGGGCGTGACCGCGGTGGAGCTGCTGCCCGTCCATCACTCGGTGACCGAGAAGTACCAGGCCGACCGCGGCCTCGCCAACTACTGGGGCTACAACTCGATCGGCTTCTTCTGCCCCGACTCGCGCTACTCGGCCGGCGGGCACCTCGGCCAGCAGGTGGACGAGTTCAAGCAGATGGTGAAGACGCTCCACCGGGCCGGCATCGAGGTGATCCTCGACGTGGTCTACAACCACACCGCGGAGGGCAATCACCTCGGGCCCACGCTCTCCTTCCGCGGCATCGACAACGATGCCTACTACCGCCTCTCCTCCGAGGACCCGCGCTACCACGTCGACTACACCGGGACCGGCAACACCCTGAACATGCGGCACCCGCGCACCATCCAGCTCATGATGGACAGCCTGCGCTACTGGGTGCTCGACATGCACGTGGACGGCTTCCGCTTCGACCTCGCGGCCGCCCTCGCGCGCGAGCTGCACGACGTGGATCGCCTCTCCGCCTTCTTCGACGTGATCCACCAGGATCCGGTGATCTCGCAGGTCAAGCTGATCGCGGAGCCGTGGGACCTGGGCGAGGGCGGCTACCAGGTCGGCAATTTCCCGGTGGGCTGGGCGGAGTGGAACGGCAAGTACCGCGACACCATCCGCCGCTACTGGAAGGGCGACGCGGGCCAGGTGGCGGAGCTCGCCTACCGTCTCACCGGCTCGAGCGACCTCTACGAGATGGGCGGCCGGCGCCCGTACGCGTCGGTCAACTTCGTCACCGCCCACGACGGCTTCACCCTCGCGGACCTGGTCTCGTACGAGGCCAAGCACAACCTGGCCAACGGCGAGGACAACCGCGACGGCAGCGACGACAACCGCTCGTGGAACTGCGGCGTCGAGGGCCCGACCCGCGACCCCAAGATCGTGGCCCTCCGCGAGCGGCAGATGCGCAACTTCCTGGCCACCCTCTTCCTGTCCCAGGGCATCCCGATGCTGCTGGCCGGCGACGAGATCGGCCGCACCCAGCGCGGCAACAACAACGCCTACTGCCAGGACAACGAGCTGTCGTGGCTCGCGTGGCCGCCCACCGAGACCGGCCGGCGCCTCATCGACTTCACGCGGCGCCTGATCCGGCTCAAGCACGAGAACCCGGTGTTCCACCGGCGCACGTTCTTCCAGGGCCGCCGCATCCAGGGCTCGGCGGTGAAGGACCTCGCCTGGCTCCGTCCGGACGGTCACGAGATGACCGACGAGGAGTGGCCCGACAACCAGAGCCGCTGCCTCGGCCTGCGCCTCTCGGGCGACGCCATCGAGGAGGTGGACGACATGGGCGAGCCCATCGTGGGCGACACCTTCCTGATCCTCCTCAACGCCGATCACGAGCCGGTCCCGTTCGTGCTGCCCGCCCACGAGGCGCGCGTGCTCTGGGAGCCGGTGCTCGACACCCGCGACTGGGACGGCGCGGCCGATCGGCCGTCCCAGCGCACCGGCGAGCACTACCGGCTCGAGGGCCGCTCCCTCGCGGTGCTGCGCCTGCACCGGAATCCCCGTCCCGGCGAAGGAGCCTGACCATGACCGACGCGACCGACCCCACCGACTCGCCCGAGTTCGACTCCGAGCTGCACCGCACCGCGCTGGCCCAGCTCGACCGGGTGGCGGCGCGCCTGAGCCTCGATCACGACATCCACGAGCGGCTGCGCTTCCCGCGGCGGGCCCTGGTGGTCTCGGTGCCGGTGCGCATGGACAGCGGGAAGACCCAGGTCTTCATCGGCTACCGCGTCCACCACAACACCGCGCTCGGCCCCACCAAGGGCGGCCTGCGCTACGACCTCGGGGTGAACCTCGGCGAGGTGACCGCGCTCGCGATGCTGATGAGCTGGAAGTGCGCGCTGGTGGGGCTGCCCTACGGGGGCGCCAAGGGCGGGATCCGCTGCAATCCGCGCGCGATGTCCGCCCACGAGCTCGAGCACCTCACCCGCCGCTACACCACCGAGATCATCCTCATGATCGGGCCGGACATCGACATCCCGGCGCCCGATCTCGGCACCGACGAGCAGACCATGGCCTGGATGATGGACACCTACTCGATGACCCAGGGCAAGAGCGTCCCCGGGGTGGTCACCGGCAAGCCCCTGATCGTGGGCGGCTCGGTCGGCCGCCGCGAGGCCACCGGCCGCGGCATCGTCTTCGTGCTCTACCAGGCGGCCAAGAGCCTCGGGCAGGAGCTGCGGGGCAAGAAGATCGTGGTGCAGGGCTTCGGCAACGTGGGCGGGACCGCCGCGCGCCTGCTGTGGAACGACGGGTGCACCATCGCGGGGATCAGCGACTTCAAGGGCGGGGTGTGGAATCCGAACGGCCTCGACATCCGCCAGCTCCAGGCCTACGTGGCCGAGACCGGGAGCGTGGCCGGCTTCCCGGGGGGCGAGGCCATCGGCAACGACCAGATCCTCGAGCAGCCCTGTGACGTCCTGATCCCCGCCGCGATCGACTCGGTGATCAACGAGCGGAACGCCGACCGCGTCAAGGCCCTCATCGTGGCGGAGGGCGCCAACGGTCCCACCACTCCGGAGGCCGACGTGATCCTGCGCGACCGCGGGGTGACCGTGATCCCCGACATCCTGTGCAATGCGGGTGGGGTGGTCGTCTCCTACTTCGAGTGGGTCCAGGGCCTGCAGCACTACTTCTGGAAGGAGAGCGAGATCATCTCGCGCCTGCAGGAGATCATGGCGCGCGCGTTCACCCGGGTGTGGCAGACCTCGCAGAAGGGCGGGGTGGATCTCCGGACCGGCGCGCTGATGGAAGGCGTCAGCCGCGTGGCCGACGCCCACGTGTCGCGGGGGCTTTACCCGTAGGCTCCCGCCCCGGCGCCGCCGGCTCGGCCGGGGCCCCGCGCAGCACCCAGAGCAGCCCCGCCGCCGCGACCAGCACGCCGGCCACGCTCGCGAGCTGCGGCACCCGCAGCGAGCCCACCCAGAAGCTGTCGAGCCGCAGCGCCTCGATGAAGAACCGCCCCACCGAGTAGAGCCCGATGTAGGCGAAGAAGACCGCGCCCGGGCGCCGGGCGACCCGCGGGCGCACCCACCAGACGAGCAGGACGAAGACGAGCAGGTCCCACAGCGACTCGTAGAGGAAGGTCGGGTGGAAGTACTCGACGTCGCGCAGCTCGGGCGGCCGGTGGGGCGGCGAGATGTAGAGCTTCCACGGGAGATCGGTCGGCGCGCCGAACGCTTCCTCGTTGAAGAAGTTCCCCCAGCGGCCGATGGCCTGCCCCAGGATCATGCTCGGCGCGATGACGTCGAGCGCGCGCCGGATCGGCACCCCCCAGCGGCGCGCGAGCCAGATCCCGACCAGCGGCCCCACGATGAGGCCGCCGTGCATCGCCAGGCCGCCCTCCCACACCGCGACGATCTTCCCCGGGAAGCGGCCGTAGTAGTCCCAGTTGAAGATCACCTCGTAGAGGCGCGCGCCGATCAGCCCGGCCACCACCGCCCACTGGGCCGCGCGCAGGATCTCGTCCGCGGGGAGGCCTTCCTCGGTCGCGCGTCGCTGGGCGAGCCAGAAGCCGACCAGGATCGCGGTGGCCATGAGGATGCCGTACCAGCGGACCGTGAGCGGCCCGAGTTGGAAGGCGATGGCGCCGGGCGAGGCGAACACGGAGAGCACGATACCACGGCGATGGCGGCGCATCGCCCGCGACGAGCGCCGCCGGGATCGCTCAGGGCTTGTAGTCGAGCCCCGCCGCGGCGAACTTCGCCTTGAAGGCCGGCCGCACCAGGAACGCCATGAAGGCACGCGCGGTCGCCGGCTGCGTGCTGCGCGCGGCCAGGCCCGCCGAGTAGACGGTGACCTTCTGCAGCTCCGCGGGCAGCGGGCCGATCATCACCACGCCCTTGACCGGGACGATCTCGCTGATCTGGTGCACCACGATCTCGGCCTCGCCGCTCGCCACCTTCTCGGCCGGATAGCCGCCCGCCACCAGCTGGGTCTTGGCCCGGACCGCGTCCGCGATGCCGAGGCGCTCGAGCACGCCCTTGAAGTGGATGCCGCTCGTCGCCCCCTGCGCGGGATCGACGTAGACCAGCGACTTCGCGGCGAGCAGGGTCGCCTTGAAGGCCTCCGGCGTCGAGATGTCGGGGCGCGGCGCGCCCTCGCGGACGCCGACCCCCATCCCGGTGCGGGCGAGGTCGGCGCGGCTGCCCGCGACCAGCGCGCCCTCGCGGATCACGTCGTCCACCGCCGCGTCGGTCATGATGACCACGTCCACCGGCTCCCCGCTCGCGATCTTGCCGCGCGTGACCCCGACGGTGCCGAACGACAGCGTCACGGTGTGCCCGGTCTCCTGCCGGAAGGCCTCCGAGAGCTCGGTCACGATCGCGCGGACCGCGCCCGCGCTGAAGACCTTGATCTCATCGGCGCGGGCGGGCGCGGCCCCGCCCAGCCCGGCCGACAGCGCCAACCCCATCGCGAGCCACCACCGCGTACCGCGAGCGCGCGTGCGTCCGATGCCCATGCGTCGTCTCCTCTCAGGAGGCCGGGACGAGTCCCGTGCCCGGTTTCAGGTCGAAGAGCTCCCGCCGCCAGACCCGGCCGGGGACGCCGGGCGACTCGCTCCAGAGCGCCGGATCCACCGGCGCCCCGTTGGCGCGGATCCAGTCCGCGAGCGGACGCCCCGCCGACTCCGCGCCCATCAGGCGGCTCGCGATCGAGAGCTCGCCCAGCATCACGAAGCGCACCTCCCCCCCGGCCACGAGCCCAGCCAGGCGCTCGGGGGTCAGGATGGGGTCGAGGCCGTGGAAGCCGCCCATCGCCATCACCGGCAGGCCGGTGGCGACGATGACCGGGGAGGCCAGCTGCGCGCTCGGGGTGGCGAGCAGGAAGCGCTCGCCGTGGCGGTTGGCCTGGAGGAACGCGATCAGCTGACGGCGATCCGCGACCTCGCCCACGCGGACGCGGGCCCGCAGGGTCGGCGTCGGCGACGGCGAGCGGAGCCGGCCGATGTCGGCGGACGGGATCACCGCCACCCCGCGCACCAGCACGCTGCTGAGCGCCCACGCCGCCGGCATCACCAGCAGCGCGCCGAGCCCGACGCCCACCGCGATGCGCTCGGCAATACCGACTCCCGGCCGCTCGCCGCGGCGGAGCAAGCGCCCCAGGAGCACCGCGGCCGCGAGCACCACCGCGAGGAGCGCCCCGATCGGCAGCCGGCGCTGCCACTCGTCGGAGACCGCGGGGAGCCCGGCGGTGTGCACGTAGACCTGCCACATCGCGGTGACCAGGAGGGCACCCGCGAGCGCCACCGCGGCCACGCGGCCGTCGCGGTAGCGCTGCCACAGGTCGATCACGCCGATCGCGGCCAGCGCGGCCAGCGGGGGCCCGAGCGTGGAGAGGTAGTAGAAGTGGAAGATCCCGCCCGCCGCGCTGTAGACGACCGCGTAGGTGAGCGTCCAGCCGATCCAGAGGAGCAGGCCGAGCTGCGCGGGCAGGAGCGGCGGCCGCGCGCGCCCCCGCCCGAGCCCGAGCGCGCCCACCAGGGCCAGCGGTAGCAGCCACTCCGCCTGCGCCGCGAGCAGGCCGTCGCCCAGGCGCAGCGGGCCCACCGGCGCGCGCACGAAGAGTCGCGCGTACCCTTCGGCCGGGCCCGCGGCCGGCGGCGCGCTCGCCCGCCGCCGCGCCGCCGTCTCGTCCGCGCGCGCCGTCCGTCCCGACTGCCAGAGCCGCACGAACCGACCGACGCCGTTGTGGCCCACCGCGAGATCGATCATGGAGTTCTGCGGGCTGCTGCCCACGAACGGGCGCCGGGCCGCGGGGGTGAGATCGTAGACGATCATCCACGGTAGCGACACCGCGGCGAGCACGAGGCCCCCGAGCGCCAGATCGACCAGGCGACGCCGCCACGGCCCCGCCGCGCCCAGCCAGTAGACCGCCGCGAACGTCGGCAGGACCACGAACGCGGCCAGCATCTTCACGTTGAAGCCGAGCCCGATCAGGGCCATGGCCAGCAGCAGGAAGCCGCGGTGACCGCGCTCGGCGGCCAGCAGGAGCGCCCAGGCCGCCAGCAGCACCACCAGCACGAGGCCGGTGTCCGTGTTCCCGGAGCGGTCCACCGCGACCGCGATCGGCGTGAGGGCCAGGAAGAGCCCGGCCAGCAGGCCCGCGGCGGCGCCCCAGTGACGTCGCACCAGGTGCGAGAGCACCGCCACCGCGGCCACGCCCTCGATCACCTGCGGCAGCAGCACCGCCGACGGCCGGAAGCCGAAGAGCTTCACGCTCGCCACCTGGATCCACAGCGCCAGCGGCGGCTTGTCGACGGAGACGAAGCCGGCCGGGTCGAAGGAGTTGTAGAAGAACGCGTGCCAGCTCGCCATCATGCTGCGCACCGCGGCCGCGTAGTACTCGTTGTCGAACCCGTTCTGGTCGAGCCGCCAGAGGCGCAGGCCCGCGGCCAGCGCGAGCACCCCGACCTGGGCGACGATCCCCCAGAGCGCTCGCGACCCGGACCGCGCGGCCTCGGTGGGCGCGACGTCGAATGGAACGGGGGGCTCGCTAGGATCCATGGCGTCGAACGAGATCGGCGGGCAGGATCGGCAGCCCGGTCACCGCCACCCCGATCGGCTTGACCGCGTCGGCCACCGCGTTGGCGATGGCGGCGGGCGCGCCGATGGTGCCGCCCTCGCCCATGCCCTTGAAGCCGCCGGGGGTGAGCGGCGAGGGCGTCTCGAGATGGCCGATCGTGAACGCGGGCAGCATCGCCGCGGTCGGCAGCGGGTAGTCCATCAGGGTGCCGGTCAGGAGCTGGCCGCTCTCGTCGTACACCAGCCGCTCGCCGAGCGCCTCGCCGATCCCCTGGGCGACCGCGCCGTGGATCTGCCCCTCGACGATCATCGGGTTGATCACCGGCCCGCAGTCCTCGACCACCGTGTACTCGCGCACCGTGACCCGGCCGGTCTCCGGATCGACCTCCACCGAGGCGACGTGAACCGCGCCGGAGAACGTGGGCCCCGGAGGATCGAAGCGCTGGGTCGCGGCGAGCCGGGCGCCCCCGCCGTCGGTCGCGTGAGCCCGGCGTGCCACCTCGGCCACCGTCATGCCGCGATCGGGCACGCCGCGCACGTGCACCATGCCGTCGGCCAGCACCAGGTCCGCCGGGCTCGCCTCGAGCAGCCCGCCCGCCGCGGTCAGCAGCGCGCCGCGCACGGTGACGGCCGCCGCGTCGGCCGCGCCGCTCTGGGCAATGGCGCCCCGGCTCGCGAAGGTGCCGGTGCCGGGCGGCGCCTCGTCGGTGTCGGGCTGACGCACCGTCACCGCCTCGAGCGGCACGCCGAGCTGGTCGGCCACGAGCTGCGCGGTGGTGGTGGCGTGCCCCTGGCCCTGCGAGGGAAACGACACGAGGCAGGTCACTCCCCCGTCGGCCTCCACGCGCACCGTCGCCGCCTCCGGCCCCGGGATGTCGACCATTCCACGCCGGCGATAGGTCTCGGAGCCGATCCCGGTGTACTCGGTGTAGCACGCCAGCCCGACCCCGAGCAGCCGCCCGCGCGCGCGTCCGTCCTCGCGCTCGCGCACCAGTCGCTCGTAGCCGGCCAGGGTCAAGGCGGCCTCGAGCGCCTTGGGATAGTCCCCGCTGTCGTAGACGAAGCCGGTGGCGGAGGTGAACGGATAGGCGTCGCGCGGGATCAGGTTGCGCTGGCGGACGAGGCCGGGATCGAGCCCGAGCCGATCCGCGAGCAGGTCGAGGGTGCGCTCCATCACGAAGGCGCCCATGGTCATGCCCACCCCGCGGTAGGCGCCGAGCGGCGGCTTGTTGGTGGCGAGCGCGGTGATCTCGAAGGCGTAGGCCGGCGTGCGATAGGGACCCGGCAGGATCGACGCGGCGCCGAGCGCCTCGAGCGCGCCGGTCAGCGGGTAGACGTGGTACGCGCCCACGTCGGAGACGAGCCTCGCCCGCAGCGCGCGCAGCGTGCCGTCGGCGTCCGCGGCGGCCTCGATCTCCACGCGCTGCTCGCGCGCCTGCGTCGCGGCGGCCAGGTTCTCGCGCCGGGTCTCGACCCACTTCACGGGCCGACCCGCGTGCCGGGCGAGCGCGGCCACCGCCAGGTCCTCGGGCATGAGGTGCATCTTCTGGCCGAAGCCGCCTCCGGTGTCCGGGACGATGACCCGCACGCGCGACTCGGGCAGCCCGAAGGCGCGGGCCACCCCGGTGCGGAAGACGTGGGGCACCTGCGTCCCGGTCCAGAGGGTGAGCCCGCCGTCCTCCCACCGCGCGACCAGCCCCCGGCCCTCGAGCGGCGAGGCCGAGCAGCGCGCGTGGGTGAAGGTCTCGCGCACGATCACCGGCGCGGCCGCGAAGGCGCCGTCGACGTCGCCCCGGCGGTCGCTCCGCGCGAACAGCACGTTGGATGGCCGCTCCGGATGCAGGCGCGGCGCGTCCGGCGCGACCGCGGCCGCCACGTCCGCCACCGCGGGCAGCGGCTCGTAGTCGACCTCGACGGCCGCCGGCGCCGTCCACCGCCGCGTAGGGGCTCTCCGCCGCGACGACCGCCACCGGCTCGCCGACGAAGCGCGCCCGCGCGGCCGCGAGCGCGGGCCACGCGGTGGGAACGAAGCCGGGCGCCTCGAGCCGAGGGGCGAGCGGCGCCACCTCGCCCTCGAGATCGCGGCCGGTCAGCACCCGGACCACGCCCGGGACTCGACGCGCGGCCTCCGCATCCACCGCGCGGACGATGGCGTGCGCGTGGGTGCTGCGGACGAAGGCCGCGTGCAGCAGCCCGGGAAGCGTGATGTCGTCGAGGAAACGCCCCTGCCCGGCCAGGAGACGGGAGTCCTCGAGGCGCTTGACGTGGGCGCCCAGGTAGCGGGGAGGCGGAGGAGCGCTCACTCGCCCGTCACGGCCTGGCCACGCGCGGCAGCACCTCGTTCGCCAGCAGCTCGAGCTGCTCCACGCTCCAGTCGAGCGGATTGAGCACGATGTGCTCGCAGCCGCCCAGATTGGCGACCTTGGCGCGAATCTTCTCGGCCAGCTCCTCGGCTTCGCCCAGGAGATAGAACTCGCGCCAGTAGGGCAGATCCATCCCCGAGAAGGTCTTGAAGTGGGGGATCGCGCTCTCCGGCTTCTGCCCCTTCCGGAGCACCCAGACGAAGTTCGAGTACACCTTGCTCATGTCGCCGGGACGCCGGCCGAAGTCGCCCATGAAGCGCTGGATCTTCTCCCAGTCGCCCTTGACCATGTCGGCGGTGGCCGAGGAGTGCGGCACCCAGGTCTTCGCGTACTTGGCGATGCGCCGCAGCACCGGGTCGATGTTGGTGACGGTCTGCCCGTAGACCTTCTCGAAGGGCTGGCTGCCCCCGCCGATCCAGATGGGCGGGTGCGGCTTCTGGAGCGGCTTCGGATCGATGGTGAGGTCGCGGAACTTGTAGTACTTGCCGTCGTAGCTCACCCGATCGCCGGCCCAGAGCGCGGTGACCGCCTCCAGCATCTCGTCCATGCGCCGGCCGCGCTCCTTGTGCGGCACGCCCATGAGCCCGAACTCCTCCTCGTGCCAGCCCACGCCCACGCCCAGGATGCTGCGGCCGCCCGATACGAGATCGAGCGTGGCCCACTCCTTCGCGAAGTAGGCCGGGTTGCGGAGCGGCAGCACCAGCACCATGGTGCCGAGCTTGATGGTGCGGGTCACCCCGGCCAGGGCCGCGAGCAGCGCCACCGGCTCGAGCCAGGTGCACGCGTAGGCGGGCGGGGTCAGCAGGAGGTGGTCGATCGACACCGCGGAGTCGAAGCCCAGGTCCTCCGCGCGCCGCAGGTACGCGCCCATCTCGGCGAGCGTCGCGGTGCGGGCGCCGAGGGCGAAGCTCGGGAGGCGGAGGCCGAACTTGATGGGGCTGGCTGCGAGGGGGGGGTTGGCGTTGCGGCTTCTCCTCGCTTCTGGGGGCGCGGGGGTGCGGCTAGTCCCACTGCTCTTTTTTGAGCGCGCTGTCGTGCCGCCACCGGGACTTCTCTTTTTTGAGCGCTTTGTGGCGATCTTCCTCGCGCGGCGATTGGGCCTCTTCGCGCCTTTGGCGCTCATCGGAGACCGTCTTCTTTCTTGGCGTCGGCGACGGTCAGTCCGCCGACGCGGGCGTGGGGGCGGCCGCCGTCGGTGACGACGAGGGCGACCAGGATCTCGGTCGCGCGGGGCGCGTCGTTGAGGCGCACCTCCATCGCGTCGAAGTGGGTGCGGACGAAGGCCGCGTCCTTGAAGTGGAGCGGGACGTCGATGGTGGTGCCGGGTCCGCCCAGCTTCTTGGCGGAAGGAATGATCGCCTTGCCCCCGTGCACCAGGGCCCGGAACGGCGTGCCGAGGGTGGGGTGCAGGATGGCGGCGGCGTGCTCGTACTCGCCGTCCACGCCCACGATGGCCGCCTTGCCGTAGGAGTGCACCGCGCTCCCCAGGGCCATCACCGCGCGGCGGCCGAGCAGGTCGCCCAGCTCCTCGCCGGTCTTGATCAGCTCCTGCAGGTCGTCCACGAAGCGGCCCGCGAACGGGTTCTCGATCACCGCCACCGCGGCCACCTTGCGGAGCGGCTTCTCGAGACGCCGGCCGCCGTCCTCCTGGATCTCCTCGATCACCGTCGCCAGCTTGCGGATCTTCATCAGTGCCCTCCTGCGGCGGGGCCCTGGCCTCGGACCACTTCCGCCGCGCGCGTGGCGGGCGGGGTGTTGCGGCTCCGCCCGATCTTGATCTGCCCGTCGATGAGGATCATGGAGACCCCGAAGAGGTCGCCCACCTGGAGCGCCTCGAGCGCGGTCCGGCCCTGCGAGCCGATCGGGGCGTCCACGATGCAGAGGTCCGCATCGCGCCCCGGCGCGATCACGCCGGTCGACAGCTTGTAGACCCGCGCGGTGTTGCCGGTGGCCATGCAGATCGCCTCCTCGGGCGCGACCCCGCCCAGCGAGACCAGGTGGGCGAGCACGCGCAGGATGCCGAGCGGCACCACCCCGGTGCCGGACGGCGCGTCGAGCCCGATGATGATGCGGTCGGTCGCGCTTCGCCTCGCGGGCGCGGCGGAGGGTGTGGAGCGCGGCCTTGCCGTTGCCGCAGTGGACGATCTCGAGCGCCATCCGGGTCGCCACCAGGGCGTCGATCTCGCGCTCGCTCATCGCGGTGGTGCCGCCGTTGATGTGGCCGACCACGTCCGGGTCGGCCTCCAGCACCACCTCCCCGCTGATCGCGTTCGAGCCCGCGATCGACGGCCCGCCGGTGTGGATGGTCACGGTCATGCCGTGCTTCTTGGCCCACTTCACCATCGGGGCCGCGTCCTTGCCGGTCCGCACCGAGCCGAGGCCGATCTCGCCCACCAGCTTGACCCCGGCGCGCGCCATCTCCGCGAAGTCCTCCTCCACCATGCCGAGCTCCAGGATCGGCGCCCCCGCGTGCATCTTCACCCCGGCCGGCCGCTGGTTGGCGTAGGACTTCGCGGCCACGATCGCCAGGGCCTTGAGCCCCACGATGTCCTTGGGCCGCCCGGGCAGGTGCACCTCGCCGGCCGAGATCATCGTGGTGATGCCCCCGTTGAGGCCGGACTCGATGAAGTCGATCGTGCGCTGGCGCGGCGTGAAGTCGCCGAACACCGGATGGCAGTGCGAGTCGATGAGGCCCGGCACCACCGTGCTGCCCCGGGCGTCGATGACGGTGTCCGCGTCGTCGTCGAGGCCCCGCCCCACCGCCACGATCTTGCCGTCGGCGGCCACGATCGAGTCGCCGTCGAGCAGCGGCTTCGCGATGTCCCCCGACACGATCTGCCCGATGTTCCTGATCAGCACTTTCAATGGTGCCTCCGGCCTCCTCATTCCCCTCTCCCCTCAGGGGAGAGGGCAGGGTGAGGGGTGGTTCCCGCTCACCGACAACTCACACGGTCAGATACTTCCGCCTCAGTCCCTCGTCCCCCATCAGCGCCGCCATCGGCCCTTCGAAGCGGATCTCCCCCTTCTCGATGATGTAGGCCCGGTCGGCCAGCCGCGCCGCGAACTTGAGATTCTGCTCCGAGAGCAGGATCGTCAAGCCCTCCCGCTTGAGCGCCGCGATCTGGTCCCCGAGCGCGCGCACGATCACCGGGGCCAGGCCCTCCGACGGCTCGTCGAGGAGCAGCACCCGCGGGTTGCCCATCAGGGTGCGGGCCACCGTGAGCATCTGCTGCTCGCCGCCCGAGAGGCTGCCGGCCCGGCGGCCCGCCATCTCCCGGAGCTTGGGGAAGAACTCGTAGACCCGGGCCGTGCCCCAGGCTCCCCCGCCCTTCTGACCCACCAGGAGGTTCTCCGCGACGGTCAGGTCGCTGAAGATGCGCCGCTCCTCGGGCACGTAGCCCACCCCGAGGCGGCTGATCTCGTGGGTCGGGCGCCGCGTGATCTCGCGGCCGTCGAAGCGGATGCGGCCGCCGGTGACCTCGACCAGCCCCACGATCGACTTGAGCGTGGTCGACTTCCCGGCCCCGTTCCGGCCGAGGAGCGAGACCACCTCCCCCGCCTCCGCCCGCAGGCTCACCCCGTGCAGCACCTGGGAGAGGCCGTAGCCGCCCTGCACCGCCTCCAGCTCGAGCATCACGCCTCCTCGCCCAGGTACACGCGCTGCACCTGCGCGTCCGCGCGCACCTCGGCGGGGCGCCCCTCCGCGATCACCCGGCCCTGGTGGAGCACCATGATGCGGTCGGCGACCGCGAAGACCACGTCCATGTCGTGCTCGGTGAAGAGCACGGTGAGCCCGCGCGCCCGCGCGATGCGCTCGGTGAGGGCCATGAGGGCCCCGCGCTCGGCGGGGGCCATGCCCGCGGTGGGCTCGTCGAGCAGGAGCACCTCGGGGTCGTTGGCGAGCGCCACCGCCAGCTCGAGCTTCTTGAGATCGCCGTACGCCAGGACCGCGGCGACCCGGTCCGCCTGGTCGACCAGGCCCACCTGGTCGAGCAGCGCGCGCGCCTCGTCGGCCTGCAGACGGGCGGCCGCCTCCAGGAGGGAATAGGTCTTGCCCGCGTGCGAGAGGCGGGCGACCCGCACGTTGTCGAGCGCGGAGAGCGTGGCGAAGGTGGCGGTGATCTGGAACGTCCGGCTCACCCCGCGACGCCAGACCGCGTACGGCGGCAGCCCGCTGAGCCGCTCGCCCTTGAAGAGCACCGATCCCGCGTCGGCCCGGAGCTGGCCGGTGAGCATGTTGAAGAACGTGGTCTTGCCGGCCCCGTTGGGGCCGATCAGGGCGCGGATCTCCCCCTTCGGCATCGCGAGGTCGACCGAGCTGACCGCCCGGACCCCGCCGAAGGACTTGGAGAGCCCGCGCGTCTCCAGCACCGGCCCCGTCCCGGGCCCGCTCACGGTCGCCGGCCGTCGAGCACGCCCGCGATGCCCCGCGGGAACGCGAGCACCAGCACCACCAGGATCGCGCCCAGCACGAGCTGCCAGTAGTCGGTGTAGCGCGTGATCACGGTGTCGAGCAGCTTGTAGACCGCCGCGCCGATGAGCGGACCCGAGGGCGACGCGATGCCGCCCAGGAGCACCATCACCAGCGGCTGCACCGACATCGGCGACTCGGTGTAGACCGGGAACACGCTGCCCTTGAGGAACGCGAAGACCGCCCCGCCGATCCCGGCCACGAAGCCCGCCACCACGAACGCGGTCCACTGCAGCGCCCGGATGTTCACCCCCAGCGCCTCGGCGCGCCGGGCGTGATCGCGGGCCGCGCGCAGGGTGAGCCCGAAGGGCGAGGCCGCGACCCGGCGCAGCAGCACGATGCCGGCCACGGTGGCCACCAGGGCCCAGTAGTAGTAGCGGCCGGGAGTCGCGAGCCAGGACGCGGGCCAGACGCTCAGCACCCCGTTGTCCCCGCCGGTGACGTCGTCCCACTGGTGGACGATCGCGTAGACGATCTGGGCGAAGGCCAGGGTGAGCATCGCGAAGTAGATGCTGGTGAGCCGCACGCAGAAGTAGCCGAAGACGGCGGCGGCGAGCGCGGCCACCAGCGGGGCCACCACGAAGGCGGCCGGCATGGGCAGGCCCGCGAGCTTGAGGAGGAGCGCGGCCCCGTAGGCGCCGAGGCCGAAGTAGGCCGCGTGCCCGAACGACACCATGCCGCCCACCGCCATCAGCAGGTGCAGGCTCGCCGCGAAGAGCGCGAACGCGAAGATCTCCACCGCGATCGAGATCCAGAAGGTCGGCAGGGCGAGCGGCAGGGCGGCCAGGATCACGAGGGCCGCGACCGTCCAGCCGGGGTGGAGGCTCAGCGCCGGGCGGTCGGCCACCACCCCGCTGCCCGGCGGCCGGAGCTGGATCTCGGGGCGGCCGAGCAGACCCCACGGCCGCACCACCAGCACCACCGCCATCACCACGAAGATGAGCACGATGGCGGCCTTCGGCAGCAGCAGCACCCCGTAGGCGTTGAGCACCCCGATCAGCAGCGAGGCCAGCAGCGCGCCCCACACCGAGCCCATGCCCCCGATCACCACCACCACGAAGGCCTCCACGATCACCGAGGTGTCCATCACGGTGGTGAGGGCCAGCCGCGGCACCTGGAGCGCGCCGCCGAGCCCGGCCAGGAACGAGCCGAGCACGAAGACGGACGTGAAGAGCCGCGACTGGTCGACGCCGAGCGCGGCCACCATCTCGCGGTCCTGGGTGGCCGCGCGGATCAGCACGCCCCAGCGGGTGCGGTGGAAGAGCAGCCAGAGGCCGAGGGCCACCAGCGGCCCGAACAGGATGATCGCCAGGTCGTAGGAGGGGAAGAGCTGGCCCGCGATCGGCACCGAGCCGGCCAGCCCCGGCGCGGCGGGGCCGGTCTTGTTGTCGGCGCCCCAGAGGTAGCGCACGAGGTCGGCGGTCACCAGGACGAGCGCGAAGGTGAGCAGGAGCTGGTAGAGCTCGGGCGCGCGGTAGACGCGGCGGAGGAGCAGCACCTCCACCAGCCCCCCGATCGCGGCCACCGCCAGCGCGGCGAGGAGCGCGGCCAGGTAGAAGGCGGCGGGGCCGCCCGGCAGCGTCGCGGCGAGGGAATAGGTCAGGTAGGCGGCCAGCATGTAGAAGGAGCCGTGCGCGAAGTTGACGATGCGGGTGACGCCGAAGATGAGCGAGAGGCCCGACGCGATGAGGAACAGGAACATCGCGTTCGCGAGCCCGCTGAGGAGCTGCACGAGGAGGAGGGACATGCGATCGAAGGTCCCCTCACCCTGCCCTCTCCCCCGCGGCGGGGGAGAGGGTGATCACGAGGGGTGGGGCGCTCAGTTGGCCGGGCGGAGCTTCTTCACTTCGTCGTCGGACGGCAGCACCTTCTCGCCCGGAATCAGCTCGTGGTTGACCATGATGCCGACGCCCCGCTGCGCGTCGAGCTTGGTCGTGCCCACCCACGCGCCCATCGTCGACTGGCCGTCGGAGGCGCGGAAGGTGACCGGCCCCATCGGGGTCTCGACCTTGAGGCCCTTGAAGGCGGCCACCAGCTTCGGGGTCTCGGGCGCGCCCGCCTTCTTGAGCGCCTCCGCCACCGAGAGATAGGTCACGTAGCCGATCAGCGAGCCCAGCACCGGGTTCTTGTCCCCGCGCTTGACGTAGCGGGCGACCCACTCCTGGTGGCCGGCGATCTTCACGTCGTACCACGGATAGCCGGTGACCAGCATGCCCTCGGGGGCCTCGAGCTTGAGGGGATCGATGTACTCGGGCTCGCCGAGCAGGATGCCCACCACGAACATCTTCTGGAAGAGCCCGCGCTTGCCCGCCTCGCGCACGAAGGCGAGCCAGTCGCTGCCGAAGAGCGAGACGTAGAGCGCGTCGGGGTTCTGGTTCAGGATCGCGGTCACGAGCGGGCCCGGCTCGATCTTGCCGAGGGTCGGCCAGTGCTCGCCCACCACCTGCACGTCCGGCTTCAGCTCCTTGAGCCGGTCCCGGAACGTCTCCCACGCGCGCTTGCCGTACTCGTAGTTGGGCCCGATGGTGGCCCACTTGACGTACTTCATCTTGCCGGCCTTGTCGGCCAGCATGTGCCCCTGCTCGTAGGTGTTGGGACGCAGCCGCACCGCGTACTCGTGCCCCTTGGACCACGTGAGCGCCTCGGTGAGCGCCTCCGCGGCGAGGAACATGGTCTTGTTCTGCTTGGCCCAGTCCGAGACCGCGAGCCCCACGTTGGAGAGGAAGCTCCCGGTGATCATCGCGACCTTGTCGGACTCCACCAGCTCCTGGGCGTGCTTGACCGCCTCCGCGGGCTGACCCTTGTCGTCGCGGAACAGCACCTCGATCTTGCGACCGAGGACGCCCCCCTTGGCGTTGATCTCCTCGACGGCCATCTCGACGCCGGCGCGGTACGGGCCCGTGAAGGGGGCGCCGATGCCGCTGTAGGAGTTGATGTCGCCGATCTTGATCGGCGCCTGGGCCGCGGC
>CAWJDX010000031.1:0-99357 GCA_963841755.1 uncultured Candidatus Rokubacteria bacterium
CCCAGGTGAAGGTCCCGAAGCGGATGGAGCAGCTCCTGATGGAGCCGCCGGGCGGCGGCTAGAGGAGCCCCCGGCGGGCGAGCAGGGCGCGCGTGGTGGTGAGCGGCAGGCCCACCACGTTGGTGAAGCAGCCGTCGACCGCCTCCACCAGCCGGCCACCCAGCCCCTGCACCGCGTAGGCCCCCGCCTTGTCGAGCGGCTCGCCGGTCGCCACGTAGGCGTCGATCTCGGCGTCTCCGTAGCCGCCCATCCGGACCCGGCTCGTGACCGAGGCGGTCTCCTGCCGCGGCGCCGCGCCGGGCGGGCCCGTCTCCACCACCGCGAGGCCGGTGATCACCTGGTGCTCGCGCGCCCGGAGCTCCCGGAGCATGCGGGCCGCGTCGGCGGCGTCCCGCGGCTTGCCGAGCAGGCGGCCGTCCAGCACCACCTCGGTGTCGGCGCCCAGGATGACCGCCGGCGGCGCGCCCGGCCCGAGCGTCGCCGCCACCGCCAGGGCCTTGGCGAGGGCGACGGCGGCGATGGCCTCGGCGGGCGGCCGAGCGGGATGGATCTCGGGGATGTGGCTCGGGTGGATCTCGAACGGGATGCCGAGCTGCCCCAGCAGCTCCCGGCGCCGCGGGGAGGCGGAGGCCAGGATGAGGACGGGCGGGCTCAGGTAACGATCAGGGGATTCTTGTCGGTGATGACGCGGTCGTTCTTCTCGATCGACTGGCGCAGGAACTTGGGCAGGCTGAAGCAGTGCAGATGGGCGTTGCCGTCCCAGTAGCCGAGCTGCTTGGGATCGAGGCGCTCGGCGATCAGGCGGTCGATGTCGGCGGGACGTCTGCTTCCGGGGGTCGGTGCCCTTCGAGGCCAGGATGAAGCCCCACGGCGTCCCGAAGCAGGAGATGAAGCTCTGGTACGGGGCCACCACCGGGAAGACTTCCTTGAGGGTCCGGTTGACCGCCCCGTGGAAGAAGATCTCGTTCACCTTGGTCATGCCGGCCTGCATGGTCATGACCCCGTGCTCGGTCAGCCGGTCACGGATCAGGGTGTAGAACTCCTTGGTGAAGAGCAGGCACGCCGGCCCTTCCTCGAGGGGCTCCACGAGGTCGACCACGATCAGGTCGAAGCGCTCGGTGGTCTTCTCCAGATAGGCCCGGGCGTCCTCGTGGAGGAGCCGGGTCCGGGGGTCCTCGAAGGCCCCCTGGTGCATCTCGGGCAGGTGCTTCTTGCACTCCTCGACCACCTCGCCGTCGATGTCCACCATCAGGCAGTCGGTGATCGTCTTGTAGCGGAGGATCTCCCGGACGGTGGCGCCCTCACCCCCGCCGATGACCATGGCCCGCTGGGGCCGCGGGTGAGCCAGGAGCCCCGGGTGCACCAGGGTCTCGTGGTAGATGAACTCGTCGGCCTGGCTCGACTGGATCCGCCCGTCCAGCACGAGACACTTGCCGTACGAGTGGGTGTCCATGATCTCCATGAACTGGAACTTGGTCTGGCGGGTGACGATGGTCCGGGCGATGGCGTGCATGTGCCCCTCGACCGGGGTCGTGGTCTCGAAGAACCACTTGTACTGGAGCGTCGCCATCGGCCGCTCAGCCGGGGGTGGTGACGACGGGGGCCCCGGCCGGCTTGTGCAGGAGCGGCCGGCCGTGGTTCACGAAGATGCCGCGCTGGAGCTCGACCACCGAGGCCCGGGCGGCCCCGAGCTGCTCGACGAGGTAGTCGGCCGCCACCTGGGGCTGGAGCACGTCGCCGCAGGAGAACACGTCCACCGCGGCGTAGCGGTACTCGGGCCAGGTGTGGATCGCCAGGTGCGACTCGGCGATGACGACGACTCCGCTGATGCCAAACGGGTTGAACTCGTGAAAGACGACGTCGACGATGGTGGCTTGAGCCCGCTTGGCCGCCTCCACCATGGACGCCTTCACGGTGTCCAGACTGTTCAGGGCTTCCGCGTCGCAGTCGAACAGCTCGAGCAGCAGGTGACGCCCCAGTGCTTGCACTCTTTCCCTCCTCCCAGGTTCTGCCCGGCTTTTTTTCTACTTGCCGGATTTTTCTGCACTGTGGGGCTATTTTTTTTTCATTGCAAGAAAAAAATGGGGTTTTGGGCGCCGCCGGAGGCGCCGCGAGCGCGCTCCGACGGCGCCGCGCGAGCGCTCGCGCGACGCCCGCGAGCCCGCCGAGCGGCTCCGCGGGCAACTTTTTCGCTTGCGTTCGTGGGCCGAGCCGCTACGATGAGCCAGAAATTCGCGTCGAGTCGCGACGGGGCGCTGCTCGAGTCACGCCCGCTCACGAGGCCGCTTGCGAGCCCGCTTACGAGGAGGAGCGAATGCACTTCGGACCAGTGACCAAGGCGGCTGGCACCGCCGGCAACGCCGAAGGATCGACCCCACTCAACGCCTTCGACAACGCCCTGCTGGCGGCCGGCATCGGTAACATCAACCTGATCAAGGTCTCGAGCATTCTGCCCCCGGGCGTCGAGCTGGTCCCGCTTCCCCGCATCAAGCCGGGCGCGCTCGTGCCCACCGCCTACGCGGCCATGACGAGCGAGGTCCCGGGCGAGGTGGTGGCCGCCGCGGTCGGCTGGGCCCGGCCGAACGATCCCGCCAAGAACGGGGTCATCATGGAGTTCCACGACAAGGCCACCCGCGAGGAAGCCGAGCGGATGATCGTGCAGATGCTCGAGGAGGCCTTCCGGGTCCGGGGCGAGACGATCCGCGACATGAAGATCTTCGCGGTCGAGCACCGGGTCGAGCGGACCGGCTGCGCCCTGGCCGCGGTCACCCTGCTCTCCGACGACGATCTCGTCTAGCGCCGGCTGTTGATCCCGGCTGAGCCCCGCTTCATCGCCTGCCGGGCTTCCCTCGCGGACGCCGGGATCGTCCTCTTCGGCATCCCCTTCGAAGGCCGCGTCAACCTCCGCCGCGGCGCCGACCACGGCCCCCGCGAGCTCCGGCTGGCCTCCGACTCCATCGAGACCTACTCTCCGTTCCTCGGGCGGGACCTCGAAGACCTGGCCATCGCCGACCTGGGCGACTGCGAGCTGGGCGACGGCACGCCCCGCGAGCAGCTCGCCCGGGCCCGGGAGGAGATCCGGCGGTTCTGGCGGCCCGGCCTGCGGCCGGTCATGCTGGGCGGCGACCACACCGCCACGCTCGCGGTCATCGAGGTCCTGGCGCCGGCCATCCCGGACCTGCGCATCCTCCAGCTCGACGCCCACCCGGACCTCCGGGAGGAATTCCTGGGCGAGCGGTACAACTACGCCTCGGCCATGGCCCGCGTGATGGACGTGGTCGCCCCCGAGCGCGTCTTCCAGGTCGGCATGCGGACCGGCGCCCGGGAGGAGTACCAGCGCAAGGCGCCCCACCTGTTCCCCGCCCACCGGGTGAAGCCGCTGGAGGCGGTCCGGAGCCTGCTGCCCGAGCTCCAGGCGCACCCGCTCTACGTGACGATCGACGTCGACGTGCTCGACCCGTCGGAGGCTCCCGGCACCGGCGCGCCCGAGCCGTGCGGCATCACCGCCACCGAGCTCGTGGAGATCGTCCGCCTCCTGGCCCCCTGCGAGATCGTCGGCACCGACCTCATGGAGGTCGCCCAGGCCTGGGACCCCTCGGGCCGCACCGGCATCACCGCCTCCTGGATCCTCCGCGAAGCGATCCTCACGTGGTGGGGCCAGTGAAGCTGGGCACGGGCCTGACACGAGCAGCCGGGCGACACGCCGGGCCACACGCGGGTCCACGCACGGAGCCACGCCCGACCAGCCCCGTCAGGTTAGACCACGGTCAACATGGCTCAGCCATGTTGAAGCTGAAGAGAAGCTCCCGATGACCGCCCCCAGCGGGTCGCCTCAGCAGTACTCCGCCCCCCGCTACTACGAGATCGCGTTCGACATGAACCGGCGGCAGGAGGTGAACTTCCTCGTGCACTGCTTCCGGCGCTACGCGCGCCGGCGGGTGCACTCGGTGCTCGACATCGCCTGCGGCACCGGCCCGCACCTGATCCGCCTCGGCGAGCGGGGCTATGCCATGTCGGGGCTCGACCTCTCGCCCCAGAACATCGAGTTCCTCCGCGAGCGCGCCGCCGGCAAGGGGCTCGCGACCGACCTGCTGGTCGCCGACATGACGCGCTTCAAGCTCAAGCGCCCGGTGGACGCCGCGATCTGCATGCAGGACTCGCAGGGTCACCTGCTCACGAACGAGGCCCTGCTCGGCCACCTGCGCTGCGTGGCGCGGAGCCTCAAGAAGGGCGGGCTCTACGTCTTCGACCGCTACATGTGCTCGTCGTGGACCGATCCGGCGCGGCGCTGGTCGTGGACGCGTCGCCGGGGCCGGGCCACCGTCCGCGCCACCTTCGAGGCGCTCAAGGACCTGAACCCGGTCACCCAGACGTTCTACGAGGACATGGAGCTCGAGGCCCACGAGGACGGCGTGCGCCGGGTCTATCGCCAGCGCCACGCCTCGCGGATGGTCTTCCCGCAGGAGCTTCGCGCGCTCGTCCAGCTGGCCGGCGGCTTCGACCTGGTCGAGTGGTTCTACGGCTTCAAGCCCCACCTCCGCCTCGATCAGGCTCACCACCCGCTGCTGATGGTCGTCGTGCTCCGGAAGCGGTAGCCCCTGGCCACGCTGATCCTCAAGCGCGGCGCCGAGCGCCGCATCCGCTCCGGGCATCCGTGGATCTACCGCGGCGAGGTCGCCGACATCAAGGGCGCGTGGGCAGCGGCCTCCGCGGTGGAGGTCACCGAGTCGACCGGGCGCTACCTCGGCCGGGGCTTCTACAGCCCCCGCTCCTCCCTGGTCTGCCGCCTGCTCACCCGGGCCGACGAGCCGGTCGACGCCGCGCTCTTTCACCGCCGGCTCGAGGCGGCGCGGGAGTACCGCCGGGCCGCCGGCCTCGCGGGCTCCGCGTATCGGCTCTGCTGGAGCGAGGCCGACGGGCTGCCCGGGCTGGTCGTGGACCGCTACGGGCCGGTCAGCGTCGTCCAGTGCCTCACGCTCGGCATGGCGCGCGTGGCCGACTGGGTGCGCGAGGCGCTGGACCGGCTCTTCCCGGGCGACCCGATGCTACGGCTCGACGACCCGACCGCGGCGCGGATCGAGGGCTTCGATCCGGTCCGGGAGACCTACGAGACGGAGCTGATCGTCGAGGAAGGGCCGGCGCGCTTCGCGGTCTCGCTCGGCGCCGGGCAGAAGACCGGGCTCTACCTGGACCAGCGTGACAACCGGCTGCTCGTGGCCGGCCTGGCGCAGGGCCGGCGGATGCTCGACGGCTTCTGCTACGCGGGCGGCTTCGCCTGCCAGGCCCTGCTGGCCGGGGCGAGCTCTGCCCTGCTGGTGGATTCCTCCGCGGACGCGCTCGAGGCGGCCCGGGGCAACCTGGCCCGCAACGGCGTGGCCGAGCGCGCCTTCGTCGGCGCCGGCAACGCCTTCGACGCCCTCCGCGAGCTCGAGGCGCGCGGCGAGCGGTTCGGCCTGGTGGTGCTCGATCCGCCGCCCTTCACGCGCCGCAAGGACGCGGTCGAGGCGGCCCTGCGCGGCTACAAGGAGATCAACCTCCGGGGCCTGCGCCTGCTCGAGCGGGGCGGCCTGCTCGCGACCTTCTCCTGCTCGCACCACGTGACCCCGGCCCTCTTCGAGGACATCTGCCGCCAGGCCGCCGGCGACGCCGGCGCCCGCGTCCGCATCCGCGCGACCCTCACCCAGTCCCGCGACCACCCCGTCCTCCTCACCGTCCCCGAAACCCACTACCTCACGGGCCTCCTCCTCGAGCTCACCTGACCGCCCACGCGATCGCCACCGCCAAAAATGTAGGAATGTAAGACCTGACCCCAAGCGCGCTCTTGCTGGGAAATGTAGGAATGTAAGACCTGACCCCAAGCGTGGTGATTGGGGTCGGGTCTCCGGCACACTGCGTGACCGCGGGCGTGGGGCGGCCGGCGGGGGTGGCGGGCCTGCCGGGAACCGTGTCTTCTGCGGGTCGTCGAAGCTCCGAGGGATCTGTCTCGTGGCTCGATCGAGACGGCGGCGAACGGTATGCGACTCAGCGTGTTCCCGGCAGGCCCGCCACCCCCGCCGGCCGCCCCACGCCCGCGCCGTCCCGCGACGCGAACGCTAGCTTTCGCGGTAGATGATCAGGAGCACGCCGATCAGCGCCAGGCCGACGGCCCAGATCGACCCGGGCACGCGCCGCCGCGCGTCGGGCAGCCGCAGCTCGAGCCAGCGCGCCCAGCCGATCAGCATCGCCATCACCCCCAGCGGCGCGTGGGTCACCTCGAGGAGGAACTCGTCCTTCAGGTTCTGGGAGGCGTGGGAATGGGTCAGGAGCAGCGCGCCGCCGACCGCGCACAGGAGGGGGAAGACCAGCGCGGCCTGCCGCGACCGCATGCGGCCGGAGCGGACCATCCACTCGAAGATCCCGAAGGCGATCACGAGCAGCACGAAGATGCGGTGCTGCAGCACCGTGGCGACCAGCAGGCCCTCCCAGAAGCCCTCGGGACCGAGCGGCCACGACCCCGGGTCATTCCGGAAGATCATGAAGACGGCCAGCCCCATGAAGACGAGCGGCCAGTGCCGGGCCCAGCGCGCCCGGCCGGTGGCGTGCAGGATGGCGAGCAGGCCCATGGCCAGCACCAGCATGCCGGAGACGTGGTGGTTGAACTCGGACCAGGCGCGATCGGCGTCGTTGCGGGGAGCGCTCGGATCGTCGATCGGCATCTCGGCGAGCGACGGCGAGCGCAGCGTCGGCAGACGCGGGGTGAAGCGGGTGGCGACCTCGGCGAAGGTGGCCCGGTCGTGGGTGAGATCCACCGCGGGCGGCAGCGAGGTCAGCGAGGCGGCCGCGAAGAGCACGGTGAGCCCGAGGCCGACCTCGACCTCGACGAAGCGTCGCATCGTCGCCTGATCGGCGGCGGCGGACGCCCCGTCCATCCGGCGGATCGCCCGCGAGTTGAACGCCCCGAGCGCGAGGAGCCCGGTCAGGATCACGATCTTGGTCAGGACCATGAGCCCGTAGGCGGTGCCGAAGAGCGCGGTGATCCCCGGGGCGTAGTAGAGCGTGAGGCCCACCCCGGCCGCCACGAGGCCGATGACGGCTCCCACCGCGAGGTTCGAGAACCGCCGCAGCAGCGCGACCGGCCACGGCCGCTCCCGCCGTCCGACCGCGGCCGCGGTCAGGTGCACGAGCCCGCCGATCCAGATCGCGGCGGCGAGCTGGTGGGCGCCGTCCAGCACGATCAGGATGCCGCGCGACTCGAGGCGCGCCGCCGCGTGGCTGGTCCACGGCGCGGCCACCGCCAGCGCGGCGGCCAGCAGGATCGCGGGCGCCAGCAGGCGCGGCGAGAGCCCATCGGTCGGGCCGCGACGCCTGAGCCCGAGGGCGCAGACCGCGAGCGCGACCCCGGCCAGCACGCGGAACGCGCTCACCTGGACGTAGAGCGTCTCGAGCGCCGCGCGCAGCGGCCAGGACGCGTCGTGCAGGAGCACGAACAGCTCGATCCCGAGCGCGAGCGCCTGGCCCACCGCGAGGGTGGCCGCGCCGGCCGCGATCAGGGCGAGCGAGCGGGGCAGCACGGGAGGATCGAGGCCCGGGCGGGTGGCCGACGCCCGCAGCGCGACCAGCACGAAGCACACCCCGCCCACCGCGATAGCCTGCGCGGCCAGGATCAGCCCGCGCAGCAGGACGTCGAGGAAGCCGGCCACGTCAGGCGGCCTGCCGCCGCCGCCGCGCGCCCCACCGCACCAGGAGCATGAAGATCGGCGTGCCGAGGGCGACCGGGATCAGGAACCAGTGGGCCCGGCCGAAGCAGGCCAGCAGGACGACCAGGTAGATGAAATCGCGATTGGCCACCGCCTCGGCCAGCCGCGCCGTCGACGCGGTGGGGGCGGCCGCGCTCCGGCGCGAGACCAGGACCGCGGCGGCCGCGGTGCCGGTCACCGCGAGGGCGCCCAGCAGCAGCGGCCACGTCGCGTCGATGGCCATGCTCCAGCCGATCGCCATGCAGGCGAACACCGCCACGTGGACGAGGTTGTCGCCCCAGAAGTCGAGCCGGGCCCCGCCCGGCGACTCGAGGAACTTGAGCCGGGCCAGCTCGCCGTCGCATCCGTCGAGGATCGAGTGGGTCAGGAACAGCAGGCTGCCCGTCACCTGCAGGAGCGGATCCGCCGAGAGGAAGAAGGGCGCGCCCAGCAGGCCCACCGCGAGGCTCACCAGGGTCATCGCGTTCGGGGTGATCGAGGTCGCCACCAGACGCCGGGTGATCGCGAGCGAGATCCGGCGCTCGACGTGGCGGGACATGAACCCCTCGGTGTCCTTGATCAGGCTCTGCAGCAGCCAGGCCTCCGCGGCCTTGGTCCCGTCGGCGCCCACGAGCGGAAACCGGCCGGCCGGATCGCCCGCGGAGGCGACCCGCGGGCGGCGGCCCAGCTCCGCGATCAGGTCCAGCGCCCCGTCGCCGGCCGAGCGAAGCAGCACGCCGCCCTCCGCGCCTTCCACCGTGGCGGTCCCCGAGGGGTCGACGGCGGGCGTGCCGGGATCGAGCGGCATCTCGCGCAGGAGGCGCAGCCACCGCGCCTGGGGCAGCACGTTGCCCGGGAGGAGGACCAGCCGCCCCGGCGCCCCGGTGACCGAATCGGCGCGCAGCATGGAGGCGCCGGTGCCCTCGAGCAGCCGGGGCTCGGGGCACGCGCGCGGATGCACGAGCACGCGCTGGAAGCCGGCGCGCGCCGCGGCCAGCACGATGCGGCGGAGCAGCGGCAGCCCCGCGATCATGGTCTCGGGCGGAGGCGCCCCCGCACCCGCCGGAGCGGGCAGGACCACCAGCAGGCTCGGCGTGTCGAGCGCGGGCCCGGCCAGGACCGTCATCCCGCGGCCCCGGCGCGCGCCGGGCTCGACGGGAGCCCGCGGAGCGCCAGTCGCTCGCCGCCGCGGCGGCTCGATTCACGCGCGAGGCACTCGATCGCCACGCAGACCGCGGCCTCGTCGAGGTTGGGGCTCGCTGTCCCGGTCCGCGCGCGCCTCGACGCGCGCGAGGAACTCGTCGGCGACCGCGGTGAACCAGTCGGGGTGCTGCGAGCCGTCGGAGAGCGCGGGCGGGCAGGGCCGCCGCTCCTCCCGGCCCTCGGCGGTGACCACCAGCGTGTCGTCCTCGATGTCGATGCGCCCGGCGGTGCCGATCACCCGGGCCCGGTTCTCGCGCGAGTCGGCGGCCCAGGTGAGCACGACGTCCGCGACCGCCTGCCCGAAGTGGAGCCGGACCGTCGCGGTGTCCTCCACCGCGAAGCGATGGTGCCGCCGCGTCTCGAGCCGCGCGCTCACCGCGACCGGGGCCTCGCCCACCCAGCGCGGGATCACGTAGGAGACGTGCCAGCCGTGATCGGTCAGCACCCCGCCGCCCGCGACGGCGGGATCCACCCGCCAGCCGTCGCCCGCCGCGGCCGCCGCGGGCTGGGTGCGGAGGGTCTGCCAGGCGACCTCGCGCACCTGGCCGATGCGGCCCGCGCGGATCACCGCGTCGGTCGCGCGCACCAGCGGGGCGTGGTGCCAGTTGTGGACGGTGTGGAGCACCACGCCGGCCGAGCGGGCGAGCCCGGCCAGGCGCGCGAGCTCGTCCGGCGCGCCCACCAGCGGCTTCTCGCAGAGGACGTGCACGCCCCGCGCGAGCGCGGCCTCGATCAGGGCCGCGTGGCTCGACGGCGGGGTGCAGATGTCGACGAAGTCGAGCGCCTCGCCGGCCAGCAGCGACTCGACCGAGTCGTGCCAGCGCGCGGCCGGGAGCCGCGTCCGGCACTCCGCCTGCCGCGCGGGGCTCGCGTCGGTCGCGGCCACGATCTCGCAGTCCGCCCGCGCCTGCCAGCCGGGCAGGTGGCCGTGCACCGCCACGTTGCCGAGGCCGATGAGGGCGCCGCGCCGGCGCCTAGTCTCGCCCATGCCGCTGCAGCACCACGCCGAGCGCCTCGTCCAGGATGGCGAGGCCCTCGCGCGCGAGGTCCTCGGTGATGACGAGGGGCGGGTTGATCCGGATCGTGGGCGAGTAGGTCATCGCCACGAGCCCGCGCCGCAGGCACTCCTGGTAGAGATCCCGGGTGATGTCCTTCCCGATCGGCCGGCGGCTCTGCCGGTCCTCGACCAGCTCGATCCCGAGCAGGAGCCCGCGCCCGCGCACCTCGCCGACGGTGCGGTACTTCTCCTTGAGGCGCTCGAGCTCGGTGAGCATGATCGCGCCGATCCGGTCCGCGTTCTTGACCAGGTCCTCGTTCAGGATGACCTCGAGCGCGGCGAGCCCCGCCGCCGAGGCGAGCGGGTTGCCCCCGTAGCTGGACGAGCTGAAGCTCGGGTTGGACCAGGGCTTGGCCGCGGTCAGCTTGTCGGTGGAGACCACGCCGGCGAGCGGAAAGCCGCCGCCCACTCCCTTGCCCACCGTCATGATGTCGGGCACCACGCCCTCGTGGTCGGTGCCCCACATCGAGCCGGTGCGGCCGAACCCGGTGATCATCTCGTCGGCGAAGAGCAGGGCCCCGTGATCGCGGGCCACCGACTGGATCGCGCGCAGGAAGCCGTCGGGCGGGACGACGTTGCCCGCGGTGCCCTGGATCGGCTCCACGATGATCGCCGCGATCTCGCCCGCGGTCTGGTAGCGGATGGCGTCGCGCACGTACTCGGCGCAGGCGATGCCGCAGTCCGGATAGCGCAGCTTGAGCGGACAGCGGTAGCAGTCGGCGTAGGGCGTCGAGTACTGGCCGGGCAGGAACGGCCCCTGGTGGTGCTTGAAGTCGCTGCCGAGCAGGCCCAGCACCCCGCCGGTCTTGCCGTGGAAGCCGCCCCAGAAGCTCACGACCTCCTGGCGCCCGGTCGCGGCCTTGGCCAGGCGGAGCCCGGCCTCCACCGCCTCCGCACCGCCCGAGAAGAGCTGGATCCGGGTGAGGCCCTCGGGCGTCACCTTCGCCATCAGCTCGAGGAAGCGGGCGCGGGTCTCGGTGGTGAAGCTGCCGAAGGTCAGCCGCTCCGCCTGGCGCTTGAGCGCCTCGACGTAGTGCGGGTGGCAGTGGCCGATGCTGCCCACCGCGATGCCCGCGATGAAGTCGATGTACTCGTTGCCGTCCTCGTCCCACAGCCGGCTGCCGCTGCCGCGCGCCATCGCCAGCCCCGAGTAGAGGGCGAAGGACTGGTAGCCGGGCGCGATGTGGCGCCCCTCGCGGGCCACGATCTCGCGCGACCGGGGCCCGGGCTCGCGCGGCACGCTCATTGTCCGGCTCCCGCCACCCGCGGCGCGAAGCGCAGGGCCAGATACGCCGCGATCACCGGCGCGGCCTCGTCCCGGTAGAGCGCGAAGCTCGGCCACGCGTTGACGTCGAGCAGCACGAGCCCGCCGTCGGCGGAGGCGATCGCGTCGCCGCCGTAGACCTCGAGCCCGAGCGCGGTCGCGGCCGCGCGCACCAGGCGGGCCAGCCGCCCCGGCTCGAACGGATGCCCGGCCACCCGCTGGTCCTTGTGGTAGAACCAGCGGAACCAGGCCGGCCCGCCGTCGGCGCCGCCGCCGGCTCCCACCCCGTAGAACTTGATCAGGTCTCCCTCGACCGGCGGCTGGAGCACCGCGCGCTCGAAGCCGCGCGCGGCGAGGGCCGCGAGGGCGGCCGCGGCCTCGTCGCGCGTGCGGGCGAACACCACGTCGCCCTCCTGGGTGTTGTGCACGTCGGGCCGCTTCACCCAGATCGGAGCCCGCAGGCCGGCCTCCGCGCCCTGGGTGGCCACCACCTGGCTCTGGATGAACGGCACGTTGGCCTCGCGGAGCTGGGCGATCATGCGCTCGCGATACGTGTTGAGCACCGCGCCCGGCGCGTTGACCTGCCGGACCCCGCGCTCCTGCCACGCGAGGAGCACGCGGAGCGCCTCCATGCGCTCGCACATGAGGAAGATGCCGTCGGGCGGCGTCTCGGCCGCGCTCAGCTCCTCGGGCGCCCGCAGCTCGACGTGGACGCCCGAGACCCTCCAGGTGCTTGCCGGTCAGGCGCAGGATCTCCGCGTCGTCGCCCTCGCGCCCGGGCGAGTGCTCCCGCTCTCGAAAGAGGCCCCAGTAGGTCCGCTCGCTCACCCCGCTCCTCCTCGGCTCATGCGCGCCGTTGTCCTCGCGCGAGCGCCTCCGCCGCCGCCACGTCCAGGCCGCGGTCCACGTCCACCACCGTCTCGATGATCTCGCCGTAGAGCGGCTCGCCGCTCCGGTGCAGCCACTCGAGGTACTCGCGCAGCCGCCCGAGCGGCGGCGCGGCCGCGACCCGCCGCGCCCGCGCGGAGACGCGGTACACCCCGGCGGTGACCAGGCCGCCGCCCGGCGCACCGATCGCGTCCACCCGCCCGCCCGCGCCGAGGGTCACCCAGAGCGGCTTCTCGTCGTCGACGAGCGGGGTCACCGCCAGCACGGTCGCCTCGTCCGGCCGCGCGGCGGCCCGAGCGGCGAACCGCGCGAAATCCTCCGCCGCGCACCACGCGTCCACCGTGGAGACGAGCATCGGACCGTCCGGGCCCCGGGCGGTCACCTCCTGGAAGCTCTCCAGCGACGAGGCGGTGGTCTTCACGATGAAGTCGATCTCGAGGTCCGGGTAGCGGGCCCCCACCCATTGGATGCAGTCCCGCTCCTCCTGGTTCACGATGATCGTGATCGTGGTGATCCCGGCCGCGGTGAAGTTGCGCAGGACCGCGCCGATGAGCGGCAGGCCCGCCACCTCGACCAGCGGCTTGGGGACGCGCCAGCCGTCCGCGCGCAGCCGGCTGCCCGCCCCCGCCGCGATGATGCCCCCCCGGATCGGTGCCGCCATCACAACAGCAGTGCCTCCACGTCCGCCAGCGAGTGGATCATCGCGTCGCCGGGACAACACGGCCCGCCGGACGGCGCGGGCTCTCCGGTCAGCCAGATGTGTCGCATGCCGAGCGCCCGCGCGCCCGCCATGTCCCGGGCCGCCGAGTCGCCCACGAAGGTGGCGTCCGCGGGGGTCACCCCGAGCTGCTCCAGCGCCGTCCAGAAGATGCGCGGATCGGGCTTCGAGCATCCCACCTGCTCGGAGTCGACGATGACGCCGAAGAACGGCAGAATCGCCACATTATTGCACACGGTGTCGAGGTTGCCATAGAAGTTGGACACGATGCCGAGGCGATAGCGGGGCCGCAGACGCTCGAGAATCGCGTGGTTGCGCCGCAGATGACGATGCGCATCGGCGAGGAAGCGCTGGGCCACGCGCTCGATCACCGGCGCCTCCCGCACCGCGAGCGCGTCGGCCAGGCCGGCGGTCAGGCGGCGCACCGTGTCCTCGAACGACAGCGTCCGCGGGATCGCGCCGACGAGCGCGTCGTCGGCCGCGTAGAAGACCGGATCGAACGCCTCGCGGGAGCCGGCCGCGCCCTCCGCGTCCCAGAGGCGGAAGAAGCGCTCCTTCCAGGTGAGCCCGTCGGCGTCGAGAGTGCCGCCGAAGTCGAGCAGCACCGCGCGCGGCCGATCAGGCAGGCGCCACCTCCACCGCCGCGTCGAACGCGGCCTGGCCGGCCGAGAAGCCGAAGACGTCCACCGCGCCGTCGGGCAGGCACGCCTCGCCCGAGGTGAGCCGGTTGAGGCCCGTCCCAGCCGTCGCGCATCCACACGGTGTGCGCGGGCACGCGGTCGGTGACGCGCGCCCGCGCGGCCATCTCCCCGCGCTGGTTGAACACGCGGATCCGCGCGCCCTCCCCCACCCCGCGGGCGGTCGCGTCGGCGGGCGAGATCCAGAGCACCGGCTCCGGCTCGAGCGCGGCCAGCGAGGGCAGCGCGCGACCGTGGTCGTAGAAGCCGTGGAAGTGCGCGAGCGTCCGCCCCTGGCGCAGCACCAGCGGATAGGCCGACGCGGGCAGCGGCTCGTGGACCGGCAGCGGGGGCAGCCCGAGGTCGCGCGCGCGCGACGAGTAGAACTCGACCTTGCCGGACGGGGTGGGAAAGACGAGGTCCGGGTGGCCCACGTGCGAGACCCGCAAGGCCCGCATGCCGCCCTCCGCGCGCAGCGCGGCCACCGTGGCGTGGCCGGTGGCGGGATGGTCGAGGATGGCGTCGATGGGTCCCTCGTCGTTCGCCCACGGGTAGAAGTCGGCGATCCCGAGCCGCCGCGCGAGCTCGCGCAGCACCCACGCCCCGGGGCGCGTCTGGCCCGCGGGGGCGAGCGCGGGCTCCATCAGGTAGAGATGGGTGTTGGTGGCCTTGCAGCCCAGCTCCTCGACCCACGCGGTGCCGGGCAGCACCACGTCCGCGAAGCGCCGCGCGGTGTCGTTGAGGAAGAGGTCCTGGACGACGATCAGATCCTGCCGGGCGAGCGCGCGCTCGACCCGCCCGCTGTCCGCGAACGAGGAGAGCATGTCGGTGCCGAAGAGGAGCAGCGCGCGCACGCGCCCGTCCTCGAGGGCCTCGGTGATCCGCGGCATCTGGTTCGGCACGTAGTGGCCGGGCGGGCGGCGCCCCAGCTCCGCGATGTCGGCCAGACCGTGGCCGTGCCCCTTGCTGCCGTGCCGCGGCCCGAGGCCGCCGCCCGCGATGCCCAGGTTGCCGGTGAGGGCGGGCAGACACGCCACCGCCCGCGCGCCCTGCCAGCCGTTGGCGCCCTTGTGCATGCTGGAGCCGCCGAGCACGATCATGGCGGGGCGGCTCGCTCCGTAGCGGCGCGCGAGAGCCACGATCGCGGCCGCGTCGACCCCGGTCACCGACGCGGCCCACTCCGGAGTGTGCGGCGCCACGTGGGCCGCGAGGGCGTCGAAGCCCACGGTGTGGCGCGCGACGAACTCGCGATCGTGCCGGCCCTCGGCGATCAGCACGTGCATGATCCCGAGCGCGAGCGCCGCGTCGGTGCCGGGCCGCAGGATCAGCACCTCGTCGGACTGGGCGGCCGCCTCGGTGCGGCGCACGTCGATGGTGACGACGTGGGCGCCGCGGCGACGGGCCGCGACCAGGTGCCGGCCGGTGTTCGGCTGGCTCGCGAGGTTGGCGCCCCACAGGACGACGAGGCTCGCGTGCGCGCCGAGGTCCTCCTTGGTGTTGGTCTCGAGCGGACCGGTGAGCCCGATCCCGAAGCCGCCGAGCCCCCAGCAGATCATGGTGGGCGCCCACCACTGGCAGCCCCAGAGGTTGGCGAAGCGGCGCAGCAGCTCGGAGTTCACCCGCACCCCGTAGTTGGTCGCGAAGAAGCCGTGGCCCGACCAGAGACCGACCGCCTCGCGCCCCACCGCGCGCATGCGGTCGACGATGCGATCGAGCGCCTCGTCCCAGCCCGCCTCCCGCAGCGGCGCGTCCCGGCGGTCGCGCACGAGGGGATGGAGCAGCCGCTTCGGATTGTCCAGGATCTCGCGCGCGGCGCGCCCGCGCACGCACAGGAAGCCGCGGCTGTCGGGGTTGTCCGGATCGCCCGCGACCTCGAGCAGCCGCCCGTCCTCGACGGTGACGAGCATGCCACACAGGGTGGGATGGCAATTCATCGGGCACATGGTGCGGACGGTGCGGCGGCCCGTTGCCATGAAGCTACGCCTTGGCCATGCGCTCCACCCAGCCGGCGACCGAGGCGATGGCCTCGTCGAGCTTGGATGCGTCCTTGCCGCCGGCCTGGGCCAGGTCGGGCCGACCGCCGCCGCCGCCGCCCACCATCTTGGCGACGTCCTGCACGAGACGACCGGCCGGGAAGCGCTTCATCAGATCCTTCGACACCGCGGCCACGAGGCTCACCTTGCCGTCGACCGCGCTGCCGAGAAGGATGACCCCCGACGGCAGACGATCGCGCAGGGTGTCCATCACCGAGCGGAGCCCGTCCGGGTCGAGGCCGTCGAGGCGCGCGGCCAGCACCGGCACCCCCGCCACCTCTTTCGCGGAGGTGACGAGGTCCTGGGCCTGGGTGCGCGCGAGCTTGCTCTCGAGCTGGGCGAGCTGCTTCTCGAGCCGCTTCTGGTCCTCCAGGAGCGCGGCGAGCCGGCGGGGCAGCTCGAGCGGCGGAATCTTGAGCAGGCCGGCCGACTCGCGCAGCGCCGCCTCCTCGCGCCCCACGTGGGCGAGCGCGTGCTCGCCGGTGACCGCCTCGATGCGGCGCACCCCGGAGGCCACCGCGCCCTCGTCGGTCACCTTGAAGAGACCGATCTGCCCGGTGGCGTCGAGGTGGGTGCCGCCGCAGAGCTCGGTCGAGAAGTCGCCGATGCGGATGACGCGCACCCGGTCGCCGTACTTCTCGCCGAAGAGGGCCATCGCGCCGGTGCGCAGCGCCTCCTGCAGGTCCATCTCGGCCGGGCTCACCACGACGTTGGCCTGCACCTGCTCGTTGACCAGGCTCTCGACGCTCTCGATCTCGCGGTCCTTGACCGACGCGCCGTGGGAGAAGTCGAAGCGCAGGTGGTCCGGCGCCACCAGCGAGCCGGCCTGGCCGACGTGCGTGCCGAGGACTTTTCGTAGAGCCGCGTGGAGCAGGTGGGTCCCGGTGTGGTGCTGGCGCAGTCCCTGCCGCCGGCGCGACTCCACGCTCACCGCCACCTCCTCGCCCTCGCGCAGGTGGCCCTGGGTGACCGCCACCCGGTGCACGATGAGCTGGCTGCCGCGATAGAACGTGTCCTCGATCGTCCCCTGCCCCTCGCGTCCCACCATGAGGCCGGTGTCGCCCTGCTGGCCGCCCGACTCCGCGTACGCGGGGGTGCGGTCGAGGATGATCTCGACGGTCTCGCCCTGCCGCGCTTCCCGCCGCCGCTGCCCGTCGGCCACCAGGGCCAGGACGCGCGCGGGCGCGGCGAGCGCGCCGTAGCCGAGGAACTGCGGCTTGGCGAGCTCGCTCGAGAGCCGCTGGTAGATCGCGACGTCGGGATCGCCACCGTCGCCCGCCCCGAACGACGCCTTGGCGCGGGCGCGCTCGCGCTGCGCCTCCATCTCGGCGTCGAAGATCCGGTCCGTCTCCGCGGTGATCTGCCAGCCCGCGTCCTCGAACACTTCCTTCGCCAGATCGGGCGGGAATCCGTACGTGTCGTAGAGCGTGAACAGGAAGCGCCCATCGACCACCGGGGCGGGAGAGCCCGGGCGCGCGACGATCGATCTCCTCCTTGATGCGGGCCATGCCGAGATCGAGGGTCTCCGCGAAGCGCTCCTCTTCCTGGCGCACCGTCTCGGCCACCCGCGCCTGCGCCTCGCGGATCTCCGGATACGCGTCGCCCATCAGCGCCACCACGCTGCCGGTCACGTCCCAGAGGAACGGCGCCTCGAGGCCCAGCATCCGCCCGTGGCGCATGGCCCGCCGCATGATCCGCCGCAGCACGTAGCCGCGCCACTCGTTGGACGGGGTCACGCCGTCGGTGATCAGGAAGGTGGCCGCGCGCGCGTGGTCCGCGATGACCCGCATCGAGACGTCGGCCTCCTCGTCCCGCCCGTAGGTCTTCCCGCACAGGGTCTCGACCCGCGTGATCAGGGGCCGGAGCAGATCGGTGTCGTAGTTCGACTGCTTGCCCTGCAGCACCGCGGCCACCCGCTCGAGCCCCATGCCGGTGTCGATCGACGGCTTCGGCAGCGGCGTCATCGCGCCGCTCGCGTCGCGATTGAACTGCATGAACACCAGGTTCCAGATCTCGAGCCAGCGGTCGCAGTCGCAGGCCGCGCCCTGGCAGACCCGGCCCGCCTTCTCCTCCGCGCACGGCAGGTGGTCACCCTGGTGGAAGTGCACCTCCGAGCAGGGCCCGCACGGGCCGGTGTCGCCCATGGCCCAGAAGTTGTCCTTCTCGCCCAGGCGCAGGATGCGGTCCTCGCCGAGGCCGGCCACCGACTTCCAGAGCGCGAAGGCGTCGTCGTCGTCCGTGAAGACGGTGGCCTTCAGGCGGTCCTTGGGCAGCCCCAGCTCCTCGGTGAGCAGCTCCCAGCAGAAGCGGATCGCGTCTTCCTTGAAGTAGTCGCCGAAGGAGAAGTTGCCCAGCATCTCGAAGAACGTGTGGTGCCGCGCGGTCCGCCCGACGTTCTCGAGGTCGTTGTGCTTGCCCCCCGCCCGCACGCACTTCTGGGCGGTGGTGGCCCGGACGTACTCGCGACGCTCCTCCCCCAGGAAGACGGACTTGAACTGCACCATGCCCGCGTTCGTGAACAGGAGCGTGGGGTCCTGGGCCGGCACGAGAGGGGACGAGCGCACCACGGTGTGGCCGCGGCGGCGGAAATAGTCGAGGAATCGTGCGCGGATCTCGCTCCCGGTCATAGGAGCGATATTATACGCCGCCGTCGTCCTCGTCGGCGGCCGGGAGGTCGCCCGCGCGATCGGTCAGCAGCGTGCGGACCGCCCGGCGCACCGCCGGAGCGGGATAGCCACGCCTCAGCAGGTAGTCGGCGAGGCGCGTGGCCGCGCGCTCGCCCTTGCCCCGCAGCAGCCCGGGAAGACGCCGACGCGCGGCCTCGAGGGCCCGATCGGCCTCGCCGACCTCCTCGAAGGCGGCGGCGATGGCCGCGTCCGTCATCTCGCGGGGGATGCCCTTGGCGAGCAGCTCCTGGCGGAGCCGGCGGCTGCCCACCCGGCGGCCGCGGGCCCGCGCCTCGGCCCACCAGCGGGCGAAGGCCTGGTCGTCCACGTAGCCGCGGGTGGTGAGGTCGGCGACCACCGCCTGGGCGATCTCGGCGGGGGCGCCCCGGCGGCGGAGGCGGCGGGTCAGCTCCCGCCCGCTCCAGGACTTCCGGGCGAGAAGATCGAAGGCCGCCAGTCTGGCGGCCTTCTCATCGAGTGTCGGCTGCGGGCGCCGCTCCCCGGGACGGCGGGCGCGGCGCCCCGGCACCGGGAGCCTAGGCCCGCTTGCCGAAGGGGCTCCGCGCGGCCGGCGCGGCGGGCGCGGCGACCCCGCTGAGGCTCGCGGGCTGGGCCGGGGGGGTGTGGGTGGACGCGGTGCTGCTCCCACCCGGGTGCTCCCACGTCATCTCGCCGGTGGAGAAGATGCCCTTCACCTTGAGATCGAAGTCGTCCGGGTTGGTGGCCGCGTCGCGGGCGGTTTCGTACGTGACCAGCTCCTCGCGATAGAGCTGCAGCAGCGACTGGTCGAAGGTCTGCATGCCGTACTGGGCGGTGCCCGCCGCGATCACGCTCGGGATCTGCGGGGTCTTGTCCGCCTCCCGGATGCAGTCGCGGATGAGGCCGGTGGCGATCATGATCTCCACCGCGGGCACGCGGCCGCGGCCGTCGGCGCGCACCACGAGGCGCTGGGAGACGATGCCCTGGATGACCGAGGCGAGCTGACCCCGGATCTGGTCCTCCTGGTGCGGGGGGAACATGGAGATCATCCGGTTGATGGTCTCCGCCGCGTTCAGGGTGTGCAGCGTGGAGAGCACCAGGTGACCGGTCTCCGCCGCGTGGAGCCCCACTTCCATGGTCTCCACGTCGCGCAGCTCGCCGACCAGCATGATGTCGGGGTCTTCACGAAGGGCGGCGCGCAGGGCCTGGGCGAAGTTCATCGAGTCGTGGCCGATCTCGCGCTGGCTCATCACGCACTTCTTGTCCTGGTGCACGAACTCGATCGGGTCCTCGATGGTGACGATGTGGTCGTTCCGGCTCCGGTTCATGAAGTCGATCATGGAGGCGAGGCTGGTCGACTTGCCGGAGCCGGTGATCCCGGTGACCAGGATCATCCCGCGGCGCTCCATCGACAGCCGCTCGAGCACCTTGGGCAGGTGCAGCTCCTGGAAGGCGGGGATGCGCTCGGGCACGTGCCGGAAGACGCCACGCACCTCGCCCATGGCGAGGAAGAGGTTGCAGCGGAAGCGACCGATCCCGGGCAGCATGTAGCCCAGGTCCATCTCGCGTCCCTCCAGCAGCATGCTGACCCGGCGCTCGCCCAGCAGGCTCTCGGCCATCTTGTCGATGAACTCGCGGGTGACCATGGGCAGGTCGTCCTGCACCTCGAGATGGCCGTGGATCCTGAGGATCGGCTTCGAACCCGACTTCAGATGCAGGTCCGAGGCCTTGCGCTGCGCCGTCTCCGACAGCAGCTGCTGGAGTTCCATCGTCGCTCGCTCCTACTTGGCCGTCTTCTCCGGGGCCGGGGCCGGCGCCGCCCCTCCGATTGGCCTGAGGCCCAGGGCGTCGCGGACTTTGGCCTCGACTTCGACCAAGATCTTGGGATTTTCCTTCAGGTACCGCTTGGCGTTCTCGCGGCCCTGACCGATTCGCTCACTCTTATAGGTGTACCAAGTACCGGATTTTTCGACAACATTGTGCTCCGAGGCCAGGTCCAGGACCGACCCCTCCTTGGAGATGCCCTCCCCGTAAATGACGTCGAACTCGGCCTCCCGGAAGGGCGGAGAGAGCTTGTTCTTCACCACTTTGACCTTGGTCCGGACCCCGACCGCCTCGGTGCCGTTCTTGATGGTGTCCTGGCGCCGGATGTCCAGCCGGATCGAGGAGTAGAACTTCAGCGCCCGACCCCCGGTGGTGGTCTCGGGGGAGCCGAACATGACCCCGATCTTCTCCCGGATCTGGTTGATGAAGATGACCGAGCCGCCCGAGCGGGCGATGGCGGCGGTCAGCTTCCGCAGGGCCTGCGACATCAGGCGGGCCTGGAGGCCCGGCAGCGAGTCGCCCATGTCGCCGTCGAGCTCGGCCCGCGGCACCAGCGCGGCGACCGAGTCGATCACGATGGCGTCGACCGCGTTGGAGCGGACCAGGGTCTCGGCGATCTCGAGCGCCTGCTCGCCGGTGTCGGGCTGCGAGATCAGCAGCTCGTCGGTGTTGACGCCCAGGTTCTTGGCGTAGATCGGGTCGAGCGCGTGCTCGGCGTCGATGAACGCGGCGGTCCCGCCCATGCGCTGGGCCTCCGAGATGATGTGGAGCGCCAGCGTGGTCTTGCCGGACGACTCCGGACCGTAGATCTCGGTGATGCGCCCGCGCGGGATGCCGCCGATCCCGAGCGCCACGTCGAGCTGCATGGCGCCGGTGGGAATGACGGCGATCTCGTCGAACGCCCCGTTCTGGCCGAGGCGCATGATCGCGCCTTTGCCGAACTGGCGGTCGATCGAGGCAATCGCTAGGTCCAGGGCCTGGCGGCGGTCGGTCTTCACATCAGCCATGCTGATCTCCTCGACTGGTGGGCGTGGAAGGAGCCCTGGCGGGCTCGAGGGGTAGACAGAAACACGCGGTGGCTCAACAAGTTCTCCCATGATACGAGCGCGCCCCGATCAAAGTCAACGCGGGCGCCGGTCGCATCGAGGAGCAAGTGTGGGATCAGGCGCGCGTGGTGTCAATGTCCCCACTTCGATACGCGGCTCGTCTTCGACGTGACGTCGCTGACACGACGCGGTCGCGTTCGCGGCTCGCTCAGGAGGGGCCGCTCGACGCCTCCCCGCCGCCCAGCGGAACCGCGTGCCGGATCGTGTAGCGCGCTCCCCGCGGCGACAGCTCGCTGCGCATCAGGGCCAGCTCGGCGATGCGCAGCGTGCCGAAGCGGGTGGTCGCCACCTGGGCCAGGGCCTGGCGCAGGGGCGGGCCGGTCTCGCGGCGCCAGCGGCGCTCGTCGTACACCCGTCCGATCGTGAGATGGGGATGCCACGCGCGCTCCTCTCGCGGGAATCCTTCGCGGGACAGGGCCTCGGCCACCCGCGCCTGCAGGGCGCGGACCTCGAGCGCGCCCTGGGCCAGCCCGACCCAGAGGATGCGCGGGCGCTCGAGCCCGGGAAACGCGCCGATCCCGTGGAGCGCCACCTCGATCGGCGCGCTCGTCGCCGCCGCGTCGTGCAGCGCGGCCTCCGCCGCGGCGAGCCGCTCCTCGGGCTGGTCACCCAGGAACTGCAGGGTCAGGTGCAGGTTCGCGGCGGGCACCCAGGCCACCGGAGGGCCCAGCGGACGCAGCCGCTCGACCATCGCGGCCACCGCCTCCCGCACCGCGTCGCCGAGGAGGATCGCGACGAAGGCGCGGATCACGCCCGCGGCAGCAGGGCGCGGCGGAGCATGTCGAGCGCGGCCTGCGAGGACTGCCACTTCACCGCCTCCCGGCCGCCCGGAAAGCGGAAGCGCCGGACCGCGATGCGAGGTCCCTCGGGGCCCGGCGCGGCCGCCGCGATGAACACGGTGCCGACGGGCTTGGCGAGCGTGCCGCCGTCGGGGCCCGCGATGCCGGTGACCGCGATCCCGCAGGCCGAGCCCGAGATCCGGCAGATCCCGGCCGCCATCGCCTCGGCCACCGGCGCGCTCACCGCGCCGTGGGCGCGCAGCAGCTCCTCGGGCACGCCCAGGAGCTGCTCCTTGGCCTGGTTCGAGTAGACGATCACGCCGCGCTCGACGTAGCGGGAGGAGCCGGCGATGTTGGTGAGCCGGTGGCCGACCAGGCCGCCGGTGCAGGACTCGGCCATCGACACCGTGAGGTGCCGATCCAGCAGCAGGCGACCGACGACGACCTCGAGCGTGTCCTCGTCGCGGCCCCAGCAATCGGGCCCGAGCGCCTCGCGGATCTCCCGCTCCACCGGCGCCAGCGCCGCCTCGGCGGCCGCGCGGGACTGGGCGCGCGCGCGCAGCTGCACCCACACGTCGCCGTCCACCGGCACGCAGGCGACCGCCACCGGCCCGTCCGCCCCGAGCCAGCGGCCGAGCCGCTCCTCGGCGTCGGCGGGCGCGAGCCCGGTGGTGTGGAGCGTGCGGAGCACCGTGCTCTCGCCCGTGCCCGCGCGCTGGCGGGCGAGCGGGCGCAGCTGCTGCTCCACCAGGGTCGCGAGCGCGGCCGAGCCCGCCGGCAGCACCGCCACCGCCGCGCGCTTGCTCTCGAGCACCCAGGCGGGCTCGCCCGCGCCCGGCCACAGCACCGCGCCCTGCGGCAGCAGGGCCAGGCGATCGAGCCGGCGGGGCATCGCCTGGCCGCGGCGGGCGAAGTCCTCCTCGAGCAGCGCCAGCAGCTTGTCGTTGAGCACGAGGCGGGCCCCGGTGAGCCGCGACAGCGCGCGCCGCACCACCTCGCCGCTCGAGCCCCCGGGGTGCGCGAGCACGACCACGAGGGAGGCCACCTCGACCGCGGAGCGCAGCGCCTCCTCGACGGCGGTCTCGTCCTCGTCGACGATCTGGCGCGAGGCCACCGGCACCCCGTCGGCGAGGAGGGCGCGCGCGACCAGGAGCCCGGCCGGGTCGTCGGCCGCGCCGAGCCGGGCCGCGCCCACCGTGACGATCCAGGTCTGGCTCATGGCCTCACGCGGGCACGCCGAAGAGGGCCCGGGCCCCCATGACGAGCACCAGGGCGTAGAGCCCGGCGATGAGGTCGTCCACCATCACCCCCATGCCGCCGGTGAGGGCCTGGCTCTCACGGGCCGGGAACGGCTTCCAGATGTCGAAGAGCCGGAAGAGGAGGAACGCGGTGACCAGCACCGGAAGGGTGCGCGGCAGCACGATCACCGAGAGCAGCATGCCCGCGACCTCGTCGATGACGATCACGCCCGGATCCTTGCGGCCGAGCACGCGCTCGACGCGGCCGCCCGCCCAGATGCCGATCAGGATGACCGCCACCAGGGTGACCGCGATCCGCAGCGGCGTGAAGGGCAGGAGCCAGAGCGCGACCGCGGTCACGAAGCTGCCGACCGTGCCCGACGCCACCGGCGAGTAACCGGCCCCGAAGACGCTGGCCAGCAGGAAGGCCAGGCGATCGAGGACGCCGAGCGGCTTATTCGCCGACGAGCTCGTAGCCGTCCACCTCGACGATGCCGACGTCCGCGAAGCGTCCGGGGGTGAGGCGGGCGTTGCGCAGCAGCACCACGCCGTCGATCTCGGGCGCCTGGCCCGCGGTGCGGCCCTCGAAGGGGAACGCCGGATCCGGGCTCGGCCCGTCGACCAGCACGGTCTGCCGCGTGCCGAAGAGCGCCTTCTGGCGCGGCCACGCCAGGCGGTCCTGGAGGTCCTGCACCTGCTGCGCCCGCTCCGCCATCACCTCGGCCGGGACCTGGTCCGGCATGTCGGCGGCGGGCGTGCCCTCCTCCACCGAGTAGGTGAAGACGCCGAGGCGGTCGAACGCCACGTCCTCCACGAAGGCGAGCAGGTTCTGGAACGCGGCCTCGGTCTCGCCCGGAAAGCCCACCAGCAGCGTGGTGCGCAGGGTGACGCCGGGCAGCGCGTCGCGCAGCCGCGCCACGATGTCCTTCATGCGCTGGGCGGTCACGCCGCGACGCATGGCGCGCAGGATCGCGTCGTCGCCGTGCTGCACCGGCATGTCGAGATAGGGCACCACCCGCGCGCGCCGCCACTTCTCGATGAGGCGCTCGGTCACGTGGGCGGGGTGGAGATACATGGGCCGGATCCAGGGCATCGGCGTGTCGGACAGCGCCAGGAGCAGGTCCCCGATGTCCCCGTTGCCGGGCAGGTCGCGCCCGTAGGCGAGCGTGTCCTGCGACACCAGGATCGCTTCCTGGATGCCGCGCCGGGCGAGCCCGCTCACCTCCGCCACGATGTCCGTCAGGGCCCGGCTGCGGTGCTTGCCGCGGAACTGGGGGATCGCACAGAAGGTGCACCCCATGTCGCAGCCCTCGGCGATCTTGACGTAGGCGTAGGGCACCCGGCCGGTGAGCAGCCGCGGGGTCTGCGCGTCGTAGAGGTATCCGGGCGGCGCGGCGCTCACCCACGCCTGGCGACCGTCGGCCTGGTTGACCAGGTCCACGATGCGGTGCAGCTCCGAGGTGCCGAGGATCGCGCTGACCTCCGGGATCTCCTTGCTGATCTCGAGCCCGTAGCGCTGGGTGAGGCAACCGGTGACGATGAGCGCCCGGGCCCGCCCGCGCTCCTTCAGATGAGCCAGCTCGAGAATGGTGTTGACCGATTCCTCGCGCGCCCGGTCGATGAAGGCGCAGGTGTTGACCACCAGGCAGTCGGCCGCCTCGGCGGCCGCCGCGATCTCGTGGCCGGCCTCGGTCAGCATTCCCAGCATCAGCTCGGAGTCCACCTGGTTCTTGGGGCAGCCGAGGGTCGTGAAATGGACTTTCATGGCGGGACGTTATGATCCCACAGCGACTCCGGCCCCGTCAACGAGTCGAGGGGAACCGTGATTGACGCTCGTGGGTTCATTCGGTACCCTGCCTGCAATGTCAGCCAACCGGACGATCGTGCTCATCGGTGTGCTGCTGGCCGCGGTCGCCCTGCTCGCGGCCACCGGGCCCGCGATGGCCCACTCGTCCGCGTCGATCATCGAGCCCGCGCCCCGGACCGCCGAGGTGTCGATCCCACCGGTGACCCCGTCGCCGGCCCCCGCCGTCGCCGCGGCCGCCGATTCCAGCGGCTTCACGCCATGGATCGCGGCGGGCGGCCTGGTGCTGGCCGGGGTGGCGCTGCGCCGGCGCCCGCGCCGGACCCTGGTGCTCTGCCTCGCCCTGCTGCTGACGCTCTTCGCGTTCGAGAACGCGCTGCATTCGGTTCACCACGGGCTCGACCCGAAGCAGGCCGACGCCTGCACGATCGCGGCGGCCTCCGCGCACCTGTCCGCGGTCGCGGTCGACGGGATCGTCGCAACCTCGATCGTCCTCGTCGCCGCCGGGCACGCCGCCGAGCCCGACCCGTCGACGCTGCCCGCCCGCTGGCTCGGTCCCGACCAGGGCCGGGCCCCTCCCGCTCCCGCCGCCTAGCCAACCCGAAGCTCGTCCCGCGCCGGTCCGGCTCACGCCGCCGCGCGGGTCCCGAAGATTTCGTGATTTGACTGTGCGCCAGGGGAGTACTCCATTGGTCGAGCTGTTGCGGTCTCGAGGAGCACCGATCGCGGTGTCGTGCCTGCTCCACCTGGGGCTGGCGACCGGCCTCGTCGTCGGGCAGCACTGGGTGTCCGCCGCGATCCGGCCACCGGTCCTGCCGGTGCAGCTGGTCACGCTGGAGACCCAGGAGGAGCCCGCGCGCGAGGCGCCTCCCGCGCCGCGGGCGCCGATCCGGCCCCCGCGGGTGGTCGAGCCCCCACGACCGCAGGCCGCCGCTCCGGCGCCCAGGGCCGAGATCGCGCCACCGCCATCCGCGCCCGTGGCCCAGGTCACCCCGCCGCCCGCCTCCGAGCCGGTCGGCAGCGGCACCCCGGCCGTCCCGGCCGAGGCGTCCGCCGCCCCCGCGGGCCCCGCCACGACCATCGTGTCCTCCCTGTCGGTCGCGCCGGGGCCCGCGGTCGCGGCAATCGGCCCCTCGGCGGCCGCGACCCCCGAGACCGTGACGCGGCAGGCGCGCCCGCAGGGCGGCTACCAGGTGCGGCCCAGCTATCCGGCGACCCCGCGCCGGCTCGGCATCCAGGGGACGGCTCTCCTGCGTGTGCACGTGCTGGCCGACGGGCGGATCGGCGACGTGCTCGTCGAGAAGTCCGCCGGGCATCCCGAGCTGGACGACGCGGCGACCGACGCGGTGAAGCGCTGGCGCTTCGACCCCGCGCGCCGGGGATCGGACGCGGTCGCGATGTGGGTGCTCCTGCCGGTGGAATTCAAGCTGCGCTAGACGCGAGGAGATCCCACCCCCGTGCATCTTCATATCCTGTGGCCTCACCTGCTCGTCCTCGCGGCCGGCGTGCTCGCCCTGGCCGGCGCCGCCCTCGCCCAGACCGGCCCCACCCCGGTCCTGCCGCCGGTGGTGGTGGAGAGCGGACGCGGCATCGACGAGCGCCGGCGCACCGAGGAGGAGGCGCGCGAGGAGCTCCAGCGCGTACCCGGCGGCACCGAGGTCGTGGGCCAGCAGAAGATCGAGGAGTCGCGGGCGGTGAACCTGAAGGACGCGCTCGACTTCGTGCCGGGCGTGCTCGTCCAGCCGCGCTTCGGCGCCGCCGACGAGAGCCAGATCTCGATCCGCGGCTCCGGCCTGCGCAACAACTTCCACCTGCGCGGGGTCACCGTGCTGATCGACGGCTTCCCCTACGGCAACGCCGACGGCTTCGCCGACTTCGAGTCGCTCGAGCTGCTCACCACCAAGCGCCTCGAGGTCTACAAGGGCGCCAACGCCCTGCGCTTCGGCGGCTACACCCTGGGCGGCGCCATCAACTACGTGAGCAAGACCGGCTACGACGCCGCGCCGATCGAGCTGCGCAGCGAGGCGGGCTCCTTCGGCTTCCTCAAGAACTACGTCGGCACCGGCCAGGTCTACGGCCCCTTCGACCTCTACGTGGGGCTGAGCGACACCGAGCTCGACGGCTTCCGCCAGCACGGCGAGCAGCTCCGGCGCCGCGCCTTCGCGAGCTTCGGCTACCGGCTGCCCGGCGGCACCACCGTGCGGCTCGACCTGGGCTATGTGCGGAGCGAGGAGAATCTACCCGGCGCGCTCACCCAACAGGAGATGGACCGGAACCCGCGCCAGCGCAACCCGGTGAACGCGCCCTTCAAGGAAGGGCGTGACTACGATTACACCCGGGGCGCTCTCACCATACGTACGCCGCTCGGGGACAACCAGGCGCTCGAGTGGTACACCCAGCTCAACTATCAGGACCTCAACCACCCCCTGTCCTTCGCGGTCATCAACGACACGACGTACAGCTACGGCACCGAGCTGCGCTATGTGCTGACCGCACCGCTCTTCGGGATGGCCAACCGCCTCACCGCCGGGTTGCAGTTCCTCGGCACCCGGCAGATCGATGACAACTTCGCCAACGTGGCTGGCAACCGAGGAGCCAAGACCAAGGGGCAGATCAACATCGCCAACACGGTGGCCGGCTATGTAGAGGACCAGCTCGACCTCACCAAGACCTTCACCGCGATCGTGGGCGGGCGCGGGGTCTACACCACCCGCGAGGTCCGCGACCGCTTCCTCTCCGACGGCAACCAGTCGGACGCGGTGGACTTCGCGGCCGCTTCGCCGCGGGCCGGCTTCGTGTGGAAGCCCGCGCCGTCGGTCCAGGTCTTCGGCAATGCGAGCCACGCCTACGAGCCACCGCTGCTGCTCGAGATCACCGCTCCCGGCCAGCTCGCGGGCAACCTGGGCCAGCTCGCGGCGCAGAAGTCGTGGCAGTTCGAGGTCGGCACGCGCGGCACGGTGGGCGAGCGCCTGGCCTGGGACGTCTCGGTCTACGACATCGAGCTGTGGGACGAGATCCAGAACGTCAACGTGCAGCCCTTCCCGGGCGCCGGCTTCACCATCCCCCGCTTTCGCAACATCGACCGCTCGCGGCACACCGGCGTGGAGGTCGGTCTCGATCTGCTGCTCGTGAAGGATATCCTTCCGCGGGTCGGCCTGGGCCGGACCGGCGACACCCTGCGGGCCCGCGGCGCCTACACCTGGTCGCGCTTCAAGTTCGTGGACGACGTCAACTTCGGGAACCACGACCTGCCCGGCGCGCCGCCCCACTTCATCCAGGCCGAGCTGCGTTACGATCACGGCTCCGGCTTCTGGATGGCCCCCGGGCTCGACATCGTGCCGCAGGGCTACTTCGTCAACAGCGAGAACGACGCGCGCAATCACGCCTACACCCTGGTCAACTTCCGGACCGGCTTCGAGCACAAGCCGACCGGCCTCGGCGTGTTCTTCGAGGCCCGCAACCTGACCGACCAGAACTATGCGGCGGCGGTCGCGGTGGACGACGCGAACCGGCGCTTCTTCTTCCCCGGCGACGGCCGGTCCTTCTACGGCGGCATCTCCTGGAGGTGGCGATGAGCATGCGAGCCGGCGGTGCGGCGGTCGCGCTGGCGCTCCTGGTCGGCCCCGCGCACGGCGCGGACCTGACCCTGGGCCCGCGCCTCGAGTACAAGCACGTGAGCCGGGGACACGAGTTCCACGTCTCCGGGGCCGCGGTGGCGGCGCGGGCCGACGGCCGGCCGGTGGTGGCGTGGGCCGCGCAGGAGGGCCACGCCAACCAGCTCTATCTCCTCCTGCCCGATGAGACGACGGCTCGGCGGGTGAATCCCGACGGGCTGGGCGTGGAGGCCCTCCACCATCCGCCGCGCCTCGCGATCACCCCGGGCGGGGGCCCGATGTACGTCTCGTGGTCCTCGGAGAAGCCCAAGCCCGAGGGCACGCTCTTCGCCTCCGACCTGCGCCTCTCCCGCTCCGTCGACGGCGGCCGGACGTTCGAGGCGCCGCTGCGCGTGAACGAGGACCGCCCGATCTCGCACTCCTTCGACGGGCTCGCGGTGGCCGCCGACGGCACCGTGCTCGTGACCTGGATCGACGGCCACGAGGGGCGGCCCGACCCGGCCACCTGGCTCGCCCGCGTGGTCGACGGGGGCACCCGCGTCGAGTCGATCCGAAAGGTCGGCGACGACACGTGCGTGTGCTGCCGGGTCGACGCGGCGGTCGGGCCGGCCGACTCGGTGGCGCTGGCGTGGCGCCGGGTCTTTCCCGGCGACATCCGCGACATGGTGATGGCGGTCTCGCGAGACGGCGGGCGCACCTTCGGCGATCCGACCCTGGTCGCCGCCGATCGCTGGAAGATCAACGCGTGTCCCCACCGCGGGGGCGCGGTGGGCTGGGACGGCCGCGGGCGCATCTACATGAGCTGGTACACCGAGGGCACCGACATCCGGCCCGACCTGCGCTTCGCGGTCTCGACCGATGGCCGGCGCTTCGGTCCCGCCCGGCGGCTGCACACCTCGGCCACGTCCATTCCCGACAACGCGCGCATGGCGGTGGACCCCGCCGGCCGCGCGGTGGTGGTGTGGGAGGAGTCGACCGCGGTGCGCCGGCGCATCCTGCTGCGCTACACCCAGGACGCGGGCCGGACCCTGAGCCCGATCCACGTGCTCTCGGGAGCGATCAAGGCCTATGCGCCCGACGTCGTGTTCGCGAGCGACGGCTCGTTCCTGGTCGCCTGGCACGAGGAGCAATTCCCGGCGTTGAAGACCGTGGTGCAGCCGGTCCGCCTGCCGGGCGCGCGATGAGAACGCTACGGCTCGCGGTCGCGGCGATCCTGGGTATCATCTGGGCATGCTCGCTCGCGCTGCCCGCCGCGCAGGCGCACGCCATCATCCTGGAATCGGCGCCGGCCCAGGGCAGCTCGGGCCCGGCACCGCGACGGCTGCTGCTGCGATTCAACAGCCGGCTGGAGCGGTCGCTCTGCTCGGTGCAGCTCGTCGGGCCCAGCCAGCGTGTCGTCGCGCTGCTCCGGCAGGAGCCGGACACGCCGCCGGATACCCTCGCCTATCCCCTGCCCCCACTCGCGGCGGGCGCCTACCAGGCCCGCTGGAAGGTGATGGCCGCGGACGGGCACGTGACCGAGGGCACGGTGGCGTTCACGGTGGCCGCCTCCTGATCGGCCCCGCGCGGGCGTGATGACGCGGGGAGCCCGCGGGCCCCGGCTGGGCCTGGTCGTCCTCGCGCTCCTCGCCGGCGTCCTTCTCGCCGGCCCGGCCGCCGACGCCCACGCGGTCCTCGTCCGATCGTCGCCCCCGCACCGGGCGGTGCTCGCCCAGGCTCCGGAGCGCGTCGAGCTCTGGTTCAACGAGCGGCTCGAGCCCGCGTACAGCACCGCGTCGGTGTGGAGCGAGGCGGGCGCCCAGGTGGACGCCCGCGACGTCGCGGTCACGACCGACGACCCCCGGCGGCTGTCGGTCTCGCTGACCACGCGCGCGGCGGGACTCTACACGGTCAAATACCGGGTGCTGTCGGTGGACGGCCACGTCGTCGACAGCCGCATCACCTTCACCGTGAAAGGACAGAAGCCATGACACGTGTCGCCCGTCGGACTCGCTCTTACGTCGTGATCGCGGGAGCCGCGACCCTGCTGGGCCTGGGCGCCACCGCCGGCTGGGAGGTGGCCCGCGCCCAGCACGTGCACTCGCACCCGCCCGCGGCGGAGAAGGGCTGGCTCGTCCGCCTCGCTCCCGACGCCCGCACCCCGGCCATCGAGCGCCAGCTCCGCGGCTTCGAGACCACGATGGCCGAGGTCGCCTATCGCTACACCGAGATGTACTGGGGCGTCGTCGACGGGAACTGGGGCTACGCCGAGCACATGGCCCGCGAGATGGGCAATGCGATCACGCTCGGGCTCGAGCGGCGGCCGCAGTACCGGAAGAACGCCGACGCGCTCTTCATGAAGGGGGCGTACCTCCAGGTGATGGACGCGATCAAGGCCAAGGATGCGGACCTGTTCAAGCAGCGGATCGAGACGATGCGGGCCGCCTGCACGGCGTGCCACGCGGCCGAGGCGCACCCGTTCATCAAGATCGGGGTCCCCACCGTGCGGCGGAACCCGGTCGTCAACGACTGACGTCAGAGCGTGCGCAGGTAGGCGACCAGGTCGAGCAGCTCGGGGACGGTGAGGCGGTCGGCATAGCTCGGCATGATCGATCGGCCGTCGGCGCCGGTGTAGCCGGGCCCCTCCACGATGACCGCGTTCGGGTTGATCACCGACTCGAGCAGGTATCCCGCCGGGTGATGCTCGCCCGCGTCGGTGAGGTCGGGGCCGACGCCGGTGGGCGCCCCCGGCGAGTCGCCGCCCACGCGATGGCACGCCGGGCACCCGAGCCGGGTGAAGATCAACCGGCCCCGCCCCGCGTCGCCCGGCGGCGGGCTGAAGAGCCAGCCAGGCGGGACGCCACCCGCCGCGTGCAGATCGGCCATGGTCACGCGCCGCGGCCCCTCGCTCGCGGCCGCGTGCGCGGCGTGGCCGGCGTGACGGGCCGGCGTCGACTCCACGAGCATCGCGGTGCACCAGAAGATCGCGAGGGCCAGCGCGACCTCACGGAGGGCCCAGGCGGCGAGCCGCGCCGCGGGGGTGGCCCGCGCGCCGCGCCGCGGCCCCATCAGGGCCAGCCGGCCGAGGCGGAGGAGCCGCGTGGCAAGGCCGGTGGCGCGGCCGACTCCGAGCCGCGGCAGCACGACGTAGCGGTTGACCGCGCCGCAGCCGACCAGCCCCAGCGCGAGCCCAACCTTCACCGCGAGAATGCGCCCGTAGGTGGTCTGCCAGAGCGCGGCGACGGTGGGCAGCTCGATCCACGCGCGGTAGACGCCGCTCAGCACCACGAGGGCGAGGCAGCTGGCGGCCAGGGTGGAGAAGCGGCGCATCACCGCGGGCAGGAGCGCGGGCGGCCAGCGCGGGGCGGCGCGCAGCACCAGCAGCACGAGCGCGAAGAGCCCGCCGGCCCATGCGGTGGCGGCCACCACGTGGATCCAGTCGAGCGCGCCGGTGACCGACACGTCCCCCCAATCCGCCGCATGGCCGGTGAGGGTGACGGTGACCGCGACGCCGAGCGCGAGGGGAACGGCGAGGACCAGCGCGGCGCGCGAGCGGAGCGCGGTGAGGACGAGCAGGATCAGCAAGACGACGCGCGCGCTCCAGATCGCGCCGAAGTGGGTGCGGGACAGCACCGCGGGCAACGCGCTCATCGCCGCCCCGAGCGGGGCCCCGCTCATGGTGACGGTCCGCAGCAGCAGCTCGCCCCCGGACGCGAGCAGCAGCACGAGGGCGCCTCCGACCCGGAGCGCGCGCAGGCGGTCGCGCGTCGCGCCCAGCTCGGGGGCGCGCGCGGGCAGCACGAGGCAGTCCACCGCGATGGCGCCGACCAGCCCGGCGAGCGCGACGAAGCCGACCCACCGGACGAGCCAGGCGACGGGCTCCCCCATCACTTCACCCGGAACGGGAAGCTGCCCTCGGTGCGGTGGCCGTCGCGGGCCACCACGCTCCAGAAGACCTGGTAGCGCCCCGGCGGCAGCGGCGGCAGGCTCACCTCGAGCAGGGTGCGGTCGGCCGGGTCGACGCGCGCGTCGTCGCGGTCCACCCGGTGTTTGCCCGCGTCCTCCACCCGCAGGGTGCTGAACACCGGCTCGATGGCGCCGTCGAACCAGACGCGCACGGCGGCGGGCGGGGCGTCCAGCACGTGGCCGACCCGCGGCTCGGAGTGATCGGGGAAGGCGTGCGCCCACGCCGGCCCCCCCGTGGCGAGCAGCGCCATCAGGAGCAGCCGGGTGGGCACCCGCCGGGCGTTCCGCGTCACTGGGGCTGGGTGGGCCCGAGGACACCGTTGAACGGAGTCCACGTGAAGATCTTCGGCGCGATGTCGTCGAGGTAGAAGTGGATCTGGGCGAGCACGCCCACGTTCTTGCCGCTCATCGTGTTCACCGGGATCACCGCCTCCAGGCCGAGCTGGAAGTAGCGGCCGAACCAGATGATGCCCGGATTGATCGTGCCGGTGGTGCGGCCGACGTGCGGCCCCTCGATCGGCGTCTGCATCGCGAACTCCACGATCGGGATCATGCGGTTGAACGGCTGCGGCAGCCCGACGTCCTGCACGAAGGACTGGAGATACTGCAGGTTGTACTGCACCGAGAACCCCCAGTTGAAGGTCTTGGCGTTGAGCTCGCGCGTGATCTCCACGTTGCCGTCGTCGTCGAGGGAGTAGGTCGTGTTGAACCGGCGCGTCGGGATGTCGAGCCCGAAGGCGCCGGTGAGTGCGGCGGGCCTGACCCAGTCGAGCGCGCCGGGCAGATCGCCGAAGCCCTTGCCGAAGAAGAGCTGAGGGGTCACGGTGTCGAACGACTCCGCTCCGATCTTCTTGCTCCCGGTGCCCCCCACGTCCCAGCTGACGCCGGCCGAGACCAGCAGCTCGTGCTCCGGGTTCTGCCAGAAGACGTACTTGAGCGAGACCTCCATGTTGTCGAACCCCGACGTCGACTCTCCGGGGATCGGGTCGAGGAACGTGTAGGTGCCGCCGAGCGAGAGCCCCAGGTTCGGGCTGAGCCGCTTCGAGAGCTCCCCGCTCAGGTCGGTCTGGAGCGCGGGCGGGCCGTCGTCGGAGCCTCGATTGCGAATGTGCAACACCGTCGGCAGCGACAGCTCGTCGGCCACGAACGGGTCGTCGATCGTGAGGGTGGCCGGGAAGAAGCGCTGGCCGATCAGCCCGTGGGCCGACGCGGACGGCGCGGCCCCGGCCACGAGGCCCAGCGCGCACAGCAGCACGGTGAATCGTCGGATGCTCATCGGTGTCCCCTCCGCGCCGCGAGCCGGACGGGATCCGGGCGTGGCGCGATCAGTAGGTGAGATCCAGCGTGAGTCGCGAAGCGACGATCAGGCGGGAGGGGCCCGTCCCTGGACGGGACGGTGGAGCGGTCCGCGCGGGGCCTGCTCGGAGCGGCCGAGCGGCGCGGCGGAGACGTCGAGCGGTGGGCGGCCGGTGTCGACCGGATCGGCCTCGACCCAGGCGAGGTGCTGGGACGAGGAGAGCACCGAGCAGTCCGCGGCGGCGGCTCGATCGGCCAGATGGTGGACCGAGTGCACCGCGGTCTCGACCGCGAAGACGGTCAGCAGCAGCGAGAGGGCCAGCGCCACCGCGCGCCCGCGAGCGCGCGGGTCGGCTCGGCGCCACGCGACGAGCCCGGCCACGAGGGCCAGGCCGATCACGAGCAGGACGCCGGTGAGCAGCGCCGCGGGCGGAAGCGCAACGGTCGAGGAATGAGCGATCGAGTGGTGGTGCAGGTCGAGGACGGGAGCGGCTGCCCCGTGGGCCCGGACCGGCGCAGGGCCGGCCAGCATCGCGACCACGAGCAGGCTCAGCGCGGTGAACGTTCGAGCGCCCCGATGGCCATCCATGGCTGATCCGCGCTCACTCTGCGCGTGGCTTCCGGGCTTGTCAAGGCGAGCTCCCTGCCACGCGAAGGCGCCCCGGGCGGCTTCTCCCCGGGGCGTCCCCTCGAGACCACGACGCGTGCTAGAAGCTGTCCGGGAACTGCTGGACGATCGTCTCCGCGAGCGGGTCGGCGATCATCTGCATGTGGCCCGCGCCGGTGCGCTCGGCCATGAAGGCGCGGCCCTGGTCCTTCGCGGCCTGGGCGTCGATCACGTCCTTGAGCGTCACCACGTGATGCTTCACCAGGTCGGCCACGACCGCCTTGGGCAGGTTCGGGCTGGCGCCGGACAGGAAGGCGCCGAAGTCCTGCGTGTAGCCGATCAGGTCGCTGACCGCCCGGTCCTGCCTGGCCTGGTCCTTGGCGGCCTTGCCAACGGTGTAGTCCACCACCATGCCGATGTGCTTGCGCCACAGCGGCAGGAACGCCTTCTCGGCGTCCGCCCCGTACACCGAGCCGATCGCCTTCGAGATGGCCACCGAGTTGGCGTCGAGCGCGCCCGCGGCGGCCTTGAACTCCGCGTCGCGCCCGCCGAGCGCCGCGTTGGTGGCCGCGCTGGCCAGGTAGACGTGCTCGCGCAGGGCCAGGTTGAGCGTGGTGCGCAGCGCGGCGGCCGGCGTGTCGGACGCGCCCGCGATCTTGTCCGGGAACTGCTTGACGATGGCACCCGCGAGCGGGTCGGCGATCATCTGCATGTGGCCCGCGCCGGTGCGCAGCGCGGTGAAGGCCCGGTCCTGGTCCTTCGCGGCCTGGGCGTCGATCACCGCCTTGAGGGTGAGCACGTGGTGCTTCACCAGATCGGCGACCACCGGCTTGGGGAGATTCGGGTTCGCCCCCGAGAGGAAGGCGCCGAAGTCCTGCGTGTAGCCGACCAGGTCGTTGACCGCCTTGTCCTGCTTGGCCCGGTCGCCGGTCGCCACGCCGACGGTGTACTCCACCACCATACCGATGTGCTTGCGCCACAGCGGCAGGAACGCCTTCTCGGCGTCGGGCCCGTAGACCGAGCCGATCGCCCGGGCCACGTCCACCGAGTTGGCGTCGAGCGCGGCGGCCGCCGCCTCGAACTCGGGCTGACGGCCGCCGAGCGCGGCGTTGGTGGCGGCGGCGGCCAGGTACACGTGCTCGCTCAGGAGCGCGTTGAGCCCCACCCGCAGGCCCGCGGCCGGGGTGGCCGACGTCGGCGCGTTGAGGCGGGCCGCCCAGACATCGCCCACTCCCATCGCGGTCACCGCGACGAGGGCGAGCCCTCCGATCAGTCGCTTCACGATGTGTCGCATGTGTCTTCTCCTTTCGGGTTCGGGCCGTCTACTTCACGTGGATCTCGCCACGCATGGACTGGTGGCGGCTGCAGAAGTACGGGTACGTCCCGGGCGTCTCGAGGCGGACAACTCCGGTGGCGCCGCGGCCGTCGAGCGGCAGCTCGAAGCGGCCGTCGCGCCGCTCCGGCGTTCCCGAGGTCACGGTGTGGGTGATGTCGTCCTGGTTCGTCCAGGTCACCCGGGTCCCCGCCTTGACCTCGATCTGGCCCGGCTTGAACTGGAAGAGCTGGACCGTCACCCCCGGCTGGGAGCGGGCGGGAGCCGCCACGCCCGCCACCAGCGCGCCCGCCATCAAGGCCAGCGCCGTCTTGCCGATCAGGTGTCTGCTCATCGCGCCCTCCTCTGTCCCCTTCTACGGCGACGGGAGGGCTTTGGATTGGGCGAGCCCGGCGCCCGGGCAGGAGCGCGGGAGCAGTTTCTCTGGCGAGGACCACCAGACAGACTACGAGCGGGGGAGGGCGATCGGATCTACCGGCGGGACGGGCGGGCTAGGTGGAGCGGTAGTTCGTGAACTGGAGCGCGATGCCGAGATCCTTGCCCTTGAGCAGCGCGATGACCGCCTGCAGGTCGTCGCGATTCTTGCCCACGACCCGCACCTGCTTCTCCTGGATGGAGGCCTGGACCTTCAGCTTGGAGTCCTTGATGAGCCGCACGATCTCCTTGGCCTTCTCCATCGGGACCCCGTCCTGGAGCGTGATCTTCTGGCGGATGATGCCGCCCCCGCCCGGCTCCGGGTCGTTGATGGTCAGCGCCTTGAGATCGATGCCGCGGCGGTGGAGCTTGGACTCCAGGATGTCGAGCACCGCCTTGAGCTTCATGTCGTCGGTCGAGGAGATGACGATGTCCATCTTCTCGGGGGTGATCTCGTTCTTGGCGCCCTTCAGATCGTAGCGCGTCGTGATGTCACGGCGGGCCTGATCGATGGCGTTGGTGACCTCCTGCATGTCGATCTTGCAGGCGACGTCGAAGCTGTTCTCGGCGGCCATGGCGCGTGCCTCTCGCTAGCGCGGGTCCAGCGGCACCACCGCCGCGTCCTTCGGCGGCGTGAAGACGAACAGGGTGTCGCTGAGCCCCGGGTTGATCTGCACCTTGTTGAAGGTCATGGTCACGGTGTTCTGGAACTGATCGTAGAGTACCGCCTGGCGCACCACGTAGTCCTTCGGGTCCACCGAGAGCACCAGGCGGGTGAGGAGCGGGGTCGGCTGCTTGGGCGTGAGATCGAGCACCGGCCGCCCGGCGCCGTCGCGCGGGCTCGCCGGGTTGAGGAAGCGCACCGTGAACTCCTCGCGCAGCTTGCCGAGCCCGGAGAGGAAGCTGCCCGCCGGACCGGCCAGGGCCTTGGGGGCGTTCCCCTTGTTCACCTGGTTCAGCTCGGGGGTATAGACCCACAGCGAGGTGCCGTCGGAGACGATCTGCTGCGGCGCCGGGCTCTTGTAGTCCCACCGCATCTTGCCGCCCTTCTTGAGCAGCACGATGCCCTCCGCCTTGATGTCCTGGCCGAGGCTCTTGTTACGCGCGGTCTGCACGAACTCGGCGCGCAGGTCGACGATCTTGCCGTAGGTGGCCTCGACCCCGTTGACGGCCTCGTCGAGGCTCTGGGCGTGGGCGACGGGGGGCGCGCAGAGGAGGGGGAGGGCGAAGAAGAACAGAGCGAAGAAGAATAGCGGACGGCTCTTTGGGAGGACCGGCCGACGCGCTCTTCTGTTCATATTGCTCGCCTCGCCTTCGGCTTCAGCTCGCACTGCCACGGCGCTTCTGAAGGTACTCGGGGCCGACGAGGATCTCGCGCGGCTTGGCGCCCTGGCCCGGGCCGATGATGTGGTCCTGCTCCATCATGTCGATGAAGCGCGCGGCCTTGGGGTAGCCGAGCCCGAGCCGCCGCTGCAGGAACGAGATCGACGCGGCCCGCTGCGCGATCACCAGATTGACCGCGTCCCAGTAGATGTCGTCGCGATCTTCCCCGCCCCCGCCGTAGCCCGCCTCCTCGGAGGGCAGCTCGACGTGCTCGTACACCGCCGAGCCCTGGGTGCGCAGGAACTCGCAGATCGCCTTCACTTCCTTGTCGGAGACCCACGAGCCGTGCACGCGCATCTGCCGGCTCTGCCCCGGCGGGACGAAGATCATGTCGCCGCGGCCCAGCAGCTGCTCGGCCCCGTTGGCGTCCAGCACGGTGCGCGAGTCCACCTTCGACGCCACCTGGAAGGCGATGCGAGTGGGGAAGTTCGCCTTGATGAGGCCGGTCACCACGTCGACGGACGGCCGCTGGGTCGCCACGATCAGGTGGATGCCGACCGCGCGGGCGATCTGGGCCAGGCGGATCAGCGAGTTCTGCACCTCGCCGGCCGAGACCATCATGAGGTCGGCCAGCTCGTCGACCACCACCACCCAGTAGGGCAGCCGCTCCTCCGGCGGCACCTCCTTATTGTAGCCCTCGATGTTGCGCACCGCCTTGGCCTGCAGCTGCTTGTAGCGCGCGTCCATCTTGCCCACGATCCACTTGAGGCGCGCGGAGGCCTCCTTGGCGTCGGTCACGACCGGGGCGAGCAGGTGCGGGATCTTCTCGTAGACCCCGAGCTCGAGCCGCTTCGGATCGATGAGCAGGAACCGCACGTCCGCGGGGGTGGCCCGGTAGAGCAGCGAGCAGATCATGGTGTTGAGCCCGACCGACTTGCCGCTGCCGGTCGAGCCCGCGATGAGCAGGTGGGGCATCGCGGCCAGGTCCGCGATCACCGAGTTGCCGGTGGTGTCCTTGCCGAGCGCGAGCGGCAGCCGCGCCTTGTTGGTGACGAACTCCTGGCTGACCAGGATCTCGCGGAGGTAGACGGTGGTGGTCTCCGGGTTGGGCACCTCGACCGCCACCGTGCCCCGGCCCGGGATCGGCCCGATGATGCGGACCGCCGCCACCTTCATGGCCAGGGCCAGGTCGTCGGCCAGGTTCACCACCTGGCTCACCTTCACCCCGGACGCGGGCTCGAACTCGTACGAGGTGATCACCGGCCCCGGGCTCGCCTGCACGATGTGGCCGTCGACCCCGAAGTCGTGGAGCTTCTTCTTGAGCGTCTGCGCGTTGGTCTCGAGCTCCTCGCGGGTGCGCTGGAGCGACGAGGCGGGCGGCGCGGTCAGCAGGCCGACCGCGGGCAGCTTGAACGACTCCGCCCCGCCCTTGCCGAAGTCGAACGTCTCCTGCCACGCGAGGCCCTTGTCGGAGAGGCTCGACTTGGCCTTGGGCGGCTCCTTCACCACGAGCCGCGGCGGCACGTCGGCCTCGATGGCGGGAAGCCCGGCGGGCGCCGCCGCGATCACGGGCGCGCCCGGGGACGCGGGGGCCTGGCTCCGGCCCTTCTTGGCTTCCGCCCGCCGCAGCCGGCCGAAGCGGGCCCGCAGACCGCGCGAGAGCACGCTGTAGGGAATGCGCGTGACGAACAGCACGCCCAGCGGGATCAGGGCCAGCAGGATGATCCACGTCCCCACCGTGCCGATCGAGAGCCGCAGGGCCTCGGACACCGCCCAGCCGACCACCCCGCCCTTGTGCACGCGGAACTCGGCCAGCGTGTCCGAGGCGCGGGCGAGGATGCCGGTCGCGCTCACCAGGAGGATCGCGAGGCCGGCGCCCGCCTGCCAGCCGTGGGCCATGCGCGGGCGCACGAAGGCGGAGACGCCGTAGAGCGTGAGCAGGACCGGGAAGAGATAGCCCGCGTAGCCGAACGCGTGGAACGACCCCCAGCCGAGCCACCCGCCGACCGGCCCCACCGGGCTCGACTGATCCAGCGGATGCAGCGTCGGGTCGTACGCGTAGAGGGCCACGAAGCCGAAGCCGGCCAGGGCCAGGGCCAGGATGCCCTTGGCCTCCCGCACCCAGCGCCCGGGCTCGCCCTTGCTCTTCCGCGGCCCGCTCCGCTTGAGCGCCCCGGGGCGCGACGCCTCGCGCGACTCGCGGGGACCGTGGCCGTTCGGACCGGGGGTCCGGTCCGGCAGCACCTTTTCGATCGTCACCTTCTCGGCCATCACACCTCCAGGATCACGGGCAGCACCACCGGCTTGCGCTGGAAGCGCTGGTTGACGAAGCGGCGCACCGCGCTCCGCACCGTGGCCCCGAGCTGCTCCCGGTCGAATACCGCCGGCTCCCGCCGCGCGGCCAGCGCGTCCCGCACCGCGGTCTTGACCTCGTCCATCAGCGCGTCCGCCTCCTTCATGTAGACGAACCCGCGGGAGGCGATCTCGGGTCCCGCCACGATCGAGCCGGTGGTGCGGTCGACGGTGAGGGCGACCACCAGCATGCCGGCCTCGGCCAGGAGCTGGCGATCGCGGAGCACCACCCCGCCCACGTCGCCCACGCCCTTGCCGTCCACCAGCACCGGCCCCGCCGGGTAGGGTCCCAGCACGCGCGGGCCCGACGCGGTCACCTCGAGCCCGAGCCCGTCCTCGATCAGGAAGATGCGGTCCTTGGGGATGCCCACGCCCTCGGCCAGCCGCGCGTGCTGCAGCAGGTGGCGGAACTCGCCGTGCACGGGCACGAAGTAGCGCGGCCGGGTGAGCGCGAGCATCTCCTTGAGGTCCTCCTGGCTCGCGTGCCCGGAGACGTGGACGAAGGCCACGTCCTCCCACAGCACCTCCGCCCCGCGGCGCAGCAGCGAGTTGATCACGCGGCCGAGCACGCGCTCGTTGCCCGGGATCACCCGCGAGGAGAAGATCACCAGGTCGCCCAGGCTCGCCTGCACGTACTTGTGGTCGCCCGCCGCGATCAGGGAGATGGCCGAGTTGGGCTCGCCCTGGCTGCCGGTGGAGAGGATCACCTGCCGCTGGGCGGGCAGCTCGGCCAGGTCCTCGAGCGGCATCACGAGGCCCTCGGGCACTTTCAGATAACCGAGCTCCGCGGCCACCGCCACGTTGGCCACCATGCTCCGCCCCAGGAGCGCCACGTGGCGATCGCCCCGCGCGGCCAGGTCCAGCACCTGCTGGATGCGGTGGATGTGCGAGGCGAAGGTGGCCACGATGATGCGGCCCGGCGCCGCCGCGAAGCGCCCGCCGAGCGCCTCGCCCACCAGGGACTCCGAGCCGGTGTGGCCGGGGCGCCCCACGTTGGTCGAGTCGGAGCAGAGCACGAGCACGCCCTGCTCGCCGAGCGCCGCGAAGCGCGAGTAGTCCGGCTGCTGGTGGTCGATCGGCTGCCGGTCGAGCTTGAAGTCGCCGGTGTGTACCACGGTGCCGAGCGGCGTCTCGATGGCCAGGCCGATGCCGTCGGCGATGGAGTGGGTCACGCGGATCGGCTCGACCGTGAAGCCCCCGATGACGAGTCGGTCCCCCGGGGCGTAGGCGCGCAGGTCGGCCTGCTCGAGCAGCCCGTTCTCGGCGAGCCGGTGGCGCGCGATCGCCAGGGTGAGCGGCGTCCCGTAGACCGGCACCGGGAAGTCCCGGAGCAGGTAGGAGAGCGCGCCGATGTGATCCTCGTGACCGTGGGTGAGGACCACGGCGCGGAACGCGTCGCGCCGCTCCCGGAGATAGGAGAAGTCCGGGATCGCGAAGTCCACGCCCGGCATCTCGTCGTCCGGGAAGAGCAGCCCGCAGTCCACCGCGACGATGTCCGGGCCGGACTCGATCAGCATCATGTTGAGCCCGATCTCGCCCAGCCCGCCCAGCGGGATGAGCCGAACCGCGGGCTCGCCGGGGAGGTCGATGGGAACGGGCTCTGGTCTGTAAGTGGTGTTCACGACGGCCTTTTCATCCTACCACCGGGCCCCCGTCCGGCCCAAGGAACGGGGAGGCTAGGCCGGATCGAAATGAGCGATCTGGGCGGCCAGCCGGGCGAACTCGGCGAGCGATAACGTCTCGGCCCGGCGGCCGGGGTCGATGCCCGCCATCTCCGCCTGGCGCCGGGCGCTCTCGGCGGAGACGGCCAGCCCCGCGGCCAGCGCATTGGCCAGGCTCTTCCGGCGCTGGCTGAACGCGGCGCGCACCACCGCCCCGAACCGGGCCGGATCGGCGACCGGCACCGGCGGCTCGCGAAGCAGGCGCAGGTACAGCACCGCCGAGTCCACCTGCGGCGGGGGGCTGAAGGCCCCGGGCGGCACCGTGAAGGCGAGCCGCACCGCGGCCGACACCTGGGTCAGCACCGAGAGCGCGCCGTAGGTCTTGCTCCCCGGCTGGGCCGCCACCCGCTCGGCGACTTCCTTCTGGAGCATCAGCGCCATCTCGTCGATGGCCCCGCCGCTCTCGACCAGCGCGGCCAGGATCGGCTTGCCCACGCTGTAGGGCAGGTTGCCCACGACGAGCACGCGGCCGCCGGGATCGGGGGCTCCGGCCCGCAGGCGCGCGTAGTCGAACAGCCGCGCGTCGGCCTGGCGGATCTCGACCGAGCCCGCGCCCGCGAAGCGCTCCTGCAGCGCTCCGGCCAGCGCCGCGTCGATCTCGAGGGCCAGCAGCCGCCCGGCGCGCGCGGCCAGCGCCTCGGTGAGCGCGCCGCGCCCGGGGCCGATCTCGACCACCAGGTCGCGCGCGGTCGGCCGCACCAGCTCCAGGATCCGGTCGACCACCGTGCGATCCCGCAGGAAGTGCTGGCCGAGGGCCCGGGTGCGCCCGCGGGTCGCCGACCGGTACACCGGCGCGCGCGGCGCCGCGGCGCGCGCGTTCCGGCGCGGGCTCACCGGCGGGCCGTGGGCGTGGCGCTGGCGCAGGTCGTCGAGGAGGGCGCGATAGACCTCGCGCACGCGCGCCTCGGTCTGCTCGCGCGGGCCCGAGTTGTCGATGACGTAGTCGGCGTAGCGCGCCTTGACCGCGAGCGGCATCTGGCTCGCGGTGCGGGCCCGCGCGGCCTCCTCGGTGCAGCCGTCGCGGGCCACCAGCCGGCGGAGCTGCGTGGCCGGATCGGTGGTCACCACCACCATCCGGTCCATGTTCTTGTTGCCGCCGGACTCCACCAGCAGCGCCGCGTCCCAGATCAGGATGCCGTCCCACCCGGCCCGCTCGAGGTCCGCCATGATGGCCTCGAAGCGCGCGCGGATCGCGGGGTGCGTGATCGCCTCGAGTCGCTTGCGCTTGACCGGGTCCGGAAACACGATCTCGCCGAGGCGCGCGCGGTCGAGCCGGCCGTCGGCCTGGAGCACGTCCGGGCCGAACTCGGCCACGATCTGCCGGTGGGCCGGGGTCCCGGGCTCCACCACCTCGCGCGCGAGCGCGTCGGCGTCCACCACCCGCACGTTCGGGTTGGCCAGCATCGCGGTGACGGTGCTCTTGCCGGTGGCGATCCCGCCGGTGAGGCCGACCAGCAGGAAGCGCCTCACACCGCGGCCCAGTCGTCGCCGACCTTGACGTCGACCTTCAGCGGCACGTCCAGGGCGAGCGCCGATTCCATCACCTCGGTCGCGAGCGCCTGGAGCCGCCCCACCTCGGCCGCGGGCGTCTCGAAGAGCAGCTCGTCGTGCACCTGCAGCAGCATGCGGCTCTCGAGCCCGTGCGCGCGCAGCTCGCGCGCCATCCGGACCATCGCGATCTTCACCAGGTCCGCCGCGGTGCCCTGGATGGGCGCGTTGGTGGCCATGCGCTCGCCGAAGCCGCGCAGGTTGGGGTTGCCGCTCCGCAGCTCGGGCAGGTAGCGGCGGCGGCCGAGCAGGGTGGCCACGAACCCGCGCTCGCGCCCCTCGGCCACGGTGCGACCGAGGTAGGCCTTCACCTTCGGGTGCCGCGCGAAGAAGCGGTCGAGGAACTCCTGGGCCTGCTTGGTGCTCATGTCGAGGCCGCGGGAGAGCCCGAAGGCGGTGACCCCGTAGATCACCGCGAAGTTGGTGGTCTTGGCGATGTCGCGCTGCTCGGGGGTGACCGCGTCGAGCGCGACCCCGAAGACCTCGGAGGCGGTGCGGGCGTGGATGTCCTCCCCGCGGCGGAAGGCCTCGATCAGGCTCTCCTCCCCCGAGACGTGGGCCAGGATGCGCAGCTCGATCTGGGAGTAGTCCGCGGCCACGAATCGCCAGCCCGGGTCGGGCACGAAGGCGGCGCGGATGCGCCGGCCGAGCTCGGTGCGCACGGGAATGTTCTGGAGGTTCGGCGCCGAAGAATTGTGGACGACGATGCCGTCCGCGATGTACTCCTCGCCGTCCACCGCGATGTCGTACATCGGCACCTTTGGCTCGTGGACGATCTTCCGCACTCGTACCTCGAAGTACTGTCCGGAGACGGCCTCGTCCAGGAACGCCGGCACCTCCGCGCCGCTCGATGTAAGCGCTTCCACGATCTGTTCCGCCCGGGGCAGCGTACACGTGTCTCCTCCGGCCACGAACTTGTGGAGAAACACGTGGAACGCCTGCGGCACTCGGCCATCTGGCCCACGGTAAGCCGCAAGGAGAGGGCGGCGAGCCTGAAGGATCTCGCCCGGATCATGCAGCGTGAGCAGCTCGCCGACGCTCTTGTTGGACTGCCGGGCGATGGTCGCGGCCAAGTCGGCCTTCTTCCGCTCGGACAAGAAACCGATCCGTTCGCGGAACGTGCGCTTCGATCGATCGCCCAGCACGAAGAGCGTGTGGCGTGGGGCATACCCACTGAAGAGCTCAAGCGTCCCGTCGCGGCCACGAGCTGGTTGAACGAGGTGTGCAGGCGCCCGGTGGTGGGATTCACCAGCAGGGGCAGCGCGTCGGCGTAGGTCGACTTGAGCTTGGCCAGCGTGCGGTGCTCGATGATGCGCGCGGGCAGCTCGTGGCCCAGCGCCAGCTGCTCGAGCACGTCGGCGTCGGTGGAGTAGCCCGTCTTGGTGCTGCCTCACCGGCGGCAGCTTGAGCTTCTCGAACAGGATGTAGGCGAGCTGCTTCGGCGAGCCGATGTTGAACTCCTCGCCCGCGAGCCCGAAGATCTCCCGGGTCGTCCGCTCGAGGTGCACCTCGAGCTCGCGGGAGAACTCGCCGAGCCGGACCTGGTCGATGCGGATGCCGTGGCGCTCCATCTCGGCCAGCACCCCGATCAGCGGCCGCTCGATGTCCTCGTAGAGGCTCGCGAGCCCGACCTCCGCGAGCGCGCGCGGCGCCATCGCCCACAGGTCCCAGATCCACTTGCCGCGCGTGCCCGGCGGCGCGATGCCCGGCCCCTCGCCCAGGAGCTCCGCGCACACCTCCTCGAGCTTGTAGTTGGTGCGCGCGGGGTTGAGCAGGTACGCGGCGACCGCGGTGTCCTCGCCGGGCGGCAGCGCGCCGCCGCGGGCCAGCCACCACTCGGCGAGCGCCTTCGCGTCGTGGCCGATCAGGGTCCGGCCGCCGAGCGCCGCCACCAGGGCGCGGCCCGGCTCGTCCGCGGGCGAGGCCACCGCGACCCGGGCCGCCCCCGCCGCCGGGTGGTAGAGCCCGAGCGCGGTGATGGTGGGATCGGGCGGCCCGCCCTCGCCGACGCTCTCGATCGCGAGCGGATCGCCGGCCGGCACCCGGCCGAGATACTCGCGCGAGCGCCGCCGCGTCGGCGAGGGTGACCGCGTCCCCCCCGGCCGCCTCCACCGCGGCGGGGCCGCCGGCACCTGGCGCAGCAGGGTGTGGAACTCGAGCTCGGTCCAGAGCGCGCGCAGCTTGTCCCAGTCCGGCTCGCGCCGCCGGAACGTCTCCAGATCGACCGCGATCGGCACGCGGGTGCTGACGGTGGCCAGCTCGCGCGAGAGCAGCGCCTGCTTGCGGTTGGCGGCCAGCGTCTCGCGCAGCTTGCCCGGCACCAGCGAGAGGTTCTCGTAGAGGCGCTCCACCCCGCCGAACTGGCCGATCAGCTTGGCCGCCGTCTTCTCCCCCACCCCGGGCACCCCGGGGATGTTGTCGATGGAGTCGCCCATGAGGGCCAGGATGTCGGGGATCTGCGCGGGCTCGACGCCCCACTTGGCCTTCACCGCCGCCTCGTCGAAGACCACCCGGTCCCCGCCCCGGCCGGTGGTGGAGAAGACGCGCACGCGCGGGCTCACCAGCTGGAGCATGTCCTTGTCGGAGGTGACCAGGACCAGCTCGATCGGCAGGTCGCGGGTGCGCTCGACCACGGTGCCCAGCACGTCGTCGGCCTCGAAGCCCGGCACCTCCAGCACCGGCAGGTGCAGGGCCTCGAAGAGCGTCTTGACGTACGAGATCTGGCTCCGGAGGTCGTCCGGCGTCGGGGCCCGCGTCTCCTTGTAGGCCGCGAACTTCTCCTCCCGGAAGGTCGGCCCGGGCGGGTCCCAGGCCACCGCGAAGTAGTCCGGGGTGTCCTCGCGCAGGAGCTTCCACAGCATGGTCGACATGCCGAAGACCGCGTGGCTCGGCACCCCTCGCGAGGTGGAGAGGAACGGAAGCGCGTGATAGGCGCGGAAGAGGAAGCCGGGACCGTCCAGGATGAAGAACCGCTCGCTCATGCGGGCAGATGATACACCGGCGGCGACGGCCCCGCTCCCGCGCCCTATCCGGTCAAAAAATCGGGTCGGTTATGATGGTCCGCGATGGAGACGCGGCCGTGACCGGCGATCGATTCCTGGTGGAGGGCGGCCATCCCCTGCGGGGCACGGTCACGCCCGGCCGGCAACAAGAACGAGGCCCTGCCCGTCCTCGCGGCCTGCCTGCTCGTGCGGGGCGAGGTCGTCGTCGACAACGTCCCGCGCATCCGCGACGTGACCGCGCTGCTCGAAGGGCTCCGCCACCTGGGGGTGCGCGTCGCGGTCGACGACGCGGGCACGGTGCGCCTCGACGCGAGCCGGCTCGAGACCCGCGACCCCGACCCGGCCGTGATGTCGCAGCTCCGCGGCTCGGTGCTGCTGGCGCCCGGCCTGCTCGCGCGAACCGGCCGGGCGGCGCTCCCGGCCCCCGGCGGCGACCGGATCGGTCGGCGCCGCGTCGACACCCACCTGCTCGCGCTCGGCGCGCTGGGGGCCCGGGTCGAGGCGGGGCCCGCGCTGCGCCTCACCCTCGAGGGCCGCTTCCGGGGCGCCGAGGTCTTCCTCGACGAGATGAGCGTGACCGCCACCGAGAACACGGTGATGGCCGCGGTGCTGGCCCAGGGCACCACCGTCATCCTGAACGCGGCCAGCGAGCCTCACGTGCAGGGCCTCTGCCACTTCCTCAACACGCTGGGCGCCCGCATCGGCGGCATCGGCACCAACCAGCTGCGCATCGAGGGCGTGGCCGAGCTCCACCCCGGACGCCACCGGCTGGGCCCCGATCACATCGAGATCGGCTCCTTCGTGGCGCTCGCGGCCATGACCGGCGGCGAGCTCCGCATCCCGGACGTGGTGCCCGACGATCTGCGCATGATCCGGCTGGCCTACCGCCGGCTCGGGGTGGAGACCGCGCTCGAGGGCACGACCCTGATCGTGCCCGGCCCGCAGGAGCTGCGGGTGGCCGCCGACGCCGACGGCGCGATCCCCAAGGTGGACGACGCGCCCTGGCCGGGCTTCCCCGCCGACCTGACCTCGCTCGCGCTGGTGCTGGCCACCCAGAGCCACGGCACCGTCCTCATCCACGAGAAGCTCTTCGAGAGCCGGCTCTTCTTCGTGGACAGCCTGATCGCGATGGGCGCGCGGATCGTCCTGTGCGATCCGCACCGCGCGGTGGTGGTCGGTCCCGAGCGAGCTACGCGCGGCCCCGATCGTCTCCCCCGACATCCGCGCCGGCATGGCCCTGATCGGCGCCGCGCTGTGCGCGCGGGGCACCTCGGTGATCATGAACGCGCACCAGGTGGATCGCGGCTACGAGCGGATCGACGAGCGCCTCCGTGGGCTCGGCGCGCAGATCAAGCGCGACGCGGGCGCCTGACCCGGCCGCGCCCGCCGCTCACCTCGGCACGACGCGATCGTAGAGCGCGCGGACCCACCCCGCGCGGCGGCGGTAGTCGTCGAGGAAGTCCTTGCGCGAGGGATAGTCGAGCGTCTTGGCGAGCCGCGCCGGGTTCGGGCCCGCGACCTCCAGGGTGTCGGACGGGCGCGTGCCGAAGAGGCGCAGGCCGAGGGAGACGCGCCGCAGGAAGCGGTACTGCTCGATCAGGAGATCGCAGTCCGAGCGCGGCAGGAGCTCGGCCGCCGCGATCCCGCGGATGGCGGCCAGGGTGTTGGCCCGGCGCACGCCCGGGTGCCGGGCCCCGTGCCGCATCTGCAGGGCCTGGGTGATGAACTCCACGTCGACGAGGCCGCCCCGCCCGAACTTCACGTGGAAGCGCCCCGGCGTCTCCTTGCCCAGCTCGCGCTCCATCCGCTCGCGGAGGGCCCGCATCTCCTTGAGGTCGGGGGGCGGCGCCTCCGGCCCGTAGAGCAGGCCGCGGATGCGGCGCCGCACCGCCCGGCCGAGCCGCGGGTCGCCGCCGACCAGCCGGGCGCGCGTGAGCGTCTGGCGCTCCCACGGGTCGGCCCACTCGCGGTAGTAGCGCTCGAGCGCGTCGGCGGCCGAGGCGAAGCCGCTGCCCTTGGAGCCGGGCCGCAGGCGCAGGTCCACCGCGAACACGACCCCGGCGGCGGTGATGTCGCCGAGCAGGCCGCTCAGCGCCTCCACCGCGCGGTCGTAGAAGACGTGGGCCTCGACCGGCTCGGGGCCGTCGGTGACGCCGTCTCCGCCGTAGACCACGAAGAGGTCGAGATCGGAGCCGGTGGTCAGCTCCCGGCCTCCGAGCTTGCCGAGGCCGATGATGGCGGCGGAGACCAAGCGCCCGCGCCCGTCGCGCGGCACGCCCCACTGGGCCGCGGTCTCGTCGAGGGCGAGCGTCCACGCCACCGCCAGCGCGGCCTCGGCCAGGGCGGTCATCTCGAGCGAGAAGCGCTCCGCGTCGGTCACCCCCAGCAGCATCCGCCAGATGATGCCCAGCTCCTGCGCCTGCTTGAGTCGCCGGAGCCGGTCGCGGCGCTCCGCCGCGGCGAGCCGAGGCGCGAGCACCGGGGCCAGCTCGGCCCGGAACTGGCGCTCGCCCTTGTGGGCCGCGAAGGTCTCCGGGCTCGCGAGCCCGTTGAGCAGCTCGGGCTGGCTCACCAGCAGCTCGGTGAGCAGCTCGCCGCGGGCGCAGAGGCGCACCAGGTTGGCGAGCAGCTCGGGCCGGTCCGCGAGGAGATCCAGGTAGGCGGTGCGCGGGCCCGCCGCCGAGACGAAGCGCTCGAACTGGCCGAGCGCCTCGTCGGGATCCGGGCTCTGCCAGAGCGCGTCGAGCAGCATCGGGAAGAGCCGGGCGATCGCGCGGCCCGCGGCGGCCGGATACGGGACGAGCGGCCGGCCTTCCAGGACCCGGCGCAGGTTCTGGCGCGCGCGGTCCGGATCCACGAAGCCGGTGGCCTTGAGCGCGGTGTAGCTCGGGATGCGCACCGGCGCCGCGGCGGCCGCGGGCGGCGCCGCGAAGAACTCGCGGAAGGCCCGGTGCACGAGCGTGGTGACGCGCCGGTGCTCGGCGACGAAGCGCCGGGCCGCCGCCGCGGGCGGCAGCGCGATGCCCATGCGGCGGGCCAGGAGGCCGAGCGCGGCCGGCTCCTCGGGCAGGGTGTGGGTCTGGAACTCGTGCACGATCTGGAGGCGGTGCTCGACGGTCCGGAGATACACCAGCGCGAGACCCAGCTCGCGCCCGAGCGCGGGCGGCAGGTAGCCGCGCTCGGTGAGGCGGAAGATGGCCCGCAGGCTGTTCCGCTCGCGCAGCCACGGATCGTCGCCGCCGTAGAGGAGCTGGAGCGCCTGCACCAGGAACTCGACCTCGCGGATGCCTCCGCGCCCGAGCTTCACGTTGCGGCGCCCCGCGTCCTTGCCGCGGAGCGAGCGGTCGATCTGGGCCTTCATCCCGCGCACGTGCCCCACGATGTCCGGATCGAGCCCGGGACGGTAGACGAATGACCGCACCGCCTCGAGGAAGCGCGCGGCCACCGCGGGGTCGCCCGCGCAGGCGCGCGCCTTGATCAGGGCCTGGCGCTCCCACGGCTCGGCCCGGTCGGCGAAGTAGCGGCGGTAGCCGTCGACCGAGAGGATGAGCGCCCCCGAGCGGCCCTCCGGGCGCAGGCGCAGGTCGACGCGGAAGACGTGGCCCTCCTCGGTGACCGACTCGAGCGTCTCCAGGATGCCGCGCACCGCCTGGGCGAAGAACTCCCCGTTGGCGATGCGGCCCGATTCCCCGCCCGCGGTCTCGCCGTCCTCGCCGTAGACGAAGATCGGGTCGATGTCGGAGGAGTAGTTCAGCTCGAGGCCACCCAGCTTGCCCATGCCGATCACCGCGAGCCCGGTGGGCGCGCCGTCGGCGCCGAGCGGCGCCCCGTAGAGCCGCTCGAGCCGCTCGCGGGTCCACTCCCAGGCCGCGGCGAGGCACACGTCGGCCAGGTGGGAGAGCTCCTCGGTCGTGACGGTGAGGTCGGCGTCGCCCAGGATGTCGCGGCAGCCGATCCGCAGGAGCTGGCGGTACTTGAAGCGCCGCAGCACGTTCCATCGCGCCTCGGGCCGATCGAAGGCCGCGAGGCTCGCGGCCAGGTCCGCGGCCAGTTCGTCGGCGAGCCACTGCCGCATCGTCCGCGCCTCGAGCAGCCACGGCAGCAGGGTGGGATAGCGGCGGAGGGTGTCGGCCAGGAACTGGCTCGTGCCGCCCAGACGCGCGAGCAGCGGGATCGCGCCCGGATGGGCGGTCACGAGGCGCAGGAAGGCCACGTGCTCGCCCTGGGCCGCGAGGCGCTCCAGGTTGTTGAGCGCCATGTCCGGGTCCGGCGCCGCCCCCAGCTCCGCGAGCAGCCGCGGCAGCGCGGGCGCCAGCAGCGACGCCTCGCGCGGGGTCGGGGTGATCGCGTGCAGGTTGCGCAGCGCGGCGGCGGGATCGGCGAAGCCCACGCGCTTGAGCTCGCGCCGCGCGCCCCGGTCGTCGGGCGGCGCCGCGAGCAGGCCGCTCACGGCTTGCTCGCGACCAGAAGCCACGCGTCGCCCGCGCGAAGGACTCACGCGTCGCCAGCCCGGCAGGAGCCCGGCTGTCCGCCGACTGAGAGACTCACGCGTTGCCAGGCCCGGCAGGAGACCGGCTGTCCGCCGATTGGGGGAGTGCGGGGGCCATTTCTGGGCCCCCGCAGATGAAAAGCTTTAAAAGCTTCAAACGGCAGACCGCCCACCAACCGAGGCCCCTCACCCTGCCCTCTCCCCTCCGGGGAGAGGGTAAGCATTTAGATCGCGGCTTCGCCCTTTTCGCCGGTGCGGATGCGGATGGCTTCGCCCATCGAGAGGACGAAGACCTTGCCGTCGCCGATGGAGCCGGTCTTGGCCGCCTGGCAGATCACCGAGACCACCTTGTCCACCAGGGTGTCCGGCACCACCACCTCGACCTTCACCTTGGGCAGGAAGTCGATGGTGTACTCGGAGCCGCGGTACAGCTCGGTGTGCCCCTTCTGGCGGCCGAAGCCGCGCACCTCGGTGACCGTCATCCCGACCACCCCCAGCTCGTTCAGCGCTTCCTTGACGTCGTCGAGCTTGAACGGCTTGATCACCGCCTCGATCTTCTTCATCCCGGCCTCCGTTGCTAGCGGGCGCTCCGCGCCTTCAGCGCCTTGCGGTAGAGAGTGGCGTATTCCCGCGCCGAGGCGTCCCACGAGAAGTCCTCGGCCATCGCGTTCTTCACCAGCGCCTTCCAGACGGTCGGCTGCCGGTAGGTGGAGGCGGCCCGGCGCACCGCCGCGAGCAGCGCGTCGGGGGTGAACGGGTCGAACAGGAAGCCGGTCCCGGTGCGGCGGGCGGGGTCGAACTCGGTCACGGTGTCGGCGAGGCCGCCGGTGCGCCGCACGATCGGCACCCCGCCGTAGCGGAGCGCGATGAGCTGGCCCAGGCCGCACGGCTCGTAGCGCGACGGCATCAGGAAGGTGTCGGTCCCGGCGTAGATCCGCCGCGCGAGGTCGTCGTCGTAGCCGATGCGCACCGCGACCTGGCCGGGATGAGCGGCCGCGGCGGCGCGGAAGGCCTCCTCGACGCGCGCGTCACCCGAGCCCAGCACCACGAGCTGGCATCCTTCCGCGAGCAGGCCGGGCAGCGCCTCCAGCACGAGGTCCATCCCCTTCTGCTCCGCGAGACGCGTCACCACCCCGATGAGCGGGCCGGCCGCGTCCTCGAGGCCCAGCTCGCGCCGCAGCGTCTCGCGGCAGATCGCCTTCGGCTCCGGATCCTCCGCCGAGTAGGGATGGGCGATGGCGGGATCCTTCTGCGGATTCCACACCTCGTAGTCGATGCCGTTGACCACCCCGTGGAGGTCTCCGCTGCGCTCCTCGAGCACGCCCTCGAGCCCGTTGCCGAACGCGCTGGTGCGGATCTCGCGCGCGTAGGTGCGGCTCACGGTGGTGAGCAGGTCGGAGAAGATCAGGGCGCCCTTCAGGAAGTTGAGCTTGCCGTAGAACTCCAGGCCCGCGGGGGTGAAGAGGTCCCAGCCGAGCCCGGTCATCGGCATGTCGTAGTGCCAGAACACGCCCTGGTAGGCCAGGTTGTGGACGGTGAAGAGGCTGGCGAGACCGCCCAGGAGCGGATGGTCGCGGTAGAGCGTGCGCAGGTAGATCGGCACCAGCCCGGTCTGCCAGTCGTTGGCGTGGATGAGCTGGGGCTGCCAGCGGATGCCGGGCCGCGCGGCGTCGAGCTGGGTGAGGCCCTCGAGCGCGGCGCGGCAGAAGAAGACGAACCGCTCGCAGTTGTCCCAGTAGTCCCCGTCCGCGGTGCCGTAGAGGCTGTCGCGGTTGTAGTAGTGCTCGTGCTCGAGCATGTACACCGGCACGCCCGACGGGCCGTGGGTCTCGATGAGCGCGCCCTCCGCGGCGCGGTCGCCGAGCGGCACCCGGATGGTCGGCACCACGATGCGGGAGTCGGTGGCGTGGGCCTCCGCGCCGCGGTACTTCGGCATCATCACGCGCACGTCGTGGCCGAGGGCGGCGAGCGCGCGCGGCAGGGCCCCCGCCACGTCCGCGAGCCCGCCGGTCTTGGCGAAGGGCGCGACCTCGGAGGCCATGACCAGGATGCGGAGCCGGCTCGGCACCTAGGTCTCCTCCTCCAGGATCGGGTACACCAGCGCGGTGATGTGGGAGGAGATCCGCTTGAGGTTGGTGAGCACGTCCAGGTGGATCTCGGAGGTCTCGAGCGACTCGGCGAGGCCCCGCCGCAGCCGGGCCAGGTGCGAGTCGCGCAGCTCGCGCTCCCGCTGCCGCACCACCGGCCGCTGGTCGAGCACCTCCTGGGCGAGGCTCCGGTCGTTGGCCGCGAAGCCCGCGATGGCCCGCTCGAGGTTCTTCGAGACCATGCTGTGGAACTCGATCAGCTCCGCCTCCCCCGCCTCCGAGAAGCGCCGGCCCTGGTAGAGCTTCTTGCGCGCCAGCTCCATGAGGTTCTTGTCGATGATGTCGCCGATGTTCTCGAGGTTGCCGATGAAGGAGATGAGCGCGATCTCCTTCTGGGCCATGTCCGGGCTCATCGTCTCCCGCCCGAGCCGCGAGATGAAGATCTTGATCTCGCGCTCGAGGTAGTCGAGCTGATCGTCGCGGCGCTCCACGTCCTCCAGCAGCTCCTGGTTGTTGGTGCGCATCACCACCATCGCGTCCCGCAGCATGGCCTGGGCCACGTCGCCCATGCGGAGCGCCTCGCGGGTGGCCTGCCCGATGGCGAGCGCGGGCTGCTCCAGGAAGCGGTCGTCCAGGTACCGCGTCCGGTAGGGATTGTCCCCCCGCTCCTCCTCCGGCACCAGCGCGGTGATCACCCGGGCCGCCCAGGGGGCGAAGGGCAGGAAGAGCGCGCTGATGGCCACGTTGAAGAAGGTGTGGGTGTTGGCGATCTGCCGGGCCGGGTCCGCCGAGGTGAGCCCGACGAGGTGGGTCAGCGGGACGATGAAGGGGAAGACGAGCGCGACTCCCAGCACCTTGAACGCGATGTGGGCCACCGCGACCCGCCGCGCGTCCGAGGACGAGCGCATGCTGGCGGCCAGCGCGGTGGCGCAGGTGCCGATGTTGGCCCCCAGCACCACCGGAATGGCGGCGCCCGAGCGGCAGCAGCCCCTGCTGGCCGAGCGACAGGGTGAGCCCGATGGTCGCCGCCGAGGAGGCCATGCTCGCGCTCAGCATCGCGCCCACCAGGAGGCCGAGGAACTGGTTGCCGGCCAGGGCCACCAGCACCTGGCGGGTCAGCTCGTTGTCCGCGAGCGGGGCGAGCCCGTCGTTCATCACCTTCATGCCGAGGAAGATGAAGCCGAAGCCCAGCACGACCTGGCCCAGGCTCTTGAGCAGCCCCCGGCGCGAGAAGAAGGTCAGCGCGAAGCCCGCGCCCACCAGCAGGAGCGACAGCTCCTGGACCCGGAACGCGAGCAGCTGCACGGTGACGGTGGTGCCGATGTCGGCCCCCAGGATCATCCCCAGCGACTGGGGGAAGGTCAGGAGGCCGGCCGACACGAAGCCGATCAGCATGAGGGTGGTGGCGGACGAGGACTGGATGATCGCGGTCACCAGCGCGCCCGAGGCCACCGCGGCGAGGCGGGTGCTGCGTCATGCGGGTGAGCAGGTGGCGCAGGTGACCGCCCGCCGCCCGCTGCAGCCCCTCGCCGATGAGCTGCATGCCGTAGAGCAGCAGGGCGAGACCGCCGAAGAGCGCCAGCAGCGTCATGTCAGGGGCTGAGCGGCTCGGTGACCACCACGTTCACCTCGCGCAGGTGGCCGGTCTCGTTCATCGACACCACCCGCGGCGGGGCGATCTCGGTGAGCGAGCAGTTGGCCACCGCGAGCCGCCAGATCGAGGAGAGCGGCAGCCCCAGCCAGTGGGCGAGGAGCGCGCTGATCACCCCGCCGTGCGCGACGATCAGCACGTCGTCGCCGTTGCCGTGCGCGGCCGCGATCCGGTCGACCGAGCGGAGCACCCGCGCCTGCACGTCCGCGAGGGGCTCGCCGCCCGGGGGCAGGCAGAGGACCGGGTCGCGGATCCACCGGGTGTAGGGATCGCCGGGCTGGGTGCGGATCTCGTCCACCGTGCAGCCCTCCCAGTCGCCCAGCGACAGCTCGCGCAGATCGTCCATCAGCGTGACCGGCACGCCGGATCCGGCCACCGCGATCTCGGCGGTCCGCCGGGCGCGCTCGAGCGGGCTCGCGTAGACGTGGGCCACCCGGCGGCGCTCGATGGACGAGGCGCCAGGGCCTCCGCCTGGCGCACCCCGAGCGGGGAGAGGGCCACGTCCTGGGCGCCCTGGAAGCGCCGGACCGCGTTGGAGACCGACTGCCCGTGGCGCGCGAGGAGGAGCCGCCTCACCGGGCCGCCCCCACCGCGGCCGCCGCCGCCTTGAGGCGCGCGAGGGTCTCGGCCTTCCCCAGGATGCTCACCACCTCGAAGATCGGCGGGCTCGCGGTCTTGCCGGTGAGCGCGATGCGGGTGAGCTGGGCCAGGTCGACGAGCTTGAGCCCGAGGTCGGCGGCGAGGAAGCGGTAGAGGCCCTCGAGCGCCTCCGGGTCCATCGCCTCCTGCGCCTCCAGCCGCTTGATGAGCAGGGCGTAGCGCTCGGGCGCGTGCTCCTTCCAGAACTTGGCGGTCGACTGCGGGTCGTAGGCCTCCGGCGCCTTCAGGTAGAAGGCGGCCTGCTCCGCCATCTCGACGAGGGTCCGCGCCCGCTCGCGGAGCGTCTCCACCACCCGGCCGAGCCACGCGAGGTCGCGGGGGGCGGGCAGCCCGGCCCGCTCGAGGAAGGGCCCGAGCTCGCGCGCGAGCCGCTCGGCGGGCAGCCGCTTGATCCACTGGTGGTTGACCCACTTGAACTTCTCGAGATCGAAGACCGCGTCCGCCGCGCCCACGTGGGCCAGGTCGAAGTGCGCGATCAGGTCCTCGCGCGAGAAGATCTCCTGGTCGCCGTGCGACCACCCGAGGCGCGCCAGGTAGTTCAGCATCGCCTCGGGCAGGATCCCCATGTCGCGGAAGGCCAGCACCGACGTGGCCCCGTGCCGCTTGGAGAGCCGCGTCTTGTCGGCGGCGAGGATCATCGGGATGTGGGCGAAGATCGGCACCGGGTAGCCCAGGGCCTCGTAGCAGAGCACCTGCTTCGGGGTGTTGGAGAGGTGGTCGTTCCCCCGGATGACGTGGGTGATCTTCATGGTCACGTCGTCCACCACCACGCAGAAGTTGTAGGTCGGCGTGCCGTCGGTCCGCACCAGGATCCAGTCGTCGAGCTCGGCGTGGCTCACCGTCACGTCGCCCCGGATCACGTCGTGGATCACGGTGGCGCCCTCGCGCGGGATCGCCAGGCGCAGCGCGTGCGGCTCGGAGGCCGGGCACGTTGGCCTCGCGGCAGGTCCCCGGGTAGCGGAAGGTCTCCTTCCGCGCCTCCGCCGTCTTCCGCAGGGCGTCGAGCGTCTCCGGGGTGCAGCGGCAGCGGTAGGCCTTGCCCGCCGCGAGCAGGCGCTCGGCGTGGGCGCGGTAGATGTCGAACCGCTCGGTCTGACGGTAGCCGGGGGTGGGCGGCCCCTCGTCCCAGTCGAGGCCGAGCCAGCGCAGCGCCTCCAGCAGCGACCGGGTGTAGTCCTCGGTCGAGCGCGAGAGGTCGGTGTCCTCGATCCGGAGCACGTAGACGCCGCGGTCGTGGCGCGCCAGCAGCCAGTTGAACAGCGCGGTGCGGGCGCCGCCCACGTGCAGATGGCCGGTCGGGCTCGGAGCAAAGCGAACGCGGACCGATTCGGGCATAGAGCATCCATTGTACTCCGACCGAATGCCCCGCCCGCTGCGGTCAGATGTTACGATCGGAGCCATGGCCGAGGAGCCCCCGAAGCCCTCTCACTTCATCAAGGACGCGGCGCTGGAGGACTTCCGGACCGGCCGCTTCTCCCCGCCGGTGGTGACCCGCTTCCCGCCCGAGCCCAACGGCTACCTGCACATCGGGCACGCCAAGGCCATCTGCCTCGACTTCGGCCTCGCCGCGGAGCTGGGAGGCCGCTGCCACCTGCGCTTCGACGACACCAACCCCACCAAGGAGAGCCAGGAGTACGTCGACGCCATCACGCGCGACGTCCGCTGGCTCGGCTTCGACTGGGGGCTCGCATCTCTACTACGCGAGCGACTACTTCGAGCAGCTCTACGAGTGGGCGGTGAAGCTCATCCGGGCCGGCCGGGCCTACGTCGACGATCTCTCGGCCGACGAGATCCGGGCCCATCGCGGCACCCTCACCGAGCCCGGCCGGGAGAGCCCGTGGCGCGGGCGGAGCGTGGAGGAGAACCTCGACCTGTTCGCCCGCATGCGCGCCGGCGAGTTCGCGGACGGGTCCAAGGTGCTGCGCGCGAAGATCGACATGGCGCACCCCAACCTGAACCTGCGCGATCCGGTCATGTACCGCGTGCGCAAGACCTCGCACCACCGGACCGGCGACCGCTGGTGCATCTACCCGATGTACGACTGGGCCCACGGCGAGTCCGACTCGATCGAGGGCGTCACCCACTCGCTGTGCACGCTCGAGTACGAGGATCACCGGCCGCTCTACGACTGGTACCTCGAAGCGCTCGGCGTCTACCACCCGCGCCAGATCGAGTTCGCGCGCCTGAGCCTGAGCCACACCGTCATGTCCAAGCGCAAGCTCCTCACCCTGGTGCAGGACGGGCTCGTGAGCGGCTGGGACGACCCGCGCATGCCGACGCTGGCCGGGCTGCGCCGGCGCGGCTACACCGCGGCCTCCATCCGCGACTTCTGCGACCGCATCGGCGTCACCAAGGCCGCCAACCTGGTGGAGGTCGCGCTGCTCGAGCACTGCCTGCGCGAGGACCTGAACCGCCGCGCGCTGCGGCGGATGGCGGTGCTGCGGCCGCTGCGCCTGGTGGTCGAGAACTACCCGGAGGGGCAGGTCGAGGAGATGGAGGCGGCCAACAATCCCGAGGATCCCGGCGCGGGCGTGCGCAAGGTCCCCTTCTCGCGCGTGCTGTGGATCGAGCAGGACGACTTCCGCGAGACGCCGCCGCCCAAGTACTTCCGCCTCTCACCCGGGGTCGAGGTGCGGCTGCGCTCGGCCTACGCGGTCAAGTGCACCGGGCTCACGAAGGACCCCGCGACGGGCGAGGTCACCGAGGTGCGCTGCACCTACGACCCCGAGACCCGCGGGGGTGAGGTCAAGGGCCGCAAGATCAAGTCGACCATCCACTGGGTGTCGGCCGCGCACGCGATCGAGGCCGAGGTGCGGCTCTACGACACGCTCTTCACGGTCCCGAAGCCCGACGAGGCCCCCGACTTCAAGAGCGTGATCAACCCGGGCTCGCTCGAGACCGTGCGCGGCGCGAAGGTCGAGGCCGCGCTCGCGGACGCCGCGCCCGAGGACCACGTGCAGTTCGAGCGCGTGGGCTACTTCGTGGCCGACTGGAAGGACCACCGCCCCGGCCGCCCGGTCTTCAACCGCAGCGTGGGCCTGCGAGACACCTGGGCCAAGATCGAGAAAGCCGCCGCCTAGCCACTGGCAGGAGACGGTTGCCCGCCGCGGGGTGAGTGCGGGGGCCGCGCCGGAACGGCTGTCCGCCGACTGGGGGAGTGCGGGGGCCATTTCGGGGCCCCCGCAGCTGAAGAGCCTGAAGAACGAAACGGTCGCCCGCCGCCGGGGGGAGTGCGGGGGCCATTTCTGGGCCCCCGCAGCTGAAAAGCCTGAAGAACGAAATGGTCGCCCGCCGCCGGGGGGAGTGCGGGGGCCATTTCTGGGCCCCCGCAGCTGAAAAGCCTGAAGAACGAAACGGTCGCCCGCCGGCCGGCCCCCCCTAGTGGAAGAACACCCCCGCGTCGATGTTCAGCACCTGCCCGGTGACGCTGTCCGATCGGCAGAACGCGACCACCTGATCCGCCACGTCCTCCACGCGGGCCGCCCGCTTGAGCACCGCGCGCTGGCGCGCGCCGTCGGCGGTCTCGGGCCGTAGCCGCGAGGTCATCCGCGTTCCTTCCATGAGGCCGGGAGCCACGCAGTTCACGCTCACCTCCGGCGCCAGCGCCACCGCCAGGCATCGCGAGAGGTGGATGAGCCCGGCCTTGCTCGTCGCGTAGCCGATGCTGCTGCCGCCGGGGTTCAGCCCGGCCACCGAGGCGATGTTCACGATGCGGCCGGCCCCGCTCGCCTTGAGGAACGGCGCGGCGGCGCGGCAGATCAGGTACGGCCCGCGGAGGTTGGTGGAGAAGAGCCGGTCCCAGGTGGCGGGGTCGAGGGTCTCGAGATCCGGGAACGGGATCGCGATGTTCCACCCCGCGTTGTTGACGAGCGCGTCGAGCCGGCCGAAGTGGCTCGCCGCCGCCTTGACCGCGGCCGGGATGGCGGCCGCGTCGGTCTGATCGAGCGCGATGCTCCAGGCCTTGCGGCCGAGCGCCTCCACCGCGGCGCACGTCTCGCGCGCGGCGTCCTTCCGCTCCAGGTACGTGATCCCGACGTGCGCGCCCGCGGCGGCCAGCGCCCGCGCGATCGCGATGCCGAGCGTTCCGGTGCCGCCGGCCACCAGCGCGACGCGATCCTTGAGGTCCATGGCGCCATAGCCTATCAGACTCGGCGCCGGCCGGGGGCGGCACCGAAGGACCCGGCGGCGGCCGTCTTGCCCCGCCCCGCGGCCTCGTCTATCCTTCCGCCAGCCTCGCTGGTGCGCACCCGCTGGACCGCGGAGGACTCGCTCATGGCCCCCTCGCCGCTCACCCCGACCTCCCTCGATCGGCGCCGGTTCGTCCAGGGCGCCGCCGCGGTCACCGCCGCCGGCCTTCTGCGTCCCGGGCCGCTCGCGGCCCAGGCGGGCCCATGGGCTCAGCGCCCCGCCGGCAACCCACAGAAGCTCACCTTCGTGGTCTGGCAGTACGGCAAGATCTACGAGCAGATCGCCAAGCAATTCGAGGACGACTGGGGCGTCAAGCTCAACCAGATCATCGAGCCCAACGTGGAGCCCCAGGTGGCCAAGCTCACCACCATGTTCGGGGCCGGCGACGAGGTGGACGTCTCGCTCTCGCCGATCCAGTACCTGGCGAGCTACATCGAGCAAGGCATCGCCACGCCCATCGACGGGCTGCCCGGGGTGGATCAGTACGTGCGAGACTTCACTCCGTTCGCGCGCGCGGCGGCGCAGCGCGACGGGAAGACCTGGGGCCTGCCCTACTTTTCCACCGCGTGGACGTTCATCTACAACGACGATCTGCTCGCGAAGGCGGGATTCAAGGGCAAGCCGTTCCGGAGCTATCCGGAGATGCTGGAGCAGGCGCGCAAGGCCAAGAAGGACGGCGTCGCCAAGTACCCGATCCTCTGGGTCGCGGGCGCCGGCTTCGAGCAGCTGCCCGCGACGTGGTTCAACATGACGTGGAACCGGGGCGGCGTCATCTTCGACAAGCAGCTCGCCCCGCAGCTCGGGGCCGGCTCGGTGGCCCGCGAGACGCTCAAGTGGTGGCAGGCCACCTTCAAGGACGAGCTGGCCGACCCCAACTCGCTCAACCTCCGCTTCATCCCCGCGGTCAAGGCGTTCAACGCGGGCCAGCACGTCTACCTCGGCACGCTGCACCACTACTACATCAGCCTCGTCAACGATCAGGCCCAGTCGCCCATCGCGGGCAAGGGGCGCGTGCTCGGCCTGCCCGGCGACGGCAAGACCATCGGCTACACCATGCTCTACATCCTCACCGGGGCCACCAAGAATCGGGACTGGGCGTGGAAGCTGCTCCAGTACCTCGGCGGGCGCACCAAGAACGGCGAGTACACGCAGGCCAACCGGCTGGCCCAGGACGCCATGCTGGCCAGCGGCTACCAGCCGGTGATGGAGAGCGAGGTGCTGCGGAGCGCGTGGGGCAAGTGGGGCGACGTGCCGACGCTGCTCGACGTCTTCCGGAAGGCGACCAACTTCGCCGAGGTGGTGCCGGCGGTCTCGCAGCCCTGGTATCCGCGCTGGAGCGACGCGATCAACGTGGAGCTGACCGCGTGTCTCCAGGGCAAGATCACCGCCGACCAGGCGTGCGATAACATGACCGCGGCGGTCACTCGAGCCAAGCGCGCCTGATGCGCCGCGCGGGCGAGGCGCCGGCGGGGCGCCTCGCCCTGATCCTCAACCTGCCCACGCTGGTGGCCCTGGCCTCCGTGCTGGCGTACCCGATCGCCTTCGCGGGCTACCTGTCGTTCCACGAGGTCAGCATCCGTCAGCTCCGCTCCGGGGAATTCCCCTTCGTGGGCTCGGCCAACTTCGTCCGGCTCTTCCAGGACGAGTTGTTCTGGCTCTCCCTCCGTCACACCCTGGTCTTCGTCGCGGCCACCGTGACCCTCGAGGTGGCGATCGGCCTGGCCGTCGCGCTGACGATCAGCGACGAGCGCGTGTGGATCTCGCGGGTCACCCGGGTGCTGATCCTCATTCCTTGGGCGGTGCCGCCGGTGGTCAACGGGCTCCTGTGGTCGTTCATCGCCAACGCGCAGTACGGCTACCTGAACCGCACGCTCCACAAGCTCGGGCTGATCACCGACTACGTGAACTGGCTGGGCGAGCCCGGGCTCGCCATGGCGGTGGTGATCACCGCATACGTGTGGCGCACCACCCCGTTCAACATCCTGCTCTACCACGCGGCCCTGCAGGGTATTCCCGCCGAGGTGTACGAGGCGGCCGCGGTGGACGGGGCCTCGGCGTGGCAGAGCCTGTGGCGGCTCACGCTGCCGCTCCTGCGGCCGATCGTCGCGGTGACGCTGATCCTGCGCACGACCTTCAGTTTCACCGTCTTCGACGAGATTCTGGCCATCACCCAGGGTGGGCCCGGCAACGACACGTGGGTCGCGGCCTGGTACACCTATCGCACCGCGTTCCAGCCGCCCTTCAACATCGGCCTCGGCGCGGCCTCCGCGTGGGTGCTGGCGGTCCTGATCGGGCTGGCCGCGCTGGCCTACGTGCGGCTCGTCTACCGGCGTCTCGAGTATGCGTGAGGCCCTGGCCGGGAGGGCGGCGCGGTGATCGGGCTCTCGCGGCCCCGTCGACTCGGGCTGTGGACGCTCAACCTGATCAGCATCGCGTTCCTCACTCTCCCGCTGGTTCCGGTGGTGCTGGGGAGCCTGCAGTCCGAGAAGAGCCTGCAGAAGGACCTCCGCGCGCTGGTGCCCTCCGAGCTCACGCTGGCCAACTTCAAGCTCATCCTGTCCGGCGGACGCACCAAGGGACCGATCTTCGAGCAGGTCACCTACCTGCCGAAGTCGGTGGAGCGGTTCCCCACCGCCTTCGGTAACAGCCTGGTCGTGGCCCTCGCGGTGACCTTCACCACCCTCGCCGCGGCGAGCCTCTCCGCCTACACGGTGGCCCGCCTGCGCACGCGCTGGACGCGGGCCCTCCTCCAGATCAGCCTGGTTTCCCGAATGGTCCCGCTGGTCGTTCTGATGGTGCCGCTCTACGTGCTGTTCAGGAGCTACGGCCTGCTCAACTCGCTCACCGGGATCATCGTGGCCGAGGTAGGCCTGCTCCTGCCGTACGCGATCCTGATCCTCGTGCCCTACTTCGCCGCGTTTCCCTCGGAGCTGGAAGACGCCGCGCGCATCGACGGCTGTACCCGCTGGCAGGCGCTGCTCCGGATCATCCTGCCGCTCTCCACCCCGGGCCTGGCCGCGGGCGGCGTCATTCTCTTCATCCTGTCCTGGCACGAGCTGCTGATCCCCCTCATCCTCGCGTCCCGGCCCGAGGTGATGACGGTGCCGGTGATCCTGGCCGGGCTCGTCTCCGACTACTTCGTGTTCTTCACCCTGATGATGGCGATCTGCCTGCTGGGATTGCTGCCCACGCTCGCCCTGGTGCTCGCGCTCCAGAAGTACGTGGTGCGCGGGCTCGTTGCCGGCGCGCTGAAGGGCTAGGCGCACCGAGGTGGCCGTCCCACTCCGCTTCGGCCTGATCGGCTACGGGCTCTGGGGTCGCCACCACGCCGCGGCCATCGCCGCCGCGCCCGGCGCGACCCTGGCCGCCATCGCGTGCGCGAGCGCGGCGACGGCCGCCGCCGCGCGGCGGGACTTCCCGGATACCCCGGTCACGATCGACTACCGGGAGCTCCTCGCGCGCCCGGACGTCGACGCGGTCGCGGTCGTGGTGCCCAATCACCTCCACGCCGATGTCGGCGTGGCCGCTCTCGAGGCCGGCAAGGACGTGCTGCTCGAGAAGCCGATGGCGACCACGCTCGCGGACTGCGACCGGCTGCTGGCGACGGCGCGGGCCAGCGGCCGGGTCCTGACCATCGGCCACGAGCTCCGGCACTCCGCCCAGTACGGCCGAGTCAAGACCCTGATCGACGCGGACGAGATCGGCTCGCCGACCTATGTCGCCTTCTCGCTCTTCCGCTTCCCGTTCCGCCCGGGATCGGCCGGCTGGCGCTACGACGCGGCCCGGGTCGGGTCGTGGATCCTCGAGGAGCCGGTGCACTTCTTCGACTTCGTGATGTGGTACTTCGACCGGGTCGGCGATCCGCTCGCGGTCCGGGCGGTGGGCAGCGCGGGCGCGCGCGGCGCGGGCCTCTCCGATCACTTCACCGCGCTGCTGCGCTTCCCGGGCCAGGCCCACGCGGTGATCACCCAGACGCTCGGCGGTTTCGAGTATCACCAGCTCCTCCACGTGGCGGGCACCCGGGGCGCGATCCGCTCGTGGTGGTCGGGCGTCCGGGACCGCACCGGGGAGCCCCGCTTCGAGCTCCGTATCGACCGGAGGGGCGAGACGGGCGCCGAGACGATCCCGGTGGCGCGCTCGGGGGAGCTGGTCGAGCTCGGCGAGCAGGCCCGCCGGGTCGTCGACGCCTTCATCCGACGCCGGCCGCTGCTGTCCGCCGAAGAAGCGCGCAAGCGCATCGTGGTTTGCCTCGCGGCGGAGCGATCGATGCGCGAGGGCCGCGAGATCGAGCTCGCGCTCTGACCGCCGCCCGCGGAGAGACGCCGGTCAGGTCTTGAGCCGCGGATCCAGGACGTCGCGCAGGCCGTCGCCGACCAGGTTCATGGCCAGCACGGTCAACAGAATCCCGAGGCCCGGGAACGTCGAGATCCACCAGGCCTCGCGGAGGTAGTCGCGCCCTTCGCTCAGCATGCGGCCCCACTCCGGCTGGGGCGGCTGGCTGCCCAGCCCGAGAAAGCTGAGCGCGGCGGCGGAGAGGATCGCGCCGCCCAGGCCGAGGGTGGCGGTGACGATGAGGGGCGCGACGACGTTGGGCAGGATGTCGCGCACCAGGATGCCTCCGTCGCGGCCGCCGAGGGCGCGGGCCGCCTCCACGTAGAGGTGCTCGCGGGCGGAGAGCACGGTGGCCCGCACGAGGCGGGCGTAGCCGGGCACCGCGGAGAGCCCCACCGCGATCATCACGTTGCCGAGCCCGGGGCTCAACACGCTCACGATGGCGAGCGCGAGCAGGATGCCCGGGAAGGCGAGCATCACGTCCATCACCCGCATGATCAGCGCGTCGAGCCGGCCGCCGTAGTAGCCCGACACCAGGCCGATCGGGGCTCCGAGCCCCACCGCGATCGAGACCGAGATCATGCCGACCAGCAGCGAGACGCGCGCGCCGTGGAGCACCCGGCTCGCCACGTCGCGCCCGAACTGATCGCTCCCGAGCACGAAGCGCGCCCCCGGCGCCTGCAGGGCCTCCCGGGGCGCGGTCCGGATCGGGTCGCGCGCGCTGATCCAGGGCGCGGCCACCGCCATCGTCGCGAGCGCTCCCAGGATCACGAGGCCGATCAGGGCGCCGCGGTGCCGCAGCAGGCCGGCCGCCGCGCTCATCCGATCCGGATCCGCGGGTCGACGTAGGCGTAGGCCACGTCGACCACCACGTTGATCAGCACGTACGCGGCGGCCACGAACAGGACCGTCCCCTGCACCAGCGGGAAGTCCTTGGCCAGGATGCCGCCCACGATGAGCCGGCCGAGCCCCGGGCGGCTGAAGACGGTCTCCACGATCACCGCGCCGGCCAGCAGGTTCCCGAACTGCAGACCGAAGACGGTCACCACCGGGATCAGGGCGTTCCGGAGCGCGTGGCGCACGATCACGCTCCCGCTCCCGAGGCCCTTGGCCCGCGCGGTCCGCACGTAGTCCTGGCCGAGCACCTCGAGCATGCTCGAGCGGGTGAGCCGCGCGATGATCGCGGCCGCGATCATGCCGAGGGCCACCGCCGGCATGACGAGGTGGGGCAGATCGCCGCCCCCGGTGGCGGGGAGCCAGCCGAGGTGCAGGGAGAAGACGAAGATCAGCAGGAAGCCGAGCCAGAAGCTCGGCATGGCCACCCCGAGCAGCGCCACCACCATCGCGGCCACGTCGAGCCAGGAGTTGCGCCCGAGCGCGGCGAGCAGGCCGAGCGGCACCCCGAGCCCGATCGCGACCAGCATGCTGGCGAGCGCGAGCTGGCCGGTGCTGCCGATGTTCTCGGTGATCTCGGCCGCCACCGGCCGCCGGCTCCGGATCGAGACCCCGAGATCGCCGCGCAGCGCGTTGGTCACGAAGCGGCCGTACTGCTTGAGCACCGGCTCGTCGAGGTGGAGCTGGGCCCGCATCTGGGCGATCTGGTCGGGGGTGGTGACGAACTCGGCGAGCATGATCTTGACCGGGTCGCCCGGCACCAGGAAGAGCATGCTGAAGACGGCCAGGGTGACCCCGAACAGGACCGGGACCACGGCGAGGATCCGCCGGCCGACGTAGGTCAGCACGCGGCGGAGCTAGCGGCGGATCGTCGCGTCGCTCAGGACCGGGTAGGCGTTGAAGTTGTACTTCACGCCCTGCACCGGGGCCCGGAAGGCCCACACCGCCAGCTCGTCCACCAGGGGGACGGTGAGCGCCTCGTCGAGCGCGAGCTTCTCGACGGCCAGGTAGATCGCGCGCCGCTTGGCCGGGTCCGCCTCGCGCCGCCCGTCGGCGAGCAGCCCGTCGAGCTTGGCGTTCTTCACGCACGACCAGTTGAAGTTGGCGCCCACCTGGGACGAGTGGAAGAGCGACCACAACCCGTCCGGATCGATCGAGCGCAGGAACATCACCGGCCCGTGGGTGGCGCAGCGGTAGTTGTCCTCGTACCACGGCGGCCGCGCCTGGGCCTTGATCTTCACGTCGACGCCGACGTCCCGGAGCGAGGACTGGATGAGCTGCGCGGTGGGGTCCGCGCCCCCGCCGTACTCGATGGCGTTCAGCACGATCTCGAGCCGCTGACCCGCCTTGGCCCGGATGCCGTCCCCTCCGGGGGCCCAGCCCGCCTCGCCCAGCAGGGCCTTCGCCTTCTCGGGATCGAACGGATAGGCCTGGCGCAGCGCCGGATCGTCGAGCATGACCGCGGTGAGCGGGGCGAAGGCCTTGAGCCCGGTGCCGCGATACACGGTGGCGAGGAACGCGTCCTTGTCGACCGCGAAGTTCACCGCGCGGCGCACCCGCACGTCGTCGAAGGGGGGCTTCGTGGTGTTGAGCAGCCAGATCCGCGGCACCCCCGGCCACGGGAGCTTCTCCACCCGGACGCTCGCGTCCTTCTCGAGCCGGGGCAGCGACTGGGCGGGCACGAGGTAGATGCCCTGGGTCTCGCCGCTCTCGAGCGTGGTCACCCGCGTGCCCGGCTCGGGGATGAACTTCCACACCACCGTCTCGAGCAGGGCGGGTCCGGTCCGGTCGCTCCAGGGCGCCTTCCGCGCGTAGCCGGGGAAGCGGACCATCGTCGCGTGATCCTTGGCCACGTAGTCCTTCATCATGAAGGGCCCGGTGCCCACCGGGCGCGTGTGGACCCCGTCGCCGCTCTCGCGCACCGCCTTCGGCGACACGATGGAGAGGACCCCGGAGGCCACCGAGTTCAGGAAGGGGGCGTAGGGGGTCTCGAAGAGCACCTGCACCGTGAACTCGTCCAGCACCTTCGACGCCGCGTAGCTGCCGAGCGCGGCGCGGGAGCCGCCCGCCTTGAACTTCGGGTCCACGATCCGGTCGAAGTTGAACTTCACCGCGTCGGCGTTGAACGGCGTACCGTCGTGGAACTTCACGTCGCGGCGCAGCTTGAAGGTCACGCTGCGGCCGTCGCGCGCGACGGTCCAGGACTCGGCGAGCCACGGCACGAGCTTGCCGTCGGGCCCGCGGTAGAGCAGGTTCTCGGCCACCGAGGCGATGACCTGGTAGGTGACCGCGGAGGGCGAGGCGTGCGGGTCGAGGGTGGGCGGCTCCTGGTCGAGCCCCACCACCAGGGTGCCACCGCCCTGCGCGGCGACGGGGCGGGTCGGGAGTCCTCCGGGAGCCACCGTGGCCAGCGCGACGAGGACGAGGGCCAGCCACTTCCAGGATTGCACAGGACGCATCGCTCTCCTCCTCCGGGGGCCGGGCACCGCGCGATCTCCGCTCACGACCGAGGGCCCATCCTGCGTCAGCCATCCGCCCCGCGTCAAGGTGGAGCGAAGCGCCGGCCGCGCGCTTGACTTGTCGCGCGGCGCTGCCGATACTCGCCGGAGCATGAGCGCCGACGTCGTGCTTCGCGGTGTGCGTCCGATGGCGGCGGGCGGGCCGGTCGACGTGCTGGTCCGGGCCGGGTTCATCGAGCGCGTGGCTCCCGGCATCGTGCCGCCGGCGGGCGCGTCGGTCGTCGACGGAGCAGGCGGCATCCTCCTCCCCGCCCTGGTCGACGCGCACATGCACCTCGACAAGACCTTCTGGGGCCTGCCCTGGCGGGCCCACGAGGCGGGGCCCACCACGCGCGAGCGCATCGAGAACGAGCGGCGCCTGCGCCGCGAGCTCGCGCTGCCCGCGGACGTGCAGGCCGAGCGGCTGGTGCGCCAGGCGGTGAGCCGCGGGACGCTCCACATCCGCAGCCACGTGGACGTCGACACCGAGATCGGCCTGCGCAACTTCGAAGGCGTCATGACCGCGCGCGGCCGCCTCCGGGACCTCGTCTCCATCCAGGTGGTGGCGTTTCCCCAGAGCGGGGTCGTCACCCGCCCCGGCACCGCGGAGCTGCTGGAGCAGGCGGTGAAGGACGGCGCCGAGCTGATCGGCGGCGTCGATCCCACCGGCATCGACCGCGACGCGGCGGGGCAGCTCGACGTGGTCTTCGGCATCGCGGGACGGTACGGCGCCGGCGTCGACATCCACCTGCACGACGGCGGGCCGGAGGGCGCGGCGCAGATCCGCATGATCGCGGAGCGCACCCGCGCGCTCGGGCTCGCGGGCAAGGTCGCGGTGAGCCACGCCTTCTGCCTCGGCATGGTCGACGAGCGGGAGCTCGAGGGCCTGCTGGCCCTGCTCCGGGAGCAGCGCATCGCGATCATGACCACCGCGCCGGGCGACCGCCCGACCCCGCCGGTGCGCCGCCTCCGCGAGGCGGGGGTCACGGTGGGCGCGGGCTCGGACGGCGTGCGCGACGCGTGGACGCCGCTCGGCAACGCGGACATGCTGGAGCGCGCGATGCTGGTCGCCTACCGCAACGGCTTCCGCGCCGATCCCCTGCTGCACGACGCGCTCGACATCGCCACCCGCGGCAACGCGGGCGTGCTGGGCCTCGAGGGCTACGGCCTCGAGGTCGGCTGCCGCGCCGATCTGGTCGTGGTGCCCGGCGAGACCCTCGGCGAGATCGTCGCCATGCGCCCGCCCCGCGCGCTCGTGATCAGCGGGGGCCGCGTGGTCGCCCGGGACGGCCAGTGCGCCGCCTGACGTCGCATGTCACCGCAACCGTCGCCACCCTCTTCCTCCTAGGAGCCAGCCCCACCATGCCACCAGTCTCTCCCGCGGTCCGCTCCGACTTCGCCCCGACCGGCACCATGCGGGTCGGCATCAATCACGGCAACCTGGTCCTCGCCCAGAAGAACCCCACCACCGGCGAGGTCAAGGGCGTCGCGGTCGACATGGCCCACGAGCTGGGGCGCCGGCTCGGCGTCCCGGTGGAGGTGGTCCAGTACACCTCGGCCGGCCAGATGACCGACGCGCTCGCCACCGGCGCGTGGGACGTGGCCTTCCTCGCCCGCGAGCCGGGCCGGGCGGGCGAGATCGGCTTCACCGCCCCGCATCTGCTGATCGAGGGGACCTACCTGGTGCCGGCCGGATCGCCCTACGCGCGCGTGCCCGACGTGGACCGCGACGGGGTGCGCATCGCGGTCTCCGAGAAGAGCGCCTACGATCACTTCCTGACCCGCAACATCAAGCACGCCAAGCTGGTGCGCGGGGCGGGCAACAGCGCGGGGCTCGGGCTGCTGCAGGCGGGACAGGCCGACGTGATCGCCGGGGTACGCCAGCTCCTCCTGATGGACCAGGCCAAGCTCCCGGGCTCGAAGGTGCTCGACGACCGCTTCATGGTGATCGAGCAGGCGATGGGGATGCCGCGGGGGCGCGACGCGGGCCTGCAGTACGCGAAGGAGTTCATCGAGGACGTGAAGGCGTCCGGCTTCGTGGCCCGGTCGCTCGAGAAGTCGGGGGTGCGCGGGGTGCCGGTGGCGCCCCCCGAGAAGCCCTAGCGCGTCGTCCGCTCAGGGGAGCGGGACGATGGCGTAGAAGCGGGGCCCGCTCCCGATCGAGCGGGTGACGTGCCCTCGCCCGGTGAGGTCCTCGGCCAGCAGCACGTCGCCCGGCCCGACGCGGACCACGGTGCCGTCGCCGACCTGGATCTCCGCTTCCCCGGAGAGCGTGATCGAGTACTGCCGGCGCGGGGCGCAGTGCCAGTCCAGCACGTAGCCCGGCGGCGACACCCGGAACACGATGCCCGCGGCGGGCTGCAGCATGGTGCCCTCCCCGTGGGCGCCCTCGGTGTCCGTGAACGGCTTCATGGCGAGCGGCATCTCCTCGACGTGGGACTCGCCGTCCTTCCCGCTGTAGACCCGCCAGATCTTGGGCATCGCTCCCTCTCTCAGAACTGCACGCGCCGGAGCACCGCTCGCGGCAGCGCGCGGATGAGCAGCATGACGAAGCGCCACACGCCGGGGGCGTAGACGTCGTGACGGCCCGCGTCCATCGCGGCCAGCACGCGGCGGGCCACCGCGTCGGGCTCGCCCGCGAAGGGCGGCACCGGCAGCCCCGCGGTCATCGCGGTCCGGACGAAGCCGGGCTTCACGCAGAGCGCGCGGACCCCGCGCTCGCGGTAGGCCAGGTCGAGCCCGTCGAGGAACACCGCGAGCCCCGCCTTCGACGCCCCGTAGAGATAGTTGCTGCGCCGGGCGCGGTCGCCCGCCACGCTGCCGAAGGCGCAGATGAGCCCGCCGCCCCTCGCGGCGAGCCGCTCGGCCGCCTGCTGGCAGAGCAGCACGGTGCCGGTGAAGTTGGCCTGGAGCAGCGCGGAGAGGCGCGCCGGATCGGCGGCCAGCTCGTCCTGGCGGGCGAAGAGGCCGCCGGTGACCACGAGCGCGTCCATGCGCGGGAGCGCGCGGTCCGCCGCGTCGAGCGCCGCCGCGAAGCCGGCGGGCTCGCCGAGATCGAGCCGCGCCTGGCCCACCGGCGCGGGCGCGCCGCGGGCCTCCAGGTCGCGCGCGGAGAGGCCCAGCTCGGCCTCGTCGCGGCCCAGCAGGAAGAGCGCGTCGCCGCGCTCGGCGAGCCGGCGGGCGAGCGCGCGCCCCATGCCGCGGGTCGCCCCGACGATTGCAACCTTCACGCAGGCGCTATCTTCACGCGGAATCTCCGAAGAGCCGCACCGACTGGGCGGAGCGGAAGCGGTGGCCCGGGTCCCAGCGCTCCCGCACCGCCCGCCACTCGGCCAGGCGGGGCATCATCCGCGCGAAATCCTCGGCCCGCGTCACCGCGTCCTTGGCGAGGTAGACGCGCCCGCCGTGCTCGATGACGGTCGCGTTCAGGTCGTGGACCAGCGCCTCGGTCACCGCGCCGCGGTTGGGCAGGTCGAGCGCGAGCGTCGTGCCCTCCATGGGAAACGACAGGTAGGCGTCGGAGGCGGGGCCGCAGTCCTTGATCACGGCCAGGAACGAGGCGGCCCCCGCCACCCCGAGCCGCTCGAGCAGGATCGCCACCGGCCGGGGCCCCGCCGCGCGTGGCAGCACGCACTGGTACTGGAGAAAGCCCCGGCGGCCGTACAGGCGGTTCCACTGCCCGACCGCGTCGAGCGGATAGAAGAACGCGTCGTACGGGACCACGCGGCGCCGGAGCGCGGTCCCGTGGCTCCAGGCGTAGAGCCGGTTGAACCAGCGCATGAAGAGCGGGTTCAGCAGCCACTCCGGCGCGTCGAACGGCACCCGGAGCGGCAGCGCGCGAGGGGCCCGCCGCATACCGGCCTCGACCTGGGTGGCGTGGCGGCCGCGCATGAGGATGCCGCGTCCGAGGTCGGCGCCCCGGGCGAGGCAGTCGATCCAGCCCACCGTGTAGGGCCAGTGGGTCGCGCTCAGCCGGAGGCCCTCCAGCATCGCGTCGAGGCTCGCCATCCCCTGGGTCTCCAGCACGATCCACGGGCTCTCCACCCGTCGGAGCCGCAGCGTGACGTCCACGATGAGCCCGGTGAGCCCCATGCCGCCGAGGGTGGCCAGGAACAGCTCGCGCTCTCGGTCGGGGCCGCACTCGACGAGGCGCCCGTCCGCGGTGCAGAGCGTGACGCGGTCGACGAAGCTCCCGAACGAGCCGTCCCGGTGATGGTTCTTGCCGTGGACGTCGCAGGCCACGCACGCGCCGACGGTGACGAACTTGGTGCCCGGCGTGACCGGCGGGAACCATCCGCGCGGCACGAAGACGCGCAGGATCTCGGCGAGGCTCAGCCCCGCCTCGCAGTGCAGGCGCCCGGTCGCGGGCTCGAACGAGTGGATGCGATCGGCGCGCGTGGTCTCGAGCACGAGCCCGCCCGGGCTCGAGGGCAGCGCCGGGTCGCCGTAGGCGCGCCCGAGCCCACGGGGCACCAGGGGCCGACCGCCCGCGGGCAGCGCCAGGCGCTCCGGCCGCTCCACCCGGCCGCGCCCCACCGGATGGCGCCCCCAGCCCGCGATCTCCTCCTCCCCGGGCTCCACGCTCAGCGACTCTACCGGACGATCCACGCGGGCACCCACTCCGGCCCGTAGATGATCACGAGCAGCGCGATCATCCAGAGCACGGTGTTGACCAGCAGCGCGCGATCGTTGAGCAGGAGATCGGACGGGTTGCCGCCCATCTCCCGGCGATAGAGCAGGTAGAGGTAGCGGAAGATGCCGTAGAGCACGAACGGCAGGGTCACCGGGAGCAGGTGGGTGTGGAACTTGCCCACCGTCTCGGGCGACATGGTGTAGAGCGCGTACGCGGTGACGGTGGAGGCGGTGACCACCGCCACCATCTGGTCGAGGAAGCCCTCGCTGTACTCGGCCAGGATCGGCCGATGGGCCGCCGCGTCCCCCTTCAGGGTGAGGTACTCGTGGCGGCGCTTGCCGAGGGCCAGGAACAGCGCGATCAGGATCGTGCAGATCACCAGCCAGCCCGAGATCTCGACCCCGATCGCGGCGGCCCCTGCCACCGCGCGCAGCACGAAGCCCGCGGCCACCGTGAGCACGTCGAGGATCACCACGTGCTTGAGCCAGACCGAGTAGGCGGTGAGCAGCCCCGCGTAGGCGGTGGCCACCACCCCGAAGGGCACCGAGAGGAGGTAGGCCGCGACCAGGCTGCCCGCCAGCAGCACGACGCCCAGTCCCGCGGCCACCGGCACCGAGAGCGCGCCGCGCGCGATCGGGCGATTGCGCTTGGTCGGGTGCAGGCGGTCCTTCTCGACGTCGGCCAGGTCGTTGAAGACGTAGATCGCGCCGGAGAGGGCGCAGAAGATCAGGAAGGCGCCCAGCGCGGGCCAGATCAGCGGGGTGAACAGGCTCTGCGAGAAGACCAGGCCCGCGAAGACGAAGAAGTTCTTGACCCACTGCCGGGGCCGCAGCGCGGCGCAGGCCGCGACGAGAGTGCTCACGACGGCTCGGCCGGGCCGCTCAGAGACGGACCACGTGCGGGAGCTCGCCGAGGCCGCCGGTGGCGTTGCGGGTGTCCACCACGAGCCGCGCGTCGGAGACCAGGCGCTTCGGGTCGAACTCCGCGTGGGCGGTCAAGAGCAGCACCAGGTCGTAGGCGCCGAGGTCCGCCTGCTCCCACGCCACCGCCTCGAGCCGGCGGCCGCCCACCGTGATCTGCGGCACCCGCGGATCCGCGTAGTCGACGTGGGCTCCGAGGACTTGAAGCGACTCGATGATCTCGAGCGCGGGCGAGTCGCGGATGTCGCCGACCCCCGCCTTGTAGGCGACGCCGAGGGCGAGGATCCGCGAGCCCTTCACCGCGCGGGTCTGCTCGTTGAGCGCGTCGCGCACCAGCTCGACCACGTAGCGCGGCATGCCTCCGTTGATCTCGTCCGCGAAGGCGATGAACTTGGCCTCGTACCCGGCCAGCCGGCTGCGCCAGGAGAGATAGTGCGGATCGCTCGGCAGGCAGTGGCCGCCGATGCCCGGCCCCGGCTGGAACGCCATGTAGCCGAAGGGCTTGGTCGCGGCGGCGCCGATCACCTCCCACACCGGCATGCCGAGCCGGCGGCACATGATGGCCAGCTCGTTGACCAGCGCGATGTTCACGCTGCGGAAGGTGTTCTCGAAGAGCTTCACCATCTCCGCGACCTGCGTCGTCGACACCGGGACCACCCGGTCGATGATCTGCCGGTAGAGCGTCTCGGCGAGGTGGCGGCACGCGGGGGTGACCCCGCCCACCACCTTGGGAATGCGCGAGAGCCCCCAGGTGCGGTTGCCGGGATCGATCCGTTCGGGGGAGAAGGCGAGGAAGAAGTCCTCTCCCACCCGCAGGCCGCCGCGGCTGAAGCGCGGCAGGAGCACCTCGTCGGTGGTGCCGGGATAGGTGGTGGACTCCAGCACCACGAGCCGGCCCGGCCGCAGCACCCCGGCCACTCCCTCGGCGGCGGCCACGATGAAGGAGATGTCGGGCTCCTTGGACTTCCCGAGGGGGGTGGGCACGCAGATGATGATGGCGTCGGCCTCGCCGAGGGCCTCGGGCGTCGAGCGCACCACGAGGCGTCCACTCTCCACCAGCGGGCGCAGCTCGGCGGTCGGCACGTCCTCCACCGGGCTGGTCCCGGACGCGAGCAGCGCGCTGCGGGTCGGATCGGCGTCGACCCCGATCACCCGGAAGCCGGCCCGCGCGAAGCCGACCGCGAGCGGAAGGCCGACGTAGCCGAGGCCCACCACCCCCACCGTCGCGGCGTGCGTCGTCAGGCGCTCCTCGAGCCGGGACCCGAGCGCGCCGAGCGAGGTCACCTCACATCACCTCGGCGACCGACCGCTTCACCGCCTCCACCACCTCGGCCACCTCGAGGTCGGTCAGCTCCGGGAAGCAGGGCAGGCAGAGCACCTCCGCGGCGGCCTGCGTCGCCACCGGGAACTCGCGATCCGCGTTGGGCCGCGAGAAGACCGGCTGGGCCGGGATCGTGCTCGGATAGTGGATCGAGGTCCCGACGCCGCGCGCGGCCAGGGCCGCCGCGAGCGCCTCCCGCTTGGCGGAGCGCACCGTGTACTGGTGGTAGATGTGGTGGGCGGGCGCCTGCTCGATCGGCAGCCCGAGGGGCAGGCCGGCGAGCGCGGCCGAGTAGTGGGCCGCGATGGCGCGCCGGCGCTCGTTCCACTGCGGCAGGCGCTTGAGCTTGACCCGGAGCAGCGCGGCCTGCAGCTCGTCGAGGCGGCTGCAGCCGCCCAGCTCGACGTGGGTGTAGCGGCGGGGCGCGCCGTGATCGCGGAGCAGCCGCACCCGCTCGGCCACGTCGTCGCGCGTGGTCAGCACCATGCCGCCGTCGCCGCAGCCGCCCAGGTTCTTGGTGGGATAGAAGGAGAGGATCGAGACGTCGCCCCACGCGGCCACCGGCCGACCGCCGTAGGCCGCGCCCACCGCCTGGGCCGCGTCGCCCACCACCGCCACCCGGTGGGCCCGCGCGAGGTCGCAGATCGCGTCCATCGCGGCGGGCTGTCCGTAGAGGTGCACCGGGACGACGGCCCGCGTGCGCGGGGTGATCGCGCGCTCCACCTGCGCGGGGTCGAGATTGTAGGTGGCGGGATCGACGTCCACGAAGACCGGGGTCGCTCCCGCCATGACCACGGTGGTGGCGGAGGCCACGAAGGAGAACGCGGAGGTGATGACCTCGTCGCCCGGCACGACGCCCACCGCCTTGAGCGCCAGCAGCAGCGCGTCGGTGCCGGAGCCGGTGCCCACCCCGAGGCGCGCGCCGCACAGCGCGGCGAGCTCGCGCTCGAGGGTCTGGACCTCGGGCCCGAGGACGAAGCGGCAGGAGTCCAGCACGCGGGTCGAGGCGTCGATCAGCTCGGCGCGCAGGGCCTCGTGCTGGCGCTTGAGGTCGATCTGGGGGATCGACATCAGAAGCCGCCCGCCCGGGCCGAGGTGCCCACCTGGCCCACGCCCAGCAGATTCACCATGACCCGGAACTCGCTCTCGTCGCTGTTCCGGTTGACGTACTCGGCGCTGACGGACCAGCAGCTGAAGCGCCAGTCGATGCCGACGCGATTCTCGATGGCTCGCCCCTTCAGGACGTCCCAGGAGGTGGACCCGCGGACGTCGAGGTTGTTCAGCACCTTGACCACGGACTCCGCGTGCAGGTACCGAGAGTTGCCCTCCTCGTTGAAGCGCGGGCCGACTCCGACGGTAATCCGCGGGTAGGTCACGCGGATGTCCGCGTTGGCCTCACGCAGCCCGAGGTTGTACACATTGTACCGGGCGTCGGCGTGGAAGCCGATCCTTTGGTTGGGCTGCACGGTGAGGTCGCCGTACAGGTCCTTGAGGGGCTGGGAGACCGGGTCCATCTTGTAGGTCTGACTGAGCGTGAAGCGGATCATCTCCCACCGGATGGGAGTCTGGTCGGGACCGGCGACGGTCTTGGCGTTCAGGATGTTGGTGAGGTAGTAGGTCACCTCGTTGGCCTTGCCCAGCCGGTCGATCCCGGTGCGCCGCTCGTAGCCGGGATCGATCCCGCTCGCGGTGCTGGCGCCCGGGTCGTAGGTGGGAAACGCCTTCTGATCGAGGCCGCGGATCTCGATGAACCGCACCCGGGGCTCGATCACGTGCTGGTAGGCGGCGACGCTCCCGCTGCCGTCGGTGGTGTAGACGCGGGAGACCCGGCTCTCGACGTCGACGCCCGCCTCCACCTGGCGCCGGACGCGCGGATCGTACACCGACTCCTCCACGAGGAGCCCGCCCACTCGCGTGATCCGCTGGTCGATCACGCGCTGGTCGTAGTAGGTCAGCCGGCCGCCCGCCCAGGGGGTCACCGTGAGCAGGCCGCCCACCGGGATCGGCATCAGGAAGCGGGGATGGAAGTCGGCCCGGATGCCCTCGGGTCCGACCTCGCGGATGAACTTGACGAAGCTCGCGGAGTTCTCGTACAGCACCCCGGGCACGCCGGGGAGGGGCTGGCGAATACCGGTGAGCTGGATGTCCGGCACCCGCTGCAGCTCGATCGCCCGCGCGGTCGTGAGGTCCTGGTACCACTTCACGTTGCCGACGAGGCTCCAGGCGTCCCACACCTGGGTGACGAAGACGTTGGTCTCCGCCCGCTGGTTGGCCCGGTCGGGGAGCCGGTTGCCGTAGTCGCGAAAGATCAGGTCGTCGCTGACCACGTTGGCGTTGACCTTGAACGAGAGCCGCGGGGTGATCTGCCAGTCGTGGTGGAACGCCGCCCACCCGCGGTTCTCGGGCACGTGGGCGTGGGCGTCGTTGCGCAGCACCTCGTTCACCCCGAACACGTTGAGATCGCCCCGCTGCTCGCGCGACAGGACGTAGCGGTACTGTCCCTCCACGCCCAGGCCGCGCTGGCTGAAGGCGTCGAGGGTGACGGTGAGGTCCTGGCTGTCGTCGATCGCCCAGAAGTACGGCACCCGCGTGAAGAAGCCCTTGCGCGATGACTGCCCGAACTCCGGGAAGAGGAACCCCGACTGGCGCTCGCGCCGGAGCGCGGCCGCGAAGAAGGGAAACCACGGCCACACCGGCACGCTCTTGACCCAGAACGAGGCGTCGCGGCCGTAGACGATGTCCTCCAGGTCGGCGTTGCCGGAGGAGAAGTGGAACGACCAGGCGGGGTCGTCGCCCTCGCACGTGGTGAAGACGCCGCGCCGCACCTCGTAGACGCTGTCGCCGACCCGGTCCATCCGCTCCGCGGAGAGGCGATAGTAGGGCGCGGACATCGCGGAGCCGTTGTAGACCACCCCGGTGCCGGTCTTCAGGTTGTAGTCGATGCGCTCGCCGACGAGGCGGTCCGGCCCGTCGTAGAACACCACCTTGCCCTGGGCCACCGCCTGGCCGGTGTCGCGGTTGAGCTCGACCCGGTCGGCGAGAAGCCGGCTCTGGCCCCGCGTGATCTCGACGTTGCCGACCGCGATCAGCAGGTCCGAGCTGCCGCCCACCTGCTGGATCTGATCGGCGACCACGCTCGCCTCCTCGCCTCCCGCGCGGACCGTGACACCGCCCGCGGGGCTCGCGGGCTGCCCCCACCCCGGCGCGGCGCCGATGCCGATCGAGACGAGGGGCGAGAGGAGGAGAAGGGCGAGTCGCGCGAGCCGCCTAGGGCCGCACATCGAGCGGGCGGGAGCCGAGACCGGCGGCATGAGTGCCCATGCTAACAGCGGGCCCCCGCGGTGAAAAGGACATCCTGCCCGTCGCCGGCCGCGGCCAGGACGTCGCCGATCAGCGAGAGCGAGCCGGCCACGCACACGAGCCCGCCGGCCGCCCCGGCGGTGGCCCGCGCGAGCGCCTCCGACGGGGACGGCGCCACCTCCACCCGAAGGTCCGCCGGCAGGAGGGCGCGAAGCGACGCCGGCGCGGCGGCCCGCGGGTTCCCGGAGGCGGTCAGCACGACGCCGGCGGCCAGGGGCGACAGCGCGCCGAGGATCCCGGCCGCGTCCTTGTCCGCGAGGATCCCGATCACGAAGGTGACCGGCCGGCCGGGGAAGTAGGCGCGCAGCGACGCGGCGAGGGCACGCGCGCCGGCCGGATTGTGCGCGCCGTCCAGGATCACGACCGGGTCGCGCCGGAAGACCTGGAAGCGCCCCGGCCAGCGCGCGCCGCGCAGGCCCGCCCGGATCGCGGCCTCGTCGGCGCCCAGCGCGCGGCCCGCCGCGGCGGCCAGCAGCGCGTTACCCGGCTGGAAGACGCCCAGGAGCCCGCACCCCACGTCGGCGAGCTGCCAGTCCGGACCGGCGAGGTCGAGTCGCTGCGCCTCGAGGGAGAAGCCGCGCGGGGTGACGTGCAGCTCGCGGCCCTCGCGCACGAGCGGCACGCCGACCCGGGCGGCCCGCTCCTCGAGAACCCGGGCCGCCTCCGGGTCCTGCCGGGCCGAGAACGCCACCCCGCTCCGGATGATGGCCGCCTTCTCGCCCGCGATGGCGGTCAGGGTGTCGCCCAGCTCGAGCTGGTGGTCGTAGTCGATGGGCCCGAGCACCACCACCTCCGGCCGGCCCACCGTGGTGGCGTCGAGCCGGCCGCCGAGGCCCACCTCGAGCACCGCCACGTCGACGCGCGAGCGGCAGAAGTGGTCGAGGGCCAGCGCGGTGCCGGCCTCGAAGACGGTGACGTCGAGCCGCGCGATGAGCGTGCCGAGCGCGTCCACCCCGTCCACGAAGTCGGCCTCCGAGATGGGCTGGCCGTCCACCCGGATGCGCTCGCGGTAGTGCCGGAGATGCGGCGAGGTGTAGAGGCCGACGCGCCGCCCCGACGCCTGGAGGATGGCGGCCAGCATCGCCGAGATGGAGCCCTTGCCGTTGGTGCCGCCGACCTGGGCGATGGTGAACGCCCGCTCCGGGCGGCCGATGGCGTCGAGCAGCGCCTCGATGCGCTCGAGGCCGGGGCGCATGCCGACCCGCTCCCCGCCGCGGAGGCCGAGGATCCGGGCCACGGCCTCCGGGTAGGTCATGGGGCGGGCGCGGGGTCGCGTCCGCCGAAGAAGGCGAGGATCCTCCGGAGCGTGGCCCGCAGCTCCCGCCGCTCCACGACCAGGTCGAGCTGGCCGTGCTCGAGCAGGAACTCCGAGCGCTGGAAGCCGTCGGGCAGCGGCTGCCGGATCGTCTCCGCGATGACGCGGGGTCCCGCGAAGCCGATCAGGGCGCGGGGCTCGGCCAGGATCAGGTCTCCCAGCATCGCGAAGCTCGCGGTGACGCCGCCGGTGGTGGGATCGGTGAGCAGCGAGATGTAGGGCACCCGCTCGGCGGCCAGGCGCGCGAGCGCGGCGGAGGTCTTGGCCATCTGCATGAGGGAGAGGATGCCCTCCTGCATGCGCGCTCCACCGGAGGCGGAGACGATCAGGAGGGGCACGCGCTTCTGGAGCGCGAGCTCGATGGTGCGGGTGAGCTTCTCGCCGACCACCGAGGCCATGCTGCCGCCCAGGAACGCGAACTCGAACACCGCGAGCGCGACCGGATAGCCGCCGATCCGGGCGGTGCCGGTGATCACCGCCTCCTCCATCGAGGACTTGGCCCGCGCCGCCTTGAGCCGGTCCGAGTAGCGCTTGGTGTCCTTGAAGCTGAGCGGATCCTTGGACCGCAGGCCTCCCTCGCGCTCCTCGAAGGAGCCCTCGTCGACGATCGAGGCGATGCGCTCGCGGGCCGAGATGCGGAACGGGTAGCCGCATTTGGGGCACACGCGGCCCGCGCGCTCGACCTCCGCGCGGTAGACGATCTCGCGGCAGGAGTCGCACTTGACCCACAGGCCCTCGGCGATCACGACCTTCTTCGGCCGGTCCTCGTCGCCGTCCTCCTTCTTCTTCCAGAACCAGGCCACGCGCTAGCTCCCGCCCCGCAGCGGGGCCTTCAGCCCCGCGATGAAATCGCCGACCCGGGCCAGCAGCTCGGTCGAGCTCGCGTGCTGCTCCACCAGCCGCACGATGGCCGAGCCCACGACGACCCCGTCGGCCAGCTGGCCCACCAGGGCGGCCTGCTCGGGCGTGCCGATGCCGAAGCCCACGCACACCGGCTTGGTGGTGATCGCGCGCAGGGCGCGCACCTGCTGGGCCAGCTCGGGGGCGAGCGCGGTGCGCTCCCCGGTGACGCCGGTGAGCGCGACCATGTAGATGAAGCCCTCGCTCGCCCGCGCGATCTTGCGCATGCGCTCGGGGGTCGAGGTCGGCGCCACCAGGTGCACGAGATCGAGCCCGGCCTCCATCGCCTCGGCCCGCAGGGGCCCCGACTCCTCGGGCGGCAGGTCCGCGACGATCACCCCGGCGATGCCCGCCTCCACCGAGGTCCGGCAGAAGGCCTTGAGCCCGAAGGCCAGGATCGGGTTGTAGTACGTGAGGAAGACGAGCGGCACCGACACCTCGCCCCGCATCTCCCGCACCAGCTCGAGGACCCGCGGCAGGGTGACCCCGGCCGCCAGCGCGCGCTGGGTGGCCCGCTGGATCACCGGTCCGTCCGCGAGCGGATCCGAGAACGGGATGCCGAGCTCGATGACGTCCGCGCCGCGGCGGGCCGCCTCCACCACCAGCTTGCGGGTGAGCGCGAGCGACGGGTCGCCGGCCGTGAAGTAGGCGACGAAGGCACGCTCGCGGCGGGCGCGGAGCGCCGCGAAGGTGGCGTCGAGGCGCGACGGCGCGCGGCCGGTCGCCGCCTTCACCGGGCCCCTCCGTGGCCGTTGCCCCCGAGCCCGTTGCCCGGCCTCGTGTCGAGGGCGAGGCCGACGGTGTGCACGTCCTTGTCGCCCCGGCCCGAGAGGCCCACCACCACCGTCTGCGTCTTCTTCATCCGCGCGGCGGCCCGCATCGCGTGCGCGACCGCGTGGGCGGACTCGAGCGCGGGCATGATGCCCTCGAGCCGCGTGAGAACCTGGAACCCCTCGAGCGCCTCCGTGTCGGTCACCGAGACGTACTCGAAGCGGCCGGTGTCCTTGTAGTAGGAGTGCTCGGGCCCCACCCCGGGATAGTCGAGCCCGGCCGAGATCGAGTGGGCCTCCGCCACCTGCCCGTCGTCGTTCTGGAGCACGTAGCTCATGCTGCCGTGCAGCACGCCGACCGCGCCCGAGCCGAGCGAGGCGCCGTGCTTGCCGCTCTTGATGCCGTGGCCGCCGGGCTCGACGCCCACGATGCGCACCCGCCGGTCGCCGATGAACGGCCAGAAGAGACCGATCGCGTTGGAGCCGCCGCCCACGCAGGCCACCAGGAGATCCGGGAGCCGGCCGGTCGCGCGGCGAGCCTGGGCCCGCGTCTCCTCGCCGATCACCCGGTGGAAATCGCGCACCATCATCGGGTACGGGTGCGGGCCCATCACCGAGCCGAGGAGGTAGTAGGTGGTGCGCACATTGGTGACCCAGTCGCGCAGCGCCTCGTTGACCGCGTCCTTGAGCGTCTTGGAGCCGCTCTCGACCGGGATCACCGTCGCGCCGAGCAGCTTCATGCGGAAGACGTTGAGGGCCTGGCGCTCCACATCGACCCGGCCCATGTAGACCTGGCACTCGAGGCCGAGCAGGGCCGCCGCGGTGGCCGAGGCCACCCCGTGCTGGCCCGCGCCGGTCTCCGCGACCAAGCGCGGCTTGCCCATGCGCTGCGCGAGCAGGGCCTGGCCCAGCACGTTGTTGATCTTGTGGGCGCCGGTGTGGCAGAGATCCTCGCGCTTGAGGTAGATGCGCGCGCCCCCCACGTGCCGGGTCAGGCGCTCCGCGAAGTAGAGCGGGGTGGGCCGGCCCGCGTAGGTCGCGAGCAGCTCGCGCAGGCGCCGGCGGAAGCGCGCGTCGCCGCGCGCGGCCCGGTAGGCCTTCTCGAGATCGACCAGCGGCTGCATGAGGGTCTCGGGCACGAAGCGGCCGCCGAAGCGACCGAAGTGACCGCCCGCGTCCGGCAATGCGGCGGGCCGCACGCGGGTCGCGCTCACGGCTGCTCCGCCGCCCCGCGCGCCTCGGTCACGAACCGCCGCACGCGGACCGGATCCTTGCGGCCCGGACGGGCCTCCACCCCGGAGTTGACGTCCACCCCGTAGGGTCGGACGCGCCGGACCGCGAGGCTCACGTTGTCCGGGGTGAGCCCGGCGGAGAGCAGCACCGGGTGGCGGCGCGCCGCGGCGGCGGCCACGTCCCAGGGGATCGGCGGCCGGGACTCGCCCTCGCTCCACCGTGACGGCGAGTCGAGCAGGAACGCGGCGACGCGGTAGTCGTCCATCCGGGCCAGGTCCGCCGCGCCGGCGACCTTGAGGGTCTTGATCACGGGCAGACGATGCTCGAGGAGATCCTCGGGCGCCTCGTCGCCGTGGAACTGCAGCGCGCCGAGCCGGCACTCCTCGGCCACCGCCTTCACCTGCCCGGGCGCGTGGTCCCAGAAGACGCCCACCGGCGTCACGAACGGCGGCAGCGCCGCGATGATGAGGGCGGCCGTCTCCGTGGTCACGCAGCGGGGCGTGTTCGGGACGAAGATGAACCCGAGGGCGTCGGCGCCCGACTCCACGCAGAGCCGGGCGTCGTCGAGATTGGTGATGCCGCAGATCTTGATCCTCATTGGAGCGACAGCTCGCGCACCTTCGCGGCCACGTCGTCCGCGCGCAGGAGCGTCTCGCCCACCAGCACCGCGTGGGCGCCGGCCGCCACCACCTGCGCCACGTCGGCTCCGGTGCGGATGCCGCTCTCGCTCACCGCGATGGGTCCGGGCGGGATCTGCGGCAGGAGGGCCAGCGACGGGGCGAGGGTCGTGGTCAAGGTCTGCAGATCGCGATTGTTGACCCCGAGCACCGGAGCGCCCATCCGCAGCGCCCGATCCAGCTCGCCCGCGGTGTGCACCTCCACCAGGGTGGCGAGTCCCACGCCCTTGGCCGCCGAGAGCAGGTCGCGCAGCGCCGCGTCCTCGAGCGCGGCCACGATCAGCAGCACCGCGTCCGCACCCGCCTCGCGGGCCTCCCAGAGCTGGTACTCGTCGACGATGAACTCCTTGCGGAGCACCGGCACCGGGACCGACCGGCGCACCTGCACCAGGTCGTCGAGGCTCCCGTGGAAGTAGCGCGCGTCGGTCAGCACCGAGACCGCGGCCGCGCCCGCGGCGGCGTAGGTCGCGGCCTGGGCGATCGGATCGAGATCGGCGCGGAAGAGGCCCTGGGAGGGCGAGGCCCGCTTGACCTCCGCGATCAGGCGAACCCGCGCGCCGGTCCCGGGCCGGAGGGCCGCCTCGAAATCACGGGCCGGCGCGAGGCCGCGACAGGCCGCCGCCACCGCCGCCACCGGCCGTCGGGCCTTGAGGGCGGCCACCTCGGTCCGCTTGTGGGCGACGATCTCATCCAGGACGCCCATGCGGCTAGTAGTCGCCGCGCAGCCCGGGATTCCGCCCCGCCGTGATGTCGATGCGCGCCATCTGCTCCATCACGTACTCGCGCAGGGTGCGCGGGGGCGGCAGGTCGCGCACGAGCCGGCCACCCGCGATCAGCGGCTTGAGCAGCGCCTCCGCGGCCCGGCCGTCGGGCCCGACCGGCGCGGGGGCGCCGGCGGGGAGGACGGTGTTCTGGACGGTGCCCGGGACGCGCCACACCTGCTTGGCCCCCGAGCGCTTGCCGCGCTTGGCCATCGGCACGCCCTCGATCTCCATGATGTCGAGCGCGAACGAGAGCACCGGAGCGTTTGCGATCGAGGTACCGACGCCGTAGCCATCCACGAGGGGGTTCAGCTTGAGGATCTCGTACTCGTCGATCCCGCCGGAGGCCAGGATCTTCACGTAGTCGAAGCCGCGCAGGTCGAGCTCCCAGCGGACCTCCTCGAGGATCTTGAAGAAGTCGCCGCGGCGAGACGAGGGCGTGTCGAGGCGCACCGCGTAGAGCTCTCGACCGAGCGCTTCCGCCACCCGGATCGCCTCGAACTTCTCGTCCTGCAGGGTGTCGATGAGAGCCACCCGGCGCACCTTGGCGTCGACCACCTCGTGGAAGGCGCGGAGCGCCTCCACCGTGTCGCCGAAGAGGAGGACCAGGGCGTGCGGGATGGTGCCGGTGGGGTCGGCGTCGATCAGCTCGGCCGACTTGGTGACCGCCACCCCGTCGCAGCCACCGACGAAGGCGTTGCGCTCGATCATGGGCGCGAGCGCCGGGTGCATGCGCCGCGCGCCGAAGGAGATGACCTGGCGCGAGCCGGCCGCACGCTTGCACCGGGCCGCCTTGGTGGCGATGCCGGAGGCCTGGCAGAGGAAGCCGAGCAGCGCGGTCTCGTACTTCGCCCACTCGGGATAGATGCCCTCGATGAGGAGCACCGTGTCCTCGGGGCCGAAGAGCGTGCCCTCGTCCATGGCCCAGACGTTGACCGGCAGGCCCTCGAGCAGACCCGAGGCTTCCTCGATGCCGGCCAGGACTCCGAACGTCCAGTCGGGCTGCGGGAAGCTCTTCAGCCGGATCTCGGCCTTGACGTGCTTGTTGAGACCCTTGGCGCGAAGGATCTCGACGGTGCGGTCGAAGTAGACGTCCGAGACCTCACCGGCCTTGATCTCGGGCTCGGAAGCCGTGTGGAAGGTGCGCTTGGGCTGGCTCTTCATGTAGGTGCCGACACCTCCCGGCCCTGAAATAAAGTGCAGGGATTGTCCCAGAAACCCGGGGGGAAGTCAATCAATGGACGCGGGGTGACGAGGGGCAAAGTAGCGCCCCACAAGACATATCTGCCTCGCCCTACAGCTTCAGGCTCCTCAGGTACTCGCGGAACTGGTCGGAGAGGTCCGGCCGGGCCAGGGCGAACTCGACGGTGGCCTTGAGGAAGCCCAGCTTCTCGCCGGTGTCGTGGCGCTTGCCCTCGAACTCCACCGCGTAGATCGGCCGCCGTCCGCGGAGCACGCGGAGCCCGTTGGTGAGCTGGATCTCTCCCCGCGAATCCGGCGCGGTCTCCTTCAGGATGCCGAAGAGATCCGGGGTGAGCACGTAGCGCCCGATGATGGCCAGGTCCGACGGGGCGTCGCGGGGATCCGGCTTCTCGACCAGGTCCTGCACCTCGTAGACGTTGGCGCCCAGGCCGCGCGCCGCGATGACGCCGTAGCGGCCGATCTCCTCGCGCGGCATCCGCATCACGGCCAGGACCGGCCCGCCGTGGCGCTCGAACACGTCGATGAGCTGCCGCATGCACGGCACCCGCGACACGATGATGTCGTCGCCCAGGAACACCCCGAACGGCTCGTCGCCCACCAGCGGCTTGGCGCAGAGGATGGCGTGCCCGAGCCCGAGCGGCTCCTTCTGGCGGACGTAGGAGACGGAGGCCAGCTCGGAGATCGTCTTGATCTGGGCCAGCTCTTCCAACTTGCCGCGATCCTGCAGGTAGTACTCGAGCTCGAACGCGGCGTCGAAGTGGTCCTCGATCGCGCGCTTGTTCCGCCCGGTGACCAGGATGATCTCCTCCAGACCGGACGCCACCGCCTCCTCCACCACGTACTGGATGGTGGGCTTGTCCACCAGCGGGAGCATCTCCTTGGGCTGGGCCTTGGTGGCGGGCAGGAAGCGAGTGCCGAGACCGGCGGCGGGGAACACGGCCTTGCGGACTTTCATCGAACCTGACAATACACGAGGGGAATCGGAAATGAAACCGGGTCAGGCCGACTGGGCGTCGTCCCGCGTGCGCACCTGGATGCCGAGCCTCTTGATCCGATACCAGAGGCTGCGCTCCGAGACCCCGAGGATCTTGGCCGCGCGCGCCTGCACGCCCTGCGTCTGCTGGAGCGCGTCCAGGATCATGCGCCGCTCCCACTCCTCGAGCGCCTCGTCGAGCGAGCCCGACAGCACCGGACGGCCTCCGCGGCGGGCCGCGCCTGGGCCGCGCGCTGGATCGAGGGGGGGGAGGTGATCGGGACGGATCACCCCGTCGGAGAGCACCATGGCTCCCTCGAGCACGTGCTGGAGGTCGCGCACGTTGCCGGGCCACGAGTAGGTCCAGAGGCAGCGCAGGGCCTCGGGCGAGAGCACCCCGGGCTGACGGGTGAGGCGCTGGGCCGCCCGCTCCAGCAGGTGGGTGGCCAGCAGCGGCAGGTCGTCGACGCGCTCCCGCAGCGGCGGGAGCACGATCCCCACCCCCTGGAGCCGGTAGAACAGGTCGTGCCGGAACGTGCCCTGGGCCACCGCCGCGTCGAGGTCGCGGTGGGCGGCCGCGATCACCCGCACGTCGGCGGTCAGGGTGCGCGTGCCACCCACCCGCTCGAACTCGCGCTCCTGAAGGACGCGCAGGATCTTGGCCTGCATGGACAGCGGCATGTCGCCGATCTCGTCGGAAGAGGGTGCCCTCCTTGGCCAGCTCGACCACGTCGAGGAGGATCAGGTCGTACGGAGCGGCCTTGAGCCCGTCGAGCAGACCGCCCGCGGTGGGCGCGACCTCGACGTCGTAGCGCTGGCGTCGCAGCGCCTCGCGGAGGACGAAGGCGAGATCCTCGTCGTCCTCCGCGATGATGATGCGATCGCTCAGGCCCCCGGCCGGGTCAGAACAGGCGGCGCATGCCGAGCTGCGGGTCGAAGCTCCGGCCGAGCCACATCGGCACCGGCAGGGCGGTGTCGAAGCCGCCCATGGTCAGGGGCCAGGTGCGATAGGTCCACCCGAGGTTGACCCGGATGAGGCCACCCTCCGCGGAGACCTTCAGGGTCGACGGGTCGAGCTGCACGCCCTGCCGGCGCGCGCCGGCCAGCACCCCGGTCCGGAGATCGGCGAGGAAATCGGAGGAGAACATCTCGCCCGGGTTGCGCTGGCGCTGCTTGTCGGCGGCATCCCGGAACGCCTGCTCGGCGATGTCGTTGGTCTGGAAGTAGGACGAGACCGCCTGCATGCCGTTGTAGCCGACCCAGATGAACATGGTGACCCAGAACGCGGCGAGCAGGATCGAACGAACCCGCATGACCCGAGTGTAGACGTTTCCCCGCGGCGGCGGCAAACTTCCCTTGTGCTACGCTTGACGTCGGTGCGATCCCTCACCGCCTCCTGGCGCGTGCTCCTCGCCGGAAGCCTGGCCGGCCTGGCCGTGGTGGTGCTGGCCACCGTCAACCCCCTGCGCTTCTTCGAGATCGCCGAGCTGAAGGCCCTGGACGCCCAGTTCACGATCCGCGGCCCCAAGACCCCCGCGTCGCCCATCGTGGTCGTCACCATCGACGAGGACGACTTCGACGGGCTGAATCTCGCCTGGCCCTGGCCCCGCGCGATGCACGCCAAGTTCCTGGACGTGGTGGGGCGCGGGAACCCGGCCGCGGTCGGCATGGATATCCTGTTCACCGAGCCCTCGCTGCACGGCGCGTCCGACGATGCCGCGCTCGGGGCGGCGGTCGATCGAATCCGGGATCGGATCGTCCTGGCCGCCGCGCTCACCACCGTCGGCGACGCGTCCTTCGTGAAGCAGGCGCTGAACCCGCCGATCCCGGAGATCCGCGGCAAGGCCGCCTTCGGCTCGGCCGACTACGATTCGGACGCGGACGCGTTCGTCCGCCGGGCCACCCTCCGCCGCGATTTCCAGGACCGCGACTGGCTCGGCTTCGACATGCTGATATTCCGCCTCGCCGAGAAGGCCGGGCTGGCGCGGGCCGCCGCCCCCTCGGAACCCGAGCTCCTCGTCAACTATCGCGGCGGCCCCGGCACGTTCCCCATGGTCGCCTACCACCGAATCGTCACCGGCGAGGTCCCGCCCGAGGTCTTCGCGGGGAAGATCGTCCTGGTGGGCGCGACGACGCCCACGCTGCACGACATCTTCCCCACCCCGTTCGCCTCTCAGTCCGGCATGCCGGGCGTCGAGATCCACGCCCACACCCTGGAGACCCTGCTGCAGGGCATTCCCCTGCGCCGGGCCTCGAGGCTGCTCGTCCCGGTGGTGGCGGTGCTCGCGGCGGCCGGCGCAGCGTGGACCGCCACCGCGCTGCGTCCCCTGCCCGCTTTCGGGATCGTGGCCGCCGCGATCGGGGGGTACCTCGCGGCCAGCCACGCCGCTTTCCTGTGGGCGCGCTACTGGGTCGACGTGGTGCCGGTGCCGCTCGCGCTGCTTGCCACCTACGCGGGCACGGTGGCCAAGAACTTCACCCAGGAGCAGCGGGAGAAGCGCCGCCTCTCGCGCTTCTTCTCGCCGGACGTGGTGGCCGAGATCATCCGGCACAAGGACGACAGCACGCTGGCCGCCACACGGCGTCGCGTGACCGTGCTCTTCTCCGACATCCGCGGGTTCACGTCCATGTCGGAGAAGATGCAGCCGGAAGAGGTCGTCACCTTCCTGCGCGAGTACCTGACCGTGATGACCGAGGCGGTATTCAAGCACGGAGGCACCGTCGACAAGTACATCGGCGACGCGATCATGGCGCTCTACAACGTGCCGCTCGAGGCGCCGGACCACGCGCTGAGCGCGGTGCGGACCGCGCTCGAGTTCCAGGAGCGGGTGCGGCCCCTCGGCGACCGCTTCGCGGCCCTGCACGGCGGCCACCTCGCCTGCGGGGTCGGCATCCACACCGGCGACGCGGTGGTGGGCACGATCGGCTCCGAGCAGCGCCTCGAGTACACCGCGATCGGCGACACGATCAACCTGGGCTCCCGGCTCGAGGGCATCACCAAGGAGTTCAGCGTGCCGATCATCATCAGCGAGGCCACCTACGCGGAGGTCCGCGAGCACTTCGCGGTGCGCGACCTGGGCGAGGTCACCGTCAAGGGCAAGGCGATCCCGGTGAAGATCTACGCGGTGCTGGGCGAGCTCGGCCCGGCGCCCGACGACGCCCATCGCGAGCCCGCGGGCTTCAACTCGCGGACCGCCCCGCGCCGCCGCCAGGAGGGGCGCGTCTCCATCTCCGACGGCGAGCTCACCGTGGTCGCGGAGGCGAGCGACCTCTCGCGGACCGGCATCGCCCTGCGCGCGGTGCCCCGGCGCCTCGAGCCGGGCGAGATCGTCAAGCTCCAGATGGAGCTCGGAGCCGGGCGCCCCCACGGTCACCGTCGACCGCGCCGAGGTCATGTGGTCCCGCAAGGACACCGCCGGCCTCCGCTTCCTCGACCTCTCCCCCACCGCCCGCACCACCCTCGACACCCTAACCTCAAAACCCTAACCCCCCGCGCGCTGGAGCATACGGCGCGAGATGTGGCGCGCCGCTGTTTAGCGCTGTTCAATAGATATTCAACGCCTCGCGCGACGGGGGTGGGGGGTGGCCGGGCTCCCGCCCGGGAACCGTGGCTTCTGCGGAAAGGCGAAGCGTAGGCCGGCTGTCTCGTGGCTCGAACGAGACGGCGCTGCGGGGTGCGACTCAGCGTGTTCCCGGGCGGGAGCCCGGCCACCCCCCACCCCCGTCGCGCGAGGAACTACCCTCGCGTCACGGAGAGCTGAATGTTGATCGCCTGCTCGAGGTAGTCCAGGTTGAACGGCTTCGGCACGTAGTCGGCGGCGCCCAGCTGCAGCAGGTGCGAGGTCGTCTCGACGTCCTCGTTCACGGTGACCATGATCACCGGGAGGGTGGGCGCGCGCACCGCCAGCTCCCGGAGCGTCTCGGCCCCGTCCATCTCCGGCATGTGCATGTCGAGCAGCACCAGGTCGGGCGTGAAGGTGTCGAGCGCGGCGAGGCCGATTCGCCCGTTCTCGGCCAGCCGGACGTCGTAGCCCTTGCCGGTGAGGAAGTGCTCCATGAGCTTGCGAACCTCGGGCTCGTCGTCGACCACGAGGATCTTCTTGGGGGGCATGGTCGATAGTACCCTCCCGCCGCTTTCTCGGTCAAACTGTGCGGCGGGCTCAGCGGATCTGGATCACCTCGTTCGGGACGCCCAGACGCGCGACCTCCCGGCTCGCCTCGTCGGCCTCGGCCCGTGAGGCGAAGTTGCCGTGGCGCAGGCTCACCTGGCCCGCGCGGGTCGGCTCGGTGGAGACGCGAGCGTCGTAGCCCGCGCCGCGCAGCTTCTCGGCCAGCTGCACCGCGGTGCGCAGCGGCGTGGGCACGCCCACCCGCACCGTCACCCCGGTGCGGCCCACCAGGAGCACGCTCTGGGCGTAGCCGTCCTTCTGGAGGCGCTCGATCGTCGTCTGCCCCTCCTCCGGGTCCTTGAGAGAGGCGATGAGGACCGCGAAGAGCTTGGCGGGCACCTGCTGCCGGAAGCGGACCGTCGAGAAGCCGGCCTGGTTCAGCTTGGCCTCCACGCGCTCGGCGTCCTCCGAGACCGCGAAGGTGCCGAGGGCCAGCGCGTAGCGCACCGGGGCGGGCGTCGACGGAGCCGCGGCCGCGGGTGCCGACGCGGCCGCCTCGACGGGGCTCCTCGCGCGCGGGAGCCGGGGCCGCGGGCGGGGCCTTGGCCGGAGGCGAGGCCGGCGCGGGCGCGGTGGCCGGCGGAGGCGAGGCCGAGGCGATGGGCGGCGGGGCGGGCGGATCCGGGCTCACCGGCACCGGCGGGCGGGGCGGACTCGCGGGGACGTCGGTCACCGGCGACGGAGCGGACGCGATCTGCGGCGCGCGCGGCCGATTCGTCGGGCGGGCGCGAAGCGGCCCAGAGCTGCAGCAGGCGGTGGATCCCTCCGCTCGGGCCGGGCGAGAGGAAGTGGTCGCCCCAGCGCAGGAGGCCCACCAGCAGCAGCGCCAGGGCCGCGAGCAGGAGAACACCCGGCCAGACGTGTCGGTATCTCACTGGCTTCCTTGACAGTGAAAGACGGCAGTCGCTATCATCCGTTCGCTCTGGCGATCGCTCTGGCACTCGCTCCGGCGGTCGCCGGCGCGCGGGCCCCCTGCTAGAGTACAGACATGAGCCGCCGCCTGGTACTGATCAGTGTGGTCGCCGCGTTGCTGATCGCCGCGGCGGGCGGCGGCTACCTCGTGCGCGGTCACCTGGGACGACCGAGCGCCTCTCCCGCCCCGACCACCCCGCAGGCGGCGACCGGCGTCGCGCTGGCCGAAGCGCTCCAGATGGGCTTCGTGGACGTGGCCCAGCAGGTGCGGCCCGCGGTCGTCCACCTCGGGACCATCCAGCGCGCGAAGTCCCGGCGCGGCCCCAACCTGCCCCAGGGCAACGACGACCCGTTCTTCCGCGACTTCTTCAATCAGTTCTTCGGCTCCGAGGGTCCCGACTCGCGCTCCGAGTTCCGCCGGCCCGGTCTCGGGTCCGGCGTCATCATCGACAAGCGCGGCCTGGTGCTCACCAACTTCCACGTCGTCAAGGGCGCGGACGAGATCCTGATCCGTCTCTCCGACAAACGAGAATACCGCGGACAGATCATGGGGACCGACCCGAAAACGGACCTCGCGGTGGTCAAGTTCCAGCCCGACCACGAGATCACGGTGGCCACCCTGGGCAACTCGGACGCCCTCCGGGTCGGGGAGTGGGCCATCGCGATCGGCAATCCGTTCGGCCTGGACCAGACGGTCACGGTGGGGGTGATCAGCGCCACCGGCCGCTCCGACGTCGGCATCGCCACCTACGAGAACTTCATCCAGACCGATGCCTCCATCAACCCGGGCAACTCGGGCGGGCCGCTCGTCAACCTGAGGGGCCAGGTGATCGGGGTCAACACCGCCATCGTGGCCGCGGGCCAGGGCATCGGCTTCGCGATCCCGATCAACATGGTCAAGCGGGTGGTCGACCAGCTGGTCGACAAGGGCAAGGTGGTGCGCGGCTGGCTCGGGGTGGCGCTGCAGCCGCTCTCCCTCGACCTCGCGCAGAGCCTCGGGCTCGAGGGCACCAACGGCGCGGTGGTGGGCTCCACCATCACCGGCAGTCCCGCCGCGCAGGCGGGGCTCGAGCAGGGCGACGTCATCGTCGCGTTCGACAAGACCCCGGTGGAAGACTACCGGCATGTGCAGCGGCTGGTCGCGGAGACCCGGGTCGGCAAGAGCGTCACGCTCCAGATCGTCCGCAAGAAGCAGAAGATGGACGTGACGGTCATGATCGCCGAGGTGCCGGAAGACTCCGGCCGTCGCCCCGGCCCTCCCCCCAAGAACTGATCGAGCGGTCGGGACCGCCTACGCCACGAACGGCGGGATCGGCGGGATGTCCACCTGACGCGCCTGGACGTCCCGCACCCCTTCCACGCTCCGCGCCACGTCCATCGCCTCGTCCATGGCCGCGGTGCCCTCGAGGGTGACCACGCCGCTCCGGGCCTCCACCGTGATGCGGTACTTGCGCGTCTCCGGGTGGGTGGCGAGCGCCACCTGGACCCGCGAGGCGAGCGAGCGGTCGGCGACCAGCTGGGCGCTCGCCGGGGTGGTGGCCAGCTCGGGCTGCCCGACCACGCCCGCGAGCAGACCGACCGAGGCTCCCGTCGAGAGCTTCTCGGTGTTGATGACGAGGTCGTAGAGCGAGGAGTCGGTGATGCTGACCTCGTAGAGATACCGCATGCGGCCCGGCCTTCTCGGCGTCGTCGCGGCGCACCAGCTCGGTGACGGTGCGCGGGTTCGTCTGCTCCCCCATCGGCCCCGCGAGCTTCTTGGTCAGGCGCTTGACCCGCACGTCGAACGGCGCCATCACCCGCACGCGCAGCACGTGGGGGATGCCCCGCAGCAGCCACTGCCCGCCGCGGCCCATGAGCACCACGTTGTCCTGCTCCGCGAAGTCGTAGAGCGCGGTCTGGATGACCGTGATGTAGCGCCGCGTCTCCGCGTCGAAGCGCTCGAAGAGCGACGGCTTCGACTCGTCGAGGTGCGAGAGCTTCTCCTCGAGCAGGCCGTAGCGGGTGGCCGCGTTGGAGATGAGCTCGTGGTCCACGTAGCGGCAGCCCAGGCGCTCGGCCAGCTGCTGGCCGATCTCCGGACCGCCCGCGCCGATCTCATGGGAGATGGTGACGATGGCCATGGCGTGTCACTCCTTCCGGTACTTGGCCTTCAACGCGGCGGGGGCGATGGCGATGCGCTTGCCCCCGACGTCGTCGAGCACGTAGATCTCGTCGGCGAGGCTGCCGCTGGCGAAGACCTCGAAGACCTCGAGGGCCTCCTCGAGCGTGCTGCCCGCCGGCCGGCCCTCCATCATCCGCTCCACGTCCTCTCGCTTGAGCCGCACGGATCGAGACTCCCTCCTCGCGGAAGCTGGGCTTTCTTGAGTATCAGGAAAGCCCCGGCAAGACAAGGGGTCCCGCCCCGGAATCGGCCGGAGCCGGGCCACCCCCTGGCCCTATCTCCCCCCGGATGGCAGGATAGAAGACGTGCCGTATCGCCGCTTCCTCACCGCCGCCGCGCTGTCGCTCCTGGCCCTGCTGGCCGGCTGCTCCACCGCGGTGGTGACCACCCCGCCGACGCCGGCAGCGCCACCCGCCGCCGGCAACGAGGAGGTCGGCTTCGCCTCGTGGTACGGGGCCCAGCACCAGGGCAAGCGCACCGCCAGCGGCGAGGTCTACGACATGAACCAGCTCACCGCCGCCCATCGCACCCTGCCCTTCGGCACGCGCCTGCTCGTGACCAACCGCGACACGAGCCAGTCGGCCGAGGTGCGGGTCAACGATCGGGGCCCGTTCGTGAAGGGCCGGATCCTGGACGTCTCCTATGCGGCGGCCCGGCAGCTGGGCGCGGTGGGCGCGGGAATCTTCCCGGTGCGGCTCCGGGTGATCGCCCTGCCCGGCACCGGGCGGACGCGCCCGGGGCCGACGGAGGCTTCACGGTCCAGGTCGGCTCGTTCACGAGCCGCGCCCGCGCCGAGGCGCTGCGCGATGCGGTCGGCGGCGACGCGATCGTCACCGAGTCCACCGTCGCGGGCGAGACCCTCTACCGCGTCCGCGTCGGCTCCTTCTCCGACCGCACCCAGGCCACCCCCACCGCCCGCTCCCTCACCACCCGCGGCTTCCACCCCTCATCCTCTCCCGCTGACCCGCGAGACAAGAGTCCAGAGGAGCGACGACGCGAGCGAGCGCGCGCGCCGGAGGGACGCCGCGCGCGAGGGGGGCGGGGCCGGGGCGCGGGGCACGCCCTCCCCGGAACCGTGGCTTCTGCGGGGAAGCGAAGCGGCAGCCCGGTCATCTCGTGGCCCGCTCGAGACGGCGCGACCGGGTAGCGAGTCAGCGTGTTCCGGGGAGGGCGTGCCCCGCCGCCCCCGCCGCCCCTCGCCCCCAGGCCGCCAACCGTCAACGGCGAGACGGAGGGCTGATGATGCGATGCACCTCGATCGCCTCGGTGAGGTTCTTCAACCGCTCGCGCCCCACCCGCTCGAGCCGGTAGCGGCCGCCGAGCCGCCGCACGGTCTCGGGCCCCGCGAGAATCTCGCCGTCGCCCGCCGAGGACGCGAGGCGCGCGGCCAGCGTGGTCACGATCCCGCTGGCGGTGAACGTCCAGCGGGTGCCGCGCCGGCCCTCGAAGCGGGTGGAGCCGACGAGGGCCAGCCCGGAGTTGATGCCGATGTGAATGGCGAGCGGGTGCTCGAGCTCCGTCTGGTTCAGCGCCTCGGTCAGGGCCAGCAGCATCAGCGCCGCGTTCACGGTGCGGGCGGCGTGGGCCGCCGGATCGCCGTCCTGGAAGATGGCCATGAACCCGTCGCCGGAGGTCTCGTTGATGTCGCCGCCCGCGTCGGTGATGCGGTCCAGGAAGCTGCCGAAGTAGCGCTCGACGAGCGCGTTGAGGTCGGCGGGAGCCACGCGCTCCGCGAGGCGGCTGTAGCCGCTGATGTCGACGAAGAGCACGGTGACGTCGCGCTCCTGCTTGTCGAGACCGGGCGCGTCCGGGTTCGCGAGCACGAGCCGCCGGACCGCCTCCGGCACGAACTTGGAGAAGTGATCGCGCACCCGGGTCAGCTCGCCCAGGCGCTGGTCGAGCTCGCGCTTGCGGGCGAGCGCCCCCTGGACGCGGGCCACCAGCTCGCGCTCGTCCACCGGCTTGGCCAGCACGTCGTCGGCTCCGTGCTCGATGAGCTTGACCCGGTTCTCGATCCCCTCGCAGCGCGGTCATGACGATCACCGGGATGAGCCGCGTCGCCTCGCGCTCGCGCAGGCTCCGGCAGACCGCGAAGCCGTCCATGACCGGCATCATCACGTCCAGGAGGATCAGGTCCGGGGGATCGACGGCCGCCTTCTCGATGGCCTGGGCCCCGTCGCCCGCGCTGGCCGTCTCGTAGCCCAGCCGGTGGAGCACGTGCTCCAGGTACCGGACGATATCCGGCTCGTCGTCGACCACGAGCACCTTGAAGTTGCGCGTCATCCGCCTGGCGGGAGTCTAGCAGACAAGGTACGGGGCCGGCCCAGCCCGCGGAGCGGGTGGCGCCGGCCCCGAGCGATGCGGGGGTGCGGCTACGTCCGGGGCGGCGGCTGGCGGAACGGGGTGTGGCAGGTGCCGCACGCGTTCCGGCCGAAGTCCTTCACGATGTCCTGCGTCAGCTGCTCGTTCTTCGCCTTGGAGGCGTCGCGCAGCTTCTCGGACTGGATCTCCAGGTTCTTGGCCGCCTTCTCGAACTCGGGCCACTTCTGCCAGACGTCGGGCTTGGCCTTGGACTTCTCGGTGCCCGAGCCCTCCGGGAACAAGGACGGGATGTGCTGGGCGGTCATGGCGAGCGTCTCCGCGTTCACCGCGATGCCCTCGATGTTGCCCGGCCTTGGCCTTGGCCTGGATGTCCGCCCAGCTGGCGCCGACTGCAGCTTCATCAGGCGCTGCCGGTCCGCGACCACGTCGCCGCTACCCATCTTGGACATCGACTTGCTCGCGCATCCGGCTGCCAAGCCGAGGGCCAGACCACCGATGACGATCACGCTGGCGCTGAGGGTGAGTCGACCGTTCATCTTGCCTCCTGTGGCGGACCGGGCCGCGTCCGGCGGCTCCCGGTCCGGCTGGTGAAGAGTGGCCCTAGTCGATCTTGTTCTTGATGGGTGGGATCGACTTGAGGTACTTGGCGATCGCGAGGCGATCGGCCTTGGTCAGGTCCTTGTAGCCCGCCGAGGAGCCCTGGATGACCTCGGCCATCAGCCCGCCCGCGACGTCGCCGTCCGGCTTGTTGCCCGTCTCGAGATAGTCGGCGATCTGCTCCTCGGTCCAGCTGCCGAGCCCGGTCTCGCGATCCGGGGTGATGTTGGGTACCGCGGAGCCTTCCGGTCCCTTGCCCTTGGGCGCCCCGGCCAGGAACCGGCTGTTGTCGGTCGCCATGGTCATGGTCCGCGGGGTGTGACACTCCCCGCAGTGCGACACCGCGCGGGTCAGGTACTCGCCGCGCGCCTGGCCCGTGGTCGGGGCGGCGGTGGGAGGATTTTCCCGGGGCGCGAAGGTCGCCAGCCAGGCCGGCAGGAACACGCTCTCGAACATGGGCATGATCTTCTTGGCCGGTACCGGCTTGTTCACCGCGGGCACGGAGCGCAGATAGGCGACCACGTCCTTCAGGTCCTGCTCGGCCATCCCGTTGAACACGGTGTACGGGTGCACCGGGATCAGCCGCTCGCCGTTCGGGCGCCGCCCGGCCCGGGTCGCGGTGATGACCTGCTCGTCCGTCCACTTGCCGATGCCGTTGGCGGGATCCGGCGTGATGTTGGACGAGTACACGGTGCCGAAGGGCCCGTCATACTTGCGCCCGCCCGCGTTGAGCGCTCCTCCCTTCGGAAGGGTGTGGCAGCCGCAGCCGGCGGCCGCTCCGAAGATGTATTTCCCGCGGGCGATCTGCTCCCGGGTCTGGGCCGCCGCCGGTAGGGCTTGCGGCCAGGATCAGGACGAGTACCGCCGCCAGCTGCCCGCAGCGAAGGACACACATTCCACGTCGTGGCATCAAACTCTCCATGGAGCCGGCAGGTTCCCGCCCGCCGAAAATACCACGGGCGGGGCGAGGGGCGAGTCAGGATGCGCCGGACGGCCGGTGACGCGGCTCGTGTACGCGGGCGATCAGCAGGGCCGCGGAGCCCAGGGCGCCCGCGCCGGCCGTCACGAAGACCGGCCCGAACCCGAAGAGATCGGCCATCAGCCCGGCCAGCAGCGGGGCCCCGAAGGCCACCGGGGTCATGAGCGTGGTGCCGATCCCCACGTAGGTGGGACGCGCGGCCGCCTCGGGCGCGAACTCGAGCAGCACGTTCAGGCCGGAGACGTTGGCCGCGGCCAGCTGGACGCCCTGGAGCAGGAAGACCACGGTGAACACCTGGAGCGTGGGCGCGGAGATGGCCACCGCGTTGGCCAGCAGGAGCGTGGCCATGCCGATCATGAGCGGCACGAGGTGGCCGAAGCGGTCGGCGATCGAGCCCAGGACGAGGTTGCCGCCCATCTGCCCGACGACGAGCGCGGTCGTGAAGACGCCCACCGCCCAGTCCGGCGCGCCGAATCGCCGCAGCGCGTACACCGTGTAGAAGCCGGAGGCCATCATGCCGACGAAGCCCAGGCCACGCGACAGGAGGTACCAGGCGAGATTGTGGTCGGTGCGCAGCACCCGGCCGACTCGCCGCAGGTACGCGCCGAGCGGTGGCGCCGCGTCCACGCTGCGCCCCGCGCGGCTCGCGCACCTGCGCGAGCGCCACGTAGGACAGACCCATGAACAGCGCGGCGAGCAGGAAGCAGACCCCGTAGCCCACCGGCGCGGCGAGGCGCGCGAGCACCCACGCGGTGAGGATGCTGCCGAGCAGCCCTCCCGCGCCGCCGAGCAGGCTCGAGACCGCGAAGAACCGACCGCGGAGGCCCACCGGCACCGCGCGGCCGACGATGTCCATCCAGGCCGGCATGAGCAGGCCTCCCGCGCTCGTGATCGTGAGCAGCATCACCAGGGTGAGGGCCAGGGCGAGGTCGGGCGCGGGGCGCGCCACGAAGAAGGCCACCGCGGCCAGGACCAGGAACGGCAGCCGCTCCCAGATGGTGTAGCGCAGCACGAACGGCAGCTTCTGCGCGAGCGACTCCGTGTAGCCGGCCGCGAACAGCGAGGGCAGATTCCACCCGAGCGTCATCAGCGCCGGGATGGCGCCGATGATGAGGTTGGAGGCTCCGAGGTGCGCGGCGAACGCGGGGAGGATCGTGCTCTGCGACGCGAAGGAGAGCCCGACGCCGAAGAGACCGAAGTCGATGCCGAGCGCCAGCACGTTGTGACGAACGTGGCCGCGCGCGGCGGCGTCATCGTCGGCAGGGTCCGGGAGGGGCGGGCGACCGGCGCTGGTCACAGCCGCCGAGGATAACCGCGGGAGAGGACCGGGACAAGCGGAGCGCGACACGCCCGCCCGTCCCGGCCCGCGGGATCAGGACATCATCATGCGGCGGCGGTCACCGAGCATCACGTCCCCGAGGGACGACACCCCGCGCCGCGCGCCGGGCGGCACGATGCGCGAGGGCTCGGCGGATCCGTCGGGCCGCGCGATCGCCTCGGCGTGACGGTACGCCTTGAGCTTGTACTGCAGGCAACGGAGACTGATGCCGAGCAGCCGCGCCGCCTGCGTGCGGTTGCCCCCCACGCCGTCCAGCGTCTGGAGGATGTACTGCTGCTCCAGGTCCCGCAGGGTCAGCCCCGCCGGTAGCCCCGGCTTCGCCCCGTCGGTGACGCGCTTGCCGGGGACCTCGCCGATCGGGAGGACGTCGACGTCGATGGTGTCCTGCTCGCTCAGGACGACCGCCTGCTCGATGCAGTTCTCCAGCTGCCGGACGTTGCCCGGCCACTCCGCCCCCAGCAAGCAGCTCCAGCGCCCGCGACGTCAGCCGCGGCACCCGCTTGTGGTGCGCCGCCGAAAACTTCCGCAGAAAATGATCCACCAGCAGCCCAATGTCCCCCCGCCGCACCCGCAGCGGCGGCACCTCGATCATCACCACCGCGATCCGGTAGTACAGATCCTCCCGAAAACTCCCCTCCCGCACCGCCCGCCGCAGATCCTTGTTCGACGCCGTGATCAGCCGGATGTCCGTCCGCGTCGGCTTGCTCCCCCCCACCTTCACGAACTCCCGCGTCTGGATCACCCGCAGCAGCTTCGCCTGCAACGGCATCGACAGCTCGCTGATCTCGTCGATGAACAGCGTCCCCGTGTGCGCCAGCGCGAAGAACCCCGTCCGGTGCTCCACCGCCCCCGTGAAGCTCCCCCGCACGTGCCCAAAGAGATGGCTCTCCATCAGCCCCTCCGGGATCGCCGTGCAGTCCAGCGTCACCAGCGGCCGGTCCCACCGCGCACTCTGCGCGTGGATCGCCCGCGCGATCAGCTCCTTGCCCGTCCCCGACTCCCCCGAGATGCACACGTTCGCATCCCCCGGCGCCACCTTCTCGATCTTCGCCAGCACCTCCCCCAGCTGCGCCGACTGCCCCACCAGCCCGTGCGCCCCCGCCCCCCCGCGCGGCGCGCTCGCCCCACGCCCCCCCAGCCCCAGCCGACTCACCACCCGCTCCAGCGCCGCCGTCAGCTCCGCCTCCCCCGCCGGCCGCTCCAGCCACTGCACCCCCGCCAGCGCCGGCGCCGCCCCCTCCTGGCCCCCCGCCCCCAGCACCACCACCGGGCTCTCCAGCCCCAGCCCCCGCAGCCGCTGCCCCAGCTCCCACGCCGTCAGCGGCGGCTGCAGATTCACCACCGTCAGCGCCGGCCGCCCGTGCGCCTGCACCGCCTGCTCCAGCTCGTGCAACGACCCTACGAAATGCGGCTCCCAGCCACAGATGCTCGCAAGCCCGTGGATCGGCGCCGATAGCTCCATCGTCTCGTCAAGCACTAGGACATTCACTGTTTGCACTCCTCGAAGGATTTGCGCTACAAACGGGGAACTACGCAACGGGTATGCCATCGAAGGACTGCAATGCTGGCGTGCACTTATGCCCAACTGAGGGGGGCTCCAAGCCAAAAGCTGGTTGCTGCAGGCTCCATTTTTTGTCACCCGATAGGCTTGGTTTCCTTTTTTATAGAGCGAAAGCGCCTCCACGATGCGACGCCGAGCAGCACAACGTTCGATCCGATCAGCAGAATCGTCGCCGGCTCGGGAGTAGGCGCCGGCGCGCTCGGATCACCCGGGTCGCTGAAGAACAGCGGACCGCCGCCGCCCGAGCCACCCGCACCGCCGCCGCCATTGAACGGGCCAAGGTTGTTCGGCAAGCCCGAGTAGCTGCCGCCGCCCGATCCGTTGCCGGAGCCCGTGCTCTCGCCGC
>CAWJDX010000032.1:0-35208 GCA_963841755.1 uncultured Candidatus Rokubacteria bacterium
CTCGATCACGCGCAGACCCGCGCCCTGCTCGAGCGCGTGCATCGAGACGAGATGGACCGGCTGGCCGCGCTCGACGACGGGGTGCTGACGAGCCCGCGCCGGGACCTCGACGGCGGCACCCTCAAGGCCTGGCGATTCCTGATGGCGATGGTGGAGCACGAGGTGCACCACCGGAGCCAGCTCGACTGCTACCTGGCCGAGATGGGAGTGGACGCGCCCCAGATCTTCGGCCGGCGGTTCGAGGACGTGGCGGCGCAGGTGAGGGCGGAGCAGGCCCCGGCCGGAGGCCCGCGATGACCGACTGCGTGTTCTGCAAGATCCGCGACGGCCAGATCCCCTCGCTCAAGATCTACGAGGACGAGCGGACGCTCGCGTTCATGGACATCAACCCCCTGAACCCGGGCCACTGCCTGGTGATTCCGAAGGCGCACGCGGCCACCCTGTTCGAGGTGGAGCCCGACGACCTGCAGGCCGCGATCGCCGCCGCCCAGCGGGTGGCACTGGCGATCCGCGAGGCGCTCGCGCCGGACGGGCTCAACATGCTCCAGGCCAACGGCGCCGCCGCCTTCCAGTCGGTGCCGCACTTCCACCTGCACCTCATCCCGCGCTGGGCCAACGACGGCAAGGGTTTCGACTGGAAGGTCGTGCCCGGTCACCGGGACCAGATCATGAAGGCGGGGGAGCGCATTCGCGCGCTCCTGCGCTGAACGGGGGACCGACCATGGCCGAGCGAAAGATCCGCGTGCTGGTGGCGAAGCCCGGTCTCGATGGGCACGACCGCGGCGCGAAGATCGTGGCCCGGGCCCTGCGGGACGCGGGCTTCGAGGTGATCTACACCGGCCTGCACCAGACCCCCGAGCAGATCGTGGCCACCGCGGTGCAGGAGGACGTCGACGCGATCGGGCTCTCGGTGCTCTCGGGCGCCCACAACTATCTCTTCGGCCGCGTGCTCGACCTGCTGAAGGAGAAGGGAGCCGCCGACATCGCGGTCTTCGGCGGCGGCATCATCCCCCAGGACGACATCCAGGCGCTCAAGGCGCTCGGGGTGAAGGAGCTCTTCACTCCCGGGACGTCGACCCAGGACATCATCCGGTTCGTCCGCGACAACATCCGGGCGACGGTCTAGCCGCGCGCATCACCCCATGGCTCAGCCCGACAACCGCGAGGCGATCCTCGAGCAGTTCACCCGGCAGGCGGTGCCGTTCTCGACCGCGCCCGGCATCCGCGACGAGGAGGCCCTCCGCCTGCTGGTCACCGCGAGCGGGGCGGGGCCGGCCGACACCGTGCTCGACGTGGCCTGCGGCCCCGGGCTCGTGGCGGCCGCCTTCGCGCGGGTCGCCCGTCACGTCACCGGCATCGACCTCACCCCCGCGATGATCGACCGCGCGCGGGCCCTCGTCTCCGAGCGCGGGGTCGCCAACGTGACCCTGCAGATCGGCGACGTCCGGCCGCTGCCCTACGCCGATCGGGCCTTCTCCGTCGTGGTCTCCCGGTTCGCCTTCCACCACTTCCCGGATCCCGCCGCGGTCCTGCGGGAGATGGCGCGGGTGTGCGCTCCCGGCGGCCGCGTGGTGGTGGCCGACGCCGCGGTCTCGCCTGATCCGGCGCGGGCGGCCGCGTTCAACCGGATGGAGCGGCTGCGCGATCCCTCGCACGTGCGCGCCCTGTCGCTGGCCGAGCTGGCCGGGCTCTTCGAGGCGGCCGGGCTCACCCAGCCGGTGGTCACGCGCTGCGAGGTGCGGGCCGAGGTGGAGGCCCTGCTGTCGCGCTCGTTCCCGGGGCCGGGCGACGCCGACCGCATCCGGGCCCTCTTCGAGGTGTCGCTCGACGACGACGGCCTGGGAGTGGGCGCGCGGCGCATCGATGGAGCGATCCACTTCGCGTACCCGGTGGCGATCCTGGCCGCGGAGCGCGCGCGATGAACTTCGCCCTCACCCCCGAGCAGCAGGAGGTGCGCGCCCTCGCGCGCGACTTCGCGGTGCGCGAGGTGGCCCCGGTCATCCACCACTTCGACGAGGTCTCCGAGTTCCCCCACGCGATCTTCGCCAAGCTCGCGGGCACCGGGCTGATGGGGGCGCTGGTGCCGGAGGAGTACGGCGGCGCCGCGCTCGACTACGTCTCCTACGCCCTGGCCGTCGAGGAGCTGAACCGGGTGGACGCCTCGGTGGGCATCACCATGTGGGCCCACAACTCGCTCTGCACCAACCACATCGCCCTCTTCGGCTCCTCCGAGCAGAAGGCGCGGTACCTGCCGCGGCTGGCCCGGGGAGAAGTCCTCGGCGCCTGGGGGCTCACCGAGCCCGGCTCGGGCTCCGACGCGGCGGCCATGCGCACGCGCGCGGTCCAGGACGGCGAGCACTTCGTGCTCAACGGCAGCAAGGCCTTCATCACCAACGCGGGGGTCTCCGAGGTGGCGGTGGTGATGGCGGTCACCGATCCGACGCGCGGGAACAAGGGCATCTCCGCCTTCATCCTGGACCGCGGCACCCCCGGCTTCAGCGCCGGGAAGCCGTACCGCAAGCTCGGGCTGCACGCCTCCAACACCGCCGAGCTGCACATCGACAACGTGCGGGTGCCCGCGACCGCCCTCTGCGGTGCGCGCGACCAGGGGTTCGTGAACACCATGCAGGTGCTGGAAGGCGGGCGCGTCGCGATGGCCGCCATGGGGGTCGGCATCGCCCAGGGCGCGCTCGACGAGGCGGTCAAGTACATGAAGCAGCGCTCCGCGTTCGGCAAGACCCTGGCCGAGTTCAACGGCCTGCGGGGCATGATCGCCGAGATCGGCACCGAGGTGGAGGCGGCGCGCCTGCTCACGCTGCGCGCGGCCGCGCTCAAGGACGCGGGCCGGCCCGCCAAGGTGGCGGCCTCCATGGCGAAGGTGTTCGCCTCCGAGGTCGCGATGAAGGCGGCCACCAAGGCGCTGCAGATCCACGGGGGCGCCGGCTACATCACCGAGTTCCCCATCGAGCGGATCTTCCGCGACGCCAAGCTGACCGAGATCGGGGAGGGGACGTCGGAGATCCAGCGCATGGTCATCGCCCGCGAGATCCTGGGAGCGCGGAGCCAGCCGTGAGCGAGCCGCGGGTGACCTACGAGGCGCGGGACGGGGTCGCCACCATCACGCTCTCCCGGCCCCGCGTGCTCAACGCGCTCGACCTCGCGCTCTCCGCCGAGCTGGCGGAGGCGGCCGAGGCCGCGGCCCGGGACGAGGCGGTCTGGGTGGTGGTGGTGCGCGGAGCGGGGCGCGCGTTCTGCTCGGGCATGGATCGCACCGTGCTGTCCGCGGGCGGGATCGGCGAGGCGTTCTATCGCAACTGGATCCGCGCCCTCAATCGCCTCGAGGACATGGACAAGCTCTCGGTCGCGGTGCTCCACGGCTACTCGATCGGGGGCGGCCTGCAGCTCGCGGTGGCCTGCGACCTGCGCCTGGCCACCACCGACGCGGTGCTGGGCCTCGGGGCGACCCGCCACGGCCTCATCCCGGACGGGTCGATCCTGAGGCTCGCCCGCATCGTGGGGCTCGGGCGCGCCAAGGAGCTGACCCTGCTCAACGACCACGTCACCCCCGCGGCGGCCCTCGCGATGGGCCTGGTGAACTGGGTGGTCGAGCCCCCGGAGGTCGACGCGACCCTCGCGGGAATCGTGGAGAAGGCCTTCCACTCCTCGCGCACCGCGACCGGGCACGCCAAGCGGCTGCTGCACGCCTCCTTCCACCACGACCCGCGCGAGCTGATCGAGGACGTGGTGCGGGCCCAGAACGCATGCATGACCTCCTGGGAGATGGACGAGGCCAACCGGGCCTGGGACGAGCGGCGCGAGGCGCGGTTCTACCCGCCGCCGTCGGGGACGTCGCGGCCCTAGCCGATGGCCGACGACGTCATCCTGGAGACCCGCGGCCTCACCAAGGAGTTCCGCGGCTTCCTCGCGGTGCGGGACGTGAGCCTGCGGGTGCGTCGCGGGACGATCCACGCCCTCATCGGCCCCAACGGGGCGGGCAAGACCACCTGCTTCAACCTGCTGACCCACTTTCTCGTCCCCACCCGCGGCCGGATCACGTTCAACGGGCAGGACATCACCGGGCGGCGGCCCGCCGACATCGCCCGGCTCGGCCTCGTGCGGTCGTTCCAGATCTCGGCGGTGTTCCCCCACCTCACCGCGCTCGAGAACGTGCGCATCGCGCTCCAGCGCCGGCGCGGCCGCTCCTTCGACTTCTGGCGCTCGGAGCGCGTGCTGGGCGCCTTCCGCGGGCGGGCCCTCGAGCTGCTGGGCGCGGTGGGCCTCCACGGCTTCGCGGAGACCCTCGCGGGCGAGCTGTCGTACGGGCGGAAGCGGGCGCTCGAGATCGCCACCACGCTGGCCCTCGAGCCCGAGATGATGCTGCTCGACGAGCCGACCGCCGGCATGGCCCACGAGGACGTGGACCGCATCTCGGCCCTCATCAAGCAGGTGGCGAAGAACCGCACCGTGCTGATGGTGGAGCACAACCTGAGCGTGGTGGAGCACCTCTCCGACACCATCACGGTGCTGGCCCGGGGGGAGATCCTGGCCGAGGGCGACTACGCGGCCGTGTCCGCCAATCCGGAGGTGGTGCAGGCGTACCTGGGGGTGGGTCATGAGTGAGACCCTCCTGCAGGTGGCCGATCTCCAGGCCTGGTACGGGGAGTCGCACGTGCTCCACGGGGTGGACTTCGAGGTGCGCGCGGGCGAGGTCGTGACCCTGCTGGGCCGCAACGGGGCCGGCAAGACCACCACGCTCAAGTCGGTGATGGGCATGGTGCCGCGGCGGGGCGGCTCGGTCCGCTTCCGCGGCGAGGAGCTGATCGGCCGGCCCTCCAACCTGATCGCGCGCCGGGGGCTCGCCTTCTGCCCGGAGGAGCGCGGGATCTTCGCGAGCTTGAGCGTGGAGGAGAACCTGCTCCTGCCCCCGGTGGTGCAGCCGGGCGGGCTCGGGCTCGACGCCATCTACGAGCTCTTTCCGAACCTGCGGGAGCGGGGGCGGAGCCAGGGCACCAAGCTCTCCGGGGGCGAGCAGCAGATGCTGGCCATCGGCCGCATCCTCCGGACCGGCGCCCGGCTCCTGCTGCTGGACGAGCCCACCGAGGGGCTGGCCCCGGTGATCGTCCGCCAGATCCGGACCACGATCCGGCGGCTCAAGGCCGACGGCTTCACGATCCTGCTCGTGGAGCAGAACTTCCGCTTCGCGGCCACGGTGGCCGACCGCCACTACGTGATGGAGCGGGGGCGGGTGGTGGACATGATCGACAACGCGGAGCTGCCCGCGCAGACCGCGAAGCTGCACGAGTACCTCGGGGTATAATCACGCGTCGTTCAACCGCAAGGAAAGGAATCAACGCATGATCAAGTACTGGCTCGTCGTCATGGCCGCGGTGGGGCTGATCGCTCCCGCGCCGGCCCAGGCCCAGATCTCCGACGGGGTCATCAAGATCGGGGTGCTCACCGACATGTCGAGCCTCTACGCCGACCTCTCCGGCCAGGGCTCGGTGATCGCGGCCCGGATGGCGGTGGAGGACTTCGGGGCGGCCAAGAAGGGGATGAAGGTCGAGATCATCTCGGCCGACCATCAGAACAAGGCGGACGTGGGCTCGGGCATCGCGCGCCAGTGGCTCGACTCCGAGCAGGTCGACGTGATCATGGACACGCCGAACTCGGCGGTCGCGCTCGCGGTCAACCAGATCGTCAAGGAGAAGGGCCGGGCGTTCCTCGTCTCGGGCGCCGCCTCCTCCGACCTGAGCGGCAAGGCGTGCTCGCCGAACACCGTCCACTGGACCTACGACACCTGGGCGCTCGCCAACGGCACCGGCAGCGCGATCGTGAAGACCGGCGGCGACTCCTGGTTCTTCATCACCGCGGACTACGCCTTCGGCCACGCGCTCGAGCGCGACACCGAGGCGGTGGTGATCAAGAACGGCGGCAAGGTGCTGGGCAAGGTGCGGCACCCGCTGAACACCGCCGACTTCTCGTCCTTCCTGCTCCAGGCCCAGTCCTCCAAGGCCAAGATCATCGGGCTCGCCAACGCGGGAGGCGACACCACCAACACCATCAAGCAGGCCGCCGAGTTCGGCATCGTCAAGGGCGGGCAGAGCCTGGCCGGCCTGCTCGTGTTCATCACCGACGTGCACGCGCTCGGGCTGCCGACCGCGCAGGGCCTGATCATGACCGAGGCCTTCTACTGGGACGCCAACGACAAGACGCGGGCCTTCGCCAAGCGGTTCGCGGAGCTGGATCGCGGCATCCACCCGACGATGGTCCACGCCGGGGTGTACGCGGAGACCCTGCACTACCTGAAGGCGGTCGAGGCGCTCAAGAGCGACGACGGGACCAAGGTGATCGCCAAGATGAAGGAGATGCCCACCGACGATCCGCTGTTCGGCAAGGGCACGATCCGCGCGGACGGCCGCAAGCTGCACCCGATGTACCTGTTCGAGGTCAAGAAGCCGTCGGAGTCGAAGGGCCCGTGGGACTACTACAAGCTGCGCGCGACCATCCCGGCCGAGCAGGCGTTCCGGCCGATCGACCAGGGCGACTGCCCGCTGGTGAAGAAGTAACCCTCGGGGACGGAGACTCTCGCGTCGGGCGACCGGCGTCTCCGTCCCCACCGTCGAGTCCCCGCATGATCCTCGGCATCCCGCCCCAGGCCCTGTTCGGCCAGCTCCTGATCGGGCTCATCAACGGCTCGTTCTACGCGATGCTGAGCCTCGGCCTGTCGGTGATCTTCGGGCTCCTCAACATCATCAACTTCACCCACGGGGCGCAGTACATGATGGGCGCCTTCGTGGCCTACTTCCTCCTGCAGGGGGCCGGCGCTCGGCTACTGGTGGGCCCTCCTGCTCGCGCCGCTCGTGGTGGGCCTGCTGGGGGTCGTGATGGAGCGGACGCTGCTCAAGCGGCTCTACGCCCTCGATCACCTCTACGGGCTCCTGCTGACCTTCGGCCTCGGCCTGATCATCCAGGGGCTCTTCCGGAACCGCTTCGGCTCCTCGGGCCTGCCCTACGCGATCCCGAGCCAGCTCACCGGCGGCCGCAACCTGGGCTTCATGGTGCTGCCGAACTACCGCGCGTGGGTCATCGTGTTCTCGCTCGTGGTGTGCCTCGCCACCTGGTTCGTGATCGAGCGCACCAAGCTCGGCTCCTACCTCCGCGCGGCCACCGAGAACCCGGGGCTGGTGCAGGCCTTCGGCGTCAACGTCCCGCGGATGATCACCTTGACCTACGGCTTCGGGGTGGCCCTCGCCGCGATGGCCGGCGTGCTGGCCGCGCCGATCTACCAGGTGAACCCGCTGATGGGCGCCGACCTGATCATCGTGGTCTTCGCGGTGGTGGTCATCGGCGGCATGGGCTCGATCATGGGCTCGATCGTGACCGGATTCGGCCTCGGGCTCGTCGAGGGGCTCACCAAGGTCTTCTACCCGGAGGCCTCCAACACCGTGATCTTCGTCATCATGGCGCTGGTCCTGCTGGTGAAGCCGGCGGGCCTCTTCGGGCGGGCCCAGTAGCGTGGCCGCCGCGCGCGAGGCGGTCGAGCCCGAGGCCCCGGCGGCCGCGTCCGGCCCGACCGGGCACCAGGCGGTGGTCTTCGCCCTGATGGTCGGCGCGTTCGTGGTGGCGCCGTTCGTGGTCTACCCGGTCTTCCTCATGAAGGCGCTCTGCTTCGCCCTGTTCGCGTGCGCCTTCAACCTGCTGATCGGCTACGGCGGCCTGCTCTCGTTCGGCCACGCCGCCTACCTGGGCTCGGCCGGCTACGTCACCGCCCACGCCGCGAAGGTATGGGGCTGGCCGCCCGAGCTGGCCATCCTGGCCGGGGTGGTGGGAGCGGCCGTGCTGGGCCTGGTCATCGGAGCGCTCGCCATCCGCCGGCAGGGGATCTACTTCGCGATGATCACCCTGGCCCTGGCCCAGATGCTCTACTTCTTCTGCCTGCAGGCCCCGTTCACCGGGGGCGAGGACGGCATCCAGTCGGTGCCGCGGGGGGTCCTCTTCGGCCTGGTCGACCTCCGGAACACGCTGGCCATGTACTTCACGGTGCTCGGGATCTTCCTGGCCGGGTTCCTCCTGATCTACCGGACCATCCACTCGCCGTTCGGCCAGGTGCTCAAGGCGATCCGGGAGAACGAGCCCCGGGCGCTCTCGCTCGGCTACGGGGCCGACCAGTACAAGCTGATCGCGTTCGTCCTGTCGGCGGCCCTGTCCGGGCTCGCGGGCGGGACCAAGGCCATCGTCTTCCAGCTCGCGTCGCTCACCGACGTGCACTGGACGATGTCCGGCGAGGTGGTGCTGATGACGCTCCTCGGGCGGGCTCGGGACCGTGTTCGGGCCCGTGGCCGGCGCGGTGATCGTCATCGGGCTCGAGACCTACCTGGCCCAGCTCGGGGCCTGGGTCACCGTGGTGCAGGGGACCATCTTCGTCCTCTGCGTGCTGGCCTTCCGGCGCGGGGTCGTGGGCGAGCTCGCCCGTCTTCTCAGGAAGCCGCTCTAACTGGCCGCATCCGATCAGGCTGATGACGGCTCGACAGCGCCGCTCGAATGCGCCGAGCACGTCACGGTACTTGGCCTCGATCTCCCGCCGCTCGACCTCCCACCGGGCGTCGAACCGCCGCTGCTCCTCTGTCCGACAGTCTCCTCCGGCGGCTCCCGGCGGGCAGCGGCCGAATGCCTGCCACATGGCCTCCCGGTGGATGTCCTCCGCCCCTTCGATCTCGGCCAGCCGCAGCCGGGCGATGAAGGCGCGGGCCTCGGCCGGGTGCTCGCAGTCCTGCTCCGGGCCGAGCACGGCCGGGGCGCCGGGCGCGAGGGGCCCGGTCGCCCAGAGGACTGTCAGCCAGATGACCGTAAATATCGCCGTAAACCCTTGTCCTGGCGGCCGAAGTCTTGACACCCCGGAGACCCTGGGCTAGACTCTCGCCACTTTATCACCCCCGGTAGCGGGCGCTTCCCGGCGAGCGCTTCCTTAGGCAATGACGGAAATTCTCTCCAATGGTGGAGGTGGCTGTCGTCTCGCGCGACCCCGCGCGAATGGCGCCCACATTCGCGCGGCCTGATGCTCGATCCGTCCCCGGACACCTTTCCCAAGCTCGCGCTCCAGAACGCCCGCCGGCTCTCCGGCAAGGTCGCCATCCGTGAGAAGCACCTCGGGATCTGGCAGTCGTACACCTGGAGCCAGTACGCGGAGCAGGCCCGCCTGATCGCCCTGGGCCTGGCCGCGCTCGGCTTCGCGCGCGGGGACAAGACCGCGGTGGTGGGCGACAACCGGCCCGCGCTCTACTGGGCGATGCTGGCCACGCAGGCGCTCGGGGGGGTCGCGGTCCCGCTCTACCAGGACTCCATCGAGAAGGAGATGGAGTACATCGTCGACCACGCGGAGGCCCGCTTCGCGATCGTCGAGGACCAGGAGCAGGTCGACAAGCTGCTCCACGTCCGGGAGCAGTGCCCCGGGCTCGAGTACGTCATCTACGACGACCCGGGAGGGCTCCGGCACTACAAGGATTCCTGCCTGCTGAGCCTGCGGGAGCTGCAGGAGCGCGGGCGGAAGTTCGCCGAGGACCGGCCGGGCTACTTCGAGCAGGAGGTGGCCAAGGGCGCGGCCGAGGACACCGCGGTCATCGCCTACACCTCCGGCACCACCGGGCAGCCCAAGGGGGCGATGCTCTCCCACCGCAACCTCATCGAGACCGCGCGCAGCGCGGTCGCGCGGGAGCGGCTCGACGAGACCGAGGAGGTCATGGCCTACCTGCCGATGGCGTGGATCGGCGACCACATGTTCTCCTTCAGCCAGTCGATGGTGGCGGGCTTCACCACCAATTGCCCGGAGAGCGCGGAGACGGTGCTGGCCGACCTCAAGGAGATCGGCCCGACCTACTTCTTCGCGCCGCCGCGCATCTGGGAGAACATCCTCACCTCGGTGATGATCCGGGTCGACGACACCGCCTGGATCAAGCGCGGCCTGGTGCGCTTCTTCCTCGACCTGGCGCGCCGCGTGGAGCGCTGCCGTCTCGGCCACCGACCGGTCGCGCTGCGGGACCGGCTGCTCTACCCGCTCGGGCGGCTCCTGGTCTACGGCCCGCTGCGGGACAACCTCGGCATGAGCCGCATCCGGGTCGCCTACACCGCGGGCGAGGCCATCGGGCCCGAGCTGTTCGAGTTCTACCGGTCCCTCGGCATCAACGTGAAGCAGCTCTACGGCATGACCGAGTCGAGCGCGCTGATCTGCATCCAGCAGGACGGCGACGTGAAGCTCGACACGGTGGGGCCGCCCCTGCCCGGGGTGGAGGTGCGCGTCAGCCCGAGCGGGGAGGTGCTGTACCGGAGCCCGGGCGTCTTCCAGGGCTACTACAAGAACCCGGAGGCCACCCGGGAGACCCTCGTCGAGGGCTGGGTCCACTCGGGCGACGCCGGCTTCTTCGACAAGGACGGCCACCTCAAGATCATCGACCGGGCCCGCGACGTGGGCCGCCTGGCGGGGGGCACGATCTTCGCGCCCAAGTACCTCGAGAACAAGCTGAAGTTCTCGCCCTACATCAAGGAGGCGGTGTGCGTGGGCGACGGCCGTCCGTTCGTGGCCGCCCTGCTCAACATCGACCTGGTCTCGGTCGGCAACTGGGCCGAGCGGCGCGGGCTCGCCTACACGAGCTACACCGATCTCGCCCAGAAGCCCGAGGTGTACGAGCTGATCCGGCAGGAAGTCGTCCGGGTCAACCGGAGCCTGCTCGAGGACGAGGCGCTCCGCGGCGCCCAGATCCGGCGCTTCCTCCTGCTCCACAAGGAGCTCGACCCGGACGACCAGGAGATCACCCGGACCCGCAAGGTGCGGCGCGGCTTCGTCGGGCAGAAGTACGCTCCCCTCATCGAGGCGCTCTACGGCGCCGGCGACTCGGTCCAGGTCGAGGCGCAGGTGACCTACGAGGACGGCCGCACCGCCACCGTGCGGGCCGCGGTGCGTCTCGGCGAGGCGGAGACGTTCGCGGTCACGGGGGCGCCCGCGTGAGGGAGCCCACGAGCCCGCCGCCGGTCGCGTCCGCCACCCCGCTGCTGGAGGTGGACGAGGTCAGCGTGCGGTTCGGCGCCATCCAGGCCCTCGATCGGGTGAGCCTCGAGATCGGGCGCGGGGAGATCGTGGCGATCATCGGCCCCAACGGAGCGGGCAAGACCACGCTGCTCAACGTGATCAGCGGCTTCTATCACCCGACCGCGGGCCAGATCCGCTTCGAGGGACGCGACCGCACGCACCTGCGGCCCTACGACGTGGCGGCGCTCGGCGTCGCCCGCACCTTCCAGAACGTGGCCCTCTTCAAGGGCATGAGCGTGCTCGACAACATCATGACCGGGCGGCTGCTCAAGATGCACGGCAGCTTCCTGTGGGAGGCGCTCTACTGGGGCCCCGCGATGCGGCAGGAGCTCGCGCACCGGGAGTTCGTCGAGCGCATCATCGACTTCCTGGAGATCGCGGCCATCCGCAAGGCGGGGGCGGGCACGCTGCCCTACGGGCTGCAGAAGCGGGTGGAGCTGGCCCGCGCCCTGGCCGCCGAGCCCAAGCTCCTGCTGCTGGACGAGCCGATGGCGGGCATGAACGTCGAGGAGAAGGAGGACATGTGCCGCTTCGTCCTCGGCGTCAACGACGAGTTCGGGACCACGATCGCGCTGATCGAGCACGACATGAGCGTGGTCATGGACATCTCGGACCGGGTGATCGCGCTCGACTACGGGCGCAAGATCGCGGACGGGCGGCCCGACGAGGTGCGCGCCGACCAGGGCGTGATCGACGCCTACCTGGGGGTGAGCCATGCTTGACGTCCTCTACGGGGTGCTGGTCGGGCCCGTGAAGGACATGGTGGGCGCCCCCGCGTTCCTGGTCGAGGTGGTGATCGGCGGCCTCGCCGCGGGGCTCATGTACTCCCTGGTGGCCCTCGGCTTCGTGCTCATCTACAAGGCCTCCGGGGTCTTCAACTTCGCCCAGGGGGTCATGGTGCTCTTCGCGGCCCTGACCCTGGTCGGGCTGATGGAGCGCGGGGCCCCGCTGGTGCTCGCCCTGCTGCTCACGATGGTGGTGATGGGGGCGCTCGCCTTCGCGATCGAGCGGGTGGTGCTGCGCCCGCTCGTCAACCAGGAGCAGATCATCCTGTTCATGGCCACCATCGGCCTCAACTTCTTCCTGGAGGGCTTCGGCGAGCTGGTGTGGGGGAGCAACGTCAAGCGGCTCGACGTGGGCATCCCGGACAGCTCGTTCATGGTGTGGGGGGTGCAGGTCAACCGGCTCGAGCTGACCGCCGCGATCACCGCCGCGGTGCTGGTGGCGGTGATGGCGGTCTTCTTCCAGCGCACCCGGATCGGCCGCGCCCTGCGCGCGGTGGCCGACGACCACGAGGCCGCGCTCTCGATCGGCATCCCGCTCAACACCATCTGGATCGTGGTGTGGTCGGCCGCGGGCCTGGTGGCGATCGTGGCCGGGATCATGTGGGGGGCCAAGAGCGGAGTGCAGTTCAGCCTCTCGCTGATCGCGCTCAAGGCCCTGCCGGTCCTGATCCTGGGCGGCTTCACCTCGGTGCCGGGCGCCATCGTGGGCGGGCTGATCATCGGGGTGGGGGAGAAGCTCGCCGAGGTGTACTGGGGGCCGCTGGTGGGCGGCGCGATCGAGAACTGGTTCGCCTACGTGCTGGCGCTGGCCTTCCTGCTGGTGAGGCCGCAGGGCCTCTTCGGCGAGCGAATCATCGAGAGGGTCTGACCGCGTGATCTACCGGGAGGCGGGGCAGTTCAAGAGCACGTACGCGAGCGACCAGGCGGTGTTCCCGATCCGTCAGGATCGGATCGTGGTGGGCCTGGCCGTCGCGGCGGCGGTGATCGCGGTGCCCCTGGTGGCCGACGAGTACTGGCTGCAGGCGGTGCTGATCCCGTTCCTGATCTACTCGCTGGCCGCCCTCGGCCTCAATCTGCTCACCGGGTACGCGGGGCAGGTGTCGCTCGGCACCGGCGGCTTCATGGCGGTGGGCGCCTACTCCGCGTTCAAGATCACGAGCGCGTTCCCCCGCCTGAGCGTCCTGGTCGCGTTCCTCCTGGCCGGGCTCGTGACCGCCCTGGTCGGCCTCGTGTTCGGGCTGCCGTCGCTGCGCATCAAGGGGTTCTACCTGGCGGTGGCCACCCTGGCCGCCCAGTTCTTCCTCCTCTGGCTCTTCAACAAGGTCGCCTGGTTCACCGACTACGCCTCCTCCGGCACCATCACCGCGCCGCCGCGCACGGTGGCCTCCGTGATGGTCACCGGGCCGGCCGCGACCGCGCCGGTCCGCTACCTGACCGCGCTCGCCTTCGTGGCCGTCTTCGCGCTGGTGGCCAAGAACCTGGTGCGCGGGCGGGTGGGCCGGTCGTGGATGGCCATCCGGGACCGCGACATCGCGGCCGAGATCATCGGGGTGCGGCCGCTGCGCACCAAGCTGCTCGCCTTCGCGATCAGCTCGTTCTTCTGCGGGGTGGCCGGGCGCGGAGTACGTGTTCCTCTACCTGGGCAGCGCGGAGACCCTCGCCTTCGACATCAACGTGTCGTTCCTGGTCCTGTTCATGGTGATCATCGGCGGGCTCGGCTCGATCCTGGGGTCGTTCCTGGGCGCCGCCTTCATCGTGATGGTGCCGATCTTCCTCACCAACGTGCCCCACCTGCTGGGCCTCGCCATGCCGGTGGCCCTGCAGAAGCAGATCGAGCTGATGGTGTTCGGCGGGCTCATCATCCTGTTCCTGATCGTCGAGCCCCACGGCCTCGCGCGGCTCTGGCAGATCACCAAGGAGAAGCTGCGGCTCTGGCCGTTCCCGTACTGAGAGCGTTCCATCCCGACGAGAGCAAGGAGGAAGTGCCCATGACCCTACGACGTGTCGTGATCGCGCTGTTGGCCCTGGCGGTGATCGCCGGTCCCATGGCCGGGGCCGTCTCGGCCCAGGCCAAGGAGATGTTCGTCCCCTCGACCGTGTACCGCACCGGCCCCTACGCCCCGAGCGGCACTCCGTTCGCCAACGGGCTGTGGGACTACCTCGCGATGCTCAACGAGCGTGACGGAGGCGTCAATGGCGTCAAGCTCATCGTCGAGGAGTGCGAGACCCAGTACGACACCAAGCAGGGCGTCGAGTGCTACGAGCGGCTCAAGGGCAAGAACGGCGGGGCGATGGTGTTCAACCCGCTGAGCACCGGCATCACCTACCAGCTGATCCCCAAGGCGGGCGTGGACAAGATCGTCGTCCACTCGATGGGCTACGGCATGACCGCGGCCTCCGACGGGCGGTGGTTCCCCTGGGTGTTCACCTTCCCGACCACCTACTGGAGCCAGGCCTCGTCGGTCATCCGCTACATCGGCCAGCAGGAAGGCGGGCTCGACAAGCTCAAGGGCAAGAAGATCGTCCACATCTACCACAACAGCCCCTACGGCAAGGAAGCCAACCCCACCCTCGAGGAGCTGGCCCGCCTGCACGGCTTCGAGCTGACCCTGCTCGCGGTCGACCATCCCGGCCAGGAGCAGAAGGCCACGTGGCTGCAGGTGCGGCGCATCAACCCGGCGTGGGTCTTCATGTCGGGCTGGGGGGTGATGAACCAGGTGGCGGTGAAGGAGGCCGCCGCGATCAACTTCCCGATGGACCACTTCATCGGCAACTGGTGGTCGGCCAGCGAGGCCGACGTGATCCCGGCCGGTGACGGGGCCAAGGGCTACAAGGGCGCGACGTTCCACGCCCCGGGGGCCAACTTCAAGGTGCACGCCGACATCGTCAAGTTCGTCTACGACCGGAACAAGAACATCGGGCCGAAGGACAAGATCGGCGAGGCGCTCTACAATCGCGGCGTCGTCAACGCGATGTACCTCACCGAGGCCTTCCGGACCGCGATGGCCAAGTACGGCAACAAGCCGCTGACCACCGAGCAGGTGCGGTGGGGCTACGAGCACCTGAGCCTCACCGAGGCGCGGCTGGACCAGATCGGGCTCAAGGGCTTCACCCACCCGGTGAAGGTGACCTGCGAGGACCACGAGGGCAGCGGGCCGGTGCTGATCCAGCAGTGGGACGGCAAGAAGTGGAACATCGTCTCCGACTGGATCCAGCCCATGAAGGAGGTCGTGCGTCCGAAGCTCGAGCTGGCCGCGGTGGAGGAGGGCAAGAAGCTCGGGTACACGATGCGCGACTGCTCGAAAGAGAACTAGGCGGAGAGACGGAGCCGTCGTGAGCGACGCCGCGCCACCCGCTGCTCTCGGTGAACAACATCGAGGTGATCTACGATCACGTGATCCTCGTGTTGAAGGGGGTGTCGCTCCAGGTCCCCGGGGAGGGCATCGTGGCCCTCCTCGGGGCCAACGGGGCCGGGAAGTCCACCACGCTCAAGGCCGTCTCGGGGCTCCTCCGCACCGAGCGCGGCGAGGTGACCAAGGGCGGCGATCGAGCTCGGCGGGGAGGCGATCCACCGTCGCGCGGCGTCCGAGATCGTGCGACGAGGGGTGGTGCAGGTCATGGAGGGCCGCCACGTCTTCGAGCACCTGACGGTGGAGGAGAATCTGCTGACCGGCGGCTACACCCGGCGCAACGGCCACTCGCTCAAGTCGGACCTGGAGCGGGTCTACGAGTACTTCCCGCGGCTGCGGGACCGGCGCTCGCTCGACGCGGGCTACATCTCGGGAGGCGAGCAGCAGATGCTCGCGATCGGCCGCGCCCTGATGGCGCACCCGCGCCTGATGCTGCTCGACGAGCCCTCGATGGGGCTCGCCCCCATGCTGGTGCAGGAGATCTTCGAGATCGTGGGCCGGCTCAACCGGGAGGAGCGGGTGGCGGTCCTGCTCGCCGAGCAGAACGCCAACATGGCCCTGCGCTTCGCCCAGTACGTGTACGTCATGGAGAACGGCCGGGTGGTGCTGGACGGCGACGTCAAGGCGGTCAGCGAGAACGAGGACATCAAGGAGTTCTACCTGGGGCTGTCCGGGGTCGGACAGCGGAAGAGCTATCGCGACGTCAAGAACTACCGGCGCCGCAAGCGGTGGCTCTCGTGAGAGTCCGGCCATGAGCGCTCAGCTCGACATCGCGGAGGTCTCCAAGTCCTTCGGGGGAGTGCTGGCGGTGGGCCGGGTGAGCCTCGAGGTGCGCCGGGGCGAGATCCTGTCCGTCATCGGCCCCAACGGGGCGGGCAAGACCACCCTGCTCAACATGATCAGCGGCTTCTACCACCCGGACTCCGGCCGCATCGCGCTCGAGGGGACCGACGTGACCCACACCGCGCCCTCCCGCATGGCGGAGCTGGGGGTGGCGCGCACCTTCCAGAACATCGCCCTCTTCCGGGGCATGACCGTGCTCGACAACCTGATGCTCGGCCGGCACGTGCACATGCGATCGCGGGGTCCTCGCTTCCTTCATCTACTGGGGTCTGGCCCAGAAGGAGGAGGTCGCGCACCGGCGGCGCGTCGAGGACATCATCGACTTCCTGAAGATCCAGGACCTGCGCCGGCGGCCCACCGGGTCGCTGGCCTACGGTCTGCAGAAGCGGGTGGAGCTGGGGCGGGCCCTCGCGCTCGACCCGAAGCTCCTGCTCCTCGACGAGCCGATGGGCGGGTGCAATCACGAGGAGAAGGAGGACATGGCCCGCTACATCCTGGACGTGAACCAGGAGTGGGGGACGACCATCATCCTGATCGAGCACGACATGGGGGTGGTCATGGACATCTCGGACCGGGTGGTGGTGCTGGACATGGGACAGAAGATCGCGCAGGGCACCCCGGACGAGGTCCGGGCCGACGCGCGGGTGATCAAGGCGTACCTGGGCGATCCCAAGGCGCGCGAGGGAGGGGCTCATGGCGCAGCCCGGTGACGACGTGACCACGCTGCCGCGGCTCCTGCAGCACAACGCCCGGGTGCGGGGCGGCCGGCCCGCGATGCGCGAGAAGGATCGCGGCATCTGGCAGACCCACACCTGGCAGGAGTACCACGACCACGTGCGCGACTTCGCGCTCGGGCTGGCCGCCCTCGGCTTCCGCCGCGGCGAGTCGCTGTCGGTCATCGGCGACAACCGGCCGCGGCTCTACTGGGCCCAGCTCGCCGCGCAGGCCCTCGGCGGGGTCGCGGTGCCGGTCTACCAGGACTCGATCGCGCGCGAGCTGCAGTACGTCTGGAGCCACGCCGAGGCCGCGGTCATCGTGGCCGAGGACCAGGAGCAGGTGGACAAGATCATCTCGCTCCGCGACCAGCTGCCCCACCTGCGCCACGTGATCTACGACGACCCGCGGGGGCTCAACCGCTACCGCTTCGACTGGCTCAAGTCCTTCGAGGACGTCGAGGAGATGGGGCGCAAGCACGCGGCCCAGCACCCGGGCGCGTTCGAGGCCGAGGTGGACCGCGGCCGGCCGGACGACGTGGCCATGATCTGCTACACGTCCGGGACCACCGGCAATCCCAAGGGCGCCATGCTGACCCACACCAACGTGGTGGCCACCGCGCGGACCTTCATGGCCGCGGAGGACGTGCGGCCCAACGACGAGTGGCTCTGCTACCTGCCGATGGCGTGGGTGGGCGACTCCCTCTACTCGCTGGTGCTGAGCCTCGCGGCCGGCTTCTGCTGCAACTGCCCGGAGAGCCCGGAGACGGTGCAGCGCGACCTCCGCGAGCTGGGGCCGACCGCGGTGCTCGCCCCGCCCCGGATCTGGGAGAACATGCTGACCTCGGTGCAGGTGAAGGCGGCCGACGCGAGCCCGCTCAAGCGCTGGGTGTTCGGTCGCTTCCGCCGGGTGGCCGAGGAGGCCGAGATCCTGCGCTCGGATGGCAAGCCGGTGCCGATGAGCCTGCGGGTGCGGCTCGCCCTCGGCGAGTTCTTCGTGTACGGCCCGGTGCGGGACCAGCTCGGCCTTCGGCGCGCCCGCTGGGCCTACACCGGTGGCGCCCCTCTCGGCCCGGACACCTTCCGCTTCTTCCGGTCCATCGGGGTGAACCTCAAGCAGGTCTACGGCTCCACCGAGTCGAGCGCGCTGATCTCGATCCAGCCCGACGCGGAGGCCAACCCGACCAGCGCGGGCCGCCCGTGCCCGGGCATCGAGGTGAAGATCGCGGACCGCGGCGAGGTGCTGATCAAGAGCCCGGGGATCTTCAAGGGCTACTACAAGGCGGAGGAGGCGACCCGCGAGGTCGTCGACCCGGACGGATGGTTCCACACCGGGGACGCGGGCTTCCTGGACCCGCGCGGGCACCTGGTGATCATCGACCGGGCCAAGGACGTGGGGGCGATGCAGGACGGCAGCCCGTTCGCCCCCCAGTTCATCGAGAACAAGCTCAAGTTCAGCCCCTACGTGCGGGAGGCGGTGGCCTTCGGGCACGAGAAGCCCTTCGTGGCCGCCATGGTCGCCATCGATCTGAGCACGGTCGGGAACTGGGCGGAGCGCCGGGGGATTGCATATACGAGCTACATGGATCTCTCCCAGAAGCCGGAGGTTCGCGAGCTGATCCGCGAGGAGATCGCGAAGGGGAACACGACCCTGCCCGACGGCACCCGGATCCGGCGATTCCTCCTCCTCACCAAGGACCTGGAGGCGGACGACGCGGAGATGACCCGCACCCGCAAGGTGCGCCGGCGCTTCGTCTTCGAGAAGTACGCGCGGGTCATCGACGCCTTCTACTCGGGCGAGGACGAGGTCGCGCTGAGCACGGTCATCACCTACGAGGACGGCCGCCAGGCCACCATCCAGTCGCGGGTCAGCATCGCGGACGTGGCCCCGGAGCCGGTCGCCCATGTTTGACTGGCAGTTCTTCGTCCTCCTGCTCTCCAACGGGATCCTGATCGGGCTCATGTACTCGCTGATCGCGCTCGGCTTCGTGCTGGTCTACAAGGCGACCGACGCGATCAACTTCGCCCAGGGCGAGTTCGTGATGATCGCGGGCTTCGTGGTGGCGGTGGCCATCGCGGCCTACGGCGCCCCGCTCTGGCTCGCGGTGGCGGTGGGCCTGGCCGGCATGATCGGCTTCGGCTTCGCGCTCGAGCGGGTCATGCTCCGGAAGCTGATCGGCCGGCCGGTGATCGCGGTGGTCATGGCCACCATCGGGCTGGCCGCGGTCCTGCGCGGCTTCGGCCCGCTGGTGTGGGGCGCGGGGACGAAGTCGCTCCCGCTGCCGATCCCGGAGGAGCCGGTGGTGCTCGGGCCGCTGTTCATCCCGCCCATCCAGCTCGTCGGGGCCGGGGTGAGCCTACTCTTCCTGGCCGCCTTCAGCTGGTTCTTCCTCCGGAGCCGCCGGGGCATCGCGATGCGGGCGGTGGCCGACAACCAGCAGGTGGCGATGGCGATGGGGATCAACGTCGAGCGCTACTTCGGGCTCGCCTGGGCCATGACCGGCATCGTGTCGGCGCTGGGCGGCATCGTGTGGGGCAACCTGCTCGGCGTCGACGTGCAGCTCTCCCTGGTGGGCCTCAAGGTCTTCCCGGTGGTGATCCTCGGCGGGCTCGACTCGATCCCGGGCGCCATCGTGGGCGGCCTGATCGTGGGGCTGGTCGAGAACATGGCGGCGGGCTACATCGATCCCTACGTGGGGGGCGGCACCAAGGACTTCGCGCCCTACGTCCTGATGATCATCGCGCTGATGGTCCGGCCCTACGGGATCTTCGGCAAGGCCATCATCGAGCGGATTTGACCGGTGATCCATCGCGAATCCGGCCTCCTCAAGACGAGCTACCAGGCGGACATGGCGCTCTATCCGCTGCCGATCGCGCGCTGGTCGATCGCGGTGATCCTGGTGCTCGCGTTCCTGATCGTGCCGCTCCTGCTCACCGACTACTACCTGTCGATCATCAACCTGGTCTCGGTCGCGATCGTGGGGGCCCTCGGCCTCAACATCCTGGTGGGCTACACCGGCCAGGTCTCGATCGGCCACGGGGCCTTCATGTCGGTGGGCGCCTACACCGCGGCCAACCTCGCGGTCCGGCTCGGGGCCCCGTTCTGGGTCTCGCTGCCTCTGGGCGGGCTGATGGCGGCCGCGGTGGGGGCGGTGGTGGGGGTGCCCTCGCTGCGGATCAAGGGCCTCTACCTGGCCATCGCGACCCTGGCCGGGCAGCTCATCATCGAGTGGACGATCAACCACGTGACGTGGATCAGCGGCGGCGTGCAGGCCTCGATCGAGGTGCCGCGGCCGAGCCTGTTCGGGATCCAGATCAGCTCCCAGCGCGGGATGTACTTCTTCCTGCTCGCGTTCGTGGTGCTGGCCATCGTGGGGGTGATGAACCTGATGCGGACCCGGGTGGGCCGCGCCTTCATCGCGATCCGCGACCAGGACATCGCGGCCGAGATCATCGGCATCAACATCTTCCGCTACAAGCTGCTCGCCTTCGCGATCTCGTCGTTCTACGCGGGGGTCACCGGGGTGCTCTACACCTACTACCTCGGCATCGCGAACTACGAGCAGTACCAGATCACCACCTCCATCGACTACCTGGCCATGATCATCATCGGCGGGCTGGGCTCGGTGCAGGGCGCGGTGTTCGGCGCGATCTTCGTCACCCTGCTGCCCATCGTGATCCGCACCTCGATGGAGACGTTCGGGGGCCTGTTCTTCTCGTCGGGGGCCCTGCTGAACATCATCCCCAACCTGCGGCTGATCGTGTTCGGCCTGCTGATCATCGTGTTCCTCATCGTTGAGCCAGAGGGGCTCAACCGGCTGTGGCGCAACATCCGCAGCTATTTCCGGGTCTGGCCATTCGCGTACTGACCTCGAGCGAGAACAAAGGAGGACAGCCATGAGAGCGACGCTGGCATTACTGACCGGAGCGGCCCTGGTCCTGGGGGCGATGGCCCCCGCGACGGCAGCCGAGATCGTGATCGGCGCCCAGTGCGATCGGACCGGGCCCACCCAGACGGTGGGCACGAACCTGTGCCCGGGCTTCAACGACTACATCAAGCTCGTGAACCTCAAGGGCGGCGTGAACGGGCACACCATCCGCGCCGACGAGGTCGACAACGAGTACAAGGTGCCGCCCGCGGTGGAGTCCTACGAGCGGTACAAGAAGGAGGGCGCGGTCACCATCTCGGTGTACGGGACGCCCCAGGTCTACGCCCTGACCCAGAAGCTCACCGAGGATCGCATCCCCGGCACTTCCCCCGGCTTCGGCAAGGGGGCGGCGGCCGACGGCACCAAGTACCCCTACATCTTCCCGATCGCGGCCACCTACTGGTCGCAGGCGGCCGCGTCGGTGAAGTACGCCAAGGATCAGCTCGGCGGCAGCCTCAAGGGCAAGAAGATCGCGTACATCTTCTACGACAACCCGGCCGGGCGGGAGCCGCTCCCCGTTCTCGAGGAGCTTCAGAAGCTGGAGGGCTTCGAGATGCGCACCTTCGCGGTGCCGCCGCCGGGCGTGGAGATGGGCGCGCAGGTGCTCGACATCGCCCAGCGCTACCGGGCCGACTTCGTGATCAGCCACCTGTTCGGGCGGTCGCCGTCGGTGGCGATCAAGGAGCTCAAGCGGGTGGGCTTCTCGCTCAAGAAGGTGGTCGGGTTCGTGTGGGGCGCGGCGGAGGCCGACGTGGAGGCGGCGGGCGGCTACGGCGTCGCGGAGGGCTACAGCGCGCTCCAGTTCGCGGGCGTGGGCGACGACTACCCGGTCATCAAAGAGATCAAGGAGATGTACAAGAAGGAGGGCAAGCCGGAGCCCAAGGAGATGAAGGAGAGCGTCTACTACAACCGGGGCGTCTTCCTCGCCGCCATCCACGTCGAGGCGATCCGCAACGCGCTGAAGGCGAAGCCGGACGGGAAGATCACCGGGGTGGACACCAAGGCCGGCTTCGAGAAGATCAAGAACTTCACGCTCGGCGGGCTGGTGCCCCCGATCGAGATCACCCCCACCGACCACGAGGGCGGCGGGCTGGTGCAGGTGTGGCAGGTGAGCGGCGGCAAGTGGGTGAAGCGGACCGACTGGTTCCGCGCCTACCCCGAGGTCGTCGCGAAGGTCATCAAGGAAGCCAAGTAGCGCTCTCGCGTCGAGCGGGCACCGGGAGCCGGTCGCGCCCCGGTGCCCGCGGATCATCCGGAGGCCTATGCTCGCGCTCAACAACATCGAGGTCATCTACGAAGGCGTGATCCTGGTCCTCAAGGGCGTGTCGATCAACGTCCGCGAGGGAGGCATCACCACGCTGCTGGGCGCCAACGGGGCCGGCAAGACCACCACCCTGAAGGCGATCTCGGGCGTTCTGCGGTCGGAGCGGGGAGAGGTGACCAAGGGCTCGGTGGAGTTCGGCGGCCAGCGCATCGACGGCCTCGCGCCCCACGTGATCGTCAAGCGGGGCCTGGTCCAGGTGTTCGAGGGTCGCCGGGTGTTCGAGCACCTCACCACCGAGGAGAACCTGGTGGCGGGCGCGCATGTGCAGCCCGACCGACGGCGGGTCGCCGAGAGCATCGAGCGGGTGTACGAGTACTTCCCCCGGCTGCGGGAGCGCCGGTCGGTGCAAGCCGGCTACCTCTCGGGCGGCGAGCAGCAGATGCTCGCGATCGGCCGGGCCCTCATGTCGGGGCCGCGCGTGATCCTCCTCGACGAGCCCTCGCTCGGCCTGGCCCCCATGCTGGTGGAGGAGATCTTCGCCATCATCCAGCGCCTGAACCGGGAGCAGAAGCTGACCGTGCTGCTGGTGGAGCAGAACGCGACGCTGGCCCTCGGCATCGCCGAGCACGGCTACGTGATGGAGAACGGCCGCATCGTGCTCGAGGGCAGCGCGGAGGCCCTGCGCGAGAACGCGGACATCAAGGAGTTCTACCTGGGGCTCACCGAGGTGGGCGGTCGCAAGTCCTACCGCGACGTGAAGCACTACAAGCGGAGAAAGCGGTGGCTGAGCTGAGCGTCCACGCCTTCACGGTCTACGACGTGATCACGCGGGGGGCCGCCGTCCACCGCGACGCCCCCGCGGTCATCCAGGGCGATCGCACGCTCTCGTTCGGCGACTTCCACCACCGGGTGGACGAGCTGGCCGCCGGTCTCGCCGGCCTCGGCATCGGACGGGGCGAGCGCATCTGCGTGCTGGCCCAGAACGACGCGGCCTACCTCGACCTCTACGGGGCCTGCGCGCGGCAGGGGATCATCGCCTATCCGATCAACTGGCGGCTCACCGGTCCCGAGGTGGAGCGGGTGGTGGAGCGCGCGCGGCCGGCCATGATGGTGGTGGACGCGACGACCCTGCCGCTGGTGGGCGACTGGCTCGAGAGCAAAGGGGTGGGGCACCGCTACCAGCTCGGGGACGGGGCCGGCTCCGGCTTCACCCCGTTCGCCGCTCTCTATCGCCTCGGGACCCCGCCGCCGGCGGCCGCGGTCGGACCCGAGGACGCCTTCGCGGTCATCTCCACCGCCGCGGTGGACGTGATCCCGCGGGGCGCGGTGCTGACCCACGCCAACGTGCTCGCGGCCAACCTCACCGCGATCGGCGCGCTCGGCCTCACCGCGCGCGACCGTTACCTGGCGGTGCTGCCGCTCTTCCACGTGACCGCGCTCGGCATGTCGCTGGCCCACCTGCACGCGGGCGGCGCGGTGGTGGTGGTGCCGCGCTTCGACGCGGAGGAGGCGGTGCGCCTGATCGACCGGCACCGGGTCGCCCACGTCTCCGACTTTCCCCCGGTCCTGGCGAGCCTGCTCGACGCGGCGGAGAAGGCCGGAAGCGCCCTGCCGAGCCTGACCCACGTCTCCGGCCTCGATTCGCCCGCGACCATCGGGCGCCTCCACGAGAAGACCCGCGCGCGCTTCTGGACCGGGTTCGGCCAGTCGGAGACGAGCGGCTTCGTCACGATCCAGCCGGTGGCCGACAAGCCGGGAGCCTCCGGGCGACCGGTGCCCGCGGCGCAGGTGGGCATCGTGGACGAGTACGATCGTCAAGTCCCGACCGGCACCCCGGGGGAGATCGTGGTGCGAGGCCCGCTCGTCTTCCAGGGCTACTTCGGCCAGCCCGACGTGACCGCCCACACCTTCCGCAACGGCTGGCACCACACCGGCGACGTGGGCCGCTTCGAGGCCGACGGCTACCTGCACTACGTCAAGCGCAAGCCCGAGAAGGAGCTGATCAAGCCGGGCGGGGAGAACGTCTACCCGGCCGAGGTCGAGACCGTCATCGTGCAGATGCCCGCGGTCACCGGGGTCTGCGTCTACGGGGTCCCGGACCCGCGCTGGGGCGAGGCGGTGAAGGCGGTGGTGGAGGTCGAGGGCGGGTCCCGGCCCACCGCCCAGCAGGTGGGCGACTTCGTCGGCGAGCGGATCGCCCGCTTCAAGCGCCCGCACGTGGTGGTGTTCACCGACGCCCTGCCGCGCACTGCCGACGGCGCGGTGGACCGGGACGCGGTGAAGGCCCGCTGGGGTGACGGCCGGGAGTCGACGGGGTAGACTCGAGCGCATGAAGATCTTCGACGAGCACCACGACATGTTCCGCCAGACGGTGCGCGCCTTCGTCCAGAAGGAGGTCGAGCCGCACGTCGAGGCGTGGGAGGAGGCGGGCCAGATCCCCAAGTCGATCTGGCCGCGCATGGGCGAGCTCGGCTTCCTCGGCGTCGAGTACGACGAGAAGTACGGCGGCGCCGGCGCCGACGTCCTCACCACCGCGGTGCTCTGCGAGGAGATGGCCCGGGCGCGCTGCGCCTCCCTGGCGATGGCGGTCGGCGTGCACACCGACATGGCGTCGCCCCATCTCTACTGGACCGGGAGCGAGGCCCTCAAGGAGCGCTACCTGCCCGCGATCTGTCGCGGGGAGGCGCTGACCGCCATCGCGGTCACCGAGCCCGGGCGGCGGGTCCGACGTGGCCGCGATCCGGACGCGCGCGGTGCGGGACGGGAACGATTACGTGCTGAACGGCTCGAAGATGTTCATCACCAACGGGGTGATGGCGGATCTCTACTTCGTGGCCGCGCGGATCCAGGAGAGCTCGCCCTCTCCCCAGGGGGGAGAGGGGTCGAAGCGGCATCGGGGGATCTCGATGTTCCTGGTGGAGCGGGCAGCACGCCGGGGTTCTCGGTGAGCCGCAAGCTCGACAAGATGGGCAACCGCGCCTCCGACACCGCCGAGCTGGCCTTCCAGGACATGCGGGTGCCGGCCGGGAACCTGCTCGGCCAGGAAGGCGGCGGCTTCTACGAGGTCATGCGCGTCTTCCAGCGCGAGCGCCTGGTGGCGGGGCTGCACGCGGTGGCCGGCTGCGAGCGCGCCCTCGAGGACACCATCGCCTACGTGCAGCAGCGCCAGGCCTTCGACGGCCCGCTCTCCGGCAAGCAGGTGATCCGGCACCGGATCGCGGACATGGCCACCCTGATCGAGGCCGGGCGCTGGCTGACCTACGCGGCCTGCCTCAAGTTCCGGGACCGGGAGGAGGCGGTGAAGGAGATCTCGATGGTGAAGCTGTTCACCGCCGAGATGGCCCAGAAGGTCGCCTACGAGTGCGTGCAGCTCCACGGCGGCTACGGCTACATGCGCGAGTACCCGATCGAGCGATTCTTCCGGGACATCCGTCTCATGACCATCGGCGGCGGGACCTCCGAGATCATGAAGGAGATCATCGCCAAGCAGATGGCGCTCTGACCGTGTCGGTGGACGTCGTCGTCGTCGGGCACGTCACGCTCGACCAGACGCCGCGCGGTCTCCGCCCGGGAGGGGCCGCCTACTACGCGGCGATCACCGCTCACCGGCAGGGGCTGCGGGTGGGCGTGCTCACCTCGTTCGGCCCCGACTTCCCGCGGGAGGCGCTGCCCCGCGACATCGAGGTGGTCACCGTGCCCTCCACGCGGACCACGACGTTCCGGATCGAGCGGGACGGCGGGCCGCCTCACCGAGGGACGCCGGGTCCGCGAGCTGGCGATCCTCGGCCGCGCCACCGACCTCGAGGCGGACGGCGCTGCCCGACGAGTGGCGGGACGTGGCGCTGGGCGTGCTCTGCCCGGTCGCGGGCGAGGTCGACCCCGCGCTGGCCGCCGCCTTCCCCGACACCTCGCTGGCGGTCCTGCCGCAGGGCTGGATGCGGCAGCGGGGCGCGGGCGGCGTCGTCTCGCCGCAGCCCTGGGAGGACGCCGACCTGGTGCTGCCGCACGTGCAGGCGGTCGTGGTGAGCCACGAGGACATCGAGCCCTTCCAGAAGGAGGCCCTCGAGTGGTTCCAGCGGGTGCCGGTCGGCGCGGTCACCCGCGGGCCCGCGGGCGCGATCCTCTTCGTCAACGGCGACCAGTACGGGGTCGAGCCCGACGTCGCGGTGGAGCAGGACGAGACCGGCGCGGGCGACGTCTTCGCGACCGCGTTCCTCGTCGCCTACAACCGGGACGGCAACGCGTGGGACGCGGCCGCGGTCGCGGCGTGCTGCGCGGCCGCCTCCGTCGAGGGCGAGGGCGTCGCGGCCATCCCGGACCGCGCGACCCTGGAGGCGCGGCTCGCGGCCTACCGCCGCCGCCAGGGCGGGTGAGCGGCGAGCGGCGCCGGCTTGCTACCGGACTCGACCCGAGGCTACACTCGGTCGTGCGCACGCGGCGAGTCCATGGCTGACCGGAAGATCCGCATCACGGTGGGCAAGGTGACCGCGGACGCCGTCCTGAACGATTCGGAGACCGCCTCGGCGGTCTGGAAGGCCCTGCCGCTCAGCGTCGCCGGGCAGACCTGGGGCGACGAGATCTACTTCGGCATCCCGGTGAAGGCCGAGAGCGAGGATCCCCGCGAGGTGGTGGAGCTCGGGGATCTCGCCTACTGGCCGCCGGGGTCCGCGTTCTGCATCTTCTACGGGCCGACGCCGGCGAGCCGGGGCAACGAGATCCGGCCCGCGAGCCCGGTCAACGTGTTCGGCCGCGTGCTGGGCGATCCCAAGGTGTTCAAGGCGGTGCGCTCCGGGACCACGGTCCGCGTGGAGCGCGCCTGAGACGGAGGATGACATGAAGATCTTTCTGGATACCGCGAACGTGAACGAGCTGCGCGAGGGCGTGGCCATGGGCCTGGTGGACGGCTGCACCACCAACCCGTCGCTCATCGCCAAGGAGAAGCGTCCCTTCCGGCCGCTGGTGGAGGAGATCTGCAAGGTGGTGCCGGGCGACGTGAGCCTCGAGGTGGTGGCCACCGACTTCGACGGCATGGTGAAGGAAGGCAAGGAGCTGGTGCAGGTGGCCCCCAACGTGGTGGTCAAGTGCCCGCTCACCAAGGACGGGCTCAAGGCGGTGAAGTACCTGAGCGGCGAGGGCATCCGGGTCAACCAGACGCTCTGCTTCTCGGCCCCGCAGGCCCTGCTCTCGGCCAAGGCGGGGGCGGTCTACATCAGCCCGTTCCTGGGCCGCCTGGACGACATCGGCCACGTGGGCATGGACCTGGTCCGGGACATCTGCGAGATCTACCGGAACTACGGGTACAAGACCCAGGTGCTGGCCGCCTCGATCCGCACCCCGCTCCACGTCATCGACGCCGCCAAGGCAGGGGCGCACGTGGCCACCATGCCGTTCAACGTGCTCGAGATGCTGATGAAGCACCCGCTCACCGACATCGGCCTCAAGAAGTTCCTCGACGACTGGGCCAAGCTCGGCGAGAAGATCTAGCCCGGACGGCTGCCCGCCGGGCGAGGAGAGCTCTAGACGGTTGTCCGCGGCCTGGGGGAGTGCGGGGGCCATTTCTGGGCCCCCGCAGATGAAGAGCTTAAAGACTTAGACGGTGGTCGGCCCGAAGCTTGGCTTTGGCTTGGTTTCCACCCGTTCTCGCTTCCCGGCCGTATATCTCGTGAGGGAATGAGATGGACGCCGAGCGGGGGCTGATGGCGAAGGTGGCGCGGGGCGACCAGGCGGCGTTCACCGACCTGGCCCAGCGCTACGGCGGCAAGCTGCTCGCGGTGGCCGGGCGGCTGCTCGGCTCCCGCGCCGATGCCGAGGACGCGGTCCAGCGCGCCTTCCTCCAGTGCTTCGCCGGCGCTGCGGGCTACGACTCCCGGTGGGCGGTCTCGACGTGGCTCTATCGCATCCTCACGAATGTCTGCGTGGACGAGCTGCGCCGGCGGGCCACCCGGACCGCCCACGACGAGCGGTCGGCGGCGGGGGAGCTCTCGGCGGGGTCGAGCAACCATCACCCGCCCGCGGCCTATCTCGATCTCCACCGGGCCCTCGAGCAGGTGCCGCGCGAGGCGCGGGTGCTGCTGGCCCTGCGCTACGTGGACGGGCTCTCCTACGGGGAGCTGGCGCGCATCCGGGGCATCTCGATCAACACCGTGAAGAGCCAGCTCGCGCGGGGCAAGTCCCTGCTGCGGGCCGAGCTCGGCAAGCGAGGAGCGGATCATGTATGACGCGATGGACGAGGGCAAGCGACCGGATCGGCTGGATCTCCTGCTGACGGACTACTTCCGGCCCGAGGCGGCCGCCGCGGAGCTGCCGCGGCGCATCGCGGCCGCGGCGCGGGAGTCCAGCTCCGCGCTCGAGCGGCTCGAGGCGCGGCTCGGCATCGAGGCGACGGCGCGGGGCATCTCGCGGGTGGGCACCGGGCCGGTGGGCAAGCCGGCCACCGCGGCGGCGCGGAAGCTGATCGAGCAGGCGCGGCTCGAGATCCACGAGTACCTGCACGGGCAGCGGGCCTTCTTCCGGGTGCCGGTGGATCTCACCACGGTGCCGGACTTCCAGCGCAGCGTGCTGGAGGCGGCGGGGCACATTCCGTTCGGCGAGGCGCGCGCCTACGCGTGGATCGCCGCGCGCGTCGGCCACCCGCGCGCGGTCCGGGCGGTGGGCACCGCGCTCGGCCGCAATCCGGTGCCGCTCATCCTGCCGTGCCACCGCGTGTGGCGGAGCGACGGCGGCCTCGGCGGCTACATCTTCGGGGCGGACGTCAAGGATCGGCTGTCCGCGCTCGAGCGCACCACCCCGGTGCTGGAGGGCTGCACGAGCACGCGCATCGTGTGCCGGGTCGGCTGCATCCATGGACGGCACATGCGGCCCGACAGCCGGGTGGTGTTCGCCTCGGTGGAGGATGCGCGGTCGGTGGGCTACCGGCCGTGCAAAGTATGTCGCCCCGCGGCCTGACCGCCACGCCGCCGATCGAGACGCGGTTGCAGCGGCTCGACTGGGACGCAATCGCCCGCAGCCTCGGTGAGCGGGGCTGGGCCACCACGCCGCCGCTGCTGACCGCGGCGGAGTGCGCGGAGCTGATCGCGCTGTACGCGGAGGAGAGGCGGTTTCGCAGCCGGGTCGACATGGCACGCTTCCGCTTCGGGGAGGGCGAGTACAAGTACTTCGCGAACCCGCTGCCGCCGACCGTGCTGGCCCTGCGGCGTCACGCCTATCCGCGCCTGGCCCCGATCGCGGACGGATGGAGCGTGGCCCTCGGGGGCAAGCCCACCCATCCGCCGGACCTCGACGGCTTCCTGGCCATCTGCGCCGAGCGCGGGCAGACCAGGCCCACGCCGCTGCTGCTGCGCTACGAGGCCGGCGGCTACAACTGCCTGCACCAGGACCTCTACGGCGCAGATCGCGTTCCCGCTGCAGATGACCTGCCTGCTGAGCCGACCGGGCGCGGATTTCACCGGCGGGGAGTTCCTGCTGGTCGAGCAGCGCCCGCGGGCCCAGTCGCGCGGCGAGGTGGTGCCACTGGAGCAGGGCCAGATCGTGATCTTCGCAACCCGGGAGCGACCCGTCCGCGGCACCCGCGGCGTCTACCGAGTCGCGCTCCGCCATGGCGTGAGCCGCGTGACATCGGGGCTCCGCTACACGTTGGGCGTCATTTTTCACGACGCTGAGTAGTGTGTGTGGCGTGGGGAGGGGGGCCGGGGGGTGTCCGGGACCCGTCTCCTCCGGCGCAAGCCGAGCCGGCAACCCCCCAGATTGGGAACTACTCGCCAGGAGTCCGCTCGAAACGGGTCGTGGTCGCCGGACACCCCCCGGCCCCCCTCCCCACGCCACCGGAGTTGTCACATCGGATCAGAATCAGACTCGCGACCGGAGCTACAGGAGCGGGCGGATGTCGCGGGCGAAGGTCTCGTAGATCTCGAGCATCTCGCCGAGGTCGCGGTAGCGGGTTTCGAGAAGGATCGAGTCGACGTCGAGCTCGCGGAAGGCGAGCAGATCCTCGATCACCTGGTCGAGGGAGCCCTGGAGGGGCTTGCGATCCGGGCCGAGCGGGGTGCTCCGGAGCGAGAGGCCGGCGCGGACGCTGACCTTGAGCTCGCGGTAGGGACGGCGCTGCCGGTCGCACTCCGCGTACAGCCGGGCCAGGTCGGCCTTCAGAGCCGTCGGGGTGATGAAGGCCGCGTGCCAGCCGTCGCCGTGCTGCACCACGCGGCGGAGGGCGCGCCCGGTGTGGCCGCCGATCAGGATCGGGATGTCGCCGCGGGTCGGCTTGGGGAAGACCCCGATGTCGTCGAAGGAGAAGAACTCTCCGTGGTGCGCGGTGCGCGCGTCGCGCCAGCAGGCGCGCATCACCGCGAGCGCCTCGTCGCTCCACGCGCCCCGCCGATCGTAGTTGCCGCCGAGCAGCTCGATCTCCTCGCGCATCCAGCCCACCCCGACCCCGAGCACGAGCCGCCCGCCCGAGAGGTGGTCGAGGGTGGCGCACATCTTGGCGGCCATCACCGGGTTCCGGTGGGGCAGCACCAGGATGCTCGTCCCGAGCTGCACGCGCTCGGTGACGCCCGCCACCAGGGACAGCGTGACCAGCGGCTCGAGGAACGGCACGTCGGCGGCCAGCGGGAACTGGCCGGTGGGACTGTAGGGGTACCGCGGGTCGATCCGGTAGGGGATCACCACGTGATCGCTCGCCCAGAGCGAGTCGTAGCCGAGCGCCTCGATCCGGCGCGCGAACGCGAGCACGTTCTCGCGGGTGCCGATGGGCCCGTACATCGGCAGGTGACAGCCGACCTTCATGCGCGGGCCCGCATGGTGGACTAGGCGCGGGGGGCGCCCGAGGCGTGGAGGATGCTGGCGGCGAGCTCGTCGCGCGCGATCATCTCGGCGAGCCGCGAGCGCTGGATCTTCCCGGACGACGTCTTCGGAATGGTGCCGGGCCGGACGAGCAGGACCCGCGCCGGGCGATGGCCGCGTCCCTCGCGCACGCGCTGGACGATCTCGCGCACGAGGCGGGAAAGCGTCTCGGCGTTGTCGGCCTGCTCGCGCACCTCGGCCACCACGTGCAGGCGCTGGGTCCCGGTGCGATCGCTCTCGAGGCCGACCGCGGCCGAGTAGCGCACGCCCGGGGACGCGATCGACGATCTCCTCGATGTCGGCCGGGATCACGTTCTCGCCGCCGAGGATGATCACGTCCTTGAGCCGCCCGGTCACGTAGAGGTAGCCCTCCGCGTCGAGGAAGCCGAGGTCGCCGGTGCGGAGCCAGCCGTCGGGCGAGAGCACCTGGGCGGTGGCCTCGGGGTTGTTGTAGTAGCCCTGCATGACCCCGGGGCTCGCCACGCAGATCTCGGCCTCCACGCCCGGCTTCACCTCGTCGCGCGCCGTCCATGATCCGCACCCGCACGCCCCGGCAGGGCTGTCCCACCGAGAGGAACTTGCCGGAGCTGTCGAGGCGCAGCGGCGTCCGACGCGGCCAGATGGCGACGGCCAGGGTGGCCTCGGCCAGCCCGTAGCAGGGCGTGATGAGGTTCTGGACGCCGAACTTCGATTCGAAGGCCTCGATGGTGCTGAGGCGCACCGGCTCCGCGCCGGAGAGCGCCTGCTTGAGCGAGGAGAGATCGAGCCCGGTGGTGTCGCCGATGTTTCGCACGCAGTTGCGGTAGCCGAAGTCGGGCGACACCGTGAAGGTGGCGCCCACCCGGGTGACCATCTCGAGCCAGACCCGCGGGTTCTTGAGATCGGGCGGCAGCAGGTGCAGCGGCGCCCCGTTCCAGGGCGGGGTGAACGCGCAGCCGATGAGCCCCATGTCGTGGTAGAGCGGGCAGCCACGAGACCACCACGTCGTCGCGCGTGAGCTGCGCGGCCTCGGCCATGAACTCCACCGTGCGCACCACGTTCGCGTGGCTCAGCACCACTCCGCGCGGCCGGCCGGTGCTCCCCGACGTGTACTGGATGAAGGCCACGTCGTCGGTCGCCGCGGCCGGGAACGGCGGCGCCGGGCCGTCGACCTCGAGATCGCTCGGCTCGAGCACGTGCCGGATGTTGGCCGCGGCGGCCTGCGACTCCTCCACGCCCTGCCGGAACCAGCCGATGGTGGCGACCGCCTTGGCCTCCGAGTCACGGAAGATGTTGGCGGTGGCCTCGACCCCGAGGGTGGGATAGAGCGGCACCGGGATCGCGCCCAGCCGCAGGGCGCCGAAGAACGTGTAGAAGAACTCGGCGCAGGTGGGGTAGATCAGGCACACCTTGTCGCCGCGGTCGATGCCGGCGCGGCGCAGGCCGGCCGCGTAGCGCGCGCTCTCCCGCCAGAGCCGGCCGTACGGCACCGCTTCGTCGAAGAGGTGGAAGTACGGGGTGTCGGGGTCCCGGGCGGCCCGGTTCCCCATCAGCTCGGTCAGGGTGGCCGGGATGGGCGCTCCTGGCTTCACGGGCGGCATTCTAGCGAATGCGCTCCCGCCGGGGAAGTATTCTCGACGCTAGCGGTCGAGGCCGATACGGTCGAACGTCTCGGCGTAGGCGTGGCCCTTCGAGTTTGCCGAGCTCGGCGCCGCGCTCGCGCACCCGCTTCTCCACCGCCGCGAAGTCCTTGAACTGGCTCGCGTGGCAGGCGAGGGCCTTGATCTTGAGATCGATGGTGTCGGAGATGTCGACCACCACCTCGGGGCTCTCCCACCACATCAGGTAGACCTCGCGGACCTTGTGGGGCTCGAGCCCCTGCGCGATCAGCTCCGGGAAGGCCATGTGGTCGCGGGCGAGGGGATACACGCAGTCGAGCGCGATGCCGGCCACGATGCGGTGGTCGCGGTGGGAGGCGCCCAGGTTCTTGGTGCGGTTCGGGTTCTGGATGATCAGCCGGTCGGGACGGTGCCGCCGGATCGCCGCGGTCACCGCCATCCGGGTCTCGCGCGTGTCCTCGACCTCGCAGTCGGGAAACCCGAGGAAGTCCACCGTCTCCACGCCGAGCACCCGCGCGGCCGCGCGCTGCTCCTCCTCGCGGATCCGGGCGATGCGCTCCGGGGTCATGCTGCGGTCGCTCGAGCCCTTGTTGCCGTTGGTGACGATGCAGTAGGAGACGTGCTTGCCCTCGCGCACGAGCTTCGCGACGGTGCCCCCGGCTCCGAACTCGGAGTCGTCGGGGTGGGCGGTCACGACCAACACGCGCTGGATGGGGGCGGGCTGACTCGCATCGGGCATGAGAAGGGCTCCTTTCGTGGTCGCTATGTTATCACCCCCGCTATAATGCGGCCGGTGAGCACCCGCTCGACCGGTGTCGTCCTGCTGTGGCTCCTGCTCGCCGGGTTCCTCGTCCTCGGCGCGCTGCCCAACCAGACGGCGTCGATCCGCCTCGGCGGCCTCTCCATGCTCTGGTGGTACGGGGGGCTGCTCGCGCCGGTGCTGGGCGTGCTCGTCGCGATCCGCTGTCTCGCCGATCCGCTGCCCGCGCCGCCGCGCGACGAATGACGTCGGTCTCCCGCGTCCTCGCCGTCTGGCTGACGCCGGTGGCGCTGCTGGCGGTGCCGGCCGCGCTCGTGCGGCCGCGCCGCGGAGGGGCTCTGGCTCGGGCTCGCCTGACTCTCGTGCCGCTCATCGTCCTCGGTCTCCGGGCGGGGCCGCGGCCCGCGGGCGGCGGCCGCGACGAGCGCGGCTCGCTCTTTCCGGTGGTGACCCTCCTCCTCACGGTGGGCGTCCTGCTCTGGGCGAACATCGCGCTCGCGGGTGACGTCGCGGTCTGGCTCGGCGCCCCGCGCTGGCAGGGCATCGTGGTCACCGCGGCCGCGGGCTGGCTGCTCACCGCGTGGCGGCCGCTGCGGCGGACGGCGCCGCTGCTTCTCTCGATCGCGCCTCGTGGCCGCGGTGGCGCCCCTGCTGCAGGTGGCGTGGGCGGTCGGGCTCGGCCCCATCGCGGCGTGGGACCGCGTGGCCACCCAGGCCGCGTTCCGCTTTCCGCCCGCGAGCCCCTGGGTGACGACGGGACGGAGCCTCGCCACCGCCCACGGTCGCGCGCCCCTGGTCTTCGACGAGGTGCACCGCCTGACCGCCCCGGCCGGGGGCCTGCTGCGGGCGCGCACGCTCGACGGCACCCGCTCGGCCGAGATCGAGTGGACGCTGACGCCGGGCCAGTCCGTCACGCTCCGCGCGGGTGACGAGCTGCTGCCCGGCGCGGCGCTGCGCGTGCGCTTCGAGGCCGACAAGCGCGTGCCCGGCGCGCCCGCGTCGGGCATGGCGTGGGCCGAGGCCGGGCCGCGCCGATGGCTCGATCGTGTCGGCCTGCTCGTCACGCTGCTGGTGGGCGCGGCCGCGCTCCTCCGGGCCGGGCTGGTCCTCCGCCTCTCGCGCGGCGGCGCCGGTTTCGTCGCGGGCGGGCTGCTGGTGGCCTTCGCGTGGGCGCAGGCCTGGGCGGTGTACGCGGTGCTCCAGTCGCCCGATCTCTTCCTGGGCGGCGTCACCCTGGAGCGGCTCCTCGAGCTGCCCGGGGCCGCGCTCTTCGCCGAGCCCTGGCGGCGCACCCTGCAGGCGTTCCTTCTGGTGGCCGGGCTCGCCGTGTTCCTCGCCTCGAGCGTGGCCCTGCGCGAGCGGCTGGGCGCGCTCGATCCGACCGGGGGCGGGGAGATCGGGAGCGATCCGGGCCTCTGGGCCGGTCTCTTTGGCGGCGCGGCCCTCGCGAGCCTCTGGCCGGTGGATCCGTGGGCCCTCACCCTGCTGGCCCTGGGCGGCGCCGGCTGCGCGCTCGGGCCCGCCGCGCTCTATCCTCCGCCCGCCGGACGCGCGGCGCTCGCGACCACCGCGGGCGTCGTCGGCCTGCTGGTGTTCGCCACCTTCGCGGCGGCGCAGCTGCGTGGCGCCGGCGGCGCGCTCCTGGGGACCGCGATCGGGTACCCGGCGCTGGTGGGCGCGCCGGCGGGAGCGCTCGTGCTCTGGCTCGGGCGCGGACGCGCGGGGTGACGCCGGGCCCGCGACTCGTCACCCCGACGCTCGCCACCTGCCTGGGGATCACCGCGGGCGCCCACATCGCGGTCTACCTGCTCAACGCCACGCTGCCGCTGCACGTGGTCGCGCTGGGCGGGAGCAAGACCGAGGTGGGACTGCTCTTCTCGATGAGCGGGGTGGTCTCGATGGTGCTGCGCCCGCTGGTCGGCGGCTGGATCGATCGCTATGGCTTCCGCCCCGTCATGCTGCCGGGCGCTCTGGTCCTGGTGGCCACG